>NZ_JANFNH010000034.1 GCF_024436055.1 Streptantibioticus rubrisoli | reverse complement strand
TCAGGGTCGGGGGGGGGGGGGGGCCCCCGCCGCCGTTCAGGCGATCGAGCCCGGGAGCTACTCGCCGAGGCCCGCCAAGTCGCGCAGGCGGCGGCCCTGGGCGGCCCGCTCCGCGGTGCGCTGCTCGTCGTACGTGCGCGACGGGGCCTCCCGCAGCAGCGTCTTGGTCTCGATGACGGCGTCGCGCGGGGCGGCCAGCAGGGCGGCGGTCAGGTCGCTCACCGCGGCGTCGAGTTCGGCGGGCGGCACCACGAGATTGGCCAGGCCGATGCGTTCGGCCTCCTCGGCGCGCACATAGCGGCCGGTGGCGCAGATCTCCAACGCCCGTGCGTAGCCGACGAGTCCGGTCAGCGGCTTGGTGCCCGCGAGGTCGGGCACCAGGCCGAGGCTGGTCTCACGCATCGCGAACTGCACGTCGTCGGCGCAGACCCGCAGGTCGCAGGCGAGCGCGAGCTGGAAGCCCGCGCCGATGGCGTGGCCCTGTACGGCCGCGATGCTGACCAGGTCGTTACGCCGCCACCAGGTGAACGCCTCCTGGTACTCGGCGATGGTTGCGTCGAGTTCGGCTTCCGAGCCGCGCGCCAGGTCGATGAAGGACGGCTCGCCGTCGAACCCCTCGGGCGTGAACGCCTGCCGGTCGAGCCCCGCGGAGAAGGAGACGCCCTCGCCGCGCAGCACGACGACCCGGACGCTGCCGGGCAGCAGCCGTCCCGCCTCGACCAGCGCCCGCCACAGTGCGGGCGACTGCGCGTTGCGCTTGGCGGGGTTGCACAGGGTGACGGTGGCGACGGCACCGTCAACGGTGAGCCGTACCCCGTCACGCATCAGCAGTGGATCCGCCTGCGCAGCGGTGGTCGGGGCGTTGGGTTCGGACATCGGGCACCTCCGAGCGGGCCACGGACAGGATTACTGAACAGTAACCACCCGGCCGTGAGCAGAGGTGACCGGGTGGCCACCACAGCTCGGTCCATGGCCGACCCGGATGCCCGATCGTCAGACCGAGGCCGCCTTCTTACCCCGCGTGGCACCTCCGCGACCGCGGAGGTTCACTCCGGACTCGGTGAGCATCCGGTGCACGAATCCATAGGAGCGGCCGGTTTCCTCGGCCAACGCCCGGATACTCGCACCGGCGTCGTACTTCTTCTTCAGGTCTGCCGCGAGCTTTTCGCGCGCGGAGCCGGTAACCCGGCTGCCCTTCTTCAGAGTCTCGGCCACCCGTGCCTCCTCTAGGGAAGTGCGCTCTGGACTCTCATGATCACCCCTCCAGCGCTTCCTGGCCACCCATTCGACAAGGTCTGGGGGAACTACCTGGGCACCCCCGGGAATTCACCGACCGGGCGGTGCCGGGTACGCGGAAAGGTTTTCCCGAGCCCGGCTTTCCGTACCGGAACGAAGTGGATCGAGAAATCGCTGGTCATCACGGTGCGTAAGGAGCGTTCGCCGACTACAGAACTGATCACCGGCGAACCCGCAATGGTCCAGACCTGATCTGTCCGCGGTACCAACCGTACTCACGCAGATGATGGATCACCGGTAAGCCGAATGATCCAGATGAATGATCCAGAAGACGAGCAGGGCACCGGACGGCCGAACCGCCGTACCGCCCGGCCACCGCGCGAACGTGGTCAGGCGAGCGAGACCAGGTCCGCGTACTCGTCGCCCCACAGGTCCTCCACGCCGTCCGGCAGCAGGATGATCCGCTCCGGCTGGAGCGCGTCCACCGCGCCCTCGTCGTGGGTGACCAGCACGACCGCGCCGGTGAAGCCGCGCAGCGCGCCCAGGATCTCCTCCCGGCTGGCCGGGTCGAGGTTGTTGGTGGGCTCGTCGAGCAGCAGCACGTTGGCGCTGGAGACCACCAGGGTGGCCAGCGCCAGCCGGGTCTTCTCACCGCCGGAGAGCACGCCCGCGGGCTTGTCCACGTCGTCCCCGGAGAACAGGAACGAGCCGAGGATCTTGCGGACCTCGACCAGGTCCATGTCCGGCGCGGCCGAGCGCATGTTCTCCAGCACCGTGCGCTCCGGGTCCAGCGTCTCGTGCTCCTGGGCGTAGTAGCCCAGCTTGAGGCCGTGGCCCGGCTCTACCTTGCCGGTGTCGGGCTGCTCGACCCCGGCCAGCAGCCGCAGCAGCGTGGTCTTGCCCGCGCCGTTGAGGCCCAGGATGACCACCCGGGAGCCCTTGTCGATGGCGAGGTCGACATCGGTGAAGATCTCCAGCGAGCCGTACGACTTGGACAGCCCGGAGGCCATCAGCGGGGTCTTGCCGCACGGCGCGGGGTCGGGGAAGCGCAGCTTTGCGACCTTGTCGGAGACCCGCACCTCGTCAAGGCCGGACAGCAGCTTCTCCGCGCGGCGGGCCATGTTCTGCGCGGCGACGGTCTTGGTCGCCTTGGCCCGCATCTTGTCGGCCTGCGCGTTGAGCGCGGCGGCCTTCTTCTCGGCGTTGGCGCGCTCGCGCTTGCGGCGCTTGTCGTCGGCCTCGCGCTGGGCCAGGTACAGCTTCCAGCCCATGTTGTAGACGTCGATCACCGAGCGGTTGGCGTCCAGGTAGAAGACCTTGTTGACCACCGTCTCCATGAGGTTGACGTCGTGGGAGATGACCACGAAGCCGCCGCTGTAGGTCTTGAGGTAGTCGCGCAGCCAGACGATCGAGTCGGCGTCGAGGTGGTTGGTCGGCTCGTCCAGCAGCAGGGTGTCGGCGTCCGAGAACAGGATCCGGGCCAGCTCGACACGGCGCCGCTGGCCGCCGGAGAGGGTGTGCAGCGGCTGGCCGAGCACCCGGTCGGGCAGGCCGAGCGCGGCGGCGATGGTGGCGGCCTCGGCCTCGGCCGCGTAGCCGCCCTTGGTGAGGAACTCGGTCTCCAGGCGGGCGTACTTCTTCATCGCGTTGTCGCGGGTGGCGCCCTTGCCGTTGGCCATCCGCTCCTCGTTCTCCCGCATCTTGCGCAGCACGGTGTCGAGTTCGCGGGCGGACAGGATGCGGTCGCGGGCCAGAGTGTCCAGGTCGCCGGTGCGCGGGTCCTGCGGCAGGTAGCCGATCTCGCCGGAGCGGGTCACCGTGCCCCCGGCGGGCTGGCCCTCACCGGCGAGGACCTTGGTGAGGGTGGTCTTGCCCGCGCCGTTGCGACCGACCAGGCCGATGCGGTCGCCCTTGGCGATGCGGAAGGAGGCGGACTCGATGAGGACTCGGGCGCCGGCGCGCAGCTCAAGGCCGGAGGCAGTGATCACGGAAGGGGCTCCAGGACATGGGGGACGGCAGGGACGGGCGTCTTCCGGCTGGGCTGATCCAGCCGCGGGCTGCCGTCTAATGCGCGAGGAGAACTGCCATGCGAAGCAGTCTACCGGGGCCTGGCAAACGCTTTTCCCGGCCACCGGGGCGCCACATACGGCTGGCCAGCGGCCGCCGCCGCGGCGTCACCGGCCGCGGTCGCCGTCCGGGGCGCCGACTCACGCCCTCGTGGTGGCCCGCCGCCGCGACGGACGGTCCACGCCGCCCGGAAGGCCCGCGCGGGCGGCTCACTCGGCCCCGTGGTGCACCGCGAAGGCGGCCCGCCGCACCGCCTTGGCCAGCGCCGGGTCGGGATGGGCGGCGGCCAGCGCGATCAGCACCTGCACGGTGCGCGGATGCCCCGTACCGCGCACCTCGTCGAGCAGCGCGGGCAGCGACTCCTGCACGGCGGTCTCCAGATGGCCGACCAGCAGATGGGCCTCGCCGTGGTCGGCGACGGCCGCCGCGGTGTCCACCCACAGCCAGGTGGCCTCCTCCCGGGTGAGCTGCGCCATCTGCTCCTCCGGCTCGCCGCCCTGCTGTTCCGCCAGCCACAGCAGCGCGTACGGCCGCAGCTGCGGCTCGTCGACCACACCGCGCACCGCCGCCTCCGCGGGGGCGCCCACGGTGCGCAGCGCCTCGAACGCCAGGCCGCGCAGCAGCGCGTCGTCTCCGCGTGCCGCGTCCAGCAGTTCGCTGACCGCCTGGGCGACCGGCCGGGCGGCCAGCCAGGCCCGGTACTCGACCCGGGCCGGGCCCGGCGAGTACTGCGCGCAGGCCCGCAGCAGGTCCTCGGCCGACTGCTCGATGTGCCCGGCGGGCGACTGCGCGGCCACACAGATCTGCTCCAGCTTGACCCACACCGCCCAGTTGCCGAGCGCGGTGAGCGCCATGTCCTCACCGTCGGTGCGCGGCCGCAGCGCGCCGACCGACACCAGCGCGTCCCAGGTCCACTCCAGCAGCGCGGGCAGCGGGTCCGCGCCGCCGTCGGCGGGCGGCTCGTGCCGTTCGGTGCGCAGCTCCGCAACCCGCTGCCGCAACAGGTCGAGCAGGACCGGCACCGGCGCGGTACCGCTGGACAGGTGCAGCAGCGAAAGCAGTTGCGGTACCGCCTCGACGACCTCGGCGACCAGGGACGGATCGGAGCCGGACGGCGCGGTGCGGCACAGCGACCAGGCGTCGAACAGGGCGACCCAGCCGCGCAGTACGGCGGTGTCGTCGCGGTCCCAGGCCCGCAGCCGCCAGCCGGACCGGGCCACCGCGTCGCGCAGTTCCACCAGACCGACCAGCCGGGCGTGGTTCCACGCCACCCGCACCCGATGGTCCGTCAAACCCAGGGCCTCGGCGGCCCGCCGCAACTCGGCGGCGGGCAGTATCCCGTTCGGCTCGGGCCGCAGCGGGCTGGTACGGCCGCCGCCGCGCCCCTCGCCGTCGGCCCAACGGGCCAGCCGCACCGCGTCGGCCAGCACCGACCGTGCCAGCGCGGCGAGTTCGGCGGGGGCCGGGGTGCCCTCCGGCGGCCGTGGCGGCCTGGAGCGGCGGGCCGCGGTGGCCCTTCGCACAGCCGCGATGGGCTGCCCGGTTACGAGCCGGAGCCTGGTGTCACGCTGGGAACGGGACGTCACGGGAGCAGTCTTACGGGTGAGCCCCCGGATTCCCAAACGAGCACCCCTCGGCCGCCACCCCGCGGGCACCGCACCGTCACATCAACGGCGTCAGAAAGCGCCTGAGCGCCTCCTCGTAGCGCTCCGGATCGGCGTTCCACATCGCCTGGTGCTCGGCGTCCGCGACGGTGTGCAGGGTGACGAGTTCGCGCCGCCGCTCGGCGAAGTCGCGCGACGCCTGCCACGGGGCGAGGGTGTCCGCCGGGCCGTGCACGATCAGGGTGGGCACCGACAGCAGTGCCGGGTCGGCGGATCCGGTGAGCCGGTCGGCGTGCAGCCCGGTACGGCCCGCGGCGGCGCGCACCCCCAACGGCACCAGCGGGCCGGGCACTCCGCGGTCGCGGGCCAGCCCGCGCACCGCGGCCTGCCAGTCGAGCACCGGGGAGTCCAGTACCAGGCCGCTCACCCGGTCCCGCATCGGCGAGTGGTCGGCCACCCGCAGCGCCATCGCGGCACCGGTCGACCAGCCGTACAGCACCACCCGGTGGGCGCCCTCGCGCACCGCGTACCGCACCGCGGCGTCCACGTCCCGCCACTCGGTGTCGCCCAGGTGCCCGATGCCGTCGGGGGACGCCGGGGCGCCGGGGTCGTTGCGGTAGCTGATCAACAGCACCGGGAAGCGCAGCCGGTGCAGCAGCGGCAGCACGACCAGTGGATGGCGGCGGGTGGTGCCCAGGCCGTGCACGGTGATCACCCAGGTGTCGCGCGCCCCGGGCACGAACCACCCTGGCATCGGCCCGAGTTCACCGTCGACCGCCACCTCCTGGTACTTCAGGCCGTGCGCGCCCATCGGCTCACCGGTGTAGGCCTGCGGGGTGATGGTCACCTGTGCGCCGTCCAGCAGCCTGCCGAACTGGACGCGTTCCAGGCGGCGGGTGACGGTGTCCGGGGTGGTGGCCAGCACCGGGCCGATGGTGGCGTGGCAGTCGGGGGCGGTGAGCCCGTAGACGCCGGGGCGCGCCGAGGCCAGGGACCGGGTCAGGGTGACCTGCCCCGGTTCGACGGCGTGCACGGTCAGCTCGCCGCGGGCGGAGGCGGCGGGACCCATCGCCGGGCCGTCGGGGCGCGGGTTGAGGGCCAGCCCCGACACCCAGCGGCCGGTCGCCACGGCGACCGCACCGGCACCGAGGGACCCTGTCAGGGCTAGGGCGGCAACAGTTCGCGGACGCATCCACTCCAGTGTCGATCGCAGCACCGGCGCGGGCCACCGGGTACAGGCGTAGGGGTGAGAGATTTTACTTCCGGGGCAGGCCCCCGGCCCCCGGCGTCACCCCCGTTGCCCGTACCCCCGCAGTCGCTCCGCGACCCTGGCGATCTCCGTCTGCGCAAGCACCGACGGCGTCCCCGCCGCGCGGGCAGCGAGCCAGACGTGGCACATCCACTCGAGTTGAGCGGTGTGGTCGAAGGCCGCCTCCAAGGTGGACGCGTACACCACCGTGCCGTGGTTCCGCAGCAGACACCCCGTACGCCCGCGCAGCGCCTCCATCATGTGGTCGGCCAGTTCCCGCGTGCCGTACGTCGCGTAGGGCGCGACCCGCACCGCGCCGCCGAGTGCGGCGCACATGTAATGGACGGCGGGGAGTTCGTCCACCAGCGTGGAGACCGCCGTGGCGTGCACGGCATGGGTGTGTACGACGGCCCGGGCGTCGGTCGCCCGGTACACCGCGAGATGCATCGGCAGTTCACTGGTCGGCCGCAGCGCGCCGATCCGCTGCTCCCCGTCCAGCCCGACCGCCACCAGATCAGTGTCCCCGAGCCGGTCGTACCGCACCCCGCTGGGCGTCACCAGCACCAGGTCGCCGACCCGGGCCGAGACGTTCCCCGAGGTGCCGACCACCAGCCCCTCGTCGGCCGTCCGCCGGGCCGTGGCCACCACCTCGCGCCACACCGCCACCAGTTCGCTGTCCACCGTCATTCACCGCACCTCCGGGTGGTGATCCTGACACGTTGTCCGTTGCCGGTCGGCGGAAAGCCGCAGTAACGTCCCGCCACCAGCAGCGATCACGACACGAGGGCACCCATGGCAACCGTCAACGGCGGTATCTCCTTCTGGTACGCGAACACCGGCGTCCCCGCCCCGCGCGAGCCGCTGCCCGGCGACACCGCGGCCGACGTGTGCGTGGTGGGCGGCGGCTACACCGGACTGTGGACCGCGTACTACCTGAAGAAGGCGGTGCCGTTCCTGCGGATCGTGGTGCTGGAGAGCCGGTTCTGCGGGTACGGCGCCTCCGGCCGCAACGGCGGCTGGCTGTACAACGGGATCGCCGGGCGCGACCGCTACGCCAGGCTGCACGGGCATGATGCGGCGGTGCGCCTCCAGCGGGCGATGAACGACACCGTGGACGAGGTGATCCGGGTCGCCGAGGAGGAGGGCATCGACGCCGACGTCCACAAGGGCGGAGTCCTCGAAGTCGCCTGTAACCCGGCCCAGTTGGCCCGGCTGAAGGCGTTCCACGAGGCCGAGACGGCGTTCGGCGAGAAGGACCGGCTGCTGCTGGGCGCCGCTGAGACGGCCGAACGGATCCGGGTCATGGGCACCGTCGGCGGTACGTGGACGCCGCACGGCGCGCGGATCCACCCGGTGAAGCTGGTGCGGGGTCTGGCGGCGGCCGTCGAGGCGTTGGGCGTGGTGATCCATGAGTCAACCCCGGTGACCGAGATCCGGCCGAAACACGCGGTCACCCCGTACGGCACGGTGCGGGCGCCCTATGTGCTGCGCTGCACCGAGGGCTTCACGGCCGGAATCAAAGGTCAGCGGCGTTCCTGGCTGCCGATGAACTCCTCGATGATCGTCACCGAACCGCTGCCACCCCAGGTGTGGGAGACCATCGGCTGGGCCGGGCGGGAGACACTGGGCGACATGGCGCACGCCTACGTGTACGCGCAGCGCACCGCCGACGACCGGATAGCGCTGGGCGGCCGCGGTGTCCCGTACCGCTTCGGTTCGCGGACCGACAACGACGGCCGCACCCAGGA
Source organism: Streptantibioticus rubrisoli (assembly GCF_024436055.1). Lineage (GTDB taxonomy): Bacteria > Actinomycetota > Actinomycetes > Streptomycetales > Streptomycetaceae > Streptantibioticus_A > Streptantibioticus_A rubrisoli. Next base: position 67,795 of record NZ_JANFNH010000034.1, on the reverse strand, counting down.
GGCGACGGTGGCGGCGCTGCGGGAGGTGCTGGTCCGCTTCTTCCCGGCGGCCGCCGGGGTGGCGATCGACCACGCCTGGTCCGGTGTGTTGGGCGTGCCGCGGGACTGGTGCGCGAGCGTGGAGCTCGACCGGTCCACTGGCCTGGGCTGGGCTGGCGGCTATGTGGGCAGCGGTGTGGCCACCGCGAACCTGGCCGCCCGTACGCTGCGCGACCTGGTGCGTCTCGACTCCGGTCAGGGCGGCGCCACGGAGTTGACCGGCCTGCCGTGGGTGGGCCACCGGGTGCGCCGCTGGGAGCCGGAACCGCTGCGCTGGCTCGGGGTGCGCGGTCTGTACGCGGCGTACCGCGCGGCGGACGGCCGGGAGCGGGCCGCCCGCTCCGCCCGCACCGACCAGTTGGCCCGGCTCGCCGACCGCATCTCCGGCCGCCACTGACCCGGCCGCCGCCCGGTACCTGCCAGATCTCCGGCCGCCCACTGAGTCCGGGGCGGCCCCGCCCGGTACGTGCCGAACCTCACGTTCACCGGCACCCGCTCGCGCGCCGGAACCGCGAACCGCAGCTCCAGCGCGGGGCGTAACCCCCGGGCCGATCCGATTCCACCGGAAAACCTGGCGCGATCCGCACCCCGGCACCGGCAGGGCGTACGCCGTTAACCTTTCGTTCACCCATAGTCCGTACGGTCGCCGCGTCGCTGCCCGCCCGAACGATTGTCTGGGTGAATGGAACACCTCACGCTGCTCATCGGAGTCGTGATCGTCACCGCTCTCGTGTTCGATTTCACGAACGGTTTCCATGACACCGCCAACGCCATGGCCACCACCATTTCCACCGGGGCGCTCGCGCCGAAGGCGGCGGTGGCGATGTCGGCGGTCCTCAACCTCGTCGGCGCATTTCTCTCGGTCCAGGTGGCCAAGACGATTTCCGGCGGAATCATCGACGAAAAGGCCGGGGTCAAACCCGAAGTGATCTTCGCGGCGCTGGTCGGCGCCATTGTCTGGAACCTGGTGACCTGGCTCGCCGGGCTGCCGTCCAGTTCCTCGCACGCCCTGTTCGGCGGTCTGATCGGCGCGACGCTGGTGGCCGTCGGAGCGCACGGCATCCACGGCAACGCGATCGTGATGAAGATCCTCATCCCGGCGGTCGTCTCCCCGCTCGTCGCCGGTGTCGCCGCGATGCTGGCGACCAGGGCCACCTACCGCATCGGCCGGGACGCCGACCCGCAGGCCACCTCGAAGGGCTACCGCGCGGGCCAGATCGCCTCCGCCGCCCTGGTCTCGCTCGCCCACGGCACCAGCGACGCGCAGAAGACCATGGGCGTCATCACCCTGGCGCTGGTCACCGGCGGCATGGTCGCCCCGCACTCCGACCCGCCGCTGTGGGTGATCCTGGCCGCCGCGAGCGCCATGGGCCTCGGTACCTACCTGGGCGGTTGGCGGATCATCCGCACCATGGGCAAGAAGCTCACCGACATCCAGCCGCCGCAGGGCTTCGCCGCCCAGACCGCCGCGGCGACCACCATCCTCGCCTCCGCCCACCTGGGCTTCGCGCTCTCCACCACCCACGTGGTCTCCGGCGCGGTCACCGGCACCGGCTTCGGCCGCCGGGGCGCGGAAGTGCGCTGGGGCGTGGTGCGGCGCATGGTGCTGTCCTGGCTGATCACCCTGCCCGCCGCCGCACTGGTGGCCGGTGGCGCCACCTTCGTGGCCCTGCAGGGCAGTTGGGGCGTGCTGCTGGTCGGCCTGCTGGGTGCCGCCGTGTGCGCCGGGTCCTGGCTGGTCTCGATGCGCAGGCCGGTGGACCACACCAACGTCAACGACGTCGAGGAGCTGGTGGCACCGGGGCAACCGGACACGGCCGCCCCGGAGTTCGACGCCTTCGCCGCCGACCCGGCACTCACCGCCACCATCCCGGCCCCGCAGCCGCAGACCGTCCAGAAGGAAGCCGCACTGTGAACATCAACTGGGGCGCCCTGGCGTCGGTGGCGGGCGTGAGCCTGATCGGAACCGTTGGCCTGGTGGGCCTGTTCACCGTCGGCATCGTCGGACTGTCCAGGCAGCAGCAGTCGGCGCGGGCCACCGGATACGCCGCCTTCGCACTGTGCGCGGCGGCCGTGGCCTACGGCATCTACCTCATCGTGGGCTGAACGCGGGGCGCGCACGCCGTGCGTGCCCCGCGCGCATCGGGGGCAGTTGACTGCCGTTCCCGCAGCATGGTGGACTGCCCGGTGCCATACGGCGCCAACAAGCCCAAACGGCGACAGGAGAGGAAGCCGGTGTGAATCCGGCGCGGTCCCGCCACTGTCACCGGGGAGTGCGCCCCCACTCGAGGGTCACGGCCGAGCGATCGGCTGGAAGGCCGGGGGGCGTGCCGATCCGGGAGCCAGGAGACTCTCACCGCCGGTCACGTCGAACCAGGGCGCGGACCCTGAGTGAGGACTCCTGCCATGCCCGGCACACCACCCTTCGCCCTGACGCCACGCCCGCTTCGAGGAACGACGGCGGACTGACCCATGCGTGCCGACCGTCTCTTCGGGTACGGCGCGGTCCTCGGCTTCGCGGGCGACCTGCTCACCGGTGACCCGCGCCGCGGCCATCCGGTCGCCGCGTTCGGCCGGGCCGCCGCCGCCTGTGAACGCGCCCTGTGGCGTGACGACCGCGCCCGCGGCGCCGCCTTCACCGCGCTGTGCGCGGGCGGCGCGGTGGCCGCCGCCCGCGCCGCCTCCCGGCTCACCCGCCGCTCCCCCGCCGCTTCCGTCGCCCTGACCGCCGCCGCGACCTGGGCGGTGCTCGGCGGCGCCTCGCTCGCCCGCGAGGCGGGCGCGATCGGCGCCGCGCTGACCGCCGGAGACCTGGGACTGGCCCGGGAGCGGCTGCCGCACCTGTGCGGCCGTGACCCGCAGGCGCTGGACGGGCAGCAGATCGCCCGTGCCGTGGTGGAGTCGGTCGCCGAGAACACCTCCGACGCCGTGGTCGGCGCCCTGGTGTGGGGCGCGCTCGGCGGCGTGCCGGGGCTGGTCGGGTTCCGCGCGGTCAACACCCTGGACGCGATGGTCGGCCACCGGTCACCGCGCTACCGGCGGTTCGGCTGGGCGTCCGCCCGGCTGGACGATGCCGTCGGCTACCCCGGATCGCGGCTGACCGCCGCGCTGACCGTGCTCGCCGCCCCCAACCGGCGTGCGGCGTGGCGCACTTGGCGGGCCGACGGCCACCGGCACCCGAGCCCCAACGCCGGTCCGGTGGAGGCGTCGTTCGCGGGCGCCCTGGGGGTACGGCTGGGCGGCACGCTCTCCTACGGCGGGCGGATCGAGCGCCGCCCGGTGCTGGGCGGCGGCAACCGGCCGGTGGAGGTGGCGGACATCGAGCGCGCGGTACGGCTGTCCCGCCGGGTGAGCGCGCTGGCGCTGGCCGCCTGTGTGGCGGGCCGGTACCTACTGGGCAGGAGGGGCACGCGGTGAGCGGTGGGCTGTTGGTCGCGGGAACGACGTCCGACGCGGGCAAGAGCGTGGTGACGGCGGGCATCTGCCGCTGGCTGGCCCGCAAGGGCGTCAGCGTCGCCCCGTTCAAGGCGCAGAACATGTCGCTGAACTCCTTCGTCACCCGCGACGGCGCCGAGATCGGCCGCGCCCAGGCGATGCAGGCGCAGGCCGCCCGGGTCGAGCCGAGCGCGTTGATGAACCCGGTACTGCTCAAGCCCGGCGGCGACCGCACCAGCCAGGTGGTGCTACTCGGCAAACCCGTGGGCGAGTTGAGCGCCCGCGGGTATTTCGGGCGGGCCGAAGGGTCGTCCCCCGGCGAGACGCTGTACTCCAGGCGCCGGGAGGAACTCCTCGAAACCGTCACGGACTGCCTCCGACAACTGCGCGACACCCATGAGGTGGTGATCTGCGAGGGCGCGGGCAGCCCGGCGGAGATCAACCTGCGCCACACCGACATCGTCAACATGGGCCTGGCGCGCGCCGCGAACCTTCCGGTGGTCGTCGTCGGCGACATCGACCGCGGCGGGATCTTCGCCTCCTTCTTCGGCACCACCGCGCTGCTCAGCCGCGAGGACCAGGCACTGCTCGCCGGATATCTGGTGAACAAGTTCCGCGGCGATGTCTCCCTGCTGGAGCCGGGGTTGGAGATGCTGCGCGGCCTCACCGGACGCGCCACGCTGGGTGTGCTGCCGTACGCGCACGGTCTGGGCATCGACGAGGAGGACGGCCTGCGGGTCTCGCTGCGCGGCACGGTCCGGGAGTCCAACTCGGCTCCCCCGTACGGTGAGGACGTGCTGCGGGTGGCGGTCGCCGCCGTACCGCTGATGTCCAACTTCACCGACGTGGACGCGCTGGCCGCGGAACCCGGCGTCGTGGTCCGGTTCGTGGACCGTCCGGAGGAACTCGCCGACGCCGACCTCGTCGTCCTGCCGGGCACCCGCGGCACGGTGAAGGCCCTGCGCTGGCTCCACGAACGCGGGTTGGCGGACGCGGTACGCAGGCGAGCCGCCGAGGGCAGGCCGGTACTGGGCGTCTGCGGCGGCTTCCAGGTCCTCGGGCGGACCATCGAGGACGAGGTCGAGTCCCGCGCCGGAACCGTCGAGGGGCTCGGTCTGCTGCCGGTGAGTATCCGGTTCGCCCCGGAGAAGACCCTGGCCAGACCGTCCGGCAAGGCGCTGGGCGAGGCGGTGGACGGCTATGAGATCCACCACGGCGTCGCCCGGATCGGCGACGGCGGCGAACCGTTCCTGGACGGGGTGCGCCTCGGCGCGGTCTGGGGCACGCACTGGCACGGCTCGCTGGAGAGCGACGGCTTCCGCCGGGCGTTCCTGCGCGAGGTGGCGCGGGCGTCCGGCCGCCGCTTCGTACCGGCGCCGGACACCAGCTTCGCGGCGCTGCGCGAGGAGCAGTTGGACCGCCTCGGCGACCTGATCGAGGAGCACGCCGACACCGCGGCGCTGCTGCGGCTGATCGAGGACGGCGCACCCGCCGGTCTCCCGTTCCTGGCTCCGGGGGCACCGTGACATCCGACACTCGTAGGAGGCATCCCGGCGTGAGCACCCACTACCCCTTCACGGCGATCGTCGGGATGGACGACCTGCGGCTCGCCCTGCTGCTGAACGCCGTCTCCCCCGCGGTCGGCGGTGTGCTGGTGCGGGGCGAGAAGGGCACCGCCAAGTCGACCGCGGTACGGGCGCTTTCGGCGCTGATGCCACCGGTCGAGGTGGTACCGGGCTGCCGCTTCTCCTGTGACCCGCGGACGCCGGACCCCGGCTGCCCGGACGGCCCGCACGACCTGGCGGACGGCGGTACGGACCGTCCGGCGCGGATGGTGGAGCTGCCGGTGGGCGCCTCCGAGGACCGGCTGGTGGGCGCGCTGGACATCGAACGCGCCCTGGCCGAGGGCGAGAAGGCGTTCGAGCCCGGTCTGCTGGCCGCCGCGCACCGCGGGGTGCTCTACGTGGACGAGGTCAACCTGCTCCACGACCACCTGGTCGACCTGCTGCTGGACGCCGCCGCGATGGGCGCCTCGTACGTCGAGCGCGAGGGCGTCTCGGTACGGCACGCCGCGCGCTTCCTGCTCGTCGGCACCATGAACCCCGAAGAGGGCGAACTGCGCCCGCAGTTGCTCGACCGCTTCGGGCTCACCGTGGAGGTGTCGGCGTCCCGGGACCCCGGCCAGCGGGTCGAGGTAGTGCGCAGGCGGCTGGCGTACGACGAGGATCCGGCGGCGTTCGCCGCGCGCTGGGCGGCCGAGGAGGACGAGCTGCGGCAACGCATCGCCGCGGCACGGGAGTTGCTGCCGTCGGTGCGGCTGGGGGATGCCGCGCTGCGGCAGATCGCCTCCGTGTGCGCGGCGTTCGAGGTGGACGGGATGCGCGCGGACATCGTGACCGCCCGCACCGCCACCGCGCTGGCCGCCTGGGCGGGCCGCACCGAGGTGCTGGAGGAGGACGTGCGCCAGGCCGCGCTGCTGGCGCTGCCGCACCGGCGCCGCCGCAACCCCTTCGACGCACCGGGGCTGGACGAGCAGAAGCTGGACGAGGCCCTGGAGGACTCCCGCGGCGAGGACGACGACCCGGGCCCGGACGGCCCCGGCGGTGGGCCGGACGGCGGTGGGCGCCCCCCGCAGGACGCTCCGGCGGACGACCCGGCCGTCCCCGACCAGCGCTCCGACGAGCGGCAGCCGGACACCAGCGGTGACGCAGCGGAAGGCGCACCCACCGGCGCGGGCGCCGAGCAGGCCCCGGTGGCCGCTGCCGAGCCGTTCAGGACGAGGCCGTTGACCGTGGCGGGACTTGGCGACGGCGTCGCCGGACGGCGCTCCCGAGCGCGCACCGAGCACGGCCGCACCACCGGCGCCCGCCGCCCCCAGGGCACGTTGACCAAGCTGCACCTGGCCGCCACCGTGACCGCCGCCGCCCCGCACCAGCGGGCGCGCGGGCGCAGCGGTCCGGGTCTGGTGCTGCGCAGGGACGACCTGCGACAGGCGGTGCGCGAGGGCCGGGAGGGCAACCTGGTGCTGTTCGTGGTCGACGCCTCCGGGTCGATGGCGGCCCGGCAGCGGATGGCCGCGGTCAAGGGCGCGGTGCTCTCACTGCTGCTCGACGCCTACCAGCGGCGCGACAAGGTGGGGTTGGTGACCTTCCGCGGCACCGGCGCGGAGCTGGCGCTGCCGCCGACCTCCTCGGTGGAGGCGGGCGCGGCCCGGCTGGCCAAGCTGCCGACCGGCGGCCGCACCCCGCTGGCCGCCGGGCTGCTCAAGGCCCGTGAGGTGCTGCGGATCGAGCGGTTGCGGGACGCGTCCCGGCGCCCGCTGCTGGTCGTGGTGACCGACGGGCGGGCCACCGACGCCACAGCGGCGCGCGGCGCCTCCGGTGGGCGACGGGTCGCCACGGAGCCCGTCGCGCTGGCGGGGCACGCGGCGCGGCTGCTGGCCGCCGAGGGCGTGTCGTCGGTGGTCGTGGACTGCGAGAGCGGCCCGGTACGCCTGGGGCTGGCGGGTGAGCTGGCCCGCCAACTCGCCGGTACGGCCGTGACTTTGGAGGAGTTGCGCGCGGACGCGGTGTCCGCGCTGGTACGTGACGTCAGGAGGGCCGCGTAATGCCGCAGGGGAAGCCGAGTGTGGTGCCGGACGATGGGCTGACGACCCGTCAGCGCCGGAACCGTCCGCTGACGATCGTGCACACCGGTACCGGCAAGGGCAAGTCCACGGCCGCCTTCGGCATGGCGCTGCGCGCCTGGAACCAGGGCTGGCCGGTCGGGGTGTTCCAGTTCGTCAAGTCCGCCAAGTGGCGGGTCGGCGAGGAGCGGGCGCTACGCGTGCTCGGCGACTCCGGCGAGGGCGGCACGGTCGCCTGGCACAAGATGGGCGAGGGCTGGTCCTGGGTGCAGCGCGACCTGGAGACCAGCGAGGAGGCGGCCCGCGAGGGCTGGGCGCAGGTCAGGCGCGACCTGGCCGCCGAGACCTACCGGCTGTACGTACTGGACGAGTTCGCCTACCCCATGCACTGGGGCTGGGTGGACACCGACGAGGTGCTCGCGGTGCTGCGGGACCGTCCCGGCACCCAGCACGTCATCATCACCGGCCGCAACGCGCCGCAGAAGCTGATCGACGCCGCGGACCTGGTGACCGACATGACCAAGGTCAAGCACCCGATGGACGCCGGGCAGAAGGGCCAGCGGGGCATCGAGTGGTAGCCGTCCCACGTCTGGTGATCGCCGCACCCTCCTCGGGCAGCGGCAAGACCACCGTAGCCACCGGTCTGATGGCCGCGTTCACCCAGCGCGGTCTGGCCGTCTCACCCCACAAGGTCGGCCCCGACTACATCGACCCCGGGTACCACACGCTGGCCACCGGCCGCCCGGGCCGCAACCTGGACGCCTACCTGTGCGGCCCGCGGCGCGTCGCGCCGCTGTTCCTGCACGGCGCGCGCGGCGCCGACCTGGCCGTGGTCGAGGGCGTGATGGGGCTGTACGACGGCGCGGCCGGGCAGGGCGAACTGGCCTCCACCGCGCAGGTGGCCAAGCTGCTGCGGGCGCCGGTGGTACTGGTGGTGGACGCGTCCTCGCAGTCCCGCTCGGTGGCCGCGCTGGTGCACGGCTTCGCCTCCTGGGACCCCGAGGTACGGATCGGCGGCGTCATCCTCAACAAGGTCGGCTCCGACCGCCATGAGCAGTTGCTGCGCGAGGCCCTGGACGAGTCGGGCGTGCCGGTCCTGGGCGTCCTGCGCCGCGACGCGGGCCTCGCCGTCCCGGCCCGCCACCTGGGCCTGATCCCGGCGGCGGAACGCCGCACGGAGGCGGTGGACGCGGTCGGCGAGATGGCGGCACGAGTCCTGGCGGGCTGCGACATGGAGGCCCTGCTGGCCTTGGCGAAAACGGCCCAGGTACTGCCCGAAGAACCATGGGACCCCATCGGTTGCGAGCAGGCGTTCCTCCCCCACTCCCTTAAGGACGTGGGAGGTACCCCCCGCGGAACGGGTGGGCACGACCCCACGACGGCGCCGCGTCCGATAGTGGCCCTGGCCAGCGGCCCGGCCTTCACGTTCTCGTACCCGGAACACACCGAACTCCTGACCGCCGCGGGCGCGGAGGTCGTACCGTTCGACCCACTACGCGACGAGCAACTACCAGACCGCACGGCCGGGTTGATCATCGGCGGCGGCTTCCCGGAAATCTACGCCCCCGACCTCTCCGCCAACGAACCACTGCGCAAGGCCGTAGCCACCCTGGCCGCCGAAGGCGCCCCGATCGCAGCGGAATGCGCCGGACTCCTCTACCTGGCAACGGAGTTGGACGGCACCCCGATGTGCGGCGTGCTGAACGCCACCGCCCGGATGACGCGGAAGCTGACCCTCGGCTACCGCGAGGCGGTCGCGGTGACCGACAGCCCGCTGGCCGAGGCCGGAACGAGGCTGCGCGGCCACGAGTTCCACCGCACCACGATCGAGCCGGGCGCGGGGGAAGCCCCCGCGTGGGGCTGGTCACGGCCAACCCGGCGCCTGGAAGGCTTCGTGGCCGGACCGGCCGCGAACGTGCACGCCTCCTATCTGCACACCCACTGGGCGGCCGAACCCTCGCTCGCCCACCGGTTCGTCGCGCGGTGCGCGGGTTGACCGTCGTCGGCGTGGGCGCCAGTTCGGGTGCCCCCGCCGACGAGGTGTACGAGCTGATCGAGCGGGTGCTGGCGGAGGCGGACGTGCCTGCGGACCGGGTGGCCGCCCTGGCGACCGTCGCCGCCAGGGCGGACGAACCAGCGATCGTCGAGGCGGCCCGGCGGCTCGGCGGCGTACCGGTGCTGGCGTACGACGCCGCGACGCTTGCCGCGATCGCGGTCCCCACGCCCTCGCCCGCCGCGCTCGCCGCCGTCGGCACCCCCAGCGTGGCGGAGGCCGCCGCCCTCGCCGCGGCCCCCGGCGGTCAACTCATCGTCCGCAAGCGGAAGTCCACCCCGCCCGGCGGGCGGCCCCCGACGGCCACCGCCGCCCTGGCGTCGCGCCCCGGTCAGTAGCCCATAACAACCCTGCTACCAGCCGGTTCACCCGTTGGTCAGGGCCGGTACGGTGTGCCGCACGCACAGACCCGGCACCACCCGCAGCAAGGAGACACCGCCGTGAGCTCGCCGCCCGCCCTACTGCTGATCGGTCCTGGTACGCGCGACGACGAGGAGGCGGCGGCAGCCCTGCACTCGCTCGTCAGAACGCTCGGCGAGCGGGATCCGGGCCTGCCGGTCTGCGGAGGATCCGTCGAGTCGCTGGCCGACGCGGTGGACGAGCTGGAGCGGCACGGTGAACGGCACTTCGCGGCGGTGCCGTTGGCGCTGGCCGCGAGCGACGCACGGGACGCCCTGCGCCGCGCGGTGCTGCGCCACCCCGGGATCTCGTACCGCTATCTGCCGTTGGACTCGCGCCCGCAGCTGCTGGAGGCGTTGGAGCGCCGCCTGGACGCGGCGCTGGGCGACGGCCGCCGCTCCCCCTCCGACCGGGCGGCGACCACGGTGCTGCTGGTCGGCCGGGGCTCCACCGACCCCGACGCCAACGCCGAGGTGCACCGTGCGGCCCGGCTGCTGTGGGAGGGGCGCGGCTACGCGGGCGTGGAGACCGCGTTCGGCTTGGTCGCCGCGCCGGATGTGCCCTCGGGTCTCGACCGCTGTGCCCGGCTCGGGGCGCGGCGGCTGGTGGTGCTGCCGTACTTCCTGGGCGGCGGCCCGCTGGTGGGCCGGGTCCGGCAGCAGGCCGAGGGCTGGGCGGAGGCGCACCCGGGGGTCGATGTGCGGTACGCCGACACGGTCGGCGGTACTGCGGAGTTGGCCGATCTGGTGCTGGCCCGCTACCGCGAGGTGTGCGCGCCGTGATCACCGACGAACACGATTTGCGCCACCACGGCGACGCGGAGGTCCGCGACGACGGGGCGGACCTGGTGGACCTGGCCGTCAACGTCCGTACCGGAACGCCCCCTTCATGGCTGGTGGAGCGGATAGCCGCCTCACTGGCCGGACTTGCCGCCTACCCGGACGGCCGGGCGGCCCGGCGCGCGGTCGCGCGGCGGCACGGCAGGCCGCCCGAGGAGGTGCTGCTGACGGCGGGCGCGGCGGAGGCGTTCGTGCTGCTGGCCCGCGCCTTCGCACCGCGCCGGGCGGTCGTGGTGCATCCGCAGTTCACCGAGCCGGAGGCGGCCCTGCGGGACGCGGGCCGCCCGGTGCACCGGGTGCTGTTGCGGTACGAGTCCGGCTTCCGGCTGGACCCGGCGGACGTGCCGGAGGACGCCGACTTCGTGGTGATCGGCAACCCCACGAACCCCACCTCCGTGCTGCACCCCGCGAGCACCCTGGCCCAACTGGCCCGTCCCGGCCGCGTCCTGGTGGTGGACGAGGCGTTCATGGACGCGGTCCCCGGCGAGCACGCCTCACTGGCGGCGCGCCGCGACCTGCCCGGTGTGGTGGTCCTGCGCAGCCTCACCAAGACCTGGGGCCTGGCGGGCCTGCGCATCGGCTACGTCCTCGCCGCCCCCGAGACGATCGCGGCGCTGGAGCGCGCCCAGCCGCTGTGGCCGGTCGCCACCCCGGCCCTGGCGGCGGCCGAGGCGTGCTGCGCCCCGCCCGCCGTGGCCGAGGCCGAGGAGGCCGCCCGGCAGATCGCCCGGGACCGCGACCATCTGCTCTCCCGGCTGGCCGACCTCCCGGCCGCCGAGGTGGTGTCCCCCGCCGAGGCGCCGTTCGTGCTGCTGCGCCTGCCGCACGCGGCCGAGGTCCGCCAGCGCCTGCGCGAGTTGGGCTTCGCGGTCCGCCGCGCCGACACCTTCCCGGGCCTGGACCGTAACTGGCTCCGCGTCGCGGTACGCGACCGCACCACCACCGACGCCTTCGTCACCGCCCTGACCCGCGCCGCCCTCCCGTAAGATCCACTCACATGTTCACCAAACTCGACTTCCTGGAACGCCGGTTGATCCGGATGGAGAAGAAACTGGACCTGATCATGGAGCACCTGGGCCTCCAGGTGGACCACCCCGACCTCCGCGAGGTCCGAGAGCTCATCCGCGAGGGCAAAACGATCCAAGCCGTCAAGGCCTACCGCGAGGCAACCGGCACCAGCCTGCGGGAAGCCACGGACGCGGTGAGCGAACTGGCTTCCCAGGGCTGATCACTGCAGTTCCTGCGGCGGCGCGTCCCGGCCCGGGACCTCGTTCGGGGCGAGGATGCGCTGGTCGCCGGGGTAGGGGCGGGTCCAACCCGTTGCCTGGTACCAGTCGATGCGGTTCAGCTGGGCCGGGTTGACCTGGTCCAGTTGGGGCCTGGCGCCGCCGGTGTGTTGCATGGCGCTCCATGACTGCCACTGGCGGGCGATGCCCTGGTAGCGCTGCGGTACGTCATGGGTGGGCTTGAGGCCGTAGTCCAGCGGGATCTGGTTGGGCAGCGCGGAGTACGGGGTGAAGTCGGGGTGGTCGGTGAACAGGTCGGACATCGGCTCGGCGGCCCGGTCAACCTGGTTCATCGGCTGGGCGCCCAGGATCTGTTCGATCGTCCTGACCACGTTGACCTGCGAGTAGTAGGTCGAGACCACGGCGTCGCGCCTGGCGTACGGGCTGATCACCCACAGCGGGGCGCGGTGGCCGTCCACGTGGTCGACGCCGTTTTGCGAGTCGTCCTCCAGGACGAAGATCGCGCTGTCCTTCCAGAACCTGCTGTGCGAGATGGTGTCCACGATCCGGCCGACGGCCAGGTCGTTGTCCGCGGCCATCGCGGTCGGGTACGGGTCGGTGCCGCTGATGCCGTTGGTGTGGTCCTGCGGGAGCTGAATCATCGTCAAGTTGGGCAACTGGCCGGACTTCACGGAGTCGTTGAAGTGCCGCTGCCAGATGTCCACCCGGTACTGGTCGGGGATGTCGGTGTCGAAGGTCGGGTAGTCCGGGTGGTTGATGGCGTTCACCGACGGCACGTCGGAGGTGGTCGGGTACTTGCCGATCGGGGTGTGCAGCGGACCTGCCGCCTTGCCTTCCAGGACCTGGGAGTCGTGGTACCAGTCCGCCCAGCTCGGCGCGCCGGTGGCGGGCAGTGCGATGTTGCCCGCGTACTCGGAGAAGTCCTGCACCGTCTTCCCCGCGCGCTGCACCGTGTTCCACAGGAAGCCGCTGCGCTGGTAGGCCAGCGCGTCATTGCCCAGGGCGGGGTAGCTTCGGTAGAAGGCGCCGAACTCCTTCTCGATGTAGTCGTTGGCGTCCGCCTGCACCAGCCAGTTGTGGCCGTCCGCGGACAGCGTGCCGACGTCGTAGAAGTCGTCCATCACCCCGTAGCGGTTCGCCAGCGCGTGCAGGTTGGGAGTGACGTGCGCGCCGAACTGCGCCAGTGCGGGATCGCTGTCGCCCTTGCCGATGTCGCCCAGCACCTGGTCGTAGGTGCGGTTCTCCTTGTCGATCAGGAAGACGTGCTTGATCTTCGACGGGCTGCCGAGCCGCGCCGGGACGACCGCCGCCGGGTCGCTGGCCGAGCCGTAGGACGAACCGGAGCGCAGCAGCTTCTCCCAGTCGTTGTTGACGAACACCTGGTGGGTGAGCTGGCCCAGCGCCTCCTCGGAGGGCTGGCGGAAGGTGGTGACGGAGCCGGTGTCGTCGTAGGTGTTGTGGCCGGTGGCGGGGTTGGTGCCGGGGCCCTCGCTGATGGTGGAGGGGGCGCCCCGGGTGCCGATGCCCTTGTCGTTGGTGACCACGATCCGGCCGGTGGCGGCGCTGCGCTGCACGTTCACCGGGTACCAGTCGGTGGGGATCAGCCCCTCGTACCGCACCGGCGACCGGGCGCCGTCCCAGCCGTACCGGACCAGGGCGTTGTCACGGCCCACGCTGACCAGCAGGGTGTGCGGGTCGGTGAAGGCCAGGGCGTTGGGGTAGCTGCCGACTGAGGAGCCGGGCAGCGGGTTGACGTTGAAGGTCTGGGTGACCCGGCGGACGCGGGTGTCGATCACCGAGACGCTGTCGTCGTTGGAGTTGGCGACCAGCAGGGAACCGCCGTGCGCCACAAGGGCGGTGGGTTCCAGGCCGACCTTGATGGTGTCGGTCTGGGCCTGGCGGCGCAGGTCCACCACGGAGACGGTGCCGTTGGTGACCGCCCCGTTGGTCCGGTCGGCGACGACCGGTGTGCGGTCGGTCAGGTTGGTGTTGTCGCCCGAACCGGCCGGTCGGCCGCCCTCGTTGGAGACGTACGCCTGGTCTCCGGACACCACCACCTGGCGCGGGGCGATGCCCACCGGGATCTCGTTGACCAGGGTGTTGCTGGCGGTGTCGATCACGCCGAGGGTGTTGCTGCCGTTCAACGCCGTGTAGAGGGTGCGGCCGTCGTGCGACAGCGCCATGCCGGACGGCAGGTCCGCGCCGTTCCTGCCGGTGAGCTTGATGACCACCGGCGGCGCCGAGGTCACCTTGCCGTCCGCGTCCAGGCTGAACCGGACGAGGTCGGAGGCCTGCGGGAACCACAGGGTGCGGCCGTCCGGCGAGTACAGCGGGCCGTCGGCGGCCACCTTGCCGTCACCGATCCGCTTGTCCGCGCCGACCCCGGTGCCGATCTGCTGCACGATCCGCCCGGTGCGCACGTCCATGATGGTCAGGAAGCCGGTGCCCTGCCGGTAGGTGAGGGCGGCGAGCTTGCCGCCGTCCGGGCTGAGGGTGCTGGCCAGCAGTCGTCCGTTGTCCACCAGGTGCCGGGTGCCCAGCGGTGTGATGCGCTGGTTGGACGGCAGCAGGACGCCCTTCGCGGTCTGCTCTCCGTCCACCTTGTCGGTGCCGAAGCCGCCGGAGATGCCAACGGCGGTGGCCGCCGCGGTGACCCCCAGCACCGCGGTGACGGCGAGAGCGGCGGCGGCCGTCCCGCCAAGTCCGCGGGATCTGGTCCTTGTTCGGCGGAAGGTGCGGTGTGGCTTGCTCATTCGGTGTCCCCTGTCGAGTGCGGGTGGCGTAGGAGCGGGCGCTCACGCCGTGTCGAGGCAGCCGTCGAACTCGTAGAGCGGATTGGTGTGTTGATGCCCGTCGGCGCCCTTGATCCACTGCTGGCCCACCAAAGTGGCCGGACCCTGCGCGGTGTAGCAGCCGGTGGGCCGCACGGTGACCTCGTACGCGACGGGCTGGGTGATGCCACTGGGGGCGGGCCAGTGCACCAGGCAGACCCAGTCGTCGCCCGGGCCGCTGCCGCCCGAAGCGCGGCCGCCCTTGGCGCAGTTGGCCCAGGTGTCCGGCGAGGGCGCGTTGTCGGTACCGTGCAGTTCGGTCTGCTGTAGGACGAACAGGTTCCGGAAGGTCGGGCCGAGGGCGTGCTCAAGGCGTCCGCTGGTGATGTCGGAGCCGCCGCATCCGGTGGTCGCGGCCAGCACGGCGACCACGGTCGCGGCCAGCGCCGCGCGCGGGACGGTTCTGTTCAACGCTCACCCCTTCGTGAAGTCCCGGCGGCGCAGCAGCAGGTATCCGGCCGCCAGGCAGACCGCGGTGTAACCGGCGCTCACCACCCAGCCCTCGACCAGCGGCCGGTAGTACGGGGCGGCCGATATCAGCCCGTGCCAGGCGTCGAACGGCGTGGTCAGCAGCGCGTGCGAGACCAGGTCCAGCCAGCCCAGCCCGCCCAGCCCGTTCAGGGACGCGTACAGCTGCATCAGCAGGCCGACCAGCGCCGGGCCCGTGATCCCGGCCGCGCTGTGCCGGGTGGCGATGGAGAACAGCACGCCCAGCGCGGTGAAGCCGAGCGCCGGAGGCAGTACGCACAGCCAGCTCAGTACCGCCAACTCCGCGGCTCGGCCGGACGGTACGAGGCTGCCGTCCAGCGCCACCAGCGGCTGATGGCCCACCAGCAGCACGCCCGCGGCGATGCTGCCCGCGCCCGCCAGCGCCACCACGACCACGCAGAAGGTGGCGGCGGCCAGCACCTTGCCGGTGAAGATCTGCGCCCGGGTACGGGACCGGGTCAAGATGGTCTGCCAGGTCCCGTGGTGGTCCTCCGAGGCGAAGATGTCCCCGGCGACCACGCTGGTGAGCAGCGGAAACCCCCACTGCCCGGCGAATCCCAGCACCACCAGCGGAACCGCGTAGCCGGTGTCGTGCACCCAGCGGCCGAACAGCGTGTCGGACGGCACGGTGTCCTGGGTCTTGAGCGCCAGCACGAACGCGAACGGTGCCAGCAGACAGACGGCGGCCACCGCCCGCACCCGCCACTGGGCGGTCAGCTTCTCCAACTCCCACAGGTAGACGGTGCGTACGCCGCCACGCGGCCGGGCGCCCAGCGCCAGGGCGGTCACCGCTGGTCTCCTTCGGTGAGCGTGAGGAACAGCGACTCCAGCGAGGTCGCCTCCAGCCGTAGCGCCCGTACCGCGATGCCGCGGCTGCCCAACGCCAGGACGAAGGCGTCCAGTTCCGCGGTCCTGGCCCGTACGGTCAGGCCGCCGTCGGGGTGGCCGGTCACCCGCACCCCCGGTTGGTCGGCGGCCAGGGCGGCGGCCGACTCGTCGTCGCTGGTGGCGAGCCGGTGCGCCGGGTCGGGGGCGCGGGAGCGCAGTTCGGCGAGCGAGCCGGTGTAGACCACCCGGCCGGTGCGCAGGATGCTCACCGTGTCGCACAGTTCCTCGACCTCGGCCATATGGTGGCTGCTGAGCAGCACCGTCAGCCCCTCGGCGGCGAGCGAGCGGACCAGTTGCCGCATGTCGCGGATGCCCGCCGGGTCCAGGCCGTTGCCGGGTTCGTCCAGGACCAGCAGATCGGGGGCGCGCAGCAGGGCGGCGGCGATGCCGAGCCGTTGGCGCATGCCGTACGAGTAGCCGCCGACCTTCCGCCGTGCCCGGTCGGCCAAGCCGACCCGGTCCAGCACCTCGTCGATGCGGTCGGCCGCGTCACCGCCGTCGTAGGCGGCGAGCAGTGCCAGGTTGCGCTCCGCGCTGAGGTACGGATAGAAGCGCGGGCTGTCCACGAAGCCCGCCAGCCGGTGCGGCTGCCCGGCGAACAGCCGAAGTTCCCCCGCGTCCTGCCGCACCAGCCCGAGCATGATGCGCAGCAGCGTGGTCTTGCCAGCTCCGTTGGGCCCCAGCAGCCCGTGCACCCCACCAGCCGCGACGGTCAGGTCCACGCCGTCCAGGGCCGTCGTCCCGCCGTACCGTTTGACCAGTTCGCGGACTTCCACCGCCTGACCCACCGCACCCCTCCCTCCCGGCGACTGGCCCGAAGGTACGGCTCGTTGGCGTACACCGGAAGAATCCGGAACGAACACTGGGTACGCCCCGGGGAGACGGTACGCGCCGGCTCCCCGGGGCCGCGGTCACTGCTGGCCGCGGGCCGCCTTGCGGCGCCGGGTCACGTACATCACCGCGCCGCCCGCGCCGACCAGCGCCACCGCGCCCCCGGCCAGGTACGGGGTGCTGGAGTCGGCACCGGTCTCGGCCAGGTTCCGCTTGGCCGCGGCGGAGTCGACCTTGGCCCCACTTCCGGCCGTGCCGCCGCCCGGTGAACCGGTGCTGCCTGTGCCGGAGTTGGTGCCGCCCTTGGTGGACCCGCCGCCACCGGTGCCGCCGTTGCCGGAGCCGTTGGTGCCGCCGCCGCTGTCGCCGCCGTGCGGCATCTGGCAGGTGGCGCGGGCCAGGGTGACTTCGCCGCTCACCTGGGCCACGTTGAGCGCGGCCGGGTTGACCGAGACCTGAAGGTTGAGCGCGGTCGCGGCCGAACTGCTGGAGGTGGTCTCGGTCTTCGACAGGTCGAGCCGGACCTCGCCGACCCCGGGTGCGTCGACCTTCGCCGTACCACCGGCCCTGAGGGTGACCTTCTTGCCCAACACGGCCACGTCTCCGAGCAGGTTGGAGTACGCGGTCGGCTTCTGGCCCGCGTCGCAGGTGGCCTTCGAGGTGACCTGGTGCACCTGGATCAGCGGCGTGTCCGGCAGACCGGGCAGGTGCACCCGGGCGTTCACGAGGTTCACATATCCCTCGGCCCGCCGGGTCTCAGAGGTGGCTCGGGCGGTGGCCACGTCCGCGTTGAGCACGTTGAAGGGTTTCCCGTCGTCTACCCCGTCAAGGTGGGCGCTGAGCGCGGTCTGGCTCGCGTCGGCCGGCGCGTGGACATCGTTGAGCGCGACGTTCAGCGGCAGGTCCACGGACTTGTTGAGCAGGGAGACGTCAAGGCCGGTGTTGAGCACGGAGGCGGTCGAGTGACCGCCGCCGGTACCACCGTCACCGGAGCCGGTGGTCGCCTGCGCTACCGGGGCGAGGGCCAGGGCGCTCGTGGTGAGCGCGAAGGACGCACCGATGGCCGCCGCGTAGCGGCGTGCGGGCAGGCTGAGTGCAGAGTTGGACAACTGAGGAACCCCCACAGATGACTTGGCGTCGTCGGCACCGCTGATCGGGGACAGCGCGCCCGCCGACGACATCGACCCGGCAATATTTACGCACCGCCGGTGCATGAGCAGCTACCTGGAGCGACTTCACCCCAAAGGGTGGTTTCTGAGCGCAAGTTCGACAGAAACCCAGTCGTCAACCGAGAGTTGACGCACGCGCCGCGACAACCTACGGTTGACGCATGTCGAAGCAACCCGTACGGCTCGACGACCTGATCGAGCACGTCATGAGCCAGCACCCGGACGGTGACGCGCTACAGCACCTCGCGGACGCCGTGGAGACCTCCGCCCACCTCGGCGAGGTCGCCGACCACCTGATAGGCCACTTCGTGGACCAGGCGCGGCGCACCGGCGCGTCCTGGACCGAGATCGGCCAGTACATGGGGGTGAGCAAGCAGGCCGCGCAGAAGCGGTTCGTGCCCAAGGAGACCAAGGCCGACGAGCTCGACCTGCCCACCTCGGGGTTGTTCACCCGGTTCACCCCGCGCGCCCGCAACGTGGTGGAGGCCTCCGAGAAACAGGCCCGCGACCTCGGCCACGCCCAGATCCGCTCCCAGCACATCGCCCTCGCGCTGTTCACCGAGCCGGAAGGGCTCGCCGCCAAGGCCATGGTGGCGCTCGGCGCGTCGGAGCAGCAGGTGCGCGAGACGATCCTCGCCACGCTCGGCCCGGCCGACGAGTCGGTGCCCAAGCGGCTGAAGTTCACCCGCGGCGCGAAGAAGACCCTCCAACTCGCCCTGCGCGAGGCCCTGCACCTGGGCCACAACTACATCGGCACCGAACACATCCTGCTCGGCCTGCTGCGCAACGAGGACGAGATCGCCGCGCAGCTGCTCATCGGCCTGGGCGTCACCCGGGACGAGACCGAGCAGTGGACAGTGCGCGCCCTTGAGGAGATCAAGCAGAAGCTGGGCAACTGACCGCTCGACCCGTCATCCGACCACCCGGCCCCGCAGCACGACCCGCTGCGGGGCCGCCAACACCCTTACGTCGGCGCGCGGATCGGCCTCGTACACCACCAGGTCGGCGGGCGCGCCCTCCTCCAGCCGCGGTCGGCCGAGCCACTCCCTGGCCCGCCAGGTCGCCGCCGCGAGCGCGTCGAGCGCCGGTATCCCCGCGGCCACCAGCTCGGCCACCTCGTCCGCGACCAGGCCGTGCGGCAGCGAACCGCCCGCGTCGGTACCGGTGAAGATCTGGATCCCCGCGTCATGGGCGGCCCGCACGGTGTCATAGCGGCGGGCGTGCAACCGCCGCATGTGCGCTGCCCAGTTGGGGAACTTCTCCTCTCCCCCGGCCGCCAGGTCCGGGAACGTCGCGATGTTGACCAACGTGGGAACGATCGCCACGCCGCGCTCCGCGAACAGCGGGATGGTCTCCTCGGTCAGGCCGGTGGCGTGCTCGACGCAGTCGATGCCCGCCTCCACCAGGTCGGTGAGCGAGTCCTCCGAGAAGCAGTGCGCGGTGACCCGGGCGCCCTCCTGATGGGCCGCGGCGATCGCCTCGTCGATCGCCCACCGCGGCCAGCACGGCGTGAGGTCGCCCACCTCGCGGTCGATCCAGTCGCCGACCAGCTTCACCCATCCGTCACCGCGCCGCGCCTCCCGCCGTACGTAGGCGGCCAGGTCGCCCGGCTCGATCTCATGCGCGTAGTTGCGGATGTAGCGGCGGGTACGGGCGATGTGGCGGCCCGCCCGGATGATCTTCGGCAGGTCCTCCCGCTCGTCCACCCACCGGGTGTCCGCGGGCGTTCCGGCGTCCCGCAGCAGCAGTGCCCCGGCGTCGCGCTCGGCCATCGCCTGCTTCTCGCTGGTCGCCTCGTCCACCGCGCCGTGCGCGTCAAGTCCCACATGGCAGTGCGCGTCCACCAGCCCCGGCAGCGCCCATCCGTGGACGGTGGCCACATCCCCGGCGTGCGCGGGCCGCTCGTACGTCACGCGCCCGGCGACCACCCACAGCTCGTCGCGAACCTCCTCGGGTCCGACCAGCACCCGCCCCTTGATGTGCAACACCGCGCCATCCGTCATGGACAGGACTCTACGACTCGGGTACGGCGGCTCCACCGGGACGGTCACGCCGCACGTCTGCCCGGGACGGGGGCGGGTAAACCCGCCACTGGACGCTGAATCATTTCTGCGGCAGACTTCCCGGAATACTTCGGGAATTATTCACACGGCATTCTCCCGTCTTCTTCTGCCCAGCCTCTCCAGGGCTAAACACCAAGATTCCGCTAAACCCGATGACCCGAGTCCAGCGGATCTCAACCGTGTTATGGAGTTGTGACGGACTCCACACGCATTCCGTTTTGCCCGGGTATATCCGGGCAAAACTCCACTCCTGTTGCTCTGTTTGCGTGCCGGGTCGCGTGCGCGCGATAACACATTCCAGCGCCCGGGGTAACCCCGAAGGCCGATGCATTTCACTTTTGATCTCGGTAAATTCAATCCGCATGACCGCCGCACAAGACGACCTTGTACGCGAAGCCGTGAAGACCTCGAATTCCCCTTGCCGACTGGATGTGCCCACCGTGGACGACGGTGCCGCGATCTGGCGCATCGCCCGTGACTCCAAGGCGCTGGACCTCAACTCGTCGTACAGCTACCTGCTGTGGTGCCGGGACTTCGCCCGCACCTCGGTGGTGGCCCGGGACGGCCGCGGTGAGCCGGTGGGGTTCGTGACCGGCTACGTCCGCCCCGAGCGGCCCGGGACCCTGGTCGTCTGGCAGGTGGCGGTGGACCACGCGTACCGCGGCCGGGGGCTCGCCACCGCGATGCTCGACGGGCTGACCGAACGGGTCACCGGCCTCGGCATCGACCGCGTCGAGACCACGATCACCCCTGACAACCACGCCTCCAACCGGCTGTTCACCGCGTACGGCGAGCGGCACGGCGCACCGATAGAGCGCGAAGTGCTGTTCGACGACGGTCAGTTCCCCGACGGCCACGGCACGGAGGTTCTCTACCGGATCGGCCCCCTGCGGCCCTCCCGGTGAAGGGGCCCGCTCCGGCGGCTGCCGCCCCCGGGCCCCTGCTCCTGACCGCGCGATGAGGATTTCTTCTGGGGCAACGCCCCCAGGCCCCCACTAAGGAGCCTATACGGTGACCATCACCCCGCCCGCACTCAGTGTCTTCGAGTCTCTTGAGTCCGAGGTGCGCAGCTACTGCCGCGGCTGGCCCGCGGTGTTCGACCGCGCGCAGGGCAGCCGGATCCACGACGAGGACGGACACAGCTACCTGGACTTCTTCTCCGGGGCGGGCGCGCTCAACTACGGCCACAACAACCCGGTGTTGAAGCGCGCACTGCTCGACTACCTGGAACGCGACGGGATCACCCACGGCCTGGACATGAGCACCACGGCCAAACGCGCCTTCCTCAGCACCTTCCAGGACGTGGTGCTGCGCCCGCGGGACCTCGACTACAAGGTGATGTTCCCCGGCCCCACCGGCACCAACGCCGTGGAGGCGGCGCTGAAACTGGCCCGCAAGGCCAAGGGGCGGGAGGCGATCGTGTCGTTCACCAACGCCTTCCACGGCATGTCGCTGGGCTCGCTCGCGGTGACCGGCAACGCCTTCAAACGGGCGGGTGCCGGGATCCCGCTGGTGCACGGCACCCCGATGCCGTTCGACCACTACCTCGACGGGCAGGTCCCTGACTTCCTGTGGTTCGAGCGGCTGCTGGCGGACCAGGGTTCGGGCCTCAACCAGCCCGCCGCGGTGATCGTGGAGACCATCCAGGGCGAGGGCGGCATCAACGTGGCCCGCGCCGAGTGGCTGCGCGGCCTCGCCGAGCTGTGCAAGCGCCGCGACATGCTGCTGATCGTGGACGACATCCAGATGGGCTGCGGCCGTACCGGTCCGTTCTTCTCCTTCGAGGAGGCCGGGATCGAGCCGGACATCGTCACCCTGTCGAAGTCCATCAGCGGCTACGGCCTGCCGATGTCGCTGACGCTGTTCAAGCCCGAGCTGGACCTGTGGGAGCCCGGCGAGCACAACGGCACCTTCCGCGGCAACAACCCGGCGTTCGTCACGGCCACCGCCGCGCTGGACACCTATTGGGCGGACGGCCAGATGGAGAAGCAGACGCTGGCCCGCGGCGAGCAGATCGAGGCCGCACTGGGCGAGATCGTCCGCGAGCACCGACACTCCGGCGTCGAATTCCGTGGGCGCGGCCTGGTCTGGGGCCTGGAGTTCGCCGACAAGCGGCGAGCGGGCGATGTCTGCGCCCGGGCCTTCGAGCTGGGGATGCTGCTGGAGACCTCGGGCCCGGAGAGCGAGGTCGTCAAACTGCTGCCCGCGCTGACCATCACCCCCGACGAACTGGACGAGGGGCTGCGCACCCTCGCCCGTGCCGTCCGCGAGACCGCGTAACGGCCCCTCCGAAGAAAGGCACCGCACCACCGTGATCGTCCGATCGTTCAAGGAACTCGAAGGCACCGACCGCCATGTGAAGGCCGCCTCGGGCACCTGGGAGAGCAAGCGCATCGTCCTGGCCGGGGAACGCGTCGGCTTCTCCCTGCACGAGACCGTGATGTACGCGGGTACCGAGACGAGGATGTGGTACGCCAACCACATCGAGGCCGTCGTCTGCGTGGAGGGTGAGGCCGAGCTCACCAACGAGGAGACCGGCGAGAAGCACTGGATCACGCCCGGCACGATGTACCTGCTCAACGGCCACGAGAAGCACACCATGCGGCCGAAGACCGACTTCCGCTGCCTGTGCGTGTTCAACCCGCCGGTCACCGGCCGCGAGCAGCACGACGAGAACGGTGTGTACCCGCTGCTGACGGAGGAGGACTGAGCGATGACGACGATAACCGACCTGTACCCGACCCGAGGCACCGCCGAAGTCAGCACCCCGCGCCAGGACCCGGTGGTGTGGGCGACCCCCGGCGTGTCGGGCCCGATCCAGCCGTCCGAGCTGCGCGGCTACGACCGCGACGGGTTCTTGACGGTGGACCGGCTGCTGACGCCGGAGGAAGTGGCGCATTACCGCGCCGAGTTGGACCGGCTGCTCGCCGATCCGGCGGTCCGAGCCGACGAACGGGCCATCATAGAACCGAAGTCCCAGGACATCCGCTCGGTCTTCGAGGTGCACAAGATCAGCGAGGTCTTCGCCGAACTGGTCCGCGACCCGCGGGTGCTCGACCGCGCCCGGCAGATCCTCGGCTCCGAGGTGTACGTCCACCAGAGCCGGGTCAACGTCAAGCCGGGCTTCGGCGCCAGCGGCTTCTACTGGCACTCGGACTTCGAGACCTGGCACGCCGAGGACGGTCTGCCGAGGATGCGCACGGTGTCGGTGTCGATCGCGCTGACCGAGAACCACGACACCAACGGCGGCCTGATGATCATGCCCGGCTCGCACCGTACGTTCGTCGGCTGCGCGGGCGTGACGCCGAAGGACAACTACAAGCGGTCGCTGCAGATGCAGGAGGCGGGCACCCCGTCGAACGAGGCGCTGACCGAACTGGCCGGGCGGCACGGCATCAAGCTGTTCACCGGCCCGGCCGGTTCGGCGACCTGGTTCGACTGCAACTGCATGCACGGTTCCGGCGACA
The DNA here is from genome assembly GCF_024436055.1 of Streptantibioticus rubrisoli. Classification (GTDB taxonomy): domain Bacteria; phylum Actinomycetota; class Actinomycetes; order Streptomycetales; family Streptomycetaceae; genus Streptantibioticus_A; species Streptantibioticus_A rubrisoli. Next base: position 44,420 of record NZ_JANFNH010000034.1, on the reverse strand, counting down.
ACATCACCCCGTTCCCGCGCAGCAACGTGTTCATCGTGTTCAACAGCGTGGAGAACACCGCGGTCGAACCGTTCGCGGCCCCGGCGCCGCGCCCCGACTTCATCGGGGCACGGGACTTCACGCCGGTGCGGTGAGGCTCACTCTCCGGCGGGCCAGTTGAAGGTGTTGGGGACCTTCACCTGCTGGCCCGCCGGACCGTAGACAAGGGCGATCTCGTCGTGTGCCTTGAGCACGATCGCGGCGGGATCGCCCTTGATCTGCTTGCCGTTGACGTAGGCGCGCAGTTCCTTGCCGCCGCCCGCCTTCAGCCCGCCGAGCTGGTCGGCGCTCAGCGCGACGTTCCATTCGGTCATGAACTGGCCGAGGGTGAAGTCGGCCTTCACCGGCGACTCGATGTGGATCACCCCGTCGGGGGTGTGGGTGTGCAGCGGGCTGATCCGCTGCTGCTTCATGTCGATGCCGATGTACGCGGGGACGGTCACCGGCTGCCCGCCCACGAGGATGTCCAGGTGCGTGTGGATGTGCATCACCTGGCCCTCGGCGCCCAGCATCGGCAGCTGGGCGGCCTTGGCCCGGGCGCTGGCGTCACTGGGGGCATCCCACGGCGGCAGGGTGGTACGGCCCTGCGCGGTGGTGCGGGGGGCGGCCGGGACAGCGGTCCGGCCAGCGCTCTGCGGTGCGGCGGCGCTGGCGGCGGTCTTGCCGGAGGCGCTGCCGCCCGAGCCGCACGCGGCGAGCGTGAGGCCCAGGGCGGCGGTGAGCGCGACGGCGGCGGCGGGGCGGAGCAGGGTGCGGTTCGTGCGATGAGACACGGCAGGCGGTCTCTTTCTGTGCGGCTGTGTTGCGGTAGGCCCGAGCGGCGCCCAGGATAGCCACACCCCACGGCCGACTCATGGGTAGCGCTGACCGTCGACGCGTCGCGGCATGCCGAGCGGGTCGCCGGTCCCGCAGTTGCGGCGGCAGCAGCGCGGCCGGGGTGCCTGGTACTTCGTCCACCACGTCGGCGGAGGCCCGCAACTGGCGGTTATGCCTCCACGGCTCGCTCAACCGGAACATCGTCTGTTCGGTAGAGTGAACGCCGTCTTCGTTCGTGAATCCTGTGGGGTGCGCACTGGCGGCGCCCGACTCGGACAAGAGGGGTTCGGATCATGGTTACGGGCGAGGGCGGCGGGTCCCAGGTCAAGTCCGCGGTCCGTACGGTGGAGCTGCTGGAGTTCTTCGCGGGCCGCCCCGGTATGCACAGCCTCGCGGCCGTGCAGGAAGCCGTCGGTTACCCCAAGTCCAGCCTCTACATGCTGCTGCGCACCCTGGTCGACCTCGGCTGGATCGAGACGGACGCCACCGGCACCCGCTACGGCATCGGGGTGCGCGCCCTGCTGGTCGGCACCTCGTACATCGACGGCGACGAGGTGGTGGCCGCCGCCCGCCCCACCCTCGACCGGCTCTCCGACGAGACCACCGAGACCATCCACCTCGCCCGGCTCGACGGCACTGACGTGGTGTACCTGGCGACCCGTCAATCCCAGCACTATCTGCGGCCGTTCACCCGGGTGGGCCGCCGACTGCCCGCGTACAGCACCTCGTTGGGCAAGGCGCTGCTGGCCACCCACACCGACGAGCAGGTACGCCAGATGCTGCCGGAGAAGCTGGATCCGCTGACCGAGCACACCATCACCGACCGCGAGCGGCTGATCGAGGAGTTGCGGACGGTCCGCGAGCACGGGTACGCGGTGGACCGCGAGGAGAACACCCTGGGCCTGCGCTGCTTCGGTGTCGCGATCCCCTACCGCACGCCCGCGCGGGACGCGATCAGTTGCTCGGTGCCGGTGGCCCGGCTCACCACGGCCCACGAGCAGATGATCAAGGACGCCCTGTTCGACGCCCGCGACCGGCTGACGCTGGCCACTCGGCGGCTGTAATCGAGCGGCCGACTCAGGCCGTTGATCCTAGAGTCCTGCCATGACTGATGACGCTCAGGACCAGAACCTGCATGCCCGGCGGGCCAGTTCGTTCGGCGAGCATGCCAGCGCGTACGCCGAGCACCGGCCGGACTATCCGCGGGCCGCGGTGGAGTGGGCGGTCGAGCCCGTGGCCGACCGGCTGGGGCTGAGGGTGCTCGATCTCGGCGCGGGCACCGGCAAGTTGACCGAGGTGCTGCTCCGGTGCGGCCTGGAGGTGACGGCGGTGGAGCCGGACGCCGGGATGCTCGCCGAGCTGCGGCGCCGGACGCCGCAGGTGGACGCGCGTCAGGGCACGGCGGAGGCCATACCGGCGCCGGACGCCTCGTTCGACGCGGTCCTGGTGGGCCAGGCGTTCCACTGGTTCGACCACGACCGCGCACTGCCCGAGATCGCCCGCGTGCTGCGCCCCGGCGGGGTGCTGGCAGCGCTGTGGAACCGGGACGACGACCGGGTCGAGTGGATCGCGGGGCTGCAGAAGGTGGCCCGCGGCGAGGCGTCCAGCGCCAAGGGGTACAACCAGCGCAAGCTGCCCGCGCATCCGGCGTTCGGCGGCTGGGAGCTCGCGGAGTTCCCGCACGCCCACCGCCGTACCGCCGACTCCCTGACCGCCACGATCGGCACCCACTCGCACACCCTGGTCGTCCCGCCCGGCGAACGAGCGGCCCTGCTGGGGCGCGTCCGCGAGTATCTGGCGTCACGGCCGGAGACCGCTTCCGGCGAGTTCGACCTGCCGATGGTGACTCTGACGGTGCGGTGCGCTCGGTCGCGGTGAGCGCGAACACCGCCGGTCCCCGCCGCGGGGGCTGCTCACCGTCGCGGCGGGGACTTCTTCGGGGGCAGGCCCCCGAACCCCGTTAAGGCGATAAGAACTTGGCCTCGGGAGGCCGTGCCCGGCCCGTGGATCAGTCGCGCAGCGAGGCGATGTCGATCACGAAGCGGTACCGCACGTCGCTGGCCAGTACCCGCTCGTAGGCCTCGTTGATCTGGTCGGCGCCGATCAACTCGATCTCCGCGCCGAGACCGTGCTCGGCGCAGAAGTCCAGCATCTCCTGGGTCTCCCGGATGCCGCCGATCATCGAACCGGCGAGCGTGCGCCGCGCGGTGAGCAGCGAGAAGACGTTGAACGAGCTGGGGTTCTCCGGCGCGCCGACGTTCACCATGGCGCCGTCCAGCTTCAGCAGCCCCAAGAAGGCGTCCACGTCGAGATTGGCGGAGACCGTGTTGACGATCAGGTCGAAGCTGCCCGCCAGTTCCTGGAAGGTGGCAGGGTCGCTGGTGGCGTGGAAGTGGTCGGCGCCCAGCTTCAGCCCGTCGTCCTTCTTGCGCAGCGACTGGCTGAGCACGGTGACCTCGGCGCCCAGCGCGTGCGCGATCTTGACGGCCATGTGGCCGAGGCCGCCCATGCCGACGACGGCGACCTTCTTGCCGGGACCGGCGTTCCAGTGCCGCAGCGGCGAGTACACGGTGATGCCCGCGCACAGCAGCGGAGCGGCCGCGTCCAGCGCGACGCCCTCGGGGATGCGCAGCACGTACGCCTCGTCCACCACGATGTGGGTGCTGTAGCCGCCGTACGTCGGCTCGCCGTCCCGGCCGGTGGCGTTGTACGTGCCGATCATGCCGCCGCCGGTGCAGTACTGCTCCTGTCCCGCACGGCAGTTGTCGCACTCCCGGCAGGAGTCGACCATGCAGCCGACGCCGACCCGGTCGCCCACGGCGTACTTGGTGACGCCGGAGCCGACCTCGGCGACGATTCCGGCGATCTCGTGGCCGGGCACCATCGGGAAGGTGGCGCCGCCCCACTCGTCGCGGGCCTGGTGGATGTCGGAGTGGCAGATGCCCGCGTACTTGATCTCGATCAGAACGTCGTGCTCGCCCACCGCGCGGCGCGGGATCGTGGTGCGCTCCAGCGGGGCCTTGGCGGCGGGTGCGGCGTAGGCGGTGACGTTGGTCGTCATCGGGGGGTGTCTCCTTGCGTGGCGGATGCCGTGGATGGTGCGGCCTGCGGTGCGTTGCCCGCCGTCCAGTTGGCGAGTAGCCGCAGGGCTGTTTCGGAAGGGGAGCCGGGCTCGACGGTGTAGACGAACATCGTCTGGTCGGGGTCCCCGGGGAAGGTCATGGACTCGTAGGCGACGGTGAGGTCGCCGACGACCGGGTGGTGGTAGCGCTTGCTGCCGTGGGTGCGTTCGCGCACGTTGTGGTCGGCCCACCAGGTGCGGAACTGCGGGCTCTTGATGCTCAGTTCGCCCACCAGGTCGGTCAGCCGGGGGTCGTCGGGGTGGCGTGCGGCGAGCAGCCGCAGGGCGCCCACGGTCTCGGCCGCGCAGGCCTCCCAGTCGACGTACAGCTCGCGCGCGGACTCGTCGAGGAACATGTGCCGGGCCATGTTCCGCTGCCGTTGCGGCAGCGCGTCGAAGTCGGTGATCAGCGCGCGGGCCAGCCGGTTGGCGGCCAGCACGTCCAGTTGGCGGCCGAGGACGAACGCCGGAGCGTGCCCGTCCAGGGTCTCCAGCATCCGGTGCACCCCGGGGCGGACCCGCTGCGGGCGGACCACCGGGCGGCGGCGGGTGCGTTTGGGGCGGGCCAGCTCGAAGAGGTAGACCCGTTCGGTGTCGCTCAACCGCAGCGCCCGGGCCACCGCGTCCAGCACCGCGTCGGAGCAGTTGGGGGTGCGCCCCTGCTCCAGCCGCGTGTAGTAGTCGGTGCTCACCCCGGCCAGCCGGGCCAGCTCCTCGCGCCGCAGCCCCGGCACCCTGCGCGGTCCTCCGTCCGTCGGCACTCCCGCCTCGGGCGGGGTGAGACGGGCGCGGCGGGAGCGCAGGAACTCGCTCAGCTCGGCGTGGTGATCCATGTGTTCCAGTATCCGAGCGGAAAACGGCTGGTCGAAGGCGTGAGGGTGGGTCTGTTGGAACCAGGACGGTCAGGAATAAGGGGTTGGAGCGCCCACCAACCGTTCAGCGGGTGGCGAGCGCGTCACGTACCGTGACCCGCTGGACGGCGAGTTGGGCGACCCTGCGCGGCGCGTTCGGGGCGCCCAGCACGTCCCATGGGTAGCGGAACACCGATGTCCTGGGGCGGCTCACCGCCCGCCGCCCACCAACGCCAGTCCTTTGTCGAGCAGTTGTCGCAACTGCTCGATGTGCGCCGCCGACGGTTCGGTCAACGGCGGCCGTACCGTACCGACCCGCCCGCCGCGCAGCCGTACCCCCGCCTTGACCAGCGACACCGCGTACCCCTTGCCTTGGCCGCGCAGTTCCGCCAGCGGCCGGTAGAAGCCGTCCAGCAGCCGGTTGACCGTGGCGTCGTCGCCCGTGGTGAGCGCGTGGTGGAAGGCGAGGGCGATCTCGGGGGCGAAGCAGAAGACGGCGGAGGAGTACAGCGTGACGCCGACGCCGCGGTAGGCGAGGCCGGTGAGTTCGGCGGTGGGCAGGCCGTTGAAGTACCGGAAGTCGCGGTCGGGCAGTTCGGTGCGCACCGCGCTGACGATGCGCTGCATCAGGTCGAGGTCGCCGATGCCGTCCTTGAGGCCAATGATGTTCGGCACCCGGGCGAGTTCCACCACGGTGTCCGGGGTGAGGACCGCGTTGTCGCGCTGGTAGACGATCAGGTCGAGGCCGGTACCGGCGGCCAGCGCCGTGTAGTGCCGCGACAGCCCCTGCTGGTCGGGAGTCACGAGGTACGGGGGCAGGGCGAGCAGCCCGTCGGCGCCCGCCTGTTCGGCGAGCGCGGCGTATCGCAGGGCCAGCGCGGTGCCGTACCCGGTGCCCGCCACCACCGGCACCCGGCCCGCGGCCACCTCGACCGCGGCGGCCACGCAGTCGTGGAACTCCTCGGGGGTCAGCGCGTGGAACTCGCCGGTGCCGCAGCAGGCGAAGACCGCGCCCGCGCCCGCCTCGACGCCGCGGCGCACATGGTCGCGGTAGGCGTCCAGGTCCACCTCGCCGCTGGCGCGGTAGGCGGTCACGGGGAAGAACAGCAGCCCGTCGAGACGGTCGGCCAGCGGTGCCGCGGTCATCGGAACACCCCCATCGTTCTGCGTTCTGATTCATGTGCGCATGTGTGAACGACGCCACGCCAGGGTAGCCGGTCGAGGAAGATCAACGCTCATGCCATCGCGTAGCCCACCGGCCGAATCCGGCAGAGACCAGACCGAAACGAGGAGAGCCGCCGATGCCGACTCCGCGTACCCTCCTGCTCACCGGTGCCGCGGGCAGCATCGGCACCATGATGCGCGAGTTGCTGCCGCGGTACGGGTATGCGCTGCGGCTGTTCGATCTGGCGCCGGTCCCCGGCGAGCCGGACGCCGTCACCGCGGATCTGGCCGATCAGGACGCGCTGCGCGAGGCGGTGCGCGGGGTGGACGCGGTGCTGCACCTCGCCGGGATCCCGGTGGAGGCGCCGTTCGAGGAAATCCTGCGGGCGAACGTCGAGGGCACGTTCAACCTCTACGAGGCGGCGCGCGCCGAAGGCGTACGGCGGATCGTTTTCGCCTCCAGCAACCACGCGGTCGGCTTCACGCCACTCCCGGTCGGCGACGGTCAGTTGATCCCGGTCGACACCCCGCACCGCCCGGACACCTACTACGGGCTGTCCAAGGGGTTCGGTGAGGACCTGGCCCAGCTGTACTGGGACCGGCACGGCATCGAGACCGTCTCGGTGCGCATCGGCTCCTGCTTCCCCGAGCCGACCACGGTGCGGATGCTGTCCATCTGGCTGAGCCCGGCGGACGCCGCCCGGCTGTTCCACGCGGCACTGACCGCCGAGCACGTGGGCCACACCGTCGTGTACGGCAGCTCCGCCAACACCCGGCTGTGGTGGGACCTTTCATCCGCCCGAGCGCTCGGCTACGAGCCGCTGGACGACTCGGAGTCGTTCGCGGCGGGCCTGATCGCCCAGCAGGGCGAACCCGGGCCGGACGATCCGGACCGCGTCTACCTCGGCGGCCACTTCTGCACGGACCCGCCGATGTGGCGGCGGCACTGAGGCCACGGGGCTTGCCCCCGGCGAATAGCCCGCCGCAGCGGCGAGCAACCACCGCGGCGGAGACCGGCGGTGCGCAACCACCGCAACCCCCAAGCGCAGGCCCCCGAGACGGCGTTAGCGGCCCGCGGAGCGGGCCTTGAAGGCTGCCTTGCGGGCCTCCTTGGCGGTCTTGCGGTCCGGATGCAAGCGTCCCATCGCCTCCAACACCTCCGCGGTCGAGGGGTGATCGACCCGCCAGGCCGCGTCGAAGAAGCCGTCGTGCCGGGCCACCAGATCGTTCACCAGGTCCCGCAGCAACTCGGGGTCGTCATCGACGTCGAGCTGCGCGGCGATGGTGTCGACGGTGAGCCAGAAGACCATCTCCTCATCGGGCGACGGCACATCAGCCGCCGCCCGCTCCACCAGCCACACCCGGGCGAGCCCGCCCAACTCCCGGTCGTCCAGCACCTCACGCAGCGCGGGCTCGGCCTCGATGCCCAACCGGCTCAGCGTCTGCTGGCAGACCAGCCGCCGCGCGGGCGCGCCCTGGTCCCGGCCGCGCGCGGCGGCCAGCAGTTCCCGGGCGGCGTCCACCGGCTGGCGCGCCGCCAGCCACTGCTCGCCCTCCGCGTACGCCGCCGCCTCGGGGTAGCCCACCAACGCGTCCAGCAGCACGGCGGCGTCCTGCCCGGCGAGGTCGCCCACGGCGGGGGCGCCTACCCCGGCGTCGGTCAGCCGGTCTCGTACGCCCAGGACACCCAGCGGAGTGAGCCGCACCATCCCGTACCGGGAGACCTCCTCCTCACCCAGTTCCTCGGGCAACTCCCGTGAGGATCCCGGATCTTCGGGCTCGTCCGAGATCAGCGCGTCGTCCACCGGGTGGTAGTCGACCGCACCGGTGGGGGCGAGCAGCCGGAAGTGGTCGTCAAGGCGCATCATCGCCTCCGACACCTCCTCCAGCGCGGCGTCGGTCGGCACCTCCATGTGCTCCGGGACCACCATCGAGGCGGCCAGCACGGGCAGCGGTACCGGCCTTGCGGCGGAGGCGTCGCCGTTCGAGGCGGACTCGAACGCCTCGATGGCGGTCAGCAGATAGAGGTTGGCGAGCGCCCCGTCCAGGAACTCGGCCTCCTCCTCCGGGTCCCAGCCGGGTTCCGGCCGGGCGCCCTCGCCGTCCGTGTCGTCGTACAGCTCGGGCAGGCCGGGCGCGGCGGCCTCGGCGAGCACCGCGTCAAGGCCGGTCCGCCACAGCTCCAGCACGTCCCGCGGCCCGCCGCGGCTGAGCAGTTCAAGTGCCTTGCCGGGCACGGCCGTTCCGCCCCGCCCGGCCCGGTCCGCCTCGTCGGCGAGCTCCGCCTCGACCAGGCCGGTGTCCACGGCGAACGCCCAGGCGTCGGCGGCCTCGGCATCGCCCTCCGGCTCGCCCTCAAGCCCCAACTCGGTTACCGCGCGGGCGAGTTCGTCGGGGGCCAGCTCGGCTGCCGCGTCGATGCGCACCTGCGGCGCGGCCCAGCGGGCGAGCCGCACCGCCCGTTGGAACAGCGGCGCGGCGAGCGCGTGCCGCGCGAGTTCGGCGTCGGGAAGCAGCCGCACCGGCGGCATGTCGCGGCTGTCAGCAGCCATGGGGGGTGTTCTCCTCGTACGAGATCAGGACCGGTACCGGGACCGGAATCCGTAAGGCGCGCGAGCGCTCGCGTCCCAGCCTAGACGCACGGCGCGGGCCGCGGCCCGCTTCACTCCTTCTGGACCCCTGTTACCCCGATCCGCAACGCACACTACGGTACGCGAGCCTCTTCTTACGGAATGCGAACGCGCAATGCGGACAGTGGCTGACCTCATTGAGCCGTAGTGTTCCTCCTGCCACGGCCCGCGAAGAGGCCGACGGACAACAGAAAGGTGATGGGGGATGCCGAATCTGGTTGACGAGGTGGGCGATGAGCGCGAAGGGCTGCTGACCTTCCTGGAGGCACAGCGCGCCGGACTGCGCCGCGCGGCGCGGGGGCTGACCGACGAACAAGTGAGCGCGACTCCGACCGCGAGTTCGCTGTCGATCGGCGGGCTGATCAAGCACAACATGGAGGTCGAGCGCAACTGGATCGTCGGCACGCTCGACGGCCGCCGGGACGAGCTGCCCCAGCGCGACCAGTCCAACTGGGCGGACTCCTTCCGGCTGGTCGAGGGCGAGAGGCTGGCCGGGGTGCTCAAGGCCTACGAGGCGGTGGCCCGGGAGACCGAGGAGATCGTACGGGCGCTGCCGGACCTGGGGGTCACGGTCCCCCTGCGGATGCCGTGGTTCCCGCCGGACACCAAGCGCTCGGCGCGGTGGATCCTGCTGCACCTCATCGAGGAGGTGGCCCGGCACTGGGGCCACGCCGACATCATCCGCGAGACGCTGGACGGCAAGAAGTCCTTCGAGCTGGCGGAGTCCTGACGGCGGCGGGTCGCGGCGCCGGACCGAGGCGAACGGCGCCGCGACCCGCTTACGGCGTACGTCAGTTGTGGCTGTGCAGCACCGCGTTCAGACCGCCCCACGAGCCGGTGCGCGGCAGCGCCTCGACCGTGCCGGTCATGGAGTTGCGGCGGAACAGCAGGTTGTCCGCGCCGGACAGCTCAAGGGCCTTGACCACCTGGCCGTCCGGCAGGGTGACCCGGGTGCCCGCGGTGACGTACAGGCCCGCCTCGACCACGCAGTCGTCGCCGAGCGAGATGCCCAGGCCCGCCTCGGCGCCCAGCAGGCAGCGCTCGCCGATCGAGACGATCTGCTTGCCGCCGCCGGAGAGGGTGCCCATGATCGAGGCGCCGCCGCCGATGTCGGAGCCGTCGCCGACCACCACGCCCTGGCTGATCCGGCCCTCGACCATGGAGGTGCCCAGGGTGCCCGCGTTGAAGTTGCAGAAGCCCTCGTGCATCACGGTGGTGCCCGCGGCGAGGTGGGCGCCGAGCCGTACCCGGTCGGCGTCGGCGATGCGCACGCCAGACGGGGCCACGTAGTCGGTCATCCGCGGGAACTTGTCGACGCCGTACACCGACAGGTGCTGGCCCTCGGCGCGGGCAGCGAGCCGGGCGCGCTCGATGTTGTCCACCGGCACCGGGCCGAGGGAGGTCCAGGCGACGTTGGCCAGCAGGCCGAAGATGCCGTCCAGGTTCTGTCCGTTGGGGCGGACCAGGCGGTGGCTGAGCAAGTGGAGCCGCAGGTACGCGTCGTGCGCGTCAAGCGGCTTGTCGTCGAGCGAGGCGATGACCGTACGGACCGCGACGACCTCGACCCCGCGCCGCGGGTCGGACCCGAGGGCGTTGGGCGCGGTCTCGCCCAGCAGTTCGGCGGCGCGCTCGGCGGACAGCCGCTCGGTCCCGGCCGGGCCGGGCTCGGCGACGAGTTCGGGGGCCGGGAACCAGGTGTCCAGCACGGTTCCGTCGGCGGCAATGGTGGCGAGCCCGGCCGCGGCGGCGCCGGTGGCGCGGGAGGGCGTCGTGGCAGTCGTTTCAGTCATGCACCGAACGCTAGTCGCTGGCCGCGGGCGATGCCCAACCGGCCCGGATGCCGGAAGATCCATTCCGCGAAGCCGTGGTGCGGTGGGTCAGTCGAGGAGCCGGGCGATCATCGCGCGGGCCTGTTCCCGGTCGTAGTCGCGACCGGTGAGCAGCACCTGGAGCGAGAGCCCGTCGATCAGCGCGACCAGCGCCCGCGCGGTGGCCGCTCCGGTGCGCGGGGTGAGGACGTCGACCATGCCGTCCACGCTCTCCGCGGCGATCGGGCGGACCGGGGCGCGGCGCAGCGCGGTCAGATAGATCTCGTACTCAAGGACGCTGCGGTCCCGCTGCTCGGTGAGCAACTCACCCACCAGATCGGCGAGTTCGGCCGCCAGGTCGGCGTCCGGGGCGATCCGGGCCACCCGCTGCCCGAGGTCGGTGAACAGCGCCGTGTTGGTCTGCCGCAGCGCGGCGACCAGCAGGTCGTCCAGGGTGGCGAAGTGGTACGTGGTCGACCCGAGCGGTACGTCGGCCGCCGCGGCCACCGCGCGGTGGCTGAGCCCGGCGATACCGCGTTCGCCCACCACCCGGATCGCCGCGTCGATGATCCGCTGCCGCCGCTCGGGGTCGTACCGCCGGGCCATCTCAGTGCGCCCCTCCCAGATTGAGCACGACGACTCCGGCGATCACCAGGGCGACTCCCATCAGCTTGGCGAGGTTCGCGGCCTCGCCGAGAAAGGCCATCCCGATGACGGCCACCGCGGCTGTCCCTACCCCGGCCCAGATCGCGTATGCCGTGCCGACCTGCATGGTCTTCAGCGTCTGCGCCAGCAGCGCGAACGCCACCAGATACCCGACCAGCGTCCCCAGCGAGGGCCACAGCCGGGTGAAGCCGTGGCTGAACTTCATCGACGTGGTCCCCAGCACCTCGGCACAGATGGCGCCGCCCAGCGTTATGTACTCCATGTGTACGAGTGTACGCATCGTTGTGTACGGTCGTACATAAACGGAGGGTGAACGCACACGAAACGACCCCCGCGCGGGGCGCGGGGGTCGTATTCGGGGTGCTGGGGTCAGACGTTGAAGCCGAGCGCCCTCAGCTGCTCCCGACCGTCGTCGGTGATCTTGTCGGGGCCCCACGGCGGCATCCAGACCCAGTTGATCTTCAGGTCGTTGACGATGCCGTCGGTCGCGGACTTGGCCTGGTCCTCGATCACGTCGGTCAGCGGGCAGGCCGCCGAGGTCAACGTCATGTCCAGGGTCGCGACGTTGGAGTCATCGACGTGGATGCCGTAGACCAGGCCGAGGTTGACCACGTCGATGCCCAGCTCGGGGTCGACCACGTCGTAGAGCGCCTCGCGGACCTCGTCCTCGGTGGCGGGCTTGGTCGTGGTGGTCTCGTTCTCGCTCATGCCGTCTCCTTCGCGCCGTCGCCGGACAGCGCCTGCGCGGTCGCGTCCTTCCACGCCATCCAACTCAGCAGAGCACACTTCACGCGTGCGGGGTACTTGGAGACACCGGCGAACGCCACCGCGTCCTCCAGCACCTCCTCCATCGCGTCGTCCGGCTCGAGCTGGCCCTTGGACTGCATCAGCTCCAAGAACAGCTCCTGGACCTTGCGGGCGTCGGCCAGTTCCTTGCCGACCAGCAGTTCGAACAGCACGGAGGCGCTGGCCTGGCTGATCGAGCAGCCCTGGCCCTCGTAACTGACGTCCTCGATCGTCTCGCCGTCAAGCTTCACGCGCAGCGTGATCTCGTCGCCGCACGTGGGATTGACATGGTGCACCTCCGCGTCGCCGTCCCGCAGGCCGCGCCCTTGCGGGTGCTTGTAGTGGTCCAGGATCACGTCCTGGTACATCGAATCAAGCTTCACAGCGTCAGCACTCTCGTCAGCCGAAGAAGTTCCGGACCTGCTCCAACCCGTCGACCAGGGCATCGACCTCGGCCGGGGTGGAGTACAGATAGAACGACGCCCGCGTGGTCGCCGGAATTCCGTAGCGCAGGCAGACCGGCCGTGCGCAGTGGTGCCCGACGCGCACCGCGATGCCCTGCTCGTCCAGCACCTGGCCCACGTCGTGCGGGTGGATGTCACCGAGGGTGAACGAGATCGCCGCACCGCGGTCCTCGGCCGTGGTCGGGCCGATGATGCGCAGGTCCGGCACCTCCAGCAGGCGCCGCACCGCGTACTCGGTGATGGCGTGCTCATGGGCCTGGATGTTCTCCATGCCGATGCCGGTCAGGTAGTCCACCGCCGCGCCGAGCCCGATCGCCTGGGCGATCGGCGGGGTACCGGCCTCGAACTTGTGCGGCGCCGGTGCGTAGGTGGACGAGTGCATCGAGACGGTCTCGATCATCTCGCCGCCGCCCAGGAACGGCGGCAGGTCCTCCAGCAGCTCCTGGCGGCCCCACAGCACACCGATGCCGGTCGGGCCGCACATCTTGTGACCGGTGAAGGCCACGAAGTCGGCCTGCAGCGCCTGCACGTCCAGCGGCATGTGCGGCGCGGCCTGCGAGGCGTCGATCACCACCAGGGCGCCGACCTCCTGGGCCCGGCGGACGATCTCCTCGACCGGGTTGAGGGTACCCAGGATGTTGGAGACCAGCACGAACGAGACGACCTTGGTCTTCTCGGTGATGACCTCGTCGATGTTGGACAGGTCGAGACGGCCGTCGTCGGTGAGGCCGAACCACTTCAGCTTCGCGCCGGTGCGCTGCGCCAGCAGCTGCCACGGGACGATGTTGGAGTGGTGCTCCATCTCCGTGATGACGATCTCGGTACCGCGGTCCACCCGGTACGGCTCGTCGGCCCAACCCAGCATGTTGGCAACGAGGTTGAGCGACTCCGAGGCGTTCTTGGTGAAGATCACCTCGTCCCGGCTGGGCGCGTTGATGAACCCGGCCACCTTGTCGCGGGCGCCCTCGTACAACGCCGTGGCGTCCTCGGCGAGTACGTGCACGCCGCGGTGGACGTTGGAGTTGTGGCGCTCGTAGTACTCGTTCAGGACGTCCAGCACCTGGCGCGGCTTCTGCGAGGTCGCCGCGTTGTCCAGGTACACCAGCTTCTTGCCGTCGTGGACCGTGCGGTCCAGGACGGGGAAGTCCTTGCGGATCGCCTCGGTGTCGAGGAGGCCCGGCAGTTGTACGGTCACTCCGATGCGCCGCCTTCCACGTATGCCGCGTAGCCCTCTTCCTCCAGCTTGTCCGCGAGTTCCGCGCCACCGGACTCGACGATCCGGCCCTTGGCGAAGACGTGGACGTGGTCGGGCTTGATGTAGCGCAGGATGCGCGTGTAGTGGGTGATCAGCAGGGTGCCGACCTCGCCGGACTCGCGCACCCGGTTGACCCCCTCGGAGACCACGCGCAGCGCGTCGACGTCCAGACCGGAGTCGGTCTCGTCCAGGATCGCGATCTTCGGCTTGAGCAGTTCGAGCTGGAGGATCTCGTGCCGCTTCTTCTCACCGCCGGAGAAGCCCTCGTTGACGTTGCGCTCGGCGAAGGACGGGTCCATCTGGAGCGCTTCCATGGCCTCCTTGACCTCCTTCACCCAGGTGCGCAGCTTCGGGGCCTCGCCGCGCACGGCGGTGGCCGAGGTGCGCAGGAAGTTGGAGACCGAGACACCCGGGACCTCGACCGGGTACTGCATGGCCAGGAAGACACCGGCCCGGGCCCGCTCGTCGACGGACATGGCCAGCACGTCCTCGCCGTCGAGGGTCACGGTGCCGCCGGTGACCTGGTACTTGGGGTGACCGGCCAGTGAGTAGGCCAGGGTGGACTTGCCCGAGCCGTTGGGGCCCATGATGGCGTGCGTCTCGCCCTGCTTCACGGTCAGGTCGACACCGCGCAGGATCTCGCGGGGACCGGATTCGGCTTCGACGGAGACGTGCAGGTCGTGGATCTCAAGCGTTGCCATGGGTGCTTCAGGACTCCTGGGTGACGGAGACGAGCACGTCGTCCCCTTCGATCTTGACGGGGTATACGGGGACGGGCCGGGTCGCGGGCAGCCCGGACGGCTTTCCGGTGCGCAGGTCGAAGCTGGAGCCGTGCAGCCAGCACTCGATCTGGCAGTCCTCCACCTCGCCCTCGGACAGCGAGACGTTGGCGTGCGAGCAGATGTCGTTGATCGCGAACACCTCGCCCTCGGTGCGCACGATGGACACCGGGGTGTCACCGACCTCGACACGCTTGGGCGTGTCGTCTTCGAGCTCGCTCAGCGCGCAGACGCGGACGAAACCATTGGCGGCGGTCATGCGACGGACGCCTCCAACTCGTGCTCGATCTTCGTCAGCAGCCGCTCCTCGATGTCCGGCAGGCCGATCTGCTGGACCAGCTCGGCGAAGAAGCCGCGGACCACCAGACGGCGCGCCTCGTCGTGCGGGATGCCGCGGGCCATCAGGTAGAACAGCTGCTCGTCGTCGAACCGGCCGGTCGCCGAGGCGTGCCCGGCGCCGACGATCTCGCCGGTCTCGATCTCCAGGTTGGGCACCGAGTCCACCCGGGCGCCGTCGGTGAGGACGAGGTTCCGGTTGAGCTCGTAGGTGTCGGTGCCGACCGCGACGGAGCGGATCAGCACGTCGCCGATCCACACCGCGTGCGCGTCCTTGCCCTGCAGCGCGCCCTTGTAGGCGACGTTGGAGCGGCAGTGCGGGGTGTCGTGGTCGATGAACAGGCGGTGCTCCTGGTGCTGGCCGTTGTCGGTGAAGTACAGGCCGTACAGCTCGGCCTCACCGCCCGGACCGCCGTAGATGACCCGCGGGTGCAGCCGGACCACGTCGCCGCCGAAGGTGACGACCACCGACTTGAAGCTGGCGTCCCGGCCGACCAGCGCGGTGTGCTGGGCGACGTGCACGGCCTGGCGGTCCCAGTCCTGCACCGAGACGACGGTGAGCTTGGCGCCGTCGCCGATGACGTACTCGACGTTGCCCGCGAGCGTGGCGTCGCCGGTGTGGTCGATGACCACCACGGCCTCGGCGAACGCGCCGACCTCGACCAGCTGGTGGCCGTAGGCGACACCGCCCTCGCCGTGCACCGAGATGCGCACCGGCTCGGTCAGCACCGCGTCCTTGGCGATCGAGACGACCGAGGCCTTCTCGAAGGAGCTGTACGCCTGGGCGGCCACCCGGTCCACCGGCTTGCCCGCCCGGCCGAGCCGCGGGTCGGTGCGGTCCACGGTCTCGACGGTGACGCCCTCGGGGGCGGTCACCTCGACCCGCAGGCCGCCGGTGGCCTCGGCGGTGCCGTCGTGCAGGCCGCGCAACCGCTCCAGCGGGGTGAAGCGCCACTCCTCCTCACGGCCGTGCGGCACGGGGAAGTCGGCCACGTCGTAGGACGGGGCGGCGCTGACCCGCGCGTCGGCGGGCTGGCCAACCTGGATCGCACCGTCGGTGGTGCTACCGGCCGGGATCGTTTCAGCCATGGCTGATTTTGCTCTCTCTCGGTAAGAACGTCGTCGCTGAAGTCGGGAGGCGGGATTAGCCGACCGCGCCCTCCATCTGCAGCTCGATCAGCCGGTTGAGCTCCAGTGCGTACTCCATCGGCAGCTCGCGCGCGATGGGCTCGACGAAGCCGCGGACGATCATCGCCATGGCCTCGGTCTCGCTCAGGCCGCGGCTCATCAGGTAGAACAGCTGGTCCTCGCTGACCTTGGAGACGGTCGCCTCGTGGCCCATCGACACGTCGTCCTCGCGGACGTCGACGTACGGGTAGGTGTCGGACCGCGAGATGGTGTCCACCAGCAGCGCGTCACACAGCACGTTGGACTTGGCGCCGCCCGCGCCCTCGCCGATCTCGATCAGGCCGCGGTACGAGGTGCGGCCGCCGCCGCGCGCCACCGACTTGGAGACGATGTTGGACGACGTGTTCGGCGCCATGTGCACCATCTTGGCGCCCGCGTCCTGGTGCTGGCCGGAGCCCGCGAAGGCGATGGACAGCGTCTCGCCCTTGGCGTGCTCGCCCATCAGGTAGACGGCCGGGTACTTCATCGTCACCTTGGAGCCGATGTTGCCGTCCACCCACTCCATGGTCGCGCCCTCGTAAGCGACGGCGCGCTTGGTGACCAGGTTGTAGACGTTGTTCGACCAGTTCTGGATGGTCGTGTAACGGCAGCGGGCGCCCTTCTTGACGATGATCTCCACGACCGCGCTGTGCAGCGAGTCGGACTTGTAGATCGGCGCGGTGCAGCCCTCGACGTAGTGGACGTAGGCGTCCTCGTCCACGATGATCAGCGTCCGCTCGAACTGGCCCATGTTCTCGGTGTTGATCCGGAAGTAGGCCTGCAGCGGGATCTCGACGTGCACGCCCTTCGGCACGTAGATGAACGAGCCACCGGACCACACGGCGGTGTTCAGCGACGCGAACTTGTTGTCACCGGCCGGGATGACGGTGCCGAAGTACTCCTTGAACAGCTCCGGGTGCTCCTTGAGCCCCGTGTCGGTGTCCAGGAAGATGACGCCCTGCTCCTCAAGGTCCTCACGGATCTTGTGGTAGACGACCTCGGACTCGTACTGCGCGGCGACACCCGCGACCAGCCGCTGCTTCTCCGCCTCCGGGATGCCCAGCTTGTCGTAGGTGTTCTTGATGTCCTCGGGCAGGTCCTCCCAGGACTCCGCCTGCTGTTCGGTGGAGCGCACGAAGTACTTGATGTTGTTGAAGTCGATGCCGGACAGGTCCGAACCCCAGGTCGGCATGGGCTTCTTCTCGAACAGCTTCAGGCCCTTCAGGCGCAGCTTGAGCATCCACTCCGGCTCGTTCTTCTTCGCCGAGATGTCGCGGACGACCGCTTCGTCGAGGCCGCGCCGGGCGGACGCGCCCGCCACGTCGGAGTCGGCCCAGCCGTACTCGTAGGTGCCCAGGCCTTCGAGCTCCGGGTGAGTGGTCTCCGTAGGAGCAGTCATGCGGGGTTCCTCCCGGACTTGCTGGCAGATGCGGATGCGGACGCAGGTGCGCTGTCGGACGTGTTGGTTTGTGGTGCTTTCGGAATGAACGTCGTGCACACTCCGTCGCCGTGGGCGATGGTGGCCAGACGCTGCACATGGGTTCCGAGCAGGCGGGAGAAGACCTCGGCCTCCGCCTCACACAGCTGCGGGAACTGCTCGGCGGTATGAGCCACCGGGCAGTGGTGCTGGCAGAGCTGCTCGCCGGCGGAGGCGTGCGCGCTGCGCGTGGTAGCAGCGTACCCGTCCTCGGTCAACGCCTTGGCGAGTGCCCTGGCCCGGTCCTCCGGGGCCGCCGCCTCGACCTGGGCGCGGTACCGCTCGGCCTGGCCCGCCGCACGGGCCCTGGCGAACGCGGCCACCGCCGCCTCGCCGGACTCCGCGTCGCCCGCGCTCTCGGCGATCCAGCGCATCGCGTCGGCGGCGAGCTGGTCGTAGGCCTGGTAGAACGCGTCCCGGCCGCAGTCGGTGAGCGCGAAGACCTTCGCCGGGCGGCCACGGGAGCGCGATCCGTAGACCCGCTGCTCCCGGGGTTCGACGATGCCCTCGGCGACCAGCGCGTCGAGGTGACGGCGGACCGCGGCCGGGGTGAGCTCCAGCCGTTCGGCCAGGTCGGCCGCGGTGGACGGGCCGTGGTCGAGGATGGAGCGGGCCACCCGGTTGCGGGTGCCGCGGTGCGCCTCGGCCTCACTACCCTCGGGCACGGGCACGACGGAAGCGGCGGCCGCCGTCGCGGTCGCCTTCTCCTTCGCCACCTTCTTGCCCGCGTATTTCACAACGCCATTGTTGCGTAATTCCGTGGGCAACGACAAGCGGCGAGTGGATCACTCACCGGTTAGGTCCATCACGTAAGGCGAACCTCACTTTCCGTACTCGTGTGGGCGGAGTTTCCCGGACCCCCTGCTGACGCCGCCCGACGGCTCCTTACACTCGGGCTCATGCAGAGCACCCCCGCGGTCGAAGTCGTCGGCCTGGTGAAGCGGTACGGGACCAAGACCGCGGTGGACGGGCTCGAACTGTCCGTGCCGCGGGGGTCCGTGACCGCCGTGCTGGGACCGAACGGCGCCGGAAAGACCACCACGATCGAGAGCTGCGAGGGATACCGCCGCCCCGACGCGGGCACCGTGCGGGTCCTCGGCCTCGACCCCGTCACCCAGTCGGCCCAGCTGCGGCCGCGCATCGGCGTGATGCTCCAGTCCGGCGGCGTCTATCCGGGTGCCCGCGCCGAGGAGATGCTGCGGCACACCGCCAGCCTGCACGCCAACCCGATCGACCCGGCGCTGCTCATCGAGCGCCTCGGCCTCGGCTCCTGCGGCCGCACCCCCTACCGGCGGCTGTCCGGCGGACAGCAGCAGCGCCTGGCGCTCGCCATGGCCGTGGTCGGCCGCCCGGAACTGGTCTTCCTGGACGAGCCCACCGCGGGGCTGGACCCGCAGGCCCGCCGGGCCACCTGGGACCTGGTCCGCGAACTGCGCGCCGACGGCGTGACCACCGTGCTGACCACCCACTTCATGGACGAGGCCGAGCAGCTCGCCGACGACGTGGCGATCGTGGACGGCGGCAAGGTGATCGCCCGCGGCACCCCCGAGGAGCTGTGCCGGGGCGGCGCCGAGGACACCCTGCGGTTCTCCGGACGCCCCGGACTCGACCTGCTCTCGCTGCTCAAGGCGCTGCCCCCGGACAGCGCGGCGGCCGAACTCACCCCCGGCAACTACCGGGTGGAGGGCAGGGTCGACCCGCAGATGCTGGCCACCGTCACCTCCTGGTGCGCCCAGCACGGCGTCATGCCGGACCGCATAGCGGTCGAGCGCCGCACGCTGGAGGACGTCTTCTTGGAACTGACGGGCAAGGAGCTGCGCCCATGAGCACCGGAACGTTCGCCCCCGAACCGGGCGCGGCCCCGCTGCCCCGCATGATCGGCGCGCAGACCGCGCTGGAGACGCGGATGCTGCTGCGCAACGGCGAGCAGCTGCTGCTGACCATCGTGATCCCGACCGTGCTGCTGGTGCTGTTCAGCGCCGTGCCGATCATCGACACCGGTGGCGGCAGGCGGGTGGACTTCCTCGCCCCCGGCCTGCTGGCGCTCGCCGTGATGTCCACCGCCTTCACCGGCCAGGCCATCGCCACCGGCTTCGAGCGGCGGTACGGGGTGCTCAAGCGGCTCGGCGCCTCGCCGCTGCCGCGCTGGGCGCTGATGACCGCGAAGACCGGTTCCGTGCTGGTCACCGAGGCCCTCCAGATCGTGCTGCTGTCGGTGATCGCGCTGGCCCTCGGCTGGTCGCCGCACGGCGACCCGGCGGCGGTGGTACTGCTGCTGGCGCTCGGTACGGCGGCGTTCTCCGGGCTGGGGCTGCTGATGGCCGGAACGCTCAGGGCCGAGGCGACGCTGGCCGCCGCCAACCTGGTCTTCTTGCTGCTGCTGGTCGGCGGCGGGGTGGTCGTGCCGCTCGACAAGTTCCCCGGCGGGGTGCGCTCGGCGCTCGACCTGCTGCCGATCTCCGCGCTGTCCGACGGACTGCGCGGGGTGCTCCAGCACGGCTCCGCGATGCCCTGGTCGGACCTGGGGATCCTGGCCGTGTGGGCGGTACTGGGACTGGGCGCGGCGGCCCGCTTCTTCCGCTGGGAGTAGCCGGTGCCGGGGGCCTTACCGGGACCCTCGTGAAGGAATGCACAAGCGCCCCGCCTACGATGGGCGGGTGCTCAAATCGCTCAATCCCTTCGCGCTGATCGCCGAGCGCTGGCAGCCGTCCGCCAAGTTCGTGGAGCGGGCCGCGCTGGCCACCGTGGTGATGGCCGTGATCATCGTGGTCACCGGTGGCGCGGTGCGGCTGACGGACTCCGGCCTCGGCTGCAACACCTGGCCGACCTGCACCCCGCAGAGTCTGACGCCGACGAAGGCGATGGGCCTGCACGGCATCATCGAGTTCAGCAACCGCATGCTGACCGACGTGCTCTGTGTCTTCGTCGGTGTGGCGATCATCGCCGCCCGCGCCCGCACCCCGTGGCGGCGTGGCCTGACCCGGCTGGCCTGGGCGCAGTTCTGGCTGGTGATGAGCAACGCGGTGCTCGGCGGCCTCGTGGTACTGACCGGGCTGAACCCGTACACCGTGGGGGCGCACTTCCTGTCGGCCACGGCGCTGCTGACCGTCGCCGTGCTGATGTGGCAGCGGTCGCGGGAGGGCGACCTTCCGGTGCGCGATCTGGTGGTGCGGCCGGTGCGGCAGCTGTCCTGGCTGCTGGTCACCGCGACGGGGCTGCTGGTCGTGGTCGGCACGGTGGTCACCGGCGCCGGTCCCCACGCGGGTGACGCGCACACCGTGCACCGCATCCCGGTGAACTGGCGGGAGATCACCCAGCTGCACGTCGACTTCGTGTACATCGTCATCGGCCTGACCGTCGCGCTGTGGTTCGTGCTGCGCGCGGTGAACGGCCCAACCGCCGCCCGGCGACGGGTGGTTGAGCTGTTCGCGGTGCTGATGGCGCAGGGTGTGGTGGGGTACGTGCAGTACGCGACGCATCTACCGGAGGTTGTCGTCGGCATCCACATGCTCGGCTCGTGCCTGGTGTGGATCGCGGTGCTGCGGGTTCCGCTGGCGCTGCGCGAGCGGCCGGACGAGTCCGGCGCGGCGGGCGCGGCGGACATCCCGGCGCAGGAACCGGCCGTTCCCGCTGCGGCTCGGTAGCGCTCCGAAGGGCCGCGGGGCTGTGTTCATGTGCGGCTCCGCCGCGTGGGCGCGGCCAGCCACAACGGCGCCGCAGACGATCGACGGCATATCTGCGCACCCCCGGCGGAGCGCTCAGGATTTCGGAGGCGGAAGCCCCCGAAGCGGGTCCGCACAGTGCGCCCGAACCGGCACCGCCTCACGGCAGCCGATACACCCGCCGGGCGTTGTCCGCCGCGATCATCGCGGCGACCCGGGCCGCGTCCTGCGCGGCCCAGGCGCCCTCCTCGACCCAGCCGGTGAGCAGCCGCTGGAGCGCCTCGGCGAACAGCCGGGCGCCGACCACGTACAGCTCGGGCAGCCCGTAGGCGTCGGTGGAGAACAACACCTTGCCGAACGGGGCGAGTTCGAGCGTCTCGGCCAGCACCGTCGCCGCCCGCGCGCCGGTGTGGGTGAGGGCCAGCCCCACGTCGGCGTACACATGCGGGAACACGCTCGCCAGATATCCAGCCTGCCGGTGGTACGGATATCCGTGCAGCAGTACCAGGTCCGTACCGAGCCCGCCCACGGCGCGTATGAAGTCGGTGAGCAGCGTCGGGTCGGCCTGGTCCAGCCGTAGGTCCGGGTCGCCGAATCCGGTGTGCAGCTGCAGCGGCAGCCCGGTGGCGACCGCGGTCCACAGCAGGTGCCGCAGCAGCACCGGGTCGTGGATCCGGCCGCCCGCGGCACGGGCGGCCAGCCACTCCTCGGCGGCCCGGCCCACCTCGGCGGGGCGCGGCGGCTCGGGGGTGAGCGCCAGGCCGTACCGGTAGGCGGCGATTGACTTGAAACCGACGGCGGCCTGCGCCGCGGTGTGTACCGCCTCGGCCAGGTTGGCGACGAACGCCGCGGCGGTGCCGGAGGTGTCGGCGACCTGCTCGGCGAGGGTTTCCAGCCGGACGACCTCCCGCGCCGATCCGCCCACGGCGGCGGCCAGTTCGGCCGGTTCGGTCAGGTCGCCGGGCAGTCCGGTGTCGACCAGGAACGTGCCGATGCCGGTACCGCGCAGCAGCAGCCGGGTCGCCTCGTACGCGCCGAGTTCGCGGCGGCGGGCCAGGTAGCGCGCGGGCGGGCAGTGCGGTTCCAGGCCGAGCAGCGGCGGGCACCAGCGGCGCACCGCGAACCCGGTCTGGGTGTCGAAGTACGTGGTGCCGCGCGCGGCGGGCGCGTGCGCCTCGGTGAGGTACGGCTCGAACGAGCCGAGGCCGAGGTCGCGGCGGACCACGCCGTGGCAGTGGTGGTCGACCAGTGGGGGCAGTGGTGGCGGTTCGGCCATCAGTAGCGCCAGCGGATGGCCGAGGCGATCTGCTCGGGGTCGGCGTCGGCGAACTGCTCCGCCTCCGCACGGCGCACCGCGAGCACCGCGCCGTGCGCCCACTCGCCCAGTGCGCCGCGCAGCGGCTCGTACTGCGCGAAGCGGTCCGCCGCCTCGGTCAGTGACCGCGGCAGCCGGGGCGTGTCGGGCGCGGTGCTGGCCGGGTCGCCCTGCACCGGGTCGGGCAGCTTCAGGCCCGCGTCGACGCCGTGCAGTCCGGCGGCGATGACCGCGCCCACCACCAGGTACGGGTTGGCGGCGGCGTCGAAGCACTTGACCTCGGCGTTGGCGCTGCCGGCCTCGTCCGGCGGGCCGGGCACCAGCCGCAGCGCGGCCTCCCGGTTCTCCACTCCCCAGCACTGGAAGGCGCCCGCCCAGTGCGAGGGCACCAGCCGCAGATAGCTGGCGGGCGACGGGGCGCCGATCGCCATCAGGGCCGGGAGCGCGTCCAGCACTCCGGCGAGGAAGGCCTCCGCGGTGCCGGTCAGCCCGTCGCGGCCGCCGCCGCCGCGGAACAGGTCCTCACCGTCGTGTCGCAGGCTCAGGTGCAGATGGCAGCCGTTGCCCACCTGTCCGGCGAACACGGTGGGCGCGAACGAGGCGCGCAGAGCGTGCCGCCCGGTGACGGCGCGTACCGTCTCGCGGACCAGGACCAACTCGTCGGCGGCGCGCAGCGGGTCGGCGCTGGCGGTGGACAGCTCGAACTGGCCGGCGGTGTACTCGGGGTGGATCTGGAGCACCTCCAGGTGCTCGGCGGTGAGCGCCTCGACGATGTCGCGCAGATAGTCGGAGAGTTCGACGACCCGGGTCATCCCGTAGGCGGGCGCCGAGGTGACCGGGGTGGGCGGCTCGCCCGGCCGCAGCGCCAGCCACTCGGTCTCGAATCCCATGCGGGCTTGCAGCCCGCGCTCCTTGGCCCGCTCCACCATCCGCCGGGCGAACAGCCGCGCGCAGCCGGGGTGTTGGGCGCCCTGCTGGTCGTAGCGGTCGACCGGCGCCCAGGCCCAACCGGGCTGCGCGGCAAGGGTGGTGAGGCGGTCGAGGTCGGGGACGAGCCGTAGGTCGCCGTCGGGGCTGCCGAGGCCGAGTTCGGGCACCGCGGCGATGGTGTCGTCGGAGGTGTAGACGTCGAACACCGGTGACATGCCGACGCCGTGCCGCACGGCGTGGGCGAGCCGGCCGGTGGGCACCACCTTGACCCGGGTCACCCCGGCGGTGTCCACCCAGGTGAGGGCGACCGTGTGCACACCCTCGGTACCGAGCCGCGCGGCCTCCTGGCGCGCGAGCCGGTGCCGTTGTTCCCGTACTTCCCGCACACCCATGTAACTCCCCTGGTCCAGGTCCGGTTCACGATCACCAGCGGGTGATCGTGTCCATGGTGCTAACGGGACAGGTGGGTGTCAGGTGTTTCGGGTTCCCCCGATCTGAATTCCGGCCATCCTCGTCCACTCGTACCGTCCGGTACGGACCTTGGCCGCCAGCTCGCCGTCGAAGTCCTCATGGGCGGTGATCCCGGACAGTTCCACCGCGCGCTTGGCGATGTCGTAGGAGGGAGCCACCAGGTCACCCCACTCGCCGTTCTCGCCGACCAGCACGATGCGGGTGCCGACCTCGCCGACGTACGCGATCTGGCCTTCCGCGCTGCCGCCGTGGCCGCGCGCGAAGGCGCCGATCTGCTGGGCGAGTCGTTGTGCGCGACGCTCCGCGCGGGCGTCGGGGGTGTGGTTCGGGGCCTCGGTCTCTGCCATGGACCAAATGCTACTCGCGAGTAATCACCGCTGGAAGGGGCGACGGAAAAGGTGTCCCAGCCCACTGAACAGGGCGGGGACACCTGACGGAGCGCAAGCGCTCCGCTGGGGTGCGGTATGCCGTCGATCGTCTGTGGCGCCTTGTGGCTGGTCGCGCGGTTCCCAGCGCCCCTTCGGGGCGCCACCTCGCCCGGCCTGCCCAGCCGAAGGGTCAGCGCACGAAGGGGTCCACGGCGACGACCACGAACAGCAGCGTGGCGTAGGTGATCGACCAGTGGAACAGTCGCATCTCCTTCAGCTTGGCGCCGGTCACCCCGTTCTTCGCGCGGGAGTACAGCGCGTGCGCCTCCTTCAGCCAGAAGCCGCCGAGCAGTGCCGCGGCCACCGGGTACAGCCAGCCCGTGGCGCCCAGCGGCCACCACAGGGTGAGCGAGACCAGCACCATCACCCAGCTGTAGGCGAGGATCTGCTTGGCGACCGCCAGGTTGCCCGCGACCACCGGCAGCATGGGCACGCCCACCCGCTCGTAGTCGTCCCGGACCTTCATCGACAGCGGCCAGTAGTGCGGCGGGGTCCAGAAGAACAGCACCAGGAAGAGCACGAACGGCGCCCAGGCCAGTTCGTTGCGCACCGCTGACCATCCGATGAACACCTGCAGACAACCGGCCACGCCGCCCCACACGATGTTCTGCGTGGTGCGGCGCTTGAGCCACAGCGTGTAGACGAAGACGTAGTAGAGGATGGCCGTGAGCGACAGCGCGGCCGACAGCCAGTTGACCAGCAGGCCGAACCAGACCGTGGAGACCACCGAAAGGGAGATGCCGAAGACCAGGCACTCGCGCGGCGAGACCATGCCGGTGACCAGCGGCCGCTGCTCGGTGCGGTGCATCAGCGCGTCGATGTCGCGGTCGATGTACATGTTCAGGGCGTTCGCGCCACCCGCCGACATGTAGCCGCCGACGACCGTCGCCAGCACCAGCCACAGGTCGGGTACGCCGTGCGCGGCCAGGAACATCACCGGCACCGTGGTGATCAGCAGCAGCTCGATGATGCGCGGCTTGGTCAGCTCCACGAACGCCTTGACCCGCGCCCCGAGGGGCCGGTGCCCAGGGCTCGTCCCAACGACCCCGGGAGGTCGGGTTTCGACGGCCGTCACGAACACCTCTGAGAGGAAGAAAGACCAGCAAGGCCCTCCCAGTTGTGAAAGACCGGGCAAGTCCCTGCGCGTACCACGCCACTCTAGACGTTGCCGTTACGGGACCTGTCGCGGGGGGCACCCGTGTTGGCGTAGCCCCGCGGCACGGCGTGAAACGGCGTGAAGCGGTACCCAGCGTGACGCTCACGTGCCGCCGCGCGCGGTACACCGGGCGGAACCGGACCCCATGGAGCAGGCTGGAACCCGGCAGGGGAGAATATGTACCGGGAATGAACAAAGTCGGTTTCCCGTTGCCTGAGACGGAGCCGAACGCCCGCCCGTACGAGGGTAGGCTCGAAATCGCCGGTGGCCGCACGGGCTGGCGGCGCTTGAGACACGTGGAGAGGAGCCCTGACCCAGGGTGAGCACGCAGCCGACCACCGCAGACCTCGACTGGACCGATCTGGACAAGCGGGCCGTTGACACCGCCCGGGTACTGGCCATGGACTCCGTCCAGAAGGTCGGAAACGGCCATCCGGGCACGGCCATGAGCCTGGCACCCGCCGCCTACCTGCTGTTCCAGAAGCTGATGCGGCACGATCCTGCCAACCCCGACTGGACCGGACGCGACCGCTTCGTCCTGTCCTGCGGCCACACCAGCCTGACGCTCTACATCCAGCTCTACCTGTCGGGTTACGGCCTGGAACTCGACGACCTGAAGGCCTTCCGCACCTGGGGCTCGCGCACCCCCGGCCACCCCGAGCACGGCCACACCGTGGGCGTGGAGACCACCACCGGTCCGCTCGGCCAGGGCATCGCGAACGCGGTCGGCATGGCGATGGCCGCCCGCTACGAGCGCGGCCTGTTCGACCCCGAGGCCCCGGCGGGCGAGTCCCCGTTCGACCACACCATCTGGACCATCGTCTCCGACGGTGACCTGGAGGAGGGCGTCTCGGCCGAGGCGTCCTCGCTCGCCGGGCACCAGAAGCTCGGCAACCTGGTCGCGCTCTACGACGACAACCACATCTCCATCGAGGGCGACACCGAGACCGCCTTCAGCGAGGACGTCGCCAAGCGCTACGAGGCGTACGGCTGGCACGTCCAGCACGTCGCCCAGGGCGCCGACGGCGACATCGACGTGCGCGCGCTGTACCAGGCGCTGAGGGCCGCCCAGGCCGAGACCGAGCGCCCGTCGCTCATCGTCCTGCGCACCACCATCGCCTGGCCCGCGCCGACCGCCCAGAACACCGCGGCCTCGCACGGCTCCGCGCTCGGCGCCGAGGAGGTCGCCGCCACCAAGCGGGTGCTGGGCTTCGACCCGGACCAGGACTTCGAGGTCGCCCCCGAGGTCCTGGCGCACGCCCGCGCCGCCGCCGACCGCGGCCGTGAGGCGCACACCACCTGGCACAAGCGGTTCGAGGAGTGGCGCACCGCCAACCCCGAGCGCGCCGCCGAGTTCGACCGGATCAACGCCGGTGAACTGCCCGCCGGTTGGGAGCAGGCGCTGCCGACCTTCGCCCCCGGCAAGGCCATTGCCACCCGCAAGGCCTCCGGCGAGGTGCTCAAGGCGCTGGGCGCGGTGATCCCCGAACTGTGGGGCGGCTCGGCCGACTTGGCCGGGTCGAACAACACCACCATCGACGCCTCGTCGTCCTTCCTCCCCGCGGGCAACCCGCTGCCGGAGGCCAGCCCGTACGGCCGCACGGTGCACTTCGGCATCCGCGAGCACGCCATGGGCGCGACCATGAACGGCATCGCGCTGCACGGCAACACCCGTGTCTACGGCGGTACGTTCCTGGTCTTCTCCGACTACATGCGCCCGTCGGTGCGGCTGGCCGCGCTGATGAAGCTGCCGGTCACCTATGTGTGGACGCACGACTCCATCGGCCTCGGCGAGGACGGCCCGACCCACCAGCCGGTCGAGCACATGGCCGCGCTGCGCACCATCCCGGGCCTGAACATGGTCCGCCCGGCCGACGCCAACGAGACCGCCATCGCCTGGCGGGAGATCCTGCGCCGCTACTCCGCCAAGCCCGCCCCGCACGGTCTGGCGCTGACCCGGCAGAACGTGCCGACCTACGAGGCCAACGAGGACGCCGCCAAGGGCGGTTACGTCCTGCTGGATGCCGAGGGCGGCCAGGCCCAGGTCATCCTGATCGGCACCGGCTCCGAGGTCCAGCTGGCCGTGGAGGCCCGCGAGGTGCTCCAGGCCGAGGGCATCCCGACCCGGGTGGTCTCGATGCCGTCCGTCGAGTGGTTCGAGGAGCAGGACCAGGCCTACCGCGACCACGTGCTGCCGCCGAACGTCAAGGCGCGGGTGGCGGTCGAGGCCGGTATCGGCCTGACCTGGCACAAGTTCGTCGGCGAGGCCGGACGCATCGTCAGCCTCGAGCACTTCGGCGCCTCCGCCGACTACAAGGTGCTGTTCCGTGAGTTCGGACTCACCAGCGAGGCGGTCGTCGACGCCGCCCGCGACTCCATCGCCGCCGCGAACCGCTGATCACTCAACGACCTTACGAGGAGATGCAGAACCCATGACAGACGCACTCAAGCGCCTCTCCGACGAAGGCGTCGCGATCTGGCTGGACGACCTGTCCCGCAAGCGGATCACGTCCGGCAACCTCGCCGAGCTGATCGACGACAGCCATGTCGTCGGTGTCACCACCAACCCGTCCATCTTCCAGAAGGCGATCTCCGGCGGCGACGGCTACCAGCGGCAGGTCACCGACCTGGCCGCCCGCAAGGTCACCGTCGAAGAGGCGATCCGGATGATCACCACGGCGGACGTCCGCGACGCCGCCGACATCCTGCGCCCGGTCTTCGACGCCACCGGCGGCCAGGACGGCCGGGTGTCCATCGAGGTCGACCCGCGCCTGGCGCACAACACCACGGCCACCATCGCCGAGGCCAAGCAGCTGGCCTGGTTGGTGGACCGTCCCAACACGCTCATCAAGATCCCGGCGACCAAGGCCGGTCTGCCCGCGATCACCGAGGTCATCGGCCTGGGCATCAGCGTCAACGTCACGCTGATCTTCTCGCTGGAGCGGTACCGCGAGGTGATGGACGCCTACCTGTCTGGCCTGGAGAAGGCCAAGGCGGCTGGCCAGGACCTGTCCAAGATCCGTTCCGTCGCCTCGTTCTTCGTCTCCCGGGTGGACACCGAGATCGACAAGCGGCTGGACAAGATCGGCACCGACGAGGCCAAGGCGCTGCGCGGCAAGGCGGCGCTGGCCAACGCCCGGCTCGCCTACCAGGCGTACGAGGAGGTGTTCTCCTCGGAGCGCTGGCTGGCGCTGGAGAAGGCCGGTGCCAACAAGCAGCGCCCGCTGTGGGCCTCCACCGGCGTGAAGGACCCGGCGTACCCGGACACCCTGTACGTGACCGAGCTGGTCGCACCCAACACGGTCAACACCATGCCGGAGGCCACCTTGCAGGCCACCGCCGACCACGGCGAGATCACCGGCAACACCATCCAGGGCAGCTACGAGCAGGCCCAGGCCGACCTCGACGCGCTGGCGGCGGTCGGCGTCTCCTACGACGACGTGGTCCAGCTGCTGGAGGACGAGGGCGTGGAGAAGTTCGCGGCGTCCTGGAACGACCTGCTGAAGTCCACCGAGGCGGAGCTGGCGCGCCTCGCCCCTTCGGAGGCGTGAGAACAGTGACCACCAGCGGCAATCCGCTGCGTGACCCCCAGGATCGACGGCTCCCGCGGATCGCGGGGCCGTCGGGCCTGGTGATCTTCGGGGTCACCGGCGACCTGTCCCGTAAGAAGCTGATGCCCGCGGTGTACGACCTCGCCAACCGCGGGCTGCTGCCGCCGGGCTTCTCGCTCGTCGGCTTCGCCCGCCGCGACTGGGAGGACGAGGACTTCGCCCAGGTCGTGCACGACGCTGTCAAGGAGCACGCGCGGACCCCGTTCCGCGAGGAGGTCTGGCAGCAGCTCGCCGAGGGCTTCCGGTTCGTCCCCGGTGAGTTCGACGACGACGACGCCTTCGAGACCCTGCGGGCCACCATCGACGAGTTGGACAAGGCCCGCGGCACCGGCGGCAACTTCGCCTTCTACCTGTCGGTTCCGCCGAAGTTCTTCCCCAAGGTGGTCCAGCAGCTCAAGAAGCACGGGCTGTCCCAGGGCCCCGGGGACTCCTGGCGGCGCGCGGTCATCGAGAAGCCGTTCGGCCACGACCTGGCCAGCGCGCAGGAGCTCAACCGGGTCGTGCACGAGGTGTTCGAGCCGGTGGACGTCTTCCGGATCGACCACTACCTCGGCAAGGAGACGGTCCAGAACATCCTGGCGCTGCGTTTCGCCAACACCATGTTCGAGCCGATCTGGAACCGGTCGTACGTCGACCACGTACAGATCACCATGGCCGAGGACATCGGCATCGGCGGCCGGGCCGGATACTACGACGGCATCGGCGCGGCCCGTGACGTCATCCAGAACCACCTGCTGCAACTGCTGGCGCTGACCGCGATGGAGGAGCCCGGCTCCTTCCACCCCAAGGCGCTGGTGGCCGAGAAGCTCAAGGTGCTCTCCGCCGTCGAGCTCCCGGAGGACCTCGGCAAGCACACCGTGCGCGCCCAGTACGCGCACGCCTGGCAGGGTGGCGAGGAGGTACTCGGCTACCTGGAGGAAGAGGGCATCGACCCCAAGTCGAAGACCGACACCTACGCCGCCATCAAGCTGACCATCAACAACCGCCGTTGGGCGGGCGTCCCGTTCTACCTGCGCACCGGCAAGCGGCTCGGCCGTCGGGTCACCGAGATCGCGGTGGTCTTCAAGCGCGCCCCGTTCCTGCCGTTCGAGTCCGGCGCCACCGAGGAGCTGGGGCAGAACGCCCTGGTCATCCGGGTGCAGCCGGACGAGGGCGTCACGGTGCGGTTCGGCTCGAAGGTGCCGGGCACCTCGATGGAGGTGCGCGATGTGACGATGGACTTCGCCTACGGCGAGTCCTTCACCGAGTCCAGCCCCGAGGCGTACGAGCGCCTGCTGCTGGACGTGCTGCTCGGCGACGCCAACCTCTTCCCGCGCCATCAGGAGGTCGAGCTGTCCTGGAACATCCTCGACCCGATCGAGGAGTACTGGGACAAGCACGGCAAGCCCGCGCAGTACGCCGCCGGGACCTGGGGCCCCGCGGAGGCGGACGAGATGCTCGCACGAGACGGCAGGAGCTGGCGTCGGCCATGAAGATCGATCTCACGAACACCACCTCCTCGAAGATCAACTCCGGTCTCATCGACGCGCGCCGGGCCATCGGCACCCCGGCCGTGGGCATGGTGCTCACCTTGGTCATCGTCACCGACGAGGGCAACGCGTACGACGCCCTCAAGGCCGCCGGTGACGCCTCCCACGAGCACCCCTCGCGAATCCTCGCGGTCATCAGGCGGCCGGGCCGCAGTCCGCGGGACCGCGCCAAGTCGCGCCTGGACGCCGAGATCCGGGTCGGCTCCGACGCGGGTGCCGGTGAGACCGTGCTGCTGCGGCTGCACGGCGAACTCGCCGACCACGCCGAGTCGGTGGTGCTGCCGCTGCTGCTGCCGGACGCGCCCGTAGTGGTGTGGTGGCCGGAGGACGCCCCCGACAACCCGGCCGGGGACCCGCTGGGCAAGCTGGCCCAGCGCCGGATCACCGACGCCGCCGCGGCCGAGGACCCGGTCGGCGCGCTGCGGCTGCGCGCCGGTTCCTACTCCCCCGGCGACACCGACCTGGCCTGGACCCGCATCACCCCGTGGCGCAGCATGCTGGCCGCGGCGCTGGACCAGAAGCACTCGGCGATCAGCGCCGCGGTGGTCGAGGGCGAGCCGTACAACCCGAGCACCGAGCTGCTCGGCATGTGGCTGGCCGACCGGCTGCAGGTGCCGGTCGAGCGCCGGGTCTCGGACGGCCCAGGGCTGACCGCGGTACGGATGACCACCGCGGACGGCACGATCTGCCTGGACCGCGCGGACGGCGCGCTGGCCGAGCTGGCGATGCCCGGCCAGCCGGACCGCCGGGTGGCGCTCAAGCGGCGGGAGACCGCCGAGCTGATCGCCGAGGAACTGCGCAGGCTGGACCCGGACGAGAGCTACCGCTCCGCCGTCCGCTTCGGCGTGGACCGGCTGGGCGCCCAGCCACCGCAGGACGGTTCGGCCGCCCAACCGCCGTCGGGCGGTGCGCAGAAGAAGGCCGCGCCCGCCAAGAAGGCCGCGGAGCCGGCGAGGCAGTCCGCCGACTCCGGTGCGGAGAAGGCTAAATGACGACGCCTCAGGTCGTGGTGCACCGCGACAAGGAGCTGATGGCCCAGGCCGCGGCGGCCCGGCTGATCACCAAGGTGGTGGACGCCCAGGCCGCCCGCGGCTCGGCCAGCGTGGTGCTCACCGGCGGGCGCAACGGCAACGCCTTGCTGGCGGCGCTCGCCGAGGCCCCGGCGCGGGACGCGGTGGACTGGTCGCGGCTTGACCTGTGGTGGGGTGACGAACGGTTCCTGCCGGAGGGCGACCCGGAGCGCAACGTGATCCAGGCGCGAGCGGCGCTGCTGGACGCCGTGCCGCTGGATCCGGCCCGGGTGCACCCGATGCCCGCCTCGGACGGCCCGTTCGGCCATGACGTGGACGCCGCCGCGGAGTCGTACGCCGAGGAGTTGGCCCGGGCGGCCGGGCCGTACGACCACGGGCCGGTGCCCACCTTCGACGTGCTGATGCTGGGCGTCGGTCCGGACACCCATGTCGCCTCGCTGTTCCCCGAGCACCCGGGGGTCCGGGAGACGGAGCGGACGGTGGTCGGGGTGCGCGGGGCGCCCAAGCCGCCGCCGACCCGCGTCTCGCTGACGCTTCCGGCGATCCGGGCGGCGCGTGAGGTGTGGCTGCTGGCGGCCGGTGCGGACAAGGCCAACGCCGCCGCCATCGCGTTGTCCGGCGCGGGCGAGATCCAGGCTCCGGCCGCCGGGGCGTACGGTCGCGGCAGGACACTGTGGCTGCTGGACCGGGCCGCCGCGGCCCAACTACCCAAGCAGCTCTATCCGTTGGCGTCCGCCTGACGGCAACGGACGTGAAGAGGGTCCGGGGTTGTACCCCGGACCCTCTTCACATGTTCAGATCTCGCCGCGGAGCTTGGCGAGCGCCTCGGCGAGGATCGCCTCACCGTCCGCGTCGCTGCGCCGCTCCCGCACATAGGCCAGGTGGGTCTTGTACGGCTCGGTACGCGGCGGGTCCGGCGGGTTGTTCTCGTCCTGCCCGGCCGGGAAGCCGCAGCGGGGGCAGTCCCAGGTGTCCGGGATCTGCGCGTCGCTGGCGAAGCTCGGCTGGGTCTCGTGCCCGTTCGAGCACCAGAAGGAGATGCGAAGACGCGGCGCGGACTCACCGCGCTCTGCCTCCCCCATCGGCCCCGCTCCGACCCGACTGCCACGGATCGCGTTGCCACTTGCCACGGTCGTAACTCCCTGCGTGATGGTGCTGCGAGGTCGTCCAGCGGCTCACCCCACGGTGGTGGGGAACTGTACCTGGGCTCGCGGACGTCGTTCAATGATAAGCCGCCGGAGCAATGGGGCGTCAGTTATGCCCAAACGAGCGGAAGTAGGGCGATGTGGACGCGATGTCCCCGCGCCCCCGGCTCAGTGCTGGAGCTTGAGGACCAGGCCGAGCCCGACGATGCAGGCGAACCACAGCAGGCCGACGATGACGGTGATCCGGTCGAGGTTGCGCTCGGCCACCGAGGAGCCGCCGACGGAGGACTGCATACCGCCGCCGAACATGTCGGAGAGGCCGCCGCCCTTGCCCTTGTGCATCAGGACCAGCAGCATCAGCAGCAGGCTGAAGATGATGAGGGCGATGGAGAACCCGATAACCACGGCTGGACCAACTCTCTCGGTGACGTGTTGCGATCCTCGGGGGCCGGGCGGCGTACCGCCCGGCCCCCGCAAGCGTACTTCGGAACGAGGCCGTCAGCCTACTGCCTGGTCAGCGAAGCGGACGATCTTGACGAACTCCTCGGCGTCCAGCGAGGCCCCGCCGACCAGCGCACCGTCCACGTCGGGCTGTGCCATGATCGCGGCGATGTTGCCGGACTTCACCGAGCCGCCGTACTGGATGCGCACCTCGTCGGCCACCTCCTGGCCGTACAGCTCGACCAGGCGGCCGCGGATCGCCCCGCAGACCTCCTGGGCGTCGGCGGGCGTGGCGACCTCGCCGGTGCCGATCGCCCACACCGGCTCGTAGGCGATGACGATGGAGCGCACCTGGTCGGCCGGGATGTCCTTCAGGGCGCCGTCGACCTGAGCGAGGGTGTGCGCGACCTGGTTGCCCGCCCGGCGGACGTCCAGGCCCTCGCCCACGCACAGGATCGGGGTCAGGCCGTGCTGGTAGGCGGCCTTCACCTTGGCGTTGACCAGCGCGTCGTCCTCGCCGTGGTACTGGCGGCGCTCGCTGTGGCCGATGACCACGAAGGCGCACTTGAGCTTGGCGAGCATGGCACCGGAGATCTCCCCGGTGTACGCGCCGGACTCGTGCGCGGACAGGTCCTGCGCACCGTACTTGATCTTCAGCTTGTCGCCGTCGACCAGGGTCTGCACCGAGCGCAGGTCGGTGAACGGCGGCAGGACCGCGACCTCAACGGCCTCGTAGTCCTTGTCGGTCAGGGCGAAGGCGAGCTTCTGGACGTGCGCGATGGCCTCAAGGTGGTTGAGGTTCATCTTCCAGTTGCCCGCCATGATCGGCGTGCGGTTGCTCATCGGGGGGTCAGTCCTCCAGTGCGGCGAGGCCGGGCAGCGTCTTGCCTTCGAGGTACTCCAGGCTGGCGCCGCCACCGGTCGAGATGTGGCCGAAGGCGTTCTCGTCGAAGCCCAGGGTGCGTACGGCGGCGGCCGAGTCGCCGCCGCCGACGACGGTGAAGCCGTCGCTGTCCACCAGGGCCTGGGCGACGGCGCTGGTGCCCCCGGCGAAGTCGGGATGCTCGAAGACACCCATCGGGCCGTTCCAGAACACCGTCGCGGCGTCCGCGATCTTCGAGGCGAACAGTTCGCGGGTCCTCGGGCCGATGTCCAGGCCCTCCTTGTCGGAGGGGATCTTGTCGGCGTCGACCGTGACGTAGTCGGCCGGGGCCTTGGTCTTCAGGTCCGGGAAGTCGTCCGAGGCCAACACGTCGACCGGCAGCACCAGTTCGACGCCGTTCTTCTCGGCGCGCGCCAGGTACTCTTCGACGGCCGGGATCTGGTCCTGCTGCAGCAGGCTCCTGCCCACCTCGTGGCCATTGGCCTTCAAGAAGGTGTACGCCATGCCGCCGCCGATCAGCAGCCGGTCCGCCTTGCCGAGCAACTGGTCGATGACGGCGAGCTTGTCGGAGACCTTGGCGCCGCCGAGCACCACCACGTACGGGCGGTTCACGTCCTCGGTGAGCTTCTTGAGCACCCCGAGTTCGGTGGCGATCAGGTCACCGGCGGCGTGCGGCAGCCGTGCCGGCAGGTCGTACACCGAGGCGTGCTTGCGGTGCACGGCGCCGAAGCCGTCGCCGACGTAGGCGTCGGCCAGCGCGGCCAACTCGTCGGCGAACGCGCCGCGTTCGGCGTCGTCCTTGGCGGTCTCGCCTGCGTTGAAGCGCAGGTTCTCCAGCAGCGTGACCTCGCCGTCGGCCAGGGCGGCGACGGTGGCCTTCGCGCTGTCACCCACGGTGTCGGTCGCGAACGCGACCGGCTTGCCGAGGAGTTCGCCGAGCCGCCTGGCGACCGGCGCGAGCGAGTACTGCGGGTCCGGCGCGCCCTTGGGGCGGCCGAGGTGGGAGGCGACGATCACCTTCGCGCCGCGCTCGGCGAGCTTGGTGATGGTCGGTACGGCGGCGCGGATCCGGCCGTCGTCGGTGATCTGGTCACCGTCCAGCGGGACGTTGAGGTCGGCGCGGACGAACACCCGTCGTCCGGCGACCTCCAGGTCGTCGATCGTCTTCATGGTGAAGGGCTCCTGGGTCGTGGCACGGGGCCGCCCGTACGACATGCGCGTCGTGCGAGCGGCCCCGTCGGTCACAATCTACGCGGTGGTCAGAGCTGGCCGCCGACGAAGGTGGTCAGGTCCACCAGGCGGTTGGAGTAGCCCCACTCGTTGTCGTACCAGCCGACGACCTTGACGGACTTGCCCTGGACCATGGTCAGGGAGGAGTCGAAGGTGCAGGAGGCCGGCCAGTTGACGATGTCGGAGGAGACGATCGCGTCCTCGGTGTACTCCAGGATGCCCTTGAGCTGGCCCTCGGCGGCCTTCTGGAACACGGCGTTGACCTCGTCCTTGGTGACCTCGCGCTCCAGCTCGATGACCAGGTCGGTGACCGAGCCGGTGGGGACCGGGACGCGCATGGCGATGCCGTCCAGCTTGCCCTTGAGCTGCGGGAGGACCAGGGCGGTGGCCTTCGCGGCACCCGTGGTGGTCGGGATGATGTTCTCGGCGGCGGCCCGGGCGCGGCGCAGGTCCTTGTGCGGGAAGTCCAGGATGCGCTGGTCGTTGGTGTAGGCGTGGACGGTCGTCATCAGGCCCTTGACGATGCCGAAGTTCTCGTCGAGGACCTTGGCCATCGGCGCCACGCAGTTGGTGGTGCAGGAGGCGTTGGAGATGACGTGGTGGTTGGCGGCGTCGTACTTCTCGTTGTTGACGCCCATGACGATGGTGATGTCCTCGTCCTTGGCCGGGGCCGAGATGATGACCTTCTTGGCGCCGGCGGCGAGGTGCTTGGCGGCGTCCTCACGCTTGGTGAAGATGCCGGTGGACTCGATCACGATGTCCGCGCCCAGCTCGCCCCACGGCAGGTTCGCCGGGTCGCGCTCGGCCATCGTCTTGAAGGTCTGACCGCCGACGGTGATGGTGTCGTCGGTGTGGGAGACCTCCTGCTTGAGGCGGCCCAGGATGGTGTCGTACTTGAGCAGGTGCACCAGGGTCGCGTTGTCGGTCAGGTCGTTGACACCGACGATCTCAAAGTCCGCACCCTGCTCAAGCGCGGCGCGGAAGAAGTTACGACCGATGCGGCCAAAGCCGTTGATGCCTACGCGGATCGTCACGAACCGATCTCCTCGTTGATGTGCCGGATGCCTCCGGCGCGCCGTATAGAACGTCCCCGACCACCCACGACCCTACCTCGCCCGGATGTCCAGAGTGACATCGAGCACGCCCGCTTTCCGGCCCGCTGCCCCGCCACGTTGTGGGCAGTCGTTCCGCAGGGCGGAACGGGTGGGCACAACGCCAGGGGTCTGGGGGCGGAGCCCCCAGTTCAGGGAAGGGGCGGGATAGGGGAACAGGCCCGCCGCAGGCACCCCCAACCCCCCGCCGCCACGCGGCAGTTAGCCGACCATCTCCTCGGTCAGATTGGACTCCGTCCCCGGAATCCCCAGATCCGCGGCCCGCTTGTCCGCCATCGCCAGCAGCCGCCGAATGCGTCCGGCGACCGCGTCCTTGGTCAGCGGCGGATCCGCCAACGACCCCAGTTCCTCAAGCGACGCCTGCTTGTGATCCATCCGCAACCGCCCGGCGGCGGCCAGGTGCTCGGGCACCTCGTCCCCGAGGATCTCCAGCGCCCGCTGCACCCGCGCCCCCGCGGCGACCGCGGCCCGCGCGGAGCGCCGCAGGTTGGCGTCGTCGAAGTTGGCCAGCCGGTTGGCGGTGGCCCGCACCTCGCGGCGCATCCGGCGCTCCTCCCACGCCAGCACCGATTCGTGCGCCCCGAGCCGGGTCAGCAGCGCGCCGATCGCGTCACCGTCCCGTACCACCACGCGGTCAACGCCGCGCACCTCGCGGGCCTTGGACGGGATACCGAGCCTCCGGGCCGCGCCGACCAGGGCGAGGGCCGCCTCGGGGCCGGGGCAGGTCACCTCCAGGGAGGACGAGCGGCCTGGCTCCGTCAGCGAGCCGTGCGCCAGGAACGCGCCGCGCCAGGCGGCCTCGGCGTCGCAGGTGGCCCCGGACACCACCTGCGGCGGCAGTCCGCGGATCGGGCGGCCCCGGCCGTCCACCAGACCGGTCTGCCGGGCCAGCTGGTCGCCCCCGGCGACCACCCGCACCACATAGCGGCTGCCCCTGCGCAGCCCACCGGGGGCCATCACCACCAGGTCGGAGGGGTGACCGAAGATCTCCAGGATGTCCTTGCGCAGGCGCCGGGCCGCGATACCGGTGTCCAGCTCCGCCTCGATCACGATGCGGCCGCTGACGAGATGGAGCCCGCCCGCGAACCGCAGGATCGACGACACCTCCGCCTTGCGGCAGCAGGTACGGGTGACGGGGAGCCGGGAGATCTCGTCCTTCACCGCTGCCGTCATCGCCATGGGCCGATCCTTCCATGCATCCGAAAAATCCGGTCATACGCGGCGGCCAGCTGCTCGGGGTCGTGCCGCGGCCCGTCCGGGGCGGCGACCGCGGCCAGCTCGACCGTGCCGCCCAGGCGCGCGGCGGCCTGGTCAAGGCTCTCGCGGTCGGGAACGGCGGCCTTGTCGGCCAGCACCACGTCGATGGTGAGTTTAGGGGCGTGTCGGGCCAAAACCTCCAAGTGACGCTGCGGAGAAAAACCTTCGGTCTCTCCGGGCTGCGGTGCCAGGTTGAGCGTCAGCACCCGGCGCGCCCGGGTCTGCATCAGCGCCTCGGCCAGCTCAGGAACCAGCAGGTGCGGTATGACCGAGGAGAACCAGGAGCCGGGGCCGAGCACCACCCAGTCCGCGTCCAGCACCGCCTGCACGGCCTGCGGCACCGCGGGCGGGTCCTGCGGCACCACCCGTACCTCCTGCACCTCGCCCGGGGTGAGCGCGACCGTCGCCTGCCCGCGCACCGTGCTGATCGCGTCCGGGTGCGCCGGGTCGTGGCCGCGCACGGTGGCCTGCAGTTCCAGCGGGACCGCGGACATCGGCAGCACCCGGCCGTGCGCGCCCAGCAGTCGGCCCACCCACTCCAGCGCGGCCACCGGATCGCCCAGTTGCTCCCACAGGGCGACGATCAGCAAGTTGCCGACCGCGTGCCCGTGCATCTCACCCTTACTGGTGAACCGGTGTTGGATCACCCGTGACCAGGTGCGCCCCCACTCGTCGTCCCCGCACAGCGCGGCCAGCGCCTTGCGCAGGTCCCCGGGGGGCAGTACGCCCAGTTCGTCACGGAGCCTGCCGCTGGAGCCGCCGTCGTCGGCGACGGTGACCACGGCGGTCAGGTCCTGGGTGATCCGGCGCAGCGCGGCGAGCGAGGCGGACAGTCCGTGACCGCCGCCGAGCGCCACCACCTTCGGGGTGGCACCGGAGCGACGGGTGGTGCGGCGCAGCCGCCTGGTGGTCCTGGAAGTGATCACTCGCGCCCCATGTCGCGATGGACCACAACGGTCTCCACCCCGTCCGAGGACAGCCGCCGGGCCAGCCGCTCCGACATGGCGACGCTGCGGTGCTTGCCGCCGGTGCAGCCGACCGCGATGGTCACATAGCGCTTGCCCTCGCGCCGGTATCCGGCGGCGATGATGTGCAGCAGCTCCGCGTAGCGGTCCAGGAACTCCTTGGCGCCGGGCTGGTTGAACACATAGGTGGCGACCTCGTCGTTGAGGCCGGTGAACGGGCGCAGCTCCGGAACCCAGTGCGGGTTGGGCAGGAAGCGGCAGTCGACCACCAGATCGGCGTCGACCGGCAGCCCGTACTTGAAGCCGAACGACATCACGGTCGCCCGCAGCTCCGGCTCCTCCTCACCGGCGAACTGGGCGTCCATCTTCGCCCGCAGCTCGTGCACGTTGAGACTGGAGGTGTCGATCACCAGGTCGGCCTCGCCGCGCAGCTCGCGCAGCAGGTCGCGCTCCTGGGCGATGCCGTCCACGATGCGGC
This sequence comes from Streptantibioticus rubrisoli, assembly GCF_024436055.1. Classification (GTDB taxonomy): domain Bacteria; phylum Actinomycetota; class Actinomycetes; order Streptomycetales; family Streptomycetaceae; genus Streptantibioticus_A; species Streptantibioticus_A rubrisoli. The sequence continues at coordinate 5,417 of NZ_JANFNH010000034.1, read as the reverse complement.
CGTCACCCTGCAGCGGGTGCGGGCGGCGCACCGACTCGAAGCGGCGCACCAGCGCGTCGTCGGAGGCCTCAAGGAACAGCACCCGGCGCTTGACACTCTTGGTGTCCAGGTCGGCGAGCGACTCGCGCAGGTTGTCGAAGAAGCGGCGGCCGCGCACGTCCACCACCACCGCGATCCGCGCCACGTTGCCCTGGGAGCGGGCACCGAGGTCGACCATGGTGGGGATCAGCGCGGGCGGCAGGTTGTCGACCACGAACCACCCGAGGTCCTCCAGACACTTGGCCGCCGTGCTGCGGCCCGCCCCGGACATGCCCGAGATGATCACCAGTTCCGGGATGGCCTCGGCAGCTTCGCCCGCTCCGCCCGTCGTCACCTGTGCTCCGTACGTGTCGTGGTCATCGCTGTGATTGACCTGGTTCATCTTTCCAGCCCCCGTTCGTCCCCCGGCTCCGCCGGAGGCGTTCCCTGGGCGGTCCCCTGCGTGGCCGCCAGCTCGTCTTCCATGATCTCTCCTGTGGCGGTGTTGACAGCGGGAACAGCAGGTGAAGCCTGGGCGAGCGTCGCGGCGACGGCTTCAGCCGTCTTGCGGCCTATGCCCGGGACCGCGCAGATCTCGTCGATGGTGGCGGCACGCAGCCGCTTGAGGGAGCCGAAGTGCTTCAGCAGCGCCTGCTTACGGGTCTCCCCCAGCCCGGCGACGGCGTCCAGCGCACCGGCCCTCATCGCCTTGCCGCGCTTGCCGCGCTGGTACCTGATGGCGAAGCGGTGCGCCTCGTCCCGCACCCGCTGCAGCAGGTACAGGCCCTCGCTGGTGCGGGGCAGGATCACCGGGTCCTCCTGGGCCGGCAACCACACCTCCTCCAGGCGCTTGGCCAGGCCGCAGACCGCGACGTCCTCGATGCCCAGCTCGTCCAGTGCCCGCCGGGCCGCCGCGACCTGCGGCTGGCCGCCATCCACCACCAGCAGCTGCGGGGGGTAGGCGAACCTGCGCGGCCGACCGGTGTCCGGGTCGATCGGGCCGCCCACCGCCGCGTCCAGATCCTCATGGGCAGCCGCGTCCTGCTCCCGCTCTGCCCCGCCCTCGGCGAGCCCCCACTCCCCGGCCTTCTGCATCTCCCGCAGATAGCGGCGGAACCGCCGGGAGACCACCTCGTGCATGGCCCGTACGTCGTCCTGCCCCTGGAACGTCTTGATCTGGAAGCGCCGGTACTCACTCTTACGAGCGAGCCCGTCCTCGAACACGACCATGGACGCCACCACGTCCTCGCCGTGCAGGTGCGAGATGTCGAAGCACTCGATGCGCAGCGGCGCCGAGTCCAGCCCAAGCGCCTCGGCGATCTCCTCCAGGGCGCGCGAGCGGGTGGTCAGGTCCGAGGCGCGCTTGGTCTTGTGCAGCGCCAGCGCCTGCTGGGCGTTGCGCTGCACGGTGGCCATCAGGTCCTTCTTGTCGCCGCGCTGCGGCACGCGCAGGCTGACGTTGGACCCGCGCCGTGCGGTCAGCCACTGCGCCAGCGGCTCGACAGGATCGGGCAGCGCCGGTACCAGCACCTCCTTGGGCACACCTCCGCTCCCGCCCGCTCCGGCGGTGTCTCCGCTCTCCTCGCCATAGAGCTGCTGGAGGGCGTGCTCGACCAGCCCGGCGGTGTCGACCGCCTCCACCTTGTCGGTGACCCAGCCGCGCTGGCCGCGCACCCGCCCGCCGCGTACGTGGAAGATCTGCACGGCGGCTTCGAGTTCGTCCTCGGCGACGGCGATCAGGTCGGCGTCGGTGGCGTCGGCGAGCACCACCGCGTTCTTCTCCATCGCACGCTTGAGCGCCTCGATGTCATCGCGCAGCCGGGCCGCCCTCTCGTACTCCATCTCGGCCGCCGCCTCCTGCATCCGCCGCTCAAGGCGGCGCAGATAGGTGCCGGTGTGCCCGGCCATGAAGTCGCAGAACTCCTCGGCCAGTTCGCGGTGTTCCTCGGCGGTCACCTTGCCCACGCAGGGCGCGGAGCACTTGCCGATGTAACCGAGCAGACAGGGGCGGCCGATCTGCTGCGAGCGCTTGAGCACCCCGGCGGAACAGGTGCGCACGGGGAAGACCCGCAGCAGCAGGTCGACCGTCTCGCGGATCGCCCACGCGTGCGCGTACGGCCCGAAGTACCGTACGCCCCTGCGCTTCGGGCCGCGCATCACCTGAACACGCGGGAACTGCTCGTTCATCGTGACGGCGAGCGACGGATAGCTCTTGTCGTCGCGGTACTTGACGTTGAACCGCGGGTCGAACTCCTTGATCCAGGAGTACTCCAGCTGCAGCGCCTCGACCTCGGTGGTGACCACCGTCCACTCCACGGAGGCGGCTGTGGTGACCATGGTCCGGGTGCGCGGGTGCAGTCCGGCGAGGTCCTGGAAGTACGAGGAGAGCCGCTGCCGCAGGCTCTTGGCCTTGCCGACGTAGATCACACGACCGTGCTCGTCGCGGAACCTGTACACCCCGGGAGAGTCCGGGATCTGCCCCGGCTTCGGGCGGTAGCTGGAGGGGTCGGCCATGAGGTCAACCCTACTGGCGCCCACCGACAATCCCGGCCCCGGCGGCGCGTGGGGGCACCACCGGGGCCGGAACGCCCGGTGCGGGGCGGGTGCGGGTCAGGCGGTGCGGTGGGAGCGGCGCAACCGGCGGGCGGCGAGGGCCGCGGCCCCGGCGAGCAGCACGCCCGCCGCGGCGGCGGTACCGGCCGCGGCGGCCGATGCGCCGGTGGCGGCGGCCGGTTCGCGCACTACGGCGGCCGGGGCGGCCTGGCCGCCGTAGCCACCGGCCCTGCCAGCCCGGTCATACGCCGAGCCCGGCAGCTTGTCGCCGTACTCGCGGTGCACCAGCCGCTGGTAGTCGGCGAGCGTGACACCGTCGGCGCCCACCGCGTGCCGCGCCTCGGCGTCCAGCGGCAGCACCCGCCCGGAACGCAGCACGTACCAGGCGTCGATCTGCGGTTCACGGAAGACCGTGCCGTCTCCGTGCGCCGCGGTGACGCGGTCGACCTCGTCACCACCGGTGGCGATGTTGACGACCTTCCAGCCGGTGGCGGTACGCACCGTCCACAGCGAGGCGGCCTGGCCGTCCGCGGAGACCGCCTTGCTGGCGAGGAAGTCCGGATCGGCCACCGGGGCGCCCGCGCGTCCGGCGACGAATCCGGGGTCGAGGGTGAACACGGTGACGGTCGGCCCGGCCAGACGCGGTTGGGCGGCCGCCGCCGGGTGCCTGCCGTCGCGGGCGAAGAACCGCGAGAGCGTGGCCAGGGTGGCCGGGGCGTTTGCCGCGGCGCGCGCCTGGGCGGTCTGCGCCGCGGTGAACGGGGCCGGGACGGACGGGGAGTCGGCGTGCGCCACGGAGGCGGCACCGACGGTCAGCACGGTGGCCGCCAGCAGACCGGCGGCGCACCCGCGGATCGGGTTCATGGCGGTCACGCTCCGATCCGGTAGAGCGAGTGGGTCCACGTGAACGAGTCGTTGCTCACGTAGTAGTTGTAATCCGCCCAGTTGTAGCGGTAGTTGGACGGCCACGGGTCTCCCCAGTACACCCAGTTGCTGGAGGTGTCGTACCCGTACAGCACGTGCATGTGCCCACCACCGGAACTCCACTCGATACGGGTCTCGATCGGGCGGTTGGCGTCGATTTCGCTCTGCACCGTGCTGTAGCGCAGATAACCGGTCACATATGAACCGGGGTTGATGCCCATCCAGTCCAGGGCGTTCTGCACATCGTCCAGTGCCGCCTGCCAGTTGCCGCACTGGGTGCCCTGCGGCTCGTTGAAGGCGGCGTCGCAGAACTGGTTCTGGGTGTAGTCGCGACCGAACCAGGTGGCGATGGTGTTGCCACTGGCGGCCCAGCACCAGTTGCTCTGCTGCTGCGCCTGCATGGTGACGTTCAGTTGCTTCGAGCCGCTGTCCGCACTCGCGCCGTCGGCCGTCGCGATGCTCGCGGACAGTGCCGCTACCAGCGCCAGGGCCGCCGCCGCGAAGCGTCTGCGGCCTTGGCCGGGCGGCCCGAGGTGGGGGGTTTTGAACATGGCGTTCCTCGCTGTCAGGGGCTGATGGAGGAGCGCGTCCGGACGCTGCGACAGCAGCATCAGGCAGTTGTCGGGTTCAGGTCAATGAAGTTATCCACAGGGGTGGCTGGGGTGTGAACACCAGCCGTACTTTGTGAACACACCGCCGATAACAGCGGATGCCCCCGGCACGCGGATACCGGTCCCGCGCGCCCGGAAGTAAACGTTCACACCACACCACACCACAACGCCAGCGCGGCAATCGCCGCCTGCGGCAACGGCTTTCACCAGACGCGGGGAAGGAACCATGCCAGCACAGTCAGCAGAGCCAGCCCAACAAGGCCTACAACAAGCGAATTCAAAGGGCAATCCGGCCCGACCCAGAGCACACCAAACCAGCCGCCTGGAAGCCGACCTGGCCGACGCGCTGCACACCGGCCCGTTCCCGGTCGCGCTGCGCGCCGCCCTCGCCGCCCGGGGCCTGGCCCTCAGCCGGGTCCAACACCGGCTCGCCCAACGCGGCATAAGAGTGGGGGTGACCAGCCTGAGCTACTGGCAGCGCGGCATCCGGCGCCCCGACCGCCCCGAGTCACTGCGCGCCGTCACCGCGCTCGAAGAGGTACTGGAACTACCCGCACACGCCCTGACCAGACTGCTGGGACCACCCAGCACCGAACAACCGGTCGCCCGCCCCTACCGCAGCGTGCTGGCACCGGCATCGGCACTCGAAACCCTCCTCGCCGGTCTGGAGGCGCCCACAGACGGCGGGTTGCACACCGTCGCCCACTACGAGCAGGTGCGCATCGGCGCCCACCGTGAACTGCTGTACCGCGACTCGCACCACGTGGTGCGCGCCCACCGCGACGGCGTCGACCGCTACCTCAGCATCCACCAGGGCGACCCGGGGTGCGACGTGGACCGAATACGCGTCACAGCGGTCAACAACTGCCGCGTGGGCAGGGTCCGTAGGCACGCCGACTCCGGGATGATCGTCGCGGAGCTGCTCCTCGACGCCCGACTGCGCACCGGCGACACCGCGGTACTCGGCTACCGGTTCGAAGACGGCACCGGCGCACCGTCCGACGAGTACGTGCGGGGCTTCACCTACGGGGGTGGTGACTACGTGCTGCAGATCGCCTTCGACCGTTGCGCCCTGCCGGTGCGCTGCCGCCGCTTCACCCGTACATCCCCAAGTGCCGCCCGGGATGGGCTAGTTGAGCTGACGCTCAACGCACACCGGACGGTGCATCTGGTGCAACCCGAGGTCCGCGCGGGGGTGCTGGGGATCACCTGGGACTGGGACTGAGGGGGCGTGGGAGGGGACGGGGGTGCGTGGGACGGGCTGGGGGCAGGTGCGGCGCGGCTGACGGTGCTTGCGGCGTGGCTGGGGGC
>NZ_JANFNH010000033.1 GCF_024436055.1 Streptantibioticus rubrisoli | reverse complement strand
GCCCACCCGCCCTTTCCCGGGGGCTTTGCCCCGGAGCCCCTGTTTCCGGGGCCTCGCCCTGGGCCCCGCTTGGGGGCTTCGCCCCCGAGCCCCCGCGTTTCGGGCGGGGCTTCGTTCCGGGCCGCGTTTCGGTGGGTTTTAGCAGTGGGCCCCGGTTTCTTCGGGCTTCGCCCGCTGCCCCGTGGGGGCTTCGCCCCCTCGCCCGGTGGGGGCGGGGGCAAGGCCCTTTTGGGGCTACAGCCAACCGTTGGTGCGCGCAGCGCGTACCGCTTCCATGCGGTTGCGGGTTGTGGTTTTGCCTATGGCTGATGACAGGTAGTTGCGGACGGTGGAGGCTGACAGGTTCAGCCTTGTGGCTATGTCGGTGACCGTGGCGCCGTCCGCCGCGGCGTTCAGGACGTCGCGTTCCCGGGAGGTGAGCGGGTTCGGGCCCGCGGTGAGCGCGGCGGCGGCCAGGGTGGGGTCGACCACCCGTTCCCCGGCGAGCGCTCGCCGGATCGCCGCCGCCAGTTCCTCCACCGGGCCGTCCTTGACCAGGAATCCGCTGGCCCCCGCCTCCATCGCGCGCCGCAGATAGCCGGGACGCCCGAAGGTGGTGAGGATCAGTACTCGGCACCGCGGCAGCGCCAATCGCAGTTCCGCCGCCGCGTCCAAACCGCTGCGGCCCGGCAACTCGATGTCGAGCAGCGCCACATCGGGCCGCACCTCCTTGGCGGCGGGCACGATCTCATCCCCGTCCGAGACCTGCGCGACGACCTCCATGTCGTCCTCAAGCCCCAGTAGCAACGCCAGCGCCCCACGCATCATGCGTTGGTCCTCGGCGAGGAGGACCTTGATGGGCTTCGCGGGATGCTGCTCGGGCGACTGCTCGGTCATGAGGGAATCGTATGGGCGTGACGGTCAGGGATTCGCGAAGTGGTCCTCCTCCACGGGCAGTTCGACGGTGAGTCGGAAGCCGCGGCGCGGCGCCGGGCCCGCGGTGAGGGAACCGCCCGCCATGGAGAGCCGTTCCGCCAGGCCCTTCAGACCGTTGCCGCCGGTCGGACCGCCGACGGCCTTGCCGATGCCGTCGCCGTCGTCGATGATGCCCAGGACCGCCCGCTCACCGCCGGTGTTCAGTTCTATCCGGCAGCAGGACGCTCCGCTGTGCCGTACCACGTTCGTCACGCCTTCCCGTAGCACCCAGCCCATCAGGGCCTCGGTCTGCGGCGGCAGCGGTGGGCCCGACTCGTGGACGGTGAGCGCTATGCCGGAAGCGTCCAGCGCGGAGCGGGCGCGGTCGAGTTCGGTGGCAAGGCTGCCGTCGCGGTAGCCGGAGACGGCCTCCCGTATCTCGGTGAGCGCCTGGCGGCTCACCGACTCTATGTCGGACGCGTGGCCGAGCGCGGCGTCCAGGTCGCGCGGGGCCAGACGGCGTACCGCCTCCGCCTTCACCGCCACCACCGACATGGTGTGGCCGAGCAGATCGTGCAGATCACGGGAGAAGCGCAGCCGCTCCTGGCTGACCGCCGTACGTGCCAACTCCTGCCGAGTGGCGCGGAGTTGGGCGATGACCTGGTGCAGCGAGAGGACCGCCGCGGTCACCAGGCCGGACAGGAGGGTTCCGTACGCGGTACCCGCGGCGTCCCAGAAGTCCCCGCTGTGGAACCCGGAGATCACCCCGTCCGCGGTGGACAAGGCGACCAGCGCCACGCCCAGTTGTCTGCCGCCCAGCGCCGTCCCGCAGGCCAGCGAGAGCATGATGAACAGCAGGGTCCAACTATGGCCGAAGGGGATGGCGGTCGCGAGGGCGATCGCGGCGAGCGCCAGCAGCAGACACCGTGGTCGCCGCCCGTCCTTGAGGCTCTCGTCGAACGCCGCCCTGACCGCCATCACATAGACCACGGCGAACGCCACCAGCGCGGAGTAGGCCAGCCATGCCGGTCCCACGCGGCCGTTTGCGACGTCGGCGCCCGGCGCGATCAGCATCGACAGCCACGGCATCATCGCGGCGGCGCCGGGCGCCTTCAGCCTCTCTATGTACGCGTCCAGTTCGGCGCCCCGCAGATGACGCATCTCATGGGCGTCGAGCGGGCCCTGTTGGCGGCGGCCCTTGCGGCAGCGCCATCGTTCCCTGGCGGCCCGAAATCCTTCGGTGCCCCAGGGCAGTTCGTTCCCCCGTGTCCCCGTCATTGTCCTTCGTCCATTCCGGTCGTGCTGGTCGGAATCCATGATGGGCCGTGCCGGACCGGGTGGCCATCGGGCGATCGGCTGCCGATGCGAACCGGACGGCTGATTCGCGTCTCATCCCTGCGGGGCGCCGAAGATCCACCCATTGGCTGACTGTACGTCAGGTATTCCGTGTGGAACCGTGATGCGTTATACAGAGCCCGTCGACTAGAACGCGTTCTATGCGTTACCAGACGATGGCCCTGAACGACCCCGGCGTGGTCGACGGTGCGGACGGTCGCGCCGGGGTCCCGACCCGACCCGTACCTTCGGGGCCACCGCCCCGGACCGCCGTGAGGAGCCGCGCAGATGCCGATCGACGTCGCCCGGGCCACCGCCGCCGAGGCCCGCAGCACCGAACTCACCTGGGGACACAAGGACGTTCAGCTCTACCACCTGGGCATCGGCGCGGGCCTGCCCGCCACGGACGCCGACGAGCTGCGCTACACGCTGGAGAGCCGACTGCACGTACTACCCAGCTTCGCCACCGTCGCGGGCGGCGGCATGGCCATGGCCGGAGGCATGGCCGCACCGGGCATCGACGTCGACCTGGCCGCCGTCCTGCACGGCGGCCAGCGGGTCGAACTGCACCGGCCGATCCCGGTCAGCGGCCGGGCCGTGCAGAAGTCAAGGGTCGCCGCGGTATACGACAAGGGCAAGGCCGCGATCATCGTGCTGCGCGCCGACGTGGCGGACGCGGACGGCCCGTTGTGGACCTGCGACACCCAGATATACGTGCGCGGCGAGGGCGGATTCGGTGGCGAGCGCGGCCCGTCCGCCCGCCTCGACCCGCCGCGGCGTGAACCCGACCGGGTCGTGGAGCGCGCCACCAGGCCGGACCAGGCGCTGCTCTACCGGCTGTCCGGCGACTGGAACCCGCTGCACGCCGACCCGGAGTTCGCCAAGCTGGCGGGGTTCGACCGGCCGATCCTGCACGGGCTGTGCTCCTACGGCATCGTGCTCAAGGCCGTGGTGGACACCGTGCTCGGCGGAGAGGTCGCCCGGGTGACCTCCTACGCGACCCGGTTCGCCGGGATCTTCTTCCCCGGCGAGACGCTGCGCATCCGCATATGGGTGCAGGAAGGGCGCGTCCAGGTGTCGGCCACCGCCGTGGAACGGGATGACGCCCCGGTGCTCGCCGACACCGTCATCCAGCACTCATAGCGAAGGGGACGCGTCATGCGCGCGGCAGTGCAACGGGAGATCGGACAGGACAAGCTCGAAGTCGTGGACGACGTCGAGGCGGTGGGATTCGGCCCCGGCAAGGTACGACTGCGGATCAAAGCCACCGGACTGTGCCACTCCGACCTGTCGGCGATGCACGGGGTGCTGCCACAGCCCGCGCCGTTCGTTCCGGGGCACGAGGGAGCGGGCGAAGTGGTGGAGGTCGGCGAGGGCGTCGATCGACTCAGGGCCGGGGACCGGGTGTTGGTGTGCTGGCTGCCCGCCTGCGGCCAGTGCCCGTCGTGCCAGCGCGGTCAGACCCATCTGTGCCTGACCGGATTCCTCAACGCCGCCGCCCCCAACTACCGCTGCCCCTCAGGGGATGTCTTCGGCTTCGCCGGAACCGGCACCTTCGCCGAGGAACTGGTGGTGGACGCCGCGTGCGCGGTGCCGATCCCGGACGACGTGCCGTACGAGATCGCCGCGCTCATCGGCTGCGGGGTCACCACGGGGATCGGCGCCGCGCTCAACACCGCGAAGGTGCGGGCCGGTTCGTCTGTCGCGGTGCTCGGCTGCGGTGGGGTCGGCATCTCCGTCATTCAGGGGGCGCGGGCCGCCGGTGCCGCCGAGATCGTCGCCGTCGACCCGGTCGCCGCGCGCCGCGAGGGCGCGGTGCGGTTCGGGGCCACCGAGGCGATCGGCCCCGAGGAGTTGGCCGACGCCAGGAACCGGGTCACCGGTGGTGAGGGTTTCGACTACGTCTTCGAGGTCGTCGGCCGTTCCGACACCGCCCGTACCGCGTATGAGACCACCCGGCGCGGCGGCACGCTCTGCGTCGTGGGCGCGGGTGCGATGGACGACTTCCTGAAAATCAACATGTTTGAGCTGTTCTTCGACGAGAAGCGCATACTCCCGTCGCTCTACGGAGGCGGCGATGTGCTGCGCTCCTACCAGCGGGTGATCAGGCTGTGGCGCGCCGGGCGGATCGATCTGGCCGGGCTGATCACGCATCGGGTGCGGTTGGAAGAGGTCAATGAGGCGGTGCGGCAGATGCGCAGTGGTGAGGCGCTCAGGACGTCCATCACCGTATGAGCCGTTCGCCCTGTTGGGGAGGGAGAGGTATGGCCGCGTTGCACGGCAGGACCGCCATCGTCACCGGTGCCGGGCGCGGCCTCGGCCGCGCCGAGGCGCTGGAGTTGGCCAGGCTCGGCGCGAGGGTCGTGGTCAACGACTTCGGGCAGCCCGGCCGCGACGGTACGGGTGAGGCGTCGGCCGCCCCGGCCGACCAGGTCGTGGCCGAGATCGTCGCGGCGGGCGGTACGGCGGTGGCCCACCACGGTGACGTGGCGGACTTCGGGCAGGCCGAGCAACTGGTCCAACTCGCCCTGCGCACCTATGGGTCGCTGGACATCCTGGTCAACAACGCGGGCATTCTGCGCGACCGGATGGTCTTCTCGATGTCCGAGGACGAGTGGGACTCGGTGGTCCGGGTCCATCTCAAGGGCCACTTCAACACGATCCGCTTCGCGGCGGCGCACTGGCGGGAATGCGCCAAGGCGTCCGGTGGCACCGTGTACGGGCGGATCATCAACACCTCGTCCGAGGCGTTCGTCGCGGGGTCGGCCGGGCAGCCCAACTACGCTGCCGCGAAGGGCGGAATCGTCGGGCTGACGACGTCGACCGCTCTCGCGCTGCGCAAGTACGGGGTGCGGGTCAACGCGATCTGCCCGCGGGCCCGTACCCGGATGACGCAGGACGTCTTCGAGGGGTTCGCCGCCCCGGCGCAGGGGGTGGATCCGCTGGCGCCGGAGCATGTTGCTCCGCTGGTCGGCTATCTGGCCGGGCCCGCCGCGGAGCGGGTCAACGGGCAGGTGCTGGTGGTGCACGGCGGGATGGTGGCCGTACTGGATCGACCACGCGTTGCCGCGCGGTTCGACACCGCGAAGGAGATGTTCTCCTACGCGGAGCTGGAGGAACTGCTCACGCCGTACTTCGCCGGGCGGGGGCCGGAGGAGACGTTCGCGGCCACCGAGGTGTTGGGCCTGCGGCACGGGTAGTTCCCGGCGGGCGCGGTGGGGCGCGGCTGGTCCGGCACCGCTGGGCCACGCCGCCGTGGCCGCTCGCCGCCGTGGCGGAAAAGGTGTGGGGGCGAGCCCGCCGGGGCTCGCCCCCAGGGCACTACTGCGGGCGGCGGTGCTTGCCGTGGGCCGGCGCTGTGTCGTCCTCTGCGGAGGCGGCGGAACCGCGGTGCCGTCCCCCCTCGGCCCCATGGGCGGCCGCGTGCTGGGTGCGGTCGTCGGTGCTTTCGGTGCGGGTTTCGGACATCAGGAGTCTCTCCGTGGGGATCGCTTAAGGAGATGGCGAATTGGGGCGGAAGCGTACACAACACGCTTATCACGGCCGCCCGTTCACACTCGATACCCATCGGTGGCCGGGTCGTCACGGCCGTACGGCCCCTGCGTCAAGTCTAACGGCGGACAAGATCCCTCGGCCAAGCCCCCTACCCTACCGCGGCGATCGGCGCCTGCCGCAGCGGAAGCACCCGGCTGACCGGAGCCGCCGTCGGCGCAGGTGTGCTCGGCTCCGGCCTGGGCGGCCGGGGCAACGGGCTCACCAGGGCGTCCGAGGTGATGTCCCGCACACCGTAGGGCTGTTCGGGACGCGCGTAAGGCAACCGCAGCGTGCCGCCCGACGACCACCACGCGCAGCCGACCAACCAGCCGGGCGGAGTGGGCAGCGGCCACAGCGCCCGGGCCGCCGGGCGCCACAGCACCGCGCGGCCCAGGATCCGCAGCACCACCGCACACGCCTCGGGCATCAGCAACTGCCCCGGCTGGATGGCGAGCGGCTCGATGGCCGCGGCGCCGTCCGGCTCCCGTAGGCACTCGGGGAAGCGCACCGGACGCCTGCTGTCCAGCACCCCCCAGCCCAACCGGTCGGTGCCCGGCGCGTTGCTGCGGACCAGCAGCAGTTTGCTGTCCGGATCGGCGAGCAGCAGTCGGTCGTCGCTCTCCTCGGTGATCTGCAGCAGCGGGCTGGTCGTTCCCGTGACCGGGTCGACCGTGATGGTCTTGGTGCGCCCCTCGTGGGTGCGGTCCAGGGCGAGCATCCGGCCGGTGCGGTCCAGCCAGACCCCGCCGGTGCAGTGGCCGTCGATCTCGGCGCGCTGCTCCAGTCCGGGGCCGCCGTGCACCAGCCAGACGGTAGACCTGCCGCCCGCGTACACCAGGGCGTAGACGGTGCCGCAGGGCAGCGCGGGCAGCAGCCGTACCGACTCGCCGTGCAGGAAGCCGACCGGCAGCTCCCCGGTGCCCGGTCCGGTCGGGTAGATCAGCGCCAGGTCGTGCCGCTCGGCGGTCCGGCGGCGGATCAGCACCCGGCCGTCCGGCAGCGGCAGCACCTGGGAGTCCGCCGCTTCAGGGCGCGGTCCTGGCAGCGGCACCGTGTACGGCTCGGGGCCGTTGAGCGTCCAGCGTTCCGGAAACCAGCCGGTGCCGTCAGGGTCCCCGCCCTGGGTGAGGCAGGCGGCGTAGGAGCCGTCCGCCGCGATGTTGAATCCCGAGCGTCGTGTGGCACCGGACGCTGCTGCGGTCTGTGTGGCGCAGGCCGTCATGTTCCGCGTCACCTCCGGCTCAGAAGCTAGTTTTCGTACTTCCAGCCGAACAACGCGAGTTGAAATGCTTCACACATAAGGGTGGCCGTCTTCCGGTTCGCCGCGGATCGGGGAGCGATGTGTGCTGTGTCCCTGGTTACCCAACGGTAAGGTGGCCCTTACCTCCCCTGCGCCCGCCGCGGAGGACTCCTGCGCGACCCGGCGAAGCAGCAGATGAACGCACCCCTCGGGGGATCCGGGGAGCCGGGGCGGGAGGTAACCTTCCACCCGTGCCCAAACTGTCCGATGTGATCGACGCCCTCGAAACCCTCTGGCCCCCGCACCGGGCCGAGCAGTGGGACGCCGTGGGCCTGGTCTGCGGAGACCCGGACGCCGAGGTGCGCCGGGTGCTGTTCGCCGTCGACCCGGTCCAGGAGGTCGCCGACGAGGCGGTACGCATCGGAGCCGACCTGCTGGTCACCCACCACCCGCTCTATCTGCGCGGCACCACGACGGTCGCCGCCACCGGGTTCAAGGGCAGGGTGGTGCACGGTCTGATCAAGAACGACATCGCACTGCACGTCGCGCACACCAACGCCGACCGGGCCGACCCAGGCGTCTCCGACGCGCTCGCCGCGGCCGTCGGACTGCGCATCACCGGGCCACTGGTCCCCGACCCCGAGGACCCCGCGGGCCGCCGCGGCCTCGGCCGGATCGGCGAGCTCCCCACGCCGCTGACGCTCGCCGAGTTCGCCGCCCAGGCCGCCCGCGCGCTCCCCGCCACCGCCACCGGACTGCGGGTCGCCGGTGACCCGGAACGGCAGATCCGTACCGTCGCGGTGTGCGGCGGCTCGGGCGACAGCCTCTTCGAAGAGGTGCGGCGCGCCGGGGCCGACGCGTACCTCACCGCCGACCTGCGCCACCACCCCGCCTCCGAGGCCCAACAGCACGGTGGGCCAGCGCTGTTGGACGCGGCGCACTGGGCCACCGAGTGGCCCTGGTGCGAGCAGGCCGCCGGGGAGCTGGACGAGATCTCCGACCGGCACGACTGGGCGCTGCGCACGCATGTCTCGCGCCAGGTCACCGACCCGTGGACGCTCCACGCACCGAGCACCGACCACACGTCCCCCATCACTAGTCCAGGAGCTTCCGCTTGAAAGCCGCGCCCGCCGACCAGATCCGACTTCTCGAAGTCCAGGCCCTCGACTCGCGTCTGGGGCAGCTGGACCACAAGCGCAAGAACCTGCCGGAGCACGCCGAGATCGAGCGGTTGAGCGCCGACGCCGCGCAGGTGCGCGACCTGCTGGTGGCCGCCAGGACCGAGGAGAGCGACACCGCACGCGAGCAGGCCAAGGCCGAGCAGGACGTGGACCAGGTGCGCCAGCGGGCCGCCCGCGACCAGCAGCGGCTGGACTCCGGTGCGGTCACCTCGCCCAAGGACCTGGAGAACCTCCAGCGCGAGATCGCCTCGCTCGCCAAGCGCCAGGGCGACCTGGAGGACGTGGTGCTGGAGGTCATGGAGCGCCGCGAGGCCGCCCAGGCCCGCGCCGCCGAGCTGGAGCAGCGGCTGGCCGCTGTCCAGGCCAAGGTCACCGAGGCCGAGGCGCGGCGCAACAGCACGCTGGAGGAGATCGACGCCGAGGGCTTCACCGCCGCCAAGGAGCGCGAGGTGATCGCCGGTTCGGTCCCCGGTGAGCTGCTGAAGCTCTACGACAAGCTGCGCGCCCAGTTCGGCGGCGTGGGCGCGGCCAAGCTCTACCAGAAGCGCTGCGAGGGCTGCCGACTGGAGCTGAACATCACCGAGTTGAACGAGGTGCGCGCCGCCCCGGCCGACGAGGTCGTACGGTGCGAGAACTGCCGCCGGATCCTGGTCCGTACCCCCGACTCCGGCCTGTGACGGCCGAGATGGCGAAGTTCGTCGTCGAGGCGGACGGCGGGTCCCGGGGCAACCCGGGCCCCGCGGGCTACGGGGCGGTGGTCATCGAGGCGGCCACCGGCCAGACGCTCGCCGAGCGCGCCGAGTACCTGGGCACCGCGACCAACAACGTCGCCGAGTACAAGGGGCTGATCGCCGGGCTGCGCGCCGCACGGGAGTTGGACCCGGAGGCGACGGTTCATGTGCGGATGGACTCCAAGCTCGTCGTCGAGCAGATGAGCGGCCGCTGGAAGGTCAAGCACCCCGACATGCGGCCGCTCGCCGCGGAGGCCCAGACCATCTTCCCGCCCGGCCAGGTGACGTACGAGTGGATCCCCCGCTCCCGCAACAAGCAGGCGGACCGACTCGCCAACGAGGCGATGGACGCGGGCAAGGCGGGTAGGCAGTGGGAGCCCAGGCCCTCGGCCGTGGGTACGCCCCCGCTGGACGGCGAGCGGCCCGCGGAGGCCGCCGCCGCGGTCCCGCCCCCGGTCGGCTGGGCCGCCGATCTCGGCACGCCGACCACGTTCGTGCTGCTACGGCACGGGGAGACGCCGCTCACCGCCGAGAAGCGGTTCTCCGGCAGCGGCGGCGGGAACCCCGAGCTGTCCGAGAAGGGCCACTGGCAGGCGCTGCGGTGCGCCGAGGCACTGGCGGCGCGCGGCAGCGTCCAGGCCGTCGTCAGCTCACCGTTGACCCGCTGCCGGCAGACCGCCGAGACCATCGCGACCCGGCTCGGCCTCGACGTACGGGTCGAAGAGGGGCTGCGCGAAACGGACTTCGGGGCGTGGGAGGGCCTGACCTTCGCCGAGGTCAAGGAGCGCTATCCGGACGACCTCGACGCCTGGTTGGCGTCCACCAAGGCCCAACCGACCGGTGGCGGCGAGAGTTTCGCGACGGTGGCCCGCAGGGTGGCGGTCACCCGTGACCGCCTGATCGCGCGTTATGCGGGGCGTACGGTGCTGCTGGTCACGCATGTCACTCCGGTCAAGACACTGGTGCGGCTGGCGCTTGGCGCGCCGCCGGAGTCGGTGTTCCGGATGGAGCTGTCCGCCGGGTCGCTGTCGGCGGTGGCGTACTACTCGGACGGCAACGCGTCGCTGCGCCTGCTCAACGACACGGCGCACCTGCGCGGTTAGGCGGCTCGGCGGGGGGCGAGGGTTTTACGGTTCCGCCGCCCGGGGGGATTGAGGCGAAGCCCCCCAGAGGCCGTGCCCTCGGTCGCCTGCGCTACGACATAGATCGCGCTGGAGCGCGTCAACATCGTCGAGTACGACTACCTGCGCACCATGCGGGCCGCTGAACTGGCCTGGCCGCGGGACCTGATCGCGGAACTCACACCTCGGTGACCAGCACGTCCAGCTTGCCCGGTGCGGGGGTCTCCACGGTGAACCCCAAGTCCCTTAGCATCACGCAGAGTTCGGCCGGGTCGCGGGGCGTCGCGCCGTCGGTGAGCAGCGCCCGTACCAGCCGCCCCTTGGTGGCCTTGTTGAAGTGGCTGACCACGCTGCGCTTCTCCATCCCGTCGACGGTGCGCACCTGAAGCACCCGGCCTGTCACCGTCCGCTTGGCCAGCTCGCCCTTGGGCTTCCACGCGGTGGCGTACGCGGCGGAGCGCAGGTCAAGCACCAGTCCGTCGCCCGCCGCCTCCGGCAGCACCTCGGCCAGCGGGGCGCGCCAGTAGGCGCCCAGCGCACCGAGAGCGGGCAGCTTGACGCCCATGGAGCAGCGGTACGACGGCACCGGGTCGTCCACGCGCAGCGCGCCCCACAGCCCGGAGAAGATCAACAGCGTGTCGCGGGCCCGGCGCGCGGAGCCCGCGTCCAGCGTCGACAGCCCCAGCGCGTCGTAGAGCACCCCGGTGTACAGCTCCCCGGCGGGCAGCGTCGGCGCGGACCGCAGTTCCGCGTTCTTGGCCACCTCACCGCGCAGCTTCGCGCCGAGGCCCAGCACGTCCAGCGCCTTGTCCGGGTCACCGGAGCAGAGCCCGACCAACTCGTCCAGCACCGTCCGCCGGGTTTCGGTCAGCCCCGGCAGCGACAGCGACCCCAGGTCCAGCGCGGCCCCGGAGCCCTCCTGGGCCTTGCCCTCGGACGGCGGCAGCAGGACGAGCACGGCACATCTCCCTCGTAGTCACGGCGTCACACCCCGGTGCAGCATAGGCGGCCCTGATCGTCCACTACGATGTCGGTACGGCAGACGAGCCGAGTGGGCGGTCGCGTCGGAACCTCTTGGGTTCCGCCGAGGAACGTCCGGGCTCCACAGGGCAGGGTGGTGGGTAACGCCCACCCGGGGTGACCCGCGGGACAGTGCCACAGAAAGCAAACCGCCGGGCGCCGAAAGGCACTCGGTAAGGGTGAAACGGTGGTGTAAGAGACCACCAGCGTCCAGGGTGACCTGGACGGCTAGGTAAACCCCACCCGGAGCAAGGTCAAGATGGGGTCGTCGCGAGACGGCCCTGCGCGGATGTTCGAGGGCTGCCCGCCCGAGTCCGCGGGTAGACCGCACGAGGCCAGCGGCAACGCTGGCCCTAGATGGATGACCGCCACCCGACGGGCCGCGAGGCCCCCGGGAACAGAACCCGGCGTACAGCTCGACTCGTCTGTCTCACCCCCTCCGGCCCTGGTCAGAGGGGGTGTTCCACTCCAACCTGCCTTGCGGGGTCGAATCGGGGTCGAATCAGGTGGGCAGGTCGTTCCACGGACCGCTCACCCTCGCACCGCGATGGTTAGCCTCAAGTCGCCAGTGAGTCTGGCACATTAGGGGCGGCCGGGGTCAAGTCCCCCGGCCGGGTTCACCCGGCGACGCGCGCGGCCGGCCCGCCGCCCACAGTGAACAAGCCACTGAACGCGGTCACCTTCACGCCTTCCACCGCGACCGGAGGGTGCGCGTAGGTGTCCCACGTCTCGGAGAACTCGGCGTGCTGGGAGAGTGCCTGCACGGTCTTCGGGTCGTGGTGGCCAGACGCGCCGAGCCGGGACGTGTAGAAGTGCTTGAAATCATGAAACCGGGTCCTCTCCGGCAGCCCGGCAAGCTTCACCGCTGCACGCCACTTGGAATTGAACTCACCGCGCTGAACCGGACGGCCCAACCGGTTGGTCACGACCAGGCCCTCGTTCGGCGGCGGCACATAACCGCGGGCCTTGCGTTTCTGCACGGTCCGCGGGCGCACCGGGGCTAGCTGGGAGAACCCGGCGACATGTTCGGCCAGGCGCTCGATCAGGAAGCGGTCCACGGGCAACGCCGCCTTGCTGGCCTTGACCCGGCTTTTCGAGCAGATGATCCACCAGATCCATGGTGTCCCGACGCTTAAGGGTCTTGGTCACTCGTGTTCCCGCAAATGGAAGTATGTGGGCCCGAAAATGGGTTTCGTAGGTGTCAGTCGTGTTGTCGTTCTTCTTTCTCTTTCGCCTTCGACCGATCAGTTGGTTCGCGTAGAATTCCACCTTTTCGTTCCCTACTCGGGTTCCGTTCCATTCGCTTAGGCATTTGACCTGCCGCGTCCGCCTCCGCCGATGAACGTTAGGGGGCACAGGGCCTCGGTCAGACAACCGTCCTCGAATCGGGCGGCGGCCTGCGGGTCAGCAAGAGTGGCGTCCAGTGACGCGATGACCTGGCGCTCGACGTCGTCACTGAACCGGACACCATGCCGGGCGGCCAAGTCACGGGCGTGTTGGATGAGGGACTGGACCATCTCGCGGCGTTGGGCTGCCGCCGCCCGCATACGATCCCCGGATCGCTCCGCCTGCGCTTTCATGCACGCCGCCGCGCTGGCCGCCACCTGACCGGTCTGATCGCCGCCCGGGTGCACGCCCCCACCCGAGCGCTCTGCGAGGGCAATTAGCCCACCAACTCGCCTCCATCACCCGGAAAGGACCCCGACGACCGACTCCACCGATACCCATGCCCCAGCCGCACACGGCTGGCTCGCTAATGGCCTCGGGGGAATTAGCGGCCGTCTTGCCGAGCCGTGACATGGGAGACTCATCCTGCACTCCGCGGCTGGCCGGGAGCACTCCCGGTCAGCTGGGTCGCCGGGCGAGGAGCACGCATGGACGGGAACGATCCGCACATCCATGTTGAGTTGAAGGTGGTTCACGGCGATGCCGCCGTGCGCAATGTGGTGGCGTCCGCGTTCGGTCTGGCGGGTGACCTGCCGAGCCTCGTCACTACTGGATGCGGGCTGCGGGTGCCATATGCGATGACCTCGCCCCGGCCGGACAAAGTCACATGCCTCGCCTGCCGGGAGCACGCCCGGCGCGAGCACCTGCGCTTCGCGGAGCTAGCCGAACGCTTGGGCAGCGCGCCGGGATCGACCATCAGCCCTGCACAGGCGAAGCAGGCCGCAGACCGGCATCGCGAGCTCGCCGAGAAGTTCGCTGCCGCGGAGGGCTGAGCTCCCTTACGGTCTCGGGGGACTCAGTGGTCGTCCTGGTCGGCCGTGACATGAGGTGGGCCGCACGGGTTGGGTGAGTTGTGAAGCTGACCTGAGCCCGTACGGCCTGTGCCCATCCTGCCCTGCCGGGTGTCTCTCGTGCACACTTCGGCGAGTTGTTCTCCGAGCTCGCCGGACCGTGGGAAGCGGCCCGGCAGTCCGCGCTGAGGGCCGCGCGTGGCGGAGAGCGCAAGCGGGCAGAAGGTGCCGGGCGCAAGCCGAAGCTGGTCTTCTTCGACCGGCTCACCGAACTACAAGACGCCCGCCTCGTGCACCAACTCCCCGACAACCGCTACACACTCACCCCGCTTGGCGAAC
The DNA here is from genome assembly GCF_024436055.1 of Streptantibioticus rubrisoli. Taxonomy (GTDB): domain Bacteria; phylum Actinomycetota; class Actinomycetes; order Streptomycetales; family Streptomycetaceae; genus Streptantibioticus_A; species Streptantibioticus_A rubrisoli. The sequence continues at coordinate 62,091 of NZ_JANFNH010000033.1, read as the reverse complement.
AGGCATACCAGGCCCTCCGCCCCCTCGCCCGCTGGGCCGACCACTGGGCCGCGGCCATGGACCGCCAGTCGGCAGACGACGGCGGCCGACCGTGACGGCCCGGTGATCGGCGGCCGGGCGGGCGGCGGTGGGCCGCCGGCGGATCAGCGGGCCGGCGAAGGCACCTGGGCGTCTCCCAACCGATCAGCCGGTGCTGCCGGCGAACAGCGCCTCGCTGGTCGCCCGGGGAACAGGCGCCGAAGCAGGCAGTCAGCGCTGTGCACTTCATACACAAGAGGCGACCGGCCTGTAGGAAGCATCTGCTTTCGCGGCCCCTTCCGGATCTGTACGGTCACTGGCCACCACGTCCGACCGGTAGCACCGGCTGAGGAACGGAGGACCCCATGGGGGACGTACGCGGCTCCATGGCCATCGAGAGCAGATCCATCGACTGGGTGCCGGACGAGGAGCGGCACGGCAGGGTCTGGCATCAGGGCGCGTTGTGGTTCCTGGGGAACTTCCAGTACTTCACGGTCGCCGTCGGCTTCGTGGGTCCCTCGCTCGGGCTGCCGCTGGCACCGACGATCCTGGCCGGTGTGCTGGGGATCGTGGTTGGCACCCTGTTCATGGCCTTTCACGCCTCGCAGGGGCCGGTGCTGGGCCTACCGCAGATGATCCAGTCCCGGGCGCAGTTCGGATATCGCGGGGTGATCGCCGTACTGGTCGCCACCCTGTTCACGTATCTCGGCTTCAACGTCGCCGACCAGGTGCTGGTCTCCCAGGGGCTGCACGGGGTGTTCGGCTGGGATCCGACGGCGGTCGCGATCGGCTGCGCGGTGCTGGCGGCCCTGCTCGCCGTGTACGGCCACGACTGGTTGCACCGCGTCTTTCGGTGGCTGCTGTACGTCTCCCTGCCGCTGATGCTGATCCTGACGGTCGGGGTTCTGACCGGTCAGGCCGCCGGTCACCTGACGGGCCAACAGCACCATGCCTTCGGCTGGGCAGCCTTCTTCGCCCAGTTCTCCGCCGCGGCGGCGTACAACATCACCTACGCGCCGTACGTGTCCGACTACTCCCGCTATCTGCCGCGTACCACATCCGCGCGGTCGCTGATCGCCGCGGTCTTCTGCGGCGCGGCCGGTTCCGCGATATGGCTCATCGCGCTCGGCGGCTGGCTGGCGACCCGGCTGGGGGCCAGTGACGGGCTGGTGGGGCTTCGCCAAGCCGGCGAGCACATCATGCCGGGCCTCGGCACGGCGACAGCGGTGTTCTCCGTGCTCAGCCTGGTCGCCACCATGGGCATGAACGCCTACGGCGGCATGCTCACCGTCCTGACCGGTGTCGACTCCGTGCGCAAGATCGCCCCCAACCCGACGACGCGGGCGATGACCGTCCTCGCGCTGGCGGTCCTCTGGTACGTCATCGGCTCGGCGGTCTCGCAGAACGCGGTGACGACCGTGTTCACCGCGCTGACGCTGATGCTCTACCTGCTGGTGCCGTGGACCGCGACCAACCTCGTCGACTTCTTCTTCGTACGCCGAGGCCACTACTCGGTCGCCGACCTGTTCCGCCCCGACGGCGTCTACCGCGTGTGGGCGTGGCGTGGTCTGACCGCCTACGGCGTCGGCATCGCCGCCGAGGTCCCCTTCATGGTGCTGCCCGACCTCGGAGGCGGCTCGTACATCGGACCGCTGGCCCACCGACTCGCCGGAACCGACATCGCCTGGCTGGTCGGACTGGCCGTCACGTCCGCGGTGTACGCGGTGGTCTGCCGCTCCCAGGACCGGACCGTCGAGCACGCCGCGACGCGGTCGAGCGAGTGCCAGGCCCCACCGGTCAGGTGAGCGCGCGCACCGCGGCGCCGCTGCGTCGAACGCAACTCGAATGCCATATACACGTATTGCAAAGCGCAAGAAAAGATGGGTATGGACCTCGTCAACTCTGCGTATCCGCGTGCCTTCGGAGAGCGCTGAGGGTTGATGTTGGGGCGGAAACGACATGGCGTTTCCGCCGCGGCTCGTAGTGCTCCCACACTGCCCGCGGCGGACCGCTGGACGCGGTGCCAGGGAAATCCACAAGCGGGACGTGGGCAGGATCCGCCACAAACGCGTCTGCCAGCTCGAAGGGCATGACCACGAAGTGCGCTACGAGGAGGTGGGACGTGGCTTTGGGTTGCCCGGCGGGAAGGCCGTGAGTCCGAGCCCGGCGGTCGCTGTGCGTCTGGCCGATGCTGCCGCTGCCGGGCCTTCCGCTGCGCGTCTGGTGTCGTGTCCCAGGCCGACGAGCCGCGCCTGGCCGGACTTGCGCACAACAGGGGCCAACACAGCGTTGGAAGATGCCGTCGTCACCCCACTCGCTGCCAGGGTTACCCGTGGGCGGCGGACCCATCCTGTCCAACTGCCGCAGCAGCCACACCCAGCCGCTGTGCCCACCCCGTCCGCTCCTCGCCGCTGCGGTATGGGGACCGCCGTGCGGATGCTTCTCCCGCCGTCAAGTGGGCTTTGTCTTGGCGTCGTTGGTCGAGGGCTTCCGCGGTGCGCGCTTTGCCGTCCGGCAAACCTTGCGCAGGGGAGGATCACTGCATGGAGTTAATGCGAACGACTTCCCAAGATTGACTGGGCGCACCAGCAGTTACTGTTACCCAGGATCTGGTCGGATGGTCTCGCTACTTCGACCTGTATCCGGCTCTTTCCTGGTGGCGCCTACGCCAGTACCCGCCCCGGCAAGAAGAGTTCGCCCGATGACCGTTGCCATCCGCTCGTAAACACATCAGCAGTCGCCTCAACAGTCCACCCATCAGCCCTAGCGCTCGCCAACAAGCTCAGCATTGATCATCTCCTGTTCTACAACGCTGACGCGGTGCTCGGTGCGCGCGCGTTGGTCGCTGTCCCCCGTGGTTCACAAGGCGTTCACCGGCGAGGCAAGAACCCATAGAAAGCCGGCTCGGTCCATGGCGCCTGCAGGGTCTGTGCGTAGCCACATTTCAGGAGAAGCACGCGTGATCACACAGGAGAAACCCGCGCCGCGCGGCAGAATCGCTCCAGGCTCCCCCCGCGCCCGTATGCGGTTCTGTGCAGCCAGACAGCGGCTGGCCGCCGCCATGTTGGCAGGCGTGATAGGGAGCATCGCCGTCGTCACCACCCAGCCAGCGGCAGCCGTTCAGACCCAACCCGGCCCTCGGGCCTCGCTGGCAGTCGCTCCCCGTGGCCCGAGCTCGATTGGGCGGCTCAGCCGAGGACGGGCTCACTGGCGCAGTGATGGAGGACCGGAAGGATGGGCCGGTCAAAGCGGTGCGCACGGCGGCGGTGGCAGTGTCCCCGGGATGCCGATCAGCCGAGGAGTTCGCAGCACCGCAGATGGGAGGGACCGCTCGGACGCCGGTGGAGTTGGTCCGCGGTCAGACCACAGGTATGTGCGGCCAGGCACCGCTGCCTACCCAGGTGGCTCCGATGCCTCGGTGCGGGGCCGCGCCGTGGGCGCGAGGGACAGCTGGGACAGCCTGTCATACCGAGCCCGTGCATTACGGATGGGCGCTCACGCTTCTGTCGACTGCTCCCACACCCTGTCAGTGTCAGCCGGGCACATCCTGACCGGTGGCGACGAGTGCGTGATCACCATGGTGTTCTGCCACGACGACTGGCGGATGGCCCTCTCCGCAACCGCAGGGACCTTATATCCGGGCATGGTGCCGGACACCGGGATCTCCGTCGATCTGGGCTCGCGGTGCACGGCTGGAGGTTTCGAGCCTCCGACGCCTGTGCCGACGCCACCTCCGTCGATGCCCCCGCCACCTCCGTCGATGCCCCCACCGCCCAGGCCGGTGCCCCCAACTCCCCATCACACTTCGCCGGTTGGACCACCGCTTCGCCTGCCTCCAGCCCGGCCGACGCCCGCGCCGACCGTATCCCCGACCATGCACCCATCCCGCACGTCCCCTCCCAGGGGACTGGCTCAGGCGGCGCTGGCCCCGCCAGTCGCACAGGAGCAGCCCTATCCGCGTCCCGACGACTCGCAGCGGTGGTTGCTGCTGACGATCATGGCGGTGCTGCTCCCGGCGGCGCTGGTCGCAGCCCTTCCTCGTGTCATCGACCGCCGTCGCTGAACTCCTCTTCCGCTTCGACAGATCCTCGGAAGGCCGTGTCCATGTACATCGTCAGTGTCGTATCCGTCATCGGTGGCATCGCTTTCGCTTTCGTCCTCGGCAAGCTCTTCGGCAAGGGTCACCGTGCAGCCAGTGGGGAGTTCAGCGGTCAGGCACTGTCCCTGATCGGTGGTGTGCTGCTCAGTTCCTTCATCATGCTGACGGGGTTCCAGGTGGCGGGCAGCTGGTCCGCTCTGAGCACCGCACGGGCCCGCACCTATGACGAGGCCCGCGCGCTGACCGACACTTACTGGGCGGCTGGCGGCTTGCCGGACACCAACCGCACCAAGGTACGTGCCTTGCTCAAGCAGTACACCCGCGAGGTACGAACCGTTGAATTCCCGGTACTCGCCAAGGGGCATACCAGCCCCGAAGCCTGGCAGACCCTGGACCAAGCACGCGCGGCGCTCAGCACCACTTCCACCACGCGCCCCGACCAGCAAACGGCGAAGGCTGCTGCCCAGTCCAGCCTGGCCACGGTGTACCAGACACGCACCGACCGGGCAGCGCAAGTCCAAAGCGGAATGCCGCTGATTACCTGGCTCGCTCTGGTGGTCGCCGGTGGCTTCCTGATCGCCTTCCCAGCGATCCTGGGATTGATCGACAAACCCCGCAACCTGGTGGGCCTGTGTTTCGTGGGAGCGGCCGTGGCCTTCGCCATCTGCCTGACCGCACAACTGAACCACGCCTTCCGGCAGCCCTTCGCGGTACGACCAACCGCGTTCTCCTTCGCCGAAGCGCGCTTCCAGCAGATGGACAGCTGATCGCCTCGCCCAACTGTGCCCGGCGCGCGGCCTTGACCGACATCTCGTTGATGCGGTGGTACGGCAGTGCAAGGAACGTGTTCACCATGGCGGTGAACTCGCCCCCGTCCCTCTCGGTGACGTAGCGCACCATCTTGTCGCGCTGACGGTCGTCGAAGTCGGGGTCGACATCCGCGGGTTGATCCGCTCCGGGTTCAAGTACCGCTTGAACAGCAGCCCCTGCTCCAAAGCCGCCCGGCCTGTTTGATGAGCGCCTTGGCCTGCCATTGAATACGGAGAGTGATGATGGATGTGACAGGTGCTGGCTGGCCGGAAAGGCGGTGCCCGTGAGCGGGCTGTGGGTGGGTTAGTCCTGCTTGGTGATCAGTCGACGGGCTGAGGCCAGTGCACCATCGGTGCGAACCTGGCTTGCCAGGGTATGGGCGGTCTGAACCGTCTGGGGGGCGAGGGCGCGTCGCAGCGCTGTGGTGAGGGAGTCGGTCGTCGGGTTGCTGCCTGGGTGGGCGCTGCCGATTTGGAGCTGATGGACGCGGTGAGCGAAGTAGAACTGATCGAACATCTGGGGGACGAGCACTTGGGGCGTCCCGGCTGTGGCGGCCGTGGTGGTGGTGCCGGCCCCTCCGTGGTGCACGACCACGGCGACTCGCCGGAACAGTGCCTGATGGTTCACCTCTTCGATCACCAGGCAGTCGGGCTCGGCCTCGTCGAGAGAGAGGTCGGCCCAGCCGCGGGCGAGGACTGCGCGGCGGCCGAGTGCGCGGGCGGCTGCGATCATCGTCCGGGCGATGCCCTCGGGGGCGCGCACGCTGCCGAATCCGAAGTAGATCGGCGGCTCGCCGGCGTCGAGGAATTCTTCCAGCCTGGGCGGGAGCGGGCGGTGGTCCGTGAGCGTCCATGCCCCGGTCTGCAGTACGTCCAGCTCCGATGGCTCGGGCCACGGTGCCAGGATGGGATCGGCGGCGAGCCAGGGGGCGTCGGTGAAGATGTGGCGCCTGACGTCGCTGACCGGGGCGAGCCCGGTAGCCTCGCGCTGCGCGTTGAGAGCCGCGCCCCACATGACATTCCAGCGTTGTGCGTCCTGGGCCCATAGGGCCTGGTTGTCGATCGTGCCGTCCGTCGGCTTGTCTCCCAGCAATCCGAACACGGGCGGCGCGTGGTGCGGGGACGGCAGCGTCATGGGCGCGAACGCGGCGTACACATAGCCGATGCCTCGCCGTTCGGCCACCGAGCGAGCCGCGACCGCCAGAGCACCGCCTGCCACGATCACATCGCATCCCTCGGCGGCCGAACCCACCACCGCGAACTGATCCGCAACCGTGCCCTCGATCATCTGTCGTCGCTGCTCGGGCGTGGGCACGGTCCCTGCCGGCCGCTTCGCCGTAGTGTGTAGTTCCGGGCCGACCGGAACATAGGTGATGCCCAGTGACTCCGCCCACTCCTGGAAATCAGGCGGTGCGCACACCACAGCTTCCTGTCCCAGCTCCTGCAGCCGCAGGGCCAGGCCAATCACTGGCTGGACCTCTCCTCGCGAGCCGATCGTGGACAACAGCACCCGCATGTTCACTCCCAGGTTTTCCTGCCGCGTCTCGTCACGCGGAGGGCCATATTCGCCGCATATGGGGGCCTTGCGGCAAGATCCCCCGTGCGGTATACGGTTGAACGGGAGATGGAAGCGGGATTGTCTGTCGCCTCGGCTTCCGAACGGCGACGCCTACCACAAGCGCGTGGCGTCATCCCCTCTGCCGCCGCTAGTTGATTATGGAGCCCGGACGTCGTACGGCTGTTTCGTCGGTGGGGGCGTGAAGCGTCGCATTGTAGGCGGGCGGGGGTATGTGGAGCTGGTCAGTGGTGTAGTCGCCGAAGCAGAGCACGTTCTCGCGCCGATAGGGGCTGAGCACCGCCAGGTCGCTCACGTTCAGGCTCCAGCCCTCACGGGTCATCCGGCGCAGGGTGCGGGTCATGTCGATGGTGGTGGAGAAGACCACACTGGCGGCGACGAAATCGAGAAACTTGACCGCCTTGTCCTGCAGTTCCGGGTCGTGGCTGGCCAGCCAGCCGGCGTTGCCGAAGTGCAGCCACTTGGTGAACCCGTTGTAGGCCTCGGCCATGTTCGTCGCCCGCTGGATCTGCTCCCGCAACGCTGGATCCGACAGACCCCTCATGATCGCAACGGGTACTGAGACTGTGGCTATGTACGCGGGTTCTCGCTCGCGTACCCGGCCAGGCACCGCCTCATCTCGCGGAGTTGCTTCGTCTACGAGGGCTTGGCTGGGGCCTACGGGTGCCGCAGTGCGCTGCGCGTTGTTCAACCCCACTGCGAGATAGGCCAGTTGGCCAGACAGTTGGGAACTTCAACTTGGCGTGATCAGAAGTGAGGCCCGGCCGCGCGGCGGTCCGAGCCTGGGTCGAGTTGGCGGTCAGAGACCGGCGACGCGGTTGTGCCTGGGCGTGCTGGTCGGTGTACGGGTCGACGTAGCGGACCGTCAGTCCGAGGATCGGGGTCGGCCCCAAGGCCGAGCCAGCGGAAGATAGCACGAGGACGCGGGGCGCCTTACTCAGTAACGCGCCCGACGCTGACTGTGCGAGCCTGCGTTCATGACCGACGAACAGCCCACGCCCGCAGAGCTTTTGGCCTTTCGTTTCTGGCGAACGGCGCCGAGTCGGCGGCCGCAGCAAATGCCCTGTTCGAGGCGTGGGCCTCGACCACGGCGCTGTCGCAACTGCGGCATCTCCATGAGACGCAGGCTCTCGCGTCGTGGCTGGTCAACGGGGCTGAAGGGTCGATGAAGGCGCGTGCGTTCGCTTTGACGATGGACACGATCGACATCTTCGGCAGGGGCGAGGATCACTGGTATCAAGCAGCCAAGACTTCCGGTGACCCTCAGCTTAGCGAGAATGCGGTCCGGGGGCGGAAGATCAAGGCGACGTTGCAGCGCGACCTGGATGCCCTGTGGGTGCAGCGTGGCTACCCCCGAGTGGCGAAGCCAAATCGCCAGCAGTTGTTCGATACGCACTTCACAGAGGTCGGGGATATCCCGCGTTCGCGATGCTCTCGAACGCCGGCGGGCACCCCAGCCTCATGCAGTCGATGCTGCTGTACGGGGACCTTGAATCTGGCAAGTTCGCCTACGACTTCGACGGGCTGCACGTGCAACGCGCCTACTGGATCACGCGGGTCGGCGCGGTCTTCCTCGGCCTGTTGGATCTGGCCGCGCCCGTGCTCGGCTGGAATGACTGGGACGAGGAGGGTTTGGCCTTGCGCGCCAGGTTCGATCCTGTCGCCGAAGAGGCAGCGCGTCGCTACAACGCCCTCATCGAGGAGGCGATGAGCAAGCGGTCAAGCTGGGCGTAGCCAGCCGCGCGGTACTTCTTGCCACCCTGGGCGAGGCGGGCGGCGGCCTGAACCGATGCCCACCTCTGCCACTCAGATGTGTCGTCTCAGGAGGTTGGTGCCGCTTCAGCGGCGATAACGACACGCCGATGGGCGGTGTCCGGGTGGGGCTAGCTGCGCCAGCCGCCTGGGCAGGGTCTGTGGCATGGCGGCGAAGTGCTGAGCCTCCCTGAGCTCGAATCTCTTCAGGCCGGATGAAAGCCCGGTCGGCTCCTCATATCCAACAGTGCCCGAAGGCCGCCCAGACCCGAGCTGTGGTGGCGGACCGGCCGCGGCGGCTGACCCGGACAAGTAAGTCAAGCCTTACTTTCAAGGAAATTTGGCTGCATAGTGGAGGGCCGAGTCGAGGGGAAGGCTAGTTTTGTCCCAGGCCAATGAGGGTGCAGCAGGACAGGTCGAGGTGGAGCAAACCCATGTGGCCGCCATGTACCGGCTGCTCGATGAGCGATTGGCGGATGCACGGGCCCAGCTGGCGGATGTGCTGAAGTCATCGGCCGACAGCGCGGGCGAGGTATACGCGCGCGATGTGGCCGCAGAGCGTCTGGCACGTCAGGTTCGTCGGCTGGAGGGGGCCGAGGAGGGGTTGGCGTTCGGCCGGGTTGATGGCGCGGACGGAACCGTCCTGCACATCGGACGGCTCGGCCTGCATGTGGATGACCGGGACCTGCCACTGCTCGTCGACTGGCGAGCGGACGCGGCGCGGCCTTTCTACGAGGCGACGACCGTCCACCCCATGGGGCTGCGGCGCCGGCGTCATCTGCGAGTCGAGGGCCGTGCGGTACGTGCGGTGAGCGACGAGCTACTGGACGGATCGTCGGCCGCAGTCGGTGACATCGTCGGTGATGGTCCGCTAACGGAAGCGCTGGAGGCGCAGCGCACGGGGCGGATGCGTGCGGCGGTGGCGACGTTGCAGGTGGAGCAGGACGCGATCGTCCGGTCCCCGCATCGGGGGGTGACGGTGGTGCAGGGCGGCCCCGGGACGGGCAAGACCGTGGTTGCGCTGCACCGGGCGGCGTATGTGCTGTACGCGTTCCCGGGAGTGGCCGCGCGCGGTGTGCTGGTGCTCGGGCCGAACGCGCGGTTACTCGACTATGTTTCCCAGGTGCTCCCCTCGCTGGGGGAGAACGACGTGCTCCTGGCGACGTGCGCGGAGCTGGCCGGGGTGGAGCCCGCCGGTGTGGAGTCGTTGGATGTCGCGCGCCTTAAGGGGAGTTCCGCGCTGGCCGAGGCGCTCGCGGGCCTGGTGCGCTCCCGGCAGGCACCTGTCGGCTGCTTCGCGGTCCGGGTGGGGCAGCAGTGGGTCCGGCTGGAGAACGTAGATGTCGCGGCGGCGCGGGAGGCGGCGGTGGCGAGCGGTCTGGCGCACAACCGGGCGCGGGAGGTGTTCAAGGAGCACCTGATCGGCGCGGTCACGGATGCCCTGGAGCGCGACGCCGTCGAGGCCCTCGAACATATCGACGCCGAGATCGCCGAGAGCACGGGCCTGGATCTCGATGCCGCGGCCGAAGCCGATCTGCGGGCTCTCGGCTTCGACGACGCGCCGGCCGCGGATCCGGCCGAGGTGTTCGACGCGGACGCCGTCCGCGCGGACCTCTCGGGCGACGCCCACGTCGACCGTGCGGTGGAGGCCCTCTGGCCGCCGCTGACGCCCGACGTGGTCGTGCGGACCCTGCTGGCGGACGCTCGCACGTTGGCCAGGCACCTGCCCTCGCTCGCCCGCGACGAACAGTCCCGGCCGGTGCGTTCGCCTGATGCCCCGTGGACGGATGCCGATGTGCCGCTGCTTGATGAGGCGGCGGCCCTGGTGGACGGGCTGCCGGAGCGGTCGTTCGGGCACGTCGTAGTTGATGAGGCTCAGGAGCTGACCGCTATGCAGTGGCGGATGGTGATGCGTCGGTGTCCGACCAGGTCGATGACGCTGGTGGGTGACTTCGCCCAGGCGGGCCCTGCGACGGCGGCAAGCGACTGGTCCCAGGCACTGGGGCCGCATCTCGGCAACCGGTTCTCCCTGCACACGTTGACCGTGAGCTACCGCACGACCCAGGAGATCCTGGCGAGCACCCACGGCCTGCTGGCGCGGATCGCCCCCGGTCAGACGCCGAGCCGGTCGATTCGCCACGGCGTTCCTCCCCGCCACCTCGCCAGCTGCCCGCACTCCCTTGCCACCACCGTGGCTGGGGAGCTTCGGAGGCAGGTGGCAGCGCACCCGGGCGACCTGCTCGCCGTGATCTGCGCGGACGACCGGGTCAAGGAATTGGCGTCGGCCGATGTCGAGCGGTGGGCCCGCCTCGTGCCGGCTTCCGAAGCCCGCGGCCTGGAGTTCGACGCGATCGTCGTCGTCGCCCCGGAGGAGATCGCCGCAGCCCGCCCCGGCGGTGAGCGCGACCTGTATGTCGCCCTCACGCGTGCAACCAAGAGACTGTGCACGATCGCCGTAAATACGGCGTCACAGCACACCTCATGACGCCTGTGATGGACGCTCGGAGCGGGTACCTCGAGGGGCTGATATGGCGGGACATCCCAACGCCCCGCTGACGCCAGAAGGACGTCGTCGGTTTGGATCTCGTCTGGAGTCAGATTGCCAGAGGCGTCGACTGACTCTGGGGCGGGAATCATGTCGGCGGTGATGACAAGGTCGGCAGGACGGCTCGTGCTGTGAGGCGGGGCAGACTGCCGACGAGCCAACGCGCTCTGCTGCTGCGAGCGTCGAGCACGCAGGGCGGAGGTGCTATCGCCCTTGCTCATTACGCGGCGCCCTTCTTCGGGAGGAGAGACCACGGTCGATCATTTCCGTGATCAACTCGTCGTAGGCCGATCCTTTGGCGGTGACGGGCTGGAGCATCGACTGGGCGTAAACCTGCCAATGCGGGATGGTGGTGGTGAACACCTGCCAGCCGTCGTCTTCGAGATAGCCCCGTTGCTCCTTGGTGGCCTTGGCGTTGGCGCCGGTGCGGTTGAACAGCAGATGATCTCCCGCATCGGGAGACGCTCGATGCGGTCGATGTCCGCAGGGGGTAGGAGCGGCGTTGAGGATGGCGATGTCTGCGACACGCAGGACGGACTGCACAATGCTCCGGTGATCTTCGGCGTGACCGCAGTCGAACACAGCAAGTTCATCTCCTGAACTAGGCGGCTTTCCCGGTCTTGCCTGGACAGTGGCTGTAGTTCCACTTGCTGGCGATCAGGTGGCGGCGCCAGTTCACTCGATGACCGCCGCATGGACTCAATCATTCCGTTTATCCCACGGTGACAAACTGCCCTAAGACGCCACAATGGGCGAGCCGTCCCACCATGTGTACGGTGTACTTAATGAGCTCCTGATCGACTTTATTGGCGGCATCGGCGCAGGCCGGGAAGTAGCAAATCAAGATCGATTATGATGCTGGTCGACTGACCCTTGACAAACCTTTCAGATGGAAGAAACCATGGTGAACCCTGCTGGGCAAACAGAGCCATGGGAGGGCGCGAATGACTATAACGGATCAGTCGTCAGTGTCGCGACTTGAGGCCGATCTCTTCTTATTACACGCGCCCAGCGTATACGACTTCCGCGAGCGCGACGACATGCTGTTCGCCTATCTGAGCGACAGCGACAGTGTCAATGTCACATCGGTCTATGAGATTTATCCAATTGGCTGGTTCTCGATAAAGCAGCGGCTGGCCGACTGCGGGTTCGACACGAAGATCGTGAATGTCGCCTCGTTGATGCTCATGCATCCCGAAATAGATGTCAGGCGATTACTCGCCCGCTTCGAGGCGCCGATCTTCGGGTTCGACCTCCATTGGATGGCGCACTGTCACGGCTCGGTCGAACTCGCGGCCCTCGTGAAGGAAGTGCACCCCGAAGCGCTCACCATCTTCGGTGGCATCTCGGCGACCTACTATGCGAAGCAGCTGATTGAGTACCCGAGTGTCGATGTCGTCGTTCAGGGTTACGACACCCTCGACCCGGTCACGGAGCTGGTCGCCAGGGTCAAGCAAGGCAACAGGGACTTTCGTTCCATCCCTAATCTGCTGTACAAGGTCGATGGAGAGGTCCAATCCACCGGCTTCTCGCACACGCCGGACAGCAACTACAACAATGTGCGCAACGACTGGTCGTATTACCGCGAGGTGGCCGACGGAGGGCCGTCAGCGTCCAAGCTCATCATGACCTTGCCCAACACCGGGTGCGCGCATGACTGTGGCTGGTGCGGCGGGTCACGGTTCGCCTACCGCAACATCATGGGCGTCCGCAAGACTCTGGTACAGAAGGACAACGACCTCGTTGTCGAAGAGCTCCGCACCATGCGAGAGGCAGCGAAGCGCACCTCGATATACGCGCTTCAATGTTATTCCGAGAACAGAACGCGGATGCACCAGTATCTGGATGCCGTGAAAGAGCTCGGATACAAGAGCGTCCACTTCGAGCAGTTCAGTCTGACGCCGCCCGACATCCTCAAGAAGATGGGCGAGTCAACAGATTCCTATATCATGCTCTCCCCGGAGTCCCACGACCTGAAAATAAGCAAGGCGGCCGGTCGCGGGAACTACACCATGGAGCAGATGGAGGAATGGATTCCGCGCGCCCTGGATTACGGCGTGAAAGGCATCATGATCTGGTTCTTCATCGGTATGCCGTACCAGGACCGGCAATCGGTGATGGATACGATCGCGTACTGCGAGCGACTCATACGCAAGTTCGGAGGGTGGGCCGCCCTTCCGCTCATTTGCCCGATGGTGCCGTTCCTCGACCCGGGGTCCCAGTTCTTCGAAGAACCGGAGAAACACGGCTACCGTATCCACCACCGCACGCTGGAAGAACACCGCCAGGCCATGGTCGAGCCACTGTGGTACCGGCGGCTTAACTACGATACGCGCTGGCTGGACAGGCGCCAGCTTCAGGACGTCTCCTACGAGGCGATCACTCGCCTGGTGGAGATCAAGGGCGAGTACGGGGTGCTCCCGGCCGGGTTCTGCAAGGCCGTTCTCAAAACCATTGACGAGACACGGGCGCTGCTCGGGGAAATGGAAAGCGCGCTGCGACTCGACAAGAAGCTGCCGGCCGACCTCCGGGACGAGATCCGTAACTACAACCGCAAGGTCCTGGCCTATACGAACGACCAGATCATGCCGGTTCCCCGGCCGCTCGGCGGCCGCTGGTTCGATGATGCCACCGTCCCGCCACAGATGATCGAGGACATTCTGGCGTCGTCGGCCGCCTCGTCTCCGGTCCGCGGAGCGTAGATGAACTCGCCGTCGCATATCCAGGACGATCCATCCGCACGCCTCCGGCCGTTCCTTGGGCGTTCGCCGGGCGCACAGCGCCGGTGCGGTGAGGAAAGTCCGCAGGGGCGCCCGGTGCACGGGAGGTCGAGGTGCGCATCGCTGTGATCGGTGGTGGTCCCGGCGGGCTGTACTTCAGTGTGTTAGCCCGTCAACTTGGCCCCGCGGATGAGATCACCGTCTGGGAGCGGAACGCACCCGATGAGACGTTCGGGTTCGGAGTGGTGCTGTCCGACCAGGCGCTGGGCGGGATTGAGCGCGCTGATCCGGCCGTCGTGTCCGAGATGCGGCCGATACTCGCCCGGTGGGACGCCATCGATGTGCACTACCGTGGCACCACGTTCACGGCCCGCGGGAACGGGTTCGCCGCGATGAGCCGCGCTGGCCTGCTCACGACCCTGCAGCGGCGCTGCGCTCAACTCGGCGTTCAGGTGCGCTATGGAAGCGAGATCACCGATGTGGATGCCGTCGCCGCTGACCATGACCTCGTGGTGGCCGCTGACGGGGCGAACTCCCTGATCCGGGAGCGGTACGCGAAGACCTTCCGGCCCACGGTGCAGAACGGGAAATGCCGGTACATCTGGCTGGGCACCGACCTGCAACTCGACTCGTTCAAGTTCTACGTGGTGGACACACCGGGCGGGGCCATACAGGTGCACGCCTACCCGAACTCCCGTCATGCCAGCACTCTGATACTGGAGTTGTCCGAAAGCGCCTGGCGCGCGGCCGGGTTCGCTGATGCCGCCACTTCACAGCTCGCGCCGGGGGAAAGCGACGAACGGTCGATAGGAATCATCGCCGAGCTGTGCAAGGACATCTTGGACGGGCACAAGCTGTACCGGAACAACTCGCGCTGGCTGCGCTTTCCCACGGTGCGGTGCGAGACCTGGCGGCATCGAAACGTCGTGCTGATCGGCGACGCGGCGCATACGGCGCACTTCTCCATCGGCTCGGGCACCAAGCTCGCGATGGACGACGCGTCAACCCTGGCCAACAGCCTGCACGAGCAGCCGAGCGCGAGAGCGGCACTGGCCGCGTACGAGGCTGGGCGCCGCCCGGCGGTCCTGTCCCTCCAGCGCGCCGCGCAGGCCAGCCGGGAGTGGTTCGAGAACATCGACCAGTACACCCACCAGGATCCGCAGCAGTTCGCGGTGAACCTCCTGACCCGCAGCCGCCGGGTTTCCTACGCCAGCCTGCGCCGACGCGACCCCGAGTTCATCGCCCGGGCGGAGCGGTGGTTCGCAGGCTCGGCGGGCGGCCAGGTGAGCCCACCGATGCTCCAGCCGTTCGCCCTCGGCCGTCTGGACCTGGTCAACCGCGTCGTGGTCTCCCCTGGCGAGGTGCTCCACACCCGCGACGGTGTGCCGGATGACCTCCAACTGGTGTACCGGGGCGAGGAGGCACCGGGAGAGGCCGGGCTGGTGATGACCGGGCCGGTGTCCGTCTCCGCTACGGGCACGGCTACCCCCGGCGGTGCCGGACTGTATACCGGGGAACAGACGGCCGGATGGCGGCGGGTTGTGGATTTCGTCCACGCGAATTCGCTGGCGAAGATCGGCGTGCAACTCGGCTACTACGGCCCTGACGGCTCCACCAAGTCCCTTGGCGAGTTGCAACGCGAGTTCGCCGCCGCGGCCCGGCGCGCCGCCGCCGGGTTCGACCTGCTGGAACTGGACTGCGCGTACGGCAGTTGGCTCTCCTCGTTTCTGCCCCCGTCTGCCGACGAGCGGGGTGGGAGCAGCGGCTCGCTGCGGGACCGGCTCTGCTACCCGCTTGAGGTGTTCGGCGCGATCCGCGCTGTGTGGCCGGCCGAGCGGCCGGTCAGCCTGCGCATCTCACCGGCGCAGTGGGACCCGGGCAGGGACGGTATCGATGCGGCGGCCGAGATCGCGAACGAGTTCGCCGCGCGCGGCGCGACGGCGGTGCACGTCTGTGCCGGGACGCCGACCGACCGGGACGTGTACGCGGACCGGATCCGGAACCAGGTCGGGCGCGAGAACGAGATCGCTGTGATAGCGGCGGGATCGATCTCCGCATCCGACGTCAACGTGATCGTCCTGGCCGGGCGTGCGGACCTGTGCGTCGTCGACCAGCCGACGGTGGACTCGCCCTGGTTTTCCATGCGCGGGACACCGGATCGTTCCGCCTCGAATGAGTGGTCATAACGGAGAGGATGCCGTGCCCCCTATCGCAGATCTTGGCTTACTGCCGGAAAGTGCCGCTGAACACCATGGTGAGACCACCCTGCGTGCGGACACGTCATGGGCCTCGGCCTGCCGCACACCGAACACGGTGAGCGACTTCGCGGCCGTGGTCGCGGACTATGCCGACCGGTTGTGGGGTGCCGGGGTGCGGCCGGGCGCTGTGGTCGCCGTGGTCAAATCCAATCACTTGGATATCCAGGCGATCCAGTGCGCCGTTGTTCGCATCGGTGCGCTGCCCGCGCTGTTGTCGGTGAAAATGGATCCGGCCGATCTCCTGTACTGCCTCAAGGAACTCCAGCAGCCCTATTTCCTGACCGATGCCGAGGGCGCCGCGGTCCTGCGTCCCTGGCAGGACCGACTGGGCGAGATCGTCTCCCGCGTCCTCACGCTCACGCCCGAAGCCGCACTGGCCGGAGCGGTCGAGCTCAGCGAGTCGGCAACCCACCAGGTCACCCGCCGTCCCGGCACGGACCCGACCCTCATCACGCATTCCTCCGGCACCACCGGGAAACCCAAGCTCCTCGTGCACACGGTGGATTCCCTGTACGCCCACGTAGCCCCCCAGATGGGCGTGGTGCAATCGCTCAACTACGCCGGGATCAGCGCGAAGTGCCTGTCCTTCGTGCATGTACGGATGGCGTCCGGGCTGCTCACGGTGCTCAATACAGGAGTGCCGTTCCTCAGTATCACCTCCCCCGACCTGACCTCTGTGCGCCAGGCACTCCTGCGGTACCGGCCGGAGACTCTGGAAGCTCAGCCCAACATGTTCCTGCGCTGGGAAGCGCTGGCGCGCGAGACGCCGAATCCGTTCAGCTCGGTAAAGCGCTATGTCAGCAGTTTCGACGCGATTCACCCTCGGACGCTGCGGACACTTCTTGAGGCATCGGACCATCCGAACCCGACATTCATCCAGGCGTACGGGCAGACCGAGACCGGCCCGGTGACACTGCTGGTGACCACCCGTTCCGAGATCCGGGAGCCGGGGCGGCTGAACTCCCGTGATGTGGGCGCGCCGCTCCCCGGCATGGAGATCCGCATCGTGGATCACGCCGGATCGGAGCTTCCGGCCGACACACCCGGGAACATCGAAGTACGCACCCCCGCCCGGGCCGAATCGATGATCGGCCGTGCACCGCTACCCGGCCGTGACACCTGGTGGCCCATGGCCGACATCGGCATGCTCCGCGCCGACGGGCACCTGGAGCTGTATGACCGGCGAGTGGACCAGGTCCCCGGCGTGCCCAGCACCCTGCGCGCCGAGGACATCCTGCTCGACGAACTGCCGGAACTGGCCGAGGTCGTGATCATCGCCATGGACGGGACGGTCAGGGCGGTGGCGGCCACGGTCGACGGCAAGCCGATAGACGAAGACCGATGGCAGCGCGCCCGCGGCAAAGCCGGGCTGCCGGAAGACACCGGGGTCGACTACCGGCCGTGGGAGGAGTTTCCGCTCACCGGCACGATGAAGGTCCGCCGGAACCGGCTCCTGACGCACGGAGCCCTCGGATGAGCCGCTCAGTGGCGCCGCCTGCGCTGGTGTCCGACCAACGGTTCCTGCCGACGGAGAAAAAGGCCGCGGCGCTCGTGCTCGGCGCCGCCTTCATGCTGCTCGCCGACACCTCGATCGTGAACGTCGCGATCCCGAGCCTTCAGCGAGGTCTCGGGGCCAGCGTGCCGGACGTGCAGCTGGTGGTCGCGGGCTATGTGGTCGCTTACGCGGTGATACTCATCACCGGTGGACGGCTGGGGGACCTGTACGGCAGGCGGCGCATGTTCATGATCGGCGCCGCGTCCTTCACCCTGGCGAGCCTCGCCTGCGGCCTGGCGCAGAGTCCGGGGGAGCTCATCGCCAGTCGGGTGTGGCAGGGCCTCTCGGCGTCTGTGCTGTATCCGCAGGTCATCGCGACGTTGCACATCGCGGTTTCCGCGGAACGGCGAGGGCGCGCGTTCGCGCTGCTCGGAGCGGTGGTGAGCGGCGCCACGATCGCAGGCCCGATCATCGCCGGGCTGCTCATCGCGGCGAATGTCGCCGGGTTGCAGTGGCGCCCGATCTTCCTGATCAACGTCCCCGTCGGTGTCGTTCTGGTGGCGTTGGCACCCCGTATGGTGCCAGCGCAAAAGGGACTGCGCCTGCGGCTGGACTACGCGGGCTCGCTCACCGTCGTCCTGCTGCTGGTCGCGCTCTTGGTGCCGCTCACGATCGGCCGTGATCAGGGCTGGCCGTTGTGGGGATGGCTGCTGCTCATGTGCACGCCTGTGCTGCTGGCCGTCTTTCTCTGGCTTGAGTCAGCGCTGGAACGGCAGGGCAGGTTTCCGTTGCTACGGCCGGGTCTGTGGACCGATCCGGCTTTCCGGTTGGCCCTGGCCCTGTACCTGGTGTACTTCTCCGCGGTAGTGCCCTTTTTCCTCTACTTCTCCATCACTATTCAGTACGGCCTTGGTTACGGCGCGCTCGCGACGGCCGTGGCGATGGCGCCGTACGCGGTGGGAAGCACGATCACTTCCTTGTGGTCGGCGCGCATCGTGTCACGATTCAATGCGCCCCGCACCATTCTCGCCGGCTGTGTCGTGTGCGCCGTCGGCAGTGCGTGCATGATCGCCGCTATCGACTGGAACAGCTCGGGGCGGAATTTCGGATGGGTGATGGCACCAACAATGGTGTTCACCGGCCTGGGTCTGGGCCTGGTACTCGGTCCGTTGTTGAACTTCGTGCTGGCTCGTGTTCGGAACGACGATTCCGGGGCGGTCTCCGGGGTGCTTTCCACAGCGCAGCAGCTCGGATCATCGCTGGGCGTGGCCGTGATCGGACTGGCCTTCTTCAGGGACTTTCGTGGAGACCTGACGGCCTTGCGCTATCCGGCACTGCGGATCGACATGATGCTCGGGCTGGTCGTGGTGGTGACGGCTTTCGTGCTGGCATCCGCGCTCGTCTGGCTCATCGCGCGCCGCAACCGCGCCGACCGGGACAGTCCGGCTTCATGACAAGGAAGGCATGACAGCGAAGGTGGGAGCACCCGTGGACGGATCCTCTCGATCAGGTGCCATGACGATGCGGCAGAAGATGCTCGACCAGATAGCCGCTGGCACCATCCCGATTCCGGCCTTCGTGGCGCGCCTGTCACTCCAGGTCGTCGCGATGAAATGGCGAGCCGGGGCCGTCGTGGTCAACTTTCATATTCCCGATGATCTCTGTGTGGAACCGAATGTGGCCTTCGGCGGCCATGTCTCCAGCATTCACGACCAGGCCGCCGGGTTCGTCATGTACAGCCTCCTGGAGGACGACATGATGTTCGCCACGACCCGGCTGGACGTTAAATATCTGGCGGTGACGCGTCCTGGAGACGTGTGCGCCGAAGCCAAGCTCGACACGATGAATGAGCGCTCCGCCGATGTGCGTGTCTCGCTGCTGCAAGGCGGAAAGGTGACAAGTGAGTCGCTCGTCACCGAAGCGATAAGAAAAGTCAAAAAATGACCTGGGTGCCCGCGCACTCAGTTGACCAGACAGTCGCCAACATGCTCCCATGACGAATCTGCGAGAGAGAAGAGGACGCCGTGTTAACCGACCGGGATGTGCAGGAGCTGGTAGCAGGCGTCCTGGAGGTCGACGTTGCCGATGTCGGTATCGACACGTCATTTTATGAGGAACTCGGGATGGATTCGCTCCATAAAGCGGAATTCATCGTGGCGCTGGAGCGTACCTGCGGCGAGGAGTTCACCCCGGCGGATGCCGCGAAGATGGACAGTGTCGGTGACGTGATGCGGCTGCTTCGCGACCGGCCGCGGGTGCCATGAATCCGGCCACCGGAACTGCGAACCCGGTCGAGTTGCTGCTCCTCGGCCATGCCGGTGGTCGGCGCTGCGGCGTCGACCGTCGAATCGGTGAGGTCACCTACGCCGACATGCGGGGTGCGGTGACGGAGTACGCCGGGCGCCTGCGGGCTGCCGGGGTGCGGCCTGGCTGCCGTGCGGTCGCCGTCTCCGACGACTGCATCGCAGCGATTACCGCCGTACTCGGCTTATGGTGGCACGGCTGCGTGCCCATCGTGCTCCACCCGACGCTCCGGCCTGCGGACATCGGCTTCATCGTGCGGGACAGCGAGGCGGAGTTCGCCGAGCTGAACGTCGCCCCAGAGCAGGCTGCGGGCTTGCGGGCCGAGCTGAGCGAGATCGACGCGGAGAGGCGGGCGGCCGGGCGCGTCGGGCTGCTCACCGAACTCGGCCCCGTACCCGCGGGCCAGTCCACGCTCCCGCCTGCCGGGTTCCGCGAAACCGATGAGCTGCTGGTTCAGTACACCTCCGGCAGCACCGGCAGGCCCCGGGGCGTACGCCACTGCCTGCGGGCGGTGCGCGCGATCCTGCGCGGCGTCGGCAGCATGCTGGAGCTCACCGCGGACGACGTCGTGCTGTCCACGGCGAAACTGTCGTTCGGCTACGGATTCGGGAACTCGCTGCTGCACCCGTACGCGGCGGGCGCGAGCTCAGTGCTGCTCGACGGGCAGGCGGACGCCTACAGCGTGGCGGCGGCGCTGGACGAATTCCGGCCGACCGTGCTGTTCTCCGTGCCCCGGCTCTACGCTGGCCTGCTCAATCTCGCGGAGCAGGGCAAGGCGATCGAGACCGGCTCGCTACGACTGGCCGTGGCCACCGGGGAGCATCTGCCAGCTGAACTGGCGACCCGTATCGCCGTAGCGTTCAACGTGCCGCTGATCAACGGGTTCGGCGCCACCGAGGCCCTGCACACGGTCGTGGCGGCCGTCGTGGGGCGGGGGAGGGCCACCGGTCCTGGATCGATCGGTTTCCCGGTTCCCGGAGTGACCGCGACCATTCGCGATGACGCCGGGCGGCCGGTTGGCGATGAGATCCCCGGTCGGCTGCACCTCACCACGGAGTCGGCCGCGCTCGGCTACCTCAACCGGCCTGAGGACACCGCCCGCGTGTTCGCCGACGGCGGCGTCTACACGGGTGATATCGCCTTCCGCGCGGCCGGTGGCGACATCTGCCACGTCGGCCGCGCCGACGACATGCTTCTGCTCGGCGGATACAAGATCGCGCCAGCCGAGATCGAGCGCGTGGTCCGAGGAGTCGCCGAGGTCGCTGACTGCGCGGTCGTGGGCAGCACGGATCCCACCGGGCTCGAACAGGCCACGGTGTACGTCGTAGCGCGGGAACCGGCCCACCCGGACGAGGCCCGCAAGGCGGTGAAGTCGGCACTGCGCGCCGCCCTGGCCCCGTACAAGAGGCCGTCCCGGGTCGAGATCATCGACCAACTCCCTGTCACCGCCAACGGCAAGCTGGCCCGCTTCCGGCTCCGCCGCCAGCCTGGCGGCCCCGTCGGCAGTCCGGAGGGCAGGACATGAGCTGGGAGATCGTCGGGATGAGCGCGGTATGCGCACTGGGGGACACCGTCACCGGTATCCACCGCGCGTTGTGTTCCGGACAGTCGGGCCTGGCACCGCTCTCGAGGTTCGACGCGTCCAAGTACCGCGCGGCGGCGGCGTATGAGGTGCCGGACCGGGTGCGACCTGGTGTGGATGAACCCCTCCGGGCGACACGCTGGCTCGTCCGCGTTGTCCGGGAGGCCCTGACCGACGCGGGCCTGCCGGAACCAGAGCCCGGGCTGCCGGTACTGGTCGGGACCACGCACCGGGAGATGAGGACCGCCGAACTCTGGTGGCAGCACGATGGCCGCCTGTCTCCCGCCGATCTCCACTTCACCTCGGCTCTGCACTCCGCCTTCGGCCTGCACAACGTGCACACCATCACCAGCGCCTGCGCGGCTTCGCTGTACGGGCTCGGGATGGCCACTGACCTGATCGACCTCGGAGAAGCGGACACCGTGGTGGTGGCAGGCACCGACTCGATCACCGAGAGCTCGTTCGGTGGGTTCGACCGGATCCAGTTCCCGCCGCCGGACACGATCCGCGCGTTCGACCGGTCCCGTCGCGGCATGATCATGGGCGAGGGCGCGGTGGCGGTGGTGCTGCGGCGAGCCGGTACGCACCCCGGCCGGATACACGGCCGGGTCCGGGGTGTGAGCATGAACTGCGACGCGTCGCATCCGACGGCACCGGATCCCGCTGGTATCGCGCGGGCGATCGAGGAGGCCCACGACCGCGCATCGGTCGCTCCTGACGACATCGACTTGGTGATCGTGCACGGAAGTGGCACGCACCAAAGTGACCTGGCCGAAGCGGTCGCGCTGAAAGAAGCGTTCAAAGCCACCGATCCCGGCCCGCTCGTCACCGGTATCAAAGGCGGCATGGGCCATATTTCCGGTGGGGCCGGGCTCCTCAACCTCGTCGTGGCTCTTGAGGCGATCCGTTCCCGGACGTTGCCCCCGGTCAGCGATCTCACCGACCCGATCGAGGAAGTGGGGGAGCTGCGGATCGTATCCGGTCAGTCGGCCACCGGGCCGTTCGCCACCGCGCAGGTTCACGCCGTCGGTATGGGCGGGATCAACGCCGTGGCGATCGTGGAAGGGGCCGCGCGATGAGCACTTCGGCTGCCATGCGGACCGCGATCACCGGTGTGGCCTGGGCGGTGGCGGGACCCGATTTCGACCCGGCGACCGCGCTGGCCGGGCGGGGGATGCGTCACAAGGACCGGTCGTCGCGGTTCGCGGTGCGGGTGGCGCACCGAGCACTTGAGGACGCCGGGTTACTGGGCGCGCCGGAACTCGACGGTGCGGCGGTGGTCGTCTCCAGCAACTTCGGCAACCTGGACCCGGTATGCGACTCCGTCTCGACGATCGCTGCCGGTTGCAGCAGGGATGTCAGCCCGATGCGCGTACCGCACCTGTCGAGCGCCGTCTCAGCGGCCTGGGTCGCCATCGAGCACGGCATACACGGCCCGAATCTGACGCTGTGCAACGGCACTTCGAGCGGGCTGGACGCCGTGGCCGCGGCACGGAACCTGATCGCGGCGGGCCGGGCCACGGCGGCGCTGGTGATCGGAGTGGAACCGGATACCCCTTCGGTGGCCAGACTGCACAAAGAGACCGCTGGTACCAGATGGATCGACGGGGCCGTGGGCTTGGTGATCGAGCCCGTGCAGCACGCCGTGAGTCGCGGTGCGCGGATCCGCGCGGAGATCGCCGGATACGGCAAAGCAGCCGACGAACGGTCCGCCGTCCAGGCGGCGGGTGGCACGGCGGTCCGGCGGCGACTGGACGGCGAGCCGACCGCACGGTTCGGGCGGTGCTCGGGCGCACTGGGTGTGGTGCAGTGCGCGATGGCCGTGGAGCGACTTGGGAACGAGGCGGTGCTCGCCGTCGCGGGCGGCGGTTCCGGGGAGAGTGACGGGACATCGGTCGCGGCGCTGGTACTCACGCCCCCTCGGGGGAGGGACATATGAACACGTCCAACGGCGACCGGCGGGTCGTGATCACCGGTCTGGGGGCGATCTCCTGCCTGGGCACCGGTGTCACCGCGTACTGGGATGGACTGCTCGCGGGCGGCGGGCAACCGGCTGAGGTCCCGCTGCCACATCTCAACATGCGGACGAAGAAGATGTATCTGGTCGACCGGGCGGAGATCCCCGCCCAACCCTCCCACTACGCCGGGGTGGAGCTGGGCAGCAGCCCGCGCCTGGCGGTCGCCGCGGCCGAACAGGCACTCACCGACGCGGGCTTGGAGTACGGGGCGTGCGACGCGATTCCCGTGGTGCTCGGGGCGGAGCTGGGCAACGCGGACATGCAGGAGATCCAGCGCAGCTCTGGACGGACGGCATGGACGACGCTGACGCCCGCAGCCGCTGTCGTGGGAGCGGGAATCGGCTCGCGGGCGGCGCTGACAAGTGTGGGAAACGCCTGCTCGGCCAGTGGCTACGCGCTCACGATCGCGTTGGACATGATCCGTGCCGGTGAGGCGACCACGGTGCTGGTCGGCGGGGCCGAGGGGATCACACGGGCCGGGATGGGTGCGTTCAACCGGCTGGGAGCCGCGGATCCGGTGCGCTGCCGACCGTTCGACCGGAACCGGGCGGGAACGATGTTCGGCGATGGCTCGGCCATGATCGTGCTCGAAGCGGACGATCACGCCCGGCGGCGCGGCGCCGAGCCGTACGCCGAGTTGGCTGGTGCGGCCTGGAGTTGTGACGCCCACCATCCGACGGCCCCCGATCCGTCGGGTGACCAGATCGTCCGCGCGATGACCGCCGCGCTGGCCGACGCGAAGCTGAGCAGCTCCGATGTGGGCTGCGTCATTCCACATGGGACGGGAACGCCGCTCAACGACGTGGTGGAAAGCCAGGCTCTGCGCAGAATGTTCGGCGAACGGATACGTGAGCTGCCGCTCTTCTCGCTGAAGGCGATGATCGGTCACACCACCGGTGCGGCAGGCGCGTTCGCCTGTCTTACGGCGACGCTCATGCTGCGCCACCGGAAGGTCCCGGCGAACTCCCCGATCGATCAGGACCCGGAGTGCGGCGTCTGGCTTCCGCAGGAGGGTCCCGTGCTGTTGGACGGGCCCGCGGTCCTGGTCAACACCTACGCGTTCGGCGGGAACAACACCTCTTTCGTCGTGAAGGACGTCGCCGGGGAAGGTTCAAAGTGGTCACGGTGAGCACTGGTGAGCTGGCCGTCGTCGGCATGGGGATTGTGGCGCCGGGTATCTCCGGGCCCGAGGGCGCGCTGGCACCCCTCGGGGAGGCGGCTCCCGGCTGGTTCCGGGCGGAGGTCGCACTGCCCGGACGCGGCTACCGGCGGCTGCCCGACGCGTGTAAGTACCTCCTGGCGGCGTCGAGACTGGCGGTCAGCGACGCCGGGGACCGGTTTTCGAAGACCGAGCGGAACCACCGGGCTGCGGCGGTGGCCATCAACAACACCGGCGCCGCGCTGCTGGAGGAGCTGGACTACACGATCATGCGAGAAGGCGCCGAGGAGTTGTCGCCGTCCAGCAGCCCGTTCATAGCCATGAGCTCGTTCGCCAGCCGGCTATCGATGGAACACGGTATTACCGGATTCAATCTCACCGTCAACTCCCCGTTTACCGCTGGTCTTGAGGCGCTGCGGATAGCGGCCCGCGCCGTCGCCGCGGGCCGGGCCCGGGCGGTCCTCGTGGGCGCGGTCGAGGAAGCGCTGTCACCTTCCCAGTCGACTGGCCCCGGATCGGAGGCGGGCGCCGCCGTGCTCCACTGCGAGCCCGCCGTGGAGGGAAACGCGCGCTATGGCACGTGCGGGGTACGCGGCGCGTTCCTGGCTCCCGACGCGGCGGGCGACGCCGCCGCTGTCCTGGGCCCGCTGGTGGGCGACGACCCGCCGGGCCGGATCGACGCTGTGCTGGACGACTCCGCGGTGGGAACGGCCGCCGCCCGGTGGCTGGACCGCCTGGCCGACAAGCGCGAGGTCGTCATCGTCCCGGCCCCGGCGCAGGCCGGCTGCCTCGCCCCGCTGCAGCGCGTCATGGGCCTGTTCGCGCAGCAACACACGGCCCCCACCCGGCGGGCGGTACTGGCAGCCTCCGCCCAGGGCACGCTCGCGTTCGCCGAGCTGACCGTCGTGCCACGCACTGCCATTGGAGTTGACGGCGAAGAAGCACTCGCCGTCTGAAAAGACATCGAAAGGAGAGCCGCACGTGTCAGGCAACCAGACAGCTGGCGTCGACCTCGAAGAGCTGCGTGCGCTGATCGCCGAAGAACTCGAACTCCCGGTCGAAGAAATAACCGACGAAGCCGACCTCAAAAACGACCTCGCCGTGGACTCGCTCACCGCGATGGAAGTCGCCGTGCAACTCGAGAAGAAATACCGAATAAAAATCGACGAAGGAGAAATCACCTCACTCACCTCACTGGCGACGATCCACCGCATTGTCTCCGCCAAGGTCGAGACAGCCTGATGACTGACGCCGCCGGACGCCCCCGGCTTTCCGTTCGCGGTGGGAGAGGCACGACCACGGCACATCCCTTCGACAGTCCGCGCCCCGCATGAAGCTCAGCCTCAGCTGCCCCGCGGATTCCCAGGGCGTCCGCATCGCCGCCGAAGCCGAGGAGCGCGGCATCGACCAGTTGACGATGGCGGAAACGACGGGGAACCCGTTCCTCCAACTGGCCCGGGCGGCCGACTCCACCTCCCGCATAGAGCTCGGCTCCGGCGTGGCGATCGCCTTCGCCCGCACCCCTTGCAGGACGATCTGCACGCCCTGTCGCTACGGGGCCGCTGGAGGGAGATGGGCGAGCTCATCGACGACGAGGTGTTCGCCGCGTTCGCGGTCTCGGGCAGCCCCGCGCAGGCCGCCCGGGAGATCCACCGCCGCTACAGCGACGTTTTCACCACCTTGTGCGTCATCCCGGAGCCTGGGGCCGGCCCGGAGTCGGCGCTGGACGTGCTCACCGAGCTCAGAGCCCTCAATGACCATCTCGGCACCGATCAGCAGGGAGGAAACTGATGTTCGTTCCCCTCAAGGGATCCTGGGCTTTGATATTCGGCGTCTCCAGCGGCATGGGCAAAGCGACCGCGCGGGCGCTGGCCGAAGCGGGCTGCAACATCATTGGCGTGCACTTCGACCTGGCCGAAGGCCGGCAGCAGGCGGAGCAATACGCCAAGACACTGGGTGAGCTCGGCGTTGAGGCACATTTTTTCAACCTCAACGTCGCGGCAAAACAGTCTCGCGCGGAGCTCGTCCCCGTCATCGGCGACCTTACGTCCGGCGTCGGGCCCCGGGTCATCCTGCACTCGGTCGCCTACGGGACGCTGACGTCCCTCCTGCCGACGCAGGACGGGCAGGAGGCGGAGGTCCCGGGGGTCACGCCGAAGCAGCTCACGATGACGGTCGACGTCATGGGGCACAGCCTCGTGTACTGGATCCAGGACCTGGTGCGGGCGGAGTTGGTGCCGCGAGGGGCGAAGATCTTCGCCATGACCAGCGCTGGCGGGACGCGGGTGCTGTCCGGCTACGCGCCCGTGTCAGCGGCGAAGGCGACGCTTGAGGCCCATGTCCGCGACCTGGCGGTGGAACTCGCCCCCCGGGGGGTGGCGGTGAACGCGATCAGGGCCGGCACCACGGTCACCCCGGCGCTGCAGAAGATCCCGGGCAGCGAGAAGTTGATCGCCCATTGCCGGGACATCAATCCAGGCGGCCGGCTGACGCGTACCGAAGACGTGGCCGAAGCGATCGTCGCCTTGTCCTGCACCGACTCGTCATGGCTCACCGGAAACGTCATCGGAGTTGACGGCGGAGAAGCACTCGTCGTCTGAGCCGAGATCGAGAGCCGAGATCGAAAGGAGAGCCGCACCGTGTCAGGCACGTCGCTCATCTCACTGACGACCATCCACCACATCGTCTCCGCCAAGGTCGAGGCGTCCTGATGGCCAGCGGAGACAGGCCCGTCGCGGTCGTGACCGGCGGATCGCGCGGCATCGGACGGGCCGCCGTGCTCCGCCTGGCGGCCGATGGCTTCGACGTGGCGTTCTGTTACCGGTCCAGCCCGGAGAAGGCCGACGAAGTCGCGGCCGAGGCACGCCGCGCCGGAGCTCGGGTGCTCGTCCGCAGGACCGATATCTCGGTCGCGGGCCAGGCCGAAGAACTCGTAGCCGAGACAGAGGGCGAACTTGGCCCACTGGGGGCGGTGGTGGCCAACGCCGGGGTCGTGCGTGACCGGCCGCTTGCCGGGATGGCCGATGACGAGTGGGAAACGGTCATCCGCACAAATCTCGACGGCACCTACCACATCTGCCGTGCCGCGGCGCGATCACTCATGCGACACGACAACGGAACCATCGTCACCATCTCCTCGGTAGCGGGCATCTACGGCAACATCGGCCAGTCGAACTATGCGGCGTCGAAGGCCGGGATCATCGGGTTCACCAAGTCGATCGCGAAGGAACTCGGCCGGTTCGGCGTACGGGCCAACTGCATAGCGCCTGGCATGATAACGACGGACATGACCGACGGTCTCAGCGAAGAGAAGCGTAAAGAACAGGTCGCAAGGATCCCGCTTCGTCGGCCTGGAACGCCGGACGAGGTCGCCGATCTCGTCTCCTTTCTTGTTTCCAGCCGTTCCGCCTACATAACCGGTCAGGTCCTGGGAATCGATGGTGGCTTTTCGCTCTGATGAGAACCCGGAATGACGCGCGTCGGACCTGTGCGTCCACGCCCTGTGATTGATTGGACGGCGATCAATGGTTGCGCCAGCGCACGTTGAGCATATGCGGGTGGCCTGGGCGGACACGGACGCCAGTGGGCGTATCCACTGGTCGGTGATATTCCGCTGGGCAGAGGCCGCCGAGCACGCGTTCCTCCATACGCTCGGCTGGCAGCCCAGTGAGGTGGGCTCCTATCCCCGGCGCTCAACGGAGGCCGAGTATCACCGGCCACTGCGATTCGGTCAGCGGTTCGAGTTGCGTATCGGCGTCGAACGCGTGGGAACCAGTAGTGTCACCTTCGGCTGGACGGTCATCAGCGATGGACAGACGTGTGTCAGCGGCAGGCACACGGTGGTGCACATCGACGGGAATGGCCGCCCAGCGCCGTGGCCAGACCACCTTCGGGCCGGTTTGGTAGACGGCGACCGAAGCTCCCTGCACTCCGTTGACCAGCGCGGATGATGCCTTGGGGCGGCGACGAAGACGCCAGCGTGGCCTTCTGCCGACCGGCCGGAGGCTACAAGCGGGTGTACCTGCGGATGCGGTAGCGCAGCCCGGACGTGGAGGACTGCCAGCCTTTGTCCTCGGTGACGTTCCACGTTGCATCCGGTGTCGGGGCGTAGGTGTCGCCGTCCACCGTCGAGTCGACTTCAGTCACCGAGAGCGTCGTGGCGTATCCCAGGGCTGCCCGGTAGATTTCTCCCCCGCCGATCACCCATACCGCAGCAGGGGGAGCTGACTCCAACGGCTCGGCTGCGATTTCCAGAGCCTTGGCGATGGACCCGGCACGTTCCGCGCCTTCGGCCGCCCACTGTGGATCGCGAGTTACCACGATGTTGCGCCTGCCGGACAGCGGACGGAATCGCGGAGGCAGCGAATCCCATGTCCTGCGCCCCATCACCACCGGATGGCCGAGGGTGGTGGCCTTGAAGTGTGCCATGTCCTCAGGAAGTTGCCACGGAATCGCGTTGTCCGCGCCGATCACGCCGTCAAGGGTCTGCGCCCAGATCAGCCCGACGTTCATACCGCTACCGGGGCCTTGATGGCCGGATGGTGCTGGTAGTCGAGCACTTCCACGTCCGAGTAGGCGTATTCGAAAAGCGAGTCGGCCTGACGCAGCCGCAGCCTCGGGAACTCGAACGGGGTGCGCGAGAGCTGTTCGGTCACCTGCTCGACATGGTTGTCATAGATGTGGCAGTCGCCGCCGGTCCAGATGAAGTCGCCCGGTTCCAGGCCGACCTGCTGCGCCACCATGTGCGTGAGCAGGGCATAGCTGGCGATGTTGAACGGGACGCCCAGGAACAGGTCTGCGCTGCGCTGGTACAACTGGCAGGAGAGCTTGCCGTCGGCGGCGTAGAACTGGAAGAGGGCGTGACACGGCGCCAGGGCCATCTTGCCCAGCTCGGCGACATTCCAGGCGGAGACGATCATCCGACGGGAGTCCGGGTCCCGGCGAAGCGTGTCGAGAACCTCGCTGACCTGGTCGATGTGCCTGCCATCCGGGCCGGGCCAGGAACG
Organism: Streptantibioticus rubrisoli; assembly: GCF_024436055.1. Lineage (GTDB taxonomy): Bacteria > Actinomycetota > Actinomycetes > Streptomycetales > Streptomycetaceae > Streptantibioticus_A > Streptantibioticus_A rubrisoli. The sequence goes on along the minus strand of NZ_JANFNH010000033.1, from coordinate 32,750 downwards.
CCACTGCGCGCCGTAAACCGGCCCGAGCTCGCCGTTCGCGTCGGCCCATTCGTCCCAGATGGTGACGCCGTGTTCATGCAGCCAGCCGACGTTTGAGTCGCCCCTCAGGAACCACAGCAGTTCGTACACGATGGACCTGATGTGCACCTTTTTGGTGGTGACCAGCGGAAACCCCTTCGAGAGGTCGTAGCGTAGCTGGTGCCCGAAGACACTTCGGGTGCCGGTGCCCGTCCGGTCGGCTTTGGCCGTCCCGGAGGTGAGTACCAGGCGCAACAGGTCTTCGTACTGGGTGTCCGCCACAGCCGTCGAGTCTAATGGCCCCTGCGAGGCGCCCTCGACGGCCATGTCTCCGGAACGGCCAGCGCGGGCGGTTCCGTGCCGGTCTCGACCTCGTCGTATGTCACCTGCGTGGCCAGGTCAGCCCTCCTCGCTGGCGCGGGCGACGAGCATCATCGTCGCCGAGACCACAGGCAGGTTGTTGGCGTCGCGGACATCCGTGCGTACGGTGATGAAGCCGCTGCCGCCACTCTCCTTGATGTCCTCGATGGTTGCGGTGACGGAGAGTTGGTCACCCACGTGCACTGGCCGGGTGTAGGCGAATTTCTGGTCGCCGTGAACCACCCTGCTGAACTCCAGTCCCAGTTCCGGATCTTCGAGCACCCTCTTGGCGGCTTGGTGGATGATCAAGAAGATGAAGGTTGGTGGGGCGATCACGTCTGGGTGACCCAGTGCCTTGGCGGCAGCCGGGTCGGTGTGTGCGGGGTTGGCGTCGCCGATCGCCTCGGCGAACTCTCGGATCTTCTCACGGCCCACCTCGTACGGCGCGGTGGGCGGGTACGTACGGCCGACGAAGGACTGGTCGAGGGGCACAGGCACCTCCAGTTGACGAGTCTCTGTGGCAGGACAGTAAGTGGATGTGGAACCGTGGGAAGCCCCACCATCTCAGCTCAGAGGGCACCCGCGTGCTCATCTCCAGCTCCTGGACGGCCCGTTGACCGGTCGATCCGTGACTCAGGAGGCGGTGCGCCAGGTGTTACTGGCCCACAACGCGCCACCGGTGCTCGGCCCTCCGCCGCGTTTGTAGATCGCCAGGTTGCCGTCGTCCTGCATGATCGCGTAGGCACCGGAGTGGCCCCGGGTGCCGGTGGACCACAGGGCGCCGCCGGTGCTGGGTCCGCCGCCTGGACGGTAGATCACCAGGTTCCCGTCACTCTGCATGTCAGCGTACGCGCCGGGGTGCCCATGGGTGCCGCTGGACCAGATCACCTTGCCGTCGCGCTTGCGGTACATCACCAGGTTGCCGTCCCGCTGCATCACCAGGAAGGTGCGCTTACCCTGCGTCCACCACCCGGGCTTGATGACCTGGCCCGAGGTGATGGTCCGCGGCGGTGCGTAGGAGCCGGTGGCCCACAGGGAGTTGCCCGAACCGCTGGTGCCCTGGCGGTACATGACCAGGTTTCCGTCGTCCTGCAGGGTGGCGTGGGCACCGGGGTTCCCGGCCGTGCCGCTGGACCACAGCATGCCGCCGGTGCCGGGGCCGCCGTTCTGGCCGTAGATCGCCAGGTTGCCGTCGGACTGCATGATCGCGTACGCACCGGGATACCCCGAGGTTCCGCTGGCCCACTCCACGGGGGCGGCGCTGCCGCCTGCCTTCAGACGTGCCACCAGGTTGCCGTCCGACTGCATCACCAGCCGCATGCTGCCGCTGGTGAGACTGTCGCCCGGGTTGAGTCGCTGGCCGGGCAGCAGGCGGTAGCCCGCCGCGGGCGAGGTGGGGATGTGCGGGTCGACGAGGTGGACGTTCTCCTGGGCGTCGACGTACGCGACGCCGCCAGCGAACTTGTCGACCGCCCAGGTCACCTGGCGGTCATCGGTGGTCAGCCATTTCAGCGGCGGCAGGGCGGCCAGGTCGCTGGTGACCGCGGTGCCGGTGTGGACGTCGGTCAGCACCAACTTCCCGGCAGTCATGTCGTGTTCGACGACGAAGCCGTCGCCGAGTTCGGACGGCCCGGACGGTACGGGGACGTCCGTGCCTGTCGCCAGGTCGTGGACCCCGGCAGGGCCGGAGGCGCCGCACGACCAGTAGATCCACCGACCGGCCGCCGCCTGCAGCTCGCTCGGCACGCACGGCGCGGCGATGGGGACGGTCCCGGTGGTCTGCTGCGTTGCCAGGTCGGTGGAACTGATCGATCCCGCCGTCGAGTTGGCCGTCCACAGGGTCTCACCGGAGAGCGCCGCCCCGGTGATCGGGCGGGTGAACAGCACGTTGGTGCTGGTCTTCAGCGTGGTGTCGCCGATGTACTGCTTGCCCGTGGAGGCGTTGTCGTAGACCACGAAGCGGCCGTCGGAGTCGACGAGGGTTCCGCCGCTCACCCCCGTGTTCATGCCGGTCGAGCCGGTGGGGCCCTCCACCGCCGCTCCGTATCCGTTTGCGGACTGCACGATCCGGCCGTCGCCGGTACCGATCTGCGGGCATGCCGTGCTCGTGTTCATGCAGTCGCTCACGCTGAGGGCGGGAAACGCGGTGCGGGCGCCGTAGGACGGCGGGTTGCCGAGCTGGACGGTGCGCGCGAAGGTGTTCGCGCCCGTGACATTGTCGAACTCAAGGGTGACCAGTCGGCCACCGGCCAGTGAGACTCCCGAGATGGGCGAGGGCATGGGCGGGTCGGAATCCACGGCCGTCACCGTGGGTGTTCCGCTCGCGTCGATGGTGACGCGGCGGGCCGCCCAGTCGTTGAGCGATGTTCCGCCCACCACGATGGCCCCGCCCGGGTACGGGCTCAGCGTGTCGTGGTCCCCGTGGTCGAGGATCGGGGTCACCGCTCCGCCGCTCAGCGGCATGGCCGCCAGCGGCTCGCCGAACTGGTCGTCGGCGGCCGAGTAGCCCAGGACCCAGTCGTAGGTGAAGACTGCCGAGTCTCCGACGATGGCGAAGTAGCGGACCGCGGTGTGGGTCGTGCCGTTCAACGGCACCCGCAGAGTGGTTTCCGGGGCACTGAGATCGGAACGGTTGAGCACATGGAGGATTCCGTCCATGTCGGGGAGGTACCAGCCGACGTACTTGTCCGTCAGTACCACGTACGGGGTGCGGGTCATGGCACCGAAGACGGGCGTCACATGGCCGGTGGCCATGTCCAGCAGGGCCAGCCGCCTGCCGGTACTGTCGGTGTACTCCAGAACCGCGGAGTTCGCGTTGCCCGCCAGCGGCACCGCGCTGAGCGTCACGCCAGCGGGCCATCCGGTGACCAGGGTGTCGGTCTGCTGCCCGTCGACCAGCGTGAGGATGTGGAACGAGGCGATGGTCCCATCGGCAGCCCTCGTGTAGGTAAGGACGTTCGTCCCGAGGGTCCCGATGTAGTACTGCCCGCTCGGCGGGACGATGGTGGTCGTCGTCCCGGCGTCCATGTCCTGGAGTTGGACGACGCCCTTTGCCGCGGTGGCCACAACGTCCGAGCCCGCCCCCGTGGCGAACCAGCCGCCGTGGAACCCGGGTACCGGAATGTCGGGACCACCCGAATACTTCGTCCAGACCCATTCGGACTGCCCCTCATGCCGGTGCAGGAACCCACCCGGCCCCGCGAAGGCAACCTTGTCCCGGGGTGGTTGATAGCGCGGGGCAGCCGGGATGACCGTCTCGGTGGGGGAGTCCGCGAGAGCGGACGGCGCGATGGCGCAGGCGAAGCCCGATGCCATGGCGAAAGTCGCGGCTACCGCGATGGAGCCGCGTATGAGGGCGCGTTGAGCCACCCATTCCTCCCCTAAAGACGTTGAAGACATGGGGAGGGTGGGGACCGGTGACGGCTTGCGATTGCCGTCCAGGTCGACCCGTGATGTGAAGCTCCCGCAGTTGCAAACCCACCCCGTGTAAGTGGCCGGAGAGTAGCAGCATTTTCAACTACTGCGGAAGATGCGGCAGTCGCCGATCGCAGCGCCAGGCTTCTGAGGCCGCCCCCTGGAATTCACATGGGCATCGCACCACGCGTTGCGTGTCCGTTGTACGGAAAGTGACACTCCAGTCACCCAGGGGACCCAGCGGCGTGCGAGCGCGGATACACGGCAGACTCAATCTGCTCTAATGCGTAGCGCTGGTGCGCCACGCTTCGCGTGTGTCTTTGGTGGAGACATCACGTGATGCCGCGCCTAGCGCTACGGTCATGGGTGACGGATGGACAACTGGGGGCGTGATGCTAGAGGAGACGCTGACGGCGTTGGCCATGGCGGGTGGGACGGCGGTGGTGAAGGCCGCGGGCACTGACGCGTGGAACGGCTTCAGGCAGCGGATCGCGGGATGGTTCGGCCGCGGTGATGTCCAGCGGGAACACGCCGAGTTGGAACGCCTCGACCAGACAGCGTCCGTCTTGGAAGCGGCAGGGCCAGGCGAGGTTGAGCGGGTACGCATCCGTCAGGAGGCGGCCTGGCAGACCCGCTTCGAGGCCCTGTTGGAGAGCCTGGACGAACATGAACGCAGCCAAGTGGCCGACCAGTTGCGGGTCCTGCTGAAGGAACAGGCCAGTGTGTCGGCTGGAGCGGGTGGCCTGGCCGCGGGCGGGAACGTCGACATCCACGCCGAGCAGGGATCCATCGCCGCCGCGGTGATCCACGGAGGCGCGAGCATCTCCAACCCTCCCAAGCCGGACCTGTCCCAGGGCTGAACGGTCCGGCGTCCACCAGCGCCCATACGACGCCCGCGGTAGCCCACACGCCCTGGCACGACCGGAGGGTTGTGCAGGCCAGCTCGGGCAGCATCGCGTTCGAGCACGCCGATACGGTCTTCGCCACTGTCATCAATCACGGGACGAGTGAGCCTTCCGCCGGGTTGGACGTCTATCTGGAAGCCGCCACGGCCGCGGACCGTAACCATCCCTATGGGGCGTTGTCCGTATCGGCTCCGCCGCTGGCCACCGTCTACGTGCGCCAGCAGGCCCACCGCCGCGTCCAAAAAGGCGAGGACGACGCCCAGGCGCCGCAGCCGGAGACCGAGGCGGAGGCCCAGCAACTGGCGGAGGATGTCCTGGGCCGGGATCGCAACTGTGTGGTGATCGCCGGGCCGGGCGGCGGCAAGTCCAGTCTGTTGCGCACCCACCTGGCTGCTTCGGCCGCTCGTTGGCGGGAAGGACGCACGAGCGCGACGGTACCGGTCCTGCTGCCCGCGGCCGCTTTGAGTCAACGCCCGCTTCCGGAAACGATCGCCGAAGTCGCGACCTCCACCTTGAGCCACTTCGGTCTGCGGCATTCACTCTCCGCAGAACTCTTCCGCGCTGCGCCACGCCCCGGCACCCACTGGCAGGTGTTGGTCGACGGCCTCGACGAAATAGCCGACCGCCAAGGCCGACTTGAGGTGCTGAGCACTTTGGCGGCACATGCCGCAGAGCCCGGCACACCGTACCGGTTCGTCGTGGCCACCCGACCCCTGCCCGATGGGGAACTCGACGTGCTGGGCGATGAGGTGCCGCGCTATGTGCTGCAACCCTTCACCGCTGATGACCTGCGCCATTTCGCCAAAGGCTGGTTCGAAGCCGGTCGCCTTCCGGCACCCGAGGATGCCGCCGAGAACTTCATGGCAGCCATGGAACGCACCCGCCTGGCCGCCCTCGCCCGCACTCCGCTGATGGCCACCATGCTGTGCCAGCTCTATGCCGATGCCCCTGAACGTCCCCTGCCAGCAGGACGCAGCGGCGTCTACCAGCGCTTCCTCGGCCTGCTCCACGATCGTCAGCACGCGCAGGGAACCAGCGGCATACACAACCAAACGCGTGCCGCGCTGGAGCGTTACGGACCCGAGGCACTGGCGGCCGCGCAGAACACCGTTGCACATCTGCCAGACCTCATTGCCTACCTGGCCGCCGAACGGTACGGCGGGAGCAACGAACCGTCCATCGACGTCTTGGCCCGTCATCCAAACGCCGAGTGCCCGTCAGGAGTGCTGCCAGAGGTCTGGAACGGTTTCCTCGGCGAGGCGCTGCGAAGCAGCGGGCTGCTCCACGCAACAGCGACAGGAGAGTTCGCCTTCCTCCACCAGACCCTCATGGAGTATCTCGCGGCCCGGCACGCCACTCGTGACGCAGAAGTCAGCGCATCCACATATCGCGGTCACTTTGGTAGGCGGATCGGCTTGAAGCGCTGGGCCCGAGCGAAATGGGACCCTCACGAGGATTCATACCTCGGGTTCCTCCTCGATGCCTGGAGCAATGAGGCGACTGGCGCTGCCAGGATGCAGGTTCTCTATGAAGTCGCCGTGCGGGGCGGAAACGCGTGGTGTCGATTCCTCGTGAGACAAGCAACCCTGGGGACACTGGTTCCCGCCGACATCACCACTGCCGCCGCCGCTCACCTGGCAACCATGGCTGGTGATTCGGGCATTGACTACGGCGAGCGGATTTGGTCTGCCCAACTGCTGGACGATCTAGGCGATCCCCGGGGCCGCGAAGCCCTCAACACGGTGTGCTACGACACCTCGTGTGCGTGGGGAGAACGGGTTCACACCGCCCAGCTTCTGGAGGAACTGGGAGATTCCCGAGGCCGGGACGCGCTCAACACGCTCGCCACCGATCCCGCCTTGGACTTCGGCGGACGGCTGTACGTTGCCAAACGACTGGTAGAACTGGGTGATTCCCGAGGGCGGGACGCGCTTCACCTGCTGGCCACCGACCCCGCAATCGGCCCAGGCAAGCGAAGGCACGTAGGCGATGCTTTGGGGAGACTGGGTAGCTCACGAGGACGGGAGGGGCTCGACGCCATTGCCGCCGACCCCGCGCGTATCCTCGGTTTGCGCATCGCCGTCGCCGAAGAACTTGGGAAGTTGGGCGATCCCAGAGGACGGGAGCTCCTCAACACCTTCGCCACAGACCCCACTATTGGCTTCGGCGAGCGGGGATATGCCGCCAAGTCCATGGCGAAACTGGGTGATTTCCGAGGACGGGAGATCCTCAATGCCATCGCCGCCGACCCCGAGTTCGACATCTCGGAACGCAGAGAAGCTGCCAAAGTGCTGGCAGAACTGGGCGATCCCAGAGGGCGAGAGATCCTCAACTTCATGGTTCACTGCCCTGACCACGACATCAGTGAGCGAGTCGTCACCGCCAGGTTCTTGGACGAGTTGGATGATTCCAGGGGCCGGGAGGCCCTGGATGATCTGGCAAACGACTCCGACAGCGACGTCGACGATCGCATTGTGGCCGCCATTGCTCTGGAACGGATGGGTGATTCCAGGGGGCGGGAGGTACTCAACGCTCTGGCCCGTGATCCGGACACTGACTTCGGTGCTCGGATAGGGGCCGCGGAGCTTCTGGAGGACCTCGGGTATCCCCAGGAACACCTGGACGCGCTCAACGCCATCGCCGCCGACCCCGCATCTGGCTTCGGCGAGCGGGTGACGGTCGGCAAAGCGTTGTACGAACTGGGTGATCCCAGAGGCCGAGCGGTGCTCGAAGCCCTTACCGACAGCGCCGATTACGGAGAATCGGTGATCGCAGCCCTGACGCTCTCCAAACTTGACCGTACGACGCGGCCGTGGTCACTGAAAAGACCGGGTTAGGACTGGCCCTGATTGGAAAACATGGAGTTCCTTCGGTTCGGGCACGGGAGAGGTGCCACGAACCACGGCGCACAGCTCGACCCGCCTGCCGCTCGGGCCTCCCACCCGTATTGGAGACCCAAGCGGCAGACGGCCGGAGCGTGGGGGCTGTCCGCTACCTGCTCTGCTCCAGTAGCTCCTGGTCGCACTCTCCGGGGCTGGGGTGGCATTCCTCGTGTGCCGTTGCCCAGGGGGGCGGAGTGCGGTCGGCCTCGGCCATCAGTTGGTCGAAGGTTTTGACTTCGGTTCCCGGTATCCGGGATTCGTCCCCGGTGCGCATGCTGTCGTTCCTCCAAGAGCGTGAGGCGGAAGGGCGCTCCAAACATGCCCCCGGCACGCTGGTGGGCGCTCGTTTGAGTGCTCCGAACGGGTGATGCGGGGAAGGTCAGCCCCGGCCGATGTACGGCACGGCGGTGGCCATCACCGTCGCGAACCGCACGTTCGCCTCCAGTGGGAGGGAGGCCATGTGCGGGACGGTGCGGGCCACGTCCGCCACCTCCATCGTCGGCTCGGCCAGCACGCCGGCACCGGTCACCACGGCAACCTTCTGGATTTCGCTCATGCCCCCGCAGGGTAGGCGGTGGGACGATCGACCCCGCACGCCCAAACACGTTCACACAGTCAAACGGAGGGAGCGGGCATGCCGACCGCCGACCCGCTGTCGCACAAGGAGATCGAGGACCAGCTCGCCGAACTGCCCGGCTGGCAGGCCGCGCCGGACGACTCCCGGATCACGCGCACATACCACCTCGCCCATCTGCCCGCCGCGATCTTCGCCGTCCATATCGCCAGAATCCAGGACGAGTTGCAGCATCACTCGGATCTGACGCTGGGGTACGACACCCTGGCGGTGTCGATCTCCACGCACGAGGCGGGCGGCCGGGTCACCGCCAAGGACTTCGAACTCGCCCACCGCATCGACCGGATCGCACCGGAGCACGGGGCGCGGTGACCGTAGTAACCGACATCACCAGCTGAACCGGAATCCTGGGCGGCCGATCGGTGTTCCAGTCACCCATGGACCCCAGGATGACGGAGCCCGGCGCGCCCGGCCACGAGGAGCATGACACCCCGACCGGTACTCAGATCCCCCGGGATGTCGGGCATACCGGGTGTTCCGGGCGTTCCGTAACGTCCATCACCGCCCAGCGCCGCACCGGACTCCTCGTCACCCTCGTCCTCGGCGGCCTCACCGCGCTGCCCCCGCTGTCGATGGACATGTACCTGCCGTCACTGCCCGCGGTCACCACCGCGCTGCGCAGTCCGGCGGCGACGGTACAGCTCACGCTCACCGCGTGCCTGCTCGGTATGGCGCTGGGGCAACTGGTCGTCGGCCCGATGAGCGACCGGTGGGGGCGGCGGCGCCCGCTGCTCATCGGCATGACGGTGTACGTACTGGCCACCGCGGTCTGCGCGTTCGCGCCGAACGTCGAACTCCTCATCGGTTTCCGGTTGTTGCAGGGGCTCGCGGGCGCGGCGGGCATCGTCATCGCCCGCGCCGTGGTGCGTGACCTGTACGACGGCGTGGCGATGGCACGGTTCTTCTCCACCCTGATGCTGATCTCCGGTGCCGCCCCGATCATCGCGCCGTTGATCGGCGGCCAGATCCTGCGCTTCACCGACTGGCGCGGGGTCTTCGTCGTGCTCACCGCCGTCGGCGTCCTGCTCACCCTGCTGGTGCTGCGCCAGCTGCCCGAGACGCTGCCCACCGAGCGGCGGCACGACGGCGGTCTCGGCCAGGCGCTGCGCACCATGCGCGGGCTGCTCGGCGACCGGGTGTTCACCGGGTACATGCTGGCGGGCAGCTTCGCCTTCGCCGCGCTGTTCGCGTACGTCTCCGGCTCGGCGTTCGTCATCCAGGACATCTACGGCGCCTCACCGCAGACGTTCAGCCTGCTGTTCGGGCTGAACTCGATCGGCCTGGTGGCGGTCGGACAGTTCAACGGCAAGGTGCTGGTCGGCCGGGTGCCGCTGGACCGGGCGCTGGGGGCGGGGCTCGCGGTGATCGTCGCGGCGGCGCTGGCGCTGCTGCTGATCACCTCGGGGGTCTTCGGCAGGGCGGGGTTGGTGCCGGTGGCGGTCGCCCTGTTCGTACTGATGTCCGCGATGGGGCTGGCGACGCCGAACACCAACGCCCAGGCGCTGATGCGCACCCCGAACGCGGCGGGTTCGGCGTCCGCGCTGCTCGGCACCAGCCAGTTCCTCATCGGTGCGGTCGCCTCGCCGCTGGTGGGCATCGCGGGCGGGCACACGGCGGTGCCCATGGCGCTGGTCCAGGTGAGTTGCGCGGTGCTGGCGGTCGGCTGCTTCCTCGGGCTGTGCCGCCCCTGGCGCTCCGCCGCGGCTACTGTCGCCGAGTGACCGAAGAACTGGTATGCCAGCTGCGGGCGGCCACCGAACCGGCGCCGGCACACCCCTGGTGCGCGGGCGCCGTGCTGCTCGCCGGGTGCGGCCCGGACGTCGTGGCGCACGAGGCCGTCGGCTGGGCGCTGCGGTACGCCGGGTACGACGCGCGGGCCGACCGGGGCGTGGAACTGCCGCGCGAGCGGTGGATCCCGATGCGCCGGGACACCGTCTTCGACCTGGCGTCGCTCACCAAGCCGTTCACCGCGATCGCGGCGCTCCAGGCGGTCGAACGCGGCGCCATCGCCCTGGACGGCCAAGTCGCCGGATACGCACCGGAGTTGACCGCCGCGGCCGACCACCGGATCACCGTACGCCACCTGCTCACCCACACCTCGGGACTGCGGGCCGAACTGCCGCTCTACGAGTACCGCGACCCCGTGCGGCGGCTGGCCGAGGAGGAGCCGCTGACCGCGCCGGGCAGCGCGTACCGCTACTCCGATCTGAACCCGCTGCTGCTGCAACACGTGCTGGAACGCACCACCGGCCGGTCCCTGGCCCAACTGGTACAGGACGGGATCACCGGGCCGCTGGGCATGACCGCGACCCGCTACTGCCCGCCGCGGTCCTGGCGGCACCGGATCGCCGCCACCGAGGACCAGCGCCGCCCGTGGGGAAAGCTGGACCGCGGGCTGGTGCACGGTTGCGTGCACGACGAGAACGCGTTCGCGATGGCCGGGATCGCCGGGCACGCCGGGCTGTTCTCCACCGCCGCCGACCTCGGCACGCTGTGCCGGGCGCTGCTGGACGGCGGTGCGGGCATCCTCAGCCCCGCCTCGGTGCGGCTGATGGTGGCGGACGCGGGGGTTCCGGGGCGGCCGCGGGGGTTGGGGTTCGAGCTGGACCAGCCTTGGTACATGGGGGAGTTGGCGGGGCCGCGCACTGCCGGGCACACCGGGTTCACCGGTACCAGCATGGTGATCGACTTCGACTCGGGCCGCTATGCGGTGCTGCTCGCCAACGCCGTTCACCCGGTCAGGACCTGGCGGCAGGGCAACGCACCGCGCGCCGCGGTGGCGACCTGGCTGGCCCGACGTGGACGCTGACGTGGACACCGTGCGACCCGGTCAAGAGTTGGCAACGATTGTCATGATGTCGGACCGGAGCTTGGTTGTGAAAATCGTTTCCAGTAATCTTGGGTGCAGCCAGCACTGAGGAGTGTCCCGCGCCATGACCCCCGCGATATACCGTTCCGCCGCACTCGCCCGTATCGCCGCGGGTGGTCTCGTCGTCGTCGCCCTCGCCGCGACCAGCGCCTGCGCCACCTCCGCGCCGAAGTCCAGCGGCGGCAACGCGAGCGCCAGCGGTGACGCCTCCGGCGGCAAGGTGATCCACGTGGTGGCCGCGGAGAACTTCTGGGGCAGCATCGCCGCCCAGCTCGGCGGCAGCCATGCCAAGGTGACCAGCGTCATCACCAACCCGGCCACCGACCCGCACGACTACGAGCCCACCGCCGCCGACGCCCGTACCGTCAGCGGCGCGCAGTACACGATCGTCAACGGCGTCGGCTACGACGCCTGGGCCGACAAGCTGCTGGCCGCCAACCCCGCCGACGGCCGCATCGGCCTCAAGGTCGGCGATCTGGTCGGCGTCAAGCCCGGTGGCAACCCGCACCGCTGGTACTCGCCGGACAACGTCCACCAGGTCATCGAGAAGATCACCGCCGACTACAAGAAGATCGACCCGGCCGACGCCGCCTACTTCGACCAGCGCAAGACCGCCTTCGAGACCACGTCGCTCGGCGAGTACAACCAGTTGGTCTCGCAGATCAAGGCCAAGTACGCGGGCACCCCGATCGGCGCCTCGGAGTCCATCGTCACCCCGCTCGCCGAGGGCCTCGGGCTGAAGATGCTCACCCCCGAGACCTTCCTCGACGCGATCAGCGAGGGCACCGACCCCACCGCGCGGGACAAGGCGACCATCGACCAGCAGATCAAGAACAAGCAGATCAAGATCTACGTCTACAACAGCCAGAACTCCACGCCCGACGTCCAGGCCCAGGTCAACGCGGCCAAGGCGGCCGGTATCCCGGTGACCACGGTCACCGAGACGCTCGACCCGGCGGGCGACACCTTCCAGCAGTGGCAGGTCGGCGAGCTGAAGGGCATCGAGCAGGCGCTGGCCAAGGCAACCGGTAAGTGAAGGTGAGTGAGATGACCGCGGTGACCTCCGGCATACCCGCGCAGACCCGCACCGAGCCCACCGGGCAGCCCGTGCTGAGGTTGCACGACGCGGGCGTGCGGGTCGGCGGACGGACCCTGTGGTCCGGCGTCCAACTGTCCATCGGCGCAGGTGAGTTCACCGCCGTCCTCGGCCCCAACGGGGTCGGCAAGTCCACTTTGATCAAGGCCGTCCTCGGTCTGCAGCCGCTGGCCGAGGGCGAGATACGGGTGCTGGGCCAGGCACCCGGCCAGGCCGGACGGCGGGTCGGCTACCTTCCGCAGCGCCGCAACTTCGACGCCTCGCTGCGTATCCGCGGCACCGACATCGTCGCCATGGGCCTGGACGGTGACCGCTGGGGTGTGCCGCTGCCGCTGCCGGAACGATTCAGCCCCAGGCGGCGGGCGGCCCGCGCCCGGATCGAGGAGGTCATCGAACTCGTCGGGGCCACGAAGTACGCGCACCGGCCGATCGGCCAGTGCTCCGGCGGTGAGCAGCAGCGGCTGCTGATCGCCCAGGCGCTCGTCCGCAGGCCGGAGATCCTGCTGCTGGACGAACCCCTGGACAGCCTCGACCTGCCCAACCAGGCGGCGGTCGCCGCGCTGATCGGCCGGATCTGCCGGGTCGAGGGCGTCTCGGTGATCATGGTGGCGCATGACGTCAACCCGATCCTGGGCTACCTCGACCGGGTGGTCTACCTCGCCGAGGGCGGTGCCGCCACCGGCACCCCGCAGGAGGTCATCACCTCTGAGACGCTGACCCGGCTGTACGGCACACCGATCGAGGTGCTGCGCACCTCCGACGGCCGGCTGGTGGTGGTCGGCCAGCCCGAGGCGCCCGCCCGCCACAGCGACCGGCACGCACCGGCTTCCGCGGAGGAGGCGGACCGTGCCGCTGGCTGACGCCGTGACCACCGCCTGGCCGTGGAATCCGCTCACCGACTTCCAGGTGATGTGGTCCTACCCCTTCATGGTCAACGCCTTCCGGGCAGGGGCGGTCATCGCCGTGCTCGCCGCCGCCGTCGGCTGGTTCGTGGTACTGCGCAGGCAGACCTTCGCCGCGCACAGCCTGTCGGTGGTCGGCTTCCCCGGCGCGTCGGGGGCGGTACTGGTCGGGGTCGCCGCCGGGTACGGCTACTTCGCGTTCTGCGTGGGCGCGGCGGTGCTCATCGCGATGCTGCCCGGCTCGGGGAAGGGACGCGGTGAGGAGTCCGCGCTCACCGGAACCATCCAGGCGTTCCTGCTCGCCTGCGGATTCCTCTTCGTCGCCCTGTACAAGGGGTTCCTCAACGGGGTGAACTCCCTTCTGTTCGGCAGCTTCCTGGGCATCACCACCAGCCAGGTGCTGCTGCTGACCGTGGTCGCGGCGGTCGTGCTGTGCGTACTGGCCGTCATCGGGCGGCCGTTGCTGTTCGCCTCCGTGGACGAGTCGGTGGCCGCCGCGCGCGGGCTGCCGGTACGTGCGCTGTCCACCGTCTTCATGGTGCTGCTCGGCGCGGCGACCGCCGAGGCCAGCCAGATCACCGGCTCGCTGCTGGTCTTCGCGCTGTTGGTGCTGCCCGCCGCGACCGCCCAAGTCCTCACACCACGGCCGGGGTTGAGCCTGGTACTGGCCATGGTCATCGGACTGGTGGTGACCTGGCTGGGGCTGACCGTGGCGTACTTCTCGCCGTATCCGGTCGGCTTCTACGTCACGACCTTCGCCTTCGGCGGGTACGTACTGGCCCGGCTGGTGGCCGTCGTCCGGCAGGCGTCGCTGGTGCGGCGCGGCCCGCTGCTCAGGAGTGCCGTATGAGCGCCTTCGCGCATCCGTTCTTCCTGCACGCCGTGCTGGCCGGTACGGCGATCGCCGCCGCGGCCGGGCTCGCCGGGTACTTCCTGGTGCTGCGGGCGCAGGTGTTCACCGGGGACGCGCTCAGCCACACCGCGTTCACCGGTGCGCTGGCGGCGCTGGCCCTCGGGTGGGACCTGCGGATCGGGCTGTTCGTCAGCACCATCGGGGTGGCGCTGCTGCTGGGGTTCCTCGGGCGCCGGGGGCGGTCGGACGACGTGGCCATCGGCGGGGTCTTCTCGTGGATCCTCGGGCTCGGGGTGTTCTTCCTGACGCTCTACACCACGACGCGGTCGACGGCGAACGGCGGGGCCGGGGTGAGCGTGCTGTTCGGGTCGATCTTCGGGCTGTCGGCCTCGGCCGCGTGGACGGCGGTGTCGGTGGCCGCGGTGCTGTGCGCCGTGTTGCTGGCCGTTGCGCGGCCGTTGCTGTTCGCCTCGCTCGACGAGGCGGTGGCCGCCGCCCGTGGCGTGCCGGTGCGGGTGCTCGGGCTCGTCTTCCTCGCCGTTGTCGGGGCGTGTGCGGCGGAGGCCACCCAGGCGGTGGGATCGCTGCTGCTGCTCGGGCTGCTGGCGGCTCCGGCTGGGGCCGCGCAGCGACTCACCGATTCGCCGTACCGGGCGCTGGGACTCTCCGCCGCGCTGGCGGTCGCGGAGATGTGGGCCGGGCTCGCGGTGGGGTACGCGGTGCCCAGCGTTCCGCCCAGCTTCGGCATCCTCGCGGCGGGGGCCTTGGTCTACGGCCTGACGTTCGTCCCCCTGCCCAGGTTGGCCCGTCCGCTGGGGGCGGGGTGACCACCTCGGCCGTCGCGGGTGCGCGGACCCGCGGCGTACGGCGTCGGGGGCGTACCCCGGCCGCACCTTCCCGGGCCTGAGGGAACGTAGGGTGGAGGCGTGAACGCCCTCACCCCCGTCCCCGCGCCCGCTGACGGCGACCTGCGTGCCGCGCTGCGCCGCGGTCTGGAGGCCGCCCAAGAGCCGCTGCCGCCGCGCCAGACCGCGGCGGCCGTCGAGCGGCTGATCGCGCACTACCGGGGGCGGACGCCCACTGACAGCCCGGTGCTGCGGGACCGGGCGGATGTCGCGGCGTACGCGGCGTACCGGATGCCCGCCACCTTCGAGGCGGTACGGGCGGCGCTCGCGGCCTTCCGCGCCCGGGCGGGCGAGTGGTCGCCGAAGGCACATGTCGACATAGGCGGCGGCACCGGCGCCGCCACCTGGGCGGTGGCCGACGCCTGGCCGGAAGGCCCGCACACCACCACCGTGCTGGACTGGGCCCAGCCCGCCCTGGACCTCGGCCGCACCCTGGCCGCCGAGGCCCCGCACCCGTCCCTGCGCCAGGCCGAATGGCACCGCCAGCCGATCGGCGCGGCCCTCGCACTGCCGCCCAGCGACCTGGTCACCATCAGCTACGTACTCGGTGAACTCACCGAAGCCGACCGGGAGTTGGTGGTCGCCACGGCGGCCCGCGCCGCGCACACCGTGCTCGTCGTGGAACCCGGCACCCCCGACGGCTACCGCAGGATCCTGCGCGCCCGCCAGCAGCTCGTCGACGAGGGGCTGAGCGTCGTCGCACCCTGCCCGCACAACGGCGAATGCCCGGTGCGGGACCCCGACTGGTGCCACTTCGCGGCAAGGGTCAACCGCTCCTCGCTGCACCGCCAGGTCAAGGGCGGCTCCCTGCCGTACGAGGACGAGAAGTTCAGCTATGTGGCGGCGATGCGCGACCCCGTCCCCCCGGCGGAGAGCCGAGTGGTGCGGCATCCGCAGATCCGCAAGGGCCTGGTCCTGCTGGACCTGTGCACCCGCGACGAGGGCCTGCGCCGCACCACCGTCTCCAAGCGGCACGGCGACCTGTACCGCGCCGCCCGCCACGCCGAGTGGGGCGACGCGTGGCCGCGGTAGCGCCCCGAAAGGGGCGCGGGGCTGTGTTCATGTGCGGCTCCGCCGCATGGGCGCGACCAGCCACAACGGCGCTGCGGACGACCGAGGGCACACCGCCGCACTGCCGGCGGAGCGCTCAGCGGCCGAGGACCGACATCGCCGCGTTGTGGCCGGGGATGCCGCTTACGCCCCCGCCGCGTACCGCGCCCGCGCCGCACAGCAGGACGTTGGGGTGGGCGGTCTCCACACCCCAGCGGCCGGTCTGCGGTGTGGCGTACGGCCAGGACAGGTCGCGGTGGAAGATGTGGCCGCCGGGAAGCGCGACCTCCCGCTCCAGGTCGAGCGGGGACTTGGCCTCGATGCACGGGCGTCCCTCGGCGTCCACCGCCAGGCACTCCTCGATGGGCTCGGCGAGCACCGCGTCCAGTTGCGACAGCGTCGCCTTCAGCAGTTCCTCCTTCGTCGCGGCGGGATCGGCGGCGAACAGCCGGGCGGGGGTGAGCAGTCCGAACAGGGTGAGGGTGTGCCAGCCGTCCGCGGCCAGTTCGGGGGAGAGGATGGACGGGTCGGTCAGCGAGTGGCAGTAGATCTCCGAGGGCGGTGCGGCGGGCAGCGTACCGTCGGCCGTCTGACGGTAGGCGTCCGCCAGGTTGCGGTACCCCTCGGCGATGTGGAACGTGCCGGAGAACGCCGCGCGGGGGTCGACCGCGGTGTCCCGCAGTCGCGGTAGCCGCCGCAGCAGCATGTTGACCTTGAGCTGTGACCCCTCCGGCTTCGCCGGGGCCGGATCGCCCAGCAGTCCGGCGAGCGCGTGCGGGGAGACGGCGGCCAGGACGTGCCGGGTCTCGACCCGGCCTTCGGCGAAGCTGACCTCGGCCCGGGTGCCGTCGGTGGCGATGCCGGTCGCCGCGCAGCCGGTGACGATCTCGGCCCCGGCAGCGCGGGCCGCGTCGGCCAGAGTGTCGGTCAACGCGCCCATGCCGCCCACCGGAACGTTCCAGTCGCCGGTGCCGCCGCCGATCACGTGGTACAGGAAGCAGCGGTTCTGCACCAGTGACGGATCGTGGGCGTGGCTGTACGTGCCGATCAGGGCGTCGGTCAGTACGACACCGCGCACCAGGTCGTCGGCGAAGTACGACTCCACCGTCTCGCCCAGCGGACGCTCGAACAGCGCCTGCCACGCGGCGGGTTCGTCCACCAGCCGGGCCAACTCGGCGCGGGACGGCAGCGGTTCGGTGAGCGTCGGGAAGACCCGCTCGGCGACCCGGCGCGTCATCCCGTAGAACTCCTGCCATGCCGCGAAGTCCCGGCCAGAGCCGGTGAGTTGGGCGAAGCCCTCCCGGGTGCGCGCCGGATCACCGCCGTCCACCAGCAGCCCGCCGCCACGGCCATCCGGGGTGTACGAGGAGATCCGCCGCGGCCGTACCGTGAACCGCAGCCCCAGATCCTGGACGATCTTCCGCGGCAGCAGGCTGACCAGGTACGAGTACCGGGACAGCCGGGCGTCCACGCCCGGGTACGCCCGGGTGGACACGGCAGCCCCGCCGGTCACCGGCAGCCGTTCCAGTACCAGCACCGAGCGCCCGGCGCGGGCGAGATAGGCGGCGGCGGTCAGTCCGTTGTGGCCGCCGCCGACGATGACCGCGTCGTAGTAGGGGTGGTCCGGCACTGCGCTCATCCGCGCGGCTCCCTTGGTTCCGGTCCCGTCCGTCCAGCCTGTCGAGCCGAACGTACCTCCGTTCAGCAGCGCAGTTCCATGGTCGCGCACTTCACGCTGCCGCCCGCCTTGTGCAGTTCCGACACATCGACGCCGATGGGCTCGAAGCCGCGGTCGCGCAGCGGCTGGAACAGGCCGGTGGCGGCGAGCGGCAGCAGCACATGGCGTCCGTCGCTGACCGCGTTCAGGCCCAGCGCCGCCGCGTCCTCCTCAGTGGCGATCAGCGCGTCCGGGAACAGGCGGCGCAGCACCGCCTGGCTGCCGGGGGAGAACGCCTGCGGGTAGTACATGATCTCGTCGCCGTCCAGCACGCCCAGCGCGGTGTCCAGGTGGTAGTAGCGCGGGTCCACCAACTCCAGGCCGATCACCGGGCGGCCGAAGAACTCCTGTGCCTCGGCGCGCACTTGCGGACTGCTGCGGAATCCGGCGCCCGCCAGGATCCAGGACGCGGTGGCGGTGAAGTCGCCCTCGCCCTCGTTGATGTGCTCGGGCTCGTGGACCTCGGTGAAGCCGTGGCCACGGAACCAGGCGAGGTGCGCGGGCGCCTCGCCCCTGCGTTCGGCGTTGGCGAACTTGGCGCCGAAGACCCGCCCGTCGATGACCGTCGCACCGTTGGCCGCGAACACCATGTCCGGCAGGCCGGGCACCGGGTCGAGCACGTCGACGCGGTGTCCCAGCGACATATAGCGGTCCCGAAGGTCCTCCCACTGGAAGAGGGCGATCGCGGGGTCCACCGGCTTGTCCGGATCCATCCAGGGATTGATGGAGTAGCTGACCCGGTAGTGGTCCGGTGGGCACATCAGATAACGCCGGGGCGTGGCGACACGTTCTGTGCGCAATGCGGGCTCCTCGCCGTTGAGGCTCCGATGGACGCTCGGCCGGGGACCGGGGGCAGGCCCCCGGGAAACGCGGCCGCGCACAAATGGTCCACCCGCGGGGCGGGAAAAACACCGATCCGTTCGGGTGGTTCTTCCCGCGCCCGGCGGCGCAATCGCCGTACCCGCGCGCCGGGTTACCCGGCGAAGGCCAGTGCCAGGTCGGCGAAGACCGCGCTGTTCAGCGTGAACGCGCGTCGGCACTCCTCGACCACCCGGTCCCGCTCCGATTCGTCCACCGGTAGCGCGTCGAGGAGTTCGCGGTACTCCCGTTTGAAGGCGGCCGGGTTGTCGATGCCCTCGAAGACGTAGAACCGCACACCGTCGCCCTTGCGCTGGAAGCCCCAACTGCGTTCCGCGACGCTCCGGATGACCTGGCCGCCGGAGAGGTCACCGAGGTAGCGGGTGTAGTGGTGGGCGACATAGCCCGCGGGCCAGGCGGCGGCCACCTCGGCGATGCGGTCCCGGTACGCGATGGTCGCGGGCAGCGGTGCCGCCGTGCGCCAGTCGGGCCCGCGCAGATGCTCCAGGTCCCGCTCCAACTCGGCCACCCGCAGCAGCCCGGGGTGTATGAACGGCCCGGCGACCGGGTCGGCGGCCAGTGCGTCGGCCGCGTCCTCCAACGCGCGGTAGACGAACCACAGTTGCTCGGTGTAGCGGGCGTACGCCTCCACGCCCAGCCGTCCGCCGAGCAGGTCGGCCATGAACGCGGACTCCTCCGCCTGCGTGTGCTGGGCGTGCGTCGCGGAGCGGATCAGATCGGAGAAGCGAGAGCACTGGGTCGCGGTCACACGGGCCTCCATCGGCTACGGCACGGCTGCGGCGCGCTGGCGGCGCCGCGGTGCGGCACGCACCGACGACTTGCCGACAGGCTGTCGGTAAAAGGCTACACCGGCTGGTGATCCATTCGGTATCGCTCATCCGGGGGACTGAAAGGGATTCGGCCATTTACCGCGCCGCGGCCGCACGCACGTCACTCCACGCTCACCGCCACCGCTGACGCCACCCCGCGTTCACGCGGCCGACACACAGGGAGCAGGATGGAAGTGCATCCGGCGAAACGCTCACCGACGAGAGGGGTTCTATGGAACGCAGAGGCAGGATGTCCGAGTGGCTGCGCCGCCGCCCACGGTCCACCGGCGACAGAACCCGTGCCTCGGCCCCCGACCGGGACGCGCTCCTGCTCGGAGCCGCGGCCGCGTCGTTCCCGGTGGCACCGGCCGCCCACCCGTCCGGCTTCAGCTGTTCCTGTGACCGGATCGGCTGTCCCACGCCGGGCATGCACCCGGTCTCGTTCGCCTGGCAGACCCAGGCCACCACCGACTCCGAGCAGATCTCCCGCTGGCTGGCCGCCCAGCCGCTGGCCAACTTCATCACCGCCACCGGCACCAACCACGACGTGCTGGACGTGCCCGCCGCCGCGGGGGCGATCGCGTTGCGCCGCCTGGACGCGGAGGGCGTACCGACCGGCCCGGTGGCGCGCTACGGCTCCGACCGGATGCTGTTCTTCACCGCCACCCGGGGCACCCCGGCGGACGAGGACGAATGGTGGCCGTGCGAGCTGGACTGCCACCCGGAGACCCTCGACGAGCATCCCGGACTGCGCTGGCACTGCCGGGGCAGCTATGTGCTGCTGCCGCCGTCCCGGCTGCCGGACGGCTCTGTGGTGGACTGGGCCCGGCCGCCCGACCTTCCGCTACCTGACCCGCTGCCGCTGCTCGCCGTGCTCACCGACGCGTGCGCCCAGGTCGCCGCCGAGGAGCCGCACCCGCAGGCGGCCGGGGGCTGGCTCTCCGGGCGGTAGCACCAGGGCGCACAGGGGCGCTCACCTGCCACAGGAGGACCGCTGACCAGGCGCCTGACTAGGCGCCGCTGGCCGAAACCAGACCCTCGATCCGGTTGAGGAAGACCACCTTCGCGCCCGAATCCGACCGCGCGGGCACCTTCACGACCTGTTCCGCCACCTTGAACAAGGTCACCGACTTGTTCGGTGTCCCGGTCAGCAGCGCGTTGATGTTCGGATCCTTGATCACCACCGGACCCTTGGCCACCGTCTGCTTCATCTCGTGACGTGTGGTGAAGAACACCAGCGCCCCGCCGTCCTTCAACCGCAGCGCCACCGGGGCGTACTGCGCCGGATCGGCGGGCTCGTCCGCGAACTGGGTCACCACCTGGGGGGTCGGCGCGTACTGGGTGCGCCGCTGGGCGCGCAGGGCAGAGGTCTGGTCGCCCTGGGCGAACGCCGTGGAGCCCTTGTCGCCCTGTTGGAGGTACGCGGTGTACTGGGCGCCCAACTCGCCCGGCTGGACCAGCAGATCGGTGCCGTCGACCGGCACGGGCACCGCGTAGCCCTGCCCGTCGGTCGCGAAGTCCGGCAACTGACCGGGGGCCAGCACCGACAGGTACGACGCCTTCCACGGGTCGTTCACGCTGTCGCGGGTGAAGACCAGCAACCAGCGGTTGCTGTCCCGGTTGGTGGCGGTGTCCGCGACGAACCATTTCGGCCAGCCGCGCTCCCGTGGGACCAGGAACCGGCTGTCGCTGAACCGCAGCGGCTGGTAACCGGGGTTCCCCGACGGGCTGTTGACGTGCCGGGCCTTGATCCCGGCGCCGTCGATGGCGCCCAACGCCCCGGTCTCCACCTGGGCGTTGAGCGACGGGTCCAGCTTGGTGTTGGCGTCGTTGACCACCTGGGCGAAGTGGTCGAGCGCGGCCGGGGCGTCGGCCTTCCTGACCGCCGGGACGACCGCCTGCGCGCCGTGCACGGTGACGCAGCCGGTCGCCGAGAGCGCCAGCAGCGCAAGCGCCGCCAGGCTGGGCAGCCTGCGGCGTGGCCGTATGGACAGCGGGGTCATGGCCGACGGGCTCCTTCGTGGGTTGCTGTAGTGGCGTGACCGCCGGTTCGCGGCGTCGTGGTCGCTCGCCGTCGCGGCGGGACGTTCTTACCGCGGCAGCGTCCGGCAACTCCTGCCGGGCGGACGCTACGGCAGCGTCAACACCTCGGCACCGGTCTCCGTCACCACCAGCGTGTGCTCGAACTGGGCGGTGCGCTTGCGGTCCTTGGTGACCACCGTCCAGCCGTCCTCCCAGATGTCGTACTCGTACGTGCCCAGGGTGAGCATCGGCTCGATGGTGAACGTCATGCCGGGCCGGATCACGGTGGTCGCCCGCGGGTCGTCGTAGTGCGGGATGATCAGCCCGGAGTGGAACGAGGAGTTGATCCCGTGGCCGGTGAAGTCCCGTACCACGCCGTAGCCGAAGCGCTTGGCGTACGACTCGATGACCCGGCCGATGATGTTGATCTGGCGGCCCGGCCTGACCGCCTTGATCGCCCGGTTCAGCGACTCCCGGGTGCGCTCCACCAGCAGCCGCGACTCCTCGTCGACCTCGCCGCACAGGTAGGTGGCGTTGGTGTCGCCGTGCACGCCGTGGATGTAGGCGGTGACGTCCAGGTTGACGATGTCGCCATCGCGCAGTTCGGTGGAGTCCGGGATGCCGTGGCAGATCACCTCGTTGAGCGAGGTGCAGATGGACTTGGGGAAACCGCGGTAGCCGAGGTCCGAAGGGTAGGCCTGGTGGTCGCACATGTACTCGTGCGCGATCCGGTCGAGTTCGTCGGTTGTGGTCCCGGGCTTGATCGCCTTGGCGGCCTCCTCCATCGCCCGGGCGGCGATGCGGGAGGCGACGCGCATCTTCTCGATCGTCTCGGGGTCCTGCACCTCCGGTCCGGTGTACGGGGTGGGGGCGGGCTTGCCCACGTACTCCGGGCGCGGGATCGAGGCGGGCACTCGGCGGGGCGGCGAGATGGTGCCGGGAACGAGAAGCGACTGGCCAGACATGCCAGTGAGTCTATCGGCGCCGCACAATCGAAGCTGCGGCCGCGCGGCACCTCGGGCGGCGGGACGGTAACGAACGCAGCAGGAGGGCGGCATGGCACTGTTCAGGCGCAAGAAGGCGACCGGGAAGCCCGGCGAGTGGTTCTACTGCCTCAAGCACGGCAAGGTCGAGGAGGGGCCGGAGTGCCCGGCCCTTGACCGGCTGGGCCCGTACCCCACCGCCGCCGAGGCGGGGCGGGCCATCGCCACCGCCGAGGAGCGCAACGAGGAGTGGGAGCAGGACCCGCGCTGGAACGACCAGGGCGGCTCCGCCCCTCGAGGTACCGGGAGCTGACCGCCCTTCCGGCGGATTGCCTGCGGGGGCGCGGTCGTTCGGACACCGCGGTCCGCGCCGCGGGGGGCGCTGGCCGCTCCGCTGGGAGTGCGGGGATATGCCGTCGTTCGTCCGCAGCGCCGTTGTGGCTGGTCGCGCCCACGCGGCGGACCCGCACGTGAAGACGGCCCCGCCCCCTTCAGGGCACCACCGAACCGCGGCGGACCCGAGCCTGCCTCCCGCGAGGTTGGCTGGCAGGATCGCCGTATGACTACTGATGCGAACACCCCTGACGGCGCCGCCGCGGCCAAGCCCGCGGCCAAGGACCCCTGGGACCTGCCGGACGTCTCCGGTCTGGTCGTTGGCGTGCTGGGCGGCACCGGCGACCAGGGGCGCGGTCTGGCGTACCGGCTGGCGAAGGCCGGGCAGCAGGTGATCATCGGCTCCCGCAGCGCCGAGCGGGCCCAGGCCGCGGCCGAGGAACTGGGCCTGGGGGTACGGGGTCTGGACAACGCCGAGTGCGCCCGGGCCAGCGACATCGTGATCGTCGCGGTACCGTGGGACGGGCACGCCAAGACCCTCCAGGCGCTGCGCGAGGAACTGGCGGGCAAGCTGGTGATCGACTGCGTCAACCCGCTGGGCTTCGACAAGAAGGGCGCCTACGCGCTGAAGCCGGAGGAGGGCAGCGCCGCCGAGCAGGCGGCCGCGCTGCTGCCGGACTCCCGGGTCACCGCCGCCTTCCACCACCTGTCCGCGGTGCTGCTCCAGGACCCGGCGGTGGAACGGATCGACACCGATGTGATGGTGCTGGGCGAGAGCCGGGCGGACACCGACATCGTGCAGGCGCTGGCCGCGCGGATCCCGGGGATGCGCGGGATCTTCGCCGGGCGGCTGCGCAACGCCCACCAGGTGGAGTCGCTGGTGGCCAACCTGATCTCGGTCAACCGCCGCTACAAGGCGCACGCGGGCCTGCGCGTCACCGACGTGTAGCCACCGCCGCCGTGTGGGGGGCATGGGTCAGAATGGGGTGAGTCGTCACCGACCACCCACCCGAGGAGCCCCGCCCATGCCCCGCCTCGCGCTGTTCGCCATCGCCGTCTGCGTGCTCGCCGTAGCCGCCGCCGTGGTCTCCTTCGTCCGGGGCAGCTTCCTGGGGGTCGTCTGGGTGCTGATGGCGGGCGTGTCCAGCAACATGGCGTGGTACTACCTGCGCAAGGCCAAGGCCGACCGGGCCGCCGCCGAGCCGGTCAGCCAGTAGCGGGCGAGCCCTTCCAGAACTGGAAGAGGCGGTAGCCGTACGCCGAGTACACATCCGGGATGTGGAAGGCGCGCATGATCGCGTCGATGACGGTCCAGAACACGGTGTTGATCTCCGGGATCCACAGGCAGCCGAAGACCGCGATCAGACCGAACGGGGCGTACGGCTCGATCTGGCGGCGCACCCGGTACGACAGCCACGGCTCGATGACGCCGTAGCCGTCGAGTCCCGGCACCGGCAGGAAGTTGAGGATCGCCGCCGTCAGCTGGAGCATCGCCAGGAACGCCAACGCGGCCAGGAACGGCGTCGGCGCCCAGTTCAGCCCGCCCAGTGTGAACGGCAGCATCAGGGCGAGTGCGAAGGCGACGTTGGTCAGCGGTCCCGCGGCCGAGATCAGGCTGTGCCTCCAGCGGCCCCGGATCCGGCCGCGCTCGATGAACACCGCGCCGCCCGGCAGCCCGATGCCGCCCAGGATGACGAAGATCACCGGCAGCACGATGCTCAGCGCCGCATGGGTGTACCGCAGCGGGTTCAAGGTCAGATAGCCCTTGGCGCCCACCGTGATGTCGCCGCCGTGCAGCGCGGTACGGGCGTGCGCGTACTCGTGCAGGCACAGCGAGACGATCCAGCCGCAGACCACGAACAGGAAGACCGCGAAACCGGGGTTGGCCGCGAAGCCGTGCCACACCGCCCATCCGGCGACGAGCATGATCGCGACCAGCCCCAGGAACACGGGGGAGACCTGTCGGTCGTGGCGGGTGGTTGCGGTGACCATGCGGGAAGCTCCATCGGGTACGGGAGGTGATCGGCTCCCGACCGTACAGGCTGATCCGGCGCCGCGTTGTGTCCGGCACCTCGGAAACGTCCGGTCACGGGGTTCGGTTCCATGACCGGACGCGTGGCCCGCGTCAGGTCCTGCCGCGGAACTTCGCCACCGCCAGCGGCGCGGTCACCACGGTGATGCCCACCGCCCAGGCCACCGTGATCAGCGCCGAATGGGCCACCGGCCCGCCGTTGAACAGGCCCCGGTTGGCGTCGGCCAGCGCCGAGAGCGGATTGACCTTGGTGAAGGCCTGGAGCCAACCGGGCATGGTGGTCGGCTTGGCGAAGATCGAGCTGCCGAACTGCAACGGCATCAGCACCAGCATGGCCACCCCCTGGATCGCCTGTGTGGACTTCATGACCAGCCCCAGCAGGATGAAGATCCACATCAGTGAGGCGCCGAACACCAGCGCCAGCCCCACCGCGGCGAGCAGGTTCAGCGCCGAGGTGTCGATGCTCAGCCCCAGCGCGAAGCCCATCACCAGCAGGATCGCGGTGGCGACCAGCATCCGGCCGATCTCCACCACGATCTTCGCGATCAGCACCGAGGAGCGCGCTATCGGCATGGTCCGGAAGCGGTCCATCACGCCGGTCTTGAAGTCGGTGTTGATGCCCGTGCCGACGCCCATCGCGATGTTCATGCCGATCATCGCCATCATGCCGGGGATCACGTAGTTGACGTAGGCGTGCTGGTTGCCGGAGACCGCGCCGCCGAAGACGTAGACGAACAGCAGCGTGAAGACCACCGGCATCAGCAGGACGTCGAACATCGACTCCGGGTCCTGCTTGATCTGCAGCAGGTTGCGGCGGGCCAGCGCCCCGATGTGCCGCAGGTTGGCCCGCGGCCCGATGCGGCCCTCGTACGCCACGGCGCTCATGCGGCGACCTCCAACTCGTTCGCTTCCGCGGTCTTCTGGCCGGTGAGGGCCAGGAACACCTCGTCCAGGCTGGGCAGATGGGTGCCGATACCGGCGATGGAGAAGCCGTGCGACCCCAACAGGCCGACGACGGCGGTCAGTTGCTCATCGCTGACGATGGGCACGTACACCGCGCCCTCCGCCTCGTCGGCGGTCGCCCCCGCGATGCCGTCCAGACCGGCCTGGGCCAACGCGGCCACCATCAGCGGCAGTTCGGCGCGGTCACCGGGGGTGATCCGCAGGGTGCGGCCGCCCACCTTCGCCTTCAGCGCGTCGATCCGGCCCTCGGCGATCACCCGGCCGCGGTCGATCACCGTCAGTTCGTCGGCGAGCTGCTCGGCCTCCTCCATGTACTGCGTGGTCAGCAACACGGTGGCGCCGTCGGCCACCATCCGCTGGACCTCCTCCCACACCTCGTTGCGGGTGCGCGGATCGAGCCCGGTGGTGGGCTCGTCCAGGTAGAGCACCGCGGGGCGGCCGATCATGCTGGCGGCCAGGTCGAGCCGTCGGCGCATGCCGCCCGAGTACTGCATCGCCGGACGCCGGGCCGCCTCGGTCAGTGAGAAGCGCTCCAGCATCTCGTCCGCGCGGGCCCTGGCCTGCTTGCGGGACAGGTCGAGCAGCCGCCCGATCATGTAGAGGTTCTCCCGGCCGGACAGCTTCTCGTCCACCGACGCGTACTGGCCGGTCAGCCCGATCACCCGGCGCAGCTGCCGGGGCTGGGCCAGCACGTCGTACCCGGCGACCCGGGCGGTGCCGGCGTCCGGCCGGATCAGCGTGGACAGGATCCGTACCAGGGTGGTCTTCCCGGCACCGTTCGGGCCGAGCACACCCAGCACGGTGCCCTGGGACACCTGGAGGTCCACCCCGTCGAGCGCCCTGGTCTCGCCGAACTGCTTGGCCAGGCCCCGTACTTCCACGGCGTTGCCGCCGCCACTGGTCGTCTTGAGCGGTTTCATGCGACCACGTTCGCCGACGCCACCGACAGGGCGGTGACAAGCCCCGACAGGGCACTGACAAGCCGCTGACAGGTGTCGGGGCGGACCCCGGCACCACCGCCACGAGCCACGACGCGGAATCCACCGGACCGGCGCCGCGCGCCAAGCAGGGCGGGCGAAGTCCGCCGCGCTCCGAAGGGGGCGCGGGGCTGTGTTCATGTGCGGCTCCGCCGCGTGGGCGCGACCAGCCACCATGCCGCCGCAGACGATCGACGGCACATCGCCGCACCCCCAGCGGAGCGCTCAGGCCTTCACCGAGACCAGCTTCTCGCCCTTGGAGGTGACCACGTCGAAGTGGGAGATGGCGGACGGGGGCATCGCGGTGGAGCCCTTCAGGTCCAGCGGTTGCGGATGTTCGTCGGTGCCGTAGCCCTGGCCGGAGACCGTCCAGCTGGCGATGGTCTCCTGGCGGCCGTCCTTGCCGACCACCACCAGATGGCAGGTGCGCGGGCCGTAGACGTAGGACAGTCGCAGGTCGATCTGGGTGCCCCAGGGCCTGCCGGTCATCCCGACGGTGGCCGACGCCCCGCTCACCGGGTCGGTCGCGGTGCGCTGGAACGCCGCGGCCTGCACACCGGAGACCACGGGCTCCCCCTGGGTGGCGAGCACGGCCGCGGTCGGACCGGCGACGATCAGCACGGCGGCGGCCACCGCCGTCAGCCGCCGGCGGCGCACCCTGGTCCTGCGCTGCGCCGCCACCTCGCCCAGCAGCCGGTCCAGCATCGCCTCGCCCGGCGGCTCGGGCACTCCCGCACCGCCCAGCTCCGCCAACACCGGTACCACACCGCCGAGTTCGTCCAACCGCCTGGCGCAGATGTCGCACTCCGCGAGGTGCTGCTCGAACCGGTCCATCTCGGCGTCGTCCAGCACGCCGAGCAGATACGCGCCGACATCGGTGTGCGGGTCCGGCTGTGCGTACTCGGTCACGAGGTCACCCCTCTCTCCTCCAGTGCGATCCGCAGGCTGCGCAGCGCGTAGTAGATCCGGGACCGTACGGTGCCCGGCGGCACCCCCAGCACCCGGGCGGTCTCGTTGGTGTCCCGGCCCTTGAAGTACGTCTCCACCAGCACCTGGCGGTGAGCGGGCGTCAGGTCGGCCAGCGCGTCCGAGATCGTCATCAGCCGTAGCGCGCGGTCGAGTTCGTCGGTGGCGGGCACCTGCTCCAGGTCGGCGCCGCGGTCCTCGGCCGGGCGGGCCAGCCGACCGCGGTGCGCGTCGATCACCACCCGGCGGGCGACGGTCACCAGCCACGGCCGCAGGCCCCGCCCGGTGGGATCCAGCTGGGAGGCGTTGCGCCAGGCGCGCAGCAGGGTCTCCTGCACCACGTCCTCGGCGAGGTAGCGGTCCCCGGCCACCAGGCGCAGCACATAGGCCATCAGCGGACCCGCGTGATCGCGGTAGAGCGCCCGCATCAGTTCGTCCTCCGAGCCGCGGCCCGGGAAGCGACGGCGTTCCACGCTGGCATCCTCGCGCAGGCTGGCGCCGAGGTCGACCTGAAGCACCAGTGGGCCACCTTCCGTACGTCACCGTGGGTTCACCAGGACATACGGCAGGTGGCCCGGCTTTGCTCAACGATCAGTGGAAGCTGTGCTCCGGCGCCGGGTACGCCCCGCCGACCACCTCGTCGGCGAACGACCTGGCCGCGTCCCCGAGCACCTCACGCAGCCGTGCGTACTGCTTGACGAAGCGCGGCAGCCGCCCGCCGGTCATCCCCGCCATGTCGGTCCACACCAGCACCTGCGCGTCGCACTCCGGGCCCGCGCCGATGCCGACGGTGGGCACGTGCAGCATGGTGGTGACCTCGGCGGCCAGCTCGGCCGGTACCAGCTCCAGCACCACGGCGAACGCGCCCGCGTCCTGCACCGCCTTGGCGTCCCGCAGCAGCTGCTGCGCCGCCTCCTCGCCCCGGCCCTGCACCGGGTAGCCACCGAACGCGTTCACCGACTGCGGGGTCAGGCCGATGTGCGCCATCACCGGGATGCCGGACGAGACCAGCAGCTCGATCTGGTGGGCGGAGCGTTCGCCGCCCTCCAGCTTCACGGCGCCCACCCCGGCCTCCTTGACCAGCCGGGTGGCGTTGCGCAGCGCCTGCGTCGGGCCCTCCTGGTACGAGCCGAACGGCAGGTCGCCGACGATCAGCGCGCGCCTGGTGCCGCGCACCACGGCGGCGGACAGCATGGTGATCTCGTCCATGGTGACCGGGACCGTGCTGTCGTAGCCGAGGTGACAGTTGCCCATGGAGTCACCGACCAGCAGCACCGGTATGCCCGCCTCGTCGAAGACGGAGGCGGTCATGGCGTCGTACGCGGTGAGCATCGGCCACTTCTCGCCGCGCTGCTTGGCTGCGGCGATGTCTCGCACGGTGATGCGGCGGGTACCCGTCCCTCCGTACAGCGCCTTGCTGCTGTCGGATTGCTTTTGGGCAGCCTCAACGTACGTCATGGAAAGGCTCCTGTTCGTGTCTCGAAGCGCCCTGACGGCGTCTCCGGATCGCTTCCCATGCTGACATGCCGTGGCGGCGGCCGAAAGGCCGGTGCGGTCGGACGTCCGGCTTTGCCCGCCATTTACGATACGAGACGGATTCGTATCGTAAGCCGGTCTAGCGTGGCCACCATGCCCGCAGATGACGCAGCCGTGACCTCGTCCACCACGCGGATCCCCGAAGCGGTGCACCGGCGCCGCTGGGCCATCCTGGCCGTGCTGCTGCTCAGCCTGCTCGTCGTCGTGCTCGACAACTCGATCCTCAACGTGGCGATGAAGACCATCGCCCAGCCCAGGCCCACCGGCCTGGGCGCCACCCAGAGCGAGTTGGAGTGGGCGATCAACGCCTACACGCTGGTCTTCGCCGGGCTGCTGTTCACCGCCGGACTGCTCGGTGACCGGCTGGGCCGCAAGAAGGTGCTGCTGTTCGGCATGGTGGTGTTCGGCACCGGCTCGGTGCTCTCGGCGGAGGCCGCATCCCCCGTCCAACTCGTCGGGTTCCGGGCGGTGATGGGGCTCGGCGCGGCGTTCGTCATGCCGTCCACGCTGGCGATCATCATGAACGTCTTCGAACGCGACGAGCAGCCCAAGGCCATCGGCATCTGGACCGGCTCGGTGGGTTTCGCCATCGCCCTCGGCCCGATCGCGGGCGGACTGCTGCTCCAGCACTTCTGGTGGGGCTCGGTCTTCTTCACCAACGTGCCGATCGTGCTGATCGCGCTGGTCATGATGTCGTTCCTGGTCCCCGACTCCCGGGACCCGCACCCCGGACGGCTGGACCCGCTGGGCGTGCTGCTGTCCGTCGTCGGCCTGGTGCTGCTGGTCTACGGGATCATCAAGGGCGGCCAGCTGGCCGACTTCGGCACGCCCAGGTCCTGGGTGTCCATGCTGGGCGGACTCGCCGTGCTCACCGTCTTCGTGCTGTACGAGCGGCGCAGCAGCCATCCCGCCTTCGACGTCGGGTACTTCCGCGACCGGCGGTTCTCCGCCTCGGTGGTCACCATCGGGCTGGTGTTCTTCGCGCTGATGGGCGTGACGTTCTTCTTCGTCTTCTACACCCAGAGCGTGCGCG
Organism: Streptantibioticus rubrisoli; assembly: GCF_024436055.1. Lineage (GTDB taxonomy): Bacteria > Actinomycetota > Actinomycetes > Streptomycetales > Streptomycetaceae > Streptantibioticus_A > Streptantibioticus_A rubrisoli. The sequence continues at coordinate 2,612 of NZ_JANFNH010000033.1, read as the reverse complement.
GGTTCAGCCCGCTGCAGTCGGGCCTGCTGCTGCTTCCGCTGGCCTCGGCGCAGATCATCTTCGCGCCGCGGGCCCGGCTGGTCGTCGACCGGTTCGGCGCCCGCGCGGTGTGCACCGGGGGCATGCTGCTGACCTCGGCGGCGTTCCTGGGCTTCCTGCTGCTGGGGCGGTCGACTCCGGTGTGGGTGCTGGAAGTCGTCTTCTTCGTGATGGGTACGGCGATGGCCCACGTCATGCCCCCCGCCACCGTCATGATCATGTCGTCGCTGCCGCGTGAGAAGGCCGGATCCGGGTCCGCGGTCAACAACACCTTCCGGCAGGTGGGCGGGGCGGTCGGGGTCGCCGTACTGGGCTCGGTGCTGTCCACCGTCTACCGGCACAGCATCCGCGGCCAGCTCGCCGCGGTGCCCGGGCTTCCGGCGCACGTACAACACGCGGCGGGCGAGTCGGTCGAGGCCACGTTGGGCGTGGCGCAGCGGTTGGGGCCGGTGGGCCAGACGCTGGTCGGACCGGCTGACGAGGCGTTCATCCACGCCATGCACGCCACCGCCGTCGGCTCCGCGGCCGTCGCTCTCCTCGGCGCCGCGGTGGCCTGGCTGTTCCTGCCGCACCGCGGCCCCGTGCGCCCGCCAGCCACCGAACCGGAGAAGTCGGCGGCGCGGAGCGGGGCATAGCGGGGGATGAGGACACGGGGACGCCCGCGCAGCGCCGCCGCGGACAGTTCGATCGTGGAGACCGTGCTGCGGCTGCTGGAGGAGGGAACGACGCTCGGCGAGCTGTCCATGGAGCGCATCGCCCGCTCCGCCGGAGTCGGCAAGGCGACCGTCTACCGCCGCTGGGCCAACAAGGACGCCCTGCTGATGGACGTGGTGCGGGCGGTCGACGAGCCCCTCCCGCCGCTGGCCGGGTCGTCGGTGCGCGACGATCTGGTGGCCCTGCTGGAGGTGACGCGTCGGCACGCGTCGGCCGAACGCTCCTCGGCGGTGCTGCGCACCGTGATCGGCCACGCCCAGCACAGCCCTGAGCTGTGGCGGCGGTACCACGACACGGTGGTGCGCACCCGGTGCGAGGCGATGTGCGCGGTGCTGCGGCGCGGGGTGCGCACCGGGGAGATCCGCGACGACCTCGACGTACGGCTGCTCGCCGACCTGTTCGCCGGGCCGGTGCTGGCCCGTGCGCTGCTGTGCGAGCGGGCTTGCCTGGAGGACGGGTTGGCGGAGCGGATCGTGGACGCGGTGCTGGACGGGGTACGGCCGGGGGGCCGTACCCCGGTTCGGCCGGGTAGTCCGGTTCGGCCGGGGTGAGCTGGCGCGGCTGGTGGGCGGGGAGGGGTGGGCAGGGTGCTGGTCCCGCGTCTGGTGCGGGCGAGCGTGCTGGTCCGGGCCTGATGCGCGGAAAGTGACGGGAGCGTGCTGGTTCGGCCGTCGAATATGCGCATCGTGTCACAGCCGCCGGATGGGGACCGTGGGCGGAAACCGCCATGTCAGCCGGTCCGTCCCCTCAGATGAGCGCCGTACCCCCGTCCGCTTCAGCGGCGGAACACGGGCCGTCGTCCCCTGAGGGGCCGACCGCGGTCGGCGCGTTCGGACAGGCACGCGAACAGATGAGGACCCAACCCATGGCCCAGGCGGACACGGCGCACGGTCAGCGCGAGGGGCACGAGCCGCGCCCGAGCCGCCCCGCGATCCACTGGCGGGACGGTGGCATCTGGCGGCGCGGTTGGGCCGTCGCCGCGATCGCCCTGCTCGTGGGGCTGCTGATGGTCTTCCACGCCAGCGTTCCCAACCGCGTCGGCAACCTGGGCAGCCTGTTCGAGACGTTCCTGCCCTGGACCGGACTCGTCGTCCCGGTGCTGCTGGGCCTCGCCCTGGTGCGGCGCTCGGCGACCGCGCTGGTCGCGCTCGTAGTGCCCGCGCTGGCGTGGGTGAACCTCTTCGGCGGGCTGCTGCTCGACAGGTCCTCCAGCGGCGGCAACCTCACCGTCGTCAGCCACAACGTCAACGCCGACAACCCGGACCCGGCGGCCACCGCCAGGGACATCGCGGGCTCGGGTGCCGACATCGTCGCCCTGGAGGAACTGGCCGGGAACGCGCTGCCGGTCTACGAGCGGGGACTGTCGGGCACCTACCGCTACCACGAGGTGGAGGGCACGGTCGCGGTGTGGAGCAAGTACCCGCTCCATGACACCCGGCCGGTGGACATCCGGCTCGGCTGGGTCCGGGCGCTGCGCACCACGGTGGCCACGCCGCAGGGCGCGGTGGCGGTCTACGTGGCGCACATGCCGTCGGTCCGGGTGCGGTTGGACAGCGGGTTCACCGCCGGGCAGCGCGACCGCAGCGCGGTCGCGCTGGGGAACGCGATAGCCCGTGAACCACAGCGCAGGGTGGTCCTGCTCGGGGACCTCAACGGGACGATGAACGACCGGAGCCTGTCGCCGATCACCGCCCAGTTGCGGTCCGCGCAGGGCGCGGCGGGAGACGGGTTCGGACTCACCTGGCCCGCGGCGTTTCCCATGGCGCGTATCGACCAGATCATGGTGCGGGGTGTCGTCCCGACGCGGTCCTGGGTGCTGCCGGACACCGGTAGCGATCATCTGCCGGTGGGGGCGACGC
>NZ_JANFNH010000032.1 GCF_024436055.1 Streptantibioticus rubrisoli | reverse complement strand
ACCCCACCCCCCACATCCCCCGAACCAGCTGTTTATCGTCAGTGAGACGACTATGATCACGTCATGTCGCCCTACGACCCGTCGGCCCATCCGCCCTTCGCCGTTACCGTCGATCTGGTCGTGCTCACCGTGCGTCAGCACGCGTTGTGCGCGTTGACCATCCGACGGGGCGAGCCGCCCTACCAGGGGCGGTGGGCGCTGCCGGGCGGATTCGTCAGGCCCGACGAGAACCTCGCCGAGGCCGCCGCCCGTGAGCTCGCGGAGGAGACCGGGCTGCGTGCGCAGCAACCGGTCCCGGCCGGTCCCGGCGCATCGGGACCGTACGGTGGCGGAGGGGCGCATCTGGAACAACTCGCCACCTACGGCGACCCGGACCGCGATCCCCGGATGCGTGTGGTCAGCGTCGCGCACCTGGTGCTGGCGCCTGATCTGCCGGCGCCCCGGGCCGGGGGCGACGCGCGCAGCGCGCGGTGGGCTCCGGTGGACGATCTGCTGCAGGCCGAGAACGGAGCGCCGGGCGAGGAGCAGCGCGCACCGCTCGCCTTCGACCACTCCCGGATCCTGGCCGACGGTGTGGAGCGGGCCAGGTCGAAGATCGAGTACTCCTCGCTGGCCACCGCGTTCTGCCCGCCCGAGTTCACCGTCGGCGAGCTGCGCCGGGTCTATGAGGCGGTGTGGGGAGTGGCGCTGGACCCGCGCAACTTCCACCGTAAGGTGACCGGTACGCCGGGCTTCCTGGTTCCTGCGGGCGGTACCACGACGCGCCAAGGGGGCCGCCCCGCCCAGCTGTTCAGGGCTGGCGGTGCCACTTTGCTCAACCCGCCGATGCTGCGCCCCGAGGTGTGAGCCGTCGATCCACGCGGCACCAACTACCCCGGCTAAGTTGGCGTGTTGTAAGTAACTGCCGCTCTACTCCCTTACCGCACAAGGGCGTTGACGTGCGGGATGAGTCTGCCAGTCATGTTGATGTGTCCGTAACTCCCCTGAGAAAGCACGTTTCTTTACGATAAAGCGTCAATTATGCGGTGGGGGGCGATCACCCTTTCGTGTGCTTTTCAGCAAAGCCCTCAAGGCCGCCGGGGACATCGCCGACAAAGGATGCGTGACTACCCTTGCGCACACCATGATGACCGCGGCCCGCCCCGTCGATCCCGGCCTCGCCGGGCATGGAGAGCTCGACCGCTACCCGTACGCGGAAGCCCCAGGCGGCGACCGCCCCGGAAACCCCAACTGGGACGGGGTGGATACCGAGATGGGCCGGGTGGGACGCCGCGCCGGAGGAAGCCGGGGACGCGGCCTGCACGGCCAACTCGTCCAGCAGCTCGGCCAGATGATCGTCTCCGGCGATCTCGGCGCCGACCGCCCGCTCGTCCCCGAGGAGATCGGCCAGCGGTTCGAGGTCTCCCGCACCGTCGTCCGCGAATCGCTGCGCGTCCTGGAGGCCAAGGGCCTCGTCAGCGCCCGGCCCAACGTCGGCACCAGGGTCCGTCCGGTCAGCGACTGGAACCTGCTGGACCCCGACATCATCGAGTGGCGGGCGTTCGGCCCGCAGCGCGACGACCAGCGGCGCGAGCTGTCCGAACTGCGGTGGACCATCGAGCCGCTGGCCGCCCGGCTCGCGGCCGGTCACGGCCGCGAGGACGTCCAGCAGCGTCTCGCCGACATGGCCGAGATCATGGGCCACGCGGTCGCCCAGGGGGACTCGCTGACCTTCTCCCGCGCTGACGCCGAGTTCCACGCCCTCGTCCTGCAGATCACCGGCAACCGGATGCTGGAGCACCTGTCGGGCATCGTCTCCTCCGCGCTGCAGGTCTCCGGCGGACCGGTCACCGGATGCGACCGCCCCACCGAGGCGGCGGTCGGGTTGCACCTGACCGTCGTCGAGGCCCTGGCGGCCGGTGACGGCCCTGGCGCGGAGGCCGCCATGCGCCAGCTGCTCACCCCGCACCCCGAAGTGGACCGCGTCGTTCCGGCACCGCGCGAGCACTGAAGGCGGCGGCTGCCCAGTCACCGCCCCCGCCCCGCTCTCCCCGTACCGCCGGACAAGGACGGTCCCGCCGTCGGGTGTTCCGCCCGCCGTCTCCGTGCGCCGATGTCCCGGCCGCCGCCGACCCTTCCGAACGGGTCCGGCGGCGGCCGTCTTCGGTGGAAGTGCCGGGCTAAGTGCTGGTTTACGCTGAATTACGGTGTGACGCGGGCCACGCAGGACCCGCGTAACACTCGTAGGAGAGGCGCGATGACCTAAGAGGTGGTGCCGCAGAAGGAATACGGACGACATCGCAGATGCTGTGTTGCTGTGCGGTTCCGCCTCCACCGCCGGATCATCCCCGCCGGCGGCCGATCCCCTGCCGGGTGCAGGCGTGGTCGGAAGTCGTTCCCATCGTTCCGAGAGGTTGTTCGTGTCGGCCAGCACATCCCGTACGCTCCCGCCGGAGATCACCGAATCCGAGTCTCTGATGGCGCTCATTGAGCGGGGTAAGGCACAGGGCCAGATCGCAGGCGACGACGTTCGTCGGGCCTTCGAGGCGGACCAGATTCCGGCAACCCAGTGGAAGAACGTTCTGCGCAGCCTCAACCAGGTCCTCGACGAGGAGGGTGTGACGCTGATGGTCAGTGCCGCAGAGGCGCCCAAGCGCACCCGTAAGAGCGTCGCAGCCAAGAGCCCGGCGAAGCGTACTGCCACCAAGGCCGTCTCCACCACGACCAGCACGGTCAAGAAGACCGCCGCCGCCAAGACGGCGACCGCCCCGTCGGCCACCGCGGAGGTCCCTTTGGAGGCCGACGCGGAGGAGACGGCTGCCAGGGCGGGCGTGAAGAAGGCCGCTGCGAAGAAGACCGCGGCTAAGAAGGCCCCGGCGAAGAAGGCTGCCGCCAAGAAGACCACGGCGAAGAAGTCGGTCGAGGACGAACTCGTCGAGGCCGACGACCTGCTGGACGAGGCGCCCGGCAAGCCGGGTGAGGCGGGTCCCGACCAGCCGGAGTCCGAGGGCTTCGTGCTCTCCGACGACGACGAGGACGACGCGCCCGCGCAGCAGGTCGCCGCCGCCGGTGCCACCGCCGACCCGGTCAAGGACTACCTGAAGCAGATCGGCAAGGTCCCGCTGCTCAACGCCGAGCAGGAGGTCGAGCTCGCCAAGCGCATCGAGGCCGGCCTGTTCGCGGAGGACAAGCTCTCCGCGGCCGACAAGCTGGCGCCCAAGCTGCAGCGTGAGCTGGAGATCATCGCCGAGGACGGCCGCCGTGCCAAGAACCACCTGCTGGAGGCCAACCTCCGTCTGGTGGTGTCGCTGGCCAAGCGCTACACCGGCCGCGGCATGCTGTTCCTGGACCTGATCCAGGAGGGCAACCTGGGTCTGATCCGCGCGGTGGAGAAGTTCGACTACACCAAGGGCTACAAGTTCTCCACGTACGCCACCTGGTGGATCCGGCAGGCGATCACCCGCGCCATGGCCGACCAGGCCCGTACGATCCGCATTCCGGTGCACATGGTCGAGGTCATCAACAAGCTCGCCCGTGTGCAGCGCCAGATGCTCCAGGACCTGGGCCGCGAGCCCACCCCGGAGGAGCTGGCCAAGGAACTGGACATGACCCCGGAGAAGGTCATCGAGGTCCAGAAGTACGGCCGTGAGCCGATCTCGCTGCACACCCCGCTGGGCGAGGACGGCGACAGCGAGTTCGGTGACCTCATCGAGGACTCCGAGGCGGTCGTCCCGGCCGACGCGGTCAGCTTCACCCTGTTGCAGGAGCAGTTGCACTCCGTCCTGGACACGCTCTCCGAGCGCGAGGCGGGCGTGGTCTCCATGCGCTTCGGTCTCACCGACGGTCAGCCGAAGACGCTGGACGAGATCGGCAAGGTCTACGGGGTGACCCGTGAGCGGATCCGCCAGATCGAGTCGAAGACCATGTCCAAGCTGCGCCACCCGTCCCGGTCCCAGGTGCTCCGGGACTACCTGGACTAAAACCCTTCGTGACGCCGTCCTTCGCGGGCCCGTGACCTCCTGGCGAGGTTCCGGGCCCGCGAGCCTTTCCGGATGCGATACGGCTCCAGGTGGATGACGCTGAGTGTCCCAACCGTTCCGGATGGTCAGGAGACCGTATGTGCACCAGACCCCGCCGTCGGACGGCCGCCGCGGTGATCGGCGGACTCGCACTCTTCGCGGCAGCGGTGCCGCTGAGCACCTCCACCCCCGCCTTCGCCACAGGGACCGGCAGGCATGACGAACGGGTCATAGGCGGCCGCCCGACGGGCATATCGGCGCATCCATGGGTGGTGGCGTTGGCGAGCCGAGAGCGCTTCGGCGTCGATCGGTCGGGCCAGTTCTGCGGCGGCGCGCTGATAGCCCCGCGGGTGGTGCTCACCGCCGCCCACTGCTTCGGCCGCGATGTGCTCGGCGCCGACTGGTGGGCCGTTCGCGACCTTCGGGTCGTGGCGGGCCGCTCGGACATGCGCACGCACGAGGGCCGGGAGGTCCCGGTGCGCCATGTGTGGATCAATCCGTCGTACAACCCGCGGACCAACGACGGTGATCTCGCGGTGGTGCGGCTGGCCCGGGCGGTTCCCGGGCGGACCATACGTCTGGCGGATCTTCGCGATCTGAATGGCGGGGGCGAGGAGCACGCCACGGTCTATGGCTGGGGCGACACCAACGGGCACGGCAGCTACTCGCCGGTGCTGCGCGCCGCGCGGGTGCGGCTGGTGTCGAACGAGGGGTGCGCGCGGGCCTATCCGGGCAGCCTGGCGGGGACGTACATGCCGGCGTCCATGGTGTGCGCGGGAGAGCCGCAGGGGGGACGGGACGCCTGTCAGGGCGACAGCGGGGGGCCTTTGGTGGTCCATGGCCGGCTGGTCGGGCTGGTCTCGTGGGGGACGGGCTGTGGTGAGGCGGCACACCCGGGGGTGTACACCAGGGTTTCCGCGTACGCCGGTGTCATCCGGCACTTCATGTAGTGGGCGCGCGCCAGATCCCGCCCCGGGCATGTGGTGTCTGCCGGGTGGCGTATCGAGGGCGCATGATGTGGCGCGCGGAATGTCCCGTCACATAGCGTGCGTGAATCTCGACGTCTCGTCACACGAGATTAGTGGAACGATTTGCGCTCGGTCGCGCACGGATCGTGATGCGCAATAGCGTTGAGCGGCCACCCCTTGGCTGGGGATGGCCGCTCAACGCACCGGCCGTGCCGGTCCGAGCTCGTCGTATACGAAGTGGGGATCAGTCCTCGACGACCGTCGCCGGGGCGGCAGTGAGTCGTCCGGTCTCGTCCTGTATTTCCGCAGCGATCTTCTTCAGTTCCGGCTCGAACTTGCGCCCGTGGTGCGCGCAGAACAGGAGCTCGCCACCGCTGATGAGAACGACGCGCAGGTAGGCCTGGGCGCCGCAACGGTCGCAGCGGTCCGCAGCGGTCAGCGGGGTTGCGGGGGTCAGAACAGTAGTCACGTCGCCTCTTCTCTAGCTCGACGAGCTGTCGTACCAGGGTCAACATCCAACCAGGCCGAAAACGTTCCCGCTCGTGGCTTTTCTTGGAAAGTTAGGCCTGACGTTGCTGGATGGTACCGGTTGGCGGCGAATAGGGATTAAAGAGTTGGTTGTGATATTGGCGTCATATGTCCGGTTTTCGCCTCCCGGCTGGGTTGCCGGTTGTTGCTGAGGACGTGCCCGGAGCCTAAATGGTTCATGCCTACTTGGGAACGTGATGTGGGTATCACTCGTACGAGGTATCGAACGTACGATCGATGTCCGGCTAGCATAAACGGCGAAACCGGGTCGCGGCGAGGGCGCCCCTCCGGGCATCGGTACCCTCATCGGCGAACAACCACAACTGCCAACCCCGGAAACGGTTGCAAGAACTGCGAGGAGCCGCCCGCGTGACCGCCGACACTTCAGTGCCGTCCACCGCCCTGCTCAGTGGTGCGGACCGCGACGGCTCGAACTACACCGCGCGGCACCTCCTCGTCCTCGAAGGCCTGGAGGCGGTCCGCAAGCGCCCCGGTATGTACATCGGATCGACCGACAGCCGCGGTCTGATGCACTGCCTGTGGGAGATCATCGACAACTCCGTCGACGAGGCGCTGGGCGGCTACTGCGACCGCATCGAGGTCCTCCTGCACGACGACGGCTCCGTCGAGGTCCGGGACAACGGCCGTGGCATCCCGGTGGACGTGGAGCCCAAGACCGGCCTGTCCGGCGTCGAGGTCGTGATGACCAAGCTGCACGCGGGCGGCAAGTTCGGCGGCGGCTCCTACGCCGCATCCGGCGGTCTGCACGGCGTCGGCGCCTCGGTGGTCAACGCGCTGAGCGCCCGGCTCGACGTCGAGGTCGACCGCGGTGGCCACACCCACGCGATCAGCTTCCGCCGCGGTGTGCCCGGCATCTTCACCGAGTCGGGGCCCGGCGCCCCGTTCGACCCGGCCAGCGGCCTGCGCAAGACCAAGAAGATCACCAAGAACCGCACCGGCACCCGGGTCCGCTACTGGGCCGACCGCCAGATCTTCCTCAAGGACGCCAAGCTCTCCCTGGAGAACCTCCACCAGCGTGCCCGCCAGACCGCGTTCCTGGTGCCCGGCCTGACCATCGTCGTGCGGGACGAACGCGGCCTTGACGAGGACGCTCCGGTCGAGGAGGTCTTCCACTTCGACGGCGGTATCAGCGAGTTCTGCGAGTACCTCTCGCCCGACAAGGCCATCTGCGACGTGCTGCGGCTGCGCGGTGAGGGCACCTTCAAGGAGACCGTGCCGGTGCTCGACGAGCGCGGCCACATGACGCCCACCGAGGTCACCCGGCACCTCGGCGTGGACATCGCGCTGCGCTGGGGCGCGGGGTACGACACCACGCTGCGCTCCTTCGTCAACATCATCGCCACCCCCAAGGGCGGCACCCATGTGTCGGGTTTCGAGCGCTCCCTCACCAGGACCGTCAACGAGGTGCTGCGCTCCACGAAGCTGCTGCGGGTCGCCGAGGACGACATCGTCAAGGACGACGCCATGGAGGGTCTGACCGCCGTGGTCACCGTCCGGCTCGCCGAGCCGCAGTTCGAGGGCCAGACCAAGGAGGTCCTCGGCACCTCCGCCGCCTCCCGGATCGTGGCGAACGTGGTGGCCAAGGAGCTGAAGGCGTTCTTGACCTCCACCAAGCGCGACGACAAGCAGCAGGCCCGGGCGGTGCTGGAGAAGGTCGTCGCCGCCGCGCGCACCCGTATCGCGGCCCGCCAGCACAAGGAGGCGCAGCGCCGGAAGACGGCGCTGGAGTCCTCGTCCCTGCCGGCGAAGCTCGCCGACTGCCGCAGCGACAACGTCGACCGCACCGAACTGTTCATCGTCGAGGGTGACTCCGCGCTCGGCACCGCCAAGGTGGCGCGGAACTCGGAGTTCCAGGCGCTGCTGCCGATCCGCGGCAAGATCCTCAACGTCCAGAAGTCGTCCGTCTCGGACATGCTGAAGAACGCCGAGTGCGGGGCGATCATCCAGGTCATAGGTGCTGGATCGGGGCGCACCTTCGACATCAACCAGGCCCGCTACGGCAAGGTCATCTTCCTGGCCGACGCCGATGTCGACGGCGCCCACATCCGCACCCTGCTGCTCACCCTCTTCCAGCGCTACATGCGCCCGATGGTGGAGGAGGGACGGGTCTTCTCCGCGGTACCGCCGCTGCACCGCATCGAGCTGACCAACCCCAAGAAGGGGCAGGACAAGTACCTCTACACCTACTCGGACAACGAACTGCGGCAGACCCTGCTGGACCTGCAGCGGCGCAACGTCCGCTACAAGGAGAGCATCCAGCGCTACAAGGGCCTTGGTGAGATGGACGCGGACCAGCTCGCGGAGACCACCATGGATCCGCGCCACCGCACGCTGCGCCGCATCAACATCGGCGACCTGGAGGCCGCCGAGCGGGTCTTCGAACTGCTGATGGGCAACGAGGTGGCGCCGCGCAAGGAGTTCATCACCAACTCCGCGGCCACACTGGACCGTTCGCGCATCGACGTGTGACCGGCGAAACGCCGCAGGGCGGGAAAACGGGAGGCGGATGGGAGGCTCCGGGGCGTACCGTGCGCCGTCATGGAGCTGACCATCCGCCCTTTCCACCCCGCTGACGCCCAGGCCGCAGCCGGGGTGCGTGACGCCGTGGCGCCCTACCTGGTCTCGACGCCGCAGACCATGGCCTGGCGCGCCGCTCAGGCTCCCGCCGCCCAGCGGTACCGGATGTTCGTCGCCGAGGTCGACAACGGGCGAACCAGCGCCTGCGGCCTGCCGGTTGACGGTGCGGGAGTGGGCGGCCGCCGGGTGGTCGCCGTCGCCGCCACCGGGCTGATCTACGAAAGCAGCGTCCCAGGGCAGGCGTTCGCCAACCTGCAGGTGCTCCCCGAGGTCCGTCGGCGGGGCGTGGGCAGCGCGCTGCTCACCGCCGCCGAGCAGTACCTCGCGGGCAAGGGCGCCGACACCGTTTTCGCCTGGGTGGCCGGTGAGGAGGAGTCGTTGGACTTCGCTCGGCGGCGCGGTTACCGCCCGGGCCGTTCGGCCAGCTTCCAGCGCCTCGACCTGGCGGGTGGCGCGCTGCCCGCCGCCCCCGAAGTGCCGTACGGGTACGCACTGCGCACCGGCACGGACTTCGCGCATGATCCACGACCGTTGTATGTGGCGGACGCGGAGGCGGCGGCGGACGAACCGGGTGACGCCTCCTGTGACGCGATGGCGTACGGACAGTGGCTCGCCCAGTACTGGAACTCACTCGATCTGGACCGGGAGTTGACGACCGCCGTGGTGGCGGACGGAACCGTGGTCGCCTTCAGCATGGCGCACACCGACGGCCGCAGCCGGTACCTGTCGGGGATGACCGGAACGCGGCGGGCGTGGCGCGGCCGGGGACTGGCGAAGTTGGCGAAGGCCACCTCGCTGCACCGGGCGCGGGCGGCCGGCTACCGCGAGGCGTTCACCGCCAACGACACCGGCAACGGACCGATGCTGGCCGTCAACTCCTGGTTCGGCTACCGCCAGTGCGCCACCGAGACGAGGTACGTGCGCACCCTCTTCGGCGAGTAGCCACCTGGGCTGATCGTTTCCTCACCAGACCTGGGCTGATCGTTTCCTCACCAGCGAGCGCCTCGGCCTTCCGCGCGGGCGGGGCGCTCGAACCGCGCTGCTGGGCGCCGCCGACCGGCCCGCTTCTCCACCCGTGGGTGGAGAAGCGATCTCCACCCTGGCTCAACCCTGGATCCGATCCGCGAGCAACGGCCGCTCCGTACCGTCGTAGGCGTCTGGTCTTCTCACCGTTCCTCGCAGCTCGGAGGCGTCTTCCATGTCCGGTCTTACCGATGTCGCGGTGATCATCGCGGTGGTCGTGCTGGTGCTGGCACGACAGCTGAGGCCGCGGAAGGTGGCCGACGGCGCACGCTGGTGGATCCTCCCGGCGGTCCTGGTCTTCCTCTCGGCGAAGAACGGCGGTGTGGTCGACACCCACCACGAGGCGCTGTCGGTGGGCCTGCTGGCCGCCGAGATACTCGTGGGGCTCGGCATGGGCGCGGTGTGGGCCTACACCACCCGGCTGTGGCGGGAAGCCGACGGCTCGGTGTGGGCCAAGGGCACCAAGGCGACCCTGGCCGCCTGGACGGGCGGGGTGCTGCTACGAATAGGCCTGGCGGCCGTGGCCGCGATGCTGGGCGTGCACCAGGGTGGTGGAGCGACGATGCTGGCGTTGGCGGCGACCTTGCTGGTGCGCACCGGCATGGTGATGTGGCGGGCCCGCGAGCTGGAGCCCGCGTACCCCGCGACCGCCGCCGCGCTCTGACGGCGAACCGACGGAGGGAGCCTACGTGCCGCTGAGCTTCTGGACCGCCTGGCCGTCCCGGGAAGCCCTGTCCTGGGAGAGCAGGACGCCCGCGCACCGGATGCTCGGATGGGTCATGCGGCTGCTGATCCTGGCCGGAGTGCTGTGGGGGGCGTTCGTCAACGGCCGCATGCACGGGTGGAGCCCGGTGTGGGTGGCGCTCGGGACCACGGTGGCCGTCGCGATCGTGTGGGCCCTGATGCGGGTCACCCTCGAGCACCGGATCTGGCCCGCGCTGGGGCTGCTGGGGCTGCTGTTCGCCGGGGCGTTCATCGCCCAGGGCCAGCACGCGGGGTATGCGGCCACCGTCTTGTGGTGCGCCTGCGCGATCCTGGCGCTGGAGCGGCTGCCGCTGGCGGTAGCCCTCCCGCTCACCTGCGCCGCCCTGGGGGCGTACGCGCTGCTGGCGAGCCATGACAACTGGCTGACCACGGCGTTCACCACGGCGAGCCTGGGGTTGGTCGGATACGTGGTGCGGCTGGACAAGGAGGCCCGGGGCAACACCCAGCGGCTGCTGGCGCAGGAGCGGGCCGCACGGGCCGCCGAGGCGGAGACGGCGGCGCTGCGCGAGCGCAGCCGGATCGCCCGGGAGATCCACGACGTACTGGCGCACAGTCTCTCGGCGCAGATGGTGCACCTGGAGGCGGCGCGTCTGCTGATCGAGCGGGGTGGCGAGCGGCAGCAGGTGCTGGAGCGGGTGGTGTCGGCCCGCCGGATGGCCCGCCAGGGCCTGGCCGAGACCCGGCAGGCGCTGTCGGCGCTGCGGGGCGAGATGACCCCGGCCGAGGACTTCCTGCGCGAGCTGGTGGACTCCGAGGGCGCCCGGCTGCGGGTCGAGGGGGAGCGCAGGGATCTGCCCGCCGAGGCGGGGCTTGCCGTGCGGCGGGTGGCCCAGGAGGCGGTCACCAACGCGCGCAAGCACGCGCCGGGGGCGAAAGTGGCGATCCGGCTCGACTACCTGCCGGGGGAGGTGGAGTTGGAGGTTCGCGACTTCGGCGGGCGGCCTGTGGACAACGGGCCTGTGGATAACGGCGAACTCGGTGCCTCGGGAGGGGGCTACGGTCTGCTGGGAATGCGTGAACGCGCCGAGTTGCTCGGCGGCACGCTCGAAGCGGGACCGGTCGAGGAGGGGTTCGTGGTGCGACTGCGGGTGCCGGCGTGATGGCCGGGCAAGTGACACGAGTGGTGGTGGCCGATGACCAGACCGTGGTGCGCGAGGGCATCGTGATGCTGCTGGGGCTGCTGCCCGGACTGGAAGTGGTGGGTGCGGCGGCCGACGGGGAGGAGGCGGTGCGGCTGGTGGCGGAGAAGGCCCCGGACGTGGTGTTGATGGATTTGCGGATGCCCCGCTGCGACGGGGTGGAGGCCACTCGCAGGATCCGGCGCGATCATCAGGGCACCCAGGTGGTGGTGCTGACGACGTTCGCCGATGACGATTCGCTCTTCCCGGCGCTGGAGGCCGGGGCGCGCGGATATCTGACCAAGGACGCGGGCGGCGATGAGATCCTGCGGGCCATCGAGGACGTGATGTCAGGGCAGGCGGGACTGTCGCCGAGGGTGCAGCGCCGCCTGCTGGAGCGGCTGGCCCAGGGCGGACCGGTGGTCGCGCAGCCGACCGGCTCCGGCCGCGGCGCACCGGAGGAACTGCCGGACGGGCTGACGGCGCGTGAGGCGGAGGTACTCGCCCTGGTGGCGGAGGGCCTGTCCAACGCCGAGATCGCCGCCAAGCTCTACGTCAGCCCTGCCACCGTCAAGACCCATATCAACAACCTCTTTTCGAAGATCGGGGCACGGGACCGGGCGCAGGCGGTGCGGTATGCGTTCCGGCATGGGATCGCGCGGCCCCTGCAGGACTGAGCCGCGCCGCTACGCATCGGTGGCAGCGCGGTCACGGCCGGAGGTGGTGAGGCCAAGGCTTCATCACCTGATGGAGTGAACGTTTCGTCTTATCGGCGAGGGATCTTCCGGATCTGTCCATTCTTGGGCGAACGGCCAATTGGCCTGCGGCTCAAGGAGATTCACTGTGGACGAACACGACGGTGGCGGGGCGGTGCGGCTCGGGGTGGCGGACCCCTGGACCGAAGCCCTGGCCGTCGGCCCGTGGGAGGAGCGCAGCGGGCCTTCACCGGACCCGGAGCCCGCAGCGGCGGCGCGGCGGGAGTGTGACCGTACGGCGGTGTACCGGCAGGTGCAGGCGGGCGAGGCGTTCCAGGAGGTGCGGCGGCGGTATCGCCGGTTCGCGTTTCCGGCGGTGGGGGCGTGTCTGGTCTGGTACCTGCTGTATGTGACGGCGGCGATCATGGCGCCTGGGCTGATGGGGCGCCCCGTGGCGGGGGCGGTCAATGTCGCGATGCTGGCCGCGCTCGCCCAGTTCACCACCACGTTCCTGCTGACCTGGGCGTATGCGCGGCATGCGGGACAGTGCCGGGACCAGGCGGCGCTGGAGTTGCGCTGGGACACCCAGGAGCGGGTGCGGTGACCGGGCGGATCGAACCGACAGCAGGCCAAGTGCACCAGGCGTCAGTCCAGTTGGCGGCACGGCATTCGGTGGTCGGGCATCAGGCACTGGCGCTCGCGCTGTTCACCGCGTTCGTCTCGATCACCTTGGCGATCACCGTGTGGGTGGGGCGCGGGCGCCGCTCGTCGGAGGAGTTCTTCTCCGGCGGACGGCTGTTCTCGCCGCTGGAGAACGGTTTCGCCATCAGCGGCGACTACTTGTCCGCCGGATCCTTCCTCGGGGTCTCCGGCCTGATCGCGCTCTACGGCTACGACGGGGTGCTCTATCTCGTCGGGTTCTTCGTGGCATGGCTCGGTGTGCTGATGCTGGTGGCGGAACTGGTGCGCAACTGCGGCCGGTTCACCCTCGCCGATGTGCTCTCCGCCCGGATGAGCGAGCGGCCGGTGCGGATCGCCGCGGGAATCTCGTCGATCACGGTGGCGGTGCTCTACCTGGTGGCGCAACTGGTCGGCGCGGGCAGCCTGGTGTCGCTGCTGCTCGACGGTGAGGCGGCGCACGCCAGGACGTGGACGGTGGTCGGCGTGGGCGCCCTGATGGTGTTCTACGTGGTCTTCGGCGGAATGCGCGCCACCACATGGATCCAGGTGGTCAAGACGGCGTTGCTGCTGGGCGGTTCGGCGGTGCTGGCGTTCTTGGTGCTCGCCCGCTTCCACGGCGATGTCGGCGCCCTGCTGCGGGCCGCCGCACACGGCAGCGGCCATGGCGCGGCCTATCTGCGGCCCGGGCTGAAGTACGGCGGATCCCCCCTCGCCCGGCTGGACTTCGTCAGCCTCGGCCTCGCGCTGGTGCTCGGCACGGCGGGACTGCCGCACATCCTGGTCCGCTTCTACACCGTGCCCACCGCCCGCGCCGCGCGCCGTTCGGTGGTGTGGGCGGTGGCGCTGATCGGCGCCTTCTACCTGATGACGATGGTGCTGGGGCTCGGCGCCGCGGCACTGGTGGGCTCCGGCGCGGTACGGGCGTCCAACGCGGCGGGGAACACGGCGGTTCCGCTGCTCGCCCTGCACCTGGGAGGGGGTGCGGGCTCGACGGGCGGAACGGTGCTGTTCGCCGTGGTCGGCTCGGTCGCCTTCGCAACGATCCTCGCGGTGGTCGCCGGTCTGACGCTGGCTTCCTCGGCCAGTGTCGCCCACGACCTGTACGGCAGCGTGCGGCGGCACTACGCGCCGTCGGGCACCCCGGACGCCCGGGAAGTGGCGGTGGCCAGGTTGGCGGCGGCGGCCATCGGGGTGGTGGCGATCGTACTGACGCTGTATGCCCAGGAGTTGAACGTCGCGGTTGTGGTGGGGGTGGCGTTCGCCGTCGCCGCCTCGGCCAATCTGCCCGTCCTGCTGCTCACGCTGTTCTGGCACCGCTTCACCACCCGGGGCGCGGTGTGGGCGGTCTACGGCGGGCTTTTGCCGTCGGTGGCGCTGGTGGTCCTCTCACCCGTGGTCTCCGGCGGTCCTGGCGCGATCTTCCCCCGGATCGACTTCGCCTGGTTCCCGTTGCAGAACCCGGGGATCGTCTCCATCCCGCTGGGCTTCCTGGCCGGTTGGCTGGGCACCGTGCTCTCCCCGGTGCCCGCCGACCCCGGCCGCCACGCCGAAGTGGAGGTGCGCTCCCTTACCGGCGCGGGCGCTGCCTAGCCGACCGGCTCAACTCCCGGCCGGTTCCCGGTGTTCCGGCCGTCCCGTCGCCCGGTATCGCGACTCCAGCCGTGCCTGCGCCTCCCGTACCGGTGGCCTCGGAGACGTATCGGTCGCCGACAGGCCGTGCGCTTCTGCGAGCGGAGCGAGTCCCGCACCACCGAGAGGGACGGCGGCAAGTGCGCCGTGACCGGCAGTGGCGGGAGCGCGTTCGGCCGGGCGGCGCCGAGCAGGGTGTGCACGCGGTTGGAGACCTCGTGCTGCTGCGCGCCCAGCGCGTCGGTGAGCCCGCGCAAGCTGGCCCGCGAACCTCCACGTGGTGCGGAAGCTGGCCCGGCCCGCGCCTTCGTCGAGACCCTGAAGTTGCCAACGGGCGGAGCGCGGCGCAGATCGCCGACAAGCCGCCCGTCGACCATTACGCGGGCGACGGCAAGGCGACCCACGAGACGCGGTAACCGTGGGAGTGGACAACTCCCGTCAGTGTGACGGAAGTTCCTCCACCGAGTCGACCTCCATGCGCACCGGGGTGCCGGGCTCGGCTCCGCAGCTCTCCGGGCGCGGCGGTGCCAGGGTCACCTGCTTGACCAGGGCGCGCCACGACCGCCCGTCGGTGTGCGTCACGCGCACCGACCAACGGCCCGGCGCCTCCACGGTCGTGGCGGCGGTCAGCGCCTCCGCCCGGTCCTCGGCGGTCAGCGAGCGCACCGCCAACTCGGCGGCCTGAGCTGGCCGTTCGAAAGCTGAGCGGCCGCGGCAGTGGTCCAGCACCATGCGGCCGTCACGCACCGCCGCCACGATCCCCTTGGCGCGCGCAGCGTCCAGATGCGCGTAGGCGTAGCCGTACGGCAGCACGAGCATCGTGGGGGCGAAACGGTGGCCGCCGAGGTGGGTGACCTCCCACACCTCGCCGACCCCCGAGGTGGCCAGCTCGGTGGCGAGCGGCCGTCCGCGCAGGGCGCAGCAACGGTCCCGCTTGGCGTTGGTGCACACCAGCGCCAGCGGCTCGCCCTGGTGGGGCGCGCCGAAGCCACAGCCGTCGCCGCGGCCCAGGCGGGCGAAGTCCAGCGCCAACAACTCGGCCGGGTCGGCCACTTCGGCGGCGCGCAGCCAACCCGTGCCGGGCAGCGTATGCGCCACGAACACCTGTCTGCGCTGCGGATGGTGCCGGTCGGCGTGCGGACCCGGTCGGCGGATCAGTGCCACCCGTACGCCCGTTCCCACGGCCGCAGCCTCCAGCTCTCGGCCGATGCGCGGATCGAGGTGGCTGGAGGTGAGGGCCTTGGCGCCCCAGGGGCCCGGCTGCTCCAGCAGCAGCCAAGTCTGGGCGTTGGCCGCCGTCGCCGCGCACGGTTCGGCCAGCTCCCGGGAGGCGGTCGCACAGGTGATCACATGGTGAGCCTAAACCGGACGCCCCGGCGCGGGGGCGTTCGGGTACGGCCCCGCGCCCGGTGCGCCCGCGGTGGGGCTTCGTGGGTGTGCGGCCGGTTCGGTCGCCGGGTCGGTCGCCGTGCGGCGGACAGGCACTCCCGCCGTGCGGCGGACAGGCACTCCCGCCGTGCGGCGGACAGGCACTCCCGCCGTGCGGCGGACAGGCACTCCCGCCGTGCGGCGGACGGGCGCTCCCGCCGCACGCACGGCTGCAACCCCGACGGTGAGCCCGACGCCGCCGGACAAGCCGCGGCCCGCCGGATCCGCGCCCGGCGCCCGCGGCCCGCGCCTGGCGACCCGCGGCCCGCGCCCCGCCGAAACAGCCGCGGCCAGTCGAAACAGCCGCCGCCCCGCCGAAACCGCCGCGGCCCCGCCGAAACCGCCGCCGCCCCGTGTGGGCCTACGCGGGACCCGCGACCGCCGCCACCGGCTTCTTCACCGGCGTGCCCGAGCCGTCACGGCGCGGGTCCGGCTCGGGCAGCTCCACCGGGGAGCCGTCCGCCGCGCAGGCGCGCGCCGGGGCCGGGCCCGCCCAGGCCAGCGCCAAGCCGTTCTCGCCGCGCAGGAACCGCTGGCAGCGCACACCGCCGGTGGCCCGGCCCTTGCGCGGATACTGGTCGAACGGGGTCAGCTTGGCCGTGGTCTGGGCGGCCCCGGCCAGTGTGCCCTCGGCGCGGGCCACCGTGAGTACCAGCGCGTCGACCGCCGGATCCACCGCGGTGAACGAGACCACCTTCGCGCCCGCCGACAGCTTGATCCCGGCCATACCGCCCGCCGGGCGGCCCTGCGGCCGCACCTGACCGGCCGGGTAGCGCAGCAACTGCGCGTCGTCGGTGATGAAGACCAGATCCTCCTCACCGGTGCGCAGCTCGGCGGCGCCGACCACGCGGTCGCCGTCCTTCAGCCCGATGACCTCGAACTCGTCCTTGTTCGCTGGGAAGTCGGGAACGACCCGCTTGACGATGCCCTGCTCGGTACCGAGCGCCAGCCCGGGCGAGGACTCGTCCAGCGTCGACAGACACAGCACGCGCTCGTCCTCCGCGAGCGACACGAACTCGGAAACGGCCGCCCCGCCCGCCAGGTTGGGTGCCGAGGAGCCTTCCGGCAGCGCCGGAAGGTCGACCACGGACAGTCTCAGCAGCCGTCCCGCCGAGGTCACCACGCCCACGTCGCCACGGGTGGTGGCGGGCACCGCGGAGACGATCACGTCGTGCTTGGCGCGCTTTCCGTCCCCGACCGCCAGCGGCTCGCCGCCCGCCGTACGGGCCAGCAGCCCGGTGGCGGACAGCAGCACCCGGCACGGGTCGTCGGAGACCTCCAGCGGCATCGCCGAGACCGGGGCGCCCGCCGACTCCTCGAGCACCGTGCGCCGCGGGGTGCCGTACTTCTTGGCGACCGCGGCCAGTTCGGTGGAGACCAGCTTGCGCAGTTCCGTGTCCGATTCCAGGATCCGCGTCAACTCCGCGATCTCGGCGGTCAGTTTGTCCCGCTCGGCCTCCAGCTCCAGCCGGTCGAACTTGGTCAGGCGGCGCAGCGGGGTGTCCAGGATGTACTGGGTCTGCGTCTCGGACAGCGAGAAGCGCTCCATCAGACGCTGCTTGGCCTCCGCGGAGTTCTCACTGGAGCGGATGAGCTGGATCACCTCGTCGATGTCGACCAGCGCCACCAGCAGGCCCTCGACCAGGTGCAGCCGGTCCCTGCGCTTGGTGCGGCGGAACTCGCTGCGCCGCCGGACCACGTCGAAGCGGTGGTCGACGTAGACCTCCAGCAGCTCCTTCAGGCCCAGGGTGAGCGGCTGGCCGTCGACCAGCGCCACGTTGTTGATGCCGAAGGAGTCCTCCATCGGCGTCAACTTGTAGAGCTGCTCGAGTACCGCTTCCGGGTTGAATCCGTTCTTCACCTCGATGACCAGGCGCAGTCCGTGCTGCCGGTCGGTGAGGTCCTTCACGTCGGCGATGCCCTGGAGCTTCTTCGCGCCGACCAGGTCCTTGATCTTGGCGATCACCTTCTCCGGGCCGACGGTGAAGGGCAGTTCGGTGACGACGATGCCCTTGCGGCGCGCCGTGACGTTCTCGATCGTGGCCGTGGAGCGGATCTTGAACGTGCCGCGTCCGGTCTCGTACGCGTCACGGATGCCGGACAGGCCCACCACCCGGCCGCCGGTGGGCAGATCGGGACCGGGGACGAACCGCATCAGGGTTTCGAGGTCCGCGTTCGGGTGCTTGATCAGGTGGCGGGCGGCGGCGATCACCTCGCCGAGGTTGTGCGGCGGCATGTTGGTGGCCATGCCGACGGCGATCCCGGAGGCGCCGTTGACCAGCAGGTTGGGGAACGCGGCGGGCAGCGCGACGGGCTCTCGCTCCTGCCCGTCGTAGTTGGGCGCGAAGTCGACCGTGTCCTCGTCGATGGACTCGGTCATCAGCACCGCGGCCGGGTCCATCCGCGACTCGGTGTACCGCATCGCGGCGGGCGGGTCGTCGTTGCCCAGCGAGCCGAAGTTGCCGTGGCCGTCGACCATCGGCATCCGCATGGAGAAGTCCTGCGCCATGCGGACCAGCGCGTCGTAGATGGAGGCGTCACCGTGCGGGTGCAGCTTTCCCATCACCTCGCCGACGACCCGCGCGCACTTGACGTACCCGCGCTCGGGGCGCAGGCCCATCTCGTTCATCTGGTAGATGATCCGGCGCTGCACCGGCTTGAGCCCGTCCCGGGCGTCCGGCAGTGCGCGTGAGTAGATGACCGAGTACGCGTACTCCAGGTAGGAGCCCTGCATCTCGTCGACGACGTCGATGTCGAGGATGCGCTCCTCGAAATCGTCCGGAGGCGTGGTCTTCGTGCTGCGGCGGGCCATCGCGCGGCTGCTCCTTGGGCGGACCTGGTCGGGTTCTGTCGGCTCCATTGTGGACCGCCCCACTGACAGCGCGGACCAGGACCCGTCCCGACCGCCTCCGCCAGCCCCACGACACCCCAGCGGGAAGGCCGGGAACTTCGCCCCCTGTCCGTGCGCTTGCCTAGAGTGGGGACGATCGACAACGCGACCGGAAGGACTTCTCGCCCATGGCTCACACGGCCTCGCCGGAGGCACAACCCGGCGGCCTGACAGCGACGGAGCACCGCCTGGCCAACGGGCTGCGCGTGGTGCTCTCCGAGGACCACCTCACGCCGGTCGCCGCGATCTGCCTCTGGTACGACGTCGGCTCGCGCCACGAGGTCGCGGGCCGCACCGGACTCGCCCATCTCTTCGAGCACTTGATGTTCCAGGGCTCCGCCCAGGTGCCGGGCAACGGCCACTTCGAGCTGGTGCAGGGCGCGGGGGGCTCGCTCAACGGCACCACCAGCTTCGAGCGCACCAACTACTTCGAGACCATGCCCGCCCACCAGGTGGAGCTGGCGCTGTGGCTGGAGGCCGACCGGATGGGCAGCCTGCTCACCGCGCTCGACCAGCAGAGCCTGGACAACCAGCGCGACGTGGTCAAGAACGAGCGCCGCCAGCGGTACGACAACGTCCCCTACGGCACCGCGTTCGAGCGGCTGACGGCCATGTCCTACCCGGAGGGCCACCCGTACCACCACACGCCGATCGGCTCGATGGCGGACCTGGACGCGGCCTCGCTGGAGGACGCCCAGCAGTTCTTCCGCACCTACTACGCGCCGAACAACGCGGTGCTGGCCGTCGTCGGCGACATCGACCCGGAGCAGACGCTGCGCTGGATCGAGAAGTACTTCGGATCCATCCCGGCGCACGACGGCAAGCCCGCCCCGCGCGACGGCTCGCTGCCCCACCTGATCGGCGGGGAACTGCGCGAAGTGGTCCAGGAGGACGTGCCGTCCCGCGCCCTGATGGCCGCCTACCGGCTGCCGCACGACGGCACCCGTGAGGCGGACGCCGCCGACCTGGCGCTGACCGTCCTCGGTGGCGGCGAGTCCTCCCGGCTGCACAACCGGCTGGTGCGGCACGACCGCACCGCGGTCGGTGCGGGCTTCGGCCTGCTGCGGCTGGCCGGTGCACCCTCGCTCGGCTGGCTGGACGTGAAGGCGTCCAGCGGCGCCGAGGTGGCCGACATCGAGGCCGCCGTCGACGAGGAGCTGGCCCGGTTCGCCGAACAGGGGCCGACGCCCGAGGAGATGGAGCGCGCCCAGGCGCAACTGGAGCGCGAATGGCTGGACCGGCTGGCCACCGTCGGCGGTCGCGCCGACGAACTGTGCCGCTACGCCGTGCTGTTCGGTGATCCGCAACTGGCACTGACCGCTGTGCGGCGGGTGCTCGAGGTGACCCCCGAGGAGGTCAAGGCGGTGGCCGCGGCGCGGCTGCGCCCGGACAACCGGGCGGTACTGATCTACGAACCGACCGGGCGCGAGGGCGCCCCGGAGGGACCCGAGGGCCCGACCGTCGGTCCCGTCGAGGAAGACGGCGAGGAAGCCCGATGACCAACGCCACCCAGTCCACCATGACGTTCCACCCGCAGCCGCAGGGCGGCCAGGCCAAGCCGTGGGCCTTCCCGGCCCCCGAGCGCGGCGCGCTGCCCAACGGCCTGACGGTGCTGCACTGCCACCGGCCCGGCCAGAAGGTGATCGCGGTCGAGGTGCTGCTGGACGCCCCGCTGGACGCCGAGCCCGCCGGTCTGGACGGCGTGGCCACCATCATGGCCAGGGCGTTCTCCGAGGGCACCGACACCCTCACCGCGGAGGAGTTCGCGGCCGAACTGGAGCGCTGCGGCGCCACGTTGGACGCGCACGCCGACCACCCGGGGGTACGGGTACAGCTCGAAGTACCGGCGTCCCGGCTGGAGAAGGCGCTCGGCCTGCTGGCCGACGCGCTGCGCGCGCCCGCCTTCCCCGACAGCGAGGTCGACCGGCTGGTGAAGAACCGGCTGGACGAGATCCCGCACGAGATGGCCAACCCGGCCCGCCGCGCCGCGGTCGCGCTGTCCGGCGAGCTGTTCCCGGCCGACTCCCGGATGTCCCGTCCACGGCAGGGCACCGAGGAGACGGTGGCCAACATCGACTCCGCGGCGGTGCGCGCCTTTTACACCGCACACGTCCGCCCGGCCACCGCGACCGCCGTCATCGTCGGCGATCTGACCGGAATCGATCTTGACGCGGTGCTCGCCAGGACACTCGGCGCCTGGAGCGGTGCCGCCGCGGCGCTCCGCCGGATGCCGCCGATCACCGCGGACGACACCGCCCGGGTGGTGATCGTGGACCGGCCGGGCGCGGTGCAGACCCAGATGCTCATCGGCCGCATCGGACCGGACCGGCACGACATGGTGTGGCCCGCGCAGGTGCTCGGCACGTACTGCCTGGGCGGCACGTTGACCTCGCGGCTCGACCGGGTGCTGCGCGAGGAGAAGGGCTACACCTACGGGGTGCGGGCTTTCGGCCAGGTGCTGCGCTCGGCGCCGGACGGATCGGGCGCCTCGCTGCTGGCGATCAGTGGTTCGGTCGCCACCGATGTGACGGCTCCGGCGCTCGCCGACACCTGGCAGGTGCTGCGCACCCTCGCCAAGGACGGGCTGACCGACGAGGAGCGGGACGTGGCGGTGCAGAACCTGGTCGGGGTGGCGCCGTTGAAGTACGAGACCGCCGCCGCGGTCGCCGACACCCTCGCGGACCAGGTCGAGCAGTACCTGCCGGACGACTTCCAGGCCCGGCTGTACGAGCGGCTGGCCGCGACCGGCACGGTGGAGGCGACGGCCGCCGCGGTCAACGCCTTCGCACCGGACCGCCTGGTGGTGGTGCTGGTCGGCGACGCTTCGGTGATCGAGGCTCCGGTACGGGAGTTGGGCATCGGCCCGGTCTGCGTGATCCGCGGCTAGCGCCGCTTGGCGCACCCGCCGTCCGACCTGCCCCGAGGGTGCGGGACGGCGGGTGCGAGAATTCGCCGAATTCATCCCGGCCGCCGGTGCCGCCGCCACTGTGGAATACAGTTTGGGAATGGTGACCGGCAAAACGCGATCGGAAGTGGACGGTACCGGTGAGGCGGTGCGGCGTATTTCCGCGCGCACGGTGTGCTCCGCGATCCGGGACGACATCGTCAGCGGGTTCTTCGCTCCCGGCGGCCGGCTGACCGAGGAGTTGCTGGCCAAGCGGTACGGGGTGTCCCGGGTGCCGGTGCGCGAGGCGCTGCGCACCCTGGAGTCGGAGGGCTTCGTGCGCACCCGCAGGCATGTGGGCGCCACCGTGGCCGAGCCCACCGAGCAGGAGGCGGGCGACCTGCTGGAAATGCGGGCGCTGCTTGAGCCGTTGGGCGCCGCGCGGGCCGCTCAGCGGCGTACCCAGCAGCAACTGCGGGTGCTGAGTGGGCTGGTGCGGCTGGGGCAGGAGCGTTGCAGGGAAGGGCAGTTGTCGGATCTGCCCGCGCTGGACGGCTGGTTCCACGAGACGCTGGCCCAGGCCTCCGGCAGCCCTGGACTCGCCTCGCTGCTCACCCAGTTACGGCGGAAGATCTCCTGGATGTACGCGGTGGAGCAGGCCGGGCGGGCCGCCTCCGGTTGGGAGGAGCACGCGGCGATCACCGACGCGGTGGCCCGTCGCGACGCGGCGCGGGCGCGCGAGACGGCCGCCGCGCACGTGGCCGGGGCGGCCGCCGCGCTCCGGCTGAAACGCGCTGTACACACAGGACGCGATCGCATTTAACAATCGTCCCGTATACAACTTCTGGGGAATTGCGCGACCGATGGTTTCCGGCTGCTTTCCGGTTTCCCCGTGGATATGCGAAGGGCGGTGCCGGGTATCCGAACGGATACCCGGCACCGCCGCGCCGCGCATTGGGCGGGGAAAATCTCAGACGGTTTCCGGCAGCTCGTCCAGGCCCTCGGCGACCAGCTTGGACAACCGGTCCAACGCCGCCTCCGCGCCCTCGGCGTCGGAGGCCAGCACGATCTCCTCGCCGCCCTGCGCGCCCAGCCCGAGCACGGCGAGCATGGAGGCGGCGTTGACCGGGGTGCCGTCGGCCTTGGCGATCGTGATCGGCACGCCGGCGGCGGTCGCGGCGCGGACGAAGATCGACGCGGGGCGGGCGTGCAGGCCCTCGGCCCAACCGACGTTGACGCGGCGCTCAGCCATGGTTCAACCCTTCTGATGACTCCGGTTGTCTAGACCAGTTAACCACGGCCGTGCGGATGCCGGACGCCTCCCCGGCGCGCCGTCTTCCCGATCGCCGGCCGCGGCGGCGCCGAACCGGGCCGATCGGCCTACCCTTGCGCCCATGGAGACCTCGCACACCCCGGCCTACCCCGTCCACTGGGAGGCGGACGTGGTGCTGCGCGACGGGGGGATCGCCCACATCCGGCCCATCACACCCGACGACGCACAGCGGCTGGTCAGCTTCTACGAGCAGGTTTCCGACGAGTCGAAGTACTACCGCTTCTTCGCCCCCTACCCCCGGCTTTCCGACCGGGACGTGCACCGCTTCACCCACCACGACTACGTCGACCGGGTGGGCCTGGCGGCCACGGTGGGCGGCGAGTTCATCGCCACCGTCCGCTACGACCGGCTGGACGACGGCGTGGCCGAGGTGGCGTTCCTGGTCCAGGACGCCCACCAGGGCCGAGGCGTCGCCTCCGCGCTGCTGGAGCACATCGCGGCGGTCGCCCGGGAGAACGGCATCCGCCGCTTCGACGCCGAAGTGCTGCCCGCCAACCGGAAGATGATCAAAGTCTTCACGGACGCGGGCTACACCGCCGAGCGCAGCTTCACCGACGGCGTGGTCCGCCTGGAACTCGACCTGGAGCCCACCGAGGCGTCGGTCGCGGTGATGCGCGCCCGCGAGCAGCGCGCCGAGGCCCGCTCCGTGCAGCGGCTGCTGGCCCCCCGCGCGGTCGCCGTGGTCGGCACCGGGCGGGCCGAGGGCGGGGTCGGCCGCGGCCTGTTGCGCAACCTGCTCGCCGCGGGCTTCACCGGCCGCCTGTACGCCGTCAACCGCAACTTCCCGCAGGGCATGGACACCCTGGAACCGGAAGGCGTCCCCGCGTACCGCTCGGTGGCCGCCATCGGCCAGCCGGTGGACCTGGCGGTCCTGGCGGTGCCCGCCCAGGCGGTGCCGGAGGCCGTGGCGGACTGCGGGGTACGCGGAGTGCAGGGACTGCTGGTGGTGGCAGGCGGCTACGCCGAGTCCGGCCCCGAGGGACGGGACCGGCAGCGCGCCCTGGTCCGCCAGGCCCGCTCCTACGGGATGCGGGTCATCGGGCCGAACGCGTTCGGCCTGCTCAACACCGCCCCCGCGGTACGGCTGAACGCGACCCTGTCACCGGAGGCGCCCGCCGCCGGGCGGCTGGGGCTGTTCACCCAGTCCGGCGCCATCGGCATCGCCCTGCTGTCCGGACTGCACCGGCGCGGCGCCGGACTCGGCGGCGTCTCCACCTTCGTCTCGGCGGGCAACCGCGCCGACGTGTCCGGAAACGACCTGCTCCAGTACTGGCACGACGACCCGGACACCGACGTGGCGCTGATGTACCTGGAATCCATCGGCAACCCGCGCAAGTTCACCCGGCTGGCGCGCCGCACCGCCGCCGTCAAACCCGTCGTCGTGGTCAAGGGCGCCCGGCACTCCGGCGCCCTTCCGTCCGGCCACACCGTCCCCGTCACCCGCATCCCGGACACCACCGTCTCAGCGCTGCTGCGGCAGGCCGGGATCATCCGGGTCGACACGGTGACCGAACTCCTGGACACCGGAGTGCTGTTGGCGCACCAGCCGCTGCCAGCGGGCGACCGGGTCGCCATCCTCGGCAACTCCGAGTCGCTGGGCCTGCTCGCCTACGACGCCTGCCTGAGCGCCGGACTGCGCCCGGCGCCACCGCGCGACCTGACCACCGCCGCCGCACCCGGGGACTTCCACGGCGCACTGACCCAGGCCCTGGCCGCCGACGACGTGGACGCCGTCGTGGTCACCGCCATCCCACGGGTCGGCGCGGTCGACGCCGACGACCCGGACTCGGGCGACGACCCGGCGCTGGCGGCGGCGCTGCGCACCGCCGCAGGGGGCGCGGGCAAGCCGGTGGCCGTGGTCCAGCTCGCCCTGGACCGGCTCGCCGACCGGCTGGGCGGGGCAGCGCCCCAGGGCACACCCGCCGCACCCCGGATCCCCGCCTACCCGGCCGCCGAGCGGGCGGTACGGGCACTGGCCGAGGCGGTGCGCTACGCACGCTGGCGCCGGGAGGACGCGATCCCCGGCCGGGTGCCCGAACTCGACGGCATCGACGAGGCGGCGGCCAGGGCGGACGTCGACCGGCTGCTGGATGCCACCGAGCCCGCGGGCGGCCGGGGCGTCACCCTGGACGACGCGGTCGGGCGCGCGCTGCTCGGCCGGTACGGCATCGAGGTACGGGCCGCGCTGCCCGCCCCCGACGCCGACGGCGCGGTCGAGGCGGCCCGGCTGCTGGGCTACCCGGTGGCGCTCAAGGCCACCGCCCCCCACCTGCGGCACCGCGCCGACCTCGGCGGGGTCCGGCTCGACCTCGCCGGGGAGGGCGAACTGCGGCGCGCCTACCAGGAGTTGACCCGGCGGCTGGGACGACCCGAGGAGGTGCTGCCGGTGGTGCAGTCCATGGCGCCGCGCGGCGTCGACACCGTGGTGCGGGCCGCCGTGGACCCGGCCGCTGGTTCGGTGCTCTCCTTCGGCCTCGCGGGCGCCGCCTCCGAGCTGCTCGGTGACCTCGCGCACCATCTGGTGCCGGTCACCGACCGGGACGCCGCTCAGCTGGTGCGCGGCATCAAGGCGGCGCCCATGCTGTTCGGCTGGCGCGGCGCGGAGCCCGCCGACACCGCCGCCCTGGAGGAGACGCTGCTGCGGGTCTCCCGGCTGGTCGACGACCTGCCCGAGGTGGTCTCGGTACACCTCGAACCCGTCGTCGTGGCCAGCCGCGGGCTCGGGGTCAGCGTGCTCGGCGCGACGGTACGGCTGGCGCACCCCCCGGCCCGTACCGACCTGGGGCCGCGCGCACTGTCGTCTCTGTGACGGTGCGGCCGACACTAAGATGGTGGCCATGGCGAAGACCGGTACGACGACTCAGGGGCTGCGCGCGGCGATCGAGCGCAGCGGCTACTACCCGGCGCTCGTGGCGGAGGCCGTGGAGGCCTCGGTCGGCGGGGAACCGGTGGTGGCGTACCTGGTCAACCAGGAAACCACGTTCGACGCCAACGAGGTGCGACGCCACGTCACCGTCCTCGTCCTGACCCCCACCCGCTTCCTGGTCAGCCACACCGACGAACAGGGCGCCGACGACAGCTCGCCCACCCCGTACGCCACCACCTCCACCGAGTCGGTGAAGATAGGCCGGATCTCGTCCGTGGTGGTCAGCCGGGTGGTGGCCAACCCCGAGTCGTACACCCCCGGCACGCTGCCACGCGAGGTGGTGCTCACCATAGGGTGGGGCGCCGTCAGCCGTCTGGATCTGGAGCCCGCCGCCTGCGGCGACCCCAACTGCGACGCGGACCACGGCTTCACCGGGTCCTCCACCGCCGACGACCTCTCGCTGCGGGTCAGCGAGGCGGGCGACGGACCGGAGGCGGTGCGCCAGACGCTCGCCTTCGCCCAGGCGCTTTCCGAGGCCACCGCCGCCACCAGTGCGGCGCAGCGCTGATGGCGCAGCCCGCCGCGACCGGCCAGCACGGTTACCCCGCGCCGCTCGACATCCGTACCGCCCCCGCACCCCGTTACGGCACGGCCGCCCTCGCCGACCTGCTGCCCGCACTGGCCCGCGGCCTTTCGGTGCCCGGCGTCCCGGCCACCGCCCTGGAGCTGACGCCCGCCGACCGGGTGTGCGTCTTCCTGGTGGACGGCATGGGCTGGGAGCTGCTGAAGGCCCACCCGGACGAGGCGCCCTTCCTGACCTCGCTGCTCGGCACCTCGCTGGGCGGCTCCGGAACGCCGCTCACCGCCGGTTTCCCGTCCACCACCGCCACCTCGCTGGCGTCGGTGGGCACCGGACTGCCCCCGGGCGCCCACGGCCTGGCCGGGTACACGGTCGCCGTACCCGGACAGCACCAGCTGATGAACCAGTTGCGCTGGCAGCCGTGGACCGACCCGTACCAGTGGCAGCCGTACCCCACGGTCTTCCAGCTCAGCGACGCCGCCGGGGTCGCCACCTGCCAGGTCTCCGCACCGGCGTTTGAGCACACCCCGCTGACCCAGATCGCGCTGTCCGGCGGAACGTTCCACGGCAGGCTCACCGGTGAGG
Source organism: Streptantibioticus rubrisoli (assembly GCF_024436055.1). Lineage (GTDB taxonomy): Bacteria > Actinomycetota > Actinomycetes > Streptomycetales > Streptomycetaceae > Streptantibioticus_A > Streptantibioticus_A rubrisoli. The sequence continues at coordinate 50,028 of NZ_JANFNH010000032.1, read as the reverse complement.
AGCGGATGGACCTCGCCGCCGACCGGCTGGCCGCCGCGGACCGTGCGCTGGTCTACACGTACTACAGCGAACTCGACGGCATGGGGCACCGGCACGGTGTCGACTCCGACGCCTGGCGCGGCCAGTTGATGATGGTCGACCGCCTGGCGCAGCGGCTCGCCGAGCAACTCCCGCCGCGCTCCGCGCTGTACATCACCGCCGACCACGGAATGGTCGACATCCCCTTCGACCCCGAGTCGCGGATCGACTTCGACGAGGACTGGGAGCTGCGCGCGGGCGTCGAGCTGCTCGGCGGCGAGGCACGCGCCCGCCATGTCTACGCGGTGCCGGGCGCCGCCGCCGATGTGCACGCGGTGTGGAGCGAGGTGCTCGGCGACCGGATGTGGGTGGCCACCCGTGAACAGGCCATCGCCGCCGGGTGGTTCGGGCCGCGCGTCGACGAGCGGGTGCACGGCCGGATCGGCGACGTGGTGGCGGTGGCCCGGGACGACATCGCGGTGGTCGCCACCCGCAACGAGCCCGGGGAGTCCTCGATGGTCGGCCTGCACGGCTCGCTCGCGCCGGTGGAACAGCTCGTACCGCTCCTCGAAGTCCGCTCCTGATCCGGCGCCTCCCACCACGCGGACGGGGGCCGGGTCGGCTTCCCGCCAGGCCTCCTGCCCAGGCTCCGCCGACCCCTGCCAACCTCCTCTTCTCGAAAGGCTCGTGGCTGCTCCATGTCCGAACTGGTGTATTTCTGCGGGACCATGGACTGCGGCAAGAGCACGCTCGCGCTGCAGATCGAGCACAACCGCTCGGCGCGCGGTCTTGAGGGACTGATCTTCACCCGTGACGACCGCGCGGGCGCAGGGGTGCTCTCCTCCCGTCTGGGGCTGTCCACCAAGGCGGTTGAGGCCACCGACGACCTCGATTTCTACGGCTACGTGGTGGGTCGGCTGTCCGGCGGCGGGCGCGTCGACTACGTGATAGCCGACGAGGCGCAGTTCTTCACCCCCGAGCAGGTCGACCAACTCGCCCGGGTGGTGGACGACTTGGAGCTGGACGTCTACGCGTTCGGCATCGCCACCGACTTCCGCACCCGGCTCTTCCCGGGATCGCAGCGGTTGATGGAGCTCGCCGACCGGATCGAGGTGCTCCAGGTCGAGGCGCTGTGCTGGTGCGGCGCCCGGGCCACCCACAACGCCCGCACCGTGGACGGCCGGATGGTGGTGGAGGGCGCCCAGGTCGTGGTGGGCGATGTCAACCAGGCGTGCGGCGAGGTGGGTTACGAGGTGCTGTGCCGCCGTCACCACATTCGCCGGATGACGGCCGCCACGGCCCGCGCGGCGGCGTTGTCGCCGGACGTGCTGCCCGTGGAACAGGCGTAGCAGACCTCGGCGTTGGCGGGCGCGGCGGGCTCGGTGCCGCAGTACACGACACGGGCCAGCCTTACGGTTCGGTGGTCCTCACCACCGAGAACCACGCGCCCTGCGGGTCCTCGACGGTGGCCAGGCGGCCGTACGCCGCGTCGTGCGGGCCGCGCAGCACCCGTCCGCCCAACTCCACCACGCGGCGCGCCGCCTCGTCGGTGTCCGCCACCGCGAAGTAGGTCATCCAGTGCGGTCCGCGGTCGCGTGGCACCGCCTGGCCGACGCCGTGGATCCCGGCCACCGGACGGCCTTCCAGCAACAGTGTCGACCGGTCCAGGTCGGCGGAGACCAGGGTTCGCGACTCGTAGCCGAAGACCGCGGCGTAGAACTTGCCGACGGTGGACGACTCGCGGGTGATCAGCTCGTTCCAGGCCAGCGTCCCCGGCTCGCCCACCACCCCGACGCCCAGGTGGGTGTTGGGCTGCCAGACCCCGAACACCGCGCCGCTCGGGTCCGCGGCGATCGCCATCCGCCCCGCCTCGTCGTCGGCGTCCAACGGCCCGACGGCGACGGTGCCCCCGCAGCCGCGGATCAGTTCGCAGGTGGCGTCGGTGTCCCGCGAGCACAGGTAGGTGGTCCAGGCGACGGGCAGGTCACGGCCGACGGGACCCTCACCGATCCCGGCGACCAGGCGGCCCTCCCGTACCGCCCGGACGTACGGCCCGAAGTGCTTGGGGCCGGGCTGGAACTCCCAGTCGAACAGACTGCCGTAGAACTCCTCGGCCACGGGCAGGCTGCGCACCAACAGGCTGACCCAGCAGGGCGTGCCCTGGGGGCGCCGGGCCGATACGTCGGTCATCGGATTCTCTCCTCGCGCGACGGTTAGCGGGGGACGAGCCAGAGAAGATGCTGTCACCACTGGGCCCGTTGCGCGCCCCCACCGCGCCGCTACCGCGCCGTGCCGCACGGAGAATGACCGATTGGTCATCTCTTGTACGAGGCGCGACCGTTGCCGCCGTTCGACGGTTGGGCGCCCCGGCCGCGGGCCGGGGACAATGGCGGCATGGATGCCATCATCTCAGCGGCGGAGCTGCTCAGCGCCCTCGACGACCTGACGATCCTCGATGTGCGCTACCAGCTCGGCGGCCCGCCCGGACGGCCGCAGTACGAGGCGGGGCACATCCCCGGCGCCCGCTATGTCGACCTGGACGCCGAACTCGCCGGTCCGCCCGGGGCGCACGGCCGCCACCCGCTGCCGGACCTGGAGGTCTTCACCACCGCGATGCGCCGTGCCGGGGTGTCGGACGACCGGCCGGTCGTGGTCTACGACGGTGGGCAGGGCTGGGCGGCGGCCCGCGCCTGGTGGATGCTGCGTTGGGCCGGGCACCGGGACGTACGGGTGCTGGACGGCGGTCTGCCCGCCTGGACCGGTCCGCTGGAGACCGGCGAATCCCGGCCCGCCGGGGGCGACTTCACCGCCCGGCCGGGCGCGCTGCCGCTGCTGACCGCCGAGGACGCCGCGGCGCTGGCCAGCACCGGCGTGCTGCTCGACGCCCGGGCGGCGGAGCGGTACCGGGGTGAGGTCGAGCCGATCGACCCGGTGGCGGGGCACATCCCGGGGGCGGTGAGCGCCCCCACGGCCGAGAACATCGCCGAGGACGGCCGGTTCCGCTCACCCGACGAGCTGGTCAAGCGCTTCGCCGCCCTGGGCGTCGAGCAGGGCACCGAGGTGGGCGTCTACTGCGGCTCGGGCGTCTCAGCCGCCCAGCAGGTACTGGCCCTGGCGGTAGCGGGCATTCCGGCGGCCCTGTACGTGGGCTCCTGGAGCGAGTGGTGCCACGACCCCACCCGCCCGGTATCCACGGGCCCCACGCCGTAGCGGCCCCCAGTCACCGCCACGGCGGCACGCAATCGACCGCCCCTCGTCCTGTCCGGCCACGGCGGCGCGTTGTCCCCCTGCTCCGCCGCGACGGCGCGCAGCCACACACAAATGTGCCCGGCGGTATCGAACTATCCGCAACGCAACGGAAGATCCGCCGCCGTGGCGGGTAACGGGGCCGATGTCATGCCCCGATCCCGCCGCGACGGCGCGCAACCACACACAAACGTGCTCGGCGGTCTTGAACTACCCGCAGCCCAACGGAAGCCACCACGACGGCACGCAACCGGCCCGATACCGCCTATGCCGCCGGGGCTGCCGCGCAACCAGACGCGACCTGTCCGGCAAGCCGAACTACCCGCAGCCCAACGGAAGCCGCCACGCGGCACGCAACCGGCACCCGGTGACTAGCGCGCGCAAGGCGCGCGCTAGTCCTGCTTCTTGCGCCGACTGCCGAAGACGATCTCGTCCCAACTCGGCACCGTGGCCCGCCGTCCCGGACGCACCCCGTCCGCCTCTGCCTGGCGGTCGGTGGTGCCGACCAGCCGCTCGCGGTGACCGGCCACCGAACGCGGCATCAGCACGTCCGCGTAGGCGGAACCGGCGCCCGCGCTGGCCGCCGGTGCGGGCGGCGCCTCCTCCTCGGCCGCGGGCTCGTCCTCCTGCCCGGAGGCGGACGCCGCCTCGGAACCGGTGGACACGCCCGGCACCACCATGTCGCCGCGGAAGCTCGGCACCGCCTCCAGCAGGCTGGTCAGCGAGTCCTTGCCGTCCTCGGGGTGCTCCTCGGACTGCTCGGCGCGCTCCGCCGCCCGGTCGGCGCGGTCGATGCGCGGTGTGGCGCGGTCCAGCGGCCGGTCCCGGGGCAGCCGGGCGATGCGCGGGACGAACGGGAAGCTCGGCTCCGGCTGCTCCTGCACCGTCTCGCCGATCAGCGCCCGCGCCTCGTCGTCAACGGCCTGAACCAGTCGGCGGGGCGGATCGTATGTCCAGGTAGCCGAGTGCGGTTCACCCGCCACCCGGTAGACCAGCAGCACCTCCCAGGTGCCGTCGTCGCGCCGCCAGGAGTCCCACTGTGCGCTGTCCTTCTCCGCGCCGCGCAGCAGCAGTCGTTCGGCCACCGCCTCGCCCAACTGCGGTCCGGTGCTCTCGCCCTGTCGCCGTACCGGTGTCTTGCGGGCCCGCTCGGCCATGAACGCCCGCTCGGCCAGCACCGGTCCCTCGAACCGCCGAACGCGTTCGACGGGGATACCGGCGAGCTGCGCCACCTCCTCCGCGGAGGCGCCCGCTCGTATGCGGGCCTGGATGTCACGCGGGCGCAGATGGCTCTCGACCTCGATCTCGATCTGACCGAGGCGGGCCCTGTCGTTGCGCACGGCGGCGCGCAGCCGCTCATCGATGGGGAGGGTGTACTCCGTGTTGTCCGCAGCTTTGAGCACCAGTCGTGTGCCGTCGTTGCTGACGGCCACGACACGCAGATCGGGCATGGGGACCTCCCGGGTGGTGCCTGCCGACGTCACGTGCGTCGCTGCTCCCGATGAACGAGTGTGGCCTGCCCGACTCCGGCCTGCCACAACCTTGCCGACTTACCCGGCGTGTCGGGCACCTTCCCCAACGCGCCGTTATGGCACGGTTACCTATTCGCAACTGAAAGTGACGAGCTTCATCACTCCGCGTTACGAACTGTCGCGGATGCCGGTCCTGCTGGGCGGCGCCTGGTCGATGGCACCTTCGGGACCCCTCCCGCAGGATCCGGGCAGCCGGACGGGAAACCGGTGCACGGGCTGGCAACGGTACTCCATTCGGGCCACTTCGGTGCAGCACCGCGCCGCCGATGTTCCGGGGGAGTGGCGGGAGTTGGGCTGGACTCCGGGTGGGCGTCCGCTTTTCGGGTGGTGATGTTCACACAATCTTCAGAAATGGAACTGACGGCTTTGCTTGGCTGTCCCTCCTGTGTGCAAGGTGGATGAGACCGACAAACAAGGGACGGGGATGGATGTCAAGGCGAAAACCGGTACAGAACCTGGCAACAAGCGCATCGATCTCAGCCTGCCCCAAGTAGCCGGAAGTGGCGCCGCCGCCCTGGTGGCTGCCTACCTCGCGTCCTTTCTGGGTGTCTACGGAACGATCCTCGGCGCGGCCGTGGTCAGCGTGCTCGCCACCACCGGCGGCGCGATCTTCCAGCACCTCTTCCGCCGCACCGGTGAACAACTGCGCGACGCGACCGCCCCATTGGCCCGGTCGCAGAACCGGCGCACGAACCCCGCGGACGACGCCACCACGGTGCTCCCCGCGTACGCCAGGACGCGGGCGGATGACTCGACCGCCGTGGTGCCGAGGGCCGAGCCGGACACCGCGCTGCTGATGCCGAGGCTGCCGCACGACGAGTCGTACAACGAGTCGACCCTGCACGGCACCCGCTGGCGCGGCTGGCGCCGCTCGCTGCTGGCGGCCGGTGCCGTCTTCGGGTTGGCCATGGGAGTGTTCACCGGGATCGAACTGGCCACCGGGACCTCGCTGTCGCACACCGCGGTCGGCCAGGCGGTCCAGGGCGGCGGCACGCGCCATGCGCCGTCCACCCCCGGCCACCAGCAGAGCACGGTGCCCAGCGCCGACTCCAGCGAGCCCGGGGCAAACAGCGGTTCGATCCCGTCGCACGACCCGACGGCCGGAACCGGAACCAGTGGCTCGACGCCGTCGGAACGACCGAGCGCCACCCCGTCCCAGGGCGGCGGCGCGGTCGGCCCCAGCGCCTCGCCGTCGCAGGCCCCGTCGCCGGGACCGTCGCACGGCCCCGGCTCGGGCACCGGCGACAGCGGCGGCGCCGGTCAGGGCGCGGGCGGCGGTTCGGCCCGGCCGGGCGCTGCCCAGCAGGCCCCGGGCGGCGGCTCGGGTACCGGCGCCCAATGAGCCGCTGCTCCATGGGCGTTCACTCGCCCAGCACCCTGCGCAGGTAGTCGTTGGCGAACAGGCGCCGCGGGTCCAGCCGGTCCCGCAGCGCCTGGAACTCGGCGAACCGCGGGTAGACGCCCGCGAGGTACTCCGCGTCGCGCGAGTGCAGCTTGCCCCAGTGCGGGCGCCCCTCATGGGCGGTCATGATCCGCTCCACCGCGGTGAAGTACTCCTGGTGGCGGCTGCCCCGGTACATGTGCACCGCGACGTAGGCGGTGTCGCGGCCGGAGGCGGTGGACAGCGCGATGTCGTCAGCGGGGGCCACCCGTACCTCCACGGGGAAGCTGATCCGCAGCGCGGAGCGTTCGACCATGGCCTTCAGTTCGCGCAGCGCGCTGGTGGCCGCCTCCCGCGGAATCGCGTACTCCATCTCTATGAAGCGCACCCTGCGCGGGCTGGTGAACACCTTGTACGCGGTGTCGGTGTAGGTCCGCGCGGACAGCGCGCGGCTGGAGACCCTGGCGATGGTCGGGATGGTCGCCGGAACGGCCTTGCCCAGTGCGCAGACCGCTTGGAAGACGCCGTTGGAGAGCAACTCGTCGTCCAGCCAGCCGCGTACCGGATGCAGCGGGGCGGCCGGGCCAAGACTGCGGTTGTTGCGCTTGGTGTTGCAGTTGTCGGTGTGCGGGAACCAGTAGAACTCGAAGTGCTCGTTCTCGGCCACGAGTTGGTCGAACGAGTTCAACACCGCGTCGAACGGCATCGGTTCCTCGCGCGCGGTGAGCAGGAACGACGGCTCCACCCCGAAGGTGATCGCGCTGACCACGCCGAGCGCGCCCAGGCCGACCCGGGCGGCGGCGAACACCTCGGGGTTCTCGTCGGCTGAACAGGTCAGCACCGAGCCGTCCGCGAGGACCAGCTCAACTCCCTTGATCTGGGCGGATATCGACGCCGAGTCGCGTCCGGTGCCATGGGTTCCGGTGCTGGTGGCGCCAGCGACGGTCTGCTGCTGGATGTCTCCCATGTTGGTCAGCGACAACCCCGCGGAGTCCAGCAGCCGGTTCAACCGGTGCAGCGGCAGGCCCGCTTCGACCGTGACCGTGCCCGCCGCACGGTCCACCGCGCGCACCGCGGTCAGCCGTTCGGGACGGATCAGCAGCCCGTCGGTGGCGGCCACCGAGGTGAAGGAGTGCCCGGTGCCCACCGCCTTGACGGTCAGTCCGTCCTCACCGGCTTGGCGCACGGCGGCGGCGAGCTCGTCCACCGAGGCCGGAGAAACGATCCTGCGCGGTCGCGCGGTCACGTTCCCGGCCCAGTTACGCCACGTAGTCGTCTCGCTGGTGGTGCTCGTCGTGCTCGTCACGCTGCGGCCCCTCCCGCTCCGGCGCCGGACGCAGCCGGCGGTGCCCGAGGAACGCCGTCGCCGCGGCCAGTGCCCCGGCGGCGGCCGGTACCGCGTACCCCGCTCCGGCGCCGGACGCGTCCACGACCGACCCGGCGGCGGAGGAGCCGAGGGCCACCCCGACAGCGAGCCCGGTGCCCGTCCAGGTCATGCCCTCGGTCAGCTGCGCGCGCGGCACCAACTGCTCGACCAGCGCCATGGTGGTCACCATCGTCGGGGCGACTGACAGCCCGGCGACGAACAGCGCCACGGCCAGGACGGGCAGGTTCCCGACCAGTTGGAGGGGGATCATACTCACGGCCATCGCGCACACCCCCAAAAGGAAGCGGTGCGAAGCGCTGCCCTTGGGCCGCAGCAGCCCGAAAACCGCCCCGGCGCAACACGAGCCCAGCGCGTACACCGCCAGCACCACGCTCGCCGCCGCCTTGTTGCCCTGCTCCTGGGCGAACGCCACCGTGACCACGTCCACCGCGCCGAAGATCGCGCCGGTGGCGGTGAAGGTCGCCACCAGCACCTGGAGCCCGGGCGAGCGCAACGCCGAGCCGCCGGTGCGGTGCTCACCCGGTTGCGGCACCGGCTCGGTGCCCCGCTGGGCGGTCAGCCAGCAGACCCCGATCGCCAGGAAGAGCGCGGCCAGCAGTGGACCGGCCTCCGGGAACCAGGAGGTGCTCAGCCCGATGGACAGGATCGGCCCGAAGATGAAGCAGACCTCGTCGAGCACCGACTCGAATGAGTAGGCGGCGTGCAGTTGGGAGGCGTCGCGGTGGATCGCCGCCCAGCGCGCCCGCACCATCGCCCCCAGGCTCGGTGTGCCGCCCGCCGCCGTCACGCACACGAACAGCGCCCAGTCCGGCGCCCCGAGCCGGACGCACAGCAGCAGCGCGGCCACCGCGAGAACCGTCACCGCGGCGGCGGGCCGCAGCACCGCGCGCTGCCCGTACCGGTCGACGAGCCGGGATATCTGCGGGCCGATGGCCGCGGCGGCCAGCGCGAGCGTCGCCGTCAGCCCGCCCGCCAGCCCATAGCGGCCGTTGACCTGGGAGATCATCGTCACGATGCCGATGCCGAGCATGGACAGCGGCATCCGGCCGAGGAACCCGGCGGCCGAGAACCCCTTGGTGCCAGGGGCGGCGAATATCGCACGGTAGGGGGTGAGCACGGGTTCTCCAGCGGCTCAGTGAGCTGAGGGACGGACGGCGTAAGGCGCGTAGATGGCTTATACAGCTTACGAACTGCGCGCAAGGGGTTTTCCGGCACGATCGGCGCCCGCCTGACGTCTCGGCTGTCAGTGCCGGATGGCAGGATCGGAGCCATGGCCGATCAGCTGGACCCCAGTCCCTACGACGCCCTGCTGCTGCTGTCCTTCGGCGGCCCCGAGGGCCCCGACGACGTGGTGCCGTTCCTGGAGAACGTCACCGCCGGGCGCGGCATCCCGCGCGAGCGGCTGAAGGAGGTCGGGCAGCACTACTACCTGTTCGGCGGGGTCAGCCCGATCAACGCGCAGAACCGCGAGCTGCTGCAGGCGCTGCGCAAGGACTTCGCCGAGCACGGCCTGGACCTTCCGGTCTACTGGGGCAACCGCAACTGGGCGCCCTATCTGACCGACACCCTGCGCACCATGGCGGACGACGGCCACCGGCGCGTCCTGGTACTGGCCACCAGCGCCTACGCCTCGTACTCCGGCTGCCGCCAGTACCGCGAGAACCTCGCCGACGCGCTCGCCGCACTGGCCGCGGAGGGCCGCGAGCCGCCCCGGGTGGACAAGCTGCGGCACTACTTCAACCACCCCGGTTTCGTACGGCCGATGATCGACGCCGTGCTCGCCGCCCTCGCCGAACTGCCCTACGACGTACGGCCCGGCGCCCACCTGGCGTTCACCACGCACTCCATCCCGACCGCCGCCGCCGACACCTCGGGCCCGGTCGAGGCCCACGGCGACGGCGGCGCCTATGTCGCCGAGCACCTGGACACCGCGAAGGTGGTCGCCGACGCGGTACGGGAGGCGACGGGTGTGGAGCGGCCCTGGCGGCTCGTCTACCAGTCGCGCAGCGGCGCCCCGCACATCCCGTGGCTGGAGCCGGACATCTGCGACCACCTGGAGGCCGAACACGCCGCGGGCGCGCCCGCGGTGGTGATGGTGCCGATCGGGTTCGTCTCCGATCACATGGAGGTCAAGTACGACCTGGACACCGAAGCCGCCGCCAAGGCGGCCGAGTTGGGCCTGCCGGTCGCCCGCGCGGCCACCGTGGGCGCCGATCCCCGGTTCGCCGCCGCGGTGCGCGAACTGGTGCTGGAGCGGGCCGCGGTGGAGTGCGGCGAGACCGTACAGCGGTGCGCGCTGGGCGAGTTGGGGCCCAGCCACGACGTCTGCCCGATCGGCTGCTGCCCGGCCCGCAGCCCGCGCCCGGCCGCCGCGGGCCTTGACTGAGACCACCCGGCCCGATGCCGTACGAGAGGACCGTCGTGACAGACCTGGACCGTGAACTGCTGTCGATCGCGCTGGAGGCCGCCGAGCGCGCGGGCGCGCTGCTGCGCGACGGCAGGCCCGGCGACCTCGGGGTGGCCGCCACCAAGACCAGCCCGATCGACGTGGTGACCGAGATGGACATCGCCGCGGAGAAACTGATCACCGGCATCATCGCCGAACGGCGCCCGGACGACGGCCTGTTGGGGGAGGAGGGCGCCAGCGTCGAGGGCCGCAGCGGGGTGCGCTGGGTCATCGATCCGCTCGACGGCACCGTCAACTACCTTTACGGGCTTCCCTCTTGGGCGGTGAGCATCGCGGCGCAGCGCGACGGGCGTACCGTCGTCGGCGTGGTGGCCGCGCCGATGCGCCGGGAGACGTACCAGGCGGTGCTGGGCGGCGGCGCCCAGGTCAACGGCGCGCCGGTGCGGTGTCGTCCCGCGCCCGGGTTCGAGCAGGCGCTGATCGGCACCGGTTTCGGCTACCTCACCGAGCGCCGGGCCGCCCAGGCGGAGGTGGTGCGCGCCCTGCTGCCGCGGGTGCGGGACATCCGCCGGGGCGGGTCGGCCGCGATCGACCTGTGCGACGTGGGCTGCGGTCGGCTCGACGGCTACTACGAGCGAGGGCTGAACGCCTGGGACTACGCGGCGGGCGAGTTGTTCGCCCGGGAGGCCGGAGCGCTCACCGGGGGCAGGCCGGGCCAGCCGGCGGCCACCGAGTTGACGGTGGCCGCGCCGCCGGGGCTGTTCGAACCGCTCCAGGGGCTGCTGGACGAGCTCGGCGCCTGGCGCGACTGACCCGCGCCGGGCCGTAGCGCGACCGCGCCCCGGACTCCTCGGTGAGGCGTCCGGGGCGCGGCCTGTAGGTGATCCGGTCCCTAAAACAAAAAAGGCGCGAAGCCGCGCCTTCGCCTGGCGGAATCAGGCCACCTGGCGGTCGACCACGACACCGTGCTCGGCGGCGAGGCGGTGCAGGTCGTCCAGCTCGCCCTGCTCCACCTCGGCCAGGAACTCGTCTCCGGTCTCCAGGGCACGGTGCAGGTCGGACTCGGCATTCCGTATGCGCTGCATGATTCCGGTGGTGAATGCGTCCATGAGGCGCCCCCTCGTCGTCGTCGGTGGCACAAGGTGGTCTGTCTGCTCTGGGCGATCACTGTGAGCGCGAACGGGTACGCGCGAGGTGTGGGTCGTGACCGCGGGGTTGCCCTCGTCTTCCCCTGCCTCGGCGGAACGGAAACCTCCTCATGTCGGAGAAATTTGCCGAAGGCCTCACGGCCGCCCCGCCGGGCCTTCTCCCGCGCTCCCGCCATGGCCGCTTACCGGTGTTTTATGGGCATCCAAGGCAGGATGGAGGGACACCCAGTCTGTTTTCGTGGAAGGAACCTGCCCCGTGCGCGTACTCGTCGTCGAGGACGAGCAGCTGCTCGCCGATGCCGTGGCCACCGGCCTGCGCCGGGAGGCCATGGCCGTCGATGTCGTCTACGACGGCGCCGCCGCCCTTGAGCGCATCGGGGTCAACGACTACGACGTGGTGGTGCTCGACCGCGACCTGCCCGTGGTCCACGGCGACGAGGTGTGCCGCAAGCTGGTCGGCCTCGGGCTGCCCACCCGGGTCCTGATGCTGACCGCCGCGGGCGACGTCAGCGACCGGGTGGAGGGCCTGGAGCTCGGCGCCGACGACTACCTGCCCAAGCCGTTCGCGTTCAGCGAGCTGACCGCACGGGTGCGCGCCCTGGGCCGCCGCACCAGCGTGCCGCTGCCGCCGGTGCTGGAGCGGGCCGGGATCAAGCTGGACCCGAACCGGCGCGAGGTCTTCCGGGACGGCAAGGAGGTGCACCTGGCGCCCAAGGAATTCGCGGTGCTGGAGGTGCTGCTGCGCAGCGAGGGCTCGGTGGTCTCGGCCGAGCAGCTGCTGGAGAAGGCGTGGGACGAGAACACCGACCCGTTCACCAATGTGGTGCGGGTGACGGTGATGACGCTGCGCCGCAAACTCGGCGAGCCCGCCGTCATCGTGACGGTGCCCGGCTCCGGATACCGGATCTGATCAACCATGGCCGTCTCCTCCTCCCCCGCACCGGGGCCTGCGCCCGCGGCTCCGCCCAAGCCGACGTGGGCCCCCCGTCCGCCCGAGCAGCACAGGCCGCCCTGGCTGCGCCCGACCATCCGCATCCGGCTCACGGTGCTGTACGGCGGGATGTTCCTGATCGCGGGCATCCTGCTGCTGCTGATCAACTATCTGCTCGACGCCGAGGCGATGCACCAGGCCAGCTCGCTGCCGTTCCGGATCACCGCCGGAACCCTGCGGGTGACCACGGACGCCTGTCCCAACCTGCCCGTCAACGCGGGGCCCGACGAGTTCACCAACGCGCTCAACGACTGCATGCGGCAGCAGCGCGAGCTGGCCCTGACCCATCTGCTGCGGCAGTCGCTGCTGGCGCTGCTGGGCCTGACCGTGGTCGCGTTCGCCTTCGGCTATGTGATGGCCGGGCGGGTGCTGGCGCCGCTCGGCCGGATCATGCGTACCGCCCGCGCGGTGGCCGGCTCCGACCTGTCCCGGCGGATCGAGCTGGACGGCCCGGACGACGAGCTCAAGGAACTGGCCGACACCTTCGACGACATGCTCCAGCGGCTTGAGCGGTCCTTCGAGTCACAGCGCCGCTTCGTCTCCAACGCCTCCCACGAGCTGCGCACCCCGCTGGCGATCAACCGCACCCTGCTGGAGGTGCAGCTCGCCGACCCCGACGCCTCGCCCGATCTGCAACAGCTGGGCAAGACGCTGCTGGCCACCAATCTGCGCAGCGAGCAACTGGTGGAAGGGCTCTTGCTGCTCGCCCGCAGCGACAACGAGGTGGTGGAGCGCAAACCAGTCGATCTGGCCGAGGCGGCCTCCCAGGCGGTCGACCAGACCCGCGCCGAGGCCGTCACCAAGGGCGTGACCCTGCGCAGCGAGCACCTGGAGGCCGCGGTGGTGCGCGGCAGCGGCGTGCTGCTGGAGCGGATCGCGCTGAACCTGGTGCAGAACGCGGTGCGCTACAACGTGCCGGACGGCTGGGTGGAGGTCACCACGGGCACCGAGGACGGTCAGGCCGTGCTGACGGTCGCCAACACCGGCCCGGTGGTCCCGGCCTACGAGCTGGACAACATCTTCGAGCCGTTCCGCAGGCTGCGCACCGAGCGCACCCACAGCGACAAGGGCGTCGGTCTCGGCCTGTCGATCGTCCGCTCGGTGGCCCGGGCGCACGGCGGCGCGATCACCGCCACGCCCCGGGACGGCGGCGGGCTGGTGATGCGGGTCGCCATCCCGCTGGGATCTGCCGGGTGACCTGCGGGGTAACCCGTTCGGGCGGTACTGTGCGACGCGCCCGGAACCCGTTCGCTTCGGGCGGAATTTTCTGATCTGTCCGGCCGTTTGGGCCCCTGTGACCGATCGCACATGCGATTTCGGTCATGTATACGCTGAGTGATCACTTCACCTGCGTAAAAAGCCGAAAAATCCATGTTTCCGCAGGTCATGATCACGGGAAGTACACGTGACGGCGTGACTGAAGTGCGACATTCGGACCGTGTTCGGTCCTGATAGACAGCCCACCCGATCACCTCTTCGGGGGTGCGGTTGGGTGTCGATTGAGTAACAGGCCTTGATGTGAGGCAAAATCTCCGCCTCGGGTCGGGCACAAGACCGGCCCCTCGCGCGTTACGTGCGCTGGAGATACCGCAAACACCCAGAGGGGGAGAGCGCCATGGCAACCGACTACGACACGCCACGCAAGACCGATGACGACGTCAACGAAGACAGCATCGAGGAACTGAAGGCCCGGCGGAACGACAAGTCGACGTCCACCGTGGACATCGACGAGTTCGAGCAGGCCGAGGGCCTTGAACTGCCCGGCGCTGACCTCTCCAACGAGGAGCTCTCGGTGCGGGTGCTGCCGCGCCAGGCGGACGAGTTCACCTGCATGAGCTGCTTCCTGGTGCACCACCGCAGCCAGCTGGCCGAGGAGAAGAACGGCCAGCCGATCTGCCGCGACTGCGCGGCCTGACGGCCGGGGTAGCCGTGGCGGGCCCCGTACCGTTCCGGAAGAAGGGCAAGGTCGGCGCTCCGGCGGCACATGACGGCGAGCGAGGCTTCGCTGACCGGCGGCGCGCCGTGCCACCCGACAGGGCGGCGGTGAGCGCCCGGCGCGAGGCCTCGCTCGTGCGTCGCGTGGGCAGCGGCGCGCGGGCTGGCGCCACACTGCTCGCCGAGCGGCTGATCGACGTCGCGCCACGGATCCCGGTACGTGACCTGGCCACGCTGCGGGCCCAGTTCCCCGGCCTAGGCCCGGAGGAGATCGCCGACCGGCTGGTCGTCGGGGCGACCACCGGTACCGCCGCCGTCGGCGCGGGCGTCGGCGCCGCTGCGATGCTCCCGGTGCCGCCCGCCGTGACCGCCGAGCTGGCGGCCGAGACGCTGGCGGTGGCGGTCGTGGAGTTCAAGCTCATCGCCGAGTTGCACGAGGTCTACGGCGTGCCCGCGACCGGTACGGTCCGCCAGCGCGCCGCCGCCTACCTCGGCGCGTGGACCACGCAGCGCGGCATAGAGATCACCAGACCGTCCTCGGTCAATGTCGCGCTCAGCGGCCAGATGAAGCGCGAGTTGCGCCAGCGGATCGTCAAGCGCACCGCGCGCCACCTGCCTGCGATCACGCCCTTCATGATCGGCGCGACGGTGGGCGCCGTCCTGAACCGTCGCGACACCGGCAGGCTCGCCCAGCGGGTCCGCGCCGACCTACGGCAACGGCAGATCCCCTGGGACGCCATGGACACGCCTAGCGGGCCCTGACCGCCTCCAGCGCCGCGGCCAGCCGCTCCGGCGACCGGGTGGACAGATACAGGTACGGCGTCGGGTCCTGCGGATCGGTGACCTCGACCTTCAACGCGGTCGGCACATAGCTGCGCAGCAGCATGAAGGCCCGCATGTCGGCCTTGTACGTGCGCCACGCCCGGGCCTCCTCGGCGTCCAGCGCCACGGCCTCGCCCAGCGCCTCCACCGGAATCCTGGCATCCCCAGCCACCAGCGAACCGGCCACCACCCGGATCCGCGCCGAACCGTAGGAACTGACCAACGCCAGGAACAGCGCCGTCGCCCCGACGAAGACACCGAGCAGCGGCAGCGTCCCGAACGGCAGCGCGATCAGCGCGGCTCCGATCCCGCCGACCACGGCGAGGAACCACCAGGAGCGCGGCACGGTGAGGCGTTCGTCGTAAGGCTGCATGGCAACAGCTTGACATGCGCGGCTATGAACGCGTTCGGCCACTCTTGCCACCGCGGACGGGAACGCTCCGCTCCGGTACGCGATGGGCGATTCGATCTGCTGTGCGCACTGTACGGATTCCGCACCCGCAGGAGGGTAGGGTTCGGGCCGTGAGTGCAGCTACAGGATCCGACCGCGGCGTCGCCGCCGCGCTGGCGCCACCGCCCGACGCGACCCCACCGGTCCGCCACCCCGAGGCCCCCGCACCGGGCACGCTGCTCGGGGCGCACTACGACCAGTGCTTCGGCTGCGGCGAGGACCAGCCGCACGGACTGCACCTTCAGGCACGGGCCGGTGAGGGGGTCACCGTCACCGCCGAGTTCACCGTGCGCCCCGCCCACCAGGGCGCGCCCGGGCTCGCGCACGGCGGGGTGCTGACGCTGGCGCTGGACGAGACGCTGGGCTCGCTGAACTGGCTGCTGCGGGTCATCGCGGTCACCGGCCGCCTGGAGACCGACTTCCTGCGTCCTGTTCCGGTCGGCGCCACGCTGCACCTGCAGGCGCACTGCACGGGTGTGGCGGGCCGCAAGATCTACGGTTCCGCCGTCGGCCGGATAGGCGGCCCCGACGGGCCGGTGGCGGTACGCGCCGACGCCGTCTTCGTAGAGGTGAAGCTCGAGCACTTCACCAAGCACGGCCGCCCCCAGGAGATCAACGCCGCCCTCGCCGACCCCGACCAGGTCAAGGTCGCCCGCGCCTTCGAGGTGAACCCGTGAGCGCCGCCGCACGCCAGCCGGTGGACGTACTGATCCGCCGCGTCGACCCCGAGGTACCGATCCCGTCCTACGGCCACCCAGGCGACGCGGGCGTCGACCTGGTGACCACCGAGGCCGCCGAACTGGCCCCCGGCGAGCGGATGGTGCTGCCCACCGGCATCGCCATCGCGCTGCCCGACGGGTACGCCGCGTTCGTCCACCCGCGTTCGGGCCTCGCCGCCCGATGTGGTGTCTCCATGGTGAATACGCCCGGGACGGTGGATGCCGGGTACCGTGGGGAGATCAAGGTGATTGTGGTCAACCTGGACCCGCGCGAGAGCGTACGGTTCGAGCGGTTCGACCGGATCGCCCAGCTGGTCGTCCAGCAGGTCGAGAAGGTCCGCTTCCACGAGGTCGCGGAGCTGCCCGGCTCTGCGAGGGCCGATGGGGGCTTCGGTTCCACTGGGGGACATGCCTCGGTGGCGGGGTCGGCGGCTCGCACGACGGGTTCAACGATCGGTAAGGGCTACGCTTCGGTCGCCGCAGACCGGGAAGGACAGTGACCGTGTTCCGTCGTCGCCGCAAGGAGCGCGAAGACGCCCTCGACGGGCTCGCCGAAGAGGCGGGTCCGGACGAGACGACACAGGACGCCGACGCGTCAGAGGAGCCGGAGGAGTCCCGGCGCTACAACCTGCCGCCAGCCCCGCGTCCGGACGGACCGTGGGACATCAGCGAGGTCAGCAACCCCGCCGAGGGCAGGGTCGACCTCGGCGGGCTGTTCGTGCCCGGCGTGGAGGGCATGGAGCTGCGGGTGGAGGTGGCGGGCGACGCGATCGTCGCCGCGACCGTCGTGCTCCAGGACAGCGCCATCCAACTGCAGGCGTTCGCCGCGCCCAAGTCCGAGGGGATCTGGGGCGAGGTGCGCGATGAGATCGCTTCCGGGATCACCCAGCAGGGCGGGGTCATCGACGAGGTCGAGGGTCCGCTCGGCTGGGAGCTGCGGGCGCAGGTCCCGGTGCAGTTGCCGGACGGCACCAACGGTGTGCAGTTGGTGCGCTTCGTCGGCTGTGACGGTCCGCGCTGGTTCCTGCGCGGTGTGATCTCCGGTCAGGGCGCGGTGCACCCGCAGGCCGCCGGTGTGCTGGAGCAGATCTTCCGGGACACCGTGGTCAACCGCGGCGACTCGCCGATGGCGCCGCGCGACCCCGTCGTGCTGAAGCTGCCCGACGACGCCCAGATGATGCCGGAGGGGCTCCAGGACCACGCGGCCCAGGGCAAGTTCTCCGACGGCATCGACCCGATGCGGCGCGGTCCGGAGATCACGGAAGTCCGGTAGCCAGGGGGCGTTCGGGGGCTTGCCCCGAGGAAGAGGCACCCCCGCCTGCGGCCGCGAGGCCGCTGAGGATCGCGATTCAGACGCGGTTGGGTAACGCCTTCAAAACGCAAGAAAACCGGTGGTACGACCTGTGAAAACAGGTCCGGACCACCGGTTTTTCTTGTGCGTATGGAAGTCGTCAAGGGCGCGACGAAGGGCGTAAGGGAGACGTCAACGAGGCTCGCGTTCGAGGGATCCGCGGTTTCACTCGACGTTGTCCGAAATCCGATCCCGAAATAGGAGCACGCGATGGCCGACTTGGCCTTCGTCCTCACCACTCTCGCGACCTTCGCGCTGGTGGCTCTGGTCGCCAAGGGGGTTACGAAGCTGTGAGCGCCGAGAACATCACCGGCCTCATCGTGGCCGTCGCCCTGCTGGGTTACCTGGTCCTCGCCCTCATCTACCCGGAGAGGTTCTGAGCGTCCATATGAGCCCGATACTCGCAGACGTGCTCCAGGTCTCCGCGCTGATCGCGGCGCTCGCCCTGGTGTATGTGCCCCTCGGCGACTACATGGCCGGGGTCTACAGCTCCAAGAAGCACCTGCGCGTGGAGCGCTGGATCTACCGCTCCATCGGCGCCAACCCCGACACCGAGATGCGCTGGCCCGCCTATCTGCGCGGCGTCCTGGCGTTCTCGCTGGTCAGCGTCCTGTTCCTCTACCTGCTGCAGCGGGTCCAGAACCACCTGCCCGGGTCGCTCGGCTTCGCCGCCGTCACCCCGCAGCAGGCGTTCAACACCGCCGCCTCCTTCGTCACCAACACCAACTGGCAGTCGTACTCCGGCGAGACCACGATGGGCCACGTCGTGCAGACCGGTGGTCTGGCGGTGCAGAACTTCGTGTCCGCGGCCGTCGGCATCGCGGTGGCCGTCGCGCTGGTCCGGGGCTTCGCCCGGTCGCGCACCGGTGAACTGGGCAACTTCTGGTCCGACCTGGTGCGCACCACCGTGCGGATCCTGCTGCCGGGTGCGTTCATCGCCGCGATCGTGCTGGTTGCCTGCGGTGCCATCCAGGACTTCGGCAACTGGCACGCCATGACCACCCTCACCGGTGGCTCCCAGGGCATGCCGGTCGGCCAGGTCGCCTCGCAGGAGGCGATCAAGGAACTGGGCACCAACGGCGGTGGCTTCTTCAACGCCAACTCGGCCCACCCGTTCGAGAACCCGAACGCCTTCACCAACCTCTTCGAGATCTTCCTGATCCTGGTCATCCCGTTCGCGCTCACCCGCACCTTCGGCAAGCTGGTCGGCAGTGTGAAGCAGGGCTACGCGATCCTGGCCGCGATGTTCGTGATCTGGCTGGGCTTCGTGGTGCTGATGACCTGGTCGGAGTTCGCCCACCCGGGCGCCGCGCTGCATGCCGCGGGCGGTGCGATGGAGGGCAAGGAGCAGCGCTTCGGCGTCGGCGGCTCCTCGCTGTTCGCCGTCAGCACGACGCTGACCTCGACCGGTGCGGTGGACTCCTTCCACTCCTCGTTCAGCGCCTTCGGCGGCGGTATCGCGCTGCTGAGCATGATGCTGGGCGAGATCGCGCCGGGCGGTACCGGTTCCGGCCTCTACGGCATGCTGATCATGGCGATCATCGCGGTGTTCATCGCCGGTCTGATGGTCGGCCGCACCCCCGAGTACCTGGGGAAGAAGATCGGCGGCCGTGAGATCAAGTTCGCCGCGTGCTACATCCTGATCACCCCCGCGGTGGCACTGATCTTCACCGCGCTGGCGATGGCCCTGCCGACCCCCATCCACTCGGCGGCCAACCCGGGCCCGCACGGTTTCTCCGAGGTGCTGTACGCGTACACCTCCGCGGCCAACAACAACGGTTCGGCCTTCGCGGGCCTGAACGCCAACACCGACTGGTACAACACCACGACCGGCCTCGCGGTCATCCTGGGCCGCTTCCTGCCGATGGTGTTCGTCCTGGCGCTGGCCGGCTCGCTCGCCGAGCAGCGTCCGGTCCCGGAGACCGCTGGCACCCTGCGCACCGAGAAGCCGCTGTTCGCCGGGCTGCTGGTGGGCACGGTGATCATCGTCACCGGTCTGACGTACTTCCCGGCGCTGGCGCTGGGCCCGATCGCTGAGGGGCTGTCATGACCAGCGGCGACATAAAGACTTCTGTCGAGGAACCCATGTCCACTACCGCATCTTCCCAGGGGATACCCCCCGGACCCCCAGCCGAAGGGCCGGGCGAACCGCAACGCGGGCCGGAAGCCCAGGCCCAGAGCGAGTCCGGGGCGGGCCGCGTAGGAGCCGGTGCGTTCGAGCCGAAGGCGCTGCTGAAGTCGCTGCCGGACGCGATACGCAAGCTCGACCCGAGGGTGATGGTCAAGTCGCCCGTCATGTTCGTGGTCGAGATCGGCTCCGTGCTCACCACGATCCTGTCCATCGCCCACCCCGGCGACTGGTTCGGCTGGGCGATCGCCGCCTGGCTGTGGCTGACGGTGATCTTCGCCAACCTGGCGGAGGCGGTCGCCGAGGGCCGCGGCAAGGCGCAGGCCGACACCCTGCGCAAGGCCAAGACCGACACCGTCGCGCGCCGCCTCAACGGCGACGCCGAGGAGAGCGTCCCCGGCACCCAACTGCGCGTCGGCGACCTGGTCGTCTGCGAGGCGGGCGACATCATCCCCGGCGACGGTGACGTGGTCGAGGGCGTGGCCAGCGTCGACGAGTCGGCGATCACCGGTGAGTCGGCCCCGGTCATCCGTGAGTCGGGTGGTGACCGCTGCGCGGTCACCGGCGGTACCAAGGTGCTGTCCGACCGGATCGTCATCAAGATCACGACGAAGCCGGGCGAGACCTTCATCGACCGCATGATCAGCCTGGTCGAGGGCGCGGCGCGGCAGAAGACGCCGAACGAGATCGCGCTCAACATCCTGCTGGCCTCGCTGACCATCGTCTTCCTGCTGGCGGTCGTCACCCTCCAGCCCTTCGCGATCTACGCGAAGGCGGAGCAGTCGATGATCGTGCTGGTCGCCCTGCTGGTCTGCCTGATCCCGACCACCATCGGCGCGCTGCTGTCCGCGATCGGCATCGCGGGCATGGACCGACTGGTGCAGCGCAACGTACTGGCCATGTCCGGTAGGGCCGTTGAGGCCGCCGGTGACGTCTCCACGCTGCTGCTGGACAAGACCGGCACCATCACCTACGGCAACCGGCAGGCCGCCGAGTTCGTCCCCGTGCGCGGCACCACCGCGGCCGAGGTGGCGGACGCCGCCCAGCTCTCCTCGCTCGCCGACGAGACGCCCGAGGGTCGCTCGATCGTGGTGCTCGCCAAGGAGAAGTACGGGCTGCGCGAGCGCCACCAGGGCGAACTGGTCGGTGCGGAGTGGATCGAGTTCACCGCGCAGACCCGCATGTCCGGTGTGGACATCACCGACGCGGGCCATTCGCGCAAGGTCCGCAAGGGCGCGACCGGTTCGGTGATCGCCTGGGTCACCGAGCGCGGCGGCACCGTCGCCGAGGACGCCCAGCAGTTGACCGACACCATCTCCCAGGCGGGCGGCACCCCGCTGCTGGTGGCGGTCGAAGACGCCGAGGGCGCACGGGTGTTGGGCGTCATCCACCTCAAGGACGTGGTCAAGCACGGCATGCGCGAGCGCTTCGACGAGCTGCGCCGGATGGGCATCAAGACCGTGATGATCACCGGTGACAACCCGCTGACCGCCGCCGCGATCGCCGAGGAGGCGGGGGTGGACGACTTCCTCGCGGAGGCGACTCCCGAGGACAAGATGGCGCTGATCAAGCGGGAGCAGTCGGGCGGCAAGCTGGTCGCGATGACCGGTGACGGCACCAACGACGCGCCCGCGCTGGCCCAGGCCGATGTGGGCGTGGCGATGAACACCGGTACCTCGGCCGCCAAGGAGGCCGGGAACATGGTGGACCTGGACTCCAACCCCACCAAGCTCATCGAGATCGTGGAGATCGGCAAGCAACTGCTGATCACCCGGGGCGCGTTGACGACCTTCTCCATCGCCAACGACGTGGCGAAGTACTTCGCCATCATCCCCGCCATGTTCGCGGTCGCGTACCCGGGCCTGGACAAACTCAACATCATGGCGCTGCACAGCCCGCAGTCAGCGATCCTGTCGGCGATCATCTTCAACGCGCTGATCATCGTCGCCCTGGTGCCGCTCGCCCTCAAGGGCGTGCGGTACCGGCCGATGAGCGCCGACCGGATGCTCCGGCGGAACCTCGCCATCTACGGTGTCGGCGGCCTGATCGCCCCGTTCATCGGCATCAAGATCATCGACATGCTCATTACTCTGATCCCCGGGATCGGGTGACCCCGCCATGAACAACTCCTTCCGTAACAGCGCCCGGTTGGCATGGGCCGCGCTGCGCGCGCTGCTCGTACTGACCGTGGTGACCGGTGTGATCTACCCGCTCGCCGTGTGGGGCGTCGCCCAGGCCGCCTTCAACGGCAAGGCCAACGGCTCCCAGGTGAAGGTCGACGGCAAGGTCGTCGGCTCCAGCCTGCTCGGCCAGAACTTCAACCTGCCGAAGAAGAACCCCAGCGACGCCAACGAGACCGCCCAGCCGGACCCCAAGTGGTTCCAGCCACGGCCCTCGGCGGCCGGCACCGACGGCTACGACACCACCGCCTCCGGTGCCTCCAACCTCGGTCCGAGCAACCCGAAGTTGGTGCAGACGGTCAACGACCGGCGCAAGCAGGTCGCCGAGTTCAACGGGGTCTCGCCGTCCCAGGTTCCGGTCGACGCGGTGACCGCCAGCGGTTCGGGTCTGGATCCGGACATCTCGCCAGAATACGCCAAGCTCCAGGTCGACCGGGTCGCCAAGGCCCGCCACCTGGACCCGGCCAAGGTGGCCAAGCTGGTCGCCGACCACACCGACGGCCGCCAACTCGGCTTCCTCGGCGAGCCGACGGTCAACGTGCTGGAACTGAACATCGCCCTCCAGCAACTCGCGGGCTGACCACCCGTTTCACCCGAACCACCCGTGTGCCGAACTCGCGTCGGCCACCGGGTGGTTCGCTTTTTCTGTGCCGAACCGGTGTTTAGCGCGGAGGCGTTCGTTAATGGCGTGTCAGTAGCCTGTTATCGCGGCGTATGGGACATGCGGCGCTTGTTGTGCGGGGCGGCGCATGCCGATTGGATGGACGTTGTGAACAGCGGAATGCGCCATGATGACCGACCCCCGAGTACCGGGGCTGCGTCGGTCGCGCTCCGTTCGCATGTGACGCGCTGACGCGTCCTCAAGGCGCCCTGATGAGGCGTCGCCTTTCCCTTTCGTGACCGCCGCCCGTTACCGCGGCGGTGCTTTCCCGTACGCATGCCGTCGTGGCGCGTGGATCCGCGCGCTGTGTTGGTGTGCCCTGCCCATGGATTGGACCATGTCCGAAACCGCAAGCACGCCGTTCACCGGCCGCACGGCCCTCGTCACCGGAGCGACCTCCGGGATCGGCTGGGAGACCGCGCGGTCGCTCGCCGAACAGGGCTGCACCGTCATCGTGCACGCCCCCACGGCCGAGTCCGCCAGCGAGGCGATCGACCGGCTGGTCGCGGCGGGCGCCGAACCGCCCCGGCTCTGCCCGGCCGTCGCCGACTTCACCCGCCTAGAAGAGGTGGAGGCGATGGCCCGCCGGATCCGCGACAGCCACCCGCGGCTGGACGTGCTGGTCAACAACGCGGCGGTGGCCGCCCCCGAACGGCACACCCTCACCGCCGACGGCAACGAGATCGCCTTCCAGGTCAACTTCCTCGCCGCCTACCTGCTCACCCGGCGACTCGAAGGGCCGCTCAACGCCTCTCCCAACGGCAGGGTGGTCAACGTCTCCTCCGCGCTGCACCGCACCGCGTCGATCTCCTGGAGCGACCCCAACCGGGCCCGCCGCTACTCCCGGCTGGCCGCCTACGCCCAGTCGCAGCTCGCGCTCACCGTCTTCGCCGCCGACTCGGCGGTCAAGGCGGTCAGCGTGCACCCGGGCAACTGCGACACCGCGCTGCTGCCGCTGTACGCGCACGAGGGCGTCCCCGCGGCCGAGGGCGCGGCGCACGTGGTGCGGCTGTGCGACCCGGACACCGAGATCGTCAACGGCGCCTACTACGACCGCTCCGAGCGCGTCGAGCCCGCCTCGGCCGCCACCGAGGAGCGCACCGTCAAGCGCCTGAACAAGCTCGCCGACCAGCTTGTCGGCGCCCACACCTGAACAGGAGAGGCATGTCCAAGCGAGCCCGTAAGAGGAAGGCCCGTAGGAAGAAAGCCGCCAACCACGGCAAGAAGGCCGGTCAGCGCTGACCGGCGAGGCCGACGGCAAGGCCCCGGAGGCGCCGGTACCACGGCGCCTCCGGGGCTTTCGTCATGCGGGGATGACTATCCGAATGAGACTTCGCTCACAAGAGGTTTGACGTAACGAATACATAGATCGGCCAAAACTTTACGCATCCCTAACGCGCTTATCCCTCTTTCGGGTGACCACATGGCCGAATTCATGCCTAGGATCGCTGGCCGTGACAATGCTCCCCAAGCAGTTCCTGCTGGGCCGCCCGCTGCGCACCGCGCAGATGGGAGAGACGCTTCTGGCGAAGCGGCTGGCCCTTCCGGTCTTCTGCAGCGACCCGCTCTCCTCCGTCGCGTACGCCACCGAGGAGATCCTGATGGTGCTGGCGCTCGGCGGCGCCGCCCTGCTCCACCTCGCCTGGTGGGTGGGTGCCGCGATCGTCCTGCTGCTGGTCGTGGTCGTCGCCTCGTACCGGCAGACCTGCTACGCGTACCCAGGCGGTGGCGGCGCCTACGTCGTCAGCTCGGAGAACCTCGGCCCCACGGCGGCGTTGACCGCGGCCAGCGCGCTGATGGTCGACTACGTGCTGACCGTCGCGGTGTCGGTGGTGGCCGGTGTGGCCGCCATCACCTCCGCCTTCCCGGGGTTGAGCAAGCACGCGGTGCTGCTCCCGCTCGCCTTCGTCGCCCTGCTCACCGTGATGAACCTGCGCGGTATGAAGGAGTCGGGGCGCGCCTTCGCGATACCCACGTACGCCTTCGTGCTGAGCATCTACGTGATGTTCGCGTTCGCCGCCGCCCGCATGCTCATGGGGCACACCATCCGCGCGGAGTCGGCGCACCTTTCCATCCACGCCACCGGCACCTACGCCGGAATCGGCCTGCTCCTGCTGGGACTTCGGGCCTTCGCCTCCGGCTGTACCGCGCTCACCGGTGTCGAGGCGATCAGCAACGGCGTCCCGGCGTTCAAGAAGCCCAAGAGCCGCAACGCCGCCATGACGCTGCTCGTCATGGGCGTGCTGGCGATCACCATGTTCGTCGGCATCACCATCCTGGCGATGGTCTTCCAGGTGCACGTCGCCGATGACCCGACCCAACTCGGCCTGCCCGCGGGCACGTCCACGCCGACCGCGCTGGCGCAGATCGCCAAGGCGGCGTTCGGCAACGTCACCGTGCTGTTCTACTTCGTCCAGGCCGCCACCGCCGCGGTGCTGATCCTGGCCGCGAACACCGCGTTCAACGGCTTCCCGATGCTCGCCTCGATCCTCGCCCAGGACCGGTACCTGCCGCGGCAGTTGCACAACCGGGGCGACCGCCTGGTCTTCTCCAACGGCGTGGTGCTGCTGGCACTGGCCGCCGCGGGTCTGATCGTGGCCTTCGACGCCGACCTCAGCGAGATCATCCAGCTCTACATCATCGGCGTCTTCGTCTCCTTCACCCTGTCCCAGGCGGGCATGGTGCGGCACTGGGGCAGCAAGCTCACCGACGCCACCGACGGCCCGGGCCGCCGCCGGATCCGCAGGTCCCAGGCGATCAACGCGCTGGGCGCCGCGCTCACCGCGCTGGTCCTGGTGATCGTGCTGATCACCAAGTTCGCGCATGGCGCCTGGATCGTCTGCATCGCGATGCCCGCGCTGTTCCTGGCCATGAAGGCGGTGCGCAGGCACTACGAGCGGGTCGCCGAGGAGTTGAAGGTGACTCCCGACGCCCGCCCCGAGCGCCCGTCCCGCAACCACGCCGTGGTGCTGGTCTCCACCATCCACGCCCCCACACTGCGGGCGGTGGGCTACGCCCAGTCGATGCGCCCGGACACCCTGGAGGCGGTCACCGTGGCCGTCGACCCGGCAGCGGCGGAGCGGCTGAACGAGAAGTGGTCGGCGCACGAGATGGGCGTACCGCTGAAGGTGCTGGAGTCCCCGTACCGGGAGATCACCAGGCCGGTGATGGAGTACGTACGCGGCCTGCGCCGGGAGAGCCCGCGCGACGTGGTCACCGTGCTGATCCCGGAGTACGTGCTGGGCCGCTGGTGGGAGCACATCCTGCACAACCAGAGCGCGCTGCGCCTCAAGGCGCGGCTGCTGTTCACCTCCGGCGTGATGGTGATCAGCGTTCCCTACCTGCTGGACTCGGCCCTGCGCCGGGAGGAGCGGTTCGGCCGCACCGCCGCCGGTGAACCGGCTGCGGGGGAGTCGCTGACCAGCGTCTGAGCGGACAGGGGGCGGCCGGTCGGCGCGCGTCGTCAGAATCGCGTCAATACCGTGCCGGACGCCCCCACCTGTCCGTTATGTGGTGAACCCCAGCCGTAAGGTCAGGTGCCAGACCAGTTCACCGCATACGAAGATGGAGCCATGGCACGCGGCAAACTGCGCATCTACCTGGGGGCGGCCCCCGGTGTGGGCAAGACCTACGCGATGCTCTCCGAGGCGCACCGGCGCCTGGAGCGGGGCACGGACGTCGTGGTCGGCCTCGTCGAGCACCACGACCGCCCGCGCACCGAGGTGATGCTGCACGGCCTGGAGTTCGTGCCGCGCCGCGAGATCGAGTACCGCGGCGCCACGTTCACCGAGATGGACGTGGACGCGGTGCTGGCCCGGCGGCCGAAGGTCGCCCTCGTCGACGAGATGGCGCACACCAACATCCCCGGCAGCCGAAACGCCAAGCGGTGGCAGGACATCGAGGAGCTGCTGGAGGCGGGCATCGACGTCGTCTCCACCGTGAACATCCAGCACCTGGAATCACTCGGCGATGTCGTGGAGTCCATCACCGGGGTGCGCCAGCAGGAGACGCTGCCCGACGAGGTGGTGCGCAGGGCCGACCAGATCGAACTGGTCGACATGTCGCCGCAGGCGCTGCGCCGCCGCATGGCGCACGGCAACGTCTACAAGCCGGACAAGGTCGACGCGGCCCTGTCGAACTACTTCCGGCCTGGCAACCTCACCGCGCTGCGCGAACTGGCGCTGCTGTGGGTCGCCGACCGGGTGGACGAGTACCTGCGGCAGTACCGCGCCGAGCACCGGGTCTCCTCCATCTGGCAGGCCCGTGAGCGCATCGTCGTCGGTCTGACCGGCGGCCCCGAGGGCCGCACGCTGATACGCCGGGCCGCCCGGATGGCCGCCAAGGGCTCCGGCGGCGAGATCCTGGCGGTGTACGTCGCCCGGAGCGACGGCCTGGCGGCTGGCTCGCCCAAGGAGCTGGCGGTACAGCGCACCCTCGTGGAAGACCTCGGCGGATCGTTCCACCACGTGGTGGGCGACGACATCCCCACCGCGCTGCTCGACTTCGCCCGAGGCGTCAACGCCACCCAGATCGTGCTCGGCTCCAGCCGCCGCAAGAGCTGGCAGTACATCTTCGGCCCCGGCGTCGGCGCCACCGTGGCCCGCGACTCCGGTCCCGACCTCGACGTGCACATCGTCACCCACGAAGAGGTCGCCAAGGGCCGCGGCCTGCCGATGGCGCGCGGCGCCCGGCTGGGCAAGGGCCGCAAGGCACTGGGCTGGCTGGTCGGCTGCGGCGGCGCGGTACTGCTGACGCTGCTGCTGAACATGGTCCACCCCGGCCTCGGACTCGCCAACGACATGCTGCTGTACCTGTCCCTGACCGTGGCGGCGGCGCTGATCGGCGGCATGCTCCCGGCACTGGCCTCGGCGGCGAGCGGATCG
The DNA here is from genome assembly GCF_024436055.1 of Streptantibioticus rubrisoli. Taxonomy (GTDB): domain Bacteria; phylum Actinomycetota; class Actinomycetes; order Streptomycetales; family Streptomycetaceae; genus Streptantibioticus_A; species Streptantibioticus_A rubrisoli. Next base: position 22,788 of record NZ_JANFNH010000032.1, on the reverse strand, counting down.
CTGCTGCTGAACTACTACTTCACGCCGCCGATCCACACCCTGACCATCAACGACCCGCACAACATCGTCGCCGAGGTGGTCTTCGTCGCGGTGGCCATATCGGTCGCCTCGGTGGTCGACCTGGCCGCCCGCCGCACCCACCAGGCGGCCCGGCTGCGCGCGGAGGCGGAGATACTGTCGCTGCTCGCGGGCAGCGTGCTGCGCGGCGAGTCCTCGCTGGACGCGCTGCTGGAGCGGGTCAGGGAGACCTTCGCCATGGAGTCGGTGGCACTGCTGGAGCGGGCCGACGAGTACGGGCCGTGGACCTGCGCGGGCAGCGTCGGCCCGACCCCGTGCGGCCGACCGGACGACGCCGACGTCGAGGTGCCGGTCGGCGACCACATGTCGCTGGCGCTCACCGGCCGGGTGCTGCCCGCCGAGGACCGCCGACTTCTCTCCGCGTTCGCCGCGCAGGCCGCGGGCATCCTGGACCGCCAGCGCCTGCTGGGCGAGGCCGAGCAGGCCAGGGAGCTCGCCGAGGGCAACCGGATCCGCACCGCGCTGCTCGCCGCCGTCTCCCACGACCTGCGCACCCCGCTGGCCGCCATCAAGGCCGCCGTCTCCTCGCTGCGCTCCGACGACGTGGCCTGGTCGCCCGAGGACGAGGCCGAACTCCTCGAAGGCATCGAGGACGGCGCCGACAAACTCGACCACCTGGTCGGCAACCTGCTGGACATGTCCCGGCTGCAGACCGGCACCGTCACCCCGCTGATGCACGAGGTCGACCTGGACGAGGTCGTCCCGATGGCGCTCGGCGGCGTACCGCCGGAGTCGGTCACCCTGGACATCCCCGAGACGCTTCCGATGATCTTCGCCGACCCCGGGCTGCTGGAGCGGGTGGTCGCCAACGTGGTGGAGAACGCGGTCAAGTACAGCCCGCCCGACGAGCGCGTACTGGTCGCGGCCAGCGCCCTCGGCGGCCGGGTCGAACTGCGCGTCGTCGACCGGGGGCCCGGCGTTCCGGAACACGCCAAGGACAGGATCTTCGCGCCCTTCCAGCGGTACGGTGACGCTCCGCGCGGCGCCGGAGTGGGCCTCGGCCTCGCGGTGGCCCGCGGCTTCGCCGAGGCGATGGGCGGCACGCTCGTCGCCGACGACACTCCCGGTGGCGGCCTGACCATGGTCCTCACCCTCCAGGCGGCGGCCACCGCGCAGCCGACCGCCCCCCAGCTTCCGGCGGAGGCCACCTCATGAGTGGCCGCCTCATGACCCGAAAGGCAGGTTCCATGCCGCAGCCCTCCGGCGGGCAGACCCGGCCCCCCGTCAGGGTGCTCGTGGTTGACGACGAGCCGCAGATCGTCCGTGCGCTCGTGATCAACCTGCGGGCCCGCAAGTACGAAGTGGACGCCGCACCCGACGGCGCTACCGCGCTGCAACTGGCGGCGGCCCGCCATCCCGACGTGATCGTGCTCGACCTCGGTCTGCCCGACATGGACGGCGCCGAGGTCATCAAGGGCCTGCGCGGCTGGACCCGGGTGCCGATCATCGTGCTCTCCGCGCGGCAGGCCTCCGACGAGAAGGTCGAGGCGCTGGACGCCGGTGCGGACGACTACGTCACCAAGCCGTTCGGCATGGACGAGCTGCTGGCCCGGTTGCGCGCCGCGGTCCGCCGCTCCCAGCCCACCGGCGACGGGGACGAGGCGGTGCTGGTCGAGACCGACTCGTTCACCGTCGACCTGGCCGCGAAGAAGGTCAACCGGGACGGCGTCGACGTACGCCTCACCCCGACCGAGTGGCACCTGCTGGAGGTCCTGGTGCGCAGCACCGGGCGGCTGGTCAGCCAGAAGCAGCTGCTCCAGGAGGTGTGGGGACCGGCCTACGGCACCGAGACCAACTACCTGCGGGTCTACATGGCGCAGCTGCGCCGCAAGCTGGAGGCCGACCCGGCCCACCCCAAGCACTTCATCACGGAACCTGGGATGGGCTACCGCTTCGAGCCGTGAGTCCGCACCGGCGTCCCCCCGGAAGACCGGCTGCCGCTTCGAGCCGTGGCCGGTATCCAGGTGGCGACCGGTACCCTTCCTGTATGAGTGGAGCCACTCGTCCGGACCGGCCGGCCGGTCGCCTGCGCCGGATCTTCGGTCGTCTCGCCGCCTCCCAGGAGGACGAGCACGCCGAGGACCTGCGCAAGGACACGCCGCCGACCGAATGCACCCGGATAAGGGACTGTCAGGACCGCCAGATCGTCACCGTGGCCGGTACGCTGCGGACGGTCACGCTGCGACCGCGGGCCGGTGTGCCCGCGCTGGAGGCGGAGCTGTTCGACGGCACCGCCCCGCTCGATGTGGTGTGGCTGGGCCGCCGCAGCATCGCCGGGATAGAACCGGGGCGCAAGATCATCGCCTCCGGCCGGATCGCCCAGAACCGCGGTCGGCTGGTGCTGTTCAACCCCAAGTACGAGCTGCGTCCCGTCGGACAGGAGTAGCCGGTGGCGTTCACCAACAAGCGGACCGACCAGCAGGTAGACCAAGGGCAGCGTCCGCACGACGACGCCGCAGCGTCCAAGGCGGCGGCCGACGCGGCGCTGCTGGAGGCGTTCGGCGGCGTGTGGGGCATGGTGGACACCACCGTCCCCGGCCTGGTCTTCGTGGCGGTCTACACCGTCCGGCACGACATCACCGCCTCCGCGGTCGCGGCCCTCGGGCTCACCCTGGTGCTGGCCATCGCCCGGCTGGTCCGCAAGCAGACCCTCAAGCACGCGCTGAGCGGGGTGTTCGGGGTCGCGTTCGGCGCGTTCTTCGCGATGCTCTCCGGCGACGCCAAGAACTTCTACCTGCCGGGCATGCTCTACACGCTCGGCCTGGCGGTGGCGTACGTGGTCTCGGCGCTGGTCCGCTTCCCGCTGATCGGCGTGCTGCTCGGCCCGATCCTGCGGGAGAACCTGTCCTGGCGGACCCGCAACCCCGGCCGCTTCCGGGCGTACACCAAGGCCAGCTGGGCGTGGGGCGGCATCCTGCTGGCCAAGTCGGCGATCCTCTTCCCGCTGTACTGGTGGGGCAACGCCACCCAGCTCGGCTGGGTCAAGGTCGCCCTCGGTATCCCGCCGTTCCTGCTCGCGGTCTACCTGACCTGGATCTTCCTGGCCAAGGCGCCGCCGCCGATCGACGTGATCGCCGAACTGGAGGCGGAAGAGGCCGCCGAGCGCGCCAAGCGGGAGGGCAGGGCCGCCTGACTCGGCGCCCCGAGAGCGAACGGCCCGCAACGGCACCGGCCCCGCAGCGGCCCACCGCCCAGAACGCCGACGGCCGAAGCGCCCGCGCCCAGCACGAAGGGGGTCCGGAACCGAGTGGTTCCGGACCCCGTCGCCGTCTGTGGGCTCAGCCCGCGGTGTCCGTGCGGGAGACCGACAGCAACTGCTCCAACTGCTCCTCGCGGTCCTGCGCGGCCACGAACAGCAGCTCGTCACCGGCCTCCAGCGCGTCGTCCCTGGCGGGAGTGAGTACCCGGTGGCCGCGGATGATCGTCACCAGCGAGGTGTCGGTGGGCCAGTCGACATCGCCCACCCGGGTGCCCACCAGCGCCGCGTCCGGCGGAAGCGTCAGCTCCACCAGGTTGGCGTCGCCCTGGCTGAAGCGCAGCAGCCGCACCAGGTCGCCGACGCTGACCGCCTCCTCGACGAGCGCCGACATCAGCCGCGGCGTGGAGACGGCGACATCCACGCCCCACGCCTCGTTGAACAGCCACTCGTTCTTGGGGTTGTTGACCCGGGCCACCACCCGCGGCACCCCGTACTCGGTCTTGGCCAGCAGTGAGACGACCAGGTTGACCTTGTCGTCACCGGTGGCCGCGATGACCACGTTGCACCGCTGCAGTGCCGCCTCGTCCAGCGAGGTGATCTCGCAGGCGTCTGCCAGCAGCCACTCGGCCTGCGGCACCCGCTCCACCGAGATGGACGACGGGTTCTTGTCCACGAGCAGCACCTCGTGGCCGTTCTCCAGGAGCTCCCCGGCGATGGAACGCCCCACCGCGCCGGCTCCGGCGATCGCGACCCTCATGAACGACCCTCCTTGGGCCCCTCGGCGAACGCCGCCTCGACCTTCTCGACCTCGTCGGTGCGCATCATCACCTGCACCAGGTCGCCTTCCTGCAACACCGTGGACGCGGTCGGCAGCATCGCCTCGCCCAGCCGGGTGAGGAACGCCACCCGCACCCCGGTCTCCTCCTGGAGCTTGCTGATCCGCTGGCCCACCCACTTGGCGGAGGTGGGCACCTCCGCCAACTGCACTGCGCCGCTGGGGTCGCGCCACAGCGGCTCGGCGCCCGACGGCAGCAGACGCCGCAACATCTGGTCCGCGGTCCACCGCACCGTGGCCACCGTGGGAATGCCCAGCCGCTGGTAGACCTCGGCCCGCCGGGGATCGTAGATGCGGGCCGCGACGTTCTCCACGCCGAACATCTCGCGGGCCACACGGGCGGCGATGATGTTGGAGTTGTCGCCGCTGCTGACCGCGGCGAACGCCCCGGCCTCCTCGATCCCGGCCTCGCGCAAGGTGTCCTGGTCGAATCCGACCCCGGTCACCCGGCGCCCCGCGAACCCGGACCCGAGACGGCGGAACGCCGTCGGGTCCTGGTCGACCACGGCGACCGTATGACCCTGCTGTTCGAGGGTCTGGGCGAGCGTGGACCCCACTCGTCCGCAGCCCATGATTACGACGTGCACGCCGCCTGTCCTTCCGGCTGTGTTCATCTCGTCCGAGACCGTCCCAGCGTCTCAGACCGGGGCCAAAGCTACACACGGACGGTCCCCGCGGGGAGGCCACCCACGGCTCGGAAGCGTTCCTGCTCGGCACACGGGGACGGCGGTTGTCGAGCAATCTTGACGAACCTTTAACATCCTGGGGTGTCCAATCTGACCGACCTGCCGAAACGGATCCTGATCGGCCGGGCGCTGCGCAGCGACCGACTGGGCGAGACACTGCTCCCCAAGCGCATCGCCCTGCCGGTCTTCGCCTCCGACCCGCTGTCCTCCGTGGCCTACGCGCCCGGTGAGGTGCTGATCGTCCTGTCCATGGCGGGCCTGTCGGCTTACCACCTCAGCCCGTGGATCACCGCGGCCATCGTGGTGCTGATGTTCACGGTCGTCGCCTCCTACCGGCAGAACGTGCACGCCTACCCCAGCGGCGGCGGTGACTACGAGGTGGCCACCACCAACCTGGGCCAGCGCGCCGGGCTCACCGTCGCCAGCGCACTGCTGGTCGACTACGTGATGACGGTGGCCGTCTCGATCTCCTCGGGCATCGAGAACCTGGGCTCCGCCGTACCGTTCGTCATAGAGCACAAGGTGCTCTGCGCGCTCGCGGTGATCGCCCTGCTGACCCTGATGAACCTGCGCGGGGTCCGCGAGTCCGGCACGGTGTTCGCCATCCCGACCTACGCCTTCGTCGGCGGCGTCTGCCTCATGATCATCTGGGGCGCGGTACGGGCGCTGCTCCTCGGCGCGCACATGAAGGCGCCCACCGCCGACCTCACCATCCACGCCGAGACCAAGGGCATCGCCGGGTTCGCGATGGTCTTCCTGATGCTGCGCGCCTTCTCCTCCGGCTGCGCCGCGCTCACCGGCGTCGAGGCGATCAGCAACGGCGTACCCGCCTTCCGCAAGCCCAAGAGCCGCAACGCCGCCACGACACTGGCGCTGATGGGCGGCCTGGCGGTGGTGATGTTCGTCGGCATCATCACCCTGGCGCTCACCACCCATGTGCGGATGGCGGAGAACCCGGCCACCGACCTGCTGCGCGACGGACACCCGGTCGGTTCCGGCTTCACCCAGAACCCGGTGATCACCCAGGTCGCCGCGGCAGTGTTCGGCGACGGCTCGATCCCGTTCGTCTTCCTGTCCGCGGTCACCGCGCTGGTGCTGTTCCTCGCCGCCAACACCGCGTACAACGGCTTCCCCGTGCTCGGCTCGATCCTCGCCCAGGACCGCTATCTGCCGCGCCAGTTGCACACCCGCGGCGACCGGCTGGCGTTCAGCAACGGCATCGTGGCACTGGCCCTGTTCGCCGGGCTGCTGGTCTACCTGTACGGCGCCGACTCCACCCGGCTGCTCCAGCTCTACATCGTCGGCGTCTTCGTCTCGTTCACCCTCAGCCAGACCGGCATGGTCCGGCACTGGAACCGCCATCTGGCCACCGAGACCGACCCGGCGAAGCGCCGCCGGATGATCCGCTCCCGGGCGATCAACGCCTTCGGCGCGTGCCTGACCGCCCTGGTCCTGGCCATCGTGCTGCTCACCAAGTTCACCCACGGCGCCTGGGTCGCGGCGGTCGGCATGGCCATGTTCTACCTGCTCATGACCGGCATCCGGCGGCACTACGACAGCGTGGCCGAGGAACTGTCGGCCGCCGAGGAGCCGGACGACGACCAGGCGCCGTCCCGGGTGCACTCCATCATCCTGGTCTCCAAGCTGCACAAGCCGACGCTGCGCGCCTTGTCCTACGCCAGGCTGTTCCGCTGCGACACCCTCGAAGCGCTCAGCATCAACGTCGACCCCGCCGAGACCGAAGCCCTCCAGCGGGAGTGGGAGCGGCGCGGCCTCGACGTACCGCTGAAGGTCCTCGACTCGCCGTACCGCGAGATAACGCGGCCGATCGTGGAGTACGTGCGCGACGTGCGCCGCGACAGCCCGTGCGACGTGGTGAGCGTCTACATCCCCGAGTACGTCGTCGGCCGCTGGTACGAGCACCTGCTGCACAACCAGAGCGCGCTGCGGCTCAAGGGACGGCTGCTGTTCACCCCCGGCGTGATGGTCACCTCCGTACCGTGGCAGCTCGACTCCAGCGTCCGGGCGAAGAACCCCTCGCGCGGCTGGAGCGCCCCCGGTTCGGTGCGCCGCGGCCAGCTGACCGCCCCCCGCAGGCCAGACGAGCAGCGGCCGGTCAGCGGCGAGCGCAGCGGGACGTAGACTGAGGGGCTGTCGCCTCAACGGCAGGCATGGACCGTGCTCAGGAGCCCCCGCACCGTGAAGAACCGCACCCGTACCAACCGTACGCAGGACCAGGACACCGCGGGCGGCGGCTCGCTGGTGGGCGAGCGGTACGAGGTCGAGGTCGGCCCGGTCGCGCACGGCGGGCACTGCATCGCCCGCCACGAGGGCCGGGTGCTGTTCGTACGGCACGCGCTTCCCGGTGAGCGGGTGATCGCCGAGGTCACCGAGGGCGGCGAGGAGTCGCGGTTCCTGCGGGCCGACGCGGTCGAGGTGCTGCACGCCGCCAACGACCGGGTGGCGGCGCCCTGCCCGTTCTCCGGCCCCGGCAGGTGCGGCGGCTGCGACTGGCAGCACGTGGCGCCCGGCGCGCAACGGCGGCTGAAGGTCGCCGTCATCACCGAGCAGTTGTCGCGGCTCGCCGGGCTCACCCCCGAGGAGGCGGGCTGGGACGGCACCGTCGAGCCCGCCCCCGGCGACAAGGTGGCCAAGGGCCAGGTCCCGGCGTGGCGCACCCGGGTGCAGTACGCGGTGGACGCCGAGGGCCGGGCCGGACTGCGGCGGCACCGCTCGCACGAGGTCGAGCCGATCGACCGCTGTCTGATCGCCGCCCCGGGCGTCACCGAACTCGGCATCGAGTCCCGCGACTGGACCGGGGTCTCCGCCGTCGAGGCCATCGCGGCGACCGGCTCCTCGGACCGCCAGGTGATCGTCACCCCGGCCCCCGGCGGTCGGCTGCCCATCGTGGAACTCGACCGCCCGGTCTCCGTGATGCGGGTGGACGAGCAGGGCGGGGTGCACCGGGTGCACGGCCGCGGCTTCGTCCGCGAGCGGGCGATCGGCCGCACCTGGCGGGTCGGCTCCGGCGGCTTCTGGCAGGTCCACCCGCAGGCCGCGGACATCCTGGTGGGCGCGGTACTGGACGCACTGAAGCCGCGCAAGGGGGAGACCGCGCTCGACCTGTACTGCGGCGTCGGCCTGTTCGCGGGCGCGCTGCGCGAACGCCTCGGCGACCGCGGTGCGGTGCTCGCCATCGAGTCCAACAAGCGCGCGGTGGAGGACGCCCGCCACAACCTCGCCGACCTGGACCGGGTACGCATCGAACACGGCAAGGTCGAACAGGTCCTGCCCCGCACCGGCATCACCGAGACCGACCTCGTCGTCCTCGACCCGCCCCGGGTAGGCGCAGGCAAGCCCACCGTCCGCCACCTCGCCTCGCTGGCCCCCCGCCGCATCGCCTACGTCGCCTGCGACCCCGCGGCCCTCGCCCGCGACCTGTCCTACTTCGCGACCGAGGGCTACCGCCCGGTGTCCCTACGGGCGTTCGACCTGTTTCCGATGACGCATCATGTGGAGTGCGTGGCGATTTTGGAGCCTGTCGCTAAGGGCTCGTGACCTGCGGTTTTGCGCGGGCGCATTATGGCTGGGGTGGGCGGTATGGGCGGTGCCTTGACGCTGAAGTGGCGCTCCTGACGCCCTTTCTGATGGCGCGCCAGGCGCGTTTGTGGCCGCTGCTCCGCTCCCTGGCGGGTCCGCACGCCGCCCGGTGAGGGGGAGCTCACCCGGGCGGCGCGGTGTGGGATCGGGTTCAGTCTCATCGTCGCTTCAGTGCGGCGAGATCGTGGTTGAGCACGATGACATTGACGCGTCCTTGACCCAGGAACCCGAGGGTGCGGCCTTGGACGTGCTCGGCGACCAGCTTCCGTACCGCTGCCGGGTCCAGGCTGCGGGCCTTGGCCACCCGGTTGACCTGCTCGTAGGCGTACGCGGGTGAGATGTCCGGGTCGAGGCCGGAGCCGGAGGCGGTGAGCGCGTCGGGTGGGACGCTGCTCGGCGGCACGCGGTCGAAGGCGGCGACCGCGGTCCGCCGGTCCCTGACGGCCTTGACCAGTCCAGCGTTGTTGGGGCCGAGGTTGGAGGCGCCGGAGCTTTTCGGATCGTAGCCCGCGGGGCCGGCCGCGGAGGGACGGGGCTGGAACCACTTCGGGTCGGGAGAGCCGGAGGGCTGGCCCTTCTGGGACGGCAGGTTGAACCTCTGGCCGATGAGCGAGGAGGCGACCGGCCCTCCGCCGTCCTTGACCAACGACCCGTTGGCCTGGTGTGGGAAGACGGCCTGGGCGATTCCGGTCACCACCAGGGGATAGGCGATGCCTGTGATGACCGTGAACACCAGCAGCATCCGCAGCGCCGCCAGGTGGTGGCGGAGCAGCCGGGTGAGGGAGCCAGCCAAGGGAATCGCCTTCCTTGGTCAGTGCAGTCCGGGGACGAACTGGACGAGCAGGTCGATCAGTTTGATGCCGATGAACGGCAGCACCAGTCCGCCGAAGCCGTACAGCACGATGTTGCGGTTGAGCAGCGAGGACGCCGAGGAGGGCCGGTAGCGCACGCCACGCAGTGCGAGCGGGATCAGGGCGATGATGATCAGCGCGTTGAAGATGATCGCCGAGGAGATCGCCGATGTGGGGCTGTGCAGGCCCATGATGTTCAGTCGGTGCAGGCCCGGGTAGACGCTGGCGAACATGGCGGGGATGATGGCGAAGTACTTCGCCACGTCGTTGGCGATGGAGAAGGTCGTCAACGCGCCCCGGGTGATCAGCAGTTGCTTGCCGATCTCCACGATCTCGATGAGCTTGGTGGGGTTGGAGTCCAGGTCCACCATGTTCCCGGCCTCCTTGGCGGCCGAGGTACCGGTGTTCATCGCCACGCCCACATCGGCCTGGGCCAGCGCGGGCGCGTCGTTGGTGCCGTCACCGGTCATCGCGACCAGCTTGCCGCCCGACTGCTCCCGCTTGATCAGCGCCATCTTGTCCTCGGGAGTCGCCTCCGCGAGGAAGTCGTCCACCCCCGCCTCCTCGGCGATCGCGGCGGCGGTCAGCGGGTTGTCACCGGTGATCATCACGGTCTTGATGCCCATCCGGCGCAGCTCGTCGAAGCGCTCGCGGATGCCCTGCTTGACCACGTCCTTGAGGTGGATGACGCCGAGGATGCGGGCCGTGCTCGTGCCTTCCTGGCGGGTGACCTCGCCGACGACCAGTGGTGTGCCGCCGCTCGCGGAGATGCCGTCCACGATCGGGCCGACCTCCTCGGTGGGGTGTCCGCCGTGCTCTCTGACCCAGCGCATGACGGCGGTCGCCGCGCCCTTGCGCAGTGAGCGGCTGGTGTCCAGGTCCACCCCGGACATCCGGGTCTGTGCGGTGAACGGCACGAACTCGGCGTGCGCCAACTCCCCTTCGGTGCGCCCGCGTAGCGCGTACCGCTCCTTGGCCAGGACGACGATCGAGCGTCCCTCGGGCGTCTCGTCGGCCAGGGAGGACAACTGGGCGGCGTCCGCCAGTCCCTCCACCGGGACCCCGCTCACCGGCAGGAACTCGGCGGCCTGACGGTTGCCCAGAGTGATGGTGCCGGTCTTGTCCAGCAGCAGGGTGTTCACGTCTCCCGCCGCCTCAACGGCCCGGCCGGACATGGCCAGTACGTTGCGCTGCACCAGGCGGTCCATGCCCGCGATGCCGATCGCGGACAGCAGCGCGCCGATGGTGGTCGGGATCAGGGCCACCACCAGCGCCACCAGGATCACGATGCTTTGTTCGGCGCCCGCGAAGATGGCGAACGGCTGCAACGTCACGACTGCCACCAGAAAGATGATGGTGAGTGAGGCCAGCAGGATGTTCAGCGCGATCTCGTTGGGGGTCTTCTGCCGAGCCGCGCCCTCCACCAGGGCGATCATCCGGTCGATGAAGGTTTCCCCTGGTTTCGAGGTGATCCGCACGACGATCCGGTCGGAGAGCACCTTCGTGCCTCCGGTGACCGCCGAGCGGTCGCCGCCTGACTCACGGATGACCGGCGCCGACTCGCCGGTGATCGCTGACTCGTCGACGCTGGCGACACCTTCGACGACATCGCCGTCGCCGGGGATGATCTGGCCCGCCTCGACCACCACATGGTCGCCCAGCCGCAGTTCGGTCGCCGCAACCTCCGCTTCGGAAAGGCCGGTGGCGCCCGGCCGCCAGTCGGCGGGCAGCCGACGGGCCATGGTGGCGGTTTTCGCCCTGCGCAGCGTCTCGGCCTGTGCCTTGCCCCGCCCCTCGGCGACGGCCTCGGACAGGTTGGCGAAGACGACGGTCAGCCACAGCCATACGGTGATCACCCAGGCGAACACGCTGGGGTCCTTGATCGCCGAGAGCGTGGTCAGCACGGCGCCGACCTCCACGACGAACATCACGGGATTGCGGACCATGACCCGCGGATCGAGCTTGCGCAGCGCGTCGGGCAAGGAGGTCGCCAGCTGCCTGGGGTCGAGCATCCCACCGGAGACGCGGTGCGTGCTGGGTGGCAACGGGTCTTTGGACACCGGGCGATGTGCGGCGGCCGTGGGCATCAGCGCAACCCTTCCGCGAGTGGCCCGAGTGCGAGGGCGGGGAAGTAGGTGAGGCCGACGACGATGAGGAGCACGCCCGTGAGCAGGCCGACGAACTGCGGCCGGTGGGTGGGCAGGGTGCCCGCGGTGACCGGCACCGGCTGCTGCCGGGCGAGCGATCCGGACAGTGCGAGGACGAAGACCATGGGCAGGAAGCGGCCCAGGATCATCACCAGGCCGAGTGCGGTGTTGTACCAGGCGGTGTTGGCAGAAAGCCCCGCGAACGCCGAACCGTTGTTGTTGGCGGCCGAGGTGAACGCGTACAGCACCTCGGAGAAGCCGTGCTGGCCCGAGTTGAGCATCGCGGCCCGCTCTCCCGGCAGCGCCATCGCGAGGCCTGCCCCCACCAGCACCAGCCCCGGAGTGGTGAGGATGTACAGCGAGGCGAACTTCATCTCCCGCGCGCCGAGCTTCTTACCCAGGTACTCGGGGGTGCGGCCCACCATCAGCCCGGCGACGAAGACGGTGACGATGGCAAGGATCAGGATGCCGTAGAGCCCGGAGCCGGTGCCGCCGGGTGCGATCTCGCCCAGCATCATGTTGAAGATGGTCATCCCGCCGCCGCCCGGCGTGTACGAGTCGTGGAAGGAGTTGACCGCACCGCAGGAGGTGAGCGTGGTGGACACGGCGAACAGCGCGGAGGCCCAGATGCCGAACCGCTGCTCCTTGCCCTCCATCATTCCGCCCGCCGCGTGCCCGGCCGAACTGCTCACGCTGTGCAGTTCGTTGGCAGTGACGATCGCCACCGAGGCCGCCCAGACAAGCCCCATCACGGCGACGATCGCGTAGCCCTGACGGTTGTCGCCGACCATCCTTCCGAAGGTGCGCGGTAGTGAGAATCCGATCACCAACAGCAGGTAGATCTCCAGCCAGTTGGTGAACGGGTTGGGGTTCTCGAAGGGGTGCGTGGAGTTGGCGTTGTAGAAGCCGCCGCCGTTGGTGCCCAGTTCCTTGATGGCCTCCTGTGAGGCGACCGGTCCGCCGGTGATGCTCTGGTGGTCGCCCGCGATCGTCGTGATCGACTGGATGCCGTGGAAGTTCTGGATCGTGCCACCGGCGACCAGCACGATCGCCATCACGAAGGAGATCGGCAGCAGCACCCGCAGCACGATCCTGGTGAGGTCCACCCAGAAGTTGCCGACCCGGTCGGTCTTCTTCCGGGTGAAGCCGCGAATCAGGGCGGCCACCACGGCGATGCCCACGGCGGCGGAGACGAAGTTCTGTACCGCCAGACCCGCCATCTGTACCAGATGGCCCATGGCCGACTCGCCGGAGTAGCTCTGCCAGTTGGTGTTGGTGACGAACGACGCCGCCGTGTTGAAGGCGAGGTCCGGGGCCACCGGCTTCGTGCCGACCGAGAGCAGCAGATGGTTCTGCAACCGCTGGAAGGCGTACAGGAACAGCACCGACACCGCGGAGAACGCCAGTAGGCCGCGTAGATAGGCGGGCCAGGGCTGGTCGGCGTCCCCCCGCACACCACCGACCCGGTAGACCAGCCGCTCCACCCGCCAGTGCCGCGGGCAGGTAAGGACATGGGCCAGGTAGTCGCCCAGCGGCCGGAAGGACAGGGCCAGCGCGCCCACCAGGGCGAGGATCTGCAGCCAGCCCGCCAGAGTTTCGTTCATGGGGAACATCTCCGGTTGCGGGAGCCGGCTAGAACTTCTCGGGGAAGATCAGGCAGAGCACCAGATAGAGGACCAGGCCGATGGCGACGACCAGCCCCACGATGTTCTCGACGCTCACAGTCGCCGCACTCCCTTGGCGGCCAGCCCGATGAGGGCGAAGACCACGATGGTGAGGGCGACGTAGACAAGGTCCGACATGCGCGACACCCCGCGGAGCAGACGACGGAAGGGACCGCTCGGCCGCGGCGTGAAGACGTGGGGCGCTCAAGCCGAGGGCGGTGCCGACTCAAACCGGCCCTCGCGGACAAGGGCTACCAGTCCCCGCCGACGACCCCCGTCAGCGGAGTTCTGACGTTATCGAGCAGCGCATGGATGAGCGTTTGACACGCCGCGGCCAAATGAGTGGTCCGGGCCGACGAAAGGAGACTGACCACGCTGTTCGACGGCTGAGGCGATCCTGTGGCTTACGGACACGCGGCATGGCTCGAACACCGCCTCGTAGCGGCCTCGGGGCACCATGGGAGTGGGGCGTGACGAGTCGGCGGGAGCGACGCCAATGGCGCGTGGGCGGTTGCGCATCTACCTCGGGGCCGCACCCGGGGTCGGCAAGACCTACGCCATGCTCAAGGAGGGCCAGCGGCTGCGCTCCCAGGGCACCGACGTGGTGATCGGACTGTTCGAACCGCACGGCCGACGGCCGACGATGGTCCTGGCCGAGGGCCTGGAGACCGTACCCCGCCGCCCCCTGGCCTACCGGGGCTCGCACTTCACCGAGATGGACCTGGACGCGGTGCTGGCCCGCCGTCCGCAGGTCGCCCTGGTCGACGAGCTGGCCCACACCAACGTGCCGGGATCGCGCAACGCCAAGCGGTGGCAGGACGTGGAGGAACTGCTGGCGGCGGGCATCGACGTGGTCACCACGCTGAACGTGCAACACCTGGAGTCCCTCAACGACGTGGTCGAGCAGATCACCGGAGTCAGGCAGCAGGAGACGCTGCCGGACGAGGTGGCCCGGCGGGCCGACCAGATCGAGTTGGTGGACCTGCCGCCCGAGGTGGTGCGCCGCCGGTTGGCACACGGGGACATCTACCCGCCGGACCGCATCGAGGCCGCGCTCACCCACTACTTCCGGGTCGGCAACCTCACCGCGCTGCGCGAGCTGGCACTGCTGTGGCTGGCCGACCGGGTGGAGGAGGGGTTGCAGCGGTATCGAGCGGAGCACGGGATCGCCGCGCCCTGGGAGACCCGGGAGCGGATCCTGGTCGGTCTGACGGGCGGCCCGGAGAGCGAGACGCTGATCCGCCGCGCCGCCCGGATCACCGCCAAAACGCCGGGCAGCGAACTGCTGGCCGTGCACGTCGTCCCCAGCGACGGTCTGGCCGACGCCGACCCGGCGGCGCTGGACCAGCAGCGGACGCTGGTCGAGGCGCTGGGCGGCAGCTACCACCAGACCACGGGCGAGGACGTCGTCGAGGCGCTGTTGCAGTTCGCGGAGGCGGAGAACGTCACCCAGATCGTGCTGGGCGCCAGCCGCCGGGGGCGGCTGCGCTCACTGCTGCGGGCGGGCGTGGGCAAGCGCACCATCGATGGTTCGGGCCCCATCGACGTGCACATCGTCACCCATGAGCAGGCCGCGGGTGCCGCTACCCCGCTGCTGCGGTTGCCGCACCCGATTCGCGGCATCGGCTCGCGCCGGTACTGGTCGGCGATGGCCGCCGCGGCGCTGCTGCTGCCCGCGCTGACCGCCGTGCTGGTAGTGCTGCGCGGCCACCTCGGCCTCGCCAGCGACCTCGTGCTCTACATGCTGGCGATCGTGGTGATCGCCCTTGTCGGCGGCGTGTACCCGGCGCTGGTCGTCGCGGTCGCCGCCGGGCTGCTGACCGACTACTTCTTCACCCGACCCCTTCACTCGCTGAACATCGAGCACCTCAGCGACATCCTGGCGCTGGTGGTCTTCATCGCCACCGCTGTCCTCGTCGGCACCGCGGCCGGGACCGCCGCCCGGCGTACCTACCAGGCCCTGCGAGCGACCACGGAGGCGCGCGCCCTGACCCGGCTGGCGACCGCCATGATGCACGGGCAGAACCTGCCCGCCCTGCTGGAACTGGTACGGGAGTACTTCGGCCTGGCCGCGGTCAGCCTCCTGGAACGCGACCGGGCACAGGGCTCGCGACCCCACTGGTATGTCATCGCCAGCGCGGGCGAACTCCCCCCTGAGCGGCCCTACGAGGCGGACGTGGAGAGCCCGATCGACGACGACCTCACACTGGCCGCCCGCGGCCGGGCGCTGAGCGCCGATGACCAGCGGGTGCTCACCGCGTGCGCGGCCCAGTTGGGGCTGGCGCACGCGCACGGCCGACTGGCCCGGCGCGCCGCCGAGACGGACAGCCTCGCCGCCGCCGAACGCACCCGCGCCTCGCTGCTGCTGACCGCGGGGCGCGATCTGCGCGCCCCGCTGCACTCGGCGGAGGCGGCGCTGGATCGGCTACGGCAGCCCGGCACCTCGGCCCAGGAGCGGGACCGGTGGCTCAACTCCGCCCGCACGGCGGTGCGTCGGGCCGTTCAACTCGTCGCCGACCTGGACCGGTTGGGCCGACTGCACGCCGGAGCGCTGGACCTGTACATGCGCCCGGTCGACCTGGACGAGGTGCTGGCCGCGACCCTGGACGACCTGGGTCCCGGCGGGCACACCATCCTGCTCCGGCTGCCGCCGCGGATGCCCGACGTCATCGCCGACGCGGCCGCGCTGACCCGCATCCTCACCGCGCTCAGCGCGGACGCCCTACGGCACAGCCCGCAGGACCGGCCCCCCACCCTGACCGCCGAGGTGCTGCCCGACCGGCTGCTGGTCCGGCTCACCGACGGCACGGCGGACACCACGTCCCCGGGCACGGTCCCTGACTCGCGACCAGACAGCCTGGAGTTGCGGCTGTCGCGTGACCTCGCGGAGGCGATGGGCGGCACCCTGGAACACACCATGAACGGCTCCGCCTTCTCGGTGACGCTGACCTTCCCGACCTCGGCGCACCGCTGAGCGATGAGACAGGCATACCGGGCGGCACCAACCCCGATGGCGAAACGGGCACCGCTCGCGGATCACGCTCTCAGCCCGTTGGTGACAGCTCCCAGCGGACGGCCTGTACGCCGGGTTCGAGCCATACGTGGGTGAGCACCCGGGCCATTGGTGCGGCGGCCGGGCCGTTGACGGTGACGCTCGCCTCCAGTGTGGCCGAACCATCCATCGTCGTACGGGAGTTGATGGGCACTGGCACGCCAGGGCCGCTGAGGGCTTGGGTGAGCAGGGTGCGTACGTGGGCCTCTGCCTGGGCGTCGCAGACGGTGTGCACCGTGACCTGCACGGGGAAGTCGGCGGAGGCTGAAGGGGTGCGGTCGACCAGGCGCTCCACGGAGCCCAGCAGCAGGCGGTCGAGTACGTACATGGGTACCTCCCTTCGTGGCGCTGGTGAAGCCCGAGCCGGTGTGGTGAGTTGGTCAGGCGAGGGGTTGGAGGAATTCGAGGCGGTTGCCGACCGGGTCGGTGCTGTAGAAGCGGCGGTGGCCGGGCAGGTTGTCGTCCCACACCACCGGGGCGCCGTGCGAGGCGATGCGTTCGGCGAAGGCGTCGATGCCGGTGACGCGCAGCCCGGGGTGGGCTTTGAGCGCCGGGCGGAAGGGGTCTTCGACGCCGAGGTGGAGCTGGACTGTGCCGTCGGGGGTGGCGAACCAGCAGCCGCCGCGAGCGGCCAGTACCGGTGGCTTGGGGATCTCGGTCATGCCCAACGCGCCGATGTAGAAGGCGCGCAGGAGTTCCTCGCTGCCGGGCGGGGTGGCGAGTTGTACGTGGTCGAGTGCGGCGAGCATGGCGGACGTGCCTCCGTCGAGAGGTGGCGTGGTCTGTGATCCGAAGGCTGTCCGGGGTACCGGGGCGGCGCCCCGGACAGCGCTGGTGCTCAGTGACCGAGGGCGACTTCCACGATCTTGAGGACGACCAGGACCATGGCGACCAGGAGGTATCCGCGCAGCGCGCCCATGCCGACCTTGCGGGCGGTGGACATGGTCGGCTGGGTGAGCGTCTCCAGCGGGGGCATCCGCCAGGTGTCGCGTCCGGTGCGGTCGATGGGGTCTTCCTTGGTTGCGGTGCGGCGGCGGGTCAGGGCCCAGCCGACGGCCAGGACTCCCACCACGCCGCAGGCGGCCATGATGTCGAGGATCGCGTTCGCGGTGATGTTCGGGAAGAGGACCGAGGCGGTGAGGATGATCGAGAGCATCACCAGCACACCGACGACCGCGGTGGTGAAGGCATTGGTCTTCGGCCCGTTGACCCACGGACCGAGGACGGCCTTGTCGTTGCACAGCAGCAGCAGGAAGACCGACGCGGACGGCAGCAGCACACCGGCGAGGGTCTGCACGCCCTCGGTCAGCAGCCCCAGCGGCGAGCCCGGGAGCAGCACGATCGCGGCAGCGGCGGCCACCAGTCCGGCGTAGACGGCGTAGAAGCCCTTGGCGCCCTTGACCCCGCGGTGCAGCGAGTGCTTCATCCCGAAGACGTCGCCGATGGCGTAGGCGGTGGACAGCGAGACCGCGAACGCGCCGATGATCGAGGCGTCCAGCAACGCGACGGCGAACAGCACCCCGACGAGCTTGCCCGCGTGGGCCTCAAGGCCGGTGGCGATCCCGCCCGCGTCACCGAAGTTGCCGAAGCCCTTGGTCCCGGCGAACGCGGCGGCGGTGAAACCCATCATGGCGGCGGCACCGATGACCACCACGGCGATGCCGATCCACAGGTCGACCTTCTCGTACTTCATGAACCGCGGGGTGATCCGCTTGTCGATGACGTACGACTGCTGGAAGAACAGCTGCCAGGGCGCCACCGTGGTGCCGACGATGCCGATGATCAGCAGCATGACGGTGGCCAACTCGCCCGAACCACCAGGCATGGTGGGCACCACGAAGTCGTGGGCCATCTGCGAGGTGGCCGGGTGGACCATGAAGTAGATCGGCACCAGCAGCAGCGAGGCCGCGCACAGCGCGATCGCGATCCGCTCGAAGCGCTGGAAGGAGCCGGTGAACGCCGAGGCGATGATGATCGCCGCGGCCAGCACGACGGATGCCGCCTTGGGCAGCCCCAGGTATCCGGCGGCCAGCGTGATGCCGATGAACTCCGTCACCAGCGTCAGGCCGTTGAGCAGGAAAAGGTCGATGACGGAGAACGCGCCCCAGAACTTGCCGAACCGCTCAAGGATCAGCCGGGCGTGCCCGACACCGGTGACCGCGCCGAGCCGCAGCACCATCTCCTGGTTGACGTACAGCACGGGGATGAGCAGCAGCAGCGTCCACAGCAGCTTGGTGCCGTAGTTCTGCCCGGCCTGCCCGTAGGTGGCGAAGGCACCGGCGTCGTTGTCGCCGACCATCACGATCAGGCCGGGACCGACGATCGCCAACAGCGTCTTCAGCTTGGCCGACAGGCCGGTGCGCGGCGCGGTGTCATCCAGCCTGATCGTGCCGAGCGCACCACGGATGTCACCGACGTGCGCGTCGTCCAGCACCGCGGCACGCGCAGGGGCGACGGTCGCCTCAACGGTGGTGTTGGTCATGACGTACCTCCCAATCCCCCCTCATCGGGGAGGTCAGGGGCACGCGGCAGTCATCCGCCCTGCGCGCAGGCGCGCACGGTGTGCCGCCGGTAGGCGTACCACACCAGGGCATCGCGCGGTCGGGGCCGCGCAGGGAAGGTGGTTACCGCGTGCCGGAAGAATGCGAGAACACGGGGATGAAGGGCCGACTGTGGCCCGGACTACTGCTACTGCAATCCATGTCTCTCGCCTCCTTCCGGCCGGGACGCGATCGGTCGCGTCAGCGTCGACTCGGCAAGGAGCGGACCAGCCCGCACAAGCGGCCGGTTCACCCCAACTCGTCAGAGCTTTGGCACTCCACGGCGTGTCCCGCCAGAAGCGGGAAGCCACTTGGGGTCACCCCTTAGCCCGGGGAGACCTGTCCTGATCCGGAGCGTCTCTCGACGGGTGGGATCAGTGGCCTGTGTCCGTGAAGACGCCTCACCGAACGAGGTGCCTTTCAAAAACCCTATTAACTGTAGCCCTGGCACGCATGTGCTCACGACCGTATTGCCGATTCTTGACCGTGCTCCGTGCTCCGTGCTCCGTGCCCGGCGGGTGGCTCAGGCGGTCTGGCCCGAGGCGTCGCACAGTGCCTGCTGGACCCGGCCGATGACGAACGGCAGGGTCAGCTGCGCGAGCGCTCCAGCGCCTGCGGCACTGGCGGCGCTGCTCGCCACGGGCTCCGCGTAGGCCAGTGCGCGCCGCGCGACCGCGGGCGTCCACGCCTGGTGCGCGTGACGGAGCGCGGGCCGCAGCAGCTCGCGAGCGGGAAGGGCGGGCACGGGGACGGTCAGCGTCCGGTCGGCGGCGCCGTGGCGCGGCCAGGTCAGTTCGATGCGCATGGCTGACTCCTTCGCGAGGAGAGCCTGATCGCGGGACCACGGTTGGTATCGCCTCAGCGCCCACCACCACCCTCGCCCCGGCGAGGAGCCGAAGGGGGGTGAGCCGGTGGGTTCAGCGGGCGCGCGGGCCGCGATCAAGCGGGGACGGATGAGCATGCCCGGAGTCGGGCTCTGGACTGGACCAAGGACTCATGTCCCTCACCTCCT
Organism: Streptantibioticus rubrisoli; assembly: GCF_024436055.1. GTDB lineage: Bacteria > Actinomycetota > Actinomycetes > Streptomycetales > Streptomycetaceae > Streptantibioticus_A > Streptantibioticus_A rubrisoli. The sequence goes on along the minus strand of NZ_JANFNH010000032.1, from coordinate 3,124 downwards.
CGCGGCCAGGACACACACGGGTGTCATCGAACAGGGCCGAGGAGCCCCCGCCATGGGAGGGCACCTCTCTCGTCCGGGCTTCAGCACTGCGCGGCGTACTCCCGGCCTGGCGGCCGGAGAGCCACTTGGGCTCACCCCTTGTGCCGAGGTGAGCTGTCCTGACCTGGGGCGTCTCTCGACGTTCGAGGTCAGTGGCCTGTGTCCACGCAGAAGCCTCGCCTAACGAGGTGCTGACACACTCAACGGTCACGCACCCGCCCTGTTCCGTCAAACTGCGAATCCGTGCGAGAGGGGTGAAACCGGCCACATTCGCGGTGGCCCTCTGCGGCTGTCGCGGACGACGCCTGCGGAAAGCGCCGGACCCGCTCGGGGAGGGGTTGGCGAGACTTCGGCACTCGGGAGCAATGGTGACGGCGGCAGCGCACAGGCGCGGGGGTGGCTGACTTCGTTCGTGGGCTCAGGGGGCGATGAGGAAGGGCGTGTGGGTGGTGCGGGCGAGGGAGCAGCCGACGCGGTCGGAGAACAGGCGGTGCCAGCCCTTCCCCGAGGATCCGACGACGATGAGGTCGGCGTGGTAGCGGTGGGCCGAGTCGGACAGTGCCTGGGTGGGTTCCGCGTCGCTGATTCCCAGCCGCCACCGGGTTCCCAAACCGGCGAGCTGCTCTTCGGCGCGGGCTAACAGGGCGCGTATGCGGCGTGTCCGACGGGCCGCGTGGGTGGGCCACAGGGCCGGGTCTTCGCCCGCGACCATGAGCAGTAGTTCGGCACCCATGCGTGTGGCCTGGCCGACGGCGTAGGCGAGTGCGCGGTCGCCGTGCGGGGTGCCGTTGTACCCGACCAGGATGAGCGGGGCGTGATCGACCATGGGTTTACCTCCCTACGTGATGCGGTGCGGGGGAGCGGAGGGCCGTCGCTGTCGCCATCACCAGCGTCGCCGCCAACTCGGCCTAGGCGTCGACGAGTTGATTCTCCCAAGGCTTCGCCAACCGGCCTCCACCTGGTGCGGTGGCCGGTCCGTTTCCGGCCACCGCACCACGATTGATCAGCTGCCCGCCGCCAGTTGGGCGATCTTGACGATGACCAGGATCACGGCCAGGAGCAGGTAGCCGCGCAGGGTGATCAGGCCCGCCTTGCGCAGCGGGGGAGAACTTCGGCCGCTCCAGCGTGGCCAGGTTGGGCGTGCGCCAGACCATGCGGTCGGCGTCGAGCTTCGCCTTGCGTTCGGCCGCCCCCGGTCCGGTCCGGCGAGCCCGGTCGCATCCGAGGCGTCCGTCGAAGTGCCCTCTCGCGCCGCGGCTGCCCTGGTCGTGGCGCGGGACCGAAGGGCGACGAAGGCTCCGCCGACGATGCCGACAACCGTGCCGATGCCGAAGCCGAGTTCCAGCTGGGCGGTGGTCAGGTCGGGGAAGAACGTGGCCGCGGTCAACGCGAGCGAGAGCAGCACGAGAGCCCAGACGATGATTCCGGCGACGATGTTCTGCCTGACACTGTTCACCCACGGCCCCGGTACGGGGCGGTCGTTGCACAGCAGGACGAGGAAGACGGTCGCCGACGGGAGCAACACGCCTGCCAATGCCTGGACGCCCTGTGTGATGAGCCCCTGTACGTGGTCGTTGGAGACGAGGGTGATAGTGGCGGAGATGCCGATCAAGGCGGCGTAGCCGACGTAGAACACCGGGGCCTCGGAGATCTTCCAGTGCAGCGAGTGACGCTTCTTGACCGTGTCGCCGAGGGTGTAGGTGGTGGCGAGGGCAACGGCGTTCGCGCCCACGAGGGCGGCGTCCAGCAGGAGCGGGCATGCCGAGGACGGCCGCAGGGCCGGTGAGCGTGGTTCGTCAAGGCGCGCAGGGAGCCTGCGAGCAGCACGAAGTACGGTGTGGCTACCTCGCCAACTCCCAGAAGTCAGCGGTCAGTTCACGCACCCGTGCGCATCGAGTGAGCGCGTGGTACCGAGTGGGGTCAGGCGCGCACGCCGAAACAGGTGGAAAGATCGTGGGGGCGCCTACTACTGCCAGAACTCATCTGACCACCTCCCCCGACTCAGCGCACGCCGGTGCGCTCCGCACAAGGGCAGCGCGGACCACGCCACCCTTGGTACGGACACCCCCCACGTAAGAGCTTCGGCACTGCACGGCGTATCCCCACCCGGGTTGGGCGGGAAGCCACGATGCGGGACGCGCGGAGAAGAAGACACACCCATGGCTGAGCAGCCTGGCCGACGAACTCATCAAGACGCGTCAACCGAGCAGGGAGGTTCTGCCAGCCAGTTCCGGAGTGGCCTTGTCCAGCATCATCCGGGCCGCTGTGCCCAAAGTGGAATCGGCCACCGCGTAGACGTGGTAGCGGCCTTCGGTGCGAACGCGTACCGCTCCGGCGAGTTTGAGCTTGGCCAGGTGCTGGCTGACGGCCTGCGGCGTCGCGCCCACGCGCAGCGCCAACTGCGAGACGTCGCTTTCACGCTCGGCGAGGACCAAGACGATGTGCAGCCGCAGGGGGGAGGCGAGAAGGCCGAACGTCTGAGCCGCCAGACTCATCGTCCGCGCCGAGGGATCTTCGCGCCCCGTCCCCGCCGCCATCGCTGTGGGCCCCTTCCCCGGCTTTGTTCACGTCACCGTTCCCCGTGACGCTGTGCCCGGCATTGCCTCCAGGCGCCTGGACAGCTTAGCCTCCATGCTTGCTACATTGCGCAAGCATGCAACCAGAGGTCGGTGTGCGGTGTCTTCACGGCCGGGGGACGAGGCCCTACACCCCCCGCGGGGCAGGACAAGCGATGCCGGACCGACGCGTCGGCCCACGGACGAGGAACGCGAATGACAGGCCACAGCGCCGAAGCCCCCAGTGGGTCCACGTACCTCTCGCGCGACACGGCGCGGCGATCACGCCGCGTGCCGGGTCCGCGCGGCCGAGCGGCGGAAGGCTCGCGCAGAGCGGGCGTGGGGGAGGCTTCCGGCCGCGCCTCACGGTCCAGGAAGAACGAACGCGGCGCAATGCCGACTGGCGGGATCGTCCTGCTGGCGTTGGCGCTGCCGGTGGCTGGTGCCTTCGTGGACGAGCTGTTGGGGTCAGCGCTGGGCTGGGCCTTCGCGATCGCGGCGGTGCTCGCGGCGGTGCTGGTCGCGATGAA
>NZ_JANFNH010000031.1 GCF_024436055.1 Streptantibioticus rubrisoli | reverse complement strand
GCCCGTAGGTGGCCTGGCGGCCACCTACGGGCCTGACGGCCCGTAAGGTGACATAGCCGTCATGCCTGACGGCATGACTGTATGTCAGCTGGATTGGCCCTGACGGGCCAACAGGAAACAAACAGGGCGGGGCCTGCCGGCCCCGCTGTCACATGCTCAGGTGTCATACCTGGTGGCATGACAGTGGATTCGGGCGGTTGGGGTTCCCTGCCCTGGCGGGCAGGGGTTGGTAGGTACGTTTCGGCGCCTACCGGCGCCGTGATGTCGTAAAGGTTTGTTAGACAGTTATCCGGTTCCCCTCCCCCCTTAGTGTGCCTGGGCTGGGGTGTGAGGCCTTGGCTCTGACGGGCCAACAGAACCGAGTAAGACGGGGCCTGGGTGGCCCCGCGGCATGCCTGCCGGCATGTCCGGTTTCTTGCGGTGCCCCTCTGCGCGAGGCTCACCTTCGTTGGTTTTGGAGGCGTTGTCAGAGCCGGGGTATAAGTTCCGGGAGTTGTTGGCCCGTCTGGAATGGCCCCGAATACCACTGGTGAGGTGTGGAGGGGTGATGAGCTGTGCCTGTCAGTCAACATGCTGCCGCTCGGAGGATCATTACCGCTGCTCTGCGAACCGGTGCGGCGTGGATCAACCGGGTTGAGGAGCCTCGTGCGTGGCGGGAGCTCTCCCATATGCACGGGGTGCTCTTGTCGAGTCTACCGGTGGACATTTCTGCCCCCCTCTTGCACCGGCCGGGATGGATTCCTCCCTGCTGTGCAGTGTGGGCATGCCGAGCGGCTCCGCCAGGGCGCAGTCAGGCCATTGGCTTGGACCTCCCGCCCTTCTGTCTGCTGGCGTCTGGCCGTTCTCCTCGAGGAGGTGCGTTCGCCTGCTTACAGGCCGAGTTCGGCCAGGGCTGCTTGTCTCTGCGGGCTGAGGCCGGAGCGGCGGCGGCGCATGTTGCTCAGCCACTGGCCCAGACGCACGGTGTCGCCTTCGATCTTCTCGATGTGGCGCTGGGGGACGTTGAGATGGCCTTCGCGTGCGCGGAAGGCACGTGCGGCGGCCAGCCCGCGTTGGAAGGCACGCTCGCGCGCCGGCAGACGGCTCTCCGTCGCCGGGGGGGCGGGTGTGTCGAGCAGGCCGACCAGCCCCAACTCCTCGAGCAGTGCCTTCTGTTCAGGGTGCAGGCGGTCGGAACGGGCACGCTGTGACTCAAGCCAGCTCTCCGCCTCGGAGGCAGTCTTGTTGGCTGCCCGGCTCTGACGGGTGGCGTGGTAGGCCCGTTGCCAGGTGATCGGCCAGGGCGGGTTCCACCACTGGTCCAGAGCGGTGAGAGCGGCGGCGCGTTCTGGGGTGAGCTGGTGGGCGCGGGTGCGCTGGGTGGCCAACCAGCGGCCGAGGGGGAAGCCGTCGTGGATCTCGTGGACAGGGGCGGCGAGGTGGCCCTGGCGGGCGGCGTAGGCGGCGGCGTGGGCCAGTGCACGGTCGAAGGCCTGCTTGCGGGGGTCCCAGATGATGCCGAGGCGTTCGAGGGCTTGGACGCGTACGGCGTCGAGCGTGTCCTTGGTGTGCAGGTGGCGTTGCCAGGTCAGCCAGCGTCCCAGGGGGTAGCCGGTGGGGTCCTCGTAGTTCTGGGGTACGTCAAGGTGGTGGTGGGTGTGGTGGAAGCGGCGGGCCGCGGTGAGGCCGCGGCGCCATTCGGCGCTCTTGGGGGCCAGGACGCGCAGGGAGAGGGCGAGGGCGATCTCGTCGGCCTGGGTGGGATGGTCGAAGCGCAGCCATGCTTCGGGGTCTTCGGGGGGCATGGTGGGGCGGTGGGTGCGCGGGTCGGACAGGCGGGCGTCGAGGCGGTCGTCGTGGGAGCGCAGGGCCTGGATGGTGTGCCACAGCGGGGTGTAGGCGTCGGCGCCGAGAAGGTCGTCGGGGTCTTCGTCGGGGGTGAGGTAGACGGGGACGACGAGGGTGGCCTTCTTGCCGGCGCCGGGGTGCTGGCGCAGGGCGCGGCCGACGGCCTGGACGGTGTCGACGGGGCTGTTCTTGGGGTCGACGAAGACCACCGCGTCGATGTCGGGCACGTCGATGCCCTCCCCCAGTACGCGGGCGTTGGACAGGACGGCCGGTGTGTCGGGGCTAGTGTGGGAGGTGAATTCGAGCAGGAGGCGGCGGCGGATCTGCGGGGTGTGGCTGCCGCTGATCCAGTCCGCCCACAGCCCCTGGGGGCGCAGGGGTGCGGGAAGGGCGGCGGCCGTCTCCGCCAGGGTGGTGGCGAAGGCGCGGGCGTCGGCGACACGGTGATGGAAGGTCAGGATGCGGCGCAGCTTGTGGTCGTGGATGGCGCGCAGGGCGGCGACCTGACGACCGGCCAGGTGCAGTCCGTCGACACCCGCGCCGGCTTTGGTGGCCAGCCAGTCGCGCAGGTCCGCGTCGGTGACTACGGGGACGAGGATCTGGTAGTCGGCGAGCAGCCCGAGATCGATGGCGTCGGAGAGGTTGAGGTGGTAGGCGACGGGACCGAAGAGGTTGGCGTCGTCCATGGAGGCCACCGTCTCTGCTCCGTTGCCGTCCGGGGCGTCGTCGGGGTCCCAGATGCGGGGGGTGGCGGTCAGGTAGAGGCGGCGGGCGGCTGGCACCTGGTCGTCGTGGTGGACGGCGGCCCAGGCCTTGCCCAGGCGGCCCGCGGTGCGGTGGGCCTCGTCGACGACCACGAGATCCCAGGGGGGCACACGGTGGTCCCGGTGGGCGGTGATGACGGCGGGCAGGGAGGCGTAGGTGGCGTAGACGGTGACCGGGCCGGGACTGGACTGCCCGACTAGGGCGGCCAGTTCGGCGGGGTCCGTGGTGAGGGGAACATCAGCGCCGAGCGGTTCGTGGTCGACGGCCTGGCGTTGGGAGCACACGGCGATGGCGGTGCCCTTGCGGCCGGCCAGGCGCCAGGACCGGATCGTCTGGGACAGCAGGTCCAGGGTCGGCAGCAGTACCAGAACCCGTCCGCGCGGGGCGATGCGGGCGGTGGTGCGGGCGGCGATGAGGGTCTTGCCGGTGCCGCATGCGGCGATCACGCTCGCGCGGGGGTGGTCGCCGAGGACGCGGGTGGCCGCCGAGACGGCTTCCTTTTGGTGGGGGCGCAGTTCGAGGGTTGTGGTGGCCATGGGGCCGCTCCGGGGCATGAGCTGGTGGGGCGGGCATTGGGGCGTTGCAGGGAGATCTACTCGGCGGTGTGGGCGGGCTGCTGGCGTTGCGGGGCGTGCAGTTGGCGGGTTTGTGCGGTTCAGCTTGCCGATGCCACGCGTAGGGCGCGGCTGAGCAGGATGGGGTTGCCCAGGTGGCGGCGTAGTTCTCTCTCCAGTCCGGCGACCGGCACCAGGTTCTGCGGGGCCCGGGTGTCTTTGTACTCGATGCTGGCGTACCGCGGCAGGAGGGCCTGGGAGAGGTTGGCCAGCTCGATCGCCGCGGACGCAGGGATGTCGGCGGCGCATTCCAGCCGTACTACCCCGGCCCAAGGGGCGCCGGGGGTGCACGGGAGGCGCAGGTACCAGGCGTGGCGGTCCCAAGAGGTGCCCATCAAGAAGACCGGGCTACGTTCACCGGGGGCCAGGGTGGCGATCATGGTGTGCAGGTCGGGCGGCAGGTAGGCGGTGCGGTGAGACTTGATGAATCCCAGGGCGCGCGGCAGGTGGGTACGGCCGCGCAGCGGTCCGTCCACGACCAGGAGGTCCGAGTCTTCTGGGACGCCGTGGCTGGTCAGGGTGGTGCGGGCATGGGTGGCGACGAGGACTTCGAGATCGGTGAGTTGGCGTTGCAGCGCCGTCGAGAGCAGCACTGCGAGGTTCTGGTCCTGTTCGTCGGCGGTGATGGTGGCCTTGTAGGTTCCGGCGGTGGTGGGCACGTCGGCGGCGTTGGTGGCGGTGGTGAACAGGCCACGCCGGTAGTCGATGGTCAGGAGATGCGCGCCACGATCGGGGCAGCAGCATACGGTGCCTGCTGCGTACGATGCGCACAGCGCCATCCGGGCGTCCCGGACTGCGTTGCCGGGGCTTGAGGCCGGTTCGACGGATGGGGGCTGTTCGATCCAGATGCGGGCCTCGATGCGGCGGACGCCGTCGACGAACAGGACTGCCCCTGGGGCGGATACCTGGGAAGGCGAGATGGGCTTCCAGTCGGCTGGGGCGAGTTCGATGTGGGGGGTGACTTTGGCTGTGGAGTCTGCGATGCCGTTCTCGGCGTTCTCGACGCTGGAGCCGTAGGTGGGGTCCCAGCCGTCGACGTGGAATCGCATGCGGGAAGCCTGTGCTGCGCTGGTCATGTGCCCTGCCGGGTGACGGTGGAGGTGCGGGTGTCGCGCTGGACGTGGAACTGGACCGGGATCTGTTCGGCGAGTGCAGTGACGTGGGTGATCACTCCGACCATCCGCTCTCCCTGGGCAAGGTTTTCCAGGGTGTCGGCGACGGTCTGGAGCGAATCGGCGTCGAGGGTGCCGAACCCCTCGTCGAGGAAGATGGACTCCAGTTTCGTGGCGCCGCCCAGTCCGGCCAGTTGGTCGGAGAGGGCCAGTGCGAGGGCCAGGCTGGCCTGGAAGGTTTCGCCGCCGGACAGGGTACGCACCGAGCGCGAGGAGTCGGCGTCGAGGTGGTCGATGACGTAGAACTCGCCCTTTCGGTGGCTGAGGTCGAAACGGTCGCCTGACAGCTGGCGCAGCGACTGCGAGGCGCCGGCGACCAGGGTGTCAAGGGCTGAGTTGGCGAGCCACTGGGGGAACTTGTTGGACCGCATCAGCCGGGCCAGCTCGGCGGCCACCTGCTGCCGGGTGCGAGCGGCGTCGATCTTGTCTCGTATCGAGGCGGCGTCGGCACGGCTGCGTTGGATCATTTCTACCTGGCCCCGGGCGCGTTCGGCTGCGACCGCCACCATCCGTGGAGCCTGTGCGGCACGATCTGGGCCGTCGCCGAGATTGTGGGGATCCAGGTCGCCATCGCGCAGTAGCGTCTCCAGGCGACCCAGGAGTTGTTCGGCTTCCTCGTGGGCGCTCTGGGCGTCGGTACGGGCGCGCACGGTGTCGTCCTGCCGGTCGCTGACCCCGCGGCTGGCCCATCCGGTCAGGATGGACCAGGCGGCGGCGAGGTCGTCGGTGTCGGGGCTCGGTGGATTCAGCGCCGCCACCGCATCCCGGCTGGCTGCCAACACGGATCGGGCCTTCGCGGTGCGGTCCTGCCACCGCTCCTGCTCGGCCGCCGCTGCCTTGGCTGTCTTTCGTGTGTGGTTGACGTCAGCGGTGGCTGTCTCTACGGCCGCCTCGAGGCGGGCGCATTCCTCGAAGAGGGCCGGCAGTTCGTCTTCCGGTGTTGCCTGGTCCAGGAGTGTCTCGAGTTCGCTCAGGCGGCCGGTCAGGGTCGTCTTCTCTAGGTCGGCGGTTGCGGCGTCCCGGATGGCTGTGGTGTGGGCAGCCTGGGCGTCGGCCTGCGCACGGTCAGCTGCCTCAAGCGAAACGGCCGCGTCCGAGTGGGCCTTTTCGGCGTCGGCTGTTTCGGCTGCGGCGGCCGCGAGGTCGCGTTCTGCGGTGGCAGTCTGGGTGCAAGCCCAGGTCTCCAGGTCGGCCCAGGCTGCGGTCAGGTCGTCGGAGTCGACGGCCGGCGGATCGAGAGCGGCCACCGTGCCTAGCGTCGAGTGCAGGGTGCTGCGAGCCTGGTCGAGTTCTCGCTGCAGCGCGGCCGCCGCCGACGTGGCGGAATCGTGCGCAGTTTTGGCCTTCTGCACCGCGTCGCGGGCCTCCTGCTCCTCAGCGGTCAACTGGGCGCGGGATGCGGTGAGTTCGTCGAGTTGGGCGCGGTCGGCGTCGCAGTCGCGATCGGTGCCGGCGGGACGGTCGGGCAGCAGCGTGCCCAACCTCTTATCGAGGAGGGTGCGCTGTGTGGTGAGTTTGTCTACGGCTCGCTGTTTGTCGGCGACCGTGGCCTTGGCGTCCTCGTATTGGGCCAGCAGGTCACGGTGTTCTTCTGCGGCAGCGGCCCGTGCCGCCTCGGCTGCCTGAAACGCGGGGTCGGACAGCGGCGGCGGGAGGATGGTGACGTTCTGCTCGCAGACCGGGCAGGCGTGTCCCACCTGAAGCTTGGGGCGCAACTGCGCGGCACCGGCGATGGCGCGAGCCTCGTCGACCGTGGACGTAGCCGCGTTCAGGCGCGCTTGCGCGCTGGCCACCGCCTCCGCGGTCCGGCTAGTCGTCTCGACACAGTTGTCCAGTTCGCCAGTGGCGTCCGTGAGCACGTCGATGACGGCGAGGAGTTGGTCGAGTGTTTGGTGCGCGTCCGTGAGCCGGCTGCCATCGCCGGCGGCGGTAAGCGCACGGGATGCCTGCTCGTGCCGGTCGCGGGCCTCGGCCAGCTGCCCGGCGGCGGCTTCGACCTTGTGGGAATGGGCTGCTGCGCGGCTGGTCAGGTCGGTGATGCCGTCGGGGGTGCGGACGGCAGTCAGCAGTTGTTGGCGACGCTGCAGTTTCTCGTGCGTCTGCCGGGCTTGGTCGCGGCGCTCGCGGGTCTTCTCGACGCTGCCGCGGGCCTTGGCGACGGCGTCCTTCGACACTTTCAGCCGTTCTTCGCACTGTGTCAACTCTCCTTGGGCGCGCTCCGCATCGGCGATGACGCCGGCGCGGCGCCCAGCCAGGACTGCCTTCTCGGTGTACCGGTCGCGGGTGACGGTCAGGTGGGTGCGTTGCGGGCCCAACTGAGCCTCTTTGGTGACGTCGGAGAGGGTCTGAACGGCTGCGTCGGCGGCGTCACGGGCCTGCCGGGCGGCTATCTGCGACTGTGTGGCCTGACGTTGCAGCTCTTCGATGCCGTCGGGGGTGCGGATGGAGGTCAACAGATCGGTCTCGCTGCGCAGCTTGTCGGCTCGAGCGTCGGCCTCGTTTGCGCGGGTGTGTGCCTCGGTGACACGGGGCACGAGTTGGTCAACGGTGACGGCCAGCTGCTCAAGCGTGGCAACACGCGCCTGTGCGGAGGCCTCGGCTTCGGCGGTGGCGTCGGCGTGCCGGGTCAGCTGGTCGTCGAGGACCTCGATCTCCTTGGCTGCTTGGTCGGCCTGGGCGCTGGCGCGCTTGCCGATGCCTTCGTATTGGGAGGTGCCGAGGAGTTTGAGCAGGATCTGCTGTCGGGCGCTAGCGTTGGCGGACAAGAACCGGGCGAAGTCGCCCTGGGGCAGGACGACGCACTGGCAGAAGTCCTCGAAGGACAGGCCGAGCAACTGCTCGATGGCAGCGTTGAGTTCCTTGATTTCCCCAGCCAGCACTTCCGGCTGCGGTCCGCCTTCCTCAACAGCGACTGCGGTGGGGTCGGTGAACTGCACCAGGCTGACGGCCTTCTGCAGGATCTGCTGGCCGATGCGGCGGACCTCGCGGGCGACCTGGTAGCGCTGCGATCCGACGTCGAAGGTGAGCGAGACCGTGCAGCGGTTGCTCGTGGGGGCAAGCGCGTAGGAGATGGCGTTGCTGCGTCCCCACCGGTAGGCCGACCCGTACAGGGCGAACGTCAGCGCGTCGAGGATGGTGGACTTGCCCGATCCGGTGGGACCGACGAGGGCGAAGTAGTCGGTGTCGGTGAAGTCGACCACGGTGGGGGCGCGGAAGCCGGCGAAGCCGTTGAGCTCCAGACGAACGGGACGCATCTGCAGGATTCCTTTGGACGGAGTGGAGGCCTGGGGCTTCAGGGACGAGTGGTCGAGCGGGTCAGGTCGTCGTGGAGCTGGTTGAACAAAGCCGTGACCCGGTCGTCGCTGACGCCGACGCTGTGGCAGTAATCGGCAAACAGCTGCGCAGGCGTCTTGACGGGCTGGTCGACGCTGATCCCCGCCGTGGCGCCGGTATCCGCGTAGTCGGGGTGGATACGGATCTGAAGGGCGTTGGGGAGGGCTTCGTACAGGTCGTCGCGCATGCCGGCGTAGCCGGGCTGGGTGACCACGAGCCTGAGGTAGTCCTCGCCGTAGCCGACGGGGTCGGCGATGAGCTGGGCGACGGTTCCCTCGACGGTGCGCAGTCTGCGGCCGGCGGTGACGGGAATGTCGGTGATGTTTGCGGGGGTGCCGGGGGACGCCTCGACGAGGCAGACGACGTGGGTGTTGTTCTGCTCACCGAAGTCGATGGCGTAGGGGGAGCCGCTGTAGTGCACTGGGCAGGTGGCTGGGATCTGCTGTCGGCGGTGCAGGTGCCCCAGGGCCACGTAGTGTGCCTCGACGGGGAAGATCGCGGCCGGCACGTGGTATTCCATGATCGATTGGGCGGGCCGCTCGCCGCCGCCGAAGGCGCCGCCGGTGCAGGTCAGGTGGGCCATGATGATGTTGACGGCGTCCGGGGTGAACGCTCCCGTGAGATTGGCCAGGACATCACGGACGAGCTGGTCGTAGGCGCCGACGTTCTGCGACGGGGTGTTGGCGATGATCTCGGCGGCCCGGACGGAGTAGCGCTGGGAGAGGAACGGCAGGACTGCGACGTTGACGGGCTCGTTGGTGGACTTGGCGCGGAAGGTGTGCACGCCGCCCTTGGTGGCTGGTCTGGCTTGGCCGTAGACGTGGATGCCAGCGGCGTCCATCAGTGGCTTGTAGGCCTCGAACGTGGCGCCGTGGTCGTGGTTGCCGGCGATGAGGATGACTTCGATGTTCTGCCTGGCCAAGTGGAGCAGGGTGCGCACGACGAGCTTCTGCGCGTCTGCGGTCGGTGCGGCGTTTTCGTAGATGTCGCCGGCTATGAGGACGGCGTCGACGTCGTTGTCGACAGCGATCTGCGTGATCTCTCGCAGGACGCGTGCCTGTTCCTCGAGCCGGTTGCGGCTCTTGAGGGTTTTACCGATGTGCCAGTCGGAGGTGTGAAGGAACTTCACGGGTGGGTCCTTTGCGGGTGGCTGAAGCAGAGCAGCGTGGCGCGTTGGTGCGCCGGGGAGTGAGGTGGCAGGCGTCAGTAGGGCGGCTCGTCGATGGCGCCGTCGTCGGTGTCGCCGAGCCATGGATCGCTCTCGGGCCGAGGCAGCCTGCTGAAGGGGTCCGGTCGCGCCGCGCTGCCGGTGGCCTGGCCGGCTGCGGAGGTGCCGGTAGGGGTGGGGTCGGCGACCTCGGAGAGTCGGGTGGCCCAGGCGGGGAAAGGGAATTCGACGGCCAGGGGCACCGGGATCTCCGGTTGGGAAACGAACATGGTGCCAGGCCTGGCGAGCGTGGCGCGCTGGCGCTGTGAGACGGGCAGGAAGCCGTACTCGGGGCGGCTTGCCTCGGCAGCGTCGAGGCGGCCAACGATCTTGATCGAGGAGTTCGACACGATACGCCGTTCCACCTCGGAGGCGGTCTGCTGGGCGCCGATGAGGATGATGCCGAGCGAGCGGCCGCGTTCGGCGATATCCAGCAGTACGTCCTTGATCGGGGAGGATCCCTCGCGAGGCGCGTACTTGTTGAGCTCGTCGACCATCGTGCACAGCAGCCCGCCCGGGCCGGCTTGCTCCTTGCGGTCGGTCTCCGCAGCCAGTACGACGCCTACTACGAACCGTTGGGCCCGTTCTGGCAAGTTGTGCAGGTCCACCACGGTGACCTGTTGCTGCGAGGTGTCGATGGAATGCGCAACCGGGCGGTCGGTACTCGTGTTCAGGTCTCCGCGCAGCAAGGGCGCAAGCGGCCTCTGGGACGACCGCAACCGCCGCACGAACGCGTTCACTGTGCCCAGGCCGATGGCCGGGCCCGCCCAGTCCGGGCGGGTGACGTCGTCGGTGACCTTGTCGCAGATGAAGCCGACCATCTCCGCCCAGGTGCGGAGGACGGTTCCGTCGATGACGACCGCGCCGTCGCTCCCGGCGGTCTGGGCTTCGCGGCGCAGTCGGCTGGTGACCTGGTGCACGACGATCGTGTACTGGTTCTTCTCGTCTTCGACGTCGGCGAACACGTACGGGAGGAGCTCACGTTCGCAGAACTCTGCGAGGGTCCACCAGAAGGCGGTGACGCCGCTGGTCCTGCCGGTGACGTGGGGGCGGCCGGTGGTGTCACCAGGCAGCGGCGGGGCGTAGAAGCCGGCCGAGGAAAAGGGGCGGGCGGGCAAGCCGAGTTGGGCGTACGCGGCGCGCAGTGTTTCGTCGAGGCGGGCGTTGGGCTGGTCGACAAACAGCAGGTCCTCGCCCTTGACCGAGAAGATCAGGGCCTTGGCGTTGACCGCGCGGGCGCCCAAGGCGCCCGAGGTGAACAGCGAGTGCAGCAAGAACAGCGCGAAGCTGGTCTTGGTCGCCACCCCCGAGATACCCGAGATCGATACGTGGGCGCCGCGGGTGCCGTCCAGGAACTCGAGGTTGAGATAGATCGGTTCACCGTCGCGGCCGATGCCGGCGGGGATGCGCGCGTCCATCCGGTCGAAGTACAGCGCGGCGTCCCGGGCAGTGCCCGCGGCCCGGATGGCGACCTCGCCGGGGCGTGGCGGGACGTAGCACTCGGGCTCGACGCGGGTGGTCGTGACCTCGGCGATCTCCTGCACCTTCGCCGGCAGGATTCCGTCGGCGATGAGGAAGACATCTGAGCCGAACGCGGCACCCTCGTGACGGGCGACCACCTCGGTCACCACGCCGGAGGTGACGACCGTGCCGCGCCCGGGGATCTCCCGCCGGGTGCTGACCACATCGTCAAGCTGCAGGTAAGCATCAGGGGAAAGGGCGATATGGAACTTCAAAGGCGTGGAGTCCTCCGTGCCTGCTACCTTCCCCACCTCCCCTTCGGCGTCACCGCCGGTGAGTAGGCCTGCAAACGGCTGCCAGCTGGTCGCGGGTGGGGAACCGCGGCCGGGGCTATCAGCGCTCTGGGGCTCGGAATCGGTATCGGTCATCGGCCAATCCCTGTACTGGTCTTACCGTGTCGGGCACTGCCGACTGGCTGTGAAGACCGATCGGGGCGCCGCAACAGCGGGCGGTATCTACGAGTGCAGACCGTAACTAACGGGATGCCTGCCGCGGGGGAGTTTTGTCGATAACGGAGAGAAAACGGGGTAGGCCGAGGCGGTGCGCCAGTACAAGCCGGAGCACCGCGCGACGAGTGACGGCGCCTTGTCGCCCCGCTCCCTGACCGATGACGCTCCGCCAAGCAGCACCTGGGGCACTACCGATGACACTATTTCAGTCAGCTTGCGCTCCTTTGTGCGGTTCTATGAGCGAGTTGTTCTAGCCGGACAGGGTGCCTGGGTTGTCGTGGATCCAGGACAGGCCGCCCAGGTCGGCGTTGGCGGGCACGGGTGACAGCCACGTAGGCCAGGCGGGCTTCGGCATCGTCGATAGGATCGGGTGATGCCGCGGTGCCTGTCTGCTCGTCGGGTGTTGTTCTCAGGACGGGCGAAGTGGTCTGCGATGAGCACGCGGGCCATTCGCATCTTCGCCTTGTGGGCGGTGGAGAGGGTGACCTGGGCGTGCGGCTAGGGGAAGAGGTGGGCGACGGCGGCGATGGCATCGGTGCCGTGGGTGCCAACGAGGTTGACCAGGGGCCACAGGTCGCGGCCGGCCGAGTCGTGGGCGGCGTAGTCCTGCAGATCGCCCCTGCAGGGAAAGACGATGAGTTCGGGGTTGTCTCGAAGATCCGAAGGCGGAGAGTAAATGCGGTGACTGGTACCGGATTCGAGGTTCAATCCGGATGCCCCGGCACACAGTGGCTGCACCCACGAGCATGAGCCGGTACCGCCCGGCTCATGCAACCGCCGAGAATACCGAGTTCAGCTACATCGTCGGGCGTCGTCCCGGTGGGCAGAGGTAAGCGCCGATGGGTTCTTCATAGATGAGCTCGGCATGCAGATCCCGCTCACCGGCAGGGGCGCGCCCGGGAACTCATCGGCGATGAGTCCAGTCGGCGCGGGGCCACGCGCGATGGGGGCCAGGCGGGAAGTGGCTCCCACCCTCTGAGTCCCCGGCCCGAGGACTGCTGGGGTGTGCGCCGTCCGCGGCGGCATATTGCTGGCTTGGGCTTGGCTGGGTGCGGTTCACCGGGGGTGCCAGGTGCGAATTTCCAGGTGAGTGATGTGCGCGTCCTCGTGGATGCGGCTGGTCTCGACCAGCCATTGGCGGACGGCAGCGGTGACGTCACCGCCTGCAGCATCCACGCGGTGGGCGAACTCCGCGGCGTCGAATCCCCCAGTGGCTGCGGAGCCGTAGGAGCGTTCTTCGGTGTGGTCGGCTCGTTGGATGACGCTGCGTCGGATGCCGGGAGAGTCGGCGCGGCTGCCGGAAGGCAGGATGAAGCCGCTCTTGGGCATGCGGACGGTGAAGGCCAGGCGCAGGCCGCGGCGGGCGGCTTCGGCGATCAGGGGGCGCAGGCGAGTGGAGCCGGTGGCGATGGCCTGGGCGCCCACGCGGCCGGTGCCGGTTCCGGTGGTAGTGATCAAAACGGCTTTGGTGCGTACCCGGGCGCGGGTGCCGTCGGCGGTGGTGCGGCGGGTGATGCGCGGGGCAGCGAGGGCGGCGAGTTCGTTGATGTCGGTGATGCCGGCCACCTGCACGGCTTGCAGGATGTGACGGAGTGCTGGGACGAATGCGGCGCCTTTGCCGCGGGTGTAGAACTGGCTGACCAGGGACGGGTCGCGGCCGATGATGCGGGCGACGTCACGTTTGGTGTAGCCGGCTTGGCGGAGTTGCTCGGTCAGTTGGGCGGCTTCGTTGAGTCCCTTGGGCGCCGCGCGGCGTTTGCGGGGTGACATCAGGCCTCACTTGGGGTCGTGGTGAGGGCGGTGCGGCCAGCGTCGCGGAGCCGAAGGAGGTCCTCTTCGGTGGTGGGGGCGGGGAGGGGCCCGGTCAGGTGGCCCTTGTACAGGTAGTCGCCAGGCTGGCCGTGGTAGGGCCAGTTCTGGGGTGCGGTGAGGTAGAGCGCATCGGTACGGAAGGCGATGACGGATCCGGCGGGTACGTGGAGTGCGCCGACGTAGGTGTCGTCGTCGCGCATGCGCTGGGAGAGCAAGGCGGCGCGGGCGGCGGACCAGATGCCGGCGGCCCATTCGGGGTGGGCGTGCGGGTCGCGGGCGAAGCCGGTGGGGCGCTGCCAGGTGATGGTGTGGTCGTCGAAGCCGATGATTTCGGCGTCTGGGGGGACGTCGCGCTCCAGGTGGCGGGGGGTGGTGCCGGTGACGGTGCGGGGGCGTTGGGCGAAGGAACCGATTCCGTAGAGCAGGATGGCGCGCACGGCGCGGGCGGCGAGGTGGGCGGCGGTGCGGTGGTTCTCGTCGCCGTGCATGGTGGCCTTGGTGGTCAGGCGTGTCCAGCAGTCTTTGAGTTTCTTCGACCAGTCGTCGAGGGGTTTGCCGTCTTCCCAGAGGATGCCGTCGAGGATTTCAATCTTCCAGGCAGTGAGAGGGTTGGTGAGGGCGGTGTAGATTTCGGGGCCGCCGGCCCAGGTTGTGAAGGTGGTGCCAGGGCTCTTGGGGTAGTGCCAGGCGCGCTCGCCGGGGGCGGGTGCGGGCAGGATCCCGACGTGGTTCCAGCCGTCGGGGACGGTGACGCGGATGTGCCAGTGCCCGCAGCCGAACAGTGCCTTGGTTTGTTGCTTTTCGTTCCAGGAGGCGAAGGTGGCCGCGGTGACGCGGCGGGGGGTGCCGACGCCGGATTTCCAGGTGTGCTTGGCGTAGGCGAAGGTGCGGTCGTACTCGACGAGCGCGGGGAGCTGTTCGGGGACGTCCGGCGGGGTGAGGAGTTCGGTGCGCCCTTGGCCTGCGGTGGCGTGTAGTAGGCCGCGCAGTTCCTCCGAGAGCACGGGGTAGCCGTCTGCCCATTGGCCGCGGGTGGGGATGGTGCGGGTCCACAGGTCGCGGCCGGTCTGTGAGGGGGAGCCCATGACGACAGCGTCCGGCCAGTGGGATCGCAGGGTCTTCCAGAGCAGGACGAATGCGTCTCGGATGGTGGCTGGGTCGGCTGCTGCGGTGTCGAACCACTCCCCCACGGAGCGGATCTCCACATGCTGCTCGCCGCCTTCGCGCTGGTAGCGGCCGACAGGGTTGCGGGGGTGGACGAAGTGACCGGCCATGCGGTCTCTTCCGCGGCCGGTGTCGGTGCGCCAGCCGGGGGTGGGCGCGTTCAACCAGGCAGTGACCGCGTCCTTCAGGTAAGGGTAGTGGTCGGCTTGGCGGTGCCAGGGGTCGCCGGCGGTGATGTAGATCCGCTCCACACCTTCGGGGACCGCATGACAGACGGCGGTGAGGATCTCCACGGCTGAGGCCGTCTTCAACTGCAGGTGCCAGGTTTGGTCGCGGTGGACCAGGACTCCGGTAGCGGCGTCGAGGAAGACCGTGGAGCGGGCCTGCTGGGTAAAGTTGGGGCGCGTGGAGGCCAGATTCGGGGTGTGGGCGAACCACTGGTCGCCAGCAGGGCTGTCGGGGATGGACGGCAGAATGCGGGCCTGTTGCGGTACCGGGGCTGGCGGTGCTGCGGCCGTGGGCGCTTCGGCCATCGTCTGGGGGCGGGCGGGGCGGGTCAGGACGGGGGCCTCGGTGCCGACGGGTTCATCGGCCGTGGGCTCTGCTGGCCCCGGCTCTGAGGCCTCGCGCGCGGGGGTGGGCTCGGGTTCGGGGCCGGCGGTGGTTTGGGTCGGCTCGTCCTGTGCGGCAAGGTGGTCAGGGGCGAGGCTGGGGGCGATCGCAACAACGTCAGCCAAGGTCAATCCGGCGGCGGGGGCGATGCGTTCAGCCTTGGCCTTGTTGTATCCGGCGAGCTCGGTGATCTGCTTATCCCTCGCAGCCTGGAGTTTCGCAAGCGCCGCCTGCGTCTTCTTGATCTCATCCCGCACGGCGCGCAGCTCGGACAGAGCGCTAGTGTAGGCCTTGCCGTCCATCACAATCCCTCGCGAGAATAGGTCAGTTGGCTGGAGAGCTATTGGCGGTGACGTAGGCAATCGCTCCACCTGAGTGGGAGGCAAGGCGCGTGCCGAGCAGCAGGTCGGCAACAGCCCGGGCCCCAGCGGCGGGCGCCGTTAGATGTGTGACGGGTGTGGCCAGATCGGTGACATAGCCGGCCAGGACCGCGTTCGGAAACGCGTGCCGCCCCTGGGTGTTGCGCTCCCAGCCCTCCAGGTTGGTCAGGACAGCGACGACGTAACCGGACAAGGTCACCGGTAGCACTCCCCCGACGGCAACGCTTGCCGCGTCACACCGCCACCAGCCACGCAGCGCCTTCAACAGCTCCTCCGGCCGCAAGGACGCCGAAAAGCCAACCCACCTACGGTCGTCTTCAGCCGCGGGTCGGGCCGCATCCACCCGCAGCACCGCTATCTCGCGTGCGTCGAGGTACTCCAGCGGGGCCTGCTTGCGGGTCTTGAGTGCTTGGACCGTCTCCAGCGGCACCATCACCCGCACCCCGCGTTGCGCGAGCCCAGGCAACACCTCGGCACGGATCAACCGCCTGAACGTGGTGATCGCACAGCCCAACTCCTCGGCCGCCTGCCCCGTAGTCAGCAGCACCCCAACCCACCTATCAAGCTAGCTCCGATATCTGATTCCGCACCTACCCTAGTGACAGACACCACACCACGTCAAACCAACTCCCCCTCACATCAGTGTTCTTGGAGCAAGTGAGCCTAACGAGCTCGTGCACAGTAGGCGGTGAGACGTCGGGCTCTCGATGGTCGATCATGGTCGTGTGGTGGGGAACGCGTCTCGTGCATCGATCATCAGCGACCGAAGGATCACGGGCCTGTCGGCCAGCGTGATCGCTGAACTCGTCGCAGAGGTAGGCCCGTTGTGGCATGAACGACACCAAGCCAGGCTCGCGTCACGAGCACGGAAGCGGGCCGTGGGCGCCAGTGCGAAGCACCGGCTGGTCTTCGTCGACCGGCTCCTGGCCACGCTTGTGCACCTCCGCCATGGAGTCACTCACGACGTGCTGGCGTGCTGGTTCGGTGTGGACCGCTCCACCATCACCCCGGCCATCGCAGAGGTGCGGCCCCTGCTCGCCGACCGAGGCTGCACTGTCACTGCCGGAGTGCGGTCACGGACTCTGGCGGAAGTCACCGACTACCTCGGCACGACCGGGAAGACCGGGATCGCCGACGGCACTGAGATCCGGGTCCGACGGCCGGCCGTCGGACGCAAGGACCGGGACAAGTTCATCTCCGGCAAGAGCAAGCAGAACGCCGTCAAAGCCATGATGCTTACGGACGGAGACGGCCGTGTGCTGTTCTGCAGCCCAACGAAGCCCGGCAACTGCGCGGACATCACCCACGCCCGACAGTTGGGGCCGGTCAAGCTCCTGGCTGACGGCCCCGCCATAGAGATTCTCGCCGATACCGGCTACCAGGGTCTGGGTGCGCAGACCGGCGGCCGTGAGGTGACACCACCACACCGCAAGTTCAAGAAGAACGCTCCGGGCTGGCACGAGGACATGTACGAGCGACAGCGCAAGGCGCATTCCTCGCCGCGTATCCGGGTCGAGCACGGCATCGCCCACCTCAAGAACTGGCGAGCCCTCGCCCGTCACCCCGGCCGCCGCGAGCACATGAGCGACACCATCCAGGCCGTCGCCGACCTGCTGTCCCATCAGCAGACCGCGGACCTGACTTCGGCACGGCAGACGTGAACACTGAGCCACGCCGCAGTCCTCGGCGTCTCACCGCCAACCATGCACGAGCTCGTTAGCCTCGTGCCACCTCAACACCAGCATTCGCACCGATGAGAGGGGACAGGGCCGTAGCCAGATCGGCTCCAGACGATCCCTTGATCGGCTTGTTTCGCGAGCGAGTAGGTTCGCCTTCCTAGACTGCATGGGCTGTGTCGGGCGGTCGGTTGACGACCCTGCTTTCGACGGTAGGAGGCGGGGGTTCGACGTTCGGAGGTCAACAACGCGGGGTGCAGGGGAGTTGGACCCCCGCGTTGTGGGCGCCCCGAATGTCAGTGGCCGGTCGTACCGTCGTTTGCATGCCGAGGAGCATGCCGAGTAAGGCGGATCGAGAGTTAGTGGCCGCGGTCAGCGTGGCCGGGGTGGCGGTGAGCGCCGCGCAGCTGGAGCGGTGGCGGCAGTGGGACTTGCTGCCGCAGGCGACGCGCACGTGGCAGGGCAGGTACGGCAGCGCGTGCTCGTTGCCGGAGGGCAGTGTGGAGTTGGCGACCGCTCTGGGTCGGCGGGCGCGGCGTGGCCGTGGCTGGGCGGACTTGGCCGTGCTGGCGTGGATGGACGGGGCTCCGGTGAAGCCCTCGGTGTTGGCTCGCGCCATGCGGCACAGCACGCGGACGTTGTTGGAGACGGTGCTGGCGGAGCTGGAGCAGGAGATGGCCGCGAGCCCGGTTCCGGAGGATCTGCGGTTGGATCCGGCCTTCGAGCGGGCCGAGGCGATGGTGCGGATCATCGACGGACAGCGGCACTCTGGTCGGCGGGTAACGCAGCGGATGCGGGCTCGGCTGCGGGCTGCCGGGTGTGAGGTCCCGGACAATCCGCTGAACGAGATGCTGATCCGCATGTGGTCCGCTTTCGCGGAGCCGCCCGACGATGAGACGGCCCAGATGGGGGCAGTCGCGTTGGGGTTGGCGTCCGAGTCGCCGGACGAGATGGCGGTGATGGCCGGGTTCGGGTGGCTGTTCGGCCGTGGGCTGATCGAGCTGAGCGGCACGTCGGGTCATGGGCTGGTCGACCTGGCCGTGCAGCAGTTGCTCAATGGCGAGGCGATGGTGACCACCGAGGAGATGACCCGAGCCCGCGAGGAGTTCCGTTCGGTCGTTGTGGCCATCGTCCCGGATGGGATGGGCGTGGGTCCCAGCCAGGACGCGATGTTGGCTCAGCTGGTGGCCCTGTTCAGCTCGGTGTGGGCGCTGGTCTGCCGCCAGCTGCCCGACGGTGGCGGTCTGCCCATGGTCTTGCGGGTCGGGCTCGATGCGATTGGAGTGTCCGTCCCCGCACACGAAGGGCTACGGGCCGCGCTCGCCGCCTGACACTGGCAGAACACTCCTTCGATTTTCTGACTGGTTTGTCAGTGGTGTCTGCTGCACTCGTTGGTTGGCACGGGGGTACGTCGAACAGTTTTAGGGAGGGGCGTCGGTGCCGTTCATAGACAGCTACACACGCAAGGACGGAACCCAGGTGCGGGCGCATTCACGCTCGGCACCGGGAGCGAAGCGGGAGTTATCGATCCTGGCCGGGGTGGTTTTAGCGGCCTGGGCGCTGACGGCTGGGCACGTGCACGTGACGGTCACCACGCCGAACGCACCCGCGGTACGCACTCAGGTGACTGCCCCGGCGCATCCGGGGAGTGGGCGGTGAGCCGCCGGCCACCGGCCCGGCGCCGTGGTGGTGGCGAGTGGGCCGTGGGCCTGGTGGTCGTCGGTATCGCGCTCGCCGTGATCGAGTGGCTGCTGGCGAACTGGTGGATCTCGTCGTCCTGGCAGTCATAGCCGCTGGTGCTGGCGGGGTCTGGCTGTACCGGGTGCTGCAGCGGGCGCAGTGGGAGGGGTGCGCATCAACGGCCTGCGGTACGGGCTTCCACAGCTCGACGCACTCCATCACCGCCAGTTCGAGCACGCGATACGCCACCTGATGCGGCGAGACGGCTGTGCGGACGCGGTCCAGGTCGGCGGAGCTGGAGACAACGGGGCGGACGTCAAGGCCACCGATCCGCTCGGGCGGCGTTGGGTGATCCAGTGCAAGCATCGCCGCAACGGGGACGCCGGATCCCCCGTGGGGACCCCGGACCTGCACGTACTCAACGGCACAGCCCGGCAGTTGCACGGCGCCGACGTGGTGGTCTTGGTAACCAACGGCCGTTTCACCTCGAAGTGCGCCCCGCTGGCGAAGTCCCAAAAGCTGCACCTGGTGGACCGGCGCCTGCTGGCCACATGGGCGGCGGGCTCCCGCCCGCTGTGGGAGCTGCTGCCGCGGCTGCCCGCACCACGTAAGGCCACACCGCTGACGTAGCGGGTCAGGGAGGCAGCGAAGAGGGGAACCACCGAGGTGGTCCCCCTCTTTTGCGTTGAGCGCCGGTGCAGTGAAGCTCCCGGCCAGCCGCACACGGCCCAGGAGTTATCCACAATCGTCTGGTCAGCGCAGATCGACGATGCCCTCCAGCCCGGCCAGCGCCAGGGAAAGCGACGGGGCCCAGGACGAATCGTCCGGGGCCCCGCTCTTGTGCCCTATCTCGCTGTGCCCGAGAGTCCTCATCGCGCCAGCGAAACCAAGTTCAGTGGCGGGCCCTTCGGCCTTGGCCACTTGGGGCCGCCCCGCTGCAACAGGGATGCCGCCGGTTGTCCCTCGGTGCCTGTCCAGACCAATAGACCTGCGCCGTGGGCGTCCGCGTGTCCGCGGACACGCCCGTGTGTGACGCCGTCCAGATTCCCTGGGTGCTCAGAAAGGTACAAGAACCTGGGTCCAGCTGTGTACAGGGGCGAAAGAATGACCGGTCCTGACCTGCGGCTATGATGGATGGGCCGCGAGAATTCCGCGTTTTTTAGACGACCGGCGCACCAGGGTCTAAAGAATTCTGCGCCACTCACTAAATAAAAGGCGGGACCTTTATTTAGGCGTTGTCTCCAGATGCAACTGGCGGCGAGTGGAGGGGCGTTCGGGTGGGTAACGTGGCTTCCTGCCTGCATCGGCTGCAACCGATGTGCGGTGAAGTCCCGTACGTCTCAACGTAGTTGAGGCGATTGTCCAGACCACATCTTCAGACCGTTCGCCCAGTGTGAGGAGATCCTCGCCTTGTCGTCCCTGCTTCCTGAGCCCGTCCCCTCCGCGGGGTGCGGGCTGTCCGCGTCTGTCCGCGCCGCCATCACGGCGGTCGACCTATCCGGGTTACTCGTCCTGGTCGTCATCCTGACCACGCTGATCGTCCTGCTGGCGCGCGGAATGTCGCTGGATGAGGCCCTGGCCGTCCTTGGCGCGGGCGGTGCGCTCGCGGGCAAGCTACGCAAGCGCCTGACCTGACCCGTCCCTTGCCGGGGCACCGATCTTGTCGGCGCCCCGGCCCATCGGGCTCGGGAAAGGAGAGCGCCGTGGCCCGTCCCATGAACCCCCTTCCGGACTCTGCGGATCCGTTGGTCGCCTTCGCCCGCGACCTGCGCGCCCTGTGGACGAAGGCGGGAAGTCCACCGCTTGAACAGATGGCGAAGCGCTGCGGAGTCTCGCCCGCCACGCTGTCCAAAGCGCACAGCGGGAAGCACCGGCCTAGCTGGAGTGCCGTGGCTGGCTATGTCACCGCCTGCGGCGGCGACCCGGCGCGGTGGCAATCGCGATGGCAGCGCCTGCGGCTGACCGCCGTCTCCGACACGAACGCCGGGCACGGCGCAACGCTGGAACGGTGGGCTAAGACCGGCAAGATCACACCACCGCCGACCGTGGCCAGCCTCGACGAACTCCGCGACCTGCTGTACGCCCTGCTCCGCTTTCAGGGGCTGAGCCTGCGAGCCCTGTCCTACCGCGCGCCCGGCTACTCCCACACCAGCTATGGGGCGATGCTGCGCGGGCGTCGCCCGCTGACACCGCGCATCCTCAAGGAGTTCCTCGCCGGCTGCGGCGTCGCCTCGGTCACCAGCCTGGAGGCGTGGTTCAAAATCCTGTTGCCGCTGGATCCCAACGGCGCCTTCGAGGTCGCCCGACTTCTGCAGCAGGCCAGGCGAGACCGGGCAAACGGCGCCCTGCGCGAGCCGACGGTGCCCCAGCGCATCGAAGAGAGTCTGGCCAAGTTGACCGTGGCCGTGAAGGCTTACCGTAGCCAAGACAGCGCCCGCAGCCCTCGGCGCGTCCGCCAGGCTCAGGGCCTGCTGGCGAAGGCGTACCGCAGCATGGTGACGGACTTGTACGGCGCGATCCGCCTGACGCACCGTACCGTTCCCGGCGAGTTGAAGATGTACGAGGCCGCCGTGCAGCGCGTCTGTCTCGAAGGCCGCGATCGGCTGCCCCACTACGTTCTCGACCTGATGGCCAGCTTGGCGCTGTCCAAGCAAAGGCGGCAGCTACGGTTCGCCGTCAGCCAGACGCTGATAGAGGCCGACCGGCTGCTGAGCACCGCCGGGCAGAAGCAGCCCTACGGGCCGGAGCAGATGGCACTGCTGCCGCTCGGAACCCTCGACACGCCAGACATCGCACCGCAGCTGACACTCCCACAGGGGGCGCCCCCCTCACCCGACGATCCGGCCGTCGCCTGAGCCCCCTACAGTCGAACAGGGCCCGCAGCCAGCTCCAACGGCTGCGGGTGCCCTGGTGTCCGTACGGCGTTACCTGTAGGGAATGATCTTGGCCGTCAACGATCGCCCCGTCGGGGTGCCCGCCGGGCATGTGCAGCGGCATTGATGCGCTCGTTGATGAGGGCTTGGAGCCCTTGGCGTCGAGCCCTCTGCAGGCTCTCGCTCACGTCCCGCACGGCGGCGCGGAGATCCTCTACGTCCGTCGGTGGACGGCCAACTTCCTTCTCGAATTCGGCGATTAGCGCGTCCACCAGCTCGGAGAGCCGGTGGATCCGGGGATCTTGTTCCACTCCGTCCTCCTTAGGAAGCAGGAGCGGGCCCCGGATTCATCCGGGGCCCGCTCGTTCGTTCTCCTGGTCAGTGCTTGAGCTACTCGTACTCGTCGAGCGGATACGCCTTCCACGACCAGCGCGCGCCGAAGGTGTGCTCGGCGACTGGGTCTAGGGACCCCGCCCCAGCGCGGCAGCTTCTCCACCTGTACCCGGGCGCCTTAACAGGCGCGGCCAGGAGCCGCGTAGGTGATGCCGACGTCTCCGGCGGAGGTCGCGGCCAGGGCCACGACCTTCCAGACCGCGGCAGGTATTCCAGCTCGGGGGCCGTCGCAGGCGTCATTGAGGAGATCCATGGTCAATGCCACGGACTTGCCGTCCGGCCCCTTGGCCGAGAACTTGACCTCCTGCGCTACCCACGGCTTCGCGTGGACAGAGGCGAACTCCACCATAGCGTGGTACGCCGCGAAGTCCTTGCCGGAGTGAGTGAGGGTGAGAGTGCCCGGCCGAAGGTCGAGGCCGACGTGGACTTGGGTATCTTCCTGCACGGTTCAGCTGCAGCATGGCTGCTGAACACTCGTCGGGAGAGGGCGTCCATTAACCGATCCGTTCCCGAACGGGTCGGGCCTCCTGGCGTACGCCCCCGAGAGAAGCTGTCCAGGACAGGGTGTTCGGGAGGTCATCGTGTGGGCTTGCTGGGCCCGTTCGTCCCCTGCCACCTCTCCCCGGTGATGCGTGCGACCGGCTGCCGCCTGCGCCGCCACGTACTTGCCCTGCCCGACGTCACGGTCCGGCGCGACAGGCTCGGGCGCTGCGGGTTCTGGCGCGGCCGGAGCAGGGGCAGGGGTGGGAGTGGGGGTGGGAGTGGGGGTGGGGGCCGGAACTGCAGCGGGCCGGGCGGGAGACTCCACCGCGGCCGGAGCGGGCACCGCAGTCAAAGTCGAGGTCGGGGCGGTTGTCGGAGGCGCCGGGGTAGAGCTGGTGGAGGGGACCGTCAACATGGCCTGTGCGCCGCTGAGCCTGACACTGACCCGGTCAGCAGGCAGCTTCGCAGCAGCGTGCGTCGGGCCCGCCAGCAGATCGAGCACCGACATGCCATAGTGAGCGGCCAACCGATCGCAGTCGTCCAACGACCACGACCGATCCCCCTTCTGCTTACGGCTGATCTGCGTGGGCGACAGACCCACCCCGGCAGCCAGGTCCGACTGCGACTCGCCGGTTCGGGCGAGCAGCGCGGTCACCGTGAGCCGCAAGAGGTCTTCCGTGCTCATAGCCATACCCACCACCCTACCCCCATCGATTGCCAAATCGGCATCAAATTGCCGAATTGACGAACCCTCGCCGGGATGGCATACCGAACCCGACCACGGGGGTGGCGGAGCCGGCAGGCGGCAGCGGTGCGGGCTGCCCGGACAGGTGAACCCCGCAGAGCCAGGCCGTGACGCGCCGGAAGTCGTAGTTCGTAACTGTGCGGTCTTGCTCGTCACGCCGGGGCTCTTCTCCGCCCTCGGTGGGGTGAGCCGGACGGGACTGGACCCCGTGCAGCCACACTTCGACGTGATGGCCGGAGGCTGGCCAGTGGAGTGGCAGCCCACCTCATCCCGGCAGCACCTGGAGGCTGGCGGCGCGCTGCCCACGTCGGCGGGCGCCGGCGTGCACCAAGGCGAGGACCTGGGCCGGTGGGTCCGGGGACACCGCCTCGGCTGGGGCAAGCTCACCGGCGTACAGCAGTGGATGTGCGAACACATCCTCGGGATCGAACCCGCCGCCGAAGACGAGAAACCGCGCCCGCGCCATACGCAGCCGACAAGTGGGCTGCCAAACCTCACCGCCGCCCAGTACTACCAGTGCGAAGGACACTTGAACGTACCCCGCAAGCACGTCGAGACCGTACTCTCCGAGGACGGATGGGAACTGCAGTTCCGGCTTGGAGCCTGGGTGAGCAACCAACGCTCCCGAGCCACGACGCTGTCGCCGGAACGGATCGGGCAACTGTCCTCGATCGGCATGCGATGGACATAGCGACGTACAGACAGGCATCGGGGTTGAGCAGGACCATCTCGGTGGTACAGGTGAGGGTTGACGCTGTTGCCAAGTCCGGGGGTGGCTCATGGGGTTGCGCACTGTCTGGCTGCGGGGTGGACCGCTGTTGTGGTCCTGACCACATGTGTGCTACGGGGATAGCGTCAGTTTGGGGGTTATCAGCATGGCTTTGTTCGCGAGGACTGACAGCCCTGGGACACGAGATGGGGTAGCACCCGAGGCACTGCAGAATCGAACAGTTCATGGCTTCGGGCAGCGCGGGCCCTGCCGAGTTGGCAGGGCCCGCGGCATGAACATCAAGGCAGCGCCGGGGCCTGCCCTGGATGAGGAGCGGCCTGGCCAACTCGGCTTACCGTCTGCTGGTGGCCTGACATTCCGGCCTCACTTCAGGTGCCGGGCGAGGAACCGGGCCGCGGCGTCCCCTGCGAACTGCGGGACGCCGGTGTGCCCGCCCATGTTGGCGTGCAGGGTCTTCTCCTTGGAGCCGAAGGCGTCGAACAGGGCCAGGGCCGCTTGCCGGTCGTTGGCTTCATCGTCCCACTGCAGCAGGACGTGCAGCGGAATGGTGACCTGCCGGGCCTCCTCGAACAGGGCGCGAGGCACCACAGTCCCGGCGAACAGAACGGCGGCCGAGATACGGGGCTCCACCACCGCCAGCCGGATCCCGATGGAGATCACTCCCCCCGAGTACCCGACCGGGCCTTCGATCTCGGGCAGCGACAGCAGGGCGTCCAGGGCGTCCTGCCATTCCGGGACCGACTTGTCGACCAGCGGGAGAACGAGCCGGTCCACGATCTCCTCGTCGACCGGCTCGCCGGCCTCCCTAGCCCGGCGCAGGTCGGCGCGGGCCTGGTCGGCGGTGGCGGAACGGGGTCGCTCACCGCTTCCGGGGAGTTCGATGGTGGCCGCGGCGAAGCCATCCGCTGCGGCGCGTTGGGCCCGGGCCACCAGCCGGGGGTACATCTTGTGCAGTCCGAGCGGGGGGTGGCCGAGCAGAACCAGCGGGACGGGTGCGGACGCGGATGCTGATTCAGGTGTCCACAAGATGCCGGGGATTTCGCCGAGGGTGAATTCGCGCTCGAGGACGCCGTCGGCGAGACGTGGTTCAGAGGTGAAATGCATGGTCGTGCCTTTCGGGAGTGCACCGGAACGGTGCTCCCGGACGACCTATCGCCCGACCGTGACCCCGGAGGGGAGCACCCATGTCGATACTGCGTTCACGGGTACCACCTCCTCGTTCTCTCGCACGGCCTGACGGAAGGCTAGCAGTGGCAGCGGTGGCCGCCAACGGGTTTTCGCGGAGGCTCCGTGGCCGGATGCCAAGAGTCGGCTGGGCACAGCTACTTGGGGCCTCATCGCGGCTTTCCGGGGCGGGATCCTGCGGCAACGAGGCGCGCTGGCGGGCGCTGTCGCTTTTCATGAACATCGAAGATGCCGCTTTGTCGACACCTCCCGATCTCATGTGCTGGTGCTGTCGGTTCTCGGGAACAAAGCCACCAGCATGCGCGTGTTCGCCTGCTCACGTCTTGGCCTGTGGCGGCCGATTGCTATGCCTTCGTCGCTGGGCTTTCTCACGGCTGTGGGTTCCCTCGGTAATAACGGCATCACGTCCTGGCCGATCTGGCGTAGGTGACATCCACTCACTTGCCTGCCTTCGGTGGGTCCAGCTCCTGGTGCAGTACAGCGTCGTGCGCTTGGAAGACCACGTCCCTGCGCGCCTGCGCGCAAGGCGTCCCACGCGGTGTTCTGTGCTGTTTCAGAAGCCGGTCCGGGCGGGGCTGTTGAGGGTTCAGGTGCGCGTGCCGCACTGTGGGTGCGTTGACCGCAACCAGCTCGGTTCGGTCGGTGCGTGCAACGGACTCAGTGATCCGCAGGCCACTTCCGTCCAGGTCACCGCTGCGTCTCAGGTGAATTTGCTGGTCGACCGCGAGGTGCAGGAGGGTGTGGTCAATGCTGTCGAGCTGCCCGCTGGTGCTCGCCAACGGGCCCGGGCTAGTCGCAGGCCATGGTTGCTTCGAGGATCGAGGGGTTTCGACCACGGTGAGCATCTGGAAAGCGAGCGCGGGCGGGGTGCGGATCCGGTCGAGCAGGGTCAGCGCCACCGGTGTGGCCGCCTCGTGCCGGAATGCGCACGGCAGGCTACTGACTTTATTGTCGGCTGTCGTCAAAATGGGGCTGGCTTCAGCCCGGACATCGCCCGGTCGAGTCGAAGCCGATCGCGTGTCGCGTTCGTTGTCCCAGGCAATGGGGTGATGCAGTCGGCCGGTCGGCCAAGGACGGACGGAGCCATCACGGCTCCTGCGCAGGAGATGAACTGCCGACTGACCGACGGGCGAGTGGTGGGCGTTGTCCCGCCGGAGTCCGGAGAAGGCGCGTGACCGATCGGCCTTTAGGCCGACTGGGACAGCGAGGATCTGGTCCTGGGTGACGGTGCATCAGCCGACATAGGTGAGGCGGCACACTGGCGGGCTCCTGCCTGTTCGCGATGGTCGGAGGCTGGGGTACCGGTTGCGCGGACCCGTGGTGAACGCCGTGGACGAGGCCGGGCACCGTGCGTGGCCGGCGTAGTAGTTCGCCCGATCCCACGTCGGCATGGGCTTGCACAACGCAGCGGCAGGGCGTTACGTTGCGGGCGACGTACGAAAGCCACTGCCCGGTAGGTAGTCCGGGTGACGCCTCGGTGTTCGTGCAAGAGCCTGGTCAGGCCACCCGTACGTCCTTTGTCGAACTTCGAACAAGGGACGGCCGTGTTGGACATGTCTGAACTGAAGGTTCTCATCGCCGGTGCCGGGCTCGGCGGCCTCACTCTCGCCCAGTCGCTGCGCAACCACAAAATCGACGTCGCCGTCTTCGAACGCGACGCCAGCCCGTGGGACCGGCCTCAGGGCTACCGCCTGCACCTGGACGCCGACGCCCTGGGCGCCGCCCGGGAAGTCCTACCGGCGGACCTCCACGCGGTGTTCGACGCGACAGCGCAGTACACCGAGGCCTTCACCACGATCCTGGGGACCGACCTGTCCGTCATCAAACGCCTCCCGGCGCGGGGCGAACACGGTGAAGAGGTCTGGGCCGCCCACGACGGTCCAGCCCCGCACGCCAACGTCGACCGTGCGACTTTGCGTCAGATCATGCTCGCAGGCCTCGAAGACGCGATGCGTTTCGGAAAGACCCTCAGTCATTACCAGAGCTCCGCCGACGGGGTGACCGCGTACTTCACCGACGGTTCGCGGGCGCACGGCCACGTACTGGTCGGTGCCGACGGCATCCGCTCGGCCGTTCGCCGCCAGCGGGCCCCGCACGCCGGCACGGCGGACGCCGGAGTCACCGCGCTCTACGGCCGCCTGCCGATGGCGGCAGCTGAGCCCGTCGTGCCCGCCGAGACCCTGAAGGACATCTTCACCATCGCCTCGGACGAGCGGAAGGTCTTTCTCGGGCTCGGCTCCGTCCGCTTCCCGACCCCTCCCGCCGAGGCCGCGGCACGCTTCGCTCCCGGGATCCCGATGCGCGACCAGGACGACTACGTCGTGTGCATCGTGGGTGGTCGCCATGAGTTCTTCCCCCACACCGACGGCGCGATGCGCGCCTGCTCAGGCGAGGAACTTCGCCGGATCGCCGCCGAGACGCTCCGCGACTGGCCGACCGGTGCCGCCGAGCTCGTCCTCAGCGCGGATCCGACCTCCTTCTTCCCCGTCGAGATGTACACCAGCGTGCCGACGGCGCTTGACGCACCCACCAACGTCACGCTCCTCGGAGACGCCGTCCACGCGATGACGCCCACTTTGGGCCGCGGAGCCAACGTCGCGATGCGTGACGGAACACTGCTCGGCCGTGCCCTGAAGAAGGTCGCCGACGGGCAACTCGCCCTGGCCGACGCCCTGGCCGCCTATGAGCGCGACATGCTCGCCTACGGCTTCCGCGTCGTACGACAAGCAGCCAGGGTCGGCCAGGAGCGCATGGCCCAAAATCCCCTGCCCGAATAGCCCGTAGCGAAGCCCGGCCGCACCGCACCCTTCCGCAGAGGCGCACCGGCCCTTGCCCCACCGGGGGCCGTAGGGGCCGGTGCGCCGTACTTCACCGCGGACCGTGTGCGGCCAGGGAGCAACCCGTGGCCTTCCATCGCAATCCGTGGCCTTCCGTCGAAGGCCGACTCCCGCATCAGGGGCCGGGCCTGGTGCCCGGGTTCTCAACCAACCCGCGAAGCAACGTCCTTCAAGGAGGGTTCCCCGTGTCTGACTTCCGTGTCGCCATCGCTGGCGGCGGGCTCGCCGGCATGACGCTCGCCCGCCATCTTCACCACCACGGCCTGGACGTCGTCGTCCACGAACGCGACGCCGATCTCCTCACCCGCAATCCGGGATACCGGCTGCACATCAACTCCACCGGAACCACCGCCCTGAAAAGCGTGCTGGACCCGCGGCTGTGGGAGCTGTTCGTCGCGACCGCGGGTATGCCCCGGCAGCAGATACGCCACTTCGACGAGCAGCTCAACCCGAGCCTGATCCGCGACACCAGCGGCTCCGCCGGGGACGGCAAGGCCACCGGAGACGTTCCAGAACACCTGGTGGCTGACCGTTCGACGATGCGCAAGATCCTCTACACCGGCCTGGAGAAAAGGATGCGCTTCGGCGCCCGGGTCATCGGCTACCGCCACAACCCGGGCGCACGTGTCACCGTGTGCCTGTCGAACGGGGAGAACGACGAAGCCGACGTGCTGGTCGGTGCAAACGGCATCAACTCCGCCGTTCGCGCCCAACTCCTCCCCCACGCCAGCGTCATCGACCGGGGCGTACGCCACATCGCCGCGAGGATCCCGCTCACCGCTGCCACCAAACGCGAGATCCCGGACGAGCTGTACTCGCTGTTCACGTTGGTCTCCGACTCCCAACACGACATGATCAACTTCGGCCCGCTCGAACGCAGCAACCCGCGCTCGCCGTTGGTCGCCGAACGCGACGAAGCGTTCCGTTGCGAAGTCGGCAACGACTTCGCGCTGAGCATCTTCAGCTCCCTCACCACCCGCCTGCCCGCCGACGCGGAGTTGTCCAAGGCGCACCCCGAGGCGCTCAGGCGGTACGTTCTGAAGCGCATCGCCTCCTGGCATCCCGGCGTTGTCGAACTGGTCCGGATGTGGACCCTGGACACGGTGCAACCGCTGGCATTGCGCAGAAGTGTCCCCACCTCGCCCTGGGCGCCCACGAACATCACCGTCATCGGCGACGCCATCCACGCCATGAGCCCGGCCCTGGGCATCGGCGCCAACACCGCCCTGCGCGACGCCCAAGTCCTCGGTGCCGAACTAGTCGCGGCCGCGATGGGCGGCAAGCCGCTACTGACCGCCGTCAGCGACTACGAACACACCATGCGCGGTTACGCCTTCGACGCCGTCCGGGCCTCCGCGGCCATGGGCGAGCGCATCATCGGCCACGCTCCACTACCCGCAAGAACCTGAGCTCATCGCGGCACGGGTGTTAGCGCTATGACGGCCGGACTGCTCGGCTCCCCCGGCGTGAAGCGGATCCTGCAGCATCACCCCAAGGCCGGGGACAACCTGCCGCAGATCGCAGACAAGGAGTTCGGGGACATCACGAAGTACCCGAGACCTTCCAACTCGACAAGGGGCCAACCACAGCCAGGCGGTGGGCATTCCACCGACCCCGACCTGATCATCCCCGACCAGCAGCTCAAGCCCCCGCCCCACCGTCCGCTGATCAACAGCCGGGAAACGACGGCGGCAACCCTCACGCGGATCCTGCAGCAGCGTCACCGCAAGGCCGGGGAGACGATCGCTATCGACCCCCGCCCGACCCGCCTGGAGCAGGCCCCGCAGGCCTCCGCTGAACCGCTCAGCGTCACCCGGCTCGACCTCGCCTTGCGCACGCTCGCCCACCAACGGGCCGCTTCCGGCATCGAGTTGCCGACCGCGCGGGGCGCGCAGGTCACCGACCGCACCGCGCACCCGCTCGTCAACGACCCGGGCACTTCTCCCATAACGCCGTTCACCACCGGGCCGCGCGACGGCTGCTGGGCTCTGGACGCCGCAGCGCCCCTGCTGGATGCCCATGCAGCGCGGGAGGCGCCCCCCTACCCCGGGCTGCTCACCCTCGGTGCGGCTGACGCCGGGCATCTGCTACTGGCCAACCTGTTGCACTCCCGTTCCCTGCTCCTGGACGGGGACGACGAAGACGGCTCCGCGACCGCACGGGCCACGGCATTAGAGCCCGGGGGGCGCCGGGGACCGCGCGGCCAGCCGCAACAGTGCCGCGGACGAGCGGCGGCCCCTCACCGCGCTTCCAGCGGAGCGTCTAGAAGTAGCCGCCGTCGATCTGCAGGGTGCGGCCGGTCATGTACGCGGCGTCGTCGGAGGCGAGGAAGGCGTACCCGGCGGCGATCTCCGCAGGTTCGGCCAGTCGGCCGAGAGCTCCGTGGGCCTTCAGCCAGTCGGTCAGCGAGACCTTGTCGGCCAGTTGGGGGTGCTGGTACCTGTCGGCGACGTCGGCGGCCATGTCGGTGGCGGTGCCACCGGGCGCGATGGCGTTGATGGCGATGCCGCGCTGGCCGAGTTCGGCGGAGAGGTTGAGGACCATCGATTCCACCGCGGCCTTGGACGCGGCGTACAGGGTGTGCCCGAAGACCGCGCGGGAGGCGCTGACCGAGGAGGTCACAACGATCCTGCCTCCTTCGCCCATACGCGATGCGGCGTGCTGGACGGCGAACAGCTGGCCGCGGGTGTTGACGGTGAAGACGCGGTCGAAGTCGGCCGGGGCGATGTTCTCCAAGACATCGAAGTGCTCGATGCCCGCGCAGGAGGCGAGAACGTCAAGCTGTCCGAACTCTGCCACCGCCTGCTCGACCAGCGCCTTGGTCTGGTCGGGGTCGGCCACGTCGGCCCGCATCGCGAACGCCCGCGCGCCGTCGGCCCGCAGCGCGGCGACCAGCTTGTCGGCGGCCTCTTGATTGCCCCGGTAGCCGATGGCCACGGCCGCGCCTTCGCTGGCCAGCCGGGCGGCGACCGCCGCTCCGATTCCCCGGCTGCCACCGGTGACCACCGCGGCCTTGCCCGCGAACCGCGTGTCTGCCATTGCTGTCATCTCTTCTCGCCTCTTCGTCGCATCGAAAGCACAAGGGGAGCCGCCTGCTGGAGCGGTTCCCCACAAGGGGGGACCAGCCCATGTGGCGCGAGCACCACCTCGCCGGGAACCTCCCGTTCCGCCGCAAGGGGCCGGTCCTTCGACACTACCACTAAGCGCAGGAAATACTTCGCTTAATGCTGCCGTAGTCTCAGCAGGAGCACCCGCACGCGCAGACAGGGAAAGTGATCGAGGTGACCGCCAGCACCCCTCCCGGCAAGACCACGCGCCCCCGGTTGCGCGCTGACGCCGCACGCAACCGCGCCCAGGTCCTGGCCGCCGCCCGCACCGCCTTCCGCGAACTGGGCACCGCCGCACCGCTGGACGAGATCGCCCGCCGAGCCGGCGTGAACATCGCCACCCTCTACCGGCGATTCCCCGACCGCGACGCGCTGATCACCCAAGTCGTCCTGGACGGCTTCACCGTGGTCCTCGACGCCGCCCGCACCGCGGCACAAACCGCGCGAACCGACCCGCTGGGCGCCCTGGAGACGTTCATACTGGACCTGGTGGCCAACCGGGAGATGCTGGTGCTGCCCCTCATCGGCGGCCCCGTCACCAACGCCCCCCAGGCCCGTGACCTGCAACGGCAGATCGCAGCCGCCCTCGAAGAGGTCCTGTCCGCCGCGCGCGAGCACCACGCGGTACGTCCAGACGTCACCGCGGTGGACCTGATCACCACCACCGCGCTCGTGTGCCGCCCCCTGCCCCACCTCCCACAGCAGCAAGCCGACGCACTGGTCACCCGCCACGTCGGCATCTTCCTCGACGGCCTGCGCCCCAACACCACCCGCCAACTGCCCACAGCCCCCGCGCACGAGGAGTTCGCCGCCCACCTCACCCCGGACCCGCCAACGGACACACCCCACACCACACCAACGAACCACTGACCACCGCACCAGCGCCGAGTCCCGCCATCCGCCATCCGCCATCCGCCATCCGCTTTCCGCTTTCCGCTTTCCGCTTTCCGCCGGGACAGCAACGAACGGCGTCCGGGCGCAACAGCCACCGCACACAACCCCGGCGACCGAAGCGAACCACCTGGCCACCGCCCCACCTGCCCACGCCGGTTGGGCGGTTGGGCGGCTCAGTAGAGTCGCCTCCCATGGAAACCGCAGACCTGACACGCACGTTCGGGGGGATGTGGCAGCCGCCCACCGAGGCCGAACGACTGCTGTACGCGGCCAAGTGCCGCGGCGACTGTGAAGGCTTCCTGCGGCTGCTGGCGGACTTCGCCATGTTCGTCGACGTCCTGAAAGTGCACGCGGACGCCGACCTGGACAGCATCACCTTCGTCCCCCACTGGGACCCGGCCGGTCGGCTCTGCCTCGCACTGCGCACCCGCGGCGAGTTGCCGCCGCGCCGCCCGGACCACGTCGTCTCCCCTACCAACCTGCGGCTGCTCGCCGACAGTTGGCTCGACGACGACGCGTGGCTGGTGGTGAACCCGGCGACGCCGGGCGAGATGTACTTCCCCGCCCGGCAGGCGGACCGCAGGAAGTGGCGGCGGATCGCCAAGAGCGCGCCGCGGCCGGGCTACGGCGACGACGAGCTGCTGACCCGGTACAGCGGCCCGCTGCACGGCCCGCTGGCCCACGCGCTGGCCTGCGGCGCCCACCTCGCGGTCCACGAGCAGGTCCTGTGGAACGACCTGGGGGACGTCTACGACAGCTACCCCACCGACACCGAACGGTTGCGCGACTGGTGGCACGTGACCCACCACGGCCAGTGGTCGCGTCGGCTGGACCACCTGCTCAAGGCCGTCACCACCGCTCCCGAGCCGAAGTTCGTCCTCAGGATCCGCGCCGAACTGGCCCAGGCCCACGGCACGCCGCCGCCCGTCGAGGTATGGCACCGCACGGCCGAGGCAGCGCTGCGGCACACCGGCACCCCCGAACCACAGACCGCGGCAGTGCTGTCCCTCATCGGCCGGATCCTGCGCTACGAGGCACGGCTCCAGGCAGACGGAATCCTGCCACCGTACGGCTTCGTGCGGTCGGTCAACGGCTACGACTCCGGGCAGGCCGTGGCCCTCGCACGGTGGGGGCTGGGGGCGCGCTTCTGCGAGCCCACCGAGGCCCAGCAGGCGGTGCTGCGGGCCGGTCGAGCGTGCCGGGAGACCTACGGCTCATGGCAGGAGTTCGCCGCGGGGTACGCGCTCGGCGCGGTACTGCGCGGCGGTGAACAGGAATTCGAGCACAGATACCGCTCGGTACTCGGCCCGCACCGGACCCTCACCCACGACCCAGGGAGCCCCTGGCGGCACATCCCCTGGCCCAGCGAGCCGACCCCAGGCTCGTGAACACCACGACACAGCGGTGCGTCGCGACCATGGAAGGTGCAAGCAAGGGGGCCGGCTGCCCCGACCGCCACCGGCACCGTCGGGTTCGCGACGAGCGCGGCCCGGGCGAGACCCGGCATCTGGTTCACCGCCGCTCCGCACACCGTCCGCCTCGGGGCCCCGCGCACCTCACCGGGGGCGGAAACGGCGAACGACTCCGCCTACCACAAGTGCAGCGTGCAGGAACGCTCGGGCCACGGCCCGCGGGTGACGGTATGCGAGGGTGAGGTTGTGCAGACGGGCGATCCCAAGCATGGCCTGGTGATGCACACCTTGGCCCTTGAGACGACAGTCGCGCAGGATCCTCCAGGTCTTCATGCGGGCGAAAGCGTGCTCGACGCGGGCACGGACCTTGCGGTGGGAGGCGTTGTGCTCCTCTTTCCCAGCCTGCAGTTCGACCCGGCCGAGTTCGCGGCGGTGCGGGATGACCAGGCCAGTGCCGCGGTAGCCGCCATCCGCAATGACCGTGGTCGTGCCGACGGCCTCCTTTGCGCCCAACAACTCTCAAGCCTTGCAGTCGTTGCGGTTGCCGCGCACTGGTCGGCCTACCGCGACAACCAGCCGCGCGTCGGCGTCGATGACCACCTGGTGGTTGGCGGAGTACCGGTAGCTCTTCGATTGCGCGGCGATGCTGTGGTCGCGGGTCGGCACGAGAGTGCCGTCCACGATCAGCACCGCGTCCCTGCGGAACCGCTTGTGCGGCTTCAGCGCCAGCGACGGCCCCAGATGATCGACGATACGCTCGACCGCAGACTTCGACGCGCCGAAAAGCAGCGGGAGCTGTCGCAGGGTCAGGTTGGTGCGCCAGTACGTGGCAACCAGCAGGACCCGGTCCTCCAGTGGCAGGCTCCAGGGCCGGCCCTTGCGCACAGGGTCCGCACCTTCACGCCGCAGCGCGTTGATCAGCTTGCTGAACTGCCGCGGGTTCAGCCCGGTGAAGGGAGCTATCCGGGACGACTCGGACGCCGTGAGAACACCAGCCATCCCGAGATCATGTCACCTCAACGCAGCGAGTCTTCAAGAGCGTCGAGGCGTCGTGCGAAGGCGTCGGGTGCCGCCGCGACAGTGCTCTTGCTGATGAGATTCCCACCCTCGTGCTGCTCCTGCGCAACGTTGACCACCGTGTACGAAACCCTCGCACCCCTAGGAGCAGCACTCACCCGATATTCTCCCCGGTACCACCAGTCACCCTGCATGACAGCTGTGAGGCAGTGCGGGTAGACAGCGAACTTCGTGTGTCCGTCGGCGGGCGCAAGCTGGGGAACCAGAAGGTCGAAGACTTCGGCGGGATCGGCGTCCAACTCCCGCTCAAGTTCCAGCAACACCGTGTGCAGTTCCGGCCTAGCCAGCGGGGCGCCTTCTGCGCCAGCTATCTGATCCGTCATGCGGGCACCATAGCCACGCCGATCCCCCGATGCCCAGTCTCACCCGCAGTTGCGGGACAACGCTTAGGCCGTGCCCGGACGCCGTGACGCGGGCGGGAGCGAGGCAAAGGAGCCGGCCCGGCCGCGGGCGGACAATGCCCGGCCGCTGAAGGCGGGAAAGAACGGCAGCAAAGCGCGAGATCCTGCGCTTCGTCCAAGAGGTGAAGCGAGCCCCCGCCGCTGGGACTTCATCGCCGAAAACCGCGCCAAGTTCGGCATCCAGCGGATCTGCCGCGTGCTCGCAATCCCCCGTGAGGAGCAGCGACGGCAATCGTTCTGCGCCCTCAGCCGCAGCCGGATACCAGCCCGCAACACCCGCCAGCCAATGAACTCCACTCGCTTCCCCGACTCCTCACCCAGCCCAGCCCCAGCGGCAGCGAACTGCTCCCACGCCACGCGACAGGCTTCCTCATCCAGAACCACCCATCAGCCACCACCGCCCCGGCCTGCAACAACACCGAGCAGCACGCACCTCGCCAAGCCGAGCCACTTCCTCGGCGAACTCCTCGGAAGTGCTCCCTGCGAAGTACATCCCCAGTGCGGCCATCGCCGCGGCGACCTGCTCCGACCGTGACCGGCCCATCGCCCCGGCCTATCCGCTTACTCTTCCCCGCAGGCTATCCGCGCCGCCCACCCCACCTCCTGCAAGCCGGAAACCCTCTCCCCGCACGAGGTTCCCTCCACCACCAACCCCGGCCCACGACAACTGCGACGAGGCCAAAAGCCCCTACCGGCTCACTTGTTTCCTGGTTCGCTGCTCGTTAACACCCCCAAGACCGGTCGGCTCGAACAGGACACCCACGGGTCACCCATCGGAACCGGATCCCGAGTTGACGATGCCAGTGAACCAGACCAGCCCCAGGCAAGTCGGCGTAGACAATTCCGCAGCGGTGGTGCGTGCCGGACGTTGCTTCCATCCTCTGCACGGCCAAGACGTTCACACCCTGAAAGGCCACGGAAGAGGCCCCCACAAGCAGTTGACGCTGCCATATACGAGGACACAACTAAAGGACCACTTACACGAGTTGATGACGCCCCGGGCCCAACCGGTGAGTAGGTCGGGCGCGCCGGCTCCTGGGCCGGAGAGCCCGCTAGGGCGTGTCCGGCGGATCTTCGTGGGCTCGTGGGTGGATACGCCGCTCAGTGAAGTGATGCGGGGCGGGCAGGGTATCTGCGGTCAGTCGTCGTACTGCCCCAGCCGGATATTGCCGACGATGTACCTGTAATAGGGGCTGGCCGGATCCATTCGCTGGCCAGTCGGCGGCTCCTCGTTGCGCTTGCGTCTGCCCACGAACCAGTCTTGAACGATCTGTGCCTGCGCCTCAAGCCCGAAATCATCGAACGATGGGCCTGCGGGGCCGTAGTCGTATGCGGCTGAGTCCTGGAATCTTGCGGTCAAGAACTTACTCAGCAGATCCGGAGAGGAAGCGTTATGCGTGAGCTGCCATGCGTGGCACAGCTCGTGAATCAACGTCTCCCCTGGTACATCAGTGTCAGCTGTGATCCCATTCTTCAAGCCGGAGATGGCTCCCATGTTCATGACGATCTTCCGCTCGAAGTTCTCGAACGTGAAGGGCCTGTTGCCTTTGCCGATCGTGTTCGTGACCAGGATGTTCTCTCGTGGCGGCAGTGTTGTTTTTCCCTCGGAATCAGCGTACACCTGATTCGCGAAGTCGTAATCTGCCTGCTCTATTTCATGCGAGGCATCTCCGATTTCCCCGATCGCGGCTGCGGCAAGGGCCAAGAGCATGTTGGACGGGCCCAACACCCACAGGATTCCCTCGGCGATACGGGCCCCGTGCACGAACGACCCCGACTGCAGTAGGTCGCCAGCCTCGATGCCGATGAAGATGACAACACCGAGCACCTGTCCTACGGGCGTCGTGCCGAGGAAGAATCCCCCGATATCAACGAGGGCGGTTTCGAGGAATTCTCCGATTCCGCTGGAGTACTGAGTATTCGGAGTCGCGGTGGCCGTTGCGTAGTCGTCGAAGTGCCAGGCGATGAGATTGGGGCCGGTGGACGGAACCTTGGGTACCACACGGTTCGGGTCCGGATCCTGCGGCGGAGTGGTGTTGTCCCATTGGTCGGAGGCCGCAGGCTCCCGTGCGCCGAGGTGGCCGTGGTGAGCAACGGCAAGAACCGGGGTCTCGGTGTTCTGTGGCTTGATAACCGCGCTGAAACCCCAGTCGTAGTTGTCGACGCCGCTGTTATGCGCGTAGCCGCTCCAGCGCGTGGTGCCGTCACTGGAGATGGTGAACTGCGCCGCCCCTCCCAATGCCGCCAGCCCACCGCTGCTGATGTTCCAGCTGAACGTGCGACTGCGGACCGCCACATTGATCTGGACCTGGAACGTGCCGGTCTGTTGGCCGTTGAACGCCTGCCATGCGAACGTGACCGTGAACTGCCCACCGGGTGCGGTGTCGCTCACGTGCAGAACGAGTGTTTCAGTGGTGCTGCCCGAAGGATCCAGGTTCTTGGTGCGTTCTATCCGCTGTGGGAGATGCGAGAGGTCGGTGACGGAAAAATTGTTCAGCTCGAAGTGGCGAGTGCTGAGGCTGAAGACCTGCGAGATTCCTAGTGGCGGTTTGGCGGTTTCCGGAGGTGGTTTGGCCGAGAACGTGATGTCGGTGTTCTCCGTCGTCTCGTTGAGTGACACGCGCACCGGAACGCTGACGTCGCTGCCGGCTGCCGCAGCATAGATCAAGGGCCCAGTCAGGGAGACCGTCATCTCCGCCACCGAGACCTCGATGTCCGGACTCCCGGCCTGGAGCGCCGTTCCCGACTGTAGGGTGAAGTCGACAACCTTACCGACCGGTGTCTGAGGGCCGGTGTGGATCGCCAAGGCGCCGGCAACTGTCGATCCTGCGGGAATGAGCAGGGGCAAGGTGTCCGTCGTGACACCCGTCCCGAAACCGGAGACGGTGAGTTGTTCGGTTTGGGGGGACACTGAGCTGACCTGCAAGCCAAGCGCTCCCGAATTGTTCTGCTGGATCGTAAGAGGGCTGGAATCCACAGTCAAGGTAAGCGGGTTGACACGCACCGACACCGGCACCGCAATGGGAGCTAGCCATCCATCGCCTTTGATATTCAGCATGCCAGTGACGGGAGGCCAAACGGTGAGCCCTGTCGCTTCGATCACGTATGTGATGGTGTCACCGGGCGATACACTGACCGGCTGCGTGCCGTCGACTTTTGCCTCTCCGTACTCGGTGTAAGTCGCCAGAGGAAGCGGGTTGGGGGGATGGCCGGGAGGAAGCCACGCGGGGGGCCAGTCTTCTCGATGCAGTGGCTCCGTTACCGTCGTCGCAGCCTCGTAATACCGGACCGCCCGTAGTTGATTGCCGGCCTGGGACAGGGTTGCGGTCAGCTGTGTCGGCGCAGTAAATCCGCTGACAGTCACGACGGCTGATCCCGTGCCGTCACCCTTCGGTGCCAGAACATCGATGGGATCGGGAGCGACGGTCGCCGTCGTCGGCACGTCGAAGGGGGTGCCGTAGGAGGCGCTGCCGCTGCTGTCGTGAGCTTGGCGATCCGCGGGGCAGGTGCCTTGGTCGGGATTGAGGGCGTAGAACAGTCCCTGGCACTTCTGACACCAGCGCCAGCCGCTTTGCGCATGCGGCGCGTTGCCGTCATCGTACGGCATGGCATAAGGGGCACTGCCGCTGCTGTCGTGAGCTTGGCGATCTGCGGGGCAGGTGCCTTGGTCGGGATTGAGGGCGTAGAACAGTCCCTGGCACTTCTGACACCAGCGCCAGCCGCTTTGCGCATGCGGCGCGTTGCCGTCATCGTACGGCATGGCATAAGGGGCGCTGCCAGTGCTGTCGTGTGTCTGGTTGTCGACGGGGCAGGCGCCTCGGGTGGGGCCCGCAGCGTAGAACAAACCCTGACACTTTCTGCACCAACGCCAACCCGTCTGCGTGTTCATCACGTCCTCTTTCTGGCTCAACAGTTGAAGGGACAATGAGTGAGCTATGGAATGCCAGGTATGAGGCCATGTGCGGGGCCAGTTGGGATGGCGGGGCCCCGGCAAAGTCGCAGTCCGCCTGCTTTGTCCTGCTACTGGTGACCGCTTCCCAGCGCGGGTATCTCCAGCTCAGCAGCTTCAGTTGGGATGGGGGCAGCGAGAACGAAACGGAAATCTCGCTACCTTGCCGGGACCCTGGTTGGGATGGCGTACCGGCACTCCCGTTGACATTTCCAGGATGACCCCTGGCCGACAGCGATGCCACCGCAGGGCGAGGGCCTTGCAAGCAGAGCCGATGCCTCCCCCGTGCGTCCACCTTGGCCTACTGCGGCGTTAGCGGCGTGCCGAAGAGAGAGGCTAGCGGAGCCACAGCCGGATTGAGGCGAGAGCGACCGTGCCCGGATGCCACTCAACTGCGAATCGTCGCTCACACCGCGGCAGACGTGGGGCCGGTGCCGCGCAGGGCGGGCTACCACCGGCAGAACAAGAGGCCTTCCAGCCCTGCCAGGCTGAGCCGCGCAGGGGTGCGCGCAGAAGCGGTCGAGGTGGGGCCGAAGACCACGCTGGTGCGGCCCCCGGCCACGGCAACCAGCAGACTACGGCGTCACACCGGATCCTCACCCTCCCCACCGATTGACTCCAGCACCACCGTAGTGGCGCCCAGCGTCGGACGGTGAGGCCGCGTCCGCCCCTGGTGCTGCCTCAACCGAGGCGGGCGGACACGAACGTCGACAACGCCAACCGCCAGGTGCTGTTGAGCTTCCTGGGCTCGCGCCAGCGGTCGGCCGGAGCCGTCGTACTCGGTGTCACGCGAAACTCCCCTCCCGTCGGTGCGGACCCTCATCGGACCCACGCCGACACACCAAGAGTCGCACACAGCCGAAGGCCCCCGGCGTTCGGGACCACGGCGAACGCGCCGACCCCGGCTACCCACACCGCCACGGCCTGGCCGGGGCCACAGGCCCCCGACTGTCCGCGACGGTCGCGTTCTCCTTGAGCACCACCTCGCTGGCCTGCCACGCTCCGCCGCGCCTGCTGCACGACGTCGCGCCCGCGCTGGTTCAACCGACTGGGGCTCAGGATTCTGCGAGTTTCTTGACACCCTCGAGCGTCGACCGGATGCCCTGTTCCAGCATGCCCATCCGAACAGTCACGATCTGCTCCTCGTGTTCAGGCTGGGCTTCGATCGCACGGCTCAGGTACGAGGCGCCCGACCCGATGGTGACCGACTGGCGCAGCCGGGTGCCGCCGTCCTCCGGCTCCATCTGGAACCGCCAACTGGCGACAGGACGGCTGAAATCGCCCTGAGGTGCCCGCACTTCCCAGCCGAACGCCAACTCCGGTTGGTACTCACAGATCCGCGAGACGGTCTCCCAACTACCCAGGTTCTCATTCCGGTTGCGTCCGACGAAGGTCGCGCCGAGGGCCGGTCCGGCGGCCCCGTCCAACCACTCGACCTCGTACAACTCCCCGCCGAACCTGGTCGGCACGGTGATGTCACTCACCAGCGCCCACACCCGCTCCGGCGGCGCGGCCACATGCACATCCACCTCGACCCTCGGACTGTCCGCCAACCGCACCATCGTCACCCTCCCCGCAGCACTGCTCTACCGTCGGGTCACCGTACCGGTCCTGGACACCCCACCACTACCCGCTGGTAACTACCGGCTGCTGACGCACGCGGTTCGACGGCCTCGCAGGCCTTTCGCAGCCGACGATCACGCGAACGCCGCGAACACCGCGAACACCGCGAACCGCAGAACAACTGTGAACCGCCAGGCGTGCCTGCGCCCGAATCAGCCATAACGGCGCACATCCCCGCAGCGGCAGGCCCACATCACCGTGGCCTGCCCGGGCCCGCGCCGTCGACGGTCAGCACAGCAACGTGACCACCGGGGACATCGGATCCCACTGCGGATCGCGGCCCGTCAGCCGGTCGGTCACCCGTGTCCATGCCTCCTGGTCGGATCCGAGCCGTGAACGCACGAGATCGGCGAGTTCCGCCAGTGCGGCGACCGCGGCTGCCGGAGCGTCGGTGCGGCGAGCGGCGCTGTGGAGGTAGGCGAGCATCAGTGCGGCCGGGGCCGCCAGGTGCAGCAGGTCCGATCCGGCCAGGATGCCGGACGTCAGCAGGCCGTCGATCTGGGTGCCGGGTGCACAGTGGTACATGCCAGCCAGGCCGTGGCGGGCCCGCGCCCGGGTGAGTTCCGCGCCCTCGGCCAGACCGTGCGGCCCCGGCTCTCGCACCAACGCCGCGTACCGCAGGCGGAGTTCGGCGGGCGCGTCCGGCAGGTTGACCAGGTGTTCCCAGTGCGGCAGCGGCTCCTGCCGGTGCGCTGCCTCCAAAGCCCGCCAGTTGGCACCGAACGGCATCGCCGCCACCGCGCTCGTGGCCTGCCAGTGGCTTCGCGCCCGACGCAGTTTCTTGACCAGCTTGGCAGGGGCCAGTTCGCGGTCAAGGCGGGCACGCAGCACAGCGGCCGGATCGGCGCAGGCCAGTGCCTTGACGCACAGCTTGCTCGCAGCCTGGCCGAGCAAATCGCGTCCGACGAGCGCGGTAAGCCGAGTTGCTCCGCCGTGCTCGACCAGTCGCAAACAGCCGAGAACCTGGTGGACGAAGCCCAGTTCACCACCCCACCGGACGAGGATCTCCTCGATCAGGTCCGGTTCCGCCGAGCACAGCCAGTGCAGGCCTCCTGGCGGCCTTGCGGACGGATCGGCCCGCAGCTCCGCCAGTACCCGCGCCGCGACCGGGTCGGCCTCCGCCCCCGGACGGCGGGACCTGGCCACGATCCGGCGGTGGATCCCCGGATCGCGGACGTGCCGCAGCAGGGCCAGGCCGACGTCAGGATCATCGACGT
The DNA here is from genome assembly GCF_024436055.1 of Streptantibioticus rubrisoli. Lineage (GTDB taxonomy): Bacteria > Actinomycetota > Actinomycetes > Streptomycetales > Streptomycetaceae > Streptantibioticus_A > Streptantibioticus_A rubrisoli. The sequence continues at coordinate 39,364 of NZ_JANFNH010000031.1, read as the reverse complement.
CGGCCAGTCGCCCGACCAAGCCGTCCTCGAGCCACCGCGACTGGGCGACGAGTATCCGCAGCGCGTGCGGATCCCGGCCCGCGAGCAGCCGGTCGAAGACCACGCGCGGCGTGTGGTCGTGGCGCAGCAGGTACGCGGCAAGCAACCAGGAGCCGTCGGGGCCGAGTCGGGGCAGGACCGCGTCGACGACTTCCGCGTCGGCCAGGCACAGCAGGGTGCCCATCGGCCAGACCCACAAGTGGTCACCGTGCTCCAGCAGTTTGAGTGCCTCGTCAGGGGTGCGCGGGCGGGGCGTGAGCGCGGCCCATCCCCGTTCCTGCGGGGGGTGTCCGGTGGCACTGACGTTCGCGGATGACGCGGACCGAGCCAGGGCCAGCAGTTCGACCCAGCTGGGCCCACCGGGGTTGGGGTCGCTGACCCGTCCGGCGGCATGCGTCCAAGCCGTGCGGGCCAAGTGCAGCCAGGCGTCGGGGTCGGTGCCGAGTTCGGCGCGCAGCAGGCGGGCGAGCGCGGCCCGCCACGCACCGGCGAAAGCGAAGCCGCGCCAGTCGTGCGGAAGGCGCAACATGTAGCGGGCGGGGAGCAGGCTGAGCAGTTCGTCGGCGGGCAGGATGCCCTGAACGTAGGCGCGGTCGGTGAGCAGGGCGCTGGAGCCCCAGGTCTGCGGGAGATGCGCCCGCACCTGCTCGAGCGTGGGCGCGGTGTACCAGGACCCGGCGTTCGGCGGTTCTATCCCGTGGGTGGTGCAGGCCCGGACGAGCCACTCGGGGGTGGCCAGGCCGGGGGCATCCCACCTGTTGTGGTGAGCGAGGAAGGACAGGACGTCGGGGTCGGTGGGAAGCGGGGCGTCGGCGCAGAGGGATCGAAGGAGGTCGAGGGCGGCAAGGGCGGCCCGCTCATGGCGGGAGCGCGGAGTCCGGGGCGACGCGGCTTCGTGGGCACCAACTCCGGTGCGCGCGGCGGTGTGTCCTTCGTCGGACGCCTCGGTTCCGTCGCATTCGGCCGGGGTGGCCTCGCCGGCCTTGCTGATCAACTCGCCCAGGCTTCCCTGGTGTCCGGCCAGAAGGGCGTCGAGCGCGGCCCAGGCCTCGGGGCGGTCACCGAGATGGGCATCGGTCAGCGAGCGCAGTTCGGCCGCGACCGTGCCGGTGAGCAGGCCCCGCTCATGGAGCACGGCGAGCGCGGTCACCGCGTGAGACGCCGGTCGGGCGGTGCGCACCAGCTCGACCGGATCGAACAACGCTGCCCTGACCATGCCCTCCGCCCACCAGGCGCCGTCGGCGTCGAGCACCTCCTCGGCCAGGCGCCGCTCAGGCGGGGTCGCGTTCCCGGCGCGTCGATCGCCCACCCGCCAGCGATCGTTGAGAACGCTCAGCCTGAACGCCAGGCGCTGGGCGTCGCTCGCATCCTCGTGGCGGGCCAACTCCTCGCTCGCCATGGGCATGAACGGGCTCTTCGCGTGGGCCTCGGCGAGGGCCTGCAGGTCGTGGACATACGGTTCGGACAGCAGGTCGCGCAGGCTGCTGGTGCCCCGTGTGGTGGCCAGGAGGCTCGGCAGCCGCGCGGGGTCCTCATACGGTTCGCACCGCTCGCGTAGCTGGCGCAGCGCGGCACCGGAGTCTTCCTTGGCCAGCGCCTGGTTGACCGCGGCGAGAACCGGCCCGCTCAGGTGCCGTGCGACGGCCGGATCACCGATGAAGCCACGCACCACCTCCGGCCCGCAGCGCTCCCAGACCCGCAGCAGCGCGTACTGCTGGGCCACCCGCCGAACACCGACGCCAAGCGCACGCGCCACGAACTGCGGATCACCCGAGCCGAGCAGCGGCGTGAGCCAGGTACGCGGCAAGTCGACGCTCGGGTCGGTCAGTTCGGCGCGCAACGTCTCGTCCATCGGCACCGTGTCGAGCCGGTGCGCAAGGGTACGGCGCAAGGACTGGGTGGCGCGTGGACTGCGGTAGACGGCAGCGCCGACCTGGGCGTCCCCGACCGCGAGGAGCCGCGCCAGCACCCGCGTGTCGAGCCGGGGATGACGGGCCAAAGCGGCTCTGCTGCGGGAGTCGCCGTGCTCCGTGACGGCGGCGGTCAGGCCGGGCCCGGGCAGCGCCCCGCCAGCGAGCAGGGCCTCCACCGTACGGTCGGGCAACGCGGCCAGACCGGCGACCGTGTGCCCGGGCTGGGCCTGCTCCATCAGCAGGGCAAGCGTGGCGTACACGCTACGGGGCGCCGGTGAGCGAAGCTCACCGGAAGCAGCCGGCCGAGCCAGCGGCGGCATCTCGGCGAGCAGCGCGGGCAACGTGCCCCGATAGGTGGCGAGCGCGTCGTGCACACCGCGCCACCGCTCGGCCCGATCACCCAGATGATGCGCCACCAGCTCACGCAGCCGACGCGCCGCCTGCGCATCGACTCCACCCGCCGCAGCGACTCCCGCCGCGACCGTACGCGCAGGGCGGGCCTGCATGAGCACCCCCAGCACGTCGCCCACCATGCCTTGGGCTTGGCCTGCATCCCTTCCCTGCGGACAGGCCAAGATGGTGCGCACCACGTGGGCAGCCGAGCTGTTCTGTGATCCCCTCATACCCGCCATGCTAAGAACCAGGTCTGACAGCCCCTCGCTGAACAGCCAGGCCGCTCCGCACCGTTCTGGATCTGAGAGGCTCGACCTCCCTTCCTTTGAACGCGTCGGGTGGGAAAGCGGCGAACGTCAACGCCCGTGCGCCGCCGAGCGCCAGTCGGTCAGGGCATGGCGACGGCCCCCGCGCCGTCCGGCGGAAGTGCTCTCGTTGCCGTCGCCCTCGGCAACGGCTGCCGACCGCCGAGGCCCTGTGCGACAACTGACGACGGAACGTACGGCGTCACCACCCCCCAACGGGCCAGCCACCCAGTTCCCCGACTCAAAACCCCCCACTCAAGACGGCAGTCGCCAGAACTAGTTGCCGCCGCCGATACAGTCCCAGATCTGCACCTCTGGACCCGGCGTGGTGGACCAGTTGGTGTCGCTGGCCGACTGCCGATCAGCTGCGCGGATTCGTTACCGCGAGGTGGCCGTACAAGCACTGCACGGCATGATCGCAGGCCAGCATGACCGGGTCATCACCGCGCGCGCTGCGGAGGAATGGCTTGAGCGCCTGGTGCTCGAGCCGAGGTCGGGTGCCAGCCTGCACTGCGAAGTGATCGACCACGAAGGCTACTTGAGGCGCAGCCCAGGAAGCTGAGCCGGGCGGCACGGTGTTGCGTCACCGCACTGACCGCGATCCGCGCGGCTTCGACCGAAGTCCGCAGCCACATCTTGAAGTTAGCGGCAGGCCGGGCTCCGGACGCCGACGGGCGGGTGACCGTCACCTGGACGGAGTGCTGGCCGTAGCGCACTCAGAAGGGCAGGACGCCGCCCCGACCCGGAAGAAGACCCAAGGCCACCACCCGCTGATGGCGTTCGTCGACCGCGGACCGGGCGGAACCGACGAGCCCGTCGCGGCCCTGCTGAGCCGGGCAACGCAGGCTCGAACACACCCGCCGACCACATCAGTGCTGCCCGCCTCGCCCTGGCCCCAGTTGCCGAAGAAGTAGCGGCGCGGGCGGCAGACCCTCATCCGCTGCGATTCCGCAGGCGGCACCCACGAGTTCGTCCCTTGGCTCGCCCAGCGCGGGCGCTGGTTGTCCTAACCCGGTCGGCATGGTGATCACTTCGCCACGAACACCCCCGACCGGCCGATCGCCGAGCTTCCGGCGCAAGCGTCAGCGCGAACTCACGCCGAGGAGTCCATGGCCCCATCGCCGAGAGCGATGCCGACGGGGGAGAACGAACTGGCCGTTGACGGTGCCGAGCCTGTTTGCGTCCGCCCGAGCTGACCGCCTGCCTCGATCAACGACCGCTGCGCCCGCTCACCCCATCCAAGCCGCTGCCCGCCACCCACCCGCAGTCGGCTAAGCCGCGGGGGTCGGCTGAGGCCCCGCAGGGGCGTCAGCCGGAGACGTCGACGCCCCTCGATGCCGCCTCGCCCTGTAGCCCGGTGAGGCAGCGGCCCGTGGGTCAGGGCGTGAGGATGACCTTGGCGCGGGCGCGGCGGGCCTCGATGTCGGCGTGGGCCCGGGCGGCCTCGGCGAGCGGGTAGATGCTCCCGATGGGGACGTCGAGCTTGCCGACGGCGATGAGGTCAGCCAGTTGCGGCAGCGCCTGCCAGAACCGGTCGGCCGGGTCGGCGCCGGTGAAACGTACGCCGTGCTGCGCGGCGGCCATGTCGGCGATGGTGATCACCCGCGCCGCGTCGCCGACCAGGGCGATCGAGTCCGGCAGTACGCCCGCGCCGGAGGCGTCGAAGACGTGGTCCACCCCCTGCGGGGCGGCGGCCCGGACCCTCTGCGCCCAGCCCTCGCCGTAAGGGACCGCGGTGGCGCCGAGGACGGTGAGGCGCTCGATGTCGCGGTCGCCGGCGGTGCCGACAACGGTGATGCCCCGGGAGACGGCGAGTTGGACGGCGATCGTTCCCACGCTGCCGCCAGCGCCGTGCACCAGCAGGGTTTCACCCTTCTTGGCACCGAGGTGGTGCAGGCCGCGGTAGGCGGTCTCCCCCACGGTGATCACGGCGGCGGCGGTGTCGAAGGAAACCTCCTTCGGCTTGGCAACCGGCTGGTCCAGCAGGGCGTACTCGCTGTAGCCGCCGACGGAGGCAGCGCCGAAGACCTCGTCCCCGACCGAGGCGGTGGCGGCCTCGCCGACCTTGTCGACGACGCCAGCCACGTCCCAGCCCGGCACCACGGGGAACTCGACCGGGAAGATGCCGTCCATCATCCCCGAGCGGATCTTCAGGTCGATCGGGTTCACGGCGGCCGCCCGGACCTTGATGCGGACCTGGCCCGGCCCCGGCTCGGGGGTGTCGACCTCGGCCGGGGTGAGCACGTCCGGGCCGCCGTAGCGGGAGTAGGTGATCGCGGTGGACATCGAGAACTCCAGAAAGGGGAAGACGGAAGGCACACGCTGAATCATTCAGGATGTGTGATTACCTCTCCGGTGTATCACACAGGCCGTGTGAAACGTGAAGGCGAAGCAGAGTAACCCTCATCACACTCTGTGTATGATTCCTGGATAGGATGGGCCCATGCCGTCCAAGCCGCCCGTCCACCGGCGTCAGCCGGATCCGAGCAACCCCCGCGTTCAGCGCACCCGCGCCCGCATCCTGGCGGTGGCCCGCGAGCTGCTGCCCGAAGTCGGGCTGACCGGGTTGACCACCGCTCTCCTGGCCGAACGCGCCGGAGTCACCCGGCAGACCCTGTACCGGCACTGGCCCAACCGCGCGGCGCTGCTCACCGACCTCACTCTGGAGGGTCCCGACGTCGGCTACCCCGAACCCGGCACCGACGTACGCGCCGTCGCCACCGCCTGGCTGGTCAGCCTGCGCGCCGGCATCACCGTCCCGGCCACCCGCACCGCCGCACTGGCCATCGCCGCCGAAGCCGACCACGACCCCGACAGCGCCCAGGCCATGGCCCGGCTCATCGAGGACCGCCTGGCCGCCTTGAACAAGCTGCTGGAGCCCTCCGGCCTACAGATCACCGGCGAACAGTACAGCCTGCTGTACGGCCCGCTCCTCGTCCGCCTCTTCTTCGACCGCGCCGAGGCCAGCGACGAGTTCATCGACACCATCGTCAACCAGTGGCTCCCCACCGTCGGACACCCGGGCAAGCACCAGCGGTACGCGAACTCGCAGACCGACCGACCGGCGTCCACGCGGGACTGACCACCCTCCGCACGTCTCCGGAACGGACCGGGCCACCTGCCGACGCTGTCCGCACCGCCGTCGCCGCTGAGGGCCTTGTCCGCGACCACGCGGTCACGCTTCTGACGACGCACCGGCGTCCGCTTCGTACGGTCGCCGACTTCGTACGGGTCGCCGCCGACGCTCCGCTACCTCGGCGATCATGAAGCTGTCTTGCATCTCGCGCGCCGCGGTCCGGCGGTCCGGCGGTCCGCCAAGACCGTACGTGCGCGCCGTGCGGGTGTGCTCCGCGATCCGTCGTCCCGGCCCGCCGCATCACCGGACGTACAAGTCGCCATGGATACATGTCGCCTCCACGAGTTGGCCAAGGCCGTACAGCGACAGGGCCATTCAGGCACCACACGACACGGGTTGCCCAAGGCGCAGCGGTCATCCGCGCGACCGGCGAATCAGTGCGGGCGGCGATGAGCAGGCGCGGGGCATGCGCATGCGGGAGGTGTTGAGCGACGAAGCCACGGCGGTGGCCCGGGCTTCGGTACGGGCCTGGAGCGGTCCTGGACGGCAGCGGGACCTGGCCGTCCAGTCATTCAAGGCGGCGGGCGCCGCGGTGGTCGCGTGGCTGATCGCGGGGACCTGGCTGCGGGACCCTGCGGCGTTGATGGCTCCATGGGTCGCGGTGGTCTTGGTGCAGACGACGGTGTACCGGTCGGTGCGCAATGGGATCCAGCAGTTGGTCGCGATCGCGGTGGGCACGCTGCTGGCCGCCGGGGCGCACACGGCCACCGGTAGCGTGACCGTCTCGATGGCGCTGGTACTGCCGTTGATGATGCTGCTGAGCAACTGGCCGCACTTCGGTGACCAGGGCATCTACGGTCCGACGACGGCACTGTTCACGCTGGCCTCGCCGCCGGTGTCGGCGCTGACCGTCATGCACCGGCTGCTGGAGGCGGGGCTAGGTGCGGTCGTCGGCATCGGTGTCAACGCGCTCGTCCTGCCGCCTGTTCACCTGAGGGACGTGCGTCGGCACATTCGCGGGCTCGGGGAGGGCTCAGCCGACGTCCTCGACTCCGTGGCCGAGGGGCTCACCGGCGGGCAGTGGGACGCCGAGGCCGCGGCTGGCTGGGAGCGTCGCGCCGACGCGCTCCACGACCGCCTCACCGCGCTGCGCCACGCCCGGCAGTGGGCGAACGAGAGCTCGCGGATGAATCCGCGCGTACGGCGTTTCGGTCGGCCCCACGCCCCGGCCCCGCCCGCCGCGGAGGACAACCGCTGGGCGGCGGTCGTCGAGGCGGTCACCGCGATCACCCGTACGCTCGCCCGCACGTCGAGCTCGGAGCGGCTGCAGGGCTATCCGGACGCGGCCACGCTCTGCGGCTACGCCCGGTTGCTCGCGGGGCTCGCCGCGCTGTCGCGGGCGCGCGCCGCGCTGCTGGCAGCGGCCGGGGACGGTGAGGCGGGCGGCGGGGAAGCCGACGTGTTCGGCGAGGCCCTGGAGTCCTGCCGACGCGAGCTGGCCCGGCTCCAGCAGGAGTTGCCGCGGCAGGCGAGCGGCGGCCCGCCGCAGATCGCCGGATTCGGGACGCTGCTGGTCCACGCCGCAGACATCCTGGTGGACCTCACGCCCTGGGAGGAGGCGGTCAGCGACCGGTACGGACGCGCTGGTCCAGGCGGTACGCCGCACGCTCGTCAGGGGCGGTGAGCCGGTCGTGCGCCGAGGACGAGCACTCGGCCCCGGGACGTCGTGCCGCCGACCGGCCGTCCTGCGGCGTCGCCAGCGCCGCGGGGCGGGCCGGGCGCGAAGCCGCGAAGTACCGGCAGTGGCCCGTCGCACCCGTTATGTCGCTCAGGGGTCAGGGGCCAGGAGAAGGACGTCCCGGGCGTGTCTCACGGTCGGCGTAGCGCGCACTGGCGGGCTCGGTTTGCCTCGCCCGGACGGCGGGGTACCCGTGACCCGCTGGAAGGCGCCAGTCGCGGTGGGACCACGACGGGATCGAAGCCTCCGCGGCCGTGGAAGGGACGGGTGCTATGGCCGACCGGATCGCTGATGTGTGGGGTGAGCGCACGCCGTTCGCTGCCGGGGAACGGTGGCCGCAGCGTGTCGATCAGTTCCTCACCGTCCCTGCGGAGCGTGTCGAGCGGTGGGTGCCGTCGGCCTGCGTGTTGTGTTCCAACGGCTGCGGGATGGACGTCGCGGTGGCCGACGGGCGCATCGTGGGGGTGCGGGGCCGCGCCGCGGACCGCGTCAACCACGGTCGGCTGGGTCCCAAGGGCCTTTTCGGCTGGCAGGCGAACAACTCCCGCGAGCGGCTCACCCAGCCCCTGGTACGCGTCGGCGCGGAACTGCGGCCGACGGACTGGGAGACCGCCATGGAGGTGATCGTCGCCCGGTCGAAGGAAGTGCTGGCCGAGCACGGACCGCTGGCGACGGCGTTCTACACCAGCGGCCAGCTGTTCGCCGAGGAGTACTACGCCCAGACGCTGATCGCCCGCGGCGGCATCGGTACCCCTCACCTGGACGGCAACACCCGGCTGTGCACGGCGACGGCCGAGTGGGCGCTGGTCGAGAGCTTCGGCAGCGACGGCAACCCCGGCTCGTACACCGACATCGACCTGTGCGACACACTCTTCCTCGTCGGGCACAACGCGGCCGAGACCCAGACGGTCCTGTGGTCGCGCATGCTGGACCGGCTACGCGGCCCGGACCGCCCCCGGGTGGTCGTCATCGACCCCCGTCAGACCCCGACGGCCCGCGAGGCCGACGTGCACCTGGCCATCCGGCCCGGCACCAACGTGGCCGTCCTCAACGCCATCCTTGGCGAGCTGATCACCCACGACTGGATCGACCGCGCCTTCGTGGACGCCCACACAACCGGCTTCCCGGAGTTGGCACAGGTGGTGGCGGACTACCCGCCGCAGCGGGCGGCTGAGGTCTGCGCGGTCCCCGCCGAGGCGATCCGGGAGGCCGCCCGCATCATCGGCACCGGCAGTCGCCTGGTCTCCACCGTGCTGCAGGGCGTCTACCAGTCCCACCAGGCGACCGCGGCCGCCGTGCAGGTCAACAACGTCAACCTGCTGCGCGGCATGATCGGCCGCCCCGGGTGCACGGTGTTCCAGATGAACGGTCAGCCCACTGCCGAGAACACCCGCGAGACCGGTGCCAACGGCGCCCTGCCGGGTTTCCGCAACTGGCAGAACGACGTCCACGTCCGCGAACTGGCCGACGCCTGGAACATCGATGCGTCGCGGATCCCGCACTGGGCGCCGCCCACTCACGCGATGGAAATCTTCCGGCACTGCGAGGACGGTTCGATCCGCTTTCTGTGGGTGACCGGCACCAACCCGGCCGTGTCCCTGCCCGAGTTGCACCGCATCCGTGCCATCTACGGGCAGGACCGGCTCTTCCTGGTGGTCAGCGACGCCTTTCCCACCGAGACCACCGCACTGGCCGACGTGGTCCTGCCCGCTGCCATGTGGGGTGAGAAAACCGGCTGTTACACCAACGCCGACCGCACCGTGCACCTGTCCGAGCAAGCCGTCGATCCGCCCGGCCAGGCCAGGAGCGACTTCGAGATCCTGCTGGAGTACGCCCGTCGCATGGAGTTCACGGACAACGACGGTCAGCCGCTGGTGAATTGGACGTGCCCCGAGGAGGCCTGGCGGGACTTCACCGAGCTCACCCGCGGCCGTCCCTGCGACCAGAGCGCCCTGACCTACGACAAGCTGCGCGACAGCAGCGGCGTGCAATGGCCCTGCACCGAGCAGGCCCCCGGCGGAACCGAGCGGCTCTACACCAACCACGACTTCTTCACCGCCCCCGACATCTGCGAGGACTACGGGCACGACCTGGTGACCGGTGCGCAGAACGAAGCAGACGAGTACCGGGCGCACGATCCGGACGGGCGGGCGGTCATCAAAGCGGCCCACTATCTGCCGCCGCACGAGCCGGTGGATGACGAGTACCCGCTACGGCTCACCACCGGCCGCAAGGTGTACCACTGGCACACCCGCACCAAGACAGCCCGAGCACCGCAACTACAGGCCGCCGCCCCGGACGCATGGGCGGAACTCCACCCCGATGACGCCGCCCAACTAGGCATCGCCGACGGTGACTTGGTACGGGTCCGCTCCCGCCGCGGCGCAATCGAGGTCCCCGCCGTCCTGCGGGGACACAGGCCCGGGGTGGTGTTCGTCCCGTTCCACTACGGCTACTTCGACCAGGCCGACCCCGACCGGCACAACCGAGCGGCCAACGAACTCACCCGCACAGAGTGGGACCCGGTCTCCAAGCAGCCGATCTACAAGGTGACCGCCGTGCGCGTACAGAAGATCGCCGACGCGGCAGTCGGCGGCCGACCCGTCGTGATCACCGAGCCGGGCCTGTCAGCCACCCGCGACGACGGCACGGCAGGCGGCACGGCGAGGGGCACGGCAGGCGGCACGGCGAGGGGCACGGCAGGCGGCACGGCGAGGGGCGCGTCATGAACAAGATCGGCAAGCTGCTGGAGGAACTCCACGACGCCGAGACCGGCCTGGCCGACGAATACCGCGGGGTCGCCGAGCGGCAGTCCACCGACCACGGCACCCACTACCCCTGTCACACCCTGGCCGCCCAGTGCGACCAGCACGCCGAGCGGATCCGCGCCTGGGCCCAACGCTTCGGCAAGGACATCTCGGCCCCCAAACGGTCCGACGCTCTCGCCTCGGCCGCAGGGTCGCTGCGGCACAAGGCCTCGGAGACCTTCGCTCGCCGCCCCGAATCCGGACTGCTGCTCCTGCGCGACCTGCGGCAGCTCTACCTGAAAGCCGAAGCGGTCAACATTCACTGGATCATGCTCGCCCAGGTAGCCCAGGCAGTGCGCGACCAGGAGTTGCTGGAGGACGTCTCCGGGCTCCACCAGCAGACACTGACCCAGATCAAGTGGCTCAAGACACGCGTCAAGGACGCCTCGCCGCAGATCCTCGTGGTTACCGACTGACGAGGTCGGCCGGGCGTCAGCCTGCGCCGATCGGGTCGGCTTGCGTGCGCTGGACGAGGACGAGCGCGGCGCGGTTCAGGTCGGTGAGAGAGCGAGCAGATCCGGGGGCGCAGCAGCAGCGCCGCCACCCGCAGGTCTCCGTCGTCGGGGTCGGTGAGCCTGCGGAAGTCGCAGGGCAGTCCGGCCAGGTGCTCGCACCCGGTGACCGCCGAGACCGCGTCGGGCGCCAGCGCGGGCAACCCGGTCGAGTCGACCTTCGCCACGGTCCGGCTCCGCACCAAGGTCACCAAGGACGCCGACGCCCGCGCCGCCGGGCTCGCGATGTGCTCAAGCTTGTCGAGTCGGTCCAGGCCCGGTGGCGGGCCGTCAACGGCCCCACCACGTCCCGCTCGTGCACGCCGGAGCCCGCTTCGAACGCGGCCAGCTCGTCGAGCGTCCCGAGGCGGTGGCCACGTGAATCGCCCACCGCGGGGCATGCGAGTGGGTGGTCTGCTGGGCGGCTACTGTTGCGCGTCGCCGGCCGGATTGCGAAGGGTCGGCGGGCGCTCCTACGAGTGGCTGTGTCAGGTCAGGAGCCCTGCCGGCTCCGGCACTGGGCGCAGGTCCAGCATCATGTCAAGTGACAGAGAGCCGTCCGCCTCGGTGAAGCGGCCAACCGGTTGGAAGCCGTTCTTCTCGTAGTAGCGGATGGCACGAGGATTGTCGGCGCGGACGCCGCCCCACAGGATGATCCTCGTCCTGCCGAGCAGCCGTGTTACCTCCGTGATAAGCGGGGAGACGAGCGTCCCGACGCCCCGGCCCTGGTAATCGTCAGCCAGAGTGGGGCCGAAGCGGCAGTCAGTCGTCTCGGCGAGGTGGATGCCCGCGTCCCGGTAGCGCGCGATGTCCTCGGGAGTCAGATCGAGGCTGAATTCGAGCAGGCCGACGATCCTGCTGGATGGTGCTTCCTCGAGCACCAGCCTGAGCTTGTCGTAGCGTGCGATCGCGTCACACAGCTCCCGGGCGGTCGCCAGGTCGTACCCGTCGAAGGTGCTGAACCTCCGCGATTCGGGGGACAGAGCCGCGAGGAACCCGGCCAAGTGCCCTGTGTCGGCGTGCGTCAGGGGCCGGAAGATGACATCCGGACCGCCATGAGTCTTCAGACGGCGCGTCAGATACAGGGGATTCTCAGCAATCTCCGTCAGCGTAAGCACCCCAACAGCCTCTCTCCGTACCAGCTCCGGTGAGACGAACCTACTGGCTGCTGTGGATCAGTGAGGATTTCTCAGCGAAATGATCTCTGATGTAGGGCTGACTGCAGACGAACGTGCAGCCCCTGGTAGGACCCGACTTGGCTCATACAGTGCGCAGTTGGCCGCTGGCCTGCTCGTTGCGCTGACCACCTGACGCTCGGTGTTTGGGGACCCCGGTAGGCCGGGTGGCTGACTGTGATGGGTGCGAAAGACTGCCTCACCCGGCGTATCAGGGCGCGGTGGCGAACTCCATGGTCGTTTGTGCGAGGTCGGTGAGGAACCGGCCACGGTCGAAGGCGTCATCGTCGGCCGTGCCGGGCGGGGGCGTATGCATGAAGCTGAAGTGACCGGCTTTCGGCACGACGCGAAGGTCGACTTCGGCCGGTGCGCTCTTCAAGTGGATGGCCTGCTCGACGGGCGTGATGGTGTCCAGTTCTCCCGCATAGACGAGCAGCGGCAGCGTCACCGCGTCCAAGGCGCCCGGAGCGGCGAACCAACCGGCTGCGGGCGCGTACAAGACGAGACGGCTGACACGTGGCTCTCGTGGCACATCCAGTGGCTTGCCGTCCCGCCCCCAGGGCGTCGCACCGGCGAGGCAGAGGGCAGCCCATCCACCGATGGAGTGGCCGACCACCACAACCGCTGCGCCTGGAGAAGCCCATCGGTCGAGCGCCTCGACCAGCCCGACCGGACGCGTGAGCAGCTCAGCCGTGGTCGCCTCCCGCGCGACAAGGCGCTCGAAGTGGGGCGCGATGACCTGGCAATCGTGGGCTGCTAGATACTCCAGGAGGGGTCGGTAACGCTCCGGATCGCCACCTGCTCCGGCGGCGAAGAGCACAACTCGCTCATGGCTTGTGGGGCCGAGTCTCAACGCCTGCATCTCGCTCCTTCACTACGACAACCAGAGGCTTCACATTGGTCACCTATGCTGCCACGCTCGACGTCCCGCTCCACGTCGGAAAGTTCCTGGCCCGGCTCCTGGCCACCCACCGGCGCCGCCTGGGCACCCCGAAGGGCTCGAGAGCGCTCAGCCCGTTCCGCGCCAGATGACTGCGGAACGGAACGCGGCGCCAAAAATCCGCTGACGCGTCGAGACGGTCCAGCATGCGCTGGAGGACGCGGCTCATCACGCCCTGTTCGTTGTGGAAGACTGCGCCCCGCGATCAACGTGCTGCCATCGGTTACCTGGCAATGGACGACCGTCCCCAGCGGCAGACGGTGAACCAGCTGTGACGCCACCTCCGTTGAAGCGAACGGTGCGCGGCGTTCGCGACGGCGCGTCTTGGCCAGCCGGTGGCGGCGACCGCGCCGCGCACCGCATGGCTGACACCAATGCCAGCCGAAACGCACTCGGCGATCTCCAGGAGCATCCTTGGCAGTTCCTCGCTCGTAGCGTGGCGCTAAGACGCCCTCGCCCCACATACGCACGCCACAGCGTGACTCTTAACAGGAATCGGCAGTCCCCCCCCCTTAACGCACCTGATCGGGAGAGGAGTTATGAACAGGTTCCGGTAACCACCGCTTCCGCAACGAGAGATCGGTCAAACGATCCCCGGTCCACAGGCGGCGGACATGTGGGTTCGCCGCCTGCTGTGCCGTCTCATGACACTGGTTCCTCGCTGTCAGGCTTGGCGGGCGTAGGACGTGAGGCGATCGGCGAGCGCGATGACGAGGTCGCGGAGTTCATCGGGGCGCTCGATGACGAACGGCCGGTCGAGTGCGGCGAGTACCGGGGGCAACCAGTCGAGCCGTTCCGCCCGTAGCTCGACGCGCAGCCAGCGCTCGGCCGCCGGGTCCTGGGCGGGCGCAGGCTGGTGCTCTTCCAGGCTCGCGACGCTGGCGGGGAGGTGCGCGCGAATCTGCTCAACTGTCCCGTGGATCCGCAAGGTCACCTCATGCCGGTACTCGGCCGTGGCGAATCCTGACAACACGCGCTGTGCTGGAGCGGGACCCGGGGGCGCTTCGAATGAGCCGGGCAGGGTCCGCGCGTCTGCGATGCGATCGAGCCGGAAGGTTCGGTCCTCGCCGAGCTGGGCGTCCTTGCCCGTGACGTACCACCGGCCCGCATGGGCGACGATCCCGTACGCCTGCAGTGTGCGTTCGCTGCGCCGTCCGTCGCGGTCGGTGTAGCGGATCGAGACGGGTCGGCGGTGACGCACCGCATCGGCGATGGTGAGCAGGACCCCAGCGTCCGGGTGGTCCAACTCGCCGGGCTGATCCGTGAAGGCGAGGGCTTCCAGGAGTGTGTCGAGCCGGCGGGCGATGTGCTTGGGCAGTACCCGCCTGATCTTCGCCGACGCCGTCTCACTTGCCGTGCGCTCCGTCGTCGTCAGCCCTGCCCGGCGGCCCGTAACCAGGCCGAGCAGCACGGCCAGCGCCTCGTCGTCGCTGAGCATGAGCGGAGGCAAGCGGTACCCGGGAGCCAGCCGGTACCCGCCGTAGCGGCCGCGCACCGACTCCACGGGCACGTCCAGGTCGATCAGCTGGTCCACATACCGCCGCACAGTGCGCCCTTCGACGCCGAGACGGTCGGCGAGTTCCGCCACCGTCCGGGTGCCGCCGGACTGCAGCAGCTCCAGGAGCGTCAGCACGCGGCCGGTGGGTCGAGGCATGTCCGCAGCCTAGCGCGGGATACAGGACCGATTCTGTCCACTATTTCTCCTAGCCTGCGACGTGCACCCTCCAGCACAGCCAAGGAGATTCCCATGGACTTCGTCTCGATCCGCATCATCACCAGCGACGTCGCACGCCTCGTCGACTTCTACGAGCGAGCCACAGGGGCGCGGGCGACGTGGGCCACCGAGGACTTCGCCGAACTCAAGACCGCGGGCGCAACCCTCGCGATCGCCAGCGCCCGCACCGTCCCGCTGTTCGCCCCGGGCTCTGCCCGCCCGGCAGACAACCACAGCGTGATCACCGAGTTCCTCGTCGACGACGTGGACCGCGTTCACCAGAACCTGACCGGCTTCGTCACCGACTTCGTCAACAAGCCCACCACGATGCCCTGGGGCAACCGGTCGCTGCTGTTCCGAGACCCCGACGGCAACCTCGTCAACTTCTTCACCCCCGTCACTCCGGAGGCCATCGAAAAGTTCGCACGCTGACGCCACGCGCACAGCCGCTCCCGCGGGAGCCTTAAGCCCCCAGGGCACATCGGAACGCACCCGTGCTGCGACCGGCTCGGGACGGCTCACGTGTCTCCCTTCACGACGTGCGGGCGAGTGCCAAGCTACGGCGGTGGCCCCCGACAGGCGCCCGGGGCCACCGACGGTGGTGCGGGTGTCAGGCGATCACCTAGAACGAACACGCCATCTCTGCTGGCGAGTTGCGCCGACAGTGGCTGGCCCCCCTTAGACGGTTCAGCAGTGAATCGCCGAGCACGAAGAGCAGTTCCGGCGGCACTGAGCAGTCTCAGCGGAACGCGGCGAGATTGCGGGCGGCCCAGTCGGCGAAGGAGCGCGGGGCGCGGCCGAGGACCCGCTGGACGTCCGGGCTGATGCGCAACTCTGCCGGGCTCGGGGAACCGAGGATGTCCAGAGTGTCGTCGGCGAGTTCCGCCGGCATGCTCCGGGTCATGGCGGCCTTGGCCTCGTCGCGGGTGAGTTCGTGAAACCTCACCGGCGAACCCAGCGCAGCGGCGATGGCCTCCGTCTGCTGGCGCGGAGTGATCACCTCCGGGCCAGTCAGCTCGTACACGCCGCCAATGTGCCGGTCATCCAGCAAGCAGGCCGCCGCGACCGCGGCGATGTCCGCCGGGTCGATGATCGGCACCCCCACGTCGCCGAAGGGCGCGGCGACGACCTGTTGCGCGCGGACGGACTCGGCCCACCACAGGGCGTTGGAGGCGAAGCCGCCCGGCCGCAGGATGACCCACTCCAGGCCGGACTCCCGAAGCATGTCCTCCAACGCACGCATCGCGATCCGCGTTGGGCCGAAGGGCCTGGTCACCACGCCCAGCGTGGAGAGCAGGACGACCCGGCGGACCCCGCTGACCGCAGCCTCGCTGACGATGTCGGCAGGGTTGGCTCCAGTGGCGTGCAGGCCGCCCGACAGCAGCAGGAACAACGCCTTCGCCCCGGCCAGCGCGGGCTTGAGGCTGGCCGGTTTAGCCAGGTCGGCCGCCACGTGGCGGACGCCTTTCGGCACCGCCGCCGTGTGCCGTGACACCGCCGTCACCTGCTGACCCGCCTCGACCAACGCCTGCGTCAACGGTCGGCCGATATTCCCGGTAGCCCCGGTCACCGCAATCACGATCAGCTCCTTGTCAGATGTCCTCTGGGGACTTCACGCTAGGAGCGTGGACTAACTTTCGGTAAGGACATACCTTTAGGTAAGCTCATGGCATGGCGGGAGGCGTGCAGCACAGACAGGCCGAGGCGGGGCAGCGGTATGACGTGTTTCACACCGACTGCCCCGCGCGCGATGTGGTCGACCATGTGACCAGCAGGTGGGGCATCTGGGTGCTGATCTCCTTGCGGAGCAACGACCTTCGGTTCTACGAGCTGCGCGAGAGCATCCAGGGCATCAGCGAGAAGATGCTCGCCCAGACCTTGCGCGCACTGGTCCACGACGGCCTGGTCTGGCGGGAGGTCGAGCCGACGACGCCGCCCCAGGTCACCTATGGGCTGACCGAGTTCGGCCGGGACGTCGGCGAGCCGCTGACGGAGCTGTTCGACCGGATCACACGGCGGCTGTCGCCGCGCAGCGCGGGATAGAGCGGCAGCAACTGGTGCACATCCGCGACGCGATGGACGACCTGCTGAGCCAGATCTTCGGCCTGACCCAATAGCGCCCTCTGGCCGCTATGAATGAGACCGAAGAACCGATCCGCCGCTTACAGCGCCGATCCGTTCTTCGGGGACGGTAGCAAGGGACTCGCGAAACTTGGGCCGCAGGGGGCGGGGACGGCCAGGTTCTCGACGGCCAGGTTCTCTTGGGTCTTCTGGCTCAGAAACTCGACCGTCAGTCGTGCGTGCAAACCGTGACGCGTGGGCTTACGTTCGGGCGCGAACTTCCGCTCCGTGGGCGTCGCTCATCTTGTGGCGGGTTTCCGGTGCCTGGGGTGCGTGCCAGGGCTGGATGAGGTACTCCTCGACCGGGTCGTCGTCGACGTCGAGGCCGATGACTTCGGCGCCCTGGTCGGGGCCGCTAGCGCGGACGCGCAGGCGATAGCAGCCGGGACCCGCGGCGGAGACATGCATCTCCTCCGGTTCGTCTTCGATAGCACCGCCCAGGCGTCCTACTGCCCTGCCCGTCCCCACCGAGCCATCGCCCTCGGCACTATCCACCCTTCACAAGGAACACCCATAACCAGTACCGAAGACCTAGCCCGACGCTTCTATCAAGCATTCGACACCGTCGATCCCGCGCTGCACGACGAGGTCCTGGTCCCCTGCCGAACTCCCCAGCCGCCCGTCCCCGGCAACCCAGGCAGCGCCGACGGCCAAAAGCAGTTCATCCGCATGCTCCACGAAGGTATTCGAGGGCCTGCGCTACCAGGTCGAGGAAGTCGTCGTCGCAGGAGACTCGCCGCCGTACGGGGCCGCTTGACGGGCCGCCAGGTCGCGAGTTCCTGGGCGTGGCCCCCACCGGCCGTCGGATCGAGATGGTGACCGTGGAGTTCCACCGCGTTGAGGACGGCCGCATCACCGCCACCTGGCACCTGGAGGACTTCTTCGGCGCACACCTGCGATGACCGCGCCGCAAGCCCCATAGCACCAGCCCCGCCCACCAGAGGGCCCATCCGTCGCCAGCGTCTACCGGGCCCTCGCCGAGCACGCCGTGCTGGAGATCGTGATGGCCGTCTGCCGGAGCTTCGCTGTTCGCCGCGAACCGGTGGGCAAGCCGATCACGGCCGCCCTCATTCTGGCCGACGGCCCGGGCGGGGGCGCGTCCGGTCCGCAGATGATGTGGTCAAGTAGCCGGATCCAACGCAGCACGGAGGCTCGGGGAGGCCGCGCACCGCGCGGCAGCGGCAGCATGTACGGCGCCGTATCGCCGAAAGCCGCAGCACGGGAGGCGGTGGGCGGACTCGCCGAGTTCGAGTGCTATCCCTCGCCAGATGGCGGCTAGTGCTGTGACCGCGTGGGTTGACCGGGTTCAGCTCTGCCCTAAGATCCAATATCTATGGGGGCATCCGTTCGTGGCCGCTCGCGTCCGACTCGCACCGTTGCCGTCGCGACGGCCGCACTGGGCCTGTTCGCCGTGCTGGGCGTTGTGCTCCTGATTCTTCCGGGGCTGATGGTCGACCACGATCTCGCTGGTGGCCACATCGCCGCCGCGGAGCGGTTGAACGCGGTGAACAACGTGCGCGGCACGTTGCTGCAAGCCATGGGCGGCGCGGTCGTGCTGTTCGGTGCCTACGCGACATGGCGCCAGGTGCGCGTCAGCCAGGACGGTTTGAACGCGACCCGGGAGGGACAGGTCACCGATCGCTTCAGCCGGGCCGTGGACCAACTCGGCAGCGACAAGCTGGACGTACGGATCGGGGGCATCTACGCGCTGTGGCGGATCGCCGACCATTCCGTCCGCGATCATGAGGCGGTCGTCTCCATCATGGCGGCGTATCTTCGTACGCACCTGCCCTGGCCGCCGCGGGAGCCGGGCTCCCCGGCGACGGACGTGTCGATCAATTCGGTGCGGCCGTTGGAGACCCGCGCCGCGGATGCTCAGACGGCGCTGACGTGTCTCGGGGTCCTGCGCCAGGAACCACGCCCGGACTGGCTGAACGTCAGCATGACCGACCTGCGAAGAGCTGACTGCGACGGGCTGTGGCTGCAAGGAGTCAACCTCGACGGCGCGTGCCTGGAGGCGGCAAGTGTCTACCAGGTCAACTTGAGCAAGGCGTCACTGATAGCCGCCAACCTGCGTCATGCCGAACTCGGAACCTCGATCCTCCGCCAGGTCCGCTGCATCGAAGCGGACCTGCGCGGCGCGCGCCTGGTCAAGGCCGATGTGCGGGAGGCGGACTTCTCGCGTGCGGACCTGCGGGAGGCGAACCTGCGCAAGGCACGCGCTCATGACGCCGTGTTCGCCGGTGCGGACCTGCGGTTGGCCGACCTTCGAGGCTGCGACCTCAGCGGCGCAGACTTGAGGCAGGCGAATCTGGAGGGGGCACTGGCGAGCGACCTCACGGTCTGGCCGACCGGGTTCGACCTTCGGTCGGCCGGAGTCGTCGTCACCGCAGACCCTGGCGCCGAACCGGACAATCTGCTGCCGGCCGCCGCGATCACAAGGCAGGCCCCGCCTCTGCAGTCTGCCTGACGCCCGGCCCTGTATTTTCGTCGAATTGAGATTTGAGCGGTCAGGCCACCGAGCAGAGACGCTGTCCGCTCCAGCGGACACCCTTCTCGCTGCGGATACGCGCGCGTTCTCGGCGTTGTGCGGCGAGAACGTCGGCGTGGCGAGCGTTGGCGTTGCGCCAGCGCAGGTAACGATGCAGCGCCTGAGTCTGCGCTGGGTGGCTGCGATGGTTCGAGTTCGCCAGGGTGAACTGCCGCAGCGGCCTGAAGTGCGCCTCGATCGGGCTGGCTCAGGGGGCCTAGGTCGGGGTGAAGCACAGTTTGACTTTTTTCTTGTTCGCCCAGGGTCGGATGTCTGACCGTGCCACCACAACTCCAGCGGTCGGAACGGACGTCACCGCCATCCAATCGCTCGAACCAGCAACCCGGTGAACTTGCGCGGTCACAGCACTAGTTGGAACAGACGTTCGCTGTCGTGGCGGTAGCCAGAACCGCTGAAGGGTCTTGCCCGCGCCCTCCCACCCACGGCGAGGACTTTACGAGCCCGACAGGGGAAGGCGAAGCCGCGCCGCATGCAGGCGCGCCCTCTCCCCTGCTGCCTCCCGGGCCGAGGTATCTCCCTCCGCCTCGGCCCGGTCGCTGTCAGATCCGTGGAACCGCCTAGCTCGAGGCGCCCCCGGCTCCGGACAGGCCCACTGTGTCGCCTGCGGACCAGGTGCGGACGGCCGGGCCGTGCGGTCCGCCGACCAAGCCGGTCAGGATCTGAGTGTGGGCACTCAGCGCCGGGGGGCTCAGCACCGCGTCGTGAACGAGGAAGACCTCGCCGGGTCCGACCTCCCTGACGTAGTCGACGACCTCGGCCAGTTTCACCCACGGCGCACCGGCCGGCGCGAAGAGCGTGCGCACCTCCTCCTCCGGGACGGTGAGCGCGTCGCCCGGGTGGAAGACTCCGTCGACCAGGAAGCCGACGTTGTCGAACTCGGCGAAGTCGCGGTGGATGGTGGCGTGCTTTTCCCCGTACACGTGGAATTCCAGTGGGCCGACGTCGAACGCGTCACCGTGCCGGACGGTATGGACGCGCCCGCCGAGGTCAGCGAGGTGGCGGGCGACCGCCGGGTTGGTCCAAATGTCGATGTCGCCGCCAGCCTCCCGCAGCCGGTCGGGGACGAAGTGGTCTACGTGCTCATGTGTGACGAGCACCGCGTCGGCTCCCTCCAGTGCGTCCGGATCGCTGAAACAGCCGGGGTCGATGACGACGGTGCAGCCCTGGTGCTGCAGCCGTACGCAGGAGTGCCCCAGTGAGGTGATCTGCATGACTGGTCTCCCCTCCATTTATACAGCCAGACTGTACAGCATGGCTGTATGTCTGTTCTGCGGGTACGGTGATGCCGTGAACGAGCAGGAGATCGCGAGCGACCTGCGAGCCGTCGTCGGAAACCTGGTGCGGCGCGCACGGGCCACCGATGCCATGCCGCAGGCGCAGGCCGCGGTGCTGGGCTTCCTCGACCGCGAAGGGCCCATGACCACCAGCGAGCTGGCGGCCCGGCAGCAGATCCGCCACCAGTCGGCTGCGCGGGTCGTCAGCCAACTCGTGGAACGAGGCCTCGTCCGCCAAAAGCCCCACCCGGACGACAGGCGCAAAGTCCTCGTCATGCTGACCGATCCGGGCCTGCAGGCACTCCAGGCACGTCGCGGCCGCCGAGCCGACTGGCTCGCCGAAGCCATCAGGGCAGAGCTGTCCCCCGCCGAACAGCAACAGCTCGCGCAGTCCGTCGCCCTCCTCAACCGGCTGGCCCGGCACAGCGATCGCAGCTGACCGTCCCCTGTCTCCAGCCGGAGCACCTCAAAGGGGTAGTACGCGCCGAAAGAACAACGGAGCAGCCCATGGCCTGCGGTGATGCCGGGCTACGTGGGTCCCTTGCTTGGAGGCGTTCTGGCCTCTAGCTTCTTGCCGTCCGAAGCGACGCGCCCCATCTTGACCATGTCGAGCTACTGCGCGAGATGCAAGGACCGTCCCGCAAGGGGAGACCATCAGATCCGTGCACTCTGGAGAACTGGTCGCCCGTCTCATCGGTGTCTGTTCTGTCAACTCAACGCCCGCGCTTCCGACTGGTATGCGTGATCGGATGGGCTGTTCCAGGTCGGGCCGGTCGAGCCGAAGCGGCAGCAGGCACGCCCTGCGGCGTTGAGTAGGCGGTTCAGGGCGTTCTACCCGCACTAGGTCCTGCTGCCGCCGCCGTCGCTGGATGGCTGGCTGCCCGAGGACCACCTGGCCCGGTTTGTCGCGGAGCTGGTCGACCAGACCCTTGACCTCGCGCCGATCCTGGCCGACTACCGGGGGAAGCGCGGCTACCCGCCCTACGACCCCAGGTTGATGGTGCGCCTGCTGATCTACGGCTACACCACTGGCGTGCGTTCCTCCCGGGCGATCGAGCGCAGGTGCGTCGACGACGTCGCGTTCGGGTTCCTGGCCACCGACCAGGCCCCCGACTTCCGCTCGATCACCGCTTCCGCCGCTGCCATCCCGACGCGCTCGTCGGCCTGTTCCCGCAGTCCCACGCTTGCGCTTGACCTGCGCCAGGGCGTACTTGTGCTCAGCCTCGTCCTGAGAGGGTAGACCGGTCGAAGTCGGCGGTGTACTGCTCGGACCGCTGCCGGGCGCGGGCCTGCCGCCAGCGGCAGGCGTCATGGAACCCTGTTGCGGAAACGCCGTAGCGCAAACCCTCCCGCACCTCACCAACACTGCGGTTCCCGCGGGGGTGGGGGCGGGCGTACCCGTCCCAGTCGAACAGCACGGTCGGTACGTGGTTGGCCCCTGTCAGGCGCTGTACAGGCCGGTGAGAGCGACGCTGATCGTGGCCAGGGAGTTCGCTGAGACACCGATGGCGGTCAGCAGTACGCCGGTGGCCAGGATGACCGTGAAGACGATCAAGTCCATGCGACGACGGGAGGAAGAGCGCGTCGGAAGGTCCTTCACGCGATTGCGGCGAATGGATGGAGACCATAGTGAGCGGATGATCCGATTGTCCGTCGGGGCTGTCGCGCGTCTATGCAGGCCAGGCAGCAGGTGATCGGGGACAGGCCGCGCAGACGGGGACAGGGTCACGGGGAGGGGGCCGGGATGCCGGAGGACAGAGCGGGTCGGCGGCGGCCGGGAGCGCGGTCAGCGCCGCTGGATGGACAGACACCGGAAGCGAAGAGCTGACCGCGTGGTTGCGGGAGCTGACGGCCCCTTGACCCTGCGCGAGCTGGAGGCCCGGTTCCGGTTCGGGCGGAACCAGTGGCAAGGACGCGAGCTGTTGGACGCCGCAGAGCAGGCATCGATCGCCCGCCACGTGGCCGCCGCCCCGGCTCCGTCCGCCGCACCCGAAGTAGCTCAGCTCCACCTGCGGCTCGATGAGTCCTGTACGGGCCAGGTGCAAGCCCAGCAGACGCTGGTGGAAGTGCAGCTCCGCCTCGATGCAGGCCCGTCAAGGCCAGGTACAGGCCCAGCAGACGCTCTTGGGCCTCACCCAGCTCATCCACGTCTTCCTCAGCATGATCGCCGACCTGCAGCAGCGGTGCACTCACCTGGAAAGGGAACGTGACCACGCACGCTCCGAACTGCGCGAAGCGGACGTCACAGCGATCCAGCGGCAGCTGAGCGACCACAAGCGACAACTGACCGAAGACGAGGCCCGCCTGGAGTGCGCCCGGCGAGAGCGGGAGGAAGCCGAAGAACTACGCATCGTCGCCCAGCAGAAGGCCGAAGAACACCGCCAGGCCTGGGAGGCGCTCCTCCGCCAACAAGATCACCCCGACCCTCGGCAGCCCGGCACGCACCCGACCGGCACTGGATCGGCCGGGTCGGCGCCGCTCACGCAACTGTGGGAGTACGACCGCGTTCTGGAAGAGGCAGACGCCCAACTCGACGCGCACCGCGGCCGGATGACCGCCGTACGCGAGCAGATCGGAATCGCGCCCCCTGCTACGCCCGAGGGGCCGCAGACTATCGCCGACGAGGTTGTCCGCACTCCGTCCGCGGACACCGCGACCACCGCGGACAAGCCCGTAACCAGCACAAACGACTCTGCCGATAGCGCCGGACGGACCAGCCCCGCCGCCGGGCGCTGCCGAGGCCGCCGGGAGCGTCGGCGGGATGGTTCTTGGCCGCCTCCTTGGCGGCCCGCAGCGCGACCCGG
This sequence comes from Streptantibioticus rubrisoli, assembly GCF_024436055.1. GTDB lineage: Bacteria > Actinomycetota > Actinomycetes > Streptomycetales > Streptomycetaceae > Streptantibioticus_A > Streptantibioticus_A rubrisoli. The sequence continues at coordinate 16,023 of NZ_JANFNH010000031.1, read as the reverse complement.
GACAGGTCGACACCGCAGAGGTACGGCGCACGCGCTACACGCTCCGTCTGTAGGGGCACGCTGCGTCATCCGGCGGAGGGCCCACCTGTCCGTCAGGGCCTTGTTGGCGTTGGCCACCGCTCACGGCTGCCAGGACCCCCGGGCGAGCGGGTGAGGATCAAGACGGCATGCTCGGTGACTCTCAAGACCGCCCACGGGACGGTTGGTGTCGTGGGCGGCACTGCCAGCGCAGGCCCGGAACGGACGCGTCTGGGGTTCGCGCCAGCGTGACCTGCCCCTCGTGACGGACGTTGAAGGATGCGACGTCTTCGCACGCGCTGGTGGCGCCATCGCGGAGCCGCTCCGCTTCTTCCGCGTCGTACTCCCGTGCCGCTGCGCTCGGACAGTTGGCGAAGTCCTTCTGCGGCTCTTGGGAAATCAGCGAAACTTACCGGCGAGTTCAGAGCAACCAATGTGGGGACAGCTTCCGTCCCTGTGGTTAACAGAGGGCTCACAGGCCCTCGCAGCCGCCGGACTTCACACACACGAAGTCCGGGCCATTCTTCGAAGAACTCCAGGCGGCAATGCAGCGCTGGGCCTTGGACACCCTCTGCCGCACTGCCGTCATTCGCACATCCCTGTCAGGGATTTTGCCACCGATTCCGGTGGCCACACCACATCCGCGAGTACCTGCGTCGGCTATGCCGGTCGGCGCCTCACTGAAGGGTATTGCCATGTCTGCACCACTCACACATGTCACGGGAAGCCGACGCGGGGCCGGTTGGGTAGCCGGGACAGCTGCCTGTGCGGTTCTCACCGCCATCTCGCTGGTCGGCTCCCAGGCCCCCGCCTTCGCCGATGCCGGCCAGAACGCCAGCGTCGACCCTTCCACGTATGGGAACAACCAAGACGTCGTCAACGCAATGGCCAAGTTTGCGCCGGTCAACGCCTCGGAGAGCGTGATGGGCTACCCCACCGGGCTGGACCGGGACAACAACGGCAACGTCAAGCCCGCCGCCCTGGCCGACGTCAAGTCCACGTACGACCCTGGCCAGGCGGTCCAAGACGCACAGAACGCGGCACGGCAGTACGAGGCGGACACCAAGAACCCCAAGGCACTGCGGGACAGCGCTGGTCATCTGGTCGACGGATGGCCGGGTGGCAAGAAGCCCAACAACGATGTCCGCCAGAACACGAACGACGACGTGCTTTCCTGGAGCGGCGGCCAAAAGGCCGAGCAGTACTGCGGCATGGCCAACAAGGATCCGAAGAGTCCGTCTTACGGACAGACCGCGCCGTGCGTCTTCGTCGGCAAGCTCGACGAGAACGGCAAGTACCCCGTGAAGGGATCCAGCGATGGTGTGGCGGGAGAAGCGAAGCTCACCTACAAGGTCTCGGCTTCCGTCACCAATGAGAAGAGCGTGACGGAAGGGTGGTCCGCAGGCGGCAAGATCACACCCAAGATCGGCGACGGGAAGAGCGAGATCCAGGGAGAGGCCAGCTTCAGCTACAGCTACGCAACCACCTCAACCAACAGGGTCCAAAACACGCTCGAGACATCCGTCGAAATCAACATCCCCAAGGGGCAGAAGGGTTACCTGGAAGGCCGGGCCAACGGCGCGTACTACGTCGGCTACATCGTGCTCCGCGACATCGACAGCGGCAACCAGGAGCACTTGGTGGCTATTCCCGCACGCGTCTATGTCCAGTCGGCGAAGACCACCAGCCCCCTCACGTGGTTCAAGCGGCTCACACCCGCGTAAGACACCTCGGCGCGGGCGCTGGCATAGCCCGCCAAGCCACCACTGAGGCGGCTATGCCGGCGCCCGCGGCTGCACGTCACAGCCGAGCGCGCCCGCACGTAAACACACGTGGCGCCCTCTGCATGGCTGCTGACGGTCAGGTTGCCGTGGACCAGTTGCGCAGGGCCCCCCTGACGCCTGCGGCGAATGCCCCACCTTTGCGAGTGCGGCTTGTGCTGGCGCTCCTACCGCCAGGCCGAAAGGCCGGACGGCTGGGTCCGTGGCCCTTCACACGTGGCCGACAGACGGGTGGCGCGGCCGGGCGACGACGACTTCGGTCATGCCCCGGACCGGTGTAGCATCCAATTCACCAGCAAATTCAGGCAAGTTCGTCCAGGGACCGGACGTCGATATCGAGGTCGCCGACCAGGGGCCCTTAGGTATCACGAATCGCCCGTAATGTGACCGAGTCGCCAATGCGTACCGTCCCGGGTTCCAGGACGTCCAGGTAGACGCCGAGGCAAAAGATGTTCATGGCTAAGGTGCTGTCCGGGTCGGCGTAGATGTTGACGAAGTCGACGGCTCCGTCGCCGGTGACGTCCATCGGCAGCAGCGTGCCGCCCCGGTCGATTCCGGTCGTGTCCAGGCTGGCTGCCTGCCCGAGTCCGGCAGGCGCGTACCTCGATGAGACGGCGGGCGAGGTTTAGTTCGACGCGCTGCCGAGGGCTACGCGGGCAGGTGCCATATTCCGCCGGGGGTTGGAATACAGCGCCAGATGTACAGCTGGATGCCGTAGCCGTTGCTGGACAGGCAGAGCCCGGACTGGGGGTTCATCAGCATGTTGCCCGCGCGTACCGCCCAGTGTTGGGCTCCGGTGCCGTTGCAGTCGTAGAGCTGCACCGCGGTGTTCGGTCTGGTGCCGCCGCCGTAGACGTCCATGCACTTGCCGAGGGCTCGTAGGGTGCCGTCCGTGCCGACCGTCCACTGCTGGGCCGCGGTGCCGTTGCAGCGGTACTGCTGGATCGGGGTGCCGTTGGCGGTGTTGGCACCGGCGACGTCCACGCACCACCCCCCGACGCCGGTGATGCGGCCGGTAACCGACGGCGCGGCCGGAGCGTTGTGGATGGTTCGGCCCGAGGGCACCTGTGCGGCCTGGGCCGCCGCCGGGGCGGTCAGGAGCACGGTCGAGGCCAGCAGCGAGGTCATGAGAGCAGCAGGGCGGTGTTTCACAGGAGTGAGCCTTTCCGTTGTTCCGTCAACAGCCCGTGGGTCACTGGGCTTTTCTGTGTCGACTCACGATCGGTGTTGGTCGCCCCGATGGGTAGCCGGAAACCGGCCGGGTGTCCCGGGGGCGCACCGGCTGAATGACCGGGCACCCGGCTTGGGAGTGGCGGTGCTTGAACTCAGCCGCGGGGCCAAAACTGGAGGCGTGCTCCTTGACTTCGAAGGCGTCGGTACGAGTTCACCCGGCTTCACCCTCCAAGCACAGGCCCATCCCCTGGACGACCCATTCACGCGCGGACTGCGTGAGGTCTACGACGACCTCGACCACCAGCGGCAAGCCGCCCTCACAACCCTCGCCAGCCTCGACGCGGCAGAGGCCCCTGAGCTGGAACGAATCACAGCAGAAGGAACCAAGCCAGTGGACGGGAGATCGGGCGGGCCTCGGCCGAGGCCACACCACAAGAGCTGAGCGTCCTGCTGGAAGGCGGGGGGCGTGAACGCAAGACAGCGGCCTGGTTGATCGCCGTGTCCCGCAGGACGGAGTTCCGCAGCCGAATCGGTGAACTGCTGCTCGCGAGCGAAGGGCCATACGCTGGGGCGGCATACTGCGCCAGCCTCGCCACCTTCGCCACCGAGGCCGACGTCAAGCTGCTCGACTCCTACCTGGAGCGGTACCTGCGAAGGTCCGACCTGTTCTACGACCAGGCCTTCGCGTTGGGCGCGCTGCTGCCCCTCGACCGGGCGTTAGGCAGCGAGCACCCGGCACGGTTCCTCGCGCCGGACGGCCTGTGGCAGCAGTGGCTTGCTGGTCCGCCTGTCAAGTCGCCAGATTTGCCAGCCTATTGCCATCTCGTGGATAGCATGTGCGCCTTCGCTCGGAGTGCCGCCGTGGCAGGGACTGGCAAGTCCAAGTAGCGCTGTGCCCGGACTGGCGGGCCGGGCGGAGTAGCCGCAATCGGCCGGGTGCCGATCGGGTGGAGTGGTGTCGGGAGGACTGGGGCGCGTCGGGTGGCGGCCGCGCGCCCGACTGGGACACGTCTACTCGGGGGCTGGCTGAGACTCAGCCTGGTCCTTCGGGGGCTGTGCGTGGAGGTCGATGCGGACCTCGCGGCAGCCGCCCATGCCCGCCTGGACGCCGCAGACCCGGGCATGAAGATGGGTCGTGGGTGATGGTGCCACGGGCTCGCAGGCAGCTCGCTACGACCGTTTCATCGCCACCTACGCGGTCGCCACCGTGCCATGGGCGTGGATTACTCAGATCCGGCTAAGCGGTCGACTGGTCTTCCGCTAGGGCCGGTTGGCCCGATACCGGCTGGATGCAGAGGCTGGTGTAGTTCAAGCCAGCCCGCGGCACCGCCCACGGCCGGGACGGAGTGAGGTCCGCGGCAGCAGTCCCGCCGACCGCAAGCGGCCGTTCAACCGCGACCTTCAGCCGTTGCACATTCATCCGCGCCTGAAGGCGTTGCGCGTCGAGCTATTCGCCTTGCTTTCGAGAGTCCTGTTTTGTCACTGAAGGAGCCTTTGGATAGAGAGGATTGTGGTCGCAGCTAGGTAGTGCTGGGGTCCGCTTTCTGCGGGTGTAACACCTGATGGCGGGACGGATTCGGGTGCTCGGGGCGGGTGCTTGCCGGTGCCGTTGCGAGCAGGGCAGCCGTGATGCGGAGGAGGGAGCTGTGCTGCGTCGGTTGGCGCGGGTGCGGAAGGCACCGCTGGATGCGGCGTTGGCGCTCAGATGCTCGAGTTGAGTTGGGAGGGCTGGTGGATTCCGGCGATCGCGGTCGAGTTGAGCTGAAGCGAGAAGACGGCGCGATAGCGGTTGCACCTTCAACCGCTCAGGCCTGGACGGTCTGGAAGATCTGGGCGGGATAGGGCCGCAAACCACGGATCACCGAGGCCTAGCGGTCAAGAATCATCCGTCTGGTCAAGCGGACGCCGTCGGAGCGGCTGACCGTGTGAGCAGATGCGGAGTTGGTCGCCGCGGACGAGACGGGCTGCGCCGGAGTGGACGCTCGGCAGCATCCTCGATCCGTCCTCGGCGGCCTATGCCTGTAGTGGGCCCAAGCCCAGAACTCTGGTGGCGAAGTTCGCCAATTGCGCCCGCATCCTTTCGCGCGGCACACGCTCTCCTCCGGTCAGGTGCTCGACGAGGTCGGCTCGGGTGGCGGCGAGCAGGGCGTGGGCGGTGAAGTCGGTGTCGGTCAGGCCGGGGATCTGCTCCAGCATGGCTTGGAGGAGGCCGTGCCACTGCTCGTAATGCTCCGCCTGATAAGGGCTGCCGCTTCCGCTTTCCTCCAAGGCCAGCGCGAGGCGCCGGTTGTCGAGTTTGAAGCATAGGACGGCGTCGAGCAGGGCGGGCACGCGATCCTGCGGTGGGGTCGCGGGTCCCAGTGGCGGTGGGCCCGCTTCGACGGCCTGCCTGATCGGTTCGAGCCGTGCCTCGTACAGCGCGCGGAGCAGCCCGGCGCGATCACCGAAGGCCCGGAAGAGCGTGCCCTTACCGACGCCAGCCGCTGAAGCGACGTCAGCCATGGTGACCTCCGCGGGACTTTCACAGCGAGCGAAGAGGGCGTCGGCGGCCGCGAGCACGGCTTCCCGGTTACGGGCCGCGTCCTTGCGGGACTTGCGCTCAGTCATGCTCTCCTCCAGTTGCGAACCGGACCCTTGGTCCGTATCGTCAAACCGGACCCAGGGTCCGATTCTAAAGCTGGAGGATACTCATGTCCGCACCGACTTCTGCGGTGGATCTGTTCCGCCACAGCCTGCGACTGCTCCTGGACAAGAACATTGCCGCGTGGGTCGCCCTGTGGGCTGAGGACGGCCTCATGGAGTTCCCCTTCGCCCCCGAGGGCTGGCCCCAGCGCCTGGAGGGCAAGGAAGCCGTCGCCGCCTATATGCACCACTACCCGGACCACATCGATCTGCACGATTTCCCCGCCCTGACAATCCATCAGACCACCGATCCGGAGACCATCGTTGTCGAGATGCGGGGCGTTGGCCGCCTGGTGGAGACCGACGCTCCCTTCGACATGACCTACATCGCCGTCGTGACCGTACGAGACGGGCATATCACCTCCTACCGCGACTACTGGAACCCCCTCGCCGTCCTCGAGCCCGGCACCGACTTCACCGGGAGCAGCCGATGACTGCCACAGGCACCACTTTGGTCATCGGCGCCACTGGCACCACGGGCAGCCGCACCGCCGCGCAGCTGACGGCCGCTGGCCACCACGTGAAAGCCGCCAGCCGTCAGGCCAACCCGGTCGCCGGCGCCGAGCCGGTCCCCTTCGACTGGTACGACCCCGCCACCCACGCCGCCGCCCTCGACGGAGTCGACCGCGTCTACCTCATCCCACCCCTGGGCGACTTCGATCCCGCGGCGGTCATGCTGCCGTTCCTCCGTCAGGCCCGCACCGCAGGCGTGCAGCGCGCGGTGCTGCTGAGCTCCTCGGCCATCCCCGAGGGCGGCCCGGCGGTGGGAGCGGTGCACCAGCTTCTTCCCGGTCTCTTCGACCAGTGGGCGGTACTGCGACCCTCGTGGTTCATGCAGAACTTCACCGGTACGCACGCACACGCCGTGAGCATCCGTGCAGACGGCATCATCTGGACCGCCACCGGGAGCGGCCGGGTCGGCTTCGTCGACGCCGAGGACATCGCGGCCGTGGCCGTCCGCGCTCTGACCGACGAGCAAGCCCCCAACACCGATCTCGTCCTCACCGGACCCGAGGCGCTCAGTCACGACGACATCGCCACGATCATCACCGAGGTCACCAGTCGGCCCGTGGTCCACCGCCGTTTGTCCTACGAGCAGATGCGCGATCGCCTCACGGCGGAGATCCCGGCGGAGTTCGCCGCGATGCTGGCCGACATGGACCGTGCCATCGCCGGAGGGGCGGAGGACCGCGTCACCGACACCGTCCACCGTCTCACCGGTCGACCCCCGCGGACCTTCCGCGCCGTGGTGGAAAGGGAGATGCGTTGAAGCAACTGGTCGTCCCGGACGATCAGCAGTTCTGGTTCGAGACCTCGCGCAACCCCGGCCTGGCCGTCTACGGCAGCTCGGACGTCGGCGAAGTCGGCGCGAGGGCCTCACCAGTCACCTCCGGCCACTACGACGGCTGGCACGACGCCTGGCACGACGCCTGGCTGTCCACCGCCGGTCACCTAGAGGCCGACGCCCGCGCAAGCCATCCCGTCAGCGCACAGGACAGGACTCACTGCGTGCTTCCACCTCCTACCGGGCGGCCGAGTTCTTCCTGCACGGCGAGCCCGACGACCCGCGCGTCGCCACGCCAACGAGCGTGGTGTCCCTGCTTTCGTGATGCCATCGCCCACATCCCCCGGGATCACGCCGGTGGAAATCCCGTACGAAGACACCGTGTTGCACGGCTACTTCTACCGGGCGGCGGGCGATGGCTCGAAGCTGACGCTGGTGATGCGCAGCCGGATTCGACGACGCCGCCGAAGAGTTGCACTTCTTCGGCGCCGTCGGCGGACAGGAACGCGGCTACCCCGTCCTGACCTTCGACGACCCCGGCCAGCCCGGGGCCATCCACCGGGGCGGGCTGACCTTCCGGCCGTACTGGGAGAACGTGGTCGGCCGCGTGGCCGGACTTACTCACCCGGCAGCCGGGCGTCGACCCGGCCCGCATCGCACTGCTCGGCGTCAGTCTTGACGGCTACCTGGCGCCTCGCGCGGCGAGCCTATGAGCGGCGACCGGCAGCTGTCATCGTCCTCGACGGTGTCTTCGACGCCGCCTGCGCCCTGACCGCACGCCTACCGCTGCCGCACAACGAGGTGATCCGGCGCGCGGCAGCCGAGGATGACGGGGAACTGGACCAAATCATCGCAGACGCCCGTGCGCAGAGCCCGGCCCCGCGTTGGGCCTGCGAGCATGGCCGCTACGTCACGGGAACCTCGACCGACCGGGCGTTCCCGGCCGAGTACGCCCGTTACAACTCAGGCGACGGAAGCGCGGAGAAGATCACTTCTCCCCGTCCTGGTGTGCGAGGCGGCCGCCGCCGTGTTCAACTCCTGCGCCCAGCAGTCGGATCCGCGCAAGCCGTACCGGCGCCTGAAAGCACCGGAGACAGCCCTTGGCCGCGGGTCATAGGTGGTGACTCCTGGCCGAACCGCTTTCGGCCCTGCGGGCCTGTGGCCAGCCGGGCTCGCCGTCGTCCGTCTCGCCGTCGTCCGTCTCGTCGTCGCAGTGCGGGTCGCGGAGCGGCCGCGGTCCCGGAGCCGACGGCCGGGTGAAGGCGTCGCGGCCAGGAAGTTGATGTGGTCGTACTGGAGCGGAGGCAGAGAGCGCCGAGAAATCAGCTCATCGGTGAGCAGGCCAGGTGTTCAAGCACGCGGTTGAGGGCCACAGTTGCGTTCCAGGGTGAGGCTGGCGGTAGCTCCGCCTGGTTGGAGCAGGCCCAGATCACCGGCCAGCAACCACTGTGCAGCCTGACTCGCCGCCTCCGTCAGGACATGGACGCCCTCACCGGGCCGCCACCCGGTCGGCCCGATCGTGGTCGACGGCGGTACCGCCATCGACCACGATGGTGTCAAGGCCGAACGCCGAGGAACATCAGCCTTGGTTTGGGCTGGGGCGGCCCCGGCGACCGCTTGACCCCAGCCGTGGATCACCCCAAGACGTCAGTCTTCGGTGGGCTGTTGGAGCATGGCCAGGGTCAGCACGTTGCCGCCGATGCCCCAACCGCCGTCCACGACCTCCTCGACCAGGACCATGGTGTTGGCCCGGGCGCGTTCGCCGTAGATCTCGACGTACAGCTCGGTGGTACGGGTGACGATCGTCTCCTTCTGCTTCTCGTCGAGGCTTCCGGCAGGGACCTTGAAGTTCGCGAACGGCATCGTGGTTCTCTTTCGGTATGTGGTTACGGGAAGCTGCCTGCGGTCAGCAGGTCGTCCAGCCCGACGCGGCGAAGAACTCGGCGCGGACGCCAGCAGCGAGCGCGAAGAGGACTTCACCGCTGCCGGGGCTGGGGTCTGTGGGGGGGGCTCCACCGTTGCGGATCTTGCGCGCGGCCTGCTGGGTGACGACGAAGGTCCCGCGGATGTTGGTGCGGTGGAGCGCGTCCAGCTCCGCCAGGTCCAGTTCGGCGATGGGCGCCCACAAAGCCCGCCCGGCGGCATGGACGACGACGTCGACGCCCCCGAACTCTGCCTCCGCGGTGGCGAACAGCGCGGAGATCTGTTGCTCGTCGGCGACGTCGGTCTGGACGGCGATCGCCCTGCCGCCGGCGGCGATGGCCTCCTCGACGACCGCCTCGGCCCGTCCGCGGTGGCCCGCGTAGCCGATCAGGACGGCGAATCGGTCGGCCGCGAGCCGACTCACCGTCTCCCGGCCGATCCCGCGTGAGCCGCCCGTGACGTTGGCGACGCGAGGTCGGTCCGCGCGGGGTTCGGACGTGGCGTAGCGGTCCGCGGTTTCCTGGGCAGACATGAACACTCCTGCTAGAGGTGCCAAGGCGATGCCACGGCGGATGGATCGTGGCCAGGGGGCGCCGGTGCGGTGCCCCGCTCGTGGCTCCAGAGTGATTCGGTGTGCCCGCACCAGCTAGGGCTGTCCCCACCCAGGGGTTGCCATCCCCTGGCTTGCGTCCACCGGTGCGCGCGACGATAGGGACGTGAACCATTCCGCACTTGCCGCGTTCCTAAAGTCCCGACGCGACCGCATCCGCCCGTCGGACGTCGGCCTGCCCACCGGCCCGCGGCGCCGGGTGCCCGGTCTGCGGCGCGAGGAGGTCGCCCACCTGGCCGGGCTGTCCGCGGACTACTACACCGAGTTGGAACGCGGGCGTGGCGCCCAGCCCTCGGCCCAGGTCTTGGCCGCGCTGGCCCGGGCGCTGCGGCTGAATGGCGACGAACGCGACCACTTGTTCCACCTCGCCGACCGGCCCCTCCCTGCGGCGGCACACGGCCCCACCTCACATGTCCAGCCCGGTCTGCTCGGCCTGCTGGACCAGCTCACCGCCACCCCTGCCCAAGTCATCACCGACCTGCACGAAACCCTCGTCCAAAATCCGCTGGCCGCCGCACTCATCGGCCGCCCCCCGGCGCTGCACGGTCCTGAGGCAAGCTTCGTCTACCGCTGGTTCACCGACCCCAAGGCCCGGAGCCTGTATCCGCCCGAGGACCACCCCCACCACTCCCGGGTCTTCGTTGCCGACCTCCAGGCAGTCGCCGCCCGGCGCGGCAGCGACAGGCAGGTGAGCCAGATGGTGGCCATGCTGCGCGGACACAGCCGGGAGTTCGCCACCCTCTGGGACACCCACGACGTCGCCCTGCGGCGAGCCGACCACAAACGCATCGTCCATCCCGCCCTGGGCGTCATCGAGTTGGACTGCCACAGCCTGTTCAGCGAGGACGGACGCCAGCGCCTGCTGTGGTTCAGTGCCCCACCCGGCACCGAGGGCGCGGCTCAGCTGAGGCTGCTCTCCGTCATCGGCACGCAAGACATGACATCCTCGACGCTCGCGTGAGGGGCACGGGAAGACGACTGGCCTGCCGCCGGCTTCGCCTCTCTCGAGGATTCCCAGAGATGGCCGTGTTCGCTCCCACCCTCGCGGGTGGGGAGGTGGCTGAGCGTGTCAACGAGTCGGCGGGCATTGAGTCGGTCAACGAGTCGGCAGGCATTGCTCTTGCTCAAAGTGCCTTGCGGGCATGGGTATCCGGCGGTTCCCCCAGGGCCTTGAACGAGGCCAGACCAGCCTCGATGAGCTTGGCTGCACGGCGGACGTCGGCGGTCACCGCCTTGTGCACCTGCTGAGGCGTGCGAACGCTCTCCAGATGCTTTCCCAGGCTCCGGAACTGGATGGGCCACAGCCCGAGCAGAGCCGTTGCCGCGATCTGCGGCTCTGGATCATCCGGGCTCATCCCGGTGCGCTGCGCCAGCGCCTCGGCTGCGACGCCGATGAGACGGTCGGTCATGTCGCGGTGATAGGCGCGCAGCGACGGCGTGGACCGGATCAGCTCGCGGAAGCGCCTGATCATGGCGGCGGCCTGGACCGGGTCCTCCTGTGCGCCGATCCACGACGTCATGCCGTGCAACTCGTCGGACAGGATCCGCAGCACCGCGTCGACCGGACAGCGGCCAGGCACGGCCAAACCGGTGCGCAGGGCGGTCATCGTGGTCTCATCGAGGTCCAGGATGAGCGATTCCTTGCTGGGAAAGTAGTTGAAAACCGTCTTCTCCGAGACTCCGCACGCCTGAGCGATCTCCGCTACGCGAACGCCGTCGAAGCCGCGCTCCAGGAACATCTCGGTCGCTGTGTCCGACAGGCGTTGCCGCATCAGACGCTTCTTCCGCTCCCGCAATCCCTCGGCCGCCGGTTCCCCCGCCCGCCTGCGCCATCCCGTCCAGTCCACCGTGCTCACGCGTGACAGCGTAGTCCAGCCACCAGATCATTACTGCTACTGTATATTTTTAGTTGCTGTAATTTTCTCCGGTGAGACGTCCGCGCCCGACTGCCTTGGGAGCCCCATGAGCGCCATCCACATCGTCCACGACTATCCGCACTCCGCCACGAAGGTCTGGCGCGCCGTCACCGACCCAGCGCTCATTCCCCTGTGGACGGCGACCGGCGCGGGGGCACGACCGGAAGGATTCGCCACCACTGTCGGCACCGAGTTCCAGTTCATCGCGAAGCCGAAGCCGGGCTGGAGCGGCATCGTCGACTGCGTCGTGCTGGAAGTGGACGAGCCGCGACTGCTGCGCTACTCGTGGACCGACCACGGCGGCGGCGACACCACCGAGGTCGCCTACCGGATCGAGCCTCACGCCGCAGGAACGCGCTTCACCTACGACCATACGGGCTTCACAGGAACCGGCGGGTTCTTCATGGCCCAGATCCTGGGCCACGTCCGGCGCAAGATGCTGCGCGTCGGCTTGCCCGCGGTACTCAACGACCTCGATGAGGCCGGCAGGCTCCACCCCGACAGCAGTCTCAAGCACAAGCTCTGACGACTGCCGACCACAGGGCACCCAGGGGATGCTCCGAGACGCGCCGCGTCATAGCCCGCGCCAGTCGCCACACAGTATTGACCGACAACGTCCGCTCACCCGGATCAGCCTCGAAGCCCAGTCCGAGTACAACTGCTAACCCGGCAGCCGACTCCGCGAACGCCCCGCGGTGAGCGTGCTGTTCCCATGCGTGGCGGGCCACCGCCAACCCGGGTGGCCCGCCAGCCTCTCCCCCACGACTAACGCTCCCACCACCTGGAGGGGAACGGCCAACACGGGCCGAAAACACCCGGCGTACTTGGACCGCCAGCGTCAATACCCCTTCGTCGTTGCATCCACCGCCGCCTCCATCTGGCCTGGCCGCGCTGTGGCCGACCACCGGCCCTGACTGCCGCATCGGGGCCGCCGCCCCGCACGCCGCCCTCTACGGGACCACGACCTACTCCGCCTTGATGGCATTGAGCAGGTCGAGCCGTGCGGCGCGACGGGCGGGGACAGGGGGCGCGAGCACCCCACCAGGCCGGACAGCTCCACGAAGAGGGCCAGGCCTCCCCAGGGGAGGACGAGTTGCGGGAGACCGCCGAAAACGGAGATGGCCAGCGACTCCAGGCGCACCATGCGCTTGGCACCGTGCCGGTCCAGCCCGATGGCCCGCAGCATGCCGATTTCCGGTGCTCAGTCGACCACGGACATGGCCAGAGCGCGTTGATGATGCCGAGGACAGTCACGATCACGGCCATGGCGAACAGCCGTCGAGCATGCCCCGGCTGGTGAAAACGCGAGGCTAACCGGTGCTTTCTGCCAGGGGTAGGGATGTCCAGCTCAGGGCGATCACGGCTTGTCTTGTGCACTGTCTGGGGTTGGCAGTCAGTGCTCTGTACGCAAGGTGACGGTCTGTAGGGAGCCGGTCGGTGGTGCGAACAGTGCCTGCACGGTTTCGGTGGCCAGGTCGCGCAGCCAGGTATGGGCGCGGTCGCCGTCGTAGCGCTGGTGCCACAGCAAGTAGAGCGGGACGTCGGGCATCGGCAGTGGCAACGGCAGTGTGGTCAGGCGGAGTTGGTCCCGAGCCGCACGGGTGACCACCTCGGGAACGGTGACCACCAAGTCGGCGTCGAGGACGAGTTGCAGCGCGGTGGCGGTGGTGGGTACTGCGGCGACGACGCGGCGTTCGTGGCCGCGCGCGGTCAGGGCGTCGTCGACCGGGTCGCGCAGGCGCCCGCGCCGCGAAATGGTGAGGTGTTCAGCGGCCGCGTAGCGCTCGACGCTCAGCGGGCCTTCGGCGAGCGGGTGGCCAGGGCGGACGGCGACGACGAGCCGGTCGCGGCCGACGAGGCGGTGGCGGATGTCGGGGAGCGTAGGCCGACTGGAGCTGGATTCGAGGTCGACCTCACCCCGGCGCAACTCGGCGGTGTCCGTGCTGGGTTCGGCGAGCAGGCACAACTGGACGCCAGGGGCCTGGCGATGGACCGCGGCGATCAAGGCAGTTCCGCAAGCGGCGGTCAGAGCATCGTGCCAACGCACGGTGAACTCCCGCTCCAGCACCGCCAGATCGAGTTCCTGTTGTGCGGACAGCAGTTGGTGGGCCTGCTGCACCAGAGCATGGACTGAGGCGCGCATGGCCAGCGCGCGGGCGGTGGGAACCATGCTGCGGCCGGTGCGGACCAGGATCTGGTCACCGGTGACCTTGCGGATGCGGCCCAGGGAGCGGCTCATCGCCGGTGCGGTGACGTGCAGGCGGGCCGCGGCACCGGCGACACTGCCCTCTTCCAGCAACGCGTCTAGGGCCGTGAGCAGGTTCAAATCCAGTTGCATGAGAGTAACTCTACGAGTGAAAAGCATGCACTTGTTGTTATCTCTCAGGCTGCCTACCGTCGACGTGCGGGCGCGGCAAGCCGCCCCGCATTGACCGAACCCCAGGGAGCCGACCGTGAGCACAGCCATGCCCTTCGACACCGACCCAACGCTGATCTCCGACGTGACCGCCGCGGTGAAGACCGCGGGCCTCACGCTGCGCGACCGCTACACCCCGCACGCCCGAGGCGTAAGCCTGAGCGAGGTCATCGACGAGATCCACGCCAACGACGACGCCGTGCTGGACGTGCTGCGGGAACCACTGCTGCGGGCAAGGCGAGGATCGCAGTGGGCCGAGGACGAGCTGGCTGGCGGCGCGCTCCCACCCGGGGAATGGTGGGTCGTCGACCCCGCCGAGGGCAACATCAACCACGTCCACGCCATGCCGGACTGGGCTGTCACCGCCACCCTGGTCCGCGACAACCAGCCGGTCCTAACCGTCGTCCACCTGCCGCTGACCGGCGACACCTACACCGCCGTCGCCGACCGCGGCGCCCACCTCAACGACCGACCACTGAGGGTATCCGCCAAGACCGACTTGGGCGCCGCACTCGTCGGCACCGGCCAGGCCAAGCCCGGCGAGGACGAGCGCACCTTCCGACGGATCGGCGAGTCGGTCACCGCCATGCTCACGGGCGGCCTCGTCGTACGCGTGTCCGTTCCCGCCACGTTGCAACTCATCCATGTCGCCGCCGGACGCATGGACGCCTTCTGGCAGTTCTCCGACGTCCGTTCCGGCCTGGTCGCCGGTGCCCTGCTGGTCCGCGAGGCCGGAGGCACCGTCACCGACCTGGCGGGCAGGCCCTGGAGCACGGGCAGCCGCGACTTCCTGGCCGCCGCCCCCGGCATCCATGCCGCCGCCCTCAGCGTCCTCTCGCCGATCGCCTGACCGCGAAGCACTCCGCGTTCCCGCTCGCCCCACCAACACTCGCAAGGAGCATCACCTCATGACCAGCATCGGCATCCTGGGTACCGGCCGCGTCGGCGCAAATCTCGCCCGCAAGCTCGCCGCCACCGGACACCACGTCGTACTCGGCCGCCGCAACCCGAAGGAGCGGACCGCAGCTCCAGCCGAAAACGCAGATCCCCGCATCTCCTTCACCGACCAGCGCACCACCGCCCGCACCACAGACATCGTGATCAACGCGACGCCCGGCGACAGCGCCCTGGACCGCCTCACTGACCTACGCACCGAACTCGCCGGAAAAATCCTCATCGACGTCTCCAACGCCACCCGCGACACCGACGACGGCCTGCCCGGCGACCTGTGCTACCCCGGCAGCAGCCTCGCCGAACAACTCCAAGCCGCCCTCCCCGACACCCGTGTGGTCAAAACCCTCAACACCATGCTCTTCACAGTCATGACCCACCCCGAAACCCTCGCCACCCCACCGACCGTCTACCTCTCGGGCAACGACGAGCACGCGAAGAAAACCGTCACCGACCTCCTCGGCGACCTCGGTTGGCAACCCGCATGGATCGAAGACCTGGGCGACATCACCACAGCCCGCGCCACCGAGGCCATGATCCTGGTCGTTCCCCACCTGCTGCGCCGACACGGCTTCAAGCCCTTCGCCGTCTCCCTCGCCCGCTAACCCCACCAGAGCCAGCACCACGAAGCGGAAGCCAACCGCGAACCGCCATAGGGAAGCCGCCCACGACTCGCAACGCCCACCGAAACCGGGCAGGTGCCCGGCAGTCCCAGCCTGACCTCGGCCACCAGCAGGCACGCAACGATGCCTGGCGCAGCGGGAACTTGCCGACGCGGGTGGAAGCCCAAGTGCTCTGCCGTTACTTGGGGCTGTGGCGGGCGGTCCGTCCGCAGATGGTCCCGCCTGGTGCGTACCAGCCCGCCTTCTTCCGGACCGCCGGGCTCGGGTCCTGGACGCGTGATGCCTCCAAGGCGGTGATGGCGCGAGAGTCGCCGAGGGAAGCGCGCAGCGTCTCCTCGGGGCGTCACGTCACTGATTCCTGCCGTGGGATGATCTTGATCACGGCTGGCGTGATCACGGCGTCGGAAACGCTCTGGATCGCGCCGAGCTGCGCAGGCGGTTTCGTGAAGGACCCAGAGCATCAGCTAGATCGCAGCCCCCTCCTCCCCCGGGATGAAACACCGGGGGGAGTACCGCCTCTTAGCGGGGAGTGGGCAGCGGTCCGTACTCACATTCGCTCCGGTGCCGAGACTCCGAGCAGCCGCAGCCCATTGCGCAGCACCAGCGTGCTGGCTTCCGTCAACCACAGCCGGGCACAGGTGAGGT
>NZ_JANFNH010000030.1 GCF_024436055.1 Streptantibioticus rubrisoli | reverse complement strand
TCCCAGGCTTCGGCCCCGAGCAGTTCCAGCTCGTCCTCCTCCGCCGCATGGCCGACCACCAGCCACAACTGGTGGAAGAAGCCCTGCGCACCCTCGACTCATCGCGCGCCGAAGCGCGCGAGGCGCACCGCCGCTGGCAGGCGATGATCCGCTCGCGGACCTTCCCGCACGGCGAGCGCCGCTACCTCACCGTCCTCGGTCGCCCCGAGGCCGCCGAGGACCGGCGGATCGGCGATCTGACCTGCCGCGCACTGGTGTGGCCGCTGCCGCTCTGGCCCGACCTGCGGTACGAGGTGATGGTGGCCCCGGGCGGCCGGGTGTGGAACGAGTGGCTGGTGCGGGCGCCCGGCGCCCCGGCCCCGCAGCTGCGCACCGGGGCCGACCTCACGCCGTGGTGCTGCACGGTCGACGAGGTGGCTCGGGCGTTCCCGCCCGCCCAGCCGCTGGAGGGCGACGCCCCCACCCGCTGGCGGCTCGCCTTCACCGATCCGGCAACCGGCGTCCGCCACGTCGCGCACTTTACGTACGGGCTGTTGCAGTACGTGGACGAGTCGGCCTCGTAGCCCTTTCGCCAGTGCCGGTCGAGGGCACACCGTGGGCGTATGACCCGATCCAGAAGCCCCTGGCTGCTGCTCTTCCTTCCGGTGCTCCCACTGCTCCTCCTGGCCCGGCTGCTGGCCCGCCGCCGGGCCAGGCCCGGACTGCGCAACGGTCCTGGCGGCCCACCGCCCGCCGGAGTACGGGAGCCGCGCCGCCCCAAGCCGTCACCGCCCGCGGCGGCGCTGACGCTGACCGAGCCGGGGCGCAACGGCAACCGACCCCACTGACCGGTGCTGTTGGCAGTACCCGGCACTCTTTTGTATCTTTGAGAAACAAAGTGGCTCCACTCGTTTCCCCTGACCGGCGAGTGGGGCCACTGCCTTTCTCGCCACGGCACCGCCCGGCGCGAGCCGGACGGCAGGTTTGGCGGCGCGGGCCATCTTTTGTATCGTAGGAGAACAAAGTGGCCCCGCTCGCATCCCCCTGACCTTCGAGCGGGGCCGCTTGTCCCGTTCCGCCAGAGCCGAGGAGTGCGACATGCCCACGACGATCGGTGTGTTCAAGGCCGCGCTGCTCGACATGGACGGCACGCTGGTCAACTCCGATGCGGTGGTGGAGCGTTGCTGGCGGCGCTGGGCGGACCAGCACGGACTTGACCCGGTCGAGGTGCTGAAGGTCGTACACGGCCGCCAGGGGTACGCGACCATGGCCGTACTGCTGCCGGACCGGCCGATGGCCGAGAACCACGCGGACAACGCCCGGATGCTGGCCCAGGAGACCGCCGACACCGAGGGCATCGTGCCGATCGAGGGCGCACCGGCGTTCCTGTCCGCGCTCCGCGACCTGCCGCACGCCCTGGTGACCTCCGCCGACGCGGCCCTGGCGGAGGCGAGGATGACCGCCGCTGGACTGCCGATGCCGCTGGTGCGGATCACCGCGGAGTGCGTGAGCGCCAGCAAGCCGGACCCCGAGGGCTTCTTGAAGGGCGCCGCGGAACTGGGCTTCGCGCCCGCGGACTGCGTGGTCTTCGAGGACTCCGAGGCGGGCGTCACCGCGGGCCTGGCCGCCGGAATGCGGGTGGTCGGCGTGGGGCCGCGGGCCGCCGCGCTGAACGCGACCGCGCACGTCGAGACCCTGGACCAGATACGGGTGGAGCCCACCGAGGACGGCGGCTTCGCCCTCTGGATCGGCTGAGCGGCGCATCTCGGCCGAGCGGCGGCGGCACACCCGTCCGTGTGCCGCCGCCTCCGTCACATCAGCCGGAGATCGCCTCGTAGAAGCTGAACCCGGCCATCACCACCATCACCGCCGCCGCGACCTTGGTGATCAGCGGCAGCGGCACCCGCTTCATCAGCGCCCGGCCACCGACGATGCCGATCCCGGCGACCGCCCACAGCGCCAGCACCGCACCGACCCCCACGGAGAGCGGACTGCCGTAGCGGGCGGCCAGGTTGGCGGTCATGATCTGGGTGAGGTCGCCGAACTCGGCGACCAGGATGAGCATGAAGCCGCTGCCCGCGACCCGCCAAAACCCCTGGTTCTTCGGCGCGTTGACGGCCTCGTCGTCGTCCTCGTCCTTGTGCCGGAGGAGTACGGCCGCGCCCCCCAGAAACAGCAGGCCCACCACGCCCTGCACCCAACGGTGCGGCAGCAGCGTCAGCAGGCTGCCCGCGGCGATGGCGATCACCACATGAACCGCGAACGCGGCGGCGATGCCGCAGAAGACATGGCTGGCCCGGAAGCGCGTGCCGAGCACCAGGCTGGCCAGCGCCGTCTTGTCGGGCAGTTCGGCGACGAAGATGACGCCGAACACGATCGCGGCGACGGTGAGGCTGAACACGGGTGGAGGCTCCTAGGGCGCTCATGTGCCGCGCCGGGCTTCCTCGGGAGAGGGGTCGCTTCGGCACGGCAGCGTCGGACACTGCGGCCGAAGGTCTCGCTGGCGCGGTACGTTCTCGACGTACCCGCCTCCGGGCGCCGGCCGAAACCCAGTGGGTTCGGCAGTATGTCGACGGTCCGGCGTTGAGCTACTCCCCTTCTGCTGGAGACCAGCCTAACCGGTCACCGGCCGTTCCCCTCCCGGGTGAGCAGGCCGCGGGCCACCAGTTCGAGCACCACGGTCACCGCCACCGCCTGCACGGCGAGCAGCGCGATCAGCACGAACAGCTGGACCACGCCCGCCTTCAGCGGTGACGCGCCGCCGATGAGCATCCCGACGAACGCGCCGGGCAATGTGACCAGGCCCACGGTCCTGGTCTGGTCCAGGCCGGGGACAAGCGCCGTCGCGGCGGCCGGGCGGGCTATCTCCAGCCGTGCCTCCCGGTCCGGCAGCCCGATCGCCAGCCCGGCCTCCACCTCGCCGTGCCGGGTGCGCAGCTCGTCCAGCGCCCGCTGCCCGGCCAGCACGGTGGCGGTGAGCGCGCCGCCGATCAGAATTCCGGCGACGGGGATGAGCGCCACGCCCTTGAGCGGTACCAGTCCGACCACGACGAGCAGGGCGACCACCGGCAGCGCGCCCGCGGCCACGGGTACGGCCGCCCACCACCAGGTGCGGTCACGGGTGATGCGGCGCCCGGCGGTGCGGGCGGCGACCGCGTACATCACGAAGACGAAGCCGAGCAGCGCGGGCAGATGGCGCACCACCCAGCCGATCACCAGGGCGACGGCGGCCAGCTGGACCACCGCGCGCAGTCCGGCGAGGGCGATGGCGCGCGGATAGTTCTCCCGGTCGTCCTTGAAGCGGGCGTAGGACGCCACGGTGGTGGCCGCGATGAGCAGTGCGGCCAGCACCACGGCCAGTGTGTTGTTCACCGGGAGCAGGGTGGTGGACGAGGCGGCGGGCACCGGCCCACGGTAGGGCAGAGGGGGCGCCCGGCAACATACTTGAAACTTGCAGAATTTAGTTAGCGTCACCTAATCTCGGGTGCTGTTCGGTTCCGTCCCCCACCGACCGAGGAGCGACCCATGCCCTTCATCGAGACCGCCAAGCCCCATGTCCTCGCGCTGTTCCGGATCGTGGTCGGTGTGGTGTTCGCCAGCCACGGTGCCGCCTCCCTGTTCGGTGTGCTGGGCGGCGCCGCGGGCACGCACGGCGGCACGGTGGCCACCGGCGTCTGGCCGTACTGGTACGCCGCGGTGATCCAGCTCGTCGGCGGCGCGCTGGTGGCGCTGGGCCTGGGCACCCGGGTCGCGGCGCTGATCAGCTCCGGCTCGATGGCGTACGCGTACTTCACCGTGCACGCCAAGGTGGCGCTGTGGCCGCTGCAGAACGGCGGCGAGGCCGCCGCGCTGTACGCCTGGGTGTTCCTGCTGATCGTCTTCACCGGCCCGGGCGCCTGGGCGCTGGAGTCGCTGTTCACCGCCCGGCGGACCCGCACCGCCGAGGTCGCCGCCGCCTGATCGGGCTCAGGGACCCACGGCGGCCACTTCGTCGCTGTGGGTCCGTTGTGAGAAGAACGTCACGCCGCCCCACGCGATCACGCAGGGGGCCCCGCGCGTACGCTGTACGGCTGTGGCGCGCAGACCGCCCGCCCTGACAGTGCGTGCGGACCAGGAGAAACGACGGTGTTCGATCGAGTGGGTTCACTTGTCGACTCGCCATGGGTCCTTCTGCTGGTCGGGCTCTCCGTGCTGCTCGACGTCTTCCTTCCGGTGCTGCCCAGCGGGGTGCTGCTGATATCGGCCGCCACGGCGGGCACCACGAGCTCCAACGGGGCCAAGGGCTTCGCGGACGTGGTGGAACTGCTGCTGTGCGCGTCCACCGCGTCCTGCCTGGGCGACCTGGCGGCGTACCGGCTCGCCTACCGCGGCGGCGGCTGGCTGGACCGGCGCCTGGAGCGGTCCCGTCGGCTGGCCGCCGCGCAGGAGCGGCTGGGCCAGGTGCTGCTGCACGGCGGCGGCGCGCTGGTGGTGCTGGCCAGGTTCGCGCCCGCCGGGCGCTCCGTGGTGAGCCTGGGCGCGGGCGCCGCGCACCGCCGCCCGGCCGAGTTCCTGCCCTGGTCCGCGCTGGCCGGTCTGGCCTGGGCGGCCTACGGCGTGGGCCTCGGCTATGTGGGCGGCAAGTGGTTCGGCGCCACCTGGCTGGCCACCGCGGTCTCGCTGATCGCCCTGTTCGGCGCGGGCGCGGTCGCCGCGTACGTCTTCCGCCGGGAGCGCGAACAGCCCCCGGTCTCCGTGGAGTTGTAGCTCACCACGCGCCCGGATCCATCGGATCCGGGAAGTCGTCCTGCGCGTACTCGTGACGCGCCTCGGCGAACCCCGCACCGCCGTACGGCCCTTCGCGGCGCACATCGAAGTGCACCTCCGCGATCAACCGCCCCTGGCCGAAGTCGAACTCGGGGAAGACCGAGTCGGCGAACCGCTCCCGCAGCCGCCGCTCCACCGCCTCTTGGCAGGTGAACAGCTCACGCGCCACCTCGCCGCCTACGCCGGTGTCGTCCTCGACCTCCCACAGCGTCGCGCTGCCGCCGTCGGGCAGCAGAAAGACGTGTTTGACCGTGCGGTGGCCGCGGGTGCGGGTCGGCCCCTTGGAGAAGCGCATCGAGTGCAGGTCCACACAGTGCATCAGCGCGCCGCGCAGCCGCAGCAGCAGCGCGGGGTCCAACTCGGCCGCGTTGTGCGCCCGGGCCAGCAGCCGGTCGAGATGGCAGGCTGGATCGTCGTCATGCGGTCCCGCGGCGTCGCCGCCCGATCGCGTGTTGTCCATATGGCCCTCCCGCGCCTCGCTCCGCCACTCCCCGCCGAGCGCTTCGTACACTTTTCGCACACAGAATGTAGCGGGTCAACTTCTGTGCGTGTCGGAATTTGGGGAAGTGGTTCAGGACGGCTTGATGAGCCGGGTCTCATACGCGAAGACCACCGCCTGTACCCGGTCGCGCAGTTCGAGCTTGACCAGGACACGGCTGAGGTGGGTCTTCACGGTGGCCTCCGCCAGATGGAGCTCCGCGGCGATCTCCGCGTTGGACTTGCCCTTGGCCACCTCGGTGAGGATCTCCAGCTCCCGGGCGGTCAGCCGCTCCAGCCGGGAGTCCACCGGCCCGTCATGGGTGGGCAGTTGGTGCGCGCAGGTCTCCAGCAGCCGCCGGGTCACCCGGGGCGAGACCACCGCGTCACCGGCGGCGACCGTACGGATCGCGGCCAACAGCTCCTCGGGCAGCGCGTTCTTGATCAGGAAACCGGAGGCCCCCGCGCGCAACCCGGCGAAGGCGTACTCGTCCAGGTCGAAGGTGGTCAGGATCAGCACCCGGGTGTCCGGGCAGGCCGCGATGATCTCCTCGGTGGCCTCGATGCCGTCCTTGCCGGGCATCCGCACGTCCATCAGCACCACGTCCGGCCGCAGTTGCCGGGCCAGACGTACCGCCTCCGTGCCGTCCCCGGCCTCGCCCAGCACGGCCAGGTCCGGCTGCGACTCCAGCACCAGGTTGAACGCGACCCGCATCAACGGCTGGTCGTCGACGAGCAGCACCCCGATCGTCACAACTCCCCTTCCGTGGCTTGCGCGTTCACCGGTTCCGGGTCCCCCAGCTTCAGGCAGGCGGCCACCCGCCAGCCCCCACCGGGCAGCGGCCCGGCCTCCACCTGCCCACCGTAGGCGGCCACCCGGTCCCGCATCCCGTGGATCCCGTGCCCGCCCTGCCCGGACGACGGCACGGGGTGGCCGTCGTCCCGCACGTCGACCTCCACCCGGTCGCCGGGGCAGCTTACGCGGACCGAGGCGCGGGTGACGTCGGCGGCGTGCTTGAGGGTGTTGGTCAGCGCCTCCTGCACGATCCGGTACACGGTCAGTTGGGCCGCCGCCGGTACCGAGGCCACATCGCCGTCCACCCGCAGTCTCACCGGCAGTCCCACCGCGCGGACCTGCGCGGCCAGCCCGTCGAGCTGACCGATGCCGGGCTGCGGATGGCGCAGCGCGTCGGGTTCGTCGGCGCGCAGTACGCCGAGGAAGCGCCGCATGTCGGTGAGCGCCTGCCGTCCGGTGCCGGAGACCTGTTCCATGGCGGCGGCGGCCTTCTGCGGCGCGCGGGTGGCGGCGAAGGCGGCGCCGTCGGCGAGCGCCACCATGACCGACAGGCTGTGGGTGACGATGTCGTGCATCTCGCGGGCGATCCGGGCCCGTTCGCCCGCCACCGCGAGCTGCGCCCGCTGGTCACGTTCGCGCTCGAGCCGGGCCGCGCGGTCCTCCAACGCGGCCAGGTACGCACGGCGGTTGCGCATGTTCGCGCCGATCGTCCCGGCGGCCAGGGCCAGCCCGCACAGCCCGACGAACGACTTGACGCCGTGTTCCGACCCGGCCCAGCGGATGACCGCCAGCAGGTTGCCCGCCGCCAGCACCGTGAAGGCGACCAGGGTGCGGCGACGCGGGCAGTGCGCGGCCACCGTGTAGAGGGCGGCCAGCAACGCGACATCGCCGGGCAGCGCCTGTCCGGCGAACAGCCACTGCGCGAAGGCGACCGCGGCGACCACCGCGAAGACCGCGGACGGCGCCCGGCGCCGCCACACCAGGGGAAGCACCAGCCCGAGCTGGTAGCACAGCAGCACCGGATGGCGGCCGAAGACCAGATGCGCGGGCGCGGTGGAAACCACGGCCAGCGCCAGCGCCGACACCGCGTCCGCCATCAGCGGGTGGCGGTCAGCGAGTGCCCGCAGGCCGGAGCCCCAGAGCGGCGACTCCGCCCCGGGGCCCTCGACGTGGTCGTACCTCGTCACGCATCCCGCCGCTTGAGCTGCACGGCCGCGATCACCACGGTCACGGCCACGTACCCGGCGAACAGCCCGGCGCCGGTCCACGGCGCGAGCTGATGGGGTTCGGCGTGCAGCACGGTCAGCGCCTGCCCGGCGTTGCTGGGCAGGTACGGGCCGATGTCGTCGACCCAGGAGGACGGCAGCGCGTGCAGGATCAGCGGCAGCACGAACAGCATGCCGAAGACGCTGGCGATGCCGCCCGGCGTGGACCGGGTCACCGCGCCCATGGCGACGCCGAAAAGCCCGACCAGGGTGAGGTAGATCGCCGTACCGAAGACCACCCGGGGCACACCGGGCGCCGACAGCGTGGTCTGGATGTGCTGGGAGGCGAGCATCGACTGGCCGGCGAAGAAGGACAGCAGCGAGGCGATGGAGGCCAGCACCAGGGTCACCCCGCCGAACACCGCCATCTTCGCCCACAGCACCGGCAGCCGCCGGGGCACCGCGGACAGCGTGGCGCGGATCATGCCGGTCGAGTACTCGCCGGTGATGACCAGCACACCGAGCACGCCGATGGCGAGCTGGGCGAAGACATAGCCGTCGATGCTGCGCCCGGCGGCGTCGAAGCTGGCCCGCTCCGCCATCGGCAGGTGCTGCCAGCGGTTGGCTGCGGCCCAGCAGGCCAGCAGCGCGATGCCGACCATGGCGGCGACCGCGATCAGCAGGGTGAGGTAGGTGGAGCGCAGCGAACGGAACTTGATCCACTCCGAGTTCAGGACCCGGCCCTGAGTGACCTTCCCGCTGCGCACGGGAGTGGAGATGGTCGCGGAAGTCATGCTGCGGTTCCTTCGGTCACGTGCGTGCGGGTGGCGGAGGGGACCGCCTGGTACTCCACCGCGTCCTTGGTCAGTTCCATGAACGCCTCTTCCAGCGAGGCCTGCTGGGTGGCCAGTTCGTACAGCACCACCTGGTGCTCGGCGGCGAGGGTGCCGATCTGCTCACTGCTCAGCCCGGAGACCGTCAGCACACCGGCCTCCTCACTGGTGATCGTCACGTCGGGCCCGGCCAGCCGCTCGCGCAGCCGCTCGGCGTCGGGGGTGCGGACCCGCACGGTGTTGGTGGACGCCTGCCGGGTGAACTCCTCCACCGAGGTGTCGGCGATCAGCCGACCGCGGCCGACGATGATCAGGTGCTCGGCGGTGAGCGCCATCTCGCTCATCAGGTGGGAGGAGACGAACACCGTACGGCCCTCGGCCGCGAGACCCTTCAGCAGGTTGCGGATCCAGAGAATACCCTCGGGGTCCAAACCGTTGACCGGCTCGTCCAGGATCACCGTCGCCGGGTCACCGAGCAGGGCGCTGGCGATGCCGAGGCGCTGTCCCATGCCCAGCGAGAAGCCGCCCGCGCGCTTGCGGGCCACGTCGGCGAGCCCGACCAGTTCGATCACCTCGTCCACCCGCGAGCGCGGGATGCCGGTGGTGGCGGCGAGGGCCAGCAGGTGGTTGAAGGCGGTGCGCCCGGTGTGGATCGCGCGAGCCTCCAGCATGGCGCCCACCTCGTGCAGCGGCGCCGCGTGGTCGGCGTAGCTCTTGCCGTTGACCCGCGCGGTGCCGGAGGTGGGGGTGTCGAGGCCGAGCAGCATCCGCATCGTGGTGGACTTCCCGGCGCCGTTCGGCCCGAGGAAGCCGGTGACCACGCCGGGCTTGACCTGGAAGCTGAGATCCGCGACGGCGGTCTTGGGCCCGTAGCGTTTGGTGAGTGCGGTGGCTTCGATCATGCTGCTTCCTCGTCGGCGTGCGCCGCCCCGGACGGGTCCGGCGGCGTCCCCACGCTAGGCGGCTCCGCCAAGCGGCACGATCCCCGCGGGACGGAACCTCACGTCGGCCGATATGCGCCCCGGGACTGACGTGCGTACGACCGGCGGTGTACGCGGGCCCGCGTGAGCGCGGTCGGTCTCGGCGGCGGGTCCTGCTGCCGTCGGCTGCCATGGGGCGCCGCCGTGCGCGACGGCCACGCGGGGGCGGGCGCCGGTGCACCGATCCACGCGAGGAGCTGCCCCACCACACCGAGTGAAGTCCGAGGGTTGGCCGGTTAACCTCTTTGCATGGACGCGCAAGCTTCGTCACGGGAATCGGATGGCCGAGGTTCGGACGGACCGTATAGCGACGGGGTGGAGGCGGCGGTCGCGGTGCTGAAGGCGCTGGCCGACCCCACACGCTTCCGTCTGCTGTGGGCGCTCAGCCAACAGGAGCTGCCGGTGGGCAAGTTGGCGGAGCTGGTCGGCGCCCATGTCGCCGCGGTCTCACAGCACCTGGCGAAGCTGCGCGCGGCGGGACTGGTGACCTCCCGGCGGGATGGCACCCGGGTCTTCTACCGCGTTTCCGGTGAACACGTTCGGGGACTGCTGGAGGAGGTCGTGGTGGCCGCCGGTGCCAGCGGCCGCTCCGACCCGGCGCCGGGCGGTTCCGAAACCGATCCGGCAGTGGAGTCGGCCCCCGCGCCGCGCGCCGTGCGCTGGTCCAGAGCGGTCGGCCTACGGCCGATGCGAAGGCCGAGGTAAGGCCGCCCGGCGGGTTCTTCGGCGGGGCCCGCCTACGGTCCGCACCGAAAGGATCCCGCCACGGCGGTGAACGCCCCACCAAGCCCGTCCAACCGTCCCTACGCCGCGGGAGCTTGGATGTAGTCCTCAAGGCGGGCGACAGCGAAGCCCTGCTCCTGGACGCGCTTGAGGAGGTTGCCGAACATCTCGGTCATGGTGGCGCCCTTGAGCTCCTTGGGGCCACGGAAGTGGGCCAGGATGATGTCGCCGGGGCGCAGCTTGTGGTCCCCGGCCTGGTACTGCATGTCGTTGATCTGCATCGACTCGCGCCACCACACGATCGCCCGGGGGCCGCACTCGCCCACCGCTGTCTTGGTGGCGGCGTTGTACGCGCCGTACGGCGGCCGGAACAGCAGCGGCGCGGTGCCGTACTGGTGGGTGAGGATCTTCTGGTCCCCGCACACCTCCTCCTTCTGGCGGGCCAGCGGCACGGTGTTCATCACCGGGTGGTGCAGGGTGTGGTTCTGGATGTGGTTGCCCAACTGCTGCAGCGGCTTGAAATACCCGTAGTCGTCCTTGATGGCGTCGTTCATCAGAAACATCGTGATGGGGATCTTCAGGTCCCGGATCATCTCGATGAACTTCGGGTCCTTCTCCGCCCCGTCGTCGAGGGTGAGGAAGACGACCTTCTGCGTGGTCGGGATGTGTGCGAACACCGGAACGGGGCCGGTGGCCGAGAGCTTGAGGGGCTTGTCGGCGGGCGGTTCGGGAGCCGCGGGCAGCGGTGTCAGGCCCCACTTGCGCCAGGCCGCGGCGTCCACGGCCGGTGCGCTGCTGGACGCGCTCGCGGTGGCGGTGGTGGTGGCAGGGGGTGGTGCCGAGTCGGACGCTGAGTCCGCCGCGCCGCAGCCGCTGGTGGTGACGGCCAGGGTGACCGCGCCCGCCAGCGCACCGTAGAACCTGCTCCGCTGGTTGTGCCGCTTCACCGTGCTGTGCTCCCGAATGCGCTGTTCATGTGCTGTGTGGCACTCGGGAACGTTACCGGTACGCGGAACCAACTCTCCGGGCAGCATGTCCAGTTCACCGTCTCCGGACAGTGAGACCGTCGGCCGTCCCGGATCGGCGAGGGCCGCGCCGACGGCGTGCGGCAGCGCGTTGGCCATCGTGCCGTGGGGCGGCGGCGGTCGCTCGGCGGCGCGGTCAGTCGGCGTCGCCGTGCGGGCTGGTGCGGGCCATGTGGCGTTGCGGGAACTCGCCGCCGGTCAGCGCGAGCAGCGGTGCGGCCTTGACCGCGGTCTCCTCGAACTCCTGCTCAGGATCGGAGAGCGCCACGATGGCACCGCCGGTGCCATAGCGGATCCGGCCGGGGGTGAGCACGGCGGTACGGATCACGATGCTCAGATCGGCGGCGCCGGTAAGCGAGAAGTAGCCGATGGCGCCTGAGTAGACACCGCGCGGGCCTCCCTCAAGACGGTCGATGATCCGCATGGTGCGGATCTTGGGCGCACCGGTCATCGACCCGCCGGGGAACGCCGCGCGCACACAGTCGACAGCGCTGCGGTCGGCGCGCAGCCGCGCCCTTACCGTGCTGACCAGTTGGTGCACGGTGTCGTAGGTCTCCACCTCGAACAGCTCACGCGCCTCCACCGAGCCGGTCTCGGCGCAGCGGCCCAGGTCGTTGCGGACCAGGTCGACGATCATCAGGTTCTCGGAGTGGTCCTTCTCGTCGCTGGCCAACTCGCGGCGCAGCGCGGCGTCCTGCTCCGGGGTCGTGCCGCGCGGCCGGGTGCCCTTGATCGGACGGGACTCGGCGCGCCCGTCGGCGGTGACACTGAGGAACCGTTCCGGCGAGGTGCTCAGCACCGACACCCCGTCGAACTGCAACAGCGCGCCGAACGGGGCCGGGGACGCCTGCCGCAGCAGCCGGTAGGACTGCCAGGGGTCGGCGACGGTCTCCACCTCGACCATGTTGGTCAGGCACACCTCATAGGTCTCACCGGCCGCGATCTCCTCCTGCGCGATGCCGATCAGCTCCAGGTAGCGGTCCCGGTCATGGCGCAGCCGGATGGCGTCCGGCGCGGCGGGCCGCAATACGGGCGGGCGGGTGCGGCCGGACAGTGCGTTGAGCAGTTCCGCCGTCTCGGCCAGCCATGCGCGCGCGGGGCCCGGCGTGCCGGGTCGGGCGAGGGCCAGCAGATGGGTGGTACCGGTGGCGTGGTCCAGGACGACGGCCCGGTCGGCGAAGACCATCACGGCGTCGGGCTCCGAGGAGCGGTGCGCCTTGCGCCCGCCGCACTGGGCCTTCAGCTCGTATCCGAGGTAGCCGACCCAGCCCAGCGCGAAGCCGCACGGCGGCAGGCCGTCGGGGGTGGCCACACGGGTGGTGCGCAGGTCCTGGTCCAGCCAGTCCAGGAAGTCACCGGTGACCAGGTGTTCGCCGTCCTCCTCGCCGCCGCCTTCCTGGCCGTCCGCTGCCTCGCCGCCTGCTGTCTCGCCGCCTGCTGTCTCGCCGTCCGCGGAGCGCACGGTCAAGGTGCCGGTCCACACATCGGCGGTGGCGACCCGGGCGAGCGGCCCGGAGCCGTCGCCCATGATCGAGAAGCGTCCGGTTCCGGCGTCCGGGCGGCTGCTGTCCAGCCAGAACGCGTATGGCCGGTCGCGGAAGACCGCGTCGAAGGCGGACTCGTCGTCCCAGCGGGTGGGTATGGACTCCACCAGCAGCTCGTATGTGGTGGTCCTGGCCGGTGCGGTCGCGGTGGCCGCCGGTCGGGGCGCGGGCACCGGCAGCGACCGGGGTGCGTGGTGCTGCCGTACGAGCTCAGCGAAGTTGCGCAGCAGGCGGTCACCGTACTGGGTACAGATCGACTCGGGGTGGAACTGCAGGCCCCACATCGGCCGGTGCCGGTGCCGGATGCCCATCAGCACGCCGTCCGGGGTGTGGGCGGTGGCCTCCAGTTCGTCCGGGAGCCCGGTGACGGTGAGCGAGTGGTACCGGACCACCTGGAACGGGGAGGGGATGCCGTCGAAGATGCCGGTTCCGGTGTGCAGGACGGGTGAGGTGCGGCCGTGACGTGGTTCGGGGGCGCGCTCCACGGTGCCGCCGAAGCAGGCGGCCAGGCCCTGGTGGCCCAGGCAGATGCCGAGCAGCGGCAACTCGCAGCGCTCGATGACCTCGCGGCAGATGCCGAAGTCCGCCGCGCGCTCCGGGGTTCCGGGGCCTGGGGAGATCACCACGCAGTCGAACTCCGCCAGCCGTTCGATCCGCCAGTGCGGATCGTCGTTGCGGATGACAACGGGTTCCCGGCCGGTAGCGGCGGCGATTCCGTGCACCAGGTTGTAGGTGAACGAGTCGTAGTTGTCGATCAGAAGCGTGCGCATCGTGCCGGGATCACCTCAAGACCCCATTTTCCCACGTCCCAAGGGGTCGAAGGCGGCGGGGGCCACCGTCTCCCGGCGAAGCCCGTCCGGCGCCCGCCAAACACACGGGAAGGGCAATACCCTTGGCCAACATGATCGAAGCCGTCGTCTTCGACATCGGCGAAACCCTGGTCCACGACGACCGCTACTGGTCCACCTGGGCCGACTGGCTGGACGTCTCCCGCCACACCCTCTCCGCGCTGATGGGCGCGGTCGTCGCACAGGGCCGCGACAGCACCGACGCCCTGCGCCTGCTGCGCCCCGGCATCGACGTGTCCGCCGAGTACGCGGCCCGCGAAGCCGCCGGACGCGGTGAACACCTTGACGAGACCGACCTCTACCCGGACGTCCGCCCCACCCTCACCGCGCTGCGCGCACAGCGGCTCGGCGTGTTCGTGGCGGGCAACCAGTCCGCCAGGGCAGCGGAGTTGCTGCGCGCCCTGGACCTGCCCGCCGACGCGATCGCCACCTCCGGCGAATGGGGCGTGGGCAAACCGCACCCGCGGTTCTTCGCCCAGGTCGTCGCCCTCACCGGCCGCGCCCCACACCGCACCGTCTACGTCGGCGACTACCCCGCCGTGGACATCACCCCCGCCAAGGCCGCCGGTCTGCGCACCGCCCACCTCCGCCGTGGCCCCTGGGGCCATCTGTGGGCCGACACCCCGCAGGCGGCAGCCGCGGACTGGCGCATCGACTCCCTCTCCGAGCTGACCGCGATCACGGCGGCCGCCGCCACCTGATGCCCGGCCCGCCACGCCCTGACGCCCGGCCCACGGGCGGCGCCGCCCGTGGATCGCCAACCGCACGCACCGCGGTGTACGGTCGTGCGTCGGCCGGTGGCACGGCACAAGGCAGAGGAAAGGCAAGGGTGCATGACGATGACTCCGCACCGGAGTGCCGACAGCACCGCCCCCGACAGCCTGACGTTCACCGAGCGAGCCCGACGTCAGCAGCTCATAGAGTGCACCATCGACCTGATCTCCACCCGCGGCTACCCGGCGACCTCGCTGTCGGCGATCGCCAAGGAGGCCGGACTCTCCAAGGCCGCGGTCCTCTACCACTTCTCGTCCAAGGACAACCTCACCCAGGCCACGCTCGAGTACGTACTGGAACGGTTCTCCACGTACGTCACCGAGCGCGTGGAGCGCGAGTCCGACCCGCGGGCCGCCGTCGTGGCATACGTCCGCGCCATGATCGGCTACCAGCAGGCGAACCGGCGCCATGTCCGGGTGATCACCGAGATGCTGCTGGATGACAACGGCGGCACGCGGCTGAAGACTCCGGGCTCCCATGACACCGGCGGTCGCTGGCAGTCGCTGGCCGCCCTGCTCTCCCGGGGCCAACTCACCGGTCAGCTACGTGAGTTCGACCCTCGGACCGTGGCGCTGGCGATCGGTGGTGCGATCGACGGAGTGATCGCGCACTGGCTCGCACATCCGGAACTCGATCTCGACGCCGCCGCCGACGAGTTGGAGGTGTTCACCCTGAACGCGATCGACCGCCGCGATTGACCGCCCGTCAGGCCCGCGCGAACTCCGGCGCGCGCTCGGGCCGTACCCCGACCCCGCCGAGGTAGCCGGTCACCGTGCGCAGCGCCGGTATTCGCCGCAGCGCCCGTATCGGGGCCGGAAGCCGGTCGCCGTCCAACGTGCCGTCGAGCGCGGGCCGCAACAGCATCTCGTGCTCGCCGCGCTGCGACTGCTGCGTCACGGCCATCGGCAGCCAGCGCCGTTTCTGCACCCGCGCCAGGTCGTCCACGTCAACGACGCCACGGCGCAGCGGCTCCGCCAGGATCCGGGCCGCCGCCACGGCGTCCTGCACCGCGAGGTTGACGCCGACGCCGCCGACCGGCGACATGGTGTGCGCCGCGTCGCCTATGCACAGCAGGCCGGGCCGGTACCAGCGCGGCAGCCGTCCCATCGAGACCTCCAGCAGCTTGACGTCGCCCCAGGACCGGATCGCGGCTGTGACCTGCGGGTCCCATCCGAACAACGCACCCAGCCGATCCCTGAACCACTGGATGTCATTGGCCCGCAGCTCCTTGTCCTGGCCCTTCTTGATCAGGTACGAGGTCTGGTAGTAGTCCACCCGGTCCATCGTCACCGCCGCCTGCCCGTTGACGAACTTCGCGAAGACCCTGCCGTCCTTGACGCTGTCGAACCGCGTGGGCACGCGGACGTGCCACACGTCCATCGGCACCTCGAACTCCCGCGGGCGCAGCCCGGCTTCGCGCCGCACCACCGAGTGGCGCCCGTCGCAGCCGACCGTGAGCGCCGCCGCCATCTCGCCGGGCGAGCCGTCCTCATCGACGTACCGCACCCCCGTCACCCGGCCGCCCGCGGTGCGCAGTCCGGTCACCTCGGTGCACATCCGCAGGGTGAAGGAGGGCTCCCGCGCGGCGGCGGCTGCGAGCAGGTTGAGGAAGTCCCACTGCGGGACCATGGCGATGTACCGGTGCCTGCCTGGAATATGCCGTAGGTCGGCGGCGACGACGGTGGCGTCGCCGATCTGCATCCGCATCTCCCGCATCTTCCGGAAGGGCAGTTTCGCGAACTGCTCGCCGAGGCCCAGCTCGTCCAGCAGTCGCAGGGTCGACGGGTGAACGGTGTCCCCGCGGAAGTCGCGCAGGAAGTCCCGGTGCTTCTCCAGCACGGTCACCTCGATACCGGCCCTGGCCAGCAGCAGCCCGAGCATCATCCCCGCCGGACCGCCCCCCACCACACAGCACGTCGTGCGCTCCATCACGTTTCCCTCCCTCGCGCAGGCCCACTGACAACGCCCACCCTAACCGATCGGTCAGACATCTGACCGATCGGTTAGAGAGCTGCCGGGTCATGGGAGAATGGAGCCGCACCCAGCGCCCACGGAAAGCGGAACTCGCCTTGACCCAGCAGCCCGAAGCCCGCCTCATCGATCTGCAGGGCGACTGCGCGAACTGCTTCGCGCTGTGCTGCGTCGCGCTGCCCTTCGCCCGGTCGGCCGACTTCGCGGTCAACAAGGACGCCGGTCAGCCGTGTTCGAACCTCCAGGCCGACTTCCGCTGCGGCATCCACAACCGCCTGCGCGACAAGGGCTTTTCCGGCTGCACGGTCTTCGACTGCTTCGGCGCGGGCCAGAAGGTCTCGCAGACCACGTTCGGCGGCCAGGACTGGCGCCAGGCGCCGCACAGAGCGCGGCCGATGTTCGAGGTGTTCCCGGTGATGCGCCAACTGCACGAGCTGCTCCGGTACTTGACCGAGGCGCTGGCGCTGCCACGGGCCCGTCCCGTCCACGCCGACCTGCGCCGCGCGCTGGAAGCCACCGACCGCCTCACCCGGGGCAGCGCCGAGGAACTCGCCGCGCTGGACGTGGCGGCGCACCGCGCCGACATCAACGCCCTGCTGCTACGCACCAGCGAACTGGTAAGGGCGGGTGTCCCCGGCCGCAAGAAGAACCACCGCGGCGCGGACCTGATCGGCGCCAAGCTCAAGGGTGCCAACCTGCGCGGCGCCAACCTGCGCGGTGCCTACCTGATAGCCGCCGACCTGACCGGCGCTGACCTGAGGACCGCCGACCTCATCGGCGCGGACTTCCGTGACGCCAGCCTGCACGGCGCCGACCTGACCGGAAGTATCTTCCTGACCCAGCCCCAACTCAACGCCGCCAAGGGCGACGCCAGCACAAAACTTCCGGTGACGGTCAGCCGCCCCGCCCACTGGCGATGAGCCGCCACCACCGGGCACGGGCCGCCAGCACGGTGGCCAGCAGCATCCGAACGGCGGCCGAGGGCCGGGGAGTTGCGAGCGCGTCGCGCAGCCGATCGTCAAGCAGCGCATCAGCCGCCGCCCGCACCAACGGAGCCAACGGCCTGGGAAACCGCCCGGCCAGCAGCCCCCGCGTGGCACCCCACAGTGCGCGCCCCTCCGGCGTTACGGCGAACGCCCGCCGCTCGAAGTCATCCATCCAGTCGGCCAAGGCGTCGAACGAATCGGGCACTCCTTCAATGCCCATCCTGGCGCCCAGTTCCGCGTAGAAGCCGTGGGCCGCGCGCTTCTCGCCCACCGTGGTCTTCCGCCGCCCATGAGCGTCGATCCACCGCACGGGCGTTACGCAGAACGCCGCCAGCACATAGACGAACTCGTCGTTCCCCACGGCGAGTCGGGCATGCGTCCGCTTCAACTGCGCCACCGCCAGCCGCCCGTCGGGCCCGTCCATCCCGCGCTCGATCAACGTGAACATCAGGGTGCCGGTAGCCTTGGCCCGCTCCTTCGGCCGCGCGACCATCTTTCCCGTCCCGGCGAGAACGGCCGCGATACTCGGCACGGCAAATGTGCGGTAGAAACCAAGATTGAGCCCAAGCCGCAGATCGGCCGGGAATTCCAGCGCGAACTCGCGGTACGCGAGATACCCACCGCTCACGAAAACCGCCCGGCGTGCGGGCACGCCTCCCAGCCACCGCCAGAGTCATCCGCCCACCGCCACCAAAGGTGATCCGCGGAACAGCGCCAGACAGTTCGACACATGCGCTTGCCATCGCTTTCCCGGCGCATCATCACCCTGGCCACGTGCCTCATGGACCGCGCGCGGTCGGGACAGAATGGCGCGGCGTTCACTGCGGGCATGGCGGCAGGCTAGCGAGCGGTCCGCCCGACCCGCGCGGCGACCTGCTCCAACCCGGCCGCAGCCGCGCTGGCCTGCCCGGGGCCGAGCGCCCCCAACCCCCTCTATGATCCCGGTACTTCAGCGGTACCCACAGGGGGATCACATGCGCATCAAGCGACTTGCCAGACTCACGGCGCCATCAATCCTCCTGGTAGGAGCACTCGTCGCCTGCTCCTCCGGTACGAGTCGGCCATCCGCCGCCGCGACGGCTCCCGGCACTCCGCCCACCTCCGCGACCGCTGCCGCCAGCCCGTCCGCCACGGAATCGGCTGTCCCGGCTGTCCTGGCCGCCCCGGATGGCCCGGCTGTCCCGGTCGCGAAGGTACGCGACTCCTTCGCCGTACTCCAGGCCACCTACACCGACCCCGGCTGCGCCGCGTCCGAGGGAAACTGCGAGTACTTCCTGAAGCGAGTGCTGGACAACCTCAACGCCCTCGACGCCTCGATGAAGGCCAGCTCCGAGGGACCGGCCCACTTCAAACAACCCCTCGCCTGGATCAACCAGATGCGGTCGACCCTGGCTGGCGATTCCTCCTTCCCCAACCTCAGGAAGAACCAAGCCCTGTTGACCGGCACCCGCGACAAGATCAACACCTGGATGCAGTCCCATCCGGAGGACTACCGCTGACACTCGTGCCGCTCGGACAACGTCCCGCCACCACGGGCTGCCGGTGCGAGTTGGGGAGCACGCCGGGCGGCGGAAAGACGGGGAGCGCGCCGGGCGGCGGAAAGACTCTGTGAGACCGCCGCAGCCGACGCGCTGTCAGTCCCCTCAGTCGTAAGTGGCCCACCCCTGGACCGTCGGCAGCACCTCCTCGGCGACGCGGAGCAGTACCGCGTCGTCCGGCACCCCGCCGTCCGCCCGCCACAGGGCCAGCTCGAAGGAGCCGCCGCTGTCCTTTGCGTCCCGGGCCACGGTGAGGGTGCGGGCTGGGACGCCGGGGCCGCTGCTGGCGTCGCTCCCGTCGAGGCGGAATCTGAGGCTTATGGTGCGGTCCGAGTCGAGCACCGCCGGGCGGCCCAGGACCGTCTGCTGGCGTGCGCCGTCCCCCAGGAGCGCGGCGGACCCGCCTACGGGAAGACGGTCGTAGCTGGCCGACAGGGTCACGGTGTAGGTCGCGAACTCGACCCGGGCCGAGGGGGTGTCGATCTCCTCGCCGCCGGCAAGCTTGACGGTGCCTCCGCCGCCGTCGGCGGTCTTGGCGGTCTCCCCCGGCGTGCCCAGCAGTTCGGCGAGGTCGGCGCGGTTCAGCGCCTCGCACAGTTGCGCCCCCGAGACGTGCCGAGGCGCCTGCCTTTGCGCCTTCTCGGACTCCCCGCCGGGGCATGTGGCAGGCCGCGGTTCGCTGCCCGGGGACGGCGCCTTCCCGAACGCCCACAGACCGACAACCAGCACCCCTACGAGTGCCACGGCGGCGACGGCCTGCCCCCACGCGCCCGCGCCCCTATTGGGCACGTCGATTTCGTCTGCCATGTCCCCCGCCTGGCGTGATCCCCCGATACGTGCCCGGGGACCTTAACCCCGTGATCACCAAGCGGACAAGGCGATTGTCCGTCACCGCCCGGGCCAACCCCGGTCGGCCCGCCAACCCCATTCGCTCCCTACAGTCCGCCGCAGGCATCTGGAACGCGCCCGGCGCTGGAGGTGGTGCTGCGCACTGCTGTCAGACCCGGACGTAGCGTGGGTAGTTGGCTGCTCGCTGCTCGGGGCGCGCCATTCGTTCGCGCGATGCGGGCGCGGAAGGGTGCTTGCGCTACGCCGCGATGGCGTACTGGCCCTCCCGCCAGGCGACAACC
Organism: Streptantibioticus rubrisoli; assembly: GCF_024436055.1. GTDB lineage: Bacteria > Actinomycetota > Actinomycetes > Streptomycetales > Streptomycetaceae > Streptantibioticus_A > Streptantibioticus_A rubrisoli. Next base: position 61,070 of record NZ_JANFNH010000030.1, on the reverse strand, counting down.
CATTCCCGCTGCCATCGGGCCAACTCCAGGCGCTGCTGCGGGGATAGGCGGCCTCGGCTGGTGAGACGACGGATCTCCTGCTGAGCCCGTGCCATGCGCGCCACATGTGGCGCAGGTGACACTCGGGTCTCAGGTGTGGAGAACATGTGGACAATCGTAGGCGGTCGGTCTGACAACTCGCCCGGGCGTCCGAGGGTTGGAATATTCCGATCCGGCCGCCTCGATCACTCCGGTCTCACTGTGCGCGCCGCGTCGAGGACGAGGTGGAGATGCTGCGGGCCGCAGCCTTCGGCGGTGTGGCTGGGGGCAGTGCAGGAGGCAGGCCTCACGAGTGTTCGGTAAGGAGGCTCGCGGCAAAGCCGATGAACGCGATTCCGCTGGCCTGCTCCGTCCGGCGGCGGAAGGCCGGGCGCCTGATGCGCTCGCCCAGCGCGGAAGCGGCGCCGGAAACCACCCAGAACCAAATCGACAACTCGACGACATCGATCACCGTGAACAGGACCGTGGAGCTGAAAACCGGCTCTCCATGGGGGATGAACTGCGGAACCAGGCTCATGTAGAAGACACCGGCCTTGGGGTTGAGAAGGTTGGTTCCGATACCAGAACGGAAAGCGGCAAAACGCCCACGCGGACTCTCCGCAGCGGTCTGCTCAGCCACGGCGTCAGGGCACGCCTGCCTGGCCAGGTGGTTCGGGCCAGTTGTCGCCCGAGTCGTGTGTCGACGCCTGGACCGCCATAGAGCTGAAACACCCAGCCAGGTCAGATAGACAGCGCCAGCGATGCGCATCGTGTCGTAGGCCACGTGGGAAGCAGTGAGCAGAGCGGTCAGACCGACCGCAGCCGCCAGCCCCCATGCCAGGCACCCCATGACAATCCCAAGCGCCGCGCTAAGGCCCGCAGTCTTGCCCTGGGAAACGGAGGTCCGCAGTACCAGGAGCGTGTCCAGCCCCGGCGTCACGTTGATCACAGCGGCGACACCAGCGAACGCAAGAACGGCGGTCAACATGGCGGGATCGTAACGTCACACACTCACGCCAGCACCTGCTTTCGATGCCTGCCGTACCGTCACTCCGCGATGGCGCAACGAAGAACAGGCCCAGCGCCACGATTGACGACGAGTATGAACGGAAGAGCCGGATCTCCACCGGGAACACGGAGACGGAAAAGCCGCGTTCGCGGGCGGCGACTTCCGCGCGGGTACGGCGGCGCACCAGAAGACGGCGGCGTCATGGCGCGGGCGGCGGCCGAGCGCGGCACTGCCGGTAGCGGCCCGAAGGGCCGTACAACGAAGTTCCTTTGATGGGGCCGACCTTCGGATGCCGTCGACCAGAGCAAGCCGCGACAGCCGGTGCGTGACCACGGCGCCGGAGCCCTCAGCTTGGGAAGTTGCGATCATTTGCCGCCGGTTTGGTCGCTGACCTGCGAGAACAGGAGCTGCCTCGGCTGCGGAGGGCGTCGGCGACCTCATGGCCGCGTTCCAGGCCTCGATCGAGCGCCGAGGCAAGAAGGTCCCGGCTGACGAGCCGAAGAAGAAGGCCGCCGCGAAGAAGGCCGCCGCGAAGAAGACGACGGCCAAGAAGGCCAGCAGCAGGAAGCCGCCACGTTCCGCCTAGTCGGCCCATACTTCCGGGCCGCCGCCTCGCCACTCGATCAGCGAGTGATCGTCGAGATGCGCCCCGACCACGCCTTTACGACGCAGCAGAGCACGCAGTTCCCCTGGCCGATGTGCCCGTCCCGCGTACTCACCGTTGATCGTCACCCGTCGACCTGCCAGACCGGGCGAGTGCACCACCACGGGCGGATGCGGATTCCGATCACCCACACCCCCAGACTGCGCCCCACTGGCCGCCGACGCATGCGGGCTGCGGATGTGTGCGCCTAGGACCGTAGGGCAGGCGTGGTTGTACCCGGATGTGCGCGCCGGCCCGTGGCCGCACCCTGTGCCCACCGGCCGGTGCACCGGCGATCAACGCCGTATGCCGGCGTCCAGGTCGGGCGTGTATCCAGACCCGACCAGGGCAGGCGCGGCGAGACCCAAGCCATCGCATGAGCGGAGGAGTTTTCCATGGGTACGGAAGACAAGGCCCGCAACCTCGGCGACAAGCTGCGCGGCAAGGCCAAGGAAGCAGCTGGCCACGCCACAGACGACGAGGAACTGAAGGCCCGCGGTAAGGGCGACCAGGTCGAGGCCGACGTAAAGCAAGCGGGAGAGAAGATCAAGGACGCGTTCAAGGGCAGCAAGTGAGCTAGGCAATCGAATAGCTCGCATGGATGAGGGCTCGCCAAGACCGCGTGCGGCGCGGTCACTCTCCTAAGTGACGGGCACAGAGTTCATGATCGTTCCGGGTTGTGGACTCTATGTGGACCCTCAAGATCCAACTAACAGTCAGGCCCGGTCCTCCGCTGGGGAGTACCGGGCCTTCTACCTGATCAAATTCCGTTTTGTGGGCACAGACGGATTCGAACCGCCGACATCTGCTTTGTAAGTTCGATCCCGGAGCTGACTCTCCCCTGCCAGAGGCTCCTGGGCCTGTGAGGCGACAGCCGTCGGCGTACGTCCCTATCCCTCGCTGTACGCCGCCGTTGATGTCACTCGTGGATGTCAGCTTGTGATGAGAGAAGGATCCGCTTCGGATCACTGCCTGGGGGGAGGAAGGCAAGGTGGCTGGGGCCGCGGTCGTCCACACCCAGTTGGACTGAGTGTGAGCCTTCACGCTTGGCATCCATGCAGGTCAGCGGCATGTTCGAGGTGCTGGCCCCCGACCGCCCGCTGCGGCGTCACCTCACCGTCGTCCTGCCCAGCAGCAAGGTGGTCGTTCACTGTCACTGCTCTCGCCGCGCGCCGGGTGGGGGCGAGTCCGGAAGTGGGCCGAAGTCAGAAGGCGGAGGGGGGCCGAAGCTGCCAGACGGGGGCGGAGGCAGAGGGTGCTGCTCTGGCTTGGGCCGCCGGATGCGGACGGCCGATCTGGCTCGGATGAGAGCGGCGCGACCTTTTTCGGTAGTTGCACGTCCGAGGTCAGACTCAGAGATCTGGCGGACGCGCTCCGTTGCCCGCTGTGCACCTTCTTGGGCTCCTTGGCGAGTCCCCTCCCAAGCACTCCTACCGCCACGAGCGGCGGCGCGACCAAGGTCGGCTATTCGGCGGGCCTGGCCCGACCCCGACTCCGTGATCTGGCGTACCCGTTCCTGGTCCACGACCTGTTGGGCGACCTGGCGGCCCCCTTGCCACACAGCTTGGCTCCTGTCGGCAGCGGCGTACGCGACGGTGCGGAACAACTGCACACCGGTGACCGAGGTTCCGGCCAAGCGGTCGGCCAGGGAGCGGCCGGTACCGAGCAGTGTTGGAAGGGCATTGATCCAGAAGATGACGACCGCAATCACCCAGCACAGCACGGAGAGCACGAAGTCGCCATCAAGCAGAAGGCAGCAGGCCGCGGCGTAGCAGGCAACATCGGTCACAGCGGCGACCATGGCACGGACGGCTGCACGCCGTCGTCCCAATGGACCTGACACCTCTTGCCCGTTCGGCACTACGCGCAGACCTGTCAGTGCCTTGCCCACTGTGCGGCGTGTCCAGACAAGAGCCAGGAACTGGTAAACGAAGGCGAAGAGCACCAGCGCGGCGAATGCCTCCTCGACATCGAGGACGGCGGTGTCCCATATCGACGAGCCGACGCCCGCGGCCGTCCCAGGAAGGTTCCCGCGAGAGCCGAGGATCCGCCAGACGCTCTCCCCGACCATGCCAAGGTCCGTCACCTGGCCGGAGATCCGGTGGAAGGTAAAGCTGCCGAGCAGCACAGCCACGGCGAGAACGATGGCGAAGTCGAGCAACCAGGCGAGCAGACGACGCCATGCTGGCGGTCTTACCGCCTCCCTCGGTGCTCCCCAATTCGATATGTCTGCTGCGGACTGTTGGGACACGGCTTCCCCCGAATCGACTGCACGACAGCCCTCAAACGATAGCGATGGTTGGGCAAGTAGCCCAGTAACAGAGTGCGTTGGCAGAGCTGGCGGGTGGTACGGCCTGCGTCGACGCGGTGCCCTGGGTGGGTGCCACCGGCAAGGATTGCAACCTGCGACACCCGCTTTAGGGTTCGATCTACACCCGCCCCTGGCGCCGTCGGTGACTGGTCCGACGATCGTGTAGGGGCGCTGCTGTGTGCTGCCGTCCGGCCTCGTTGATGTCAGCCGTGGATGTCGGAAGTCGGCCGCTGAGCGTCGGTTGGAGTCGTTAGGCGTTGGCGCCTTCCAGCAGTTCTTTCAACGCAGCCAGGTCCTTGACGTTTGCCCGCCGCACGGCAGCAGCCATCATCGGAGCGCTCACTTTGGCAAGGCCGGATGGCTCGCCGCGGTTGCGCAGCGTCATCCGGGTATGGTCAGCGTCCACCGCCTGCCAGGTGTAGGTCGTCTCCATGGGGAACGACCCCTGCGCAGTGCGCATCACGAGTCGTTCGGAGGAGTACTCGACGACCTCGTACGTGTAGGTCAGGGTGCGCCCGAGAAAGCGGGCGACGAAGTCGAGCTTCGAGCCCACGGCGAGCGGCGGCGAGGTCCGCCAACGAACCGAGACGATGTTGGCGTACCAGTGTGGCGCGTTGGTCGGATCCCCGGCGTAGGCGGAGACCTCCGCACAGGGACGGGCGATCACGGTCTCGGTGAGGACATCGACGGCCATAACCTCAACGCTATCCGGGCCGCTCATGCTCAGGAGTCCGACACACATGGTGCCCGTGACTGCCCCACACTTCTAGCGGTTGACCGGGATCTCGTACACGATCTCGCAGTGCGCGTCGGGTAGGTAGTGGACCTGCCGGCACTGCCCGGGGCTGGCGAACCAGCGCTAGTGCTGTGACCCAGGCATTGCACCGCTACCTGCGCTGGCGCAACGCCAACGCCCGCCACCCCGGACGTACTTGCCGCCCAACGCAAGGAACGCGCCCGCATCCGCAGCGAGAAGGGCATCCGCTGGGGCGGACGCCCCCCTCAACGCCGCAGCCTGACCGATCGCGAACCGCAGCCCCGGAGTACCGAAAGGGCCAAGTTCACGAGAAGGACAGCGACAGAAGGACGACTCAGGAGGCGGACGGCTCGATCTCCCCCGCAAAGACGATGACCTGGTCGATGAGGCTCCGCCGCAGATGGACGACGTCCGTTCCCGCCAGGCGGGGGCCTCCATCCGGCGTGGTGAAGACCCACTGGTACCGGGCCCACTCATCCGGCATGTCCACCGCTGAGCAGCGCACCATCGTGCCGGTCCCCGCCGGGTGGCGCCGGATGTCCAGCACGAACCGCTCGACCGCCGCGATTCCTTCGCTGCGACCCAACGGCCCCCAGAAGACCACGTCTGAGGTCAGGGCCTGGGAGAGCAGGGCAGTCACATAGCTGTCGTCCGAGGCGTTAAACGCGGAGATGAACGTGTCGATCGCGGAGCGTGCCGTCTCTTCCTGCATGCCCCAGTAATACCAGCCGTTGCGCGTGCGCTCGTCCCGCGAGCCGCCTTCCGATCATGGTGGACCATCCCGGTCACAGCACTAGACGAGCTTCACGCCGTCATGCGCACGTACGGCGGGCGGCGATGCCGCGTCGAGTGCGTCCAGGACACGGATCGCGTATGCCTCGTCGGCGAGTTGGCGTACCTCCTCGCGAGTGGCCCAGCGCAGTGCCCGAGTCTCTGCTCCAGTCGTGGGACTGCCGCCAATGGCCTTGCAACGGAAGACGAGAGCGACGACCAAGGCGGTCATGTTCTTGTAGACACCCGTGAGCGTTGCCGGGAGTTCGATCGTGATGCCGGTCTCCTCCAGCACTTCACGTCGTAGGGCTTCTGGGATCCTCTCTCCGGCCTCCAGGACTCCGCCGGGTGGTTCCCAATGGCCGTTGTCCCGACGCCGTATGAGGAGAGCCCGGTCCTAATCGTCCACGATGACTCCGGCGACGCTTACAGAGTGCGGGCGTTGGATACTCACGGTCGTCGGTTCCTCCTCGGCTGGCTGGTCGTTTCACCGTAGGTGCGAGCCAAGTGCGGCATCACCTGAAATGGCTGCAGAACCGCTCTGTGCAGTCTGGCAGGTTGACTCCTTGGCGGTGGGCCAGCGCCAGGAAGAGCACTGGGCGGGCGGTCCACTCGATACGGGTGCTGGCGTGGGTGACGGTGAAGGCGCATGGCTGGGCGCGCTCCAAGTGGTCGAGGGCAGCTACGTAGCCGCTGGTCAACCAGGTCCAGGCTCGATCGGCTGCGTCGGGTTCGAGCGCTGAGGCGATCGTCCGTAGGACCCCACAGATCCAGCGCACAGCCTGCGTGGCGGTGACCGCTTCGAACGAAGCAAACAGTTCAGGAGCGCTGCTAGTTACGGGGCTCGCGGTCCAGCACTCGCACCAATAGCCGCGACGGGTGTTGGGGTCCAGGCTCTTCATCGTTCGGTTCCTATGGGGCGGACTGACAGGACGTATCGAGTGGTGTCGTCGGCGAGGACGAAGGCGTATGCCTCGCCTGCGGCTAGCGCGGATAAGGCGCGTTCATGCTCGAGCTGGTCGTCGAGCCAGTAACTGGCCGGTTGAGCGGGCGCCGGGTCGAGTTGCTCGGCGACATCCCTTACGCGACCGCGGAGCCATCGCAGCGCCAGGCGCGGTGTGCTGGCCGGTTGCGTGCTCAGCAGGTGGGTGTGTCCGCTCTCCTCGACACGGGCGACGGCTTCGCACCAGTAGTTGAAGAGCGTCAGCATGCGATCACCGGCCTGGCTGGCATCTGGGTTAGGTAGGCGGTGATCGTGCGGCCGTTGTCGTCGCCATCGATCTCGACGCGCTGAGCCAGAACGCTGACCAGACCGAGCCCGCGGCCGTGAAGGTCCTCCTCGGCGGCGTGCTCGATGCTTGGCTCGGTCTTCGCACTCCCGAGGTCGGCGACTGAGATCGTGATGCCCGCGCCGGACGTTGTGAGCGAGACCTGGAAGGTGCCGGTCTCGTCGCCGCTCGCGGTGTGAAGAAGGGCGTTGGAGCCGAGCTCGGTCACGATCAGAGCGGCGTCCTCGACACGCGAACTGCCGTTAAGACTGTCGCGGGTCCAGTGGCGGGCATTGCGGATCTCTTCTGGTCGCCCGGGGAAGGTGCGTCGGTACGTGGGCATGGACCGCCTCCGTCTCGGTGACCTGCGGCTTTCTGCGCCAACTGCCTCGTCCTGCTGACGCGGATCGCAGCGAGCCGTACAATTAGTACTAGCACCGTACCGAGTGTGCGGGTACTCCGAGTGCGGGATCGCACTTTTCGTGCGGGTCGCCTGGCGCATAGCGTTCACGCCGAGGTGTGGTGCTGAGCCGAGAGTCGATCGAGAGGGGAACCGGATGTTCGGGCTGATGGTGCGTTTCACGTGCAAGGACGAGTCGGCGGCTGCCGAGTTCGATTCCTTGGTGGCGCGGACCGGTGAACAGATCCGTGCGAACGAGCCCGGGACGGTGATCTACACGGTGCACCGGGTTGACGGTCGCCCGCTGGAACGCATCTTCTACGAGCTCTACCGGGACCGGGACGCCTTCGAAGCTCACGAGTCGAAGGACTACGTGAAGGCCTTCCTCTCCGCGCGCGAGCAGTACCTTGCCTCAACCGAGGTCGATCGCTTGGACTTCGTGTCCGGCAAGGGTGTGGACGTTGAGCACTGACTATGAGAAGGCGCTCGGTCGCAAGATCGCCTTCAACCGCAAGCGACGCGGGCTCTCACAGAAGGAGTTCGCCCGCCTGTTGAACCGCTCTGAAGCCTGGGTGTCCCAGGTAGAGCGGGGCGTACGCCGCATCGACCGCATGACGGTGCTGGAGAAGGTCGCCGAAGTCCTCGAACTTCCCTTGGCGGAGCTGGCAGCGGAAGCGCCGATCGTGGCATCGGTGGCTGAAGGTGAGCCGCCCGGGGCGAGCCGCCTACGCCTGGTGCTGAGTTCCGCGCACTCCCTGAAGGCGATCCTCGGCCACCATGAGCCGCCGGACGTACCCGCGCTGCGGTCCGAGGTCGACCGAGCATGGGACCTGACTCACCAGGGCAAGTACGCCGACTTGGCCGACCTGTTGGAACGGCTGGTTCCCCGGCTCGAAGCAGCCGCGCGCTCGGCGCCAGAGGAGCAACGCCCCGGACTCTTCCGGCTGCTGGCGGCCACCTACCACACGTGCAGTGGCGCCCTGGCCAACATGGGAGAGCCCGAGGCGGCCTGGATCGCCGTCGACCGCTCGGTGGTCGCCGCCGAACGGGCCAACGATCCGTTGCTGATGGCGGCCGGTGAGTTCCGGCTGTCCATCGTCTTCCTCGGTGCGCGCCACTTCGACCAGGCCGCCCAAGCCTCCGGCACTGCCGCTGACGCACTCCGCCCGCTGGCGGAGTCGGGGCAGATCGAAGCTGTCGCCCTGCGCGGGGCACTGACCTTGCAGCGGGCAGTAGCCGCAGCCAAGGCGAACGACGCCGAGACCGCGTACGCGTACCTGCGGGACGCCCGGGGCATGGCCGAGCAGGTTGGCTCCGGGCGCAACGATTACAACACCGAGTTCGGTCCCACCAACGTCGGGCTTCATGAGGTCTCGGTCGCCGTCGACCTCGGTGACGCCGGAGTGGCTCTCAGGGCCGCGGAGAGCATCGACGCGTCGGTGCTCTCCTCCGAGCGACAGACACGCTTCCAGATCGACATCGCGCGTGCGCATGCCCAACGTCGGCAAGTCGACAGCGCTGTCTCCGCGCTACTGATGGCCCGCCAGCTCTCGCCTGAGATGGTCCGCGCCATGCCGAGTGTGAAGCAGCTCGTGATGGACCTGCTGACCATGAGTCAGCCGCCGTCGGATCAGTTGCGGTCGCTTGCAAGCGAGTTGGGCGTACAGGAAGTGCGGACTAGTACATGAAGTACTAGACAGTACTTGGAGTACGGGTTACTGTGGTGAGTGTCGGCAGACTCCTCCGCATCCGGCGGAGCGGGTGACGCGGGCATGCGAACGCGCCGGAGCAGGAAGGCAGACCTGCATCGGGGCGCGAGCGACAGGGCCACAGACATGAATGTGGCCTGAGCGGGAGGCAGCCCACTCAGGCCGGGCGCGTCGTTGGCACAACGCTCCTAGAGCGTATCGCGCCCAGTCCGTATGCGGTCAACCTCCCGTTGCGTAGGCATTCGTCAGCAATTGCGCCCCTCATGACGAGGGGCGAACGCAAGGGAGTAGTTCTGTGCGTTCCATCCGTGTTGAGACCTCGGCGGCGACGATCCTGTTGACCGAGGCTCCGGAGAAGAAGGTCAAGGACCGGCAGTCGGGCGAGATCGCCACCGACGCGGTCACCGGCGAGACGTTGATGACGCTCGGCGTGGTCTACATCGAGGGTGGCGAGTCCTCGCTGATCAAGGTCACCGTGCCGGAGCGGGGCATTACCGAGGGTCTGGCGGTCGGGGCTCCGGTCTCGCTGGTGGGTCTGGTGGCGCGGCCGTGGGAGTCGACGTTCAACGGTCAGCAGCGGCACGGGATCGCCTACCGGGCCGAGGTGGTGGCTCCGGCGGCCTTCCCTGCCGAGGTGGGGGCCTGACCGTGTCGGATCTGATGACGTTGATGGAGGTGGGTGGTCCGGTCGCCGCATTAGGTGGCGGGGCTGCCTACCTCCGGGCCCGGCACCCGGCCGCCTACTGGTGCACGCTGGGCTTGCCCGTCTCGGCGGCGAAGCTGTTGGGCTCGTACGGCTCGACCATGGACGCCTGCGGTCTGACCGTCCAGCCGTCCAGGCTTCGGGCCCTGCTGGTTCAGGCGACCACTCGCCGGGAGGTGCGGCCGGTCCCTCCACGGCGCGGGATCATTCGGCCGACCGCGACCGGGATGCGGCTTCGGCTGCGCCTGGCCCCGGGGCAGGAACCGGCGGACGTGGCTGCCTCGGCGGAACGGCTGCGGCATGCCTGGGGTGTTCACGCCGTGTATGTCACCGTGGTCAAACCGGGCGTGGTCGAGTTGCGGCTGGTCGGCTTCGATGTGCTGCGGAAAGTGCGCATGCCGCGCAAGACCGGCGGCGGCTTCCTGAGGGTGCCGGTGGCGTTGCGGGAGGATGCGACGGCGTTCGTGCGGGACTACCGGGCGATACCCCACCAGCTCACCCTGGGCGCCACGCTGTCGGGTAAGTCGATGTTCCTGCGGCATCTGGTCGCCGGGCTCGCACCACAACCGGTGGCCCTGGTGGGGATCGACTGCAAGCGGGGCGTGGAACTGGCCCCGTTCGCTCCTCGGCTGTCGGCGCTGGCGACCGATCCGGAACAGGCTGCTGAACTGCTGCCGGTGCTGGTCTCGTTGATGGAGAACCGGTACGACCTGATCAAGGCCCGGCAGGGCATCGCCCCGGGTACCCCGGATGAGGAGATCACCTCGGACATCTGGGGCCTGCCCGAGACTGAACGGCCCGTTCCCGTCGTGCTGTTGGTGGATGAGGTGGCCGAGCTGTTCCTGGTCGCCACGAAGAAAGACGAGGAACGGCGCGATGAGATGGTCACCCAACTCATCCGGCTCGCCCAACTCGGCCGCGCCGCAGGCATCTATCTGGAGGTGTGTGGTCAGCAGTTCGGGGCCGAGCTGGGCAAGGGCGCCACGATGCTCCGCGCCCAACTCACCGGCCGGGTCTGCCACCGCGTGAACGACGAAGCCTCCGCGAAGATGGCGCTGGGCGACATCGCACCCGAAGCGGTCGGCGCGGCTTGTGCCATCGCCCCCGAAATGCCTGGCCTGGCCGTGGTCGGGGATACCTCCGGCGGTTGGTCTCGCATCCGCACCCCGTACCTGTCGCTCGGCGACGCTGCGGCGGTCTGCGCTGAGACGGCTCACCTCGTCCCGGACGTTCCCATGCTCGATCCGTTCCGGCCCGCCGTGCCCGCCGTGCCTGTTGACCGCCCGGTGTCGCTGGTCAAGCCGCTGCCGGTGACCGACTAACCCGTTCCCCTCCATCGGTCGGCGTGTCCGCATCACGCCACGTCCCTACCCCCGCCATGCCTGCTTCAGGAAGGAGGCCGCGCCATGCGCGCGTATCTGGCCCGTGTCGACGCGGTGCTCGTCCAGGCGGTCATCGCCGCCGCGCTGTCCTTCGCCCACCTGCACGACATCGCCTCGGCGGCCGGACAGAACGGCTGGAAAGCCTGGGCCTACCCGATCTCGGTCGATCTGCTGCTCGTCGCGGCCTGGCGACGGCTTCGAACCGGGACGGCCAAGGCGGCCGGGTGGTGCTGGTTCGTGATCGCGCTCGCCGCCTCGCTCGGGGCGAACGTGGCCACCGCCGGACTGCTCGACCTGGGCGCCGTCCCGGCCTGGTTGCGCATCCTGGTCGCCGGATGGCCCGCGGTCGCCTTCCTCGGTGGCACGCTCCTGGCGCACAGCGCCACAGTGCCCCCGCCTGTCCAATCGTCCGTCACGTCGGTCGAGTTGGACCTGGCCGACGAGGAAGAAACGCCCTTTCGCACCGAGGCGGACGGCGGCGCTCCCCCTCCGGCACCGCCGGAACCGATCGAACAGCGCAGCGCTGCGCCGGTACCCGCTGCCCTGGTCGAGCACGCCCGCAAGCTCGCGACCGCCCACCAGGAACGCACCGGGCGGTCCATCGACACCCCGACCCTGCGCGCCCAGCTCGGCGTCCCCGCGCCGCTCGCCGAAGCCATCGCCGCCCAGCTCTGAAAGGAGATCGCCGTGTCCGCGAACCGTCGCTTCCGCAACGTCACCCGCATCGGCCCGGTCCAGGTCGGCACCGCCTACGACAACCGCGGCCGTGAGAAGCACACCGCCGCCTGTACCACGCCGCGCTGTGGCTTCTCCAGCGACTACGACTCCCGCGCCGCCGCCGAGTTGGCGGCCCGTACCCACCGCTGCCCCGTCCGCTGAAAGGCCGAACCTTGACCGTCAGCCTGCCCCTGGTCGTCGTCCTCGGCGTCGTCGCCTGGGCCGCGATCAAGTTCATGAACATCCGCCTGTGGGTCGCCGTCGTCATCGCCCTCTTCGGCTTCTACCTCGCCCACAGCTTCCTTGCCCCCGCCATCGACAGCGGCACCCGCACGGGCGTCGGCGTCGTCAACGGCAACCACCGCTGAAAGGACCAGCGCCATGCTGATCCGCCCCACCTACCCCGAACTGCCCGAGCCGCGCACCCACACGCCACCCGCCGTGGCGCCCGGTCCCGAGTCGGCTTGCTGCTGCGCCCATACCCCGGCGCCTCCGGTCCGCCGGATGGCCCCCGCCGTCGGGCTCGGCGCCGGTGCGGTCGCCGCCGTGGTCCTGGTCGGCATCGTGCTCACCGCCCTGCTGACCGCCGTCGCGGTCGGGGCCGTGTCCGTGGCGGTCGCCGCCGTGGTCCTGCGCTCCCTGCTCGGCACCACCCGTCACCGCTGATCAACAACTGCCGGGGCGGCCCAGATACCGCCAAGCATCCACCGCCCCGGCAGCCCACCCTTCACGACCTAAGCCGCAAAGGAGACAACCATCATCACCCGGGCCACCCCGCCCCCGCTGCCGGAACTCGGCATGTTGGCCTCGCTCGGCACCATGCCCGCGCTGCTGCGCCAACTCTCCGGCCTGGGCGGCTGCACCAACCCGATCCGCCTTGACGGTCACCGCTCCGAGTACGCGTTGGACACCGCCACCGGCGAGATCGGTCCACTTGTCCACCACATCACCTCGGATCAGCTTCCCGCCGGTCACCTCCTGGTCCGCTGCAACAACCGCCGCACCACCCGCTGCCCGGCCTGCGCCGAGGTCTACCGCCGCGACACCTACCAGCTCATCACCGCCGGACTACGCGGCGGCAAAGGCACCCCGGAGCAAGTCGCCACGCACCCGCGCGTCTTCGCCACCTTCACCGCCCCCAGCTTCGGCCCGGTCCACAACCGCCCCGACTCCGGCCGCTGCCGCTGCGGAGCCGTGCACCCCGCCGACGCGCCGGAGTTGGGGACGCCACTCGACCCCGACTCCTACGACTACGAAGCCGCGGTGCTCTGGAACGCACACGCGTGAGCTCTCTGGCGGCGCTTCTCCATCTACCTGCGCCGCGAGATCGCCAAGCGGGCAGGGCTGGCCCAACGTGCCTTCCGCCGGTTCGCGCGGGTCAGCTTCGCGAAGGTCGCCGAGTACCAGCGGCGCGGCCTGGTCCACTTCCACGCCGTCATCCGCATCGACGGCCCCGACGGCGCCACCACCCCACCCCCGGCCTGGGCAACCGCCGAGCTGCTGACCGACGCCATCCGCGCCGCCACCACCGCCCACATCACCGGCCCGGACGTCGACGGACGGCAACACGTCTTCGCCTTCGGTCGCCAGCTCGACGTACGCACCATCCGCAGCGCCGACTTCGACGGCCACACCGAGCTGACCGATCGCGCGGTCGCCGCCTACATCGCCAAGTACGCGACCAAGGGCGCCGAGACAGCGACGGGCACCCTTGACCGGCCGATCAAGTTCCTCGCCGAGCTGGCCCGCCTCTCCATCAGCGACCACGCCCGACGCATGATCCGCACCGCCTGGGCGCTCGGCGGACGCCGGGAATTGGAGGACCTCCGGCTCCGGGCCTGGGCACACATGCTCGGCTTCCGCGGCCACTTCTCCACCAAGACCCGCCGCTACTCCACCACCCTCGGCGCCCTCCGCACCGCCCGCGCCGAATGGCGACGCCTCCAAGCCATCACCGCTCGCAACGAGGCCGACAACCGCCCAACGGACGCCGAAACCGGCGAGACGACGCTCGTCCTCGCCCACTGGACCTTCGCCGGAACCGGCCTCACCCGCGGCGAGGAATGGCTGGCCGCCACCCTCACACCCGCTTCCGGAACGGAAGGAGAGCCCACCCATGCCTGACGACGCACTGCTGACCGTGCCAGAGGTCATGGCATGGCTGCGAGTCGGCCGCTCGACGGTCTACGACCTGATCAGGTCCCGCCGCCTGCCCTCCATCACCATCGGCCGCCTTCGCCGCATCCCGGCCCGCGCCGTCCGCGAATACCTCACGAACCAACTGGAGGCGGCTGCCTGATGGCCACCCAACGCAAGCGCAACCCCAACGGCGCGGGCACCATCACCTGCCGCAAGGACGGCCGGTACCAAGCCGCCGTCTACGTGCTCCAGCCCGACGGCACCCGCGCCCGCAAGTTCGCCTACGGCAAGACCTGGGCCGAGTGCGACGCCAAGCGCCGTGAACTGCTGGAGAAGGTCGACAGCGGCGTACCGGTACCCACTCGCTCGGCCAAGGTCGCCGAATGGCTGCCGTACTGGCTGGAGCAGATCGTCAAGCCTCGCCGGAAGCGCACCACATACGCCAAGTACGAGACTCACGTACGGCTCTACCTGGTCCCCCAGCTGGGCAAGAAGACGCTGGAGAAGCTGAGCGTGCGGGATGTTCGGACGGCGTTGACACAGATCGCCAAAGCCACCACTGAGGCAACCGCCAGGGAATCGCACCGGGTTCTGCGGTCAGCTCTGTCGGCGGCCTGTCGAGAAGAACTGATCACGCGGAACGTCGTGAAGCTCGTTGAGGCTCCGAAGGTGGACACCTACGAAGGTCAACTGTGGACGCTGGAGGAGACGTTGGCCTTCATCTTGGCCGCACGCCGGGATCCGCTGTACGCGGCCTTCATGCTCGCCGTTGGGCTCGGCCTACGTCGGGGCGAACTCGTCGGCCTACGCTGGCAGGACATCGACCTGGACGGCCGCACGCTCAAGGTACTGAAGCAGCGTCAACGCGTCGGCGGGGAGAACTACGAGGACGACACGAAGAACCGTCGTAAGCGAACCCTCCCTCTGCCCGCCCTGTGCGTTGCTCCGCTGCGATGGCAACGGATGCGGCAACAGGCCATGCGTGCAAAGGCGGGAGCCAACTGGCAGGAGACAGACCTGGTGTTCACCACCCGGACCGGTCACCCGGTCGAGGGCAGCAACGTCCTGCGCTCGTTCCACCGGCTGACCGCCAAGGCCGGGCTCCCCCGGATCCGGATCCACGACGCCCGGCACGGTGCGGCGACCCTACTCGCCGCCGGAAACGTCCATCCCCGCGTGGCCATGGAGATCCTCGGGCACAGCAAGATCAGCGTGACCATGGACATCTACACTCACGTGCCGGACGCGTTGAAGCGGGAAGCCGTGGCCCACATGGACCGGATGCTGGGTCGTCGCCAGCGCTAACGATCGCCCCTGGCCACCGGCGTTGATGTCAAACGCGGATGTCAAAAGCCCCGAAGCTTGATCGCTTCGGGGCTTATCTGCTGGTGGGCACAGACGGATTCGAACCGCCGACATCTGCTTTGTAAGTTCGTCCGAGACAGGGCAGGAGTAGGCATGGACCACCCACCGAGGACGCTCGCGCCTCCGTCAAGGTCAGCCAAAGACTGCCCGCGTCCGATGACGTTGCCGTCACCCGCTGCCGTCAGCCATGCGCTGGGAACCCGTCGTCGAATAGGGAGACCCGAGACAGCCGGGTTTCAACGGTCCGTGTCGCCTTCTGATCCATAGCTCTAGATGGATCGGTCATTGGCAGTCATACAGGCTGTCACTCGGTCGCTGCCGGGTGGCTCAGGCCGGCTGCGGTCGGGGAGGTTGCTGTACTCCGCTGCTGTACTGCAACGGCTCCGGAGGCCCCGCGCCGTCCCGCTTTTTCCGCCAACGGGCCAGGTGGTTCCGGCTGGCGAGGGTGAAGGGGGGTCCGCCCCAGCAGTCGCTCTTGGTGAGTCAGCAGGTCGCCGAAGGCGGCGGCAGCACCGGCCGCATCCTCCACATAGTCGGCCAGCAGCCGCTCGTGAGCGACGGCGCGTTCGCTGGCGATGGCGTGCTGCGCGGCTTCGATGCGGGCGGCCTCGTAGGCGGCGGCGCCGGCCATGTCGCCGTGGGCCACCAGACGTCCCCGAGAAGTGGACAAGTCCCGGTCGGGCTGCGGCTCCGAGGCGGCGGCTCGCCTTCGCGTCGCCATATCACAAGTCCCGTTACGGAATGACGTTTTGGGGACGGCTCTTTAGCGTGTCCTTCCGGATCGGCGGGATCCACTAAATCCGGTCGGCCGGTTCTTTAGAAGGAGACAGTCCAATTTAGGTAATGGCATATTGCGCTTGTCATGTCTGGACTCGTATGGCAGGCTCTGGGAGTGCAAGCCCGGCAGCTCGAACCTGTTCGGCTGTCGCTAGCAAGATCCAGATCAGCGGAAGACTCCAACAAGCTGGATTACAAGGAGCATGACGTCTCATGAATTCCCTCGGTAAGACTGCTGCACTTGTCGCAATGAGCGCAGCATTAACGGCTGGGGCTCTCACTTCCTCGGCCAGCGCAGCGGTCGAGAGGACGCCGACCGCCGCAGCGCCGAGCAACCCGTGGGCCACCAGACCAGGCCACATGCCTCCCGCCTTCCTGGGGCACCCCAAGGAATGGGGAATGGTCACCTTCCACATCGGGAGTGGATCGAAGATGCACCCGATGGACGTCATCAATGTTGGCGGCGGGACGTGGAGTTACGGCTCCGGCACGGACAGTAGTGGGTGGAAGCTGTGCTATTCGGATTATGAAAATCCGTCATCGTCCCACTCGGCGACAGCAGTCCTCGGAAACGCGAACGACAAGGAGTACGCGAATGCTGGCTCCTGGGCGAACGCCAACGTGGACGGCAACTGGGGCTCCACGTGCCACGCATACTGGTCTAACTACTAAGACCGTGTCCTATGTGGTGAGGCGGATGAGTCGCTTGTAGCAGCACAGGGCGGCGGCGAGGCCAAGAAAGGCCGGGTAGTTCCGGGGATCGCGTTCGTAGCTGGGGCTGAGTCGGCGGTAGCCGGACAGCCACGACATCGTCCGCTCGATCACCCACCTTCGGTGGCCCAACCGTTCGCTGGACTCGACGCCTTTACGGGCGATACGCACGCCGATGCGCTTGCCGCGTAACCATTTGCGCAGGTAGGGGATGTCATACGCCTTGTCGGCGTGCAGGCGCTGAGGCTTGAAGTGCCAGCCGCGGTGGGGGGTGTCTCGTTTGGTAACCCTCGACCATGGGCTTCAGTTCTTCCTTCAAAGCAGCTCCGGCCACATCCTCGAGTAATCATGGAGTGGCCGGATCTGCCGACTCCCAGGTCTTCATTTACAAACTCGTAATTAGGCGATGAAGGACCCCTTCGGCGCTGGCCGATCAGCTCAACACCCGCTTACCTTCGGCCATTTACTGGCAGGTCATGCCAGCATCGCCGCAGGTTTACGGGAATCGGCTATCATAGGGGCTAAGCTAAAGGTAAGGATAAATACTAGACCTTCCATCTGGTCACACAAAGGGGCTTGATCGCCGTGCCATTCTCGCCTTCCCAGGCTCTGACATCTACGACTGCGCTGTTAGCAGGCGGGGCACTCGGGGTACTGGCTCCCCTAATTGGCGCGGTCGGAGGTACGTCGGCCCGGGTGGCAGACCTCGTCCTGGCGGCTGGATGGTCCTGGGCGGCACTTGCTTTCTGTGCCGGCTTCTCGCAACCTTCCAAGAAAAGGTCGGCGCTCCTGGCAATCGCCTCGCTGGTCATTGCCGTGGTTGCTTACTACGTAACAAAGCTTGGACAGGGAAACTTCCTGGCCGCAGACCTAAACGACCCTTCCGGGAAAACGACCTACATTAACTGGTTCGACTTTCTTTCAAAGATGGCAGTCTGGTGCGTAGCAGCCTGCATTCTTGGCCCCCTTCTGGGCTTCGCAGGGAATCTGGCGAGAAATGGAAGGCTTCGCAACCTTCCCTTCCGCATAGTGGTTCCGGTGATCGCCATCATTGATACGTCACAGAGACTCCAATTGGATGCTCCGCTGCAAGGGCCGACCGCCGCGATGACCTGGAGTGTTATCCGTCTCATTGCAGCCGCCTCCATCGTGGCCATACTTGTCCACGCAGTGATCACCTCGCGATCGCGGCTTTCCTCGAAGTAGATCCAAAGTTGAGCTTCCGCGCCCTCTCGTCGCTACTGAAGTTGAATGCGTGATGTCGGTGCCCTGCGCTGTTGGTGTCAGGCACGGTGGAAACCGGTGAGGCCAGTGTCGTCAGTAGATGATGGACACGATCTGGCACGCGGCTTCGGCGAACCGACGATCTCCTTACGCGAGAGGTGCTGACCGGGCTCGTCGGCGTAGCACCGACTGACTGCTGAACTTCCCCTGTCCCAGAGCTGTCCCCGGTATATCAGCAGGTCACCCGCCCTGCTGGGACACTGTGACACCTGGACAGCTCGGACAGGTGGACCTAGGACGCCTGGATGAGTGCGTGAGTGCCTGCGGTCCGCCATGCGGTCCCCGAGTCCCCCAGCGTGGCCAGGGTGCCCGGCTCCAGCCCGACCACGACGTCCGACTTCAGAGTGCGGAGAGCCGCAACCGGGCCTGGGAAGTAACTGGTCACCTCACCGAACGGGACGGTGGGATCCCACCAGCGATCCCCCACAAGCCGCCGGTAGTTGAGATCGCCCTTGAGGATGGTGGCGGACACCGACGCGAACTGCGCCCGCAGGTTGTCTGGCATGGCGGTGAAGTCGAACGGCGCGCAGAAAAACGCGTCTGTCCACACGCGCAGTCGCCCGTCCGCCGCCGCACCCCGCAGCCGCTCTCCCACGCCTCGGGCGGCGCCATCGGCTGCCAACAACCTGCGCAGGCAATCGCCGACATCCCTGATAGTCGCGTCCGAGACGTAGTACGGGGCGGGCTTCACGTAGAGGACCACTTCGCCGAGCGTGCCGGAGGTGATCAAGTGGTCGATCAAGACGAGATCGGCGATCATCTCGCTGCCCGCGTTGTCGGCGACGATCGCCACGCTGCCGCCGCGAGCGGACTGGAGCAGCTTCCAGAGCTGGTCGCTGTCGTCGGCCACCAAGCCCGAGGTCTCCGAGCCGCGACCGGCTGTGATCTGAAACCCGAGGTCCGCGCGGTTGCCCCAGAGGCTCGACAGCAAGAGCGCCTGGCCGCGATCGTCCTCGGCCAGTTCCGCAATATGGTCCAGCGCGCCAACCTCGGCGGCGACCACTTCGCCCGCTAGCTCTGCCTGCTTGAACGGCGCGAAGATGTCGACTCCCTGCCAGAGCCCGTCATCGAAGTAGCCCACGGCACCCAGCAGCCGCCGGTAGAAGAAGGATTCCGCCCACAAGAACGGCGCCGCTGTCCACGGCTTGCCGTAATAGGCGCGTCCCCATGCTTGCCACTGATCTGCCCCCGGCGCGTCAGCGGGCAGGGGCTCCATGACCCCGTCGACGTTCTCGTCTGCCAGCGCCCTCAAAGCACGCTGCTGCTCCGGATCGAGCGGCCAAGCCCCGAGGATCCGTTCTATGAGTGCGGGGTGGCGCTTTACGAACACGTCCGTGGCGAACGGCGAGTCAGTCGAAATGATCGCCGGGGCCTGGTCGGTCATCGGCTATCCCTCTCGAAGCGGGGTCAGATCGAGGGCGACCACGCCGGCGGCACTGCCGACGAGGATGCGGCCCTGGAAAGGATCGTAGGCGGCACAGTTGAGACTGCCATCGATGCGAACTTCGGCGAGCTGCTGCTGCTCGGAGAGCGACCAAAGCCGCACGGTGCCATCAGCGGCTGCGGAGACCAGCTGATTCGGATTCTCGGTGAAGGCCACCATCAGGATGCGTCCGGAATGGCCGCTCAACTGGGCGGTGAAGCGGTCGCCGGTCAGGTCCCGGACGGCGATGTCGCCGGTCCCGGCACCCACCGCCGC
This sequence comes from Streptantibioticus rubrisoli, assembly GCF_024436055.1. Classification (GTDB taxonomy): domain Bacteria; phylum Actinomycetota; class Actinomycetes; order Streptomycetales; family Streptomycetaceae; genus Streptantibioticus_A; species Streptantibioticus_A rubrisoli. The sequence goes on along the minus strand of NZ_JANFNH010000030.1, from coordinate 41,407 downwards.
GCGGGTGCCCTGATCGTCCAGCGTGACGGCGCGGGCCCACCCATTCGGGCAGGCGAAACGGGAGACGAACTCGCCGCTCGCCACCTGCCAGACGCGGACAGATCCGTCACCGCCGCAGGCGGCGAGCACCTGGCCGTCGCCGTTGAACGCGATCGAGCGGAGTCGGCCGGCGTGGACATCCTGCGACCACAGCAGCTCACCACTCGGCAGGTCCCAACAGCGGATGTGACCGTCCCCGGTGCTGGCCGCCAGACGCGGCGCGGTGCGCGCCAGCGCGACTGCCCACGACCGGTTCGTGTCCTGGTTGAGGGTCAGTTCCCACACGTCGTCAGTGAGGGACCAGACCCGCACAGCGCCGTCGCCGCAAGCGCCAGCCACAAGGTCCGCTCCGGAGGCGAGCGACCAGACGCGCCCATACCCGGCGGGAAGCGTCCGCAGCATCGTGGAATCAGCAGCGTTCGCCACGTCGACCGTCCCGGCGCCGTCGCCGATCAGCACCGCATCTCCGGTGCGCGAGAACGCCGTCGACCACGTCGTGTTCGACCCGCTCGCGAGCGTTTCCACCGGGCCGCCGTGGGCTGGCCAAAGGCGCACCGCACCGTCCTCGCAGCCCGCAACGACGGTGCCGTCGCTGCTGCGGGCAAGGGAGCGAACCCAGTCGACGCCCGGCGGCAGTGCCGTCACCCCGGCCTCACCGTCCACGGTCAGCGCGTGAATCGTCGGCTTTTCCGTCGCGGCGATGACCAGAGCGCCATCCGCGGACGCGATGACGCTGCGGACCCGACTCGGTAGATCCGTCGTGCGCCGCACCGGGGTGAGCACGCCGCCCTTCGTCGTCCACACCACGACCGATCCGTCACCAGATCCCGAGGCGAGCAGCCCCGATTCGGCAGCAAAGGCCACGGACCGCACCCAGTCGCGGTGCTGCGCCTTCTCATCGAGCAACCGCCCGGAAGCGAGATCGAACAGGCGCACAAACTCGTCTTCGCCGCTCGCCGCAACGACGGGTTCTTCGCCGCCCGAGACAGCAACCGACCATACCGGCGTCCCCGTGGTCTGCATCCGACGGACCAACAGCAGCCGCTCGGCGTCCCACACGCATACGGCGCCGTCTTCGGCACCCGAGACCAGCAGCTTGCCGTCAGCGGCGAACGCAAGGGTCCGGATGCGCCGCGAGTGCCCCGCGAGGACACCGACCGGGGCTCCGGAATCGGTGCGGCACAGCCGGATCAGGCCGTCGTCGCCAGCGGAGGCCACAAGATCCCCCGCCGGGGACAGCGCAGTGGCGTACACCCAACCCGTATGCGCGCGGAAGACCCGCAAGGTCTGGCGAGTTGCCAGGTCCCACAGCCGGACAGTGCCGTCCTCACCACCGGTGGCGACAAGCCCGGCTTCCGTGGCCACGCTGACGACGGCACCGACGTGACCTGCGTCCTTGGCGTCCAGCGCGGGGTTGCGTCGGACCCAACCGGCTCGAAATGCGGCGCTGAGCGAGGAAGCCTCAGTGAGCACCGCTGGCGGTATCGGGGCCGAAGATCGGCGCAGCGCGATCGACAGCGTGGCCGCCACGTCGGCCGGTTCCGAAAGCCCGGTGAGCAGGTAGCCGGACACCGCCATCACGCGTGCAGCGGTCCAAGCCTCCGTGCGCCTCGAACGCGGCAGGGCGTCGAGCACAGCCGCGTCGGCTACCAAGGACTGCTCGCCCACCAGCACGATCTTGCGCACGACGTAGGCCGGCGAGGACAGCAGGGAGACCAGTTCGGCCTCAAGCCCTGCTTCGCGAAGGTGGTGGGGCAGGTGGCGCCACAAGTACCCATGCTCGGGATCGAGTTCCGCCCACTGCCCCGCGATGTCCTCGCGGTAGCTGTCGAGTAGCGACGTGTGGAGCTGCTTCCAGTCGTCCGCTGCCAGGTGGCGCAGGTAGGAGCGGAATACGTCGTGAAGCGTGATCGTCTCGGTGTCGGCTCGGTAGCTACTGACCAAGGAGCGGTCTGCGAGCACGCGGCAGAACTGACGGACAGCCTGCGGGGACCAGCCGAAGGCCGTCTTCCACCAGTGCACGAGCACGGGCACAGGAATTGGGGTTGCCGCCGGGAAGACCGCCAACGACAGGTAGCGGGCCCGCAAGTCTGACGCGCCGTTCAGGACGATGCTCTCTTCCAAGCCGTCCAGGCTCGAAGCGATCGCCTGACCGATGGCGCTGCGGCGCTGATCGGCGTCCAGCACGTCGAACGCCTGCGGTCCGTACTCGCGGATGGTCTCCGATGCTTCAGCCACCACGCGCCGCGACACGGCGCCCGCGGCCACGTCCTGACCCACATTGGAGCCGACGATCTGCGCGAGCAGCGGCCAACCGCCGAGCGACTCCGCGAGCTGCTGGGCCTCGGTGCGGTCCAGGGACGCCACGTTGCGCGTGAGCATCTCGCTGATCTCGCTCGCGGTCATGGGTCCGAGCCGCACGACCCGCGCGTTCGATGGGCATACCCGGACGTTCCGCGTCGTGACCAGACGGACGCACTTCTCACCGCCGAGCAGGAACGGGCTCAGGTCGGCAGCGCTCCAAACATTGTCGACAACGAGCAGCGCCCGTCGGTCCTGGAGCAGTCGCGCGAGATGAAATCCGGCTTGCTCCGGGTCGGTGAGGGCAGGCCGGGATCCGCTGAGGTGGACGCAGATGTCCGAGATCAGCTCCACAACTCGGGCCGGGGTGCAGCCCTCGCCGGTCTCCACCCAGAGAATCTCCGGGTAGAGGTCGCGGACGCGTTCGTCGTTGACCAGCTGCGTTGCGATGGTCGTCTTGCCGAAGCCGCCCGGACCGGCAACCGCCACGGTCGCGATCCCATCGGCATCCCGGGCTTCCTCCAGGACCGAGATCAGGCCCTCAAAGTCGTTGTCCCTGCGCACCAGACTGGCCTCTGCATTCGGAATGGGGAGGAAGCTGCCTGGCGGTGTCTCAGAACGTCCGGTGTCACTCGGCGCATCGCCGAGGGCTTCCCAGAACCGCTCCTGCTCTGCCGGGCTGCTTCGCTCCAAGGTCGTGTCCAGTGCCTCCTGGATGGCCTTGCTGATCGCCTTCGGCTTAGAAGGCGACTCCCAGTCGGACACTGTTCGGCTTCCGACTCCCACGTGAGCTGCGAACGCCCGCACCGAAAGGCGCTTGGCTTCCCGTAATGCGCGCGATTCCCTTCCTGTCCAGCGCTGCACTGTGCCCACCGAGACCCCCTCGACCGACTCTCCGAAGCTAACAACCAGCGGTGATGCGACACGCGATCACGCGCGCACTCCGCAGCAAGCCCGCAGCACCGCCGCCACACCGAGGCCCGAGGCGGCTCCAAGGGCGCAATAGATCTTCCTCTCTTCGGCTCGGCCTCCGCAGCGTTACCGCAGCATCCGACCAGCCACAGCACCGAAAAATCCCGGCAGTGTTCTCGTCAACGGAGCAGCAGCGGGTCGGCTGAGCCGCAGGGGCAGGGCCGGAGGCAGAACCTCACCCCAACGTCCCATCACTGAAAGGAGGAGGCCGTGACACAGCCAATGTCGAAGCCCTGTGTCCACACGAGGCGCCGCGACTACAGCGCACGGATGGTGAGTAGTGAACCGGGCACGAACTACCTGCTATTGGCAGTGCGGTCAGGTCGCCGCTCGCTCTCCAACCGCGCCACGCGCTCCAAGAGATCGCTGAGTTGGGAGGTGACATGCTTCAACTGGTCCTGAAGATCACGCAGGCCCGCAGCTGCCTGTTGCGCCGTGGGCTCGCCCTTCACCGGGTCGATCACGTACGTCCCGCTCCCCGGACGGCCAACGACCAGCCCGTCTGCCGCCAGTTGCTTGTACGCGCTCTGCACCGTCATGAGCCCCACGCCCAGCTTCTTGGCGATGCCCTTGGCGCCGGGCAACCGGGCGCCGGGGCCGTACACCCCATCAACGATGTCGCTGCGGAACTTGGCGGCGATCTCCTTGGCCGTCGGGGGGTTCTCGGGGCTCCAGTTCATACCTAGAGCGTATCCAACCTAGGTCATTTCTCCTTCGTGCTCGCGGCGGCTTGACGCCGCGAGAGCTACCTAGGTAGCTTCATGACCAACAGCAAAGCTACCTAGGTAGCTTGCTTGCCGCATCGGCGTGCCCCGTAGAGACGCGGCCCCTGACCTGGGGTTATGCGCTGTCGGAGGCGCCGGTGGTTCGAGGCCCGGGCAACCCGGGTGAAGCAGAGGGCGGGGACGCTGCAATCCCGCTAAAGGCCAGGTAGGACGCAATGGGCTTCGGCCCGACTGGCGAGGTGGCCCGGCGACCGCGAGCAACGGCCGGAGAGTGGGGACTCGGTCCCCCTTGCAGTGCAAACCCAAGAGAGGCGACATCGGACTCCATGCCGCTGCCGCCACTGGATGAAAGGCGGACCAGTGCACCAACGATATCGATAGGGGCCGTCGTGTTGGACCGGCACGGCAGCGATCCCGCATGAGTCATCCCGGTGAGATCAACCCAGCCGTAAACGGCGGCTTCACCGGCAGGTTGCGCGAGCGCGCACGGTCCCCGGCAACGCCGTCGGGTGTTGTCGAGGGCCGTGGCTGCTCGCCCCGAGTAGTCAACACGCAAGCGGCGCCCAGGGCTTAGGCCCCCTGAGCGCCGCGATACAGGCACCTGAATCGGAGGACCTGTGATCACCAGTCTGACAGATCAAGAGCGCGAAGCGCTGGCCCGCAAGGTCGCCGACGCCAACAAGCGCAGCGAGGACGACGCCAGCGCGAGGGGTGGTCGTCGGTGAGTGAGCACGAGCGCGACGAACGCGAGCCGTTGCCCGTCCGCCTTCCGCGGCCCCATCCGCACCAGGCGGAGCAGTTGAGGGCGGAGGCGGAAGCCCGCCACGCCGCCGCACTCGCGGTGGCTACCCGGATCCACACGCACCGGATCGGGTAACCAGCGCCCAACTCTCCCGGGGCGGTCGTCTCTCGCCAAAGACCGCGACCGCCCCGGGCTACTTCGTCCCTTCGACTTCTGGAGAGTCCCTATGCGTACGTTCATCGCGTACCACGAGACCATCAGCGCCTCGGAGTTCATCGAACTGGCCGTCGGCATCGTCCCGGAGCTCTGGCTCGGCGAGGACGACGAGAGCCCCGAGGAGCGCGCGGCCCGCCTGGACGCGGCCCGCGACATCCTCACCGACGACCCGGAGTTGTTCGACCGCGTCACCCACCTCGTCCCGGAACTGATCACCTCCCCGGCGCTGCCCAAGGTGGTCAGCCTCCACCGCCGCATCCAGCGCGCGGAGGTGGCCGCCGCATGAAAGCGCAGATGACGAACACCAGCGGCGCCTGGGTGCTGTACATCGTGCTGTACGACGTGAGCGCATCGCGGTGGCCCGAACGTCGCTGGCGCACTGGTGAGCCGATCCCCACACCGGTCCAACGCGCCGAGTGCGTGAGCACGTTGGGGTACGAGGTGCTGCCGGGCGTCGAATGGGAGTGGTGCGAGACCAGCCGCGACCTGGACGACCCCACCTCGCCGGTCGAACTGATCGCCACCGTCGCCGTACGGCCGTCCACCGTTGTGGGGGGACGCGGCATGAGCCATGGAGCTCCCGACCGGGTAGGGCTGCTGCGTGAGGCAGTTGCCGCCAAGGGCGGCGTGTGGACCACCGGCAGGGTGCTTGCTCTCTTCCACCGCCTGTGTGTGCCGATCACCCGCGCGGCATGCCAGTCCTCGCTCGCCACGCTCACCCGCGAGGGTGTTCTGGGTCGGTTCGAGCGCACCGGCCTGCGGTACTACGCCCCTACCGGTCAGGGCGGTGCGTCATGAGCGTCGTCACTACTGCGTTGGCTGCTGCGGGGGCGGTCGGCTGGTCGGGACAGGCCGCCTGGATGCGGCACCGGCTCCATGCCGCCCATCGCGACCCGCTGACCCGCCTGTGGACCCGCGAAACCTTCACCGCCCGGGCCCGCCGCCTGCTCCGCAAGGAGGGTGCGGTGGTGCTGCTGGTGGACATGGATGGCTTCAAGGACCTCAACGACACGCACGGCCACGCGGCCGGGGACACCGTGCTCATGACCGCCGCACAGCGATTGTCGACCTGGTGCGCGGTCCTCAACGGGGTAGCCGGACGGCTCGGGGGCGATGAGTTCGCCGCCATCATCACCCCACAGGTCCCCGGTGATCTGCCGTTCGACCTACACAACATCCACCAAGCGCTGACCGAGCCAGTGCCCTACGAGCGCGAGGAGCTGCCGGTGGGCGCCTCGCTTGGCGCCTGCCCCCGCGAGGACATTCCCGAGGCTCGGTTCGACCTGGCGCTGCGGCGGGCGGATGAGGCGATGTACCGGGCGAAGCGTTCCGGTGGGGGCTGGTTCATCGCCGACGGCCCGATGGCCGCGACCGTCAACGGCCGTCGCGCCGGACGGCCCGGCACCCACGACACCCGTCACGTTGAAGGAGGCGCGTGATGGTCGCCGACCGTTCGAAGACGAGCCGGTGTCGGGTGCGGTCGACGGGGGTCGACGGGGCGTCGACGCCCGTCACCGTCGAGGGCGCGATCACCGGTTTGGCAGGGGCGCTCACCGTGGTGTTGACGGCCGCAGCGTTCTGGCTGAGCTACGAGCATCTGCAAGAGGTCGCCGCCCGTCATGGCATGGGGGATGCCGCTGTGCGGTCGTGGGCGTGGCCCGCCACCGTCGACCTGTTCATCGTCATCGGTGAACTGCTCATCCTGCGTGCGTCGTTGGCCCGCCGGGTGGACGGGTGGGCGGTTGCCCTGGCCAGCATTGGTTCCGGGGGTTCCATCGCGTTGAACGTGGCGGGCGTGGGAGCACAGGCCCAGCCTATGGACTACGTGGTGGCCGCCGTCCCACCAGTCGCCGCTCTGCTGGCCTTCGGTGCGCTGATGCGGCAGGTCCACGCTTACCTGGCCCGGCGGGTGGTGACGCCCGTCGAGCACCCGTCGACGCCCACCACCGCGACCGTCGACCGCCCACAGGTTGTGGACACCGCGCCGGAGCCCGTCGAGTCTGCGCCGGTGCCGGAGTTGCCGCCGTCCGCGCCTGCCGTCGAGGCCGGGTCGACGGCCGTCGACCTGTGCTCGCCGGTCGTCTACGCCAACCGCGTGGACGGGCTGGTGCGGGCCTTGTTCGGGACGCTGGGCGCTCATCCGACGACGAGCCAGATGACGGCCGCCATGGCCGCGGCAGGGCTGGGCGCGTCGGAGTCGACGGCCCGTACCGCCCGCGGCCGGGTCAAGAACCGCGAGCCGTACCTCGCCAGCTTCCCCGCATCCATCGCCAGTTGATCCGCCGTGCGGTTCTACGACCCCACCGGCGCGAAGTACGGCATCCCCACCTACCCCTTCCGCCTCGCCCTGCAAGGGCTTGAACCCCGTTGGCGGGCCCGGCCGGCACGTTCCACGGCCCCGGCCGGGCCCTACCCCTCACAGAGAGGAGTGCACCAGCATGACCGAACTCAGCGCAGAGCCGGTAGCCGTCGAGGCTGCCCCCACAACACCGCCGCCACCGGTGTCCGCCCCGACCGAGACGGCACAGGGCCCGGCCGTGGCCGAGGTGGAGCACACGCCCGGTGGTTGGCCGGTCGTCCCACTCGCTGTATCGGGTGCGAATACGACCGTGGGCATGGTCGCCGCCACCTCCCTGGCCGGTGGCCCGATCGCCGCCATGGTGGCTGCTACGGGAGTTGTTGTCCTGGGCACGGTGGCTGCCACACGCGGCCGCAAGCCCAGCGCACGCCGCCAGGCCCGACGCGCCGCAGCGCGCGCCGCTGGCCGTGGTGCCGCTCGCAGGGCGGGCCTGCGCAGTGCGGGGATAGGAGGGAGCCGTTCGCTTGGCTCCCGCTCGAGCCGCGGCGGTCGCCGGTCGGGCAGCGTGCCAGGCCAGCGCCGTCGCGGGACCGGCCCGGCCGCTCGGCATGGCAGCACCGCCACGGGCGGGAAGACCCAGACCAAGGCGGGTCGGAGCGCGTACAACCGCGCGACCGCCGCTGCGGGAAAGGCCGCGGACCGGGTAGGGCAGGTAAGGGCCCTGCGGTCCGCGCAGCGGGCAGCGGCCGGGTCGCGGGCCGGTCAACGGGGGCTGACGACCGCCGCTCGTCGCGCGGTGGCCGACGCACGCCGCAACACCAGGCCCGCAGGCAGCAACGCCGGTTCGGGCCAGCGCAACAGCCTCCGGAGGCGCCTGCTCGGTGGTGCCAGCCGCAAGGCCCGCGCCGGGCGAGATGCGGCGATTACCAAGAACCGCGCCAAGCGCGATGCCAAGACCGGCGCCACGGTGGCCGCGCAACGTGCCGCGGTTCGCAAGGGCCCGGCGCGCAAGGCGGCGCGGAAGGCTCTGCGCCGGTCCGCGGCTCGTTTCCACGGTCGTCGCCTGCTCGCCGCGCTGCTCGCGCTGCCCGTCGGCCTGCTCGGCTGCCTGACCACGTGGATCGGGCGCAAGTTCGGTATCCCGTGGCTGATGTACCCCGGCCGCCGCCTGTATCGGCGTCTGGTCCGCACGGCTGCCGAGCAGCGCGCGGAGCGGGACGAGGCAATCCGCGAGGAACAGGCGGAGCAGGAGGCCGCGGCGGATGCCGAGGCCGCTACGGACGGTTCGGAGGGGCCGGGCGAAGGCATCGAGCGCCCGGCCGTCGGGATCCCTGCCAGTACCGCACTTGAGGTGAGTGAAGGAGAGCACGTGTCCGGATTCCAGTTTGAAGAGGCCGCGTCCGAGATGGAGCAGGCCGCCAACTCCTACGAGCCCGAGAACGCCATGGAGATTTTGGCCATGGTGGAGGGGCTGCCCGCCGCGCTGACCAGCGTGGCGAACGTGATGAAGACCCTCGCCGAGCGCTCCGATGGCGAGTTCCCGCTGGAGAAGGAGATCGCCGACGGCTTCAACGACATCTTCGGCGCCCTGATGAGCGCCGTCGCCGTCGCGGAGGACATGGGCCCGCTGTTTCGGCAGGTACACGCCCAGGACATCGCCCGCCACGAGGACCCCCGCAACGGCCCCGACGCCGAGAAGGGATGGAACGTCTGAGATGAGCAGCACCGCCACCGCGAATAACAGCAGTGGCCCGGTGCTGGACTGGGCCGCCGGTCACGGACCCGTGACCGGCGCCCTGTCCGCCACCACCGGAGCCTTCGCCGTCGCCACCACCGGCGCCGCAACCGGCATGCCGCCCGGCTGGGCCCTGGCCGTCGGCGCCGCGGGCGCCATCGGCCACACCGTCGCCGGGCTGCGAGTCCGCAACGCCGGACGCACCCTGGCCACCCGCGCCGCCTCCTGGCTCATCGGAGCCGGGTGGACCACGTGGGCCATCACCCACGGACCGCTGACCTGGGCCGCGCTCGGATCGCTGGCCACCATCGGCGTCGGCATCGGCGCCGCCGCCCGCTCTACCGCCTTGTATGAGGAGGCCCGCGAAGAGGAAGCGATCGCCGCCCAGCAGCGGCAGATCGCGCGGGAGTTGTCCGCGGAGCGCCGGGCCATCGCCGCGGAATGGGTGGAGCGGATCCAGCGCATCTGCAACATCACCGTACGGGTGCTGGCCGTGGAGAAGTGGCAGACCGGGGCCGGGTACTCCCTGGACCTGGAACCGCAGGGCGGGATCACCTACGACCGCATCGCCCAGTACTCCGTAGCCCTGTCCGCGGACGCCAAACTCCCCCACGGCTGCACCGCCACCGCCTCCCCCGGCATCCACCAGGGCCGGACCATTCTGGACGTGACCACCGTCAACGTCCTGAAAGAGGACTGTTTCTACCCTGACGACTACGGGCCCTTGTCGGTGCTGACCGGCATCCCGTGGGGCGTGCGCACCAACGCGGACATCGTGAACGCCTACCTGCGCGAACAGTGCGCCCTGGTCGTGGGCCCGACCGGTTCGGGCAAGACCAACATGGTCCACACGATCCTGGCCGGGTTCGCCCGCGCCCAGGACGCGTTGACCTGGGTCATCGACCTCAACGCCGGGTCAGCCGGGCTGCCCTGGGTCCTGCCCGCCCTGAACGGCGAGATCGAGCGGGAGGACGACCAGCCCGTTCGGCCCGGCATCGACTGGCTGGCCGCCTCCCACGAGGAAGCCATGGTGATGCTCGATACGGCGCTGGCCATCGGCCTGCACCGCAAGAAGGCCTACCAGGGTTTACTGGCGAAGAAGAACACCGACCTGCTCCCGATCAGCCCCGACATCCCCCAAATCCTCCTGGTCATCGATGAAGGCGCGGAGATCCTGACCAGCACCGACCGGCAGATGAAGCAACTCGCCGCGAAAATCCTGGAAGTCATTCGCATGCTGCGTGCCATGGGCATCCGCACCATCCTGACCGCACTTGGCGCGACCGGCAGTGTGCTGGGCAACCTGATGATCCGCCGCGAAGCCAAAGTGCGCGTCGCCCTGACCGGCGGTGAGACCGAGGGGATGGACCTGGGCAAGATGTTCCCCGGCCGCCGGGGGCTGCGTGTCGACCAGGCCCCTTACAAGGGGTCCGGGTTCATGGGCACCCCGGAGTCCCCAGCCGCGCTGTTCAAGGCGTGGCGGATCCTTCCGAACCAGATTCGGGACATCGTGGCCGCTACCTCCACCAGGCACCCGACGTTGGACGCCGTCTCCGGATCGGCTGCTGGAGACGCCTACGCCCAGCGCTGGGATGCCGAGCGCATCGCGTGGATGCGCGACGCTCACCCCGTCGAGCAACTACCGCCGAGCCTCGCCAAGGACGCTGGCCGGCACCCGTCCATCGGTGGCGGACTGAACCTTCGGGCCCTGCGCGACCAAGGGGCCTATGAGGAGGAGGCCGACCAGCTCGCCAAGCGGTTCATGCGCGAGATCGACGAACGGTTCGGCACCACACCCGAACCCGCCCGCGACAACGAACCCAGCGACGACGTGCCGGGGCTGAACCTGTCCGCACTGCGCGGCGAACGCGAGCAGGGCCCGGCATGGCTGCCCACAGCCCTAGACGCGATCAAGGCCATGGGGGCAGAGGGCATGAAGCCGTCCGCGGTCGCGGACTTGGTCGGCAAGGATCGCAAAACCGTCCGCGCCGCCCTCCAAGCAGCAGTCGAGCGAGGCCAGTTGGTCTACCGGGACAATGGCCCGCACTCGGTCTACCTCCACCCCGACCACGCCTGAACCGTCACTGTCAGCTACCGGGTAGCGGGTAGTGGGGCGCTACCCCACTACCCAGTAGACACCCCAGTAGCCCGAAAACCAGCCCTCTTCCAGGGATTTCTACTGGGGACCCCACTACCCACTACCCAGTAACCGCACTCCAGTACAACCACACAACGTCACCAACGCGAGAGCGGCCCCCACTACCCGGGGCCGCTCTCACTGCGTGCTGCCACATCCACTCCACCCCACGGAGATGCCTCATGGCCGTGACCGTCTCCCTCATGGTCCTCCTGCTGATCCTGCTCCTGATGCTCTTGCGCTCCGGGTACGTCCGCTTCGGATCCGCCCTCGTGTGCGTGCTGTTCGGGTTCTTCCTCGCCTCCACCGGCATCGCGCCCACCGTCAACCACGCCGTCGCCAGCGTCATCGACTGGGCCAACTCCGCCGTCCGCTAACCACCGTTCGGGAGCACTCCTATGGAGCCGTACCCGCCCCGCACCGACCAACCGCCGCCCACGCTGACGCCGGACACGGTCACCCTGCCACCGGGCTACATCGCCGCCCTCGACCACATCGGCCGCATCGTCGCCATCCCCACCGCCCCCGACCAGCCCGCCAACGCGGCGACGGGTGGCCCAGTCTCGACAACACCGCCGGAACGCCCGGCCGCGCTGCCGCCGATCGTCGGCCAGGTCGTCGTCCTCGGCTCGATCACCGCACTCGCAGCCTCCGGCGCGTTCTGGATCGCCGCCGCGGCGCTACGCCAGGCCCACCCCGTGCTGCCGGAGGCGGTCGAGTGTCTGAAGTGGGCGGTCATCTTCGTCGCCGTCGTGGTCGCCGGTGTCTTCGTCGCCAAGGTTCGGAGCCGTACCGGCGGCACGACCAGCTTCAGCGTGTTCAACACCACCCGGCACACCACCGTCGGCCGCCAAACCGTCCGGGGCCGCAACAACCGACTCACCAACCGCTTCTGAAAGGACACGAGTTCATGACCGCCACCCACACCCCAGCCCCAACATGCGGGCGCTGCCGCAAGCCCTTCAACCCCAGCGACACCCGATTCGACGGGTCAGCCCGACACGGAGACACCCCGTGGTGCCGTCGCTGTGTCGACCGCTGCCACGAGTCCACCGACGCTTTTCACATCTGCGAGGTATGCGACCCAAACCGCCGCTGAGCTGCACGTCGCCGTCCGGGGGCTAAACGCCCCTACCCCGGAGCACTGACAGAGCTGGAGAACCGCATGCCCACCAAGCCGGACCCCGCGAATAAGGCCCAGGCCGCCGCCGAAGCGATCCGCACCCTCAACCACATCACTCTGAACGGCAAGCTCACCGCACCGCAGATCAGCAGCACCGTGCAAGCCCTCACCGCCCTCACCGACCGGATGCCCCAGACCCTGCTCCAACTCGCCGACCAGCTGGACCAGCGCGCCCGACAGGACGAGATCTGCATGGACACCGGCGAACACCCCGCCAAGCCCGTCTCCACAGCCCTGGCCGCTCTCGCCACCGCCACGGGCTGCCTGGCGGAACTGTCCAACGCCCTGCACCAGGCCGCAAGCCCCCTGTTCAGCATGGCCCACCAAGACGCCGCAGCCGCCCGCACGAACCGCTGACCTCACCGGCCCCGTCACACCCCGCTTCGCACTGAACTCATTCGAGAAAGGGCAGGTCCCGCATGTCTGCTGGAGAGACCCCACTCACGATCGTCGGCAACCTGACCGACGATCCCGAACTGCGCTTCACGCCCAGCGGCGCCGCCATGGTGAAGTTCACCGTCGCCTCCACCCCCCGCGCCTACGACAAGACCAGCGGCCAATGGCGCGACGGCACGTCGATGTTCATGCGCTGCACCGCCTGGCGCGCGCTCGCCGAACACGTCACGGAGACGCTGCACAAGGGAACCCGCGTCGTGGTCACCGGCCGTCTGCGGCAGTTCGACTGGACCACCGACAACGACGAGAAGCGCTCCATGCTCGCGCTGGAAGTCGATGACATCGGCCCCAGCCTGCTGTTCGCCACCGCCCAGGTCCAGCGCGTCAACCGCAGCTCCGCCCCGGCCGCTTCCGGCGATGCCTGGCAGGTCGGGGGTGCTTCCCCGGCGGCTCAGCAGGGCTCCGACGCGCCGCCGTTCTAACGCCGCCCGGGGCGGTCGCCTCTCGCCAAAGACCGCGACCGCCCCGGCTCTCCGTCCCTTCGACAGAACAGGAGCACCCCCAGCATGACACCCGACCATTCCTCCGCGCTGGCGCGCGGCATGGATCCAGGCACCGGCCACCTTCAGACCGCGCTGGAACTGGCAGCGGCCAATGTGCCGGTGCTGCCCTTGCGGGAAGGGAAGGGGCCGTTCGGCAACTGCCGCGCCTGCGCGGGGTGTGCGTGCGGCGGGCGGCCCAACATGAAGAACGCTGGCACCTGCCGCTGCCCTGACGTGTGCCACGCCTGGGCAGCGGCCACCACCGACACCCATGTGATCACCTCCCGCGCGTGGGCTCGGGCCTGGCGGCAGGCCGCCGCCGTGGCCTACCACCCCGCCGGAGCCGGGCTGACCGTGGTGGACCTGGACGACCCCGAGGCCGTTGCCTGGGCCCGCCAGACCCTGCCGCCCACCCACACTGTCCAGACAACCCGCGGGGAACACTGGATCTACCGAGGCACCATGCCGTCGGCCAACTCGGTCCGACCCGGGGTCGACATCAAGTCGCGCATGAACTACGCCCGCTGGCTCGGGCACGGCACGGGCACCATCGTGGACCTGCCATCCGCTGTCCGCGCGCTGATCGTGAAAGAAGAGGCCACCCCCGCCCGCGGGCCGGTGGCCTCTTCGTCCCTAGCGCGCGCCACCTGGGACCGGACCGTGGCCACCGGGTGCCGCCACACCGAGGCCTACATCCACACCGGCCTGGCACGCGGGCTGGCCAAGGTAAGCAGCCACACCCAATCCGGCGCCGGATCCCAGGCGTTCGGGGTGGCCCGCTTCCTGGCAGCCCAGCACACCCACTGCCCTGGACCGTGCGACCTGGACGGCATCGCCCAGCAGATCATCAACGCCGCCGTCGCCGTCGGCGTACCCGAGGCATACGCCCAACGAGCCGTGGCCAATGGGCTCAACGCCGGTGTCCGGGGCTCCCAATGACCCGGCGCCTCACCAGCCCGCAGGCACCCAACCACGCCGACCACACCGCCAGATCGGCTCCGCTGCGCGGCCAGAAAAAGGCCGCCCGTAAGGGCGTCCTTTCATCTTTTCGCCCCCGACCGCAGCCGCCCGTCTCGGCCCCGCCCGGCGACGGACGCGCCCCGGTCGCCTGGCTGCACGTCACCGCACCACCCGACTGGCGCGCGATCCCGTCGGCTACCTCGTGGTGCCAGTGCGGCCGGTACCGCACCGCCACCGGCCGCACCGACGTGCTCCAGCTGGTCGAAGACCACGACGGCCACCGCGACGCATGCCCGCTCCGCACCACCGAAAGCAGGAACGCCGCATGACCAGCAACACCCCGCCCACAGCACCAGCCATCGACGGCGCAGCACTGCTGGACGAAGTCGAAGCGTTCCACCGGCGCTTCAACATCTTTCCGCGAGAGGCCGCGTACGTCGCCGTCACCTTGTGGGACGCCCACGCACACCTCATGGACGCGTTCGACGGCACCGCACGCATCGCCTTCCTCTCCCCCGAACCGGGCTCGGGCAAGTCCCGCGCCCTGGAGATCATCGAGACCCTCACCCCACGTGCCGTGACCACGGTCAACGCATCCGCCAATGGGCTGTTCCGGCTCGTTGACGCCCCCGAGGGGCCCCCGACCCTCCTCTTCGACGAGATCGACACCGTCTTCGGTCCAAAGGCCGGAGGCGACGAGGCCGTGCGCGGCTTCCTCAACTCCGGCTACCGGCGCGGCGGCAAGTCGCTGCGGTGCGTCGGGGACGGCTCGAACCAGACCGCAGGGTTCTTCGATTCCTTCTGTGCCGTGGGCATGGCCGGGCTCGGCTCGCTGCCGGACACGATCCTGTCCCGCTCGGTGATCATCCGCATGCGCAAGCGCGCCCCGAACGAGAAGGTGGAGTCCTACCGCCGCCGCGTCCACGAGAGGCAGGGCAACGCCCTGCGCGATCGACTCGCCAAGTGGGCCGACACCGTCCGCGACGACATCGCCGACGCCTGGCCGGAGATGCCCGAAGGCGTCAACGACCGCCCCGCCGACGTGTGGGAACCCCTGCTCGCCGTGGCTGACGCCGCCGGAGGGCACTGGCCGGAGCGGGCCCGCGCCGCCTGCCTCGAACTGATCCGGGCGGAGCAGGACAACGAACAGGCATCGCTCGGGGTCAGGCTGCTGACCGACCTGCGCGACAAGGTCTTCTGCGGAGCCGACCGGGTGCCCACCGCCGTCATCATCGAATGCCTTTTGGGCATGGACGATGCGCCGTGGGGCGACCTCGACGACAAGCCCATCAACTCCCGCACCCTGGCCAAGCTGCTCGGCCAGTACGTCACACCGGCCAACAAGCCGATCCGGCCCCG
This sequence comes from Streptantibioticus rubrisoli, assembly GCF_024436055.1. Lineage (GTDB taxonomy): Bacteria > Actinomycetota > Actinomycetes > Streptomycetales > Streptomycetaceae > Streptantibioticus_A > Streptantibioticus_A rubrisoli. Next base: position 25,801 of record NZ_JANFNH010000030.1, on the reverse strand, counting down.
CGGGATCCGCACCGCCTCCGGCACACCGAAGGGCTACTACGCCGAAGACCTCACCGACGCGTGGGCCCGCTACTGTCCCCCTCCCCCCGGAGAATCCGCAACAGCCGCAACAGCCGCCACACCGCAGGTCAGCGGGGGTGAAAGTGTGGCGGATCCCCTCCCGGGCATCCGCCACACGCAGCCGGAAGCCGCCACACGACCCCTGCGTGTGGCTGGCTGACCAGCCAATCGGCGCCGGTGCCGCCCCGCACACGCGAGGCGGCACCTATCCGCAACAGAACCGCTATCCGCCACAGATTCAAGCCGCTGACCAGCAATGTTGCGGCGTGGCGGATGTTGCGGATCCCCGGCAGGGGCCCGTACAGCGTCGTCTGTGCCAGGCCGCCCGGCTGCGGCGGGCCCCTCCCTGCGAACCACGACGAAGCCCCCGCCATGCGCGCTCTTACCTACCCACACCGCCCGTGAAGGGACGCCCATGTCCGTACCCGAAGGACTGACCGTTCCAGAGGTAATGGCCGCGCTGCGCCTCAGCCGCAGCACCGTCTACGACCTCATTCGTTCCCGTGAACTCGAAAGCTTCAAAGTCCGCCGATGCCGCCGCATCGCCCCCGAGAGCCTGCGGGCCTACCGCGACAAGCAGATTGAGGAGAACGCCGCCTGATGGCCCGTAGGAAGAACCCCAACGGCTCAGGAAGCATCTGGCTGCGCAAGGACGGCCGGTACGAAGCTCGCGTCTACGTCCCCCAGCCCGATGGCACCCGTAAGCGTAAGACCGTCTACGGCGCCACCTGGGATGAATGCGACACGAAGCGCCAGGAGTTGGTCAGGCGCGACCGGCAGGGGATCCCCACCCCTACCCGTTCAGCGAAGCTCTCCGAGTGGCTCCCCTACTGGCTTGAGGAGTTCGTCAGGCCAGAGCGTAAGAAGACCACGTACGCGAAGTACGAGACGCACGTTCGCCGTTACCTCGTCCCCTTGCTGGGGGCGAAGCGCCTTGAGTCGCTGGGTGTTCCGGACGTGCGGCGAATGATCACGTCCGTGTCCGCGCAGGCGTCGCCAGCAACAGCGAAGGAATCACACCGAGTTCTGAGAAGCGCCCTTTCAGCCGCGTGCCGGGAGGAACTGATCAACCGCAATGTCGTGCAGTTGGTGCCAGCGCCCCGCGTGCAGCCGCGCGAACTCAAGCCGTGGACTTTGGACGAGACTCTGACGTTCCTGGAGGCAGCACGGGCAGATCCTCTTTACACGGCATTTGTGCTGGCCGTCGCCCTTGGCATGCGGCGCGGTGAGATTCTCGGCTTGCGCTGGACCGATATCGACCTGGAGCGCCGGACGTTGACCGTTCGGAATCAACTCCAACGCGTACAGAAGGAGTTGTACGAGGACAACACGAAGAACCGGCGTACCCGCTCCATCCCGCTGCCTCTCATGTGCATTGCTCCCCTGCGCTGGCAGCGTCTCCGCCAACACGAGCAGCGGACCCTCGCCGACAGTCGATGGCAGGAGGGCGGCTACGTCTTCACGACGCGGACCGGTCGCCCTGTCGAGCCGCGGAACATCAGTCGATCTTTCGAGCGGATCACGGACGCGTCCGGCCTCCCGAGGATCCGACTGCACGACACACGGCACGGATGCGCGACGCTTCTGTTCGCGGCAGGAGTACCGCCACGGGTGGTGATGGAGATCCTCGGGCACTCGCAGATCGCGGTGACCATGAACATCTACACCCACGTGTCGGACAGCAACCGCCGTGAAGCGATGGGCCATATGGACAGGCTGCTCAAGCGGCGGCGGCGCACCGACTGACCCGGTTGCCGTCAAGTCCTACCGTCAACGCCCCCGCAGCGCTGAGCTGCGGGGGCGTTTTGGCTGGTGGGCACAGACGGATTCGAACCGCCGACATCTGCTTTGTAAGAGCAGCGCTCTACCGCTGAGCTATGCGCCCTCGCGCCTCAAGGGCGCGGGATGGACAGGTTACCCTGTGCGGGGCCCTGGTCGACAAATCCGGGGGCGGGGGAAACCCCACCCGGGGTTGTGGGGCGGGGCGGCGCGTCGAGTGGCGGCGGGACCAGGCGTCGGGTCTTCGCGCTGGGTGGGAAGGCGCTGATCATCGACGACAACGACGGGGCCGTGGAGGCCTCCAGCTTCGGCTGCCCCGCTGAAGATCAGCAGTGGCAACGGCATGGTCTCCGTCGCCGACGCCACCGGCGGCCTCGCCCTGAGCAGCGGCAACGGTCAGATCACCGGGACCGGCCTGAAGGCCCCGCCCCGAAGGCCCCGCAGGGGCGGATGGGCCTCACCACCGTCCCCGACCGGGTGGACGGCGTCTCGCGCAACGGCTCGGGCACCGTCGACCTGCCCTGCGCCCCCTACAAGGTGACCGCCGAGACCGGCAACGGCCGCACCCGCGTCGACATGCCGCGGGAGACGCGCAGCGGCCACGTGGTCACCGCGCACAGCGGGCACGTCGTCACCGCGCACAGCGGGCACGTCGTCACCGCGCACAGCGGCAACTGCCCCGTCGTGGTGAGCGGCACGAGCTGAGCCGCCCCGGGCGCTGTGTCCGCCGGTTCCGAGTGGGAGGATGAGCCCGGCCGGACCAGCGGGAGAGGGATGTGACGACGGCACGTTCGTGGTGGCGGCGCGGGGAGGACAACCATCGCGCCGAGGCGCAGGCGGCCAAGGAGGCCGCGGCCGAGGCGTTCTACGAGCTGGACACCGCCCAGCGCGAGCTGCGCCTCGCCATCGAGACGATCACCGCGGTCGACCACACCCCGGCCGGGCGCAAGGCCGCCGCCGACTTCGAGTCGCTGGGACACCGGATCGACCAGGTCAGCAGCGGGTACATCGCGGCGGTCGACGCGCACGACCTGGACGCCGTCGACCTCGACCTGGCCACCGCGACCCGGGCGCGCAACGCGTTCACGCTGGCCAGGGACGACATCCTGAAGACCCGCGCCGAGCTGGAACGGTTCGCGCGCGGCCTGAGCGGCATGCTGACCCGCGCGGAGAACGAGCTGGCCCGGCTCGCGCCCGCCGTGGAGCGGGCCCGGCAGTCGCTGCTGGCGGCGACCAACGCGCTGGACGCGGTGCGCGCCTCGGGCCTGGCCGCGGACGACCTCGCCGCCCGACTGGCCGCGCTGGGGCCGGAGTTGACCAAGCTCAACCAGGGCGCGGCGGCGCACGGCGTGCCGGAGACCATCCGGCGGGCCGACGAGACCCGGCGCGCCGCCGAGGAGATCCGTGCCGAGGCGGAGCGGTTGCCGCAGCGCGCGGCGGAGATCGACAAGCGGCTGGTCTCCCTGCGTACCCGGGCGCAGGCGCTGGCCACCCGGGCCGAGCAGGTCGGGCCCACGCTGAGCGAGCTGCGCCGCAGGTTCAGCGCCGCCTGCTGGCAGGACCTGCAGCGGGTGCCCGACCAGGCGGCGGACGCGGTCGCCCGGGCCGAGCGGAAGCTGGCCGAGGCGCAGGCCGCGCGCAGCGAGCAGCGGTGGCCGGAGGCGACCGCCGCGCTGAGCGCGCTACGGGACCTGCTGGGCGAGTCCGACGCGGCGGTCGCCGCGGCCGGTGACCGGCTGCGGCGGCTCAACGAGGTCAGCCGGGACCCCCGGGCGGAGATCGACCGGACGCGGTTCGCGCTGCGGGACGCGCAGCGGCTGGCGATGCAGGGTCGTACGACGCCCGAGCCCCGGCACGCCCGGCCGCTGGACGAGGCGGTGGGGCGGGTGGACCGCGCGGTCGACGCGCTCACCGGGCGGCATCCGGACTACTGGGCCTTTCTCACCGAGATGGCGGCGGTCCGGCAGACGGCCGAGCGCGTCGTCGCCAACATCCGCGAAGAGCGGGCCCGTCCCCGCTGAACGACGGTTCTTCCCGCCCGGCCGCCCGATTATCCTGCGGGCATGCCTCGTTATGAGTACCGCTGCCGTGCCTGTGGCACCACGTTCGAGCTGAACCGGCCGATGGCCGAGTCCTCCGCGCCCGCGAGCTGCCCGGACGGGCATAAGGACACCGTCAAGCTGCTCTCCACCGTCGCCGTGACCGGTACCGCCGGTGCCGCCGCTGCCACGCCGCCCGGTGGCGGGGGTGGCGGCTGCTGCGGAGGCGGCTGCTGCGGCTGAGCTGGCCGCACCGGCCGGATGGGCGGATGCTGGAAACCGGCGCGAATGCGAAGCCGGGAAACCGGGCAAGCGCAGCTGGCAACCGTATCCTCCAAGGAGCCGGGCCATGAAACTGGACGAACATCTGCCGGTGGACCACCGACTCAGCCAGGTGTACCGGGTCGGTGCGGGGCTGATGGGCCTCGTGCTGGTGGCCTTCGGGATTCTGGGGCTGCTCAACCACGTGGGGTTCTTCTCGCTGCACGGCCAGCGGGTCGCGGGGCTGAGCTCGAACGGCGCGCTCAGTGTGCTGTCCATCGTGATCGGGGCGCTGCTGTTCGTGGGGATGGTCATCGGCCGCAACTTCGCGTCCACGCTCAACATGGTGCTCGGCGTGCTGTTCGTGCTCAGCGGCTTCGTGAACCTCGCTCTGCTGGACACCAACGCCAACTTCCTGGCGTTCCGCATGCCGAACGTGCTGTTCAGCTTTGTCTTCGGGCTGGTGCTGATGACGTTCGGGATGTACGGGCGGGTGCACAGCCACCTGCCACACGACAACCCGTACTGGAAGCAGCGCAACCCGGAGCGCGCCGCCCGTGAGGAGGCGGCGCGCCGGGAGGTCAGGCGTCGACCCTCCGGGCCAACGTCACTCCGTCCGCAACAGTGAGCAGTACCGCCTCGACGCGTTCGTCGGCCAGTACCAGGTCGTTGAAGGCCCGGATGGCGGCCGGGGAGCCCGTGGCGTTCGGGTCGGTCACCCCGCCGTGCATCAGCGTGTTGTCCACCACCAGCAGGCCGCCGGGCCGGGTGCGGCGCACCAACTCCTCCCAGTACAGCGGGTAGTTGCCCTTGTCGGCGTCGAGGAACGACAGGTCGATCCACGGCTCGTCGTCCGGCAGCGCGCGCAGCGTGTCCAGCGCGGGGGCGATCCGCAGGTCGATGCGGTCCGCGACGCCCGCCTTGGCCCAGGCCTCGCGGCCCACGGAGGTCCACTCCTCGGAGATGTCACAGGCGATGATCCGGCCGTCCTCGGGCAGCGCCCGGGCCATCGACAGCGTCGAGAAGCCGGTGAAGGTGCCGACCTCCACGATCTGCCGGGCGCCGATCAGCCGTACCAGGAAGCTCAGCAGCGGACCTTGTTCCTGGGCGATCTGCAGTCCGGCGGATTCCGCGAACCGGGTGTGGGTAATGTCGACCAGTTCGCGCTGGACCGGGTCGAGCGGCGGGTTGTGCTCCCGTACGTATGCGTAGAGTTCCGGCGTTAGCGGCGGGCTCTTGGTCTCGGTCACCGGACGCTCCTCAGTGGTTCACGTGGTGGTTACCGTTGCGTAGGGTTACGCCATGTCGACCGTTTCTGACAGCTTGATCGACGCGGCGGTGGCTCTGGTGCCCAGCATCGCAGGCCGCAGGGTGCTGTTGGGGCTGGCGGGTGCGCCGGCGGCGGGCAAGTCGACGCTGGCCCGACGGCTGGTGCGGGGCGTCGGACAACGACTGGGTGCGGATTCGGTGGGGTATGTCCCGATGGATGGGTTCCATCTGTCCACCGCGCAGTTGGATCTGCTGGGACGGCGCGACCGCAAGGGGGCCGCGGACACCTTTGATGTCCATGGCTATGTGCACCTGCTGCGGCGGCTGCGGAGCGTGCCGGAACATCCGGTCTACGTACCCGATTTTGACCGTCGGCTGGAGGAGCCGGTGGCGGCCGGTCTGGTGGTGCCGCCGACGGTCCGGCTGGTGATCACCGAGGGCAACTACCTCGCGGACGACGGCGACGGCTGGCGTGAGGTGCGTGGGCTGCTGGACGCGCTGTGGTACGTGGACACTCCTCGCGGGGTGCGCGAGGAGCGGTTGCTGCGCAGGCATGTGCGCGGTGGGCGCACGCGGGATCAGGCGTTGGCGTTCATCGCCGGGAGCGAGCGGGGTAACGCGGAGCGGGTGGAACGGTGCAGGGCCAACTGCTCGCGGGTGGTACGGGGGTAGGCCCTGCGGGCCTGGGGGCGAGCCCCCAAACCCCGCTGCCCGGCGGGACTTTGGTGGCGGTAGGTCCCGAACTCCCTTCGGCCCCGGCCGCCTCATAACACCGTGCCCTCCACCCACGCCGCCATCCGCCGCAGGATGCCCTCGCCCGCTGCGGCGCCCACCGTGTCCAGGGCGGTGATGTGCGGGGCGTGCCAGCCGGTGTCGGCCAGTTCGCCGTGGCCGGGGCGCCAGCCCTTGTCGGCGGCGAGCAGCAGATCCGTGTCGAGCAGCGAGTCCCCGGCGGCCAGTACCCGGGCCGCGCCGGTGCGCCGTACCACCTCGGCCAGGGCGGCGCTCTTGGTGAGCTGTTTGGGCACCGCGTAGAGCTTGCGCCCCTGGAGCGAGACCGTCCAGCCGCGGGCCTCGGTCCAGCCGGACAGTTCCTTCAACCAGCCCTCCGGCAGCCGCTGCCGGTCCACCACCAGGTACACGAACAGGTCCTCGGCCACCCGGGCGGCGTGCAGCCAGTCGCGCTCGGCCGCCCGCGTCAGCTCGTCCAGTACCTCGCCGAGCGGCGCGGACGACGAGTCCAGTGAGCGCCGCACCTCGTGGTGCCAGTCCCGGTCGGTACGCCCGTCGACGAGGATGTGGCCGCCGTTGGCGCAGATCGCGAACCGCGGTTCGCCGCCCGGCAGATGGACCCGGCGGTACTGCTGCCGGGTGCGGGTGGTGACGGGTACGAACTCGGTGACCGCGGCCAACTCCGCCAGCAGCGCCGCCGCCCGCTCGGTGAGGAAGCTCAGCGGCCTGCCGTGGCACACCTCCACGCACAGCAACCGCGGCGCCTGTTCGTCGGGCATGGCCAGGGCGAGGGCCTGCGCCGAGTAGATGAGGGTGCGGTCGAGGTCCGCCGCGATCAACGTACCGCCGGACGCGTATGTCATCCGCGCACCACCGCCCTGCCGTCCGCGCCGATCGCCCCCGCGGTGAACCTCGGATGCACAAGACCGACGCAGCGGTACGGGCCGAGCACGTCGTCCACCTCCTCGACCAGGACACCGCGCTGGTCGGCGAGCAGCCGTACGTGGTCCAACTCCGGTCCGGCGCCCCGGTGCACCAGGATCCGCCAGGGCACCCGGCGCAGCAGCACCCGGGTGGCCTCCCCGACGCCGGGCTTGACCAGGTTGGCCTCGCCGATCCCGTACTCGGCGCTGATCTGCTCAACGGCGGCCCAGCCCGCCCAGGTCGGGATGCGGTCCTGCGCGCGGGCCTCCTTGACCTCGGTGGCGACGGTGTCCACCACGTCTCCGAAGCACTTCGTCACGGTGTCGACGAAGACCCCGGAGACGTCCGCTTCCGCCAACTCCCGGTAGAACTTGGCACCGTGGAACTCGCCGGGACCGATCAGGTCCGGCCGCAGCACTGTGCGTGAGACCAGCCCGGTCACCGTGGAGTTCAGACAGGCCGAGGGGATCAGGAAGTCCTCGCGGGTGCCGAAGGTGTCCACGCAGGAGCCCGGGTCGGCGAGCACCGCGAGCCGTGGGTCGAATCCCATCTGCCGGAACGGCGCGAGTGCGGCGCGCAGTTCGCGGCAGATGGCGCCCTTGCCGGTCCAGCCGTCGACGAAGACCACGTCGGACGGATCGTGCCGCTGCGCGATCCAGCGCAGCGCCGTGGTGTCGATGCCCCGGCCACGCACGATCGACACCGTGTAGTGCGCCAGTTCCAGGCCGTGCGCCTGCTGCGCCCAGCGGCGCATCAACACCCCGACGGGCGTTCCGGCGCGGGCCAGTGAGACCAGCACCGGCGCCGGTGAGCGCTCGCTCAGCACGGTTTCGGTGACGATGCCGACGGCCCGGGCCAGGCGTCGCGCGGACCGCGCGAGCGCGGTGCGGAACAACCGCCGGTACTCGGCGCTCGGCTGGTACTCGACGGGCAGTGACTCGGCGTAGTGCGCACCGTTTTGCACCGCCTCCTCGCGCTCCTCGATCGGCTGCTCAAGGGCCACCTCCGAGAGGTCCTTGAGCAGCCAGCCGACCTCGTCCGGGGCGTAGCTGGAGAACGCCGGTCCGCGCAGGGGTTCACAAGGCATGGTTCCGGTCCTGCCGTTGGGGTTGTACTGCCGTGGGAAGGTGGAGTGCCGGTGGGGGTGGTTCTGCGGTTCGGGTACGTACGAGGGGATGGCGGCGACCAGCAGCCGGTCGGTGTGGGCGGCGAGCCGGGCCAGCAGTCCGTCGGGCGCCGTCAGACGAGGGGTGTCGCCCGCGGAGTCCACGACGACGGCGATCGCGTCGAAGCGTCGCATACCGTGGGCGCTCGGCGCCACGTTGTAGGCATAACGTTCACCCGCACCGTCCAACGGGTTGTCGTGGGTGGGGAAGGCGATACGGGTGTGCAGCGGGTAGCCGGGGTCGTCGAGGGCGAGTGCCGGGGACCGTGTGGTGGACGAGAAGTACACCTCGATGCCGTCGGCTTCGGCGTCGAGCGCCGCCGCCAGCCGCAGTGGCGCGTACATCAACTCCTCGCAGCCCAGCACCAGGACGCGGCGCGCGCCGGGCGGCAGTGCGCTGCCCAGCCGGTTCACCATGCCCGGCAGCGCCGCTTCCAGGCGCGTGCGGTGCCCAGGGGTGAAGCCGTGCCGTGCGCCGTCGGGCAGTTCGGGCGGCCAGCCGAGGTCGACGCGGGACACGGCGCCCCGCCTCGGCGCGGGCGGGTGCGGCGGTGCGGCCGTGCCGTAGCGGCGTACCAGGTGGGCGCCGCGGGTCAACACATCGGGCGGGACCCGTACTTCACCGGCGGCCAGGGCCAGTACGTCCACGCGGGCGCCGAGTTCGGCCGCGCACGCCGTCAGCCGGGCGCGGTCCAGTGGGCCACGCAGGTCGGCCAGCGCCGCCACCACGTAGTGGTCGCGCGGATAGCGGGTGTGCAGCGCCCGTACGGTGTTCAGCAGGGTGTTGCCGGTGGACAGTTCGTCATCCACCAGCACCAACGGGCCGCCGCCTGCGAGCAGTTCGGGGTCGGCGGGCAGCAGCAGATGGTGGGCGGCGTGGCTGTGCTCCTCCTCGAACCGGGCCACGGGCGGTACCGAGGGCACCGGGCGGCGCGTCGAGTGCAGATACGGTGCGCGCCCCAGGCCGTCGGCCACGCACTGGCCGAGCCCGGCCGCGGCCTCCGCGTAGCCGAGCACCACGGCACGGGCGGCGGCCTCGCCCAGCAGTGCCAGCACCCTGCGGCCGAGGGCCAGTCCGGTCTGGTGGACGATGTGCGGGCGCTGCGGTACGTACTTGCCCAGGACGTTGGAGACCAGCAGGTGCGCGCGCTTGTCGTTCTCCCGTACCGCGAGGCCGAGCAGCCGGGGCAGTTCCGGCGAGCCGGTGAGCGTGACGCCGAGGTGGTCGGCGGCCCACTGACCGGTCCAGACGGCGGTGCCGGTGCTCATGCGGGGCCGGTCCCGGAGACGTTCGCGGGCACGTTGCGGAACAGGGCGTTCCGCGCCGGTGGCACGGCGGGTCCAAGGTGGTGCATACGGCTCCCGGTAGTGGTGTGCGGTGGTTCGCGGATCTTCGCCCTGGCAGGCATCGGTGATCATCGCACGCGGTCTCTTGATGAAGTCTTGACCATCAGGCGTCAGATCGGCATCAGTTGGTGATCGGCCATCGGATCGATGTCGCCCGCACCCCTGCGTTGTCCGGCCGGGGGGCGGGAGGGCAGGATTACCGTCATGACGCACGTGATGGTGAAGGGGTCCAACATCCCGCTGCGGGCATCCGCGGTCCGCGCGGTACTGCGGTGGAACACGGGCGCCGGGGTGCCCGATGTGGACGCCTCGGCGCTGCTGCTGGGCGGTGACGGACGGGTGCGCTCGGACTCGGACTTCGTCTTCTACAACCAGCCGCGGCACCCCTCCGGCCGGGTCCGGCACCGTCCCAAGCGGCGTGACGGACGGGGGCTCACGGACAGCCTGGACATCGAACTAGGCGCGCTGGAGCCCTCGGTGGACCGGGTGGTGCTGGCCGCCTCCGCGGACGGTGGGGCGTTCGGCAGCGTTCCCGAGCTGCGGTTGCTGCTCCTTGACCTCGCGGCGGGGGACGACTCGGAGCCGGTCGCCACCTTCGACATCACACCGGACACCGGCGAAGAGACCGCGATGATCTGCGGCGAGCTCTACCGGCGCGGTACCGGGTGGAAGTTCCGTGCGCTGGGGCAGGGGTACGCCAGCGGACTGGTGGGGCTGGCAACGGAGTTCGGCATCGCGGTGGACGACGCGGAGGCTCAGGCACCCGAGCCGACGGTGGCCGCCGCCGAGCCTGAGCCGGTACCCGCTTCGGTGGCCGCACCGGTGACCCCGGAGCCCGCTTCGGTGGCCGCACCGGTGGCTCCTTCGGCGCCTGCTCCGGTGGCCCCTTCGGCGTCTGCTCCGGCGCCCGCTTCGGTGGCCCCTTCGACGCCCGCTTCGGTGACCCCGCCGCCCAGCGTTCCGCCGCCGCCCGCGGTGCCGCCCGTGCCGAACTCCCAGCCCGCGTACGGCTATCCGCAGCAACTGACGGCCAGCAGCTACGGATATCCGCAGCAACCGTCATACGGCTATCCGCAACAGCCCGGCGGCTATGGCTTCCCGCCTCCCGCCGCGCCCGTGCCCACCACACAGCAGAGCGGATACGGCTACCCGCCGCACCCGGCATACGGATATCCGCAGCCGGCCACCGCCACTCAGCAGGCGGCCGCACCCACCGTCCCGGCGATCACCCTGCCGCCGCAGGGGCCGCAGTTCCAGCACGGGCGGTAGCCCGCCCGACTCCCGCTAGCGACCCTAAGGGGCGCGGGGCTGTGTTCATGTGCGGCTCCGCCGCGTGGGCGCGACCAGCCACGACGGTGCCGCAGCCGCTCGACGGCATATCGCGGCACTTCGAGCGGAGCGCTCACGCCTTGGACTTGTAGCCCCGTCCCCACTGCAGGCCCCAGCCGTAGAGCCGGTCCAGTTCGGACTGGAAGCCGTAGACGTACTTCACCTCGCGCCGCACGGTCAGCTCGCCCTTGTTGTTCTCGATCAGCACCACCGCGCACGAACGGGCCTCCGGGGCACGCTCGGTGAGGGCGATCTCGATGGCGGGGCCAGCGCTGGGGTAGAGCGTGACGACCGCGTGGGTACGGTCGAACGCCGGGGTGCCGTCGTAGATGTAGACGAACACCAGCAGCCTGCGGAACTGCTCCTTGTGGTCGAGGTTGATGTATATCGTCTCGCCGGAGCCCGAGCCGAACCGGTCGTCACCGCTGAGTTGGATATACGGCTCCTCGTTGAACGACCCCAGGAAGTTGCCCAGCGGCTGGACGACTCCCTTCTTGCCGTCGGCCAGTTCGTACATACAGGCGAGGTCGAGGTCGACGTTGACCATCGCGGGCCCCTGCGCCTGCACGAGTTCCGGCTTGAACAGACCGAAGGGCCTGCGGAACAGACCGCCCCGGTCGCGGTTCGGATCGCTGAAGTCCGAAGTGCGCATCGACCAGGTGAGGTTGACCCGCAGGTTGCCGTGCGCCGAGCCCTGGTGGTTGAGCGAGACGACCTGGTTCCTCTTGGTCAGGGTGACCGTGTGGGCGATGCCCATGTCGAACTGGGGTGAGCTGTTCCCGCCCCGCAAGAACTGCCATACGCCAGCCATGTAGCCCTCCCCTGCCGCGGCCAACGTCCAGGCTCAGACACCCGAGGGTATCTCCGCCTGCTCCTCCAACTGCTCGGAGCCTTCCCCGAGTCGACGGTTGCGTACCACGGAGGAAAGGAACGAGGCGAGGATCAGTACGACGCCGACCAGACCGGTGACGACCTCGTTGACCTCGTGCTTGATGGTGACGAGCAGGATGACGGCGAGCGCGCCGATCGCGTAGTGCGCCCCGTGCTCCAGGTACACGTAGTCGTCCAACGTCCCCTTGCGGACCAGGAAGACGGTGAGCGAGCGGATGTACATCGCGCCGATGCCGAGGCCGAGCGCCATCATGAAGATGTCGTTGGTGATGGCGAACGCGCCGATGACGCCGTCGAAGGAGAACGAGGCGTCGATGACCTCCAGGTAGAGGAACATGAAGAAGGCGGCCTTACCGGCCAGACCGAGCGCCGAGGCACCGCCCCTGCGCGCGGGGGCGGTCTCTTCGGCGCCGTCCGCATCGGCCGCGGCCTCGTCGCCGTCCTCCTCAAGGCGCCCCTCGAAGAATCCGGAGACGCCGCCCACCACGAGGTACGTCACCAGTCCGGCGACCCCGGCCAGCAGCACCGTCGCCGACTTGTCGGCGGTACCGCCGCCCTGCAGCGGGACCGAGGTGGCCACCGTGGTCGCGGTGACCAGCAGTGCGACCAGGGCGACGATCACCGAGAGGGTGTCGAGCTTGCCGACCTTGGCGAGCGGCCGCTCCAGCCAGGCCAGCCAGTGGAGGTCCCGGTCCTCGAAGAGGAAGTCGAGGAAGATCATCAGCAGGAACACCCCGCCGAACGCGGCGATCGCCGGATGGGCGCTGGTGACCAGGTGCTGATAGCGGTCCGGGTCGTTCACCGCCACCTTGACCGCTTCGATCGGCCCGATCTTGGCGGTGATGGCCACGATGACGACCGGGAAGACCAGCCGCATGCCGAAGACGGCGATCAGCACGCCCACGGTCAGGAAGATCTTCTGCCAGAAGGCGTTCAACTTCCGCAGGATGCCCGCGTTGATCACCGCGTTGTCGAAGGAGAGCGAGATCTCCAGCACCGAAAGGATCGCGACCACCGCGAGGCCTTGCCACCCCCACAGGACACCCGCGAACGCAAGTCCGGCGACGGTTATGGCGAATGACCAGCCGAACGTTCTGACGAGCACTGGCGATCCAATCCTTGGTGGTCCCTGGTGCGGCGGCTGCCGCGTTTTTACGAAACGTTGACCCCAAAGTCTAGGGCGATGCCGCGCAGACCCGACGCGTACCCCTGGCCCACCGCACGGAACTTCCATTCACCGCCGTACCGGTAGAGCTCACCGAAGATCATCGCGGTTTCGGTGGAGGCGTCCTCGGTCAGGTCGTAGCGCGCCAACTCCCGGTTGTCCGCCTGGTTGACCACCCTGATGTAGGCGTTGCGCACCTGGCCGAACGCCTGTGAGCGGACCTCGGCGTCGTAGATCGAGACCGGGAAGACCACCTTGTCCACGCGGTCCGGAACCTTGGTGAGGTCCACGAGTATCGTCTCGTCGTCGCCACCGCTGCCGCCGACCAGTTCGTCACCGGTGTGCTCGACCGAACCCTCGGGGCTCTTGAGGTTGTTGTAGAACACGAAGTACTCGTCGCCCAGCACCCGGCCCTGCGAGCACAGCAGGGCGCTGGCGTCCAGGTCGAAGTCCGCACCGGTGGTCGACCTGGCCTCCCAGCCGAGGCCGATCATGACGTGTGTGAGGTTCGGTGCTTCCTTGCTGAGGGAGACGTTGCCCCCCTTGGCGAGCGTGACACCCATGTGGTTCGTTCCTCCCCGAAGTTCCTTGGTCCCCGCGGGTCCGGCGCCGCGGTGGCGCGGTGCGCGGCGCCGGACGGTGCGGCGTCAGACGTTGACGCCGAAGTCCTGGGCGATGCCGCGCAGGCCGGACGCGTAGCCCTGGCCGATGGCACGGAACTTCCACTCGCCGTTGTTGCGGTACAACTCGCCGAAGACCATCGCGGTTTCGGTGGAGGCGTCCTCGGTCAGGTCGTAGCGCGCCAACTCCCGGTTGTCCGCGCGGTTGACCACCCTGATGTAGGCGTTGCGCACCTGGCCGAAGCTCTGCTGGCGGTCCTCGGCGTCGTAGATCGAGACCGGGAAGACGATCCGGTCCACCTCGTGCGGCACCTGTGCCAGGTCGACGTTGATGACCTCGTCGTCGCCCTCGCCCTCACCGGTGAGGTTGTCGCCGGTGTGCTCGACCGAGCCGTCCGGGCTCTTGAGGTTGTTGTAGAACACGAAGTGCTGGTCGGTGAGGACCCGTCCGGCCGCGTTCGTCAGCAGGGCGCTGGCGTCCAGGTCGAAGTCCGCGCCGGTGGTCGTCCGGGCGTCCCAGCCGAGACCCACCTGGACCGCGGTGAGGTTCGGCGCCTCCTTGGAGAGTGAGACGTTGCCGCCCTTGCTGAGGCTGACTCCCACGAGTCCTCCCAATGTCCGAGGGGGACGTCGAACGCGGTGCCCCCGTTGGTGCGTGTACGTACAACCGGATCAACGCCCTGATCCTAGTGACCGGTTCCCCGGCTGGGGAGCGCTCACGCGGCGCGCCGGGAAGCACGCCGCGCGAACGGGTCACAGCTCGGCGAGCGCCTTGGTGTACTCGTTCAGGTCACGGGCGTCCGGCAGCGCGTTGACGACGGTCCAGCGGACCACGCCCTCCTTGTCGATGATGAAGGTGCCGCGCACCGCGCAGCCCTTCTCCTCGTCGAAGACGCCGTAGGCACGGCTGGCGGCACCGTGCGGCCAGAAGTCGGACAGCAGCGGGTACTCCAGGCCCTCCTGCTCGGCGAAGACCCGCAGGCTGAACGGGGAGTCGTTGGAGACCGCGAGTAGCTGGACGTCGTCGTTGACGAACTTGGGCAGCTCGTCGCGCAGGGCGCACAGCTCGCCGGTGCACACGCCGGTGAAGGCGAACGGGTAGAACAGCAGGACGACGTTCTTCTCGCCCTTGTAGTCGGAGAGCCTGACCAGCTCGCCGTGCTGGTTCTTCAGCTCGAAGTCGGGGGCCTTGGTGCCGACCTCAATGGCCATGGGTGCTTCCCTTCCGATCTCGCTTGCGCGTCACACCGGTACCGCTACGCCGTTCGTGGCGCAGCGGGCACGCACAGTCTCGCACTGTCGGCGGTCGGCAACAGGGCGCGCCCCCGTCAGCGGTGGGCTGACGGGGGCGCGCGGGATGTTCGGGTCGGGTCGTGCGGGGCGCTCAGCGCTTGGGGGCCACCAGTCGGCTGCCGGTCCAGTCCTGGGCGGCGCTGATGCTCTTGCCCTGCGACAGGCCGGCGGTCTGCGCCGCCTCGCTGATGTCGCTGGGCTCGATGTGACCGTCACGGCCGGTCTTGGGGGTCATCAGCCACACCACACCGCCGTCGTCAAGCAGAGTGATGGCGTCCACCAGGGCGTCCGTAAGGTCGCCGTCCTCGTCGCGGAACCACAGCAGGACGGCGTCGGCCACGTCGTCGTAGTCCTCGTCGACAAGGTCCTGTCCGATGATGGCCTCGATGCCCTCACGGAGCTCGCGATCGACGTCGTCGTCGTAGCCGATCTCCTGGACCACCTGTCCGGGCTCGAAACCCAACCGGCTCGCCGGGTTGGTCCGCTCCTCCGCGTGGCCCGCGGTCGCGCTCACGGATTGCCTCCTGACTTGGGGATGTCTGTCGGCCCCGCGCGTGTACGGGGCGATGGCCGTAGTCCACACGCAGCGGGCGGATCGCGCAAGTACCCAGCTACCGATCCCGCCCAAACGTTGACGTGTCGTCTCACATCGCACCCACCTCTGTGACGCCGGTCACGGCGTTTTGCCGGGGTTGCGGCATTAGGACGGCGTAGGGGGTCTGGGCGGCCCGAACGCAACAGCGCTTCCGGTACGGGTGTCCGACCGCTGCCCGACTGGGCGTAGAGTTGCGATTTGGCCCGCCCGCCGCACTCCCCCACACCGTTGAGGGCATGGAAGGTACCCCCTCCCACCCTCGTACCGGAGGCGCTCGCGCGCCACTGCGCCGACCGTCGCGGGTCTCGACCCGTCTCACTAGGTGGTAGTTACCACTCAGTAGAGATGACGGATCTCCAGCCGCGGTACACGATGGAGGCGGCGCGACACAACAGAGCATTACCTAGTAGCGAAGGAACAGCGTGGCTTCCGGATCCGATCGCAACCCGATCATCATTGGCGGCCTTCCCAGCCAGGTCCCGGACTTTGATCCCGAGGAGACGGCGGAATGGCTCGACTCGCTCGACGCGGCCATCGACGAACGCGGCCGTGAGCGTGCCCGCTACCTGATGCTGCGGCTCATCGAGCGCGCTCGCGAGAAGCGTGTGGCCGTGCCGGAGATGCGTAGCACGGACTACATCAACACCATCGCCACCAAGGACGAGCCGTTCTTCCCCGGCAACGAGGAGATCGAGCGCAAGATCCTGAACGCGACCCGGTGGAACGCGGCCGTCATGGTGTCGCGCGCCCAGCGCCCCGGCATCGGCGTCGGCGGCCACATCGCGACCTTCGCCTCCTCCGCCTCGCTGTACGACGTGGGCTTCAACCACTTCTTCCGGGGCAAGGACGACGGCAAGGGCGGCGACCAGGTCTTCTTCCAGGGGCACGCCTCCCCCGGCATCTACGCGCGCGCCTACCTGCTGGACCGGCTCAGCGAGCAGCAACTGGACGCGTTCCGGCAGGAGAAGTCCAAGGCCCCCTACGGTCTGTCCAGCTACCCGCACCCGCGGCTGATGCCGGACTTCTGGGAGTTCCCGACCGTCTCGATGGGCCTCGGCCCGCTCGGCGCGATCTTCCAGGCCCGGATGAACCGCTACCTGGAGGCGCGCGGCATCGCCGACACCTCCGACTCGCACGTATGGGCCTTCCTCGGCGACGGCGAGATGGACGAGCCGGAGTCGCTCGGCCAGCTGTCCCTGGCCGCCCGTGAGGGCCTGGACAACCTGACCTTCGTGGTCAACTGCAACCTGCAGCGGCTCGACGGCCCGGTGCGCGGCAACGGCAAGATCATCCAGGAGCTGGAGTCGCAGTTCCGCGGCGCGGGCTGGAACGTCATCAAGCTGGTCTGGGACCGCAGCTGGGACCCGCTGCTGGCGCAGGACCGGGACGGCGTGCTGGTCAACAAGCTGAACTCGACGCCGGACGGCCAGTTCCAGACGTACGCCACCGAGACCGGCGCGTACATCCGCGAGCACTTCTTCGGCGGCGACCACCGGCTGCGCAAGATGGTCGAGAACATGACCGACGACCAGATCCTGCACCTGGGCCGTGGCGGTCACGACCACCGCAAGATCTACGCGGCGTACAAGGCGGCCAAGGAGCACAAGGGCCAGCCGACCGTCATCCTGGCGCAGACCGTCAAGGGCTGGACGCTCGGCCCGAACTTCGAGGGCCGCAACGCGACCCACCAGATGAAGAAGCTGACCGTCGAGGACCTCAAGCGGTTCCGCGACCGGCTGCACCTGCCGATCTCCGACAAGGAGCTGGAGTCCGGCCTGCCGCCGTACTACCACCCGGGCCGGAACTCCGAGGAGATCCAGTACATGCACGACCGCCGCAAGGAGTGCGGCGGCTACGTGCCCACCCGCGTGGTCCGCGCCAAGCCGCTGAACCTGCCGGACGACAAGGCGTACGCGGCCGTCAAGAAGGGCTCCGGCCAGCAGTCGATCGCCACCACCATGGCGTTCGTCCGGCTGCTGAAGGACCTGATGCGGGACAAGGAGATCGGCAAGCGCTTCGTGCCGATCGCGCCGGACGAGTACCGCACCTTCGGCATGGACTCGCTGTTCCCGTCCGCCAAGATCTACAACCCGCTGGGCCAGACCTACGAGTCGGTCGACCGCGAGCTGCTGCTGGCGTACAAGGAGTCGCCGACCGGGCAGATGCTGCACGACGGCATCTCCGAGGCGGGCTGCACCGCCTCGCTGATCGCCGCGGGCTCGGCGTACGCCACGCACGGCGAGCACATGATCCCGGTGTACGTCTTCTACTCGATGTTCGGGTTCCAGCGCACCGGTGACCAGTTCTGGCAGATGGGCGACCAGCTCGCGCGCGGTTTCGTACTGGGTGCGACCGCTGGCCGCACCACGCTGACCGGTGAGGGTCTGCAGCACGCCGACGGCCACTCGCAGCTGCTGGCCTCCACCAACCCGGCGTGTGTCGCGTACGACCCGGCCTTCGGCTTCGAGATCGCGCACATCGTCAAGGACGGTCTGCGCCGGATGTACGGCCCGGACAGCGAGGACGTCTTCTACTACCTCACCGTCTACAACGAGCCGATCCAGCAGCCCGCCGAGCCGGAGAACGTGGACGTCGACGGCATCCTCAAGGGTCTGTACCGGTACAAGGCCGCCGAGGGCGGCGCGATCCCGGCGCAGATCCTGGCCTCCGGTGTCGCGGTGCCGTGGGCGGTCGAGGCGCAGCGGATCCTCGCCGAGGAGTGGAACGTCAAGGCCGACGTGTGGTCGGCCACCTCCTGGAACGAGCTGCGCCGCGACGCGGTGGCCGTCGAGGAGTACAACCTGCTGCACCCGGAGGAGGAGCAGCGCGTTCCGTACGTGACCACCAAGCTGTCCGGTCACGAGGGTCCGTTCGTGGCCGTCTCCGACTGGATGCGGTCGGTTCCGGACCAGATCGCGCGCTGGGTTCCGGGTACCTACCAGTCGCTGGGTGCGGACGGCTTCGGCTTCGCCGACACCCGTGGTGCGGCGCGCCGCTTCTTCCACATCGACGCGCAGTCGGTGGTGCTCGGGGTGCTGACCGAGCTGGCCAAGGAGGGCAAGATCGACCGCTCCGCGCTGAAGCAGGCGATCGACCGCTACCAGCTCCTGGACGTGGCCGCGGCCGACCCCGGCGCGGCGGGCGGCGACGCGTAACCGCCGTACGGCGGGTAAGCCGGTGATTCCCGCCCATCCGCCCCTTTCGAGGGGCGGATGGGCGGGAATTCGTTTGAACGCCAGCCTGACCGCACCGGTCAGATGTGCACGCCCCCGCCTTCGGAGGCGTTGGCGCCCCGCTTGGTGAACAGCGCCACCACCGCGGCGCACGCCGCGACGACCGCGGCCACTGTGAAGGACAGGCCCATCCCGGAGACGAACGTCTCGTGCGCGACCCGGGTGATGGTCTCGGCGACCTGTGCGGGCACGCCCCGCGGCACGGGCGGCACGCCGACCGCCACCGCGTCGGCGGCCTGCTTCGCCTGCTCGGGCGGCAGCGCGGGCAGGCCCGCGGCGGCCCAGTGGCCCGGCAGTTGGTTGTCCACCCGGGCCGCCATCACCGCGCCGAGCACGGCGGTGCCCAGCGAGCCGCCGACCTGCATGGCGGCCTGCTGAAGGCCACCGGCCACCCCGGACAGCTCCAACGGGGCGTTGCCGACGATGACTTCGGTGGCGCCGACCATCACCGGCGCGAGTCCGAGACCGAGCAGCGCGAACCACAGCGAGGTGGTGCCGGTGCCGCTGTCCGCGGTGAGCCGGGACATGCCGATCATGGCGGCGGTGGTGAACAGCATCCCGCCGACCAGCGGGATGCGCGGCCCGAACCGGGTGATCAGCGCACCGGCCACCGGGGAGGCGACGATCATCATCGCCGTGAGCGGAAGCAGATGGACACCGCTGTCGACCGGGCTCATGCCGTGCACGTTCTGCAGGTAGAAGGTGACGAAGAACAGCCCGCCCATGAACGCGAACGCCATCAGCACCATCAGCACGGTGCCCGCCGACAGCGGTACCGAGCGGAACAGCCCCAGCGGGATGAGCGGTTCACGCGACCTGGTCTCCCACAGGGCGAAGACCACGAACAGCAGCACGGCCCCGCCGATGAACGCCCAGGTGCTCAGCGAGCTCCAGTGCCAGGCGGGAGCCTTGATCAGGCCCCAGATGAGGCAGAACATCCCGGCCGACAGCAGCACGATGCCGGGAACGTCGAAGGACCTGGGGGCCTTCTCCGCCCGGATGTCCTTGAGGATCAGCAGGCCGAGCGCCAACGCGATCGCGCCGACCGGCACGTTGATGAAGAACACGGACTGCCAGTTGACGTGCTCCACCAGCAGACCGCCGATGATCGGCCCGGCGGCGGTGGAGGCGCCGATGACCGCGCCCCAGATGCCGATCGCGGTGTTCAGCTTCTCCGCCGGGAAGGTGGCCCGCAGCAGGCCGAGCGCGGCGGGCTGGAGCAGCGCGCCGAACAGGCCCTGGAAGACGCGCAGCGCGATGACCATGGCGACGCTGCTGGACAGGCCGATCAGGCCCGAGGTGAGGGCGAATCCGGTGATGCCGATCAGGAACGTCTGACGGTGGCCGAACCGGTCACCGAGCTTGCCCGCGGTGATCAGCGCGACGGCCAGCGCGAGCAGATAGCCGTTGGTGATCCACTGCACGTCGGCGAGCGAGGCGCCCAGGTGCTGCTGGATGGCCGGGTTGGCGACCGCGACGATCGTGGCGTCCAGGGCCACCATCATCACGCCGATGGCGACGGAGAACAGGGTCAGCCAGGGATGACCGCGCAGCGACCTTCTGGGCGCCGGTATCCGGTCCGGTATCTGGTCGGTGACGAGGGGTGCTTGGCTCATGGGCGCGAGATTATGTCAGTGGCTGACATTTGACAAACGACTTCACCTGCCAGTAACTGACAGAAGCAGCGCGGGTATGGTGACCTGCCGCAACACGACGAGGAGGGTGGCCGCGATGCCGGGAACCACGGCGACGACCCAGCCCGCTCCGGGCGCCGCCGGCCTACGCGAACGCAAGAAGCAGCGCACCCGGGACGCCCTGACCCGGGCGGCCATGGAGCTGTTCACCACCCGCGGGTTCGAGCGCACCACGGTGGACGAGATCGCCGAGTCGGTGGAGGTCTCGCAGCGCACCTTCTTCCGCTACTTCAGCAACAAGGAGCAGGCCGCGCTCGCCGTCGAGGAGCTGATCGAGGGCCACTTCCTGGCCGCGCTGCGCGAACGGCCCGCCACGGAACCGCCGTTGGAGGCGCTGCGCAACGCGCTGCTGGGCACCTGGGACGACGTCAACACCGCGATCCACGAGGTGGTACCGCTCGACCTGTACATGCGGATGTACCAGGTGATCGAGACCACACCCGCGCTACTGGCCGCCCGCATGCGGCGGCAGGCCGAGACGGAGCAGCGGATCAGCGCCGAGATCGCCCGGCGGGAGGGCCTGGATCCGGCGGTGGACCTGCGGCCACGGGTGCTGGTGGCGGCGTTCGGCGGGGTGATCCGGGCGGCGTCCGGGTACTGGGGGAAGTGCGCCGACGACAGCGTCGAGCAGATGCGGCGAAGTGTCGCAGATCACCTCAACACCCTCGGCGCGGCACTCATCGGCGGATGGCGCACCCAGGACACATAAGCGGCCTCGGGGATGCCAGGCACGTCACCCAGGCCGCTTAGCATCACCCGTTGACTGAGTCAGCGTCACTCATGTGCCACTAACGGCCCCTTGTGACCGATATAAACGTGATCTGGGTCACCGTATTCACGGTCGGGGGCGTCTTTCTCCTATCGTGGCCCCCGGTGAATCTCTTCGACGAGCGCGCCGGCGCTCCCTCCTCCCCTCGATCCCTCGGCTGGTACTGGCTGCGCGTCATCGCGCAGGACCTGACCTCGCCGGGGCGGGCGGCATTGGCCGTGATGGTGGTCTTCGTGCTGCTGGCGACGAGTGGCTGGACCGCCATGCGCCACCAGAAGCCGCCGCAGGATCCACGCGCCGCCGCGGTGTCGGCCTGGCTGCACGGCTCGGTGGCCGGGCGCCGACTGCCGAACCCGGACACCGCCAGCGCGGCGACCATCTCCCGGTTCTTCGCCTCGTTGGGCAACGCGCAGGCCCGGCAACTCGCGGACCGCTACCCGCTGGTGGTCGGCAACCTCAACGGCGCCCCGGTCCAACTGCGCTACCAGGCCAACCGGCAGGCACTCACAGAGGCCGAGAGCTGGCAGCTGGAGCGCTCGAAGGCCGCGGACCTTACCGCCGAGGGCCGCCAGTCCGCGCTCCAGCTCGCGCACCGCTTCGACTCGCTGCGCGATCCCGGGCGGCAGATCCTCGCCTTCGACCCGAGCGGGCGCGGCCGGGTGGCCGAGGTCTTCGGCGACCTGGAGACGGCGCAGCGCACCTCCGTGGTGGTGCCCGGCGTGGACACCGACATCCTGTCGTTCGAGAAGTCCGTGAAGCCGTACTCCACCCCGGACGGGATGGCCGAGGCGCTCTACAACGCCGAGCGGGCCGCCGATCCCGCGGCGCGCACCGCGGTCATCGCCTGGGCGGACTACACCACGCCGGAGGGCGTCGGCCTGGACGCCTCCACCGGCACCATGGCCGAGGCGGGCGCGGTCCGGCTCAACAACATGGTGCGGGCGCTGCCGCAGAACACCAGCGTCCAGTTGTTCTGCCACTCCTACGGCTCGGTGACCTGCGGGGTGGCCGCCGCGCGGCTGCCGCAGCAGAAGGTGACGGACATCACGGTCTACGGCAGCCCCGGTATGCGCGCGGACAACGTCGCCGGGCTGCACACCCGGGCGCGGGTGTGGGCGGCACGGGACGACACCGACTGGATCCAGGACGTGCCGTATCTGGAGGTCGCCGGTATCGGCCACGGCACCGACCCGGTCTCCAGCTCGTTCGGCGCCCGGGTGATCTCCGCGGCGGGCGCCCAGCAGCACACCGGGTACTTCGCCTCCGGCACGGAGAGCCTGAAGAACTTCACCCACATAGCGTTGGGCGAGTACGGATCGGTGAGCTGCGCCACAAGCGACGCCTCGTGCAAGGCGGGTGCCGCCGCGGCCTGATCGACGCGCGGGCACAGGGGTGTTGGGGAGGTACCTCCCCAACACCCCTGTGCCGTTTCGTGAGTTGACTACTCGCGCGCGGCGGACGTGGAGGACATGTCCGGGTAGCGGTCGCCCGCGACCTTGGCCGCGATCGGCTCCAGCAGCGCCAGCTCCTCGTCGCTGAGGGTGATCCTGGTGGCGGCGGTGTTCTCCAGCACCCTGGACCGCTTGCGGGTGCCCGGGATCGGCACCACCGCCAGGCCGCGCGGCTTCGCCTGCTGCTGCACCCAGGCCAGCGCGATCTGGCCGAGCGTGGCGCCGTGGGCGGCGGCGATCCGGCGCACCGGCTCCAGCAGCGCCGCGTTCGCCTTGGCGTTGTCGCCGGTGAAGCGCGGCTGGTACTGCCGGAAGTCGCTGCTGGACAGGTCCTTGGCGGCGTCCGCGAACGCGCCGGTCAGGAAGCCCCGGCCGAGCGGCGAGTACGGTACGAACGCCACGCCCAGCTCGGCGGCGGCGGGCACCGCGGACTTCTCCACGTCACGGCTGAACAGCGACCACTCCGACTGGAGCGCGGCGATCGGGTGCACCGCGTGCGCCTCGCGCAGTTCGGCGCCGGTCACCTCGGACAGGCCCAGGTGCCTGACCTTGCCCTCGGCCACCAACTCGGCCATGGCGCCGACCGATTCGGCCAGCGGCACCTGCGGGTCGCGGCGGTGCATGTAGTACAGGTCGATCACCTCGACGCCCAGGCGCCGCAGGCTCCCCTCGACGGCCTGCCGCACATACGCCCGGTCGTTGCGTATGCCGCGGTAGTGCGGGTCGTCCGCCTTGCGGACGATGGCGAACTTGGTGGCCAGGGTGATCTCGTCGCGGTGCGCCTTGACGAACGGGGCGAGGAACTCCTCGTTCGCGCCGGAGCCGTACACGTCAGCGGTGTCGAACAGCGTGACGCCCGCCTCCAGCGCCGCGTCCAGCGCGTCCCGCGCGGCGGCCTCGTCGGTGTCGCCGTAGAACTCGCTCATGCCCATGCAGCCCAGGCCCTGGACACCGACCCGCGGGCCGTTGGTGCCCAGTGCCACCTGGCTGATCTTCTCGATGCTCATCGAACCTCAGTGCCTCTCCGGCGCCGGCTTGGCGCCCGCGTACAAGTCGATCTTGTAGTCGAGAACCTCGAGGGTGTCGCGCAGCTCGGTGATCCGGCGGCGTACGTCCTCGCGGTGCGCCACCAGCAGCTCCAGCCGCTCGGGGTAGGTGTGGTCGCCCTCGCGCACCAGCTCGGCGTAGCGGACCATGTCCGCCACCGGCATACCGGTCAGCCGCAGCTTGCCGACGAAATCCAGCCAGTCCAGGTCACGGTCCGTGTAGCGGCGTTGCCCGGTGTGTGAGCGGTCGACGTGCGGCATCAGGCCTATCCGCTCGTACCAGCGCAGGGTGTGGGCGCTCAGCCCGGTGTAGGCGACGACCTCACTGATGGTGTAGCGGTCGTGACCGCGTGGGCGCTGCCTGGCCGCCACTTCAAGACAGCTGGTCACAGCGCTGCGTTCGGTTTCCACGACCGTCATGCCGTACCGCCCCTTCCGGCTGTCGCCTTCTCGGTCCCTCGATGTCCTCAACGCTAGAGAGTTCGAGTGCACTCTAGGCAAGCACGGCCGTCCGGGGCCCTGGGAGGCCGGTCGGGACGGGCAAGTACGCTCGCCGTCATGGAGAGTCTGCGGTTGATGGAGAACTGGCCGGTGCCCACCGCGGCGGCGGCCGTGGTCCGGGCGGACGGCCGGGTGGCCGGATCGTACGGTCCGACGGGGCACCGCTTCCGGCTGGCCTCGGTCACCAAGCCGCTCACCGCCTACGCGGCGCTGGTCGCGATCGAGGAGGGCGCGGTCGAGCTGGACGAGCCCGCGGGCCCGCAGGGCTCGACGGTACGGCACCTGCTGGCGCACGCCTCCGGGCTGGCGTTCAACGAGCACCAGGTACAGGCCGCGCCGGGCACCCGCAGGCTGTACTCCAACGCGGGCTTCGAGGTGCTGGCCGACCACATCGCCAAGGCCACCGACATCCCGTTCGCGGACTATCTGCGCGAGGCGGTGCTGGAGCCGCTGGGCATGGCCGCGACCGAGCTGACCGCCTCCCCGGCGTGGGGTGCGGTCTCCACGGTGGACGACCTGGTCCGGTTCGCCGCCGAGCTGCTGTCCCCGCGGCTGGTCGCGGCGCAGACGCACGCGGCGGCGACGGCGGTCGCCTTCCCCGGGCTGAAGGGCGTACTGCCCGGGTACGGGCACCAGAACCCCAACGACTGGGGCCTCGGTTTCGAGATCCGGGACCACAAGTCCCCGCACTGGACGGGGAGTTCGTCCTCGCCGCGCACCTTCGGCCACTTCGGGCAGTCCGGGACGTTCCTGTGGGTGGACCCGGTGGCGGACGCGGCGTGCGTCTGCCTCACCGACCGGGACTTCGGCGAGTGGGCGCATCCGCTGTGGCCCGCGCTGACCGACGCGGTGCTGGCGGAGCTGGGCGGCTAGGCGCTTGGCGGGAAGTGCCGCGATGTGCCGTAGGTCGGCCGCGGCACCTCGTGGCTGGTCGCGCCCACGCGGCGGAGCCGCACATGAACACAGCCCCGCGCCCCTTTACGGGCGCTGCCGAACCGCAGCGGATCCCGCCCCGAGCCGCTCAGCCGTAACTCGGTTCGCCGTGCATCGCCCAGACCAGGTACTCGGCCGGGCCGTCGCAGTGGGCGGTCAGCCCGGCCGCGTCCCTGATCCGCGCCGCATCGCCGGGGCCCAACTGCTCCGCCTCCAGCCGGAGTTGGCCGCGCACGACGTGTACGTAGACGAACGGGGCCTCGGGCAGCCGGGCGGTCGCGGTGTGCACCGCGAGCAGCGCGCCGGGCTGGCGCAGCGGGCTGACGTCCTGACCGCGGGTGATCGCGTACGCGGGTGGGGTGCCGAACTCGGCGGGGTGCAGCCACATCTGGAGGAACCTGAGCGGTTTGTCCGCGGAGGCGTTGCGCTCGCTGTGCAGGACGCCTGAGCCCGCGCTCAGGCGTTGGATCTCGCCTTCACGGACGAGGGCGCGGTGCCCCGCGTCGTCCTCGTGGCACAGCTCGCCCTCGATGACCCAGGTGACGATCTCCACGTCGCGGTGCGGGTGTTGGGCGAATCCGGCGTTGAGGGCGAGGCGTTCTTCGTTGCACGCGATCAGGAACCCGAAGAACGCGTTCTCCGGGTCGTAGTGGCCGCTGAACGAGAAGGCGTGCCACGTCTCGATCCCTCGCGCGGGATCCCCAC
>NZ_JANFNH010000002.1 GCF_024436055.1 Streptantibioticus rubrisoli | reverse complement strand
GCCTCGGGCGGTTCCTCCAGCACGGCTCAGTCCGCGTCCCCGGCGAGCGCCGCGTCGGCGCCGCCGGACAGCGCCTTCGCGGGCGACTCGGTGAAGGAGGGCGGCATCCCCTGCGTCAACTGACGCCGGTTTCAAGGTGATCGACAGAGCCCCGGGGCCTCGCCCCGGGGTTCCGTTCTTTGGCGGCGGTTGGGGCGCCGGTGTTGGCGGTGGTTGGGGCGCCGGTGTTGGCGGTGGTTCATGCGCCGGGCGAGCGGCGGTGGGCGCGCCTGTGTGGGCGGTTGACGCGCCGGGCGAGCGGCGGTGTCGCGTCCATGTGCGCGGCGGTCGACGGGTCGGCGTGCGCGTCGGTGCATGCGACGGTCGGCGGGTCGCGTTACGCCTCGACGCGCGCGGACCGCTTCTGCGGCAACTGGCCGTGCAGATAGGGCAACATGCCGCGTTCCAGTAGTGCCGCCCGCCACGCGACGCGGACGCGTTCGACGTCCGGGGTCCGCTCCGCGCTCACCTCGGCACCGTTGCGCGCGGCGGCGGCCAGCAGGCCGACCGCGTCGGACAGCGCGACCACCGCGGCGATTCCGGCCGTCGCCCAGCCGGTGGCCACCAGCGTCCCGGCGAACTGCGGCCAGGCTCCGAACAGCCGCAGACCGTAGCCGATCAGCAGGAAGACGGCGGCCGCCACGCCGCCCAGCACCGGAACGAGTACGGCCAGCGCGGCCCCGAGCTGCCCGCGTCCGCCCAGCGCCGGATCAGCACTCGACCTCCGGTCACCGCGCCCTCCGTCCAGGAGGCGGGCGGCCTCGCGGATCCGCACATACTCCTGGTACTCCGCGTGCGCGGCGGCGGCGATGAGCGCACTCGCGCCGAACGCCCGGGCGCGCAACTGCTCGGCGGTGACCACTTGAGCGGCACCGCGCAGTGCCCGCCGGATCCCCGGAGCTTCCAGCGCCTCTCGCAGCACCTGGTCGAATTCGCCCCGGTCCTCCTCCAACAGGTGGCCGGGGCTACTGGAAAGCGGGCCCTGTGAAGGGCTATACGCAGAAGGTTCCCCCATGGACTTCCTCCGGTGGTCGTGCTGTCACTCCGCTGACCTCTTACCTGGAGCGACGCGGTAACTCGCTGCTTCAGTTCCCTGGTTGCACAACTCCTGACGTGCCGTTGATCGACAACCACCGAAGCATCAAAAACCCCGCCGAGCCTTCGCATCGTCACGCAAGTAACTGTCCATCTTCAACTGGTTTACGGGCGTTGAGCACGGCAGGCTGCCGAACCGTTCGGCTCCCCGGACCGCTGCTGGCCGGAGGTGAACGGACGCTGATCGACTGGCCGTTGAGACATGTGCTCGGAGAGGACGAACATTCCCCCTTGACGGAGTGAGCACTCACTCCGTACTCTTGAGGCATGACAGAGAACACCACTCCCGCCGCACCCGCTCGTCGGCGCGCACCGGCCATGGATCCCGACCGGCGCCGCGCAATGATCGTGACCGCCGCCCTCCCTCTCGTCATCGAGTACGGCTCCGCCGTGACCACGGCGAAGATCGCCCGCGCCGCGGGCATCGGGGAAGGCACGATATTCCGCGTCTTCCCGGACAAGGACGCGCTGCTCGCAGCCTGCATGACGGAGGTCCTGCGCTCCGAGGACACCGTGGCCCACCTGGAGTCGATCTCCCTCGACCAGCCGCTCCCGGCGCGCCTTACCGAGGCCGCCGAGGTGATGCGCGGCTACATGAGTCGGATAGGCGCGGTCGCTGGTGCCCTGGCCGCCGCCGGACGGCTGGAGCGTCCGGCCGCCGGTCAGTCGAGCGAGGACACCCGCCTGCCGGACCGCGAGGCGGCTCTCGCCACTCCGCGCGCGGCCCTGGCCGCCCTGTTCGAACCCGACCGGGGCAGCCTGCGACTCGCTCCGGAACGACTCGCGGACGCCTTCCAGCTACTGCTGATGTCCGCCGGACGCCCAGGCGCCCCCGACCCGCTCACCGACCGCGAACTGGTCACCCTCTTCTTGTACGGCGCACTCACCCAGCATGAGGAGGCCAGATGACCACGCCTATAAGTGATGACCACGCTCAAAAATAAGGAGCACCCAACGGCGGTAGTTTCGCCGGGCGACATCAGCGCTTGCGGGGCGTCCTTGTTCTGAGCAGAACGCCGCCATGACCCGCGCCATCGGGCGCTCCACCGGCTGACCGGATCTTCGCCATCACCGCCGCGCCGCTGCACTACTAGCACGGCCAGCACGGCCAGGTCTTCGGCGCCTGGTCCACGGTGGCCGACATCACCGACCAGCACCGCCCCGTAAAGCGGCTCGCCTGCTCGACGAGGCCAGCGCCCGCGTCGGCGCCAGCCGCGCCACAGCCGCACACGGGTCTTCGACGAGGGCGGACGCGGGCTCCTGCCGGTACCCCAGCTCGCCCAGCGCTGAGGTACCGGGCACGCCCGGGAGGGCAAGACCGTCTGGTACGAGCGGGCGACAGCAATCCAGGCACCTTATGTCCGTTTTGCCTAGTTAGTGAATAAAAGCCTTTTGCGCCCATTAGGCCCTTTTGCAACGAAAGCGCGACTACGTTCATTTACGGATGGTGTCGAGGACACCTGGCGCGCGATCCACACAACCCGCACCGGCGGCGTTACCTTGCGTCCGTTCCCGCCCGCTGGCATGTGATGCGCAGCATAGGGCGCAAATCACTTACGAAGCCACCTAGTGGCTTACACCGTCCTTACAGGACCAATGGAACGGGCCTAAGGTCCCGGTCAGGGGGGCTATCCACTAACCAAGTTAGTAAAAAGAGCAATTGTGGACCTATTTCCGAGCAGCTAAGAATGTCCCCGCCGCAGCGCACCGCTAAACGAAATGCGGGCTTATTGCCGAGGGGACCGGCAACTGCGGACAAGCCCCCCGGAAGAGGTCTGCTCCTATGCCCATTCCTGCATTCAACCGCCGTACCCGCCTGGGTTTCGCCAGTGGCGCCGTCATCGCCGGCACCTTCGCGCTCACCTGCCTGGCCGCACCGGGCTCCGCCGCGGCCGCCACCGCGAGCTCCGCGCCCGCGACGTACACCGTCCAGTCCGGTGACTACCTGACGAAGATCGCCCAGGCCGAGCACGTGCCCGGCGGCTGGCAGGCCCTGGCCCAGGCCAACGGCATCGTGAGCCCGTACATCCTGCAGCCCGGGCAGCAGCTGGCCCTCCCCGGCGGATCGACCGCGCCCAAGGTCTCCAGCACGGCCACGGCCTCCAAGGCGAGCGCCACCCCGGCATCGGCGACGACGAGCACGCAGTCGTACCCGAACAACCTGAACGGCTGGATCAACCACGCGCTGGCGATCATGAAGCAGCACGGGATCCCCGGCAGCTACAACGGCATCCACCGCAACATCATGCGCGAGTCCTCCGGCAACCCGAACGCCATCAACAACTGGGACTCCAACGCCGCCGCCGGTCACCCCTCCATCGGTCTGCTCCAGGTGATCCAGCCGACGTTCAACACCTACCACGTGGCCGGTACGTCGTGGAACATCTACGACCCGGTCGCCAACATCACCGCCGCCTGCAACTACGCGGCGCACCGCTACGGTTCGATCGACAACGTCAACAGCGCGTACTGATCGCACCCTCAGCGACACACCGAACCGCCGCGGAGTGACCCGGACCTGATGGTCCGTACGTCACCCGCGGCGGTTCGCCGTTTTCGTCAACTGATCGCCTGGCCAGCGACGTTGGCCCAGCCCGCCCCGCGCGGTGACCCGTCCGACGAGGACGGCGCCGCCGCCGACCGCCTGGACGTCGCCCGTGGCGAAGGTCTGGGTCACGCGGAACAGGTACGCCCGGGCGACCTCCGCCACCTCTCCGACCCGGCCGACCGGCCGTGTATGGCACCTCGGCGGCGCCGCAGTGCTGGCCATGACGGCACGGCCGCTCGGGGCGCCGCGCGCCTGGGCTCCCGGGAATTTCCCGGGCCATTCCTATTACTCACACCGGCTTTCCGGTCAACGGGCCGAATTATGTGACGGCCGCAATATGACCCCGGTCACATTTACCGGGGTTCGCTGTGATGCCCCCTATATGAGGTGCGTCACATACGAGGCTTCGTAGTACGTCTCTGGCCCCGACGGGCCTGGACTGACGGGACTTCGGTCGCGGGCGGACGCGCTTGCACTAAGCGGCTTCGGAGTATGCGCCGATTCCTATGTCTTGTTTTGCCCGGAATGCCTGGTTAATGCTTCTGGGGTCCCCGACGAAAGAGGTAACCCTCGCATGCTGCGCTTCCCCAAGTCTTCGACCCGCCGTCTGACCAAGGCCCGTACCTTCGCCCTGAGCGGCCTCGCCGCCACCGGCCTGTCGGTACTCGCCGCGACCGCCGGCGCCCCCAGCGCCTCCGCGGCCACCCCGGGCGGCAACGTCGACGGCTGGATCAAGCAGGCCCTGGTCGTCATGCACGAAAAGGGCATCCCCGGCAGCTACGACGGCATCCACCGCAACCTGATGCGCGAGTCCGCTGGCAACCCCAACGCCATCAACAACTGGGACTCCAACGCCAAGATCGGCACCCCTTCGAAGGGGCTCATGCAGGTGATCGACCCGACGTTCAAGGCCTACCACGTGGCTGGCACGTCCTCGAACATCTACGACCCGGTCGCCAACATCGTCGCCTCCGCCAACTACGCGGCACACCGCTACGGCTCGATCGACAAGGTCAACTCCGCCTACTGAGCCCAAACCCAAAGGCTCCAGCCCTCAGGCGAGACTCCCACCCCGCGCGGGCGTTCGCGTCCGGCCCGGGCCCAGCGGGATGGCGCCAGCCATGAACTGTCAGAGCTCCACCGCGGGGTAGGTCTCGACGTAGCTGTCACCTGCGGCGCCGTAGTAGGTGCA
Organism: Streptantibioticus rubrisoli; assembly: GCF_024436055.1. GTDB lineage: Bacteria > Actinomycetota > Actinomycetes > Streptomycetales > Streptomycetaceae > Streptantibioticus_A > Streptantibioticus_A rubrisoli. Next base: position 350,949 of record NZ_JANFNH010000002.1, on the reverse strand, counting down.
GGTACGGGCGATCAGGTCGACGTCGTACCAGATCACACCCGCCTTCCAGCAGCCCTGGACGAACTCGTCGAAGGTGGTCTCCCCCGCCTGGTCCGCGCGCAGTACCGCGATGAGCGCCTCCCGGTCGAACACCGCCGCGTCGACCATGCCGGTGACCAGCGGCTCGCCCTGGTCGACCAGGTGCCCGGTGTCGGTGAGATAGAGCATCGCGTTGGACGGTACGGCCATCCGGCAACGGGTGACCCCGGCCTGGCGCAGCACCTCGGCCAGGTAGGGGAACCCGCCGACCTTGGGTCGGATGGCGGCAGCGCGCTCCAGGGCGGCTCGCAGTTTCGTGGTCGCAGTACTCATCGTGTCCTCCGAATAGCTGGGGAGGCGACACCCGGACGTGGCGGGCGGGCTATGATGGCAACATAGTTCCAATGTGACAACATGTTGTCAATCGAGGGGTTGTGACATGGCCGACGAGATGGCCTTGCTGGTCGCGGATGTCTTCGAGGCGGCAGGAGCGCTGCGCAGGTCCGGCGAGGCGATCGCCGCGACCATGGGCCAGACCCAGGCCCGATGGCAGCTGCTCAGCGTCGTCTCCGACAGCCCGCGAACCGTGGCCCAGGCAGCCCGCCGCCTCGGCATCTCCCGTCAGGGAGTGCAGCGCGTCGCCAACGACCTGGTCGGCGAGGAACTCGCCGTCTTCCGGCCGAACCCCGATCACCGCAGCTCGCCCCTGCTGGAACTCACGCCAGCCGGACGCCACGTCCTGCACCAGATCACGGCCCAGGCCACCGAGGCCCACCGCGCACTGGCCGCCGACTTCCCTCCGGGCGAGATCGCCGCCGCCCGGGACCTGCTGCGCCGCCTCACCGACCGCGTCCAGCAACGGCAAACGTGACCTGAACACGCCAAAAAACTTTGGCGTTGAGCCTTGTTGTCTCACCCCCGCCGTGCATCAATGGGCCGTGGCACCGGCGACCTGACTTCACGTCAGATAGGAAGCGGCCAGCGGGCATCGAACCGCTGTCTCGCACGAATTCCGGTTCATCGCTGATCAGCACCCCGCGTCCGCCGACGCCGGTTCCCCCCACAGTTGTGCATCCGGAAGGGAAAGATCATGCGGCATAGAAGGCTCGGGCTCGGTGCGGTGCTCGGCTCCGGTGTGATCGTCGCGGCCAGCCTGGTGGCGGCGCCCTTGGCTGGGGCGGTCTCGCCCGACACCGCCACGCTCTCGTTCGACTGCGGCTCCTACGGTTCGGGTACCGCGACGCTCACCGCCTCCCAGGACGGCAGCACGGCCACCATCACCGTCTCCACCTCAGCGATCACCGCGCCCATCGACATCTCCGCCGGTTCGGTGAGCTCCACCCTCACCCTGACCGACAGCAACTCCCAGACCGTCACGCTGACCGGCAGCTCCAACCCGGACATCTCCGCCGGAAGCGCGGTGTCCACCGGACCACTCACCGGTACCGTCCCCACAGGTGACGGCCTGCAGGCCAGTTCGCTCCAGGTCACCGTCTTCGGCATCACGGCGACCTGCAACGCCACTTCGGCGCAGGACCCCGGCCCGTTCGTGTTCTGACCACCGAACCGTTCCGCCTGACGCCCGGCCCTCGTACGTCGACCGCTTCCCACGGGTGACGGACGAGGGCCGGAGCATGGCCGCATTCGGCCTTGTGCCACCGTGAGTTCACATTCCGGCCAGCTCAACGTCTTGTGCGACTGGGGCAGTTGCTGTGTGCTGGGGCGCGGTTTCCCGATCTTGGCATTGAGGTGGTCATGTCCGAGTTCTCGCGTCGGCACATACTCAAGTCCGCACTGGGCGTCGGTGGCGCCGCCGCCGCGGCATCGCTCCTGCCCCCGAACCTGCGGCGCGCCATGGCCGAAACGCCGCGGCGCCCCGGCTCGTTGGACGACGTCGAACACGTCGTGATCCTCATGCAGGAGAACCGCTCGTTCGACCACTACTTCGGCACGATGCGCGGGGTACGGGGCTTCGACGATCCCGACGCCGCGAAGCTGCCCAACGGCCGTTCGATCTTCTACCAGCCGGATCCGGCCAACCCGGACGGTTATCTGCTGCCGTTCCACCTCGACACCAGAACCAGCAGCGCCCAGGCGATCCCGTCGACGAGCCACGCGTGGTCCGTGCAGCACGAGGCGTGGAACGGCGGCGCGATGGACAACTGGGTTCCCGCGCACCGCAAGGCCGACGGCGAGGCGCACGGCCCGTACACCATGGGCTACTACGAGCGCGCCGACATCCCGTTCCACTTCGCGCTCGCCGAGTCCTTCACCATCTGCGACGCCTACCACTGCTCGGTGCTCGGCCCCACCTGGCCGAACCGGCTCTACCACTGGACCGGCACCATCGACCCGAGCGGTGCCTTCGGCGGGCCGGTGATCAGCAACGTGATACCGAAGCCGTTCCGCTGGACCACCTACCCGGAGCGGCTCACCAAGGCGGGGATCTCCTGGCACGTGTACCAGGAGGAGGACGACTACGGCTGCAACCCGCTGGAGTTCTTCAAGGCCTTCCAGGACTCCGCTCCGGGCGAGCCGCTCTACGAGCACGGCCTGACCATCGGCCCCGCCGACCAGTTCGCCCAGGACGCTCTCAACGACCGGCTGCCCACAGTGTCCTGGATCATCCCCACCTCGCCGCAGTGCGAGCACCCGGACTACCTTCCGGCGTCCGGCGCGGACTTCCTGGCCCGGCAGCTCGACGCGGTCGCAGCCAACCCCGAGGTGTGGCGCAAGACGGTCTTCATCATCAACTACGACGAGAACGACGGGCTGTTCGACCACGTCATCCCACCGACTCCGACCGCGGGTACCCCCGACGAGTTCGTGGACGGCCTGCCGATCGGCGCCGGGATCCGGGTGCCGTGCATCATCGTCTCGCCGTGGACGCAGGGCGGCTGGGTGTGCAGTGAGCCCTTCGACCACACCTCGGTGCTGCGTTTCCTCGAGCGGCTCACCGGGGTACGGGAGAGCAACATCAGCGAGTGGCGGCGGCGCACCTTCGGCGATCTGACCTCGGCGTTCGGCTTCAAGCAGAACCGGCCGTTCCCCCAACTGCCGCCGACGAAACACCAGTTGTGGGCAGCCGAGCACGAGGTCGCCACGCTGCCCGCACCGCCGGTTCCGGGCAAGGACCAGACTCCCCCGCACCAGCACGGGGGCCCCGCCGTCAAGCCGGTCGCGGCGTCGGTGGCCAGCCCGAGCGCGCTCAGCGGCACTCGCCAGTACGCCACCAGCCGGGTCACCGAGGACGCCACCACGCACAGCGCCGACTTCCCGCACGGCACCAGCGGCACCAACTTCCCCGGCATCCAGGACTCGGTGCCCAAGACCGGCCCGACCAGCGGGGTGCACGCCTATGTGGCGGGCATCGTCTGTTACTCGATCGCGGCCATCGACACCTCGACCCACAAGCTGGTCGCCAGCATCCCGTGCGGCCCGAACCCGTACGGGATCGCCAGGACGCCGGGCGGCGGCAAGCTCTACGTCACCGAGTCCGGGGGCAGCGCCGTCTCCGTACTGGACACCAGGAAGGGCAGGTTCACCACGAGCGTCACCGTCGGCCTCTATCCGCACGGTGTGGCGGCGGCGCCGGACGGCAGGAGCGTCTACGTGGCCAACACCGGCCCGGACACCGGTCCCGGCGGGTCGCGGACGATCTCGGTGATCGACACCAACTCCGACAAGGTGGCGGCGACTTGGCGGGCGGGACTCGCCCCGCACGCCATCGCGGTCAGCCCGGACGGCAGGCACCTGTACGTCACCTGCGCCGATGGGCTGGCCGTGGTGGACACCGGCCACGGCACGACGCGCACCCACCTCACCGGCCAGGCACGGGCCAACGGCGTGGCGGTGCATCCGGACGGCAAGCGGGTGTACGTCGCCAACACCTGGCAGGGCACCGTGTCGGTGATTGACACCCGCAGCCACCGGGTCACCGCCCGGGTCCGCGTCGGCAGGACGCCCTGGCAGATCGCGGTGAGCCCGGACGGCACCCGGGTCTACGTCACCGGCGCCGGAGACGACACCGTCACGGTGCTCGACGCCGCCCGCCACACCGTGGTGGGCACGGTGCGCGTGCACCACGTGCCGACCGGGCTCACCGCGACGCACAGCGCGGTGTGGGTGTCCACCAATGCCTCCAGCACGGTGGATGTGATCGACGCGAGGACGCTGGAGGTCGTCGCCAGCACTGAGCTGGGCATCTCGACCGAGCCCAGCGGGGTGGTGATCGCCTAGCTCCGCGCCCGGGCAGGAGCTGTTCCCCGCGCCGAACTGCTACGCGTGGTGCGTGGATGCTCCCAGTGTCTACGGCATCGCGCGCCCGGCTCCCTCCAATGGGCCGGGCCGCGATGACGCCTCCCGGTCCGCGCCGCCCGGGGGTTCCGGGCGGCGGCAACGAGCCCTGCGTCAGGCGGACTTGATGGCGGAGATGTCGAAGGTGAGCTTGACCTTCTCGCCGATGAGGACGCCACCGGTCTCCAGGGCGGCGTTGTAGTTCAGGCCCCAGTCCGTGCGGTTGATGGTGGTGGTGCCTTCGAAGCCGACGCGCTGGGTGCCGTACGGGTCCTTGGCGCTGCCGTTGAACGTGAGGTCGATCGAGACCGGCTTGCTGGTGCCCTTGATGGTGAGGTCGCCGGTGAGCTGGTACGTCTCGGCGTCGAGTTGCCGCGCGGAGGTGCTGCGGAAGGTGATCTCGGGGTAGGTCTCGGCCTCGAAGAAGTCACCGGTGCGCAGGTGACCGTCACGCTGCTCCTGGCCGGTGTCGATACTGGCGACCTTGATCACCACCTCGGCGGTGGAACGGGACGGGTCGCTGCCGTCCAGGTGAAGCTTGCCCTCGTACTCGGAGAACTGGCCGCGCACGGTGGTGACCATGGCGTGCCGGACGGCGAAGCCGATCTCGCTGTGCGCCGGGTCGATGGTGTAGGCGCCGGTGAGGTGCGACAGGTCCTGGGCGGTGGGCGCGGTGGCGGTGATGGTGGCGGTGTCGGACTTGCGGCTGAAGAGGCCCATGGTGACTCCCACGGAGAGATAGTTGAAGCTTTAACTTTTCGCGACCCAGCATAGGTCGGCTTTGTTTAATGTTCAACATGACCGGGCGGGGAAATCTTCCGGCACTACGCGGAGACCAGTGGGCGCTCGCCGTCCGCCACGGAGTCCGCCGCTACCCGCTGTTCGAGCCGGGCCCGCACCTGCGGCCACTCGTCGTCCAGGATCGAGTAGAACGCCGTTCCCCGCACGGCGCCGTCCAGCCCGCGGGTGTGCGCCCGGTGGACCCCGTCGAGGACCGCGCCGAGGCGCTCGATCGCCGCGCGGGACCGGGTGTTGCGCGCGTCCGCACGGATCGAGACACGCCGCACGCCCCACGTCTCGAAGGCGTGCCGCAGCATCAGCAGCTTGGCCTCGGTGTTGATCCCGGTGCCCTGGGCACCCGCGGACAGCCAAGTGCCGCCGATCTCGGCGGCGTCGGGGACCGCGGTGAGCGGATCGCCCAGCGGGCCGCGCGGTGCGGGCGGCCAGATCACCGGGCCCTGCCAGTAGTCCAGCTCGCAGAACCGGGTCGCGCCCACCACCAGGCCGTCCGCCACCCGCACCGTGGCGAAGGGCAGCGCCAGGCCCGCCGCCTGGGCCGCCAGCGCGTCGGCGACGTAACGTTCGGCCGCCACCACCCCGCTGGGTACCGGTATGAAGGAGTAGTCGCCGCGATCCTCGCCAGCGGCCACTGCCAGGGCCTCGACGTGGTGCTCGGCGAGCGGCTCCAGGCGCACACTGCGGCCATGGAGGAATACGGGTACGGGCACTGGGTCCTTCAGCGGTGCGGATGTACGGGGAGTCGGCGGGCACCGACAGGCGTACGGTCGCCCTGGCTGATGGCCGCGAGGTTGTCGATCGGTTGCCGTGGGATTGACGGCAGGTTGAAGATCGACTTCAGATCGGGTCCGGAGAACACCAAGGCCGTGGGGACGTTCCCCCCCCCGGCCGCACCAGCGTGGACCGGCAGTTGAGAGCACGTTCGGTCCGTTCCGCTGGCCGCAGGTGTCAGCCGACCGCCCGCGCCGCGCCGGTCATCGGGCACCGCCCCGCATGACGTCCGCGCCCCATGCGGTGAGCCGGTCGGCGAGCGGGCCGTCGCCGTCCAGGACGTGCCGGGTGAACGCGTCGCGCTCATGGGCCAGGACGGCGGCCTCCCAGACGCAGGGCGCCAGGCCAACCCGTCCCGGGCGGAGCTGGTCGGGTCGTCCGGCCGGGCCGGTGTAGACGGCGAGGTCGGACATGTGTCCCTCGATCCAACTGTGCACCAGGACGTAGTCACCGTCGCCGCCCGCGTGGGCGATCAGCACGGCGAGCCCGAGGGATCCCCGGGCACGGCCGAGCGCCAGGTGCGCCTCGGCGATCCGCAGCGCCGCCGCCTCGTCCCGTTCCGTCACCGTACGGCCCGGCGCCTCCAGGGCGTACGCCTTCACCAGGTGACCGCCCGCTTCCCGTACGCCCAACGGCCTTGTGGTGCGGGTGTGATGGTCTTCGGCCAGGGCAAGCAGCGCTTCGGCATCCACCGCCGCTGGCAGTTCCCCACGTTCGCTCATCCGTCCATGATGCGGTGGGCGAGCCGGAATTGGGGCGCCGGGGGCGCTGAGGTGGCTCGCCGCACCGCACGGCGTGTCCGAGTGAGCGTTTTCGACCGCTTCTGATCGGCTATGCCCCATGGCACATGGCGCAGCACGGCAGAACGGTTCCGTCCGGCCAGGTTTGACCGATCGGTGGAGAGCGGTGGTGGACTCACACCTCTCCCGCACCAAGAGATCCCTGCTGGTCACCTGGGTCTCGTTCGGGACGACTTTCGGTACCGCGCGGCTGATCACTCATGGCATCCACGGCGGTTGGCTGCCCTGGGGAAACATCTCCACGGGCGGAGAGCACGTGCACCACTACAACTTCGGCATCGCCGCCCTCACCGGCGTCGGCCTGGTCGCGGTACGCGGCGACGAGCGGACCGTCGGGCATCCCGCGGTGGCCGCCGTCTACGGCGCCGGGTGTGCGTTGATCGCCGACGAGTTCGCACTGCTGCTGGACCTGAAGGACGTGTACTGGGCCAGGCAAGGGCGGGTGAGCGTCGATGTCTCGCTGGGCGTGCTGTCCCTGCTCGGCGCGTATCTGACGGCGGCGCCGTTCTGGCACGAGATCGCTCGCACCACCCACCGCCACTTCACCCGCGAGCCTACCGAGCCCAGCGAGAGGTGAGGCACCGTCTCCCGACGGCAGGTGGTTCCGGGGCCCGACGCGCGAGCGCGCGCCGCACGCCAAGGGCGCGGGCCGTTCCTAGAATGGGTGCCATGGCGCGCAAGGCCCTGGCCGGGCTCGTTCCGCTGGTCGCCCTGGCGCTGGTCGCCACCGGTTGCGGTAGCACCAGCAACGTCGGCGGCGGCCCCAGCGGTGGCTCGCGGTCCGCGGCCGGAGCGGACTTCGGCGCCCAGATCTGCGGGTCCCCCCAGCACCAGCCCCGCTTCCCGGTGCCGTTCGGCGAGTTGCCCGGCGGCGCCAGGGCGCTGTCGGGGGCCGGGTCGACGTTCGTGGCGCCGATGATGTCGGACTGGACGAAGACCTACAGCCAGTCCACCGGTGTCCAGGTGGCCTACCAGTCGATCGGCTCCGGTGGCGGTGTGGCGCAGATCCAGGCCCGCACGGTGGACTTTGGCGACAGCGACACCGCGATGACCCCGGCCGAGCAGGCCAAGGCCCAGGGTCCGGTGCTGCAGATCCCGCTGCTGCTGGGCGCGGTGGTGCCCGCGTACCACCTTTCGGGTGTGAAATCGGGGCTGAAGTTCACCGGCGACGTGCTCGGCAGGATCTACGCCGGGAAGATCAAGGCGTGGAACGACCCGGCGCTGACCGAACTGAATCCCGGGAAGAAGCTGCCGAAGGAGCCCATCGCGGTGGTGCACCGCTCCGACGGCTCCGGCACCACCAACATCTGGACCGACTTCCTCAGCGAGCAGTCCCCCACCTGGGTGCACGCGCTCGGCGGCCCCAGCCGCAGCGCGGGAAAAACGGTGGCCTGGCCGGTCGGCATCGGCGGCAAGGGCAACGAGGGCGTCTCCGGACAGGTCAGCCAGACCGAGGGCGCGCTGGGCTTCCTGGAGCTGCACTACGTACTGGCGCAGAACAGCACGTACGGCCAGGTACGCAACAGCGCGGGCCGGTTCGTCCAGCCGTGCGTCGCCACCGTGACCAAGGCGGCGAACGGGGCCGCCTTCCCCGCCATCCTCCACCACGCGGTGATCAAGGGCACCGACCCCGACGCCTACCCGATCAGCGGCACCAGCTATGCGCTGCTGTACCGCAACCAGACGGATCCGGCGAAGGCCGCGGCGCTGGTCAACTTCTTCTCCTGGGTGCTGTCCAAGGGACAGGACCTCAACGCCAACCTGAACTACTCGCCCCTCAGCAAAGACCTGCAAAGGCTGGCCGTGGACCAGCTCAAGCAGGTCACCGTCAACGGCAGACCCGCCGTCACCTAGCCACCGCCGAGCGGTGGGAGAGCCGCCTGCCGGGTCTTCCCGCCACCGGCGCAGCCCGACCCCGGAACGACAGATGACCCCCCTGCCCGGCTCCCCCACCCCGCGGCGGCGGGTGCGCGGCCGATGGCACGGCACCGACACCGTCTTCCAGTACGCCGTCCGGGCGGCCGCCGCACTGGTGATCGTGGTGCTGGTGGCCACCGCGGTGTTCCTGGTGCAGCAGGCGTGGCCCGCGCTGCGCCAGTACGGGATCCTCAGCTATCTGCTCTCCGACCGGTGGGCGCCGTCCGAGGCCACCGCCACCGGGCGGCATCCGAACCCGTACGGCATCGCGCAGTTCGCCTACGGCACGGCGGTGACCTCGCTGATCGCGATGGTGCTGGCGGTGCCGGTCGCGGTGGCCGTCTCGCTGTACCTGACCGAGATCGCGCCGCGCTGGCTTCGCCGGTGGCTGTCGGGTCTGGTGGACCTGCTGGCCGCGATCCCGTCGGTGGTGTACGGGTTCTGGGGGATCTTCGCGCTGATCCCCGCAGTGCGCCCGGCGGGTGTATGGGTGTCGCGGACCCTCGGTACCGCGCCGGTGATCGGGCCGCTGTTCGCCGGTCCGTTCTTCGGCGTCTCCTATCTGGTGGCCGGTCTGGTGCTGGCGATCATGATCCTGCCGATCATCACGGCGATCTGCCGCGAGGTCTTCGCCACCGTTCCCACCGAGGACAAGGAGTCGGCACTGGCGTTGGGCGCGACGCGCTGGGAGATGGTGCGGATGGCCGTGCTGCCGCGGTCCCGCTCGGGGATCGCCGGGGCCGCGGTACTCGGCCTCGGCCGGGCGGTCGGGGAGACCATCGCGGTCACCATGGTGATCGGCAACAACGCCCTGTCGATCACCACGAGCCTTCTCGGCCCCGGGGCGACCATGGCCTCGGTGATCGCCAACGAGTTCACCGAGTCCACCGAGCCGTTCCACCTGCAGTCGCTGATGGTGGTGGGCGCCTGGCTGCTGGTCATCGCGCTGGCTGTGAACACCGTCGGCAAGCTGATCGTCCGGCGCACCCGAGAGGACATCGCGTGATGGCCGCCCCCGCGTCCACGTCCGCGTCCGCCGCCCGCCGCGGTCTGCCGCGCCGGTTGTCGGTCAACACCGCGATGACGGTGGTGCTGTGCCTGGTCACCGCGGGCGTGGTGGCGCTGCTGCTGTGGATCCTCGGCTATGTGGCCGGTCAGGGGCTTAAGTACCTCGGACCGATGTTCCTGACGCACACTCCGCCGGGGGATCCCTCGCAGGCGGGCGGCGGCTTCGCCAACGGGATCGTCGGCTCGCTGGTGATCGTCGGCATCGCCACCGGGCTGTCGGTGCCGGTCGGCATCGCCGCCGCGGTGCACATGGTGGAGTACCGGGGGCGGCTGGCGAGGGCGTGCGGTTTCCTCACCGACGTACTGATCGGTCTGCCGTCCATCGTCACTGGTGCGTTCGTCTACGCGCTGTGGGTCGCGCACTTCGGGTTCTCCGGGCTGGCCGGGGCGGTGGCGCTCGGCCTGATCATGCTGCCGCTGGTCATCCGGGCCACCGCGGAGGTGCTGCGGCTGGTGCCGGTCGAACTGCGCGAGGCCAGTTTGGCGCTCGGGGTGAGCCGGGCCCGCACCGTCATGTCCATCGTGCTGCCGACCGCCCGCTCCGGGATCGTCACCGGGGTCATGCTGGCGGTGGCCCGCGCGATGGGCGAGACCGCGCCGCTGCTGCTGACCGCACTGGGCAACGACCTCTTCCTGGAGACCAATCCGACCCGTCGGATGTCCACCCTGTCGCTGCAGATCTTCAGCAACGCCATCACGGGGTTCGCCACCGCGCAGGCCCGGGCCTGGGCCGGGACGCTCACCCTGGTCGTCATCGTGCTGGTGCTCAGCGTCGGCGCCCGGCTGATCAGCCGCCGCGGCATCGTCAGGAGTGCCCGATGACCCCTGACACCACCGCTGCCGCCCGGATCGACGTGGTCAACCTGACCGCCTTCTACCACGGCCAACCCGCGGTGGCGGACGTGGACCTGGTCATCGAGCCGCGTCAGGTCACCGCGCTGATCGGCCCCTCCGGCAGCGGCAAGTCCACTTTGCTGCGCTGTATGAACGGGCTGCACCTGACCGTGCCGGACGCCAGCCTGACCGGCCAGGTGCTGCTGGACGACGCCGACATCTACGCCAAGGGCAGCAACCCGGTGGAGATACGGCAACGGGTCGGCATGGTCTTCCAGCGAGCGACACCGTTCCCCACCATGTCCGTCCGCGACAACGTGCTGGCCGGGCTGCACCTTGGCCGACGCCTCGGCCGCGGCCCGCACGACGATGTCGCCGAACAGGCGCTGACGAAGGCCGGGTTGTGGCAGGAGGTCAAGGACCGGCTCAAGGCGCCCGCCGCGAGCCTGTCCGGCGGCCAGCAGCAACGGATGTGCATCGCCAGGGCGTTGGCGGTGGAGCCGGAAGTCCTGTTGATGGACGAGCCCTGTGCGCACCTGGACCCGATCTCCACGCTCACCATCGAGGACCTGATCAGGGAGATCAAGGAGACGTACACCGTCGTCATCGTCACCCACAACATGCAGCAGGCGGCCCGTGTCGCCGACACCACCGCGTTCTTGACCATGTCGGCGGTGGGCGAGCCGGGACGACTGGTCGAAGTCGGGCCCACGGAAAGGATCTTCAGCTCCCCGCGGCGGCAGACCACGGAGGACTACATCAGCGGGAAGATCGGCTGAGCGCACAACGGTCAGCGCCGGTGCTCCGGCGGACGGCGCACAGGTGAGGCGAGCGGGGTGAGGGCGGCCGCCTCCGGCAGCCAGTCGTGTTCCGGGTCGTACTCCAGCCATCTGCTGCCGCTCGCGATCTCGGTGAACGCCCGCAGCAGCGCGTCGAGTTGGGGGTGCCGCTGGTCGTCGCGCCAGATCAGGGACCAGGCGTAGAGCGGCGTGGGGGCGACCAGCGGGATGGCGCGGACGCCGGGGTCGTCCAGGGGCGGGCAGTCGGCGGGGAACAGCGAGAAGGCGCGCGGCTCGGTGCGCAGCCGGGACAGGAAGTGCGGCAGGCCGAGGTTCGGCCCGCCGACCCGTTCGGTGATACCGAAGTCATCGGCGAACTGCCGTAGGAAGTCCAGGCGTGCCACTTCCGCCGGGCACCACAGCACGCTGTCCCGCAGGTCGGCGGGGCGCAGTTCGGTGGCGTCGGCCAGCGGGTGGTCGGCGCCGACGAGCACGTCCACGGGCTCCAGCCGCACCAGGCGGTGCGTCAGGCCGGTGTCCAGGTGCTCGGGCAGGCGGTGGACGCGGCCGAAGCCCACGTCGATCTCGCCGCGCAGCAACGCGGCGGCCACCGAGGGCAGATCCCGTCCGGCGCCCGGCTCCACGTCGAGATCCGGCAACGCGTCCAGCACCCGCGCGACGGTCCGCATCGGCAGGTACAGGTGCCCCCAGACGTCGAGGCGCGGCGTCTGCCGGGTGCCGCGTGCCGCCGCTACCGCGTGCCTGCCAGCGACCAGGGCACTGCGGGCCGGTTCCAGGAACCGCTCCCCCGCCTCGGTCAGCCGCAGCCCGGTGCCGCGGTCGAACAGCCTGACGCCGAGCGCCGTCTCCAGCCGTGCGACGCGCTTGGACAGTGCCTGCTGGCTGATCGACAGCTGTTCCGCGGCCCGGCCGAAGTGCAGCAGTTCGGCGGCCGTGGCGAACGCACGCACCTGCGCGAGGTCGAGATCCACACGGCTCACCCTAACCGCGCGGCTGGCGGTGGAATCACACCGCCGGTGCTGACCGGGCGGCTGTCCTCGCGGCGCCCCCTAACCGGCGTAGAGTTGCTCGATCTCCGCCGCGTAAGCCTTGACGATCGCGCCGCGGCGGAGCTTGAGGGTGGGCGTCAAAAGGCCGTCCGCCACACTGAATTCGTTCGGCAGGATCCTGAAGGCCCTGATCGACTCCGCGCGTGAGACCGCGGTGTTGGCCATGGACACCGCCTGCTGGATCTCCGCGTGCAGTGCCTGGTTCGCCGACACCACCGCACGGCCGGGTGACGTCGATCCGCCGACCATCCGCTGCCAGCGCGCCAGCTCCGTGGGTTCCAGCGTGATCAACGCCCCGATGTACGGCCGGTTGTCGCCCACCACGACGCACTGGGAGATCAGCGGATGCTGGCGCAGCCGTTCCTCCAGCAGCAGGGGGCAGACGCTCTTGCCGCCGCTGGTGATGATGACGTCCTTCTTGCGGCCGGTGATGGTCAGATAGCCGTCGCCGTCCAGGTATCCGAGGTCACCGGTGCGCAGCCAGCCCTCGTGCAGTGCCGCCTCGGTGGCGGCCGGGTCTCCCAGGTACCCCGAGAAGACCGTGCTGCCGCGCACCCACACCTCGCCGTCGTGGGCGATGCGCACCGAGTGCCCCGGCGTCGGGCGGCCCACCGTACCGAACCGCACCCGGCCGAGCGGCTGGGTGGTGACCGCGCCGGTCGTCTCGGTGAGTCCGTAGCCGTCGTAGACCGTGATGCCCGCGCCCGCGAACAGCAGGCCCAGTTCCCGGCTGAACGGCGAACCGCCGGTGACCGCGTACCGCACCCGGCCGCCGAAGACGGACCGGAGCTTCTTGTACACCATGTGGTCGAAGACCGCGTGCGCCGCCTTCAGACCGGGGGACGGCCCCCGGCCGGTGCCCCAGGCCAGCCGCTCGGTCGCCTCGGCGTGGCGCACGGCCACGTCCAGGGCCTTGTCGAACAGCTGCGCCCGTCCCGACCGCTGCGCGGCGTCGCGCGCACAGCGCAGGATCCGTTCGAAGACGTACGGTACCGCGAAGACGAACGTCGGCTTGAACGAGGCGAACGCGGACAGCAGCGCATCCGCCGTGAGGGCTGGCTCATGGCCCAGCACGATGCCGCCGCGCAGGCAGGCGACCTGCACCACCAACCCGTAGACGTGCGACAGCGGCAGGAACGTGAGGATCGACGGCTGCTCGCCGGGTGCGGCGAGCAGCGAACTCCAGCCCGCGATCAGGGTGTCGCACTGGGCCGCCAGATTGAGATGGGAGATCAGACATCCCATGGGCCTGCCGGTGGTGCCGGAGGTGTAGGCGATGACCGCGGGGAAGTGGGGTTCCACCGACCAGCGCAACTGGTCCACCAGGTCATCGGGCACGTCTCGGCCCTGGGCGCACAGCTCGGGTACGCAGTTCCTGTCCATCTGCCAGATCCAGCGAAGCGCCGGAAGCCGGTCGCACACGGCTCCGACCGTCATCGCGTGGTCCTCTCCCTCGACGACCACGGCCACCGCCTGGGTATGCGACAGCATCCAGCAGACCTGCTCAGCCGAGGACGTGGGGTAGATGGGGACCAGTTGGACTCCGATCGACCACAGCGCGTAGCTGAAGAGCGTCCACTCGTACCGTGTCCGCGCCATGATGGCCACCCGGTCCCCGAAGCCGATGCCTTGGGCCAGCAGGCCCTTGGCCAGTGCCACGACCTCGTCACGGAAGGCGGCGGCGGTCACCGAGGTCCACTCGTCGGGTCGGACGGGGCTGCGTCGGGCCAACAGGACCCTACCGGGTTCGCGGGCGGCCACCTCGTACAACGAGTCCGCCAAACCGCCCGAACGCAGCGGTTCCACGAGGAGAGGGAGACTGAATTCGCGCATGGCGCCCCCTTCTTGAGCCAGGGCTCGACCCCCGTTGACGGAGAGGAGGCAGCGAAAACTACCGGCCGGATCGCTGGCTGCATAGGGCACCGGCTGATTCTGATGACGGCGGCGCGAAGTCTCCGCAAGATCTCCCACAGTTACCCGCGGACACAGGGGCATTCCGCCCAACTTCCCTTGTTAGCAGTGTGATTGACGCCGCGTCGACAACGCCCGGCTGGCCCGTCGGAACACGCACCCGGGCGCAAGGTCGTAGCCCGCGCTGGTCGACAACCAACGGTTGTCAGCACGGTCGAACGGTTGTTGGACCGATGGGTGCGCCGCGGGGTGTGCTGGACGCACCAACCCAAGCACTCAGCGAAAGGCGGACGTGCGATGAAGGCGTTCGTGCCGACCGGGCGGGCCGACACTCCGGTCGCCCTGGCGGATGTCCCCGAGCCGCGGCCCCGGGCGAACGAGGCACTGGTCAAGGTCGAGGCGTTCTCGGTGGACCGCGGCGAGACCTTCCAGTTGGAGCGCCCGAGGCCCGACTGGCGGCCGGGCAAGGACATCGCGGGCATGGTGGTCCAGGCGGCGGCGGACGGGTCGGGACCCGCCAACTGCCGCCGGGTCGTGGGCCATCCGCCAGCCGGTGGCTGGGCCGAGTACGTCGCCGTACCGACCGACTCGCTGGCCGAGCTGCCCGACGCGGTGACCACCGTGCAGGCCGCCGGGCTCCCACTGGCCGGGCTGACCGCACTGCGGCTGCTGCGGGCCGCCGGACCGGTGGCCGGGAAGCGGCTGCTGCTCACCGGCGCCTCCGACGGGGTCGGCCACTACCTGACCGAACTCGCCGCGGGCGGCGGCGCCGAGGTCACCGCGGTCACCGGCTCGCCGGAGCGCGGCCGACGGTTGTCGGAGCTGGGCGCCACCGAGGTCGTCCAGGACATCAACGACGCCCAGGGCGACTTCGACCTGGTGCTGGAGTCGACCGGCGGCGACCAACTCACGCTGGCGCTCTCCCGGTTGGCTCGGCGCGGCACGCTGGTCTGGTTCGGCCAGGCCAGCCGCCGGCCGGTGACGCTGGACTTCTTCGACTTCTTCACCGGCCCCGAGTCGGCCACCCTGCGGCACTTCCACTATGCCGACAGCGACACCCCGTACGGCACCGACCTGGCCGTGCTGGTCCGCCTGGTCGCCACGGGCAGGCTGCATCCGCAGATCGGCCGGGTCGCCGACTGGGCGGAAACCGCTGGCACTCTCACCGACCTGCGTGACCGCCGGGTGCGCGGCAAGGCCGTGCTCACCGTCGCGTGACATCCCAACCCCTTCCGAATCCCAAGGAGTTCGACCATGGCCGCGGACAGCGACCCCAAGTCCGTTGTGATCCGCTACGTGGAGGCGGTCGCCGCGGGTGATCTGCCGGTGATCCGTGACAGTTTCGCCGACGACGCCACCTGGCACTATCCCGGTGATCTACCGCCGTCCGGCACATGGCGGGGCCGCGACACCATCGTCGACGACTTCCTCGGCGCGGCCGGTGCCCTGCTCCGGCCGGAGACCGTGGTCATCCGGCTGGCCGAGGTCATCGCCGAAGGCGACCGGGTGGTGGCCGAGTGGACCTCGGACGCCGTCTCCGTGCGCGGCGCCGAGTACCACAACCGCTGCATCGGGGTGTTCACCGTGCGCGACGGCCGGATCGCCTCCGTACGCGAGTACACCGACACCCGGCACGCCGCCACCGTGCTCTTCCCCGACCACCAGTAACCCCAGGAAACCGAGAACGTGAGCGAAACCGTGACGTCCTTTCTCCAACTCCCCGGCATCCTCGCCCAGTTCATAACGATCAACCGGTCACGGGCCACCGGCGCCGGGCTCGATCCGTTCGAGTACGAGCGGGTGACGGCTGGCCTGGCCTCGCTCCACGACTGGCCCGACGCCTTCCGTGCGGCCGGGCGCGGCCATCTCGCCGCGGGTGAACGCGGCGAGGCCGAGGGGCGTCTGGTGTCGGCGGGCGATGCGTACCGGACCGCCGCCCGCTGGTTCCACTACTCCGTACTGCTGCCGCACCCCGACCGTGCCACCGCCGCGCTGGCCGCCAGCGAGTCCGACGAGGCGATGCGCAGGGCGCTGACCCTGCTGGACCCGAAGGCCGAACGGGTCGAGGAGCCCGGCCGGTTCGCGGGATGGCTGCGCGCCCCGGAGGGAGCGGACCGGCCGCCGGTGGTGGTCGTGGTGCCCGGACTCGACTCCAGCAAGGAGGAGTTCCACGCGGTGACCGAGGCGCTGCTGCGCCGGGGCCTCGCCACGTTCACCATGGACGGCCCCGGCCAGGGCGTACTGGCCGCGACGACCACCGTGCAGGCTGACTACCACCGGGTGCTGGGCCGAGTTGTCGACGCGCTGGAGGAGCGTCCCGGCGTCGACGCCGCCAGGACCGGGGTGATCGGGCTGAGCATGGGCGGGTTCTACGCCGCGCTCGGCGCCGCGTACGAGCCGCGGATCCGCGCCACGGCGACGGTCAGCGGACCGTACTGGCTCGTCTGGGACGAGTTGAACGCGTATGTCAGCCAGACCCTGGCGCAGCGTTGCGGAGGACTGGACGCGGCACGGGAGTTCAGCGCCCGGCTCGATCTGCGCGGGGTGGCCGAGCGCATCGTCAGCCCGTTGCGGGTCGTCGACGGCGGGCAGGACACCATTCCCGGTGTGACCAACGGTGAGCTCCTGGCCCGGCAGGCCCCCGGGGGCGAGTACCTGCTGGTGCCGCACGGCGACCATCTGCTCGGCAACGCCCGCGCGGACTGGCTGCCGTCCACCGCCGACTGGCTGGTCGAGCGCCTCACCGGCTGAGCCGGTAGCCCGAGCGCCTCCCGTCCGCGAACCGGGGTGGCGCCGCGACCTCGGCCGATGGGCCGCGCCGACTGCCGTGGGCCACCAGGTGGCGTAACACAGGCATGCCGGTGACCGGGTGTGGGGACGCGCGTTCCATGAAACAGATCGGTCTCCCGAAAGGCATCAGGGCGTGCCTGTTCGATCTCGACGGTGTGCTGACGAAGACCGCCCTCGTGCACGCCGCGGCGTGGAAGGCGACGTTCGACGAGTTCCTGCGGCGACGTGAGGGGGCTGGCTTCCGTCCGTTCGACGCGGTCGCCGACTACGACGAGTATGTCGACGGGCGCCCACGCGCCGACGGCGTACGGTCGTTCCTCGCCTCGCGCGGCATCGAGTTGCCGGACGGCGACGATGACGATCCGCCCGACCGGGACACCGTCCACGGCTTGGGCAACCGGAAGAACGACCTGCTGCTGGAGAAGATCCGCACCGACGGCGTCGAGGCGTACCCCGGTTCGGTCCGCTATCTCGACGCGGTGCGCGCCGCCGGGCTGAGCACGGCGGTGGTCTCCTCCAGCGCCAACTGCCGTGACGTACTGGTCTCGGTGGGGTTGGACAAGTGCTTCGACGTACGGATCGACGGCATCGTCGCGGCTGAGCGCAAGCTTCCGGGGAAGCCGCGTCCGGACACCTATCTGGAAGCCGCGCACGACCTGGGCGTGGAGCCAGCGTCGGCGGCCGTGTTCGAGGACGCCCTGGCGGGGATGGACGCGGGCCACAGCGGGCACTTCGGCTACGTCGTGGGCGTGGACCGGGTCGGCCAGGCGGACGCCCTGCGGGCGCACGGAGCCGACATCGTGGTGCGTGACCTCGCGGAGCTGCTGGAGGACCGCTCATGATCAGCCATCCGTCGTTCGAGGTCGAGCCCTGGTGCCTGCGCGAGTCCAGCCTGCACCTCGATGTGCTGGAGCAGAGCGAGTCGGTGTTCGCGCTGTCCAACGGCCATGTCGGCTGGCGCGGCAACCTGGACGAGGGTGAGCCGCACGGCCTGCCCGGCTCCTACCTCAACGGGGTGCACGAGGTGCATCCGCTGCCGTACGCCGAGGCCGGTTACGGTTTTCCGGAGTCCGGCCAGACCGTGATCAACGTGACCAACGGGAAGATCATCCGGCTGTTCGTGGATGACGAACCCTTCGACGTGCGCTACGGGCGGCTGCGGTCCCATGAGCGCGTCCTGGATCTGCGTGGGGGGTTCCTGCGGCGCACCTGCGAGTGGACCTCGCCCGCCGGAACCACTGTCAGGGTGCGCTCCACCCGGCTGATCTCCCTCACCCAGCGCTCCGTGGCGGCCGTCGCCTACGAGGTGGAGCCGCTGGACGCCAAGGTCAGGATAGTCGTCCAGTCCGAACTCGTGGCCAACGAGCAGTTGCCGGAGACCACCGGTGACCCCCGGGTCTCCGCTGTTCTGGAGTCCCCGTTGCTGCCGGAGGAGCACTACGCCCACGGCATGCGGATGCGGCTGCTGCACTGCACCCGGCACAGCGGCCTGCGGGTCGGGGTGGCCGCCGACCACATCGTGCAGGGGCCGTCGTCCACCCAGTGCGCCAGCGAGAGCAGCGCGCACATCGGCCGACTCACCGTCACCTCCGAGCTGGAGCCGGGTGAGACGCTGCGGCTGGAGAAGTTCGTCGCCTACGGCTGGTCCGGAGTCCGCTCCCGCCCAGCGGTACGCGACCAGGCGGAGGCGGCGCTGGCCGGGGCCCGCAGCACGGGCTGGCAGGGGCTGCTGGACGAGCAGCGCGGTTACCTCGACGAGTTCTGGGCGCGCGCGGACGTCGAGATCGACGGCGACGAGGAGATCCAACAGGCCGTCCGCTTCGCACTGTTCCACGTACTGCAGGCCGGTGCGCGCGCCGAGCAGCGGGCGATCCCGTCGAAGGGCCTGACCGGTTCCGGTTACGACGGGCACTCGTTCTGGGACACCGAGGGTTTCGTGCTGCCGCTGCTCACCCACAACGCGCCGCACGCGGTGGCCGACGCGCTGCGCTGGCGGCAGTCCACCCTGCCCGCCGCCCGGGACCGCGCCCGCCAACTGGGCCTGAAGGGCGCGGCCTTCCCGTGGCGCACCATCGACGGGTCGGAGTGCTCCGGCTACTGGCCCGCCGGAACCGCGGCCTTCCACGTCAACGCGGACATCGCGTACGCCGTCACACGCTATGTGGCGGTCACCGACGACGAGGAGTTCGAGCGGGAGACCGGGGTCGAACTGCTGGTGGAGACCGCACGGTTGTGGCACTCGCTGGGCCACCACGACACGCACGGCCGCTTCCACATCGACGGGGTGACCGGCCCCGACGAGTACAGCGCCATCGCGAACGACAACCTGTACACCAACCTGCTGGCCCAGTTGAACCTGCGGGCCGCCGCCAACGCCGTGGAGCGCCACGAGAAGCAGGGCGCCGCCCTGGGCGTGGACGAGGAGGAGACCGCGGCCTGGCGGGACGCCGCCGAGGCCATAACACTGCCGTACAACAGCACGCTGCACGTGCACGAGCAGTCGGCCGGGTTCACCCGCCACCAGATGTGGGACTTCGCCCGGACCCGGGCCGACCAGTACCCGTTGATGCTGCACTTCCCGTACTTCGACCTCTACCGCAAGCAGGTGGTCAAACAGGCGGACCTGGTGTTCGCGATGTTCCTGCGCGGTGACGCCTTCGACGAGGAGCAGAAGGCGCGCAACTTCGAATACTACGAGCCGTTGACAGTACGGGACTCCTCCTTGTCGGCGTGCGTGCAGGGAGTGATCGCGGCCGAGGTCGGCCATCTCAAGCTCGCCTACGACTACCTGTCGGAGGCGGCCCTGATGGATCTGTACGACCTGGAGAACAACACCCGCGACGGGCTGCACATCGCCTCGCTCGCCGGTACCTGGCTCACCCTCGTCGCGGGCTTCGGCGGCATGCGGCACCGCGACGGGACGCTCTGCTTCACGCCGCGGTTGCCGGACCGGCTGCGGCGGCTCGCCTTCACCGTGCACGTGCGCGGGCAACTGCTGCGGGTCGAGATCACCGGATCGTCCGCCACCTACAGCCTGCTGGAGGGCGGACCGCTGGAGATCCAGCACTGCGGCCAGTCGGTGACGGTCTCCGACAAGGGCCCGCAGACCCGTCCGCTCTCACCCGTCACCACCCGCCCGGCACCGCAGCAGCCGCCCGGCCGCCGACCGAGGCGCCGGGAGTGAGGTGCGGCCCGGCCCGGCGCGCCGGGTGGGGCGGTCCGCTCTACCGTGGAGACGACGATGGCTGTCCAACGCATTGGCCTAGTGGTCCACCAGGGCCGCCCCGTGGCGGTCGCGGCGGCCCGTACCGTGCGCGACTGGGGTGCGGACCGGGGCATCGCCTGCACCGAGATCGACGTGTGGCGCGGCGACGTCCCGCGCCGCAGCGGCCAGGAGGAGGCGGCGGCGGCCGGACACCCCGACCTGATCGTCACCTTCGGCGGCGACGGCACGTTCCTGCGGGGGGCGCGCATCGCGGCCAAGAACGGCGCCGCGGTGCTGGGGGTGAACGTGGGCCGGCTCGGCTTCCTCACCGAGACCACCGCGGACGGGGTGCTGGACGCCCTGGAGACGGTGCACGCGGGGCGGGCGACCGTCGAGGAGCGCATGATGCTCACGCTGCGGGCGTCCCGGCCGCTGGAGATGCCGGTGGGCATGGAGGCGCTGCTGTGCTACGGCCGCGGCCCCGCGCTGCCGCCGCCGAAGGCCCGGTCGGGCGGTGACCGGGAGGTCGGCTGGGGCGTCGCGCTGGATGTGATCGCCGTCAACGACGTGGTGCTGGAGAAGCTCGCCCGGGACCGGCAGGCGAGCGTGGGCGTCTACATCACCGGGCAACTGCTCGCCGCCTACTCCGCCGACGCGGTCATCGTGGCCACCCCCACCGGCTCCACGGCGTACAGCTTCGCCGCCGGGGGACCCGTCGTCTCGCCGTACACGGACGCCGTGGTGTTCACCCCGGTGGCCGCGCACATGGCGTTCGACCGCACCGTGGTGGCCTCCGCGGACGAGGCCGTCGCGGTACGGGTGCTGCCGCAGTCCGGTCAGGTGGCGGTCAGCATCGACGGGCAACTGCGCGGGGTGCTGGACCCCGGTGACTGGGTGGCCGCCTACAAGGCTCCGACCCGGCTGCGGCTGGTGCGGCTGGCGCCGGCCGACTTCTACCGGCGGCTACGGGAGCGGTTCCAGCTGGCCGACGCGCCCGCCTCGGCGGACCAGGCCCCGGCCTTCGTCCGCCCGGCCGCGCCGGTGCCCGCGGACCTGGCGCATCTGCGGCTGCCTCCGCTGCCCGGAAGCTGAGCGGTGGGGCGGCTGAGCGGTGGGGCGGCTGAGCGGTGGGGCGGCTGAGCGGTGGGGCGGCGACTTCCTCACCGCGATGGTCAGTTGGGCGGGGTACGGCGGATGGCGACGACGGCGGCGTCGTCGCCGAGGTGGCCGTGGGCGTGGTCGAGCAGGTCGTCGCGGAGGTGGCGGACCACGTCGTCGGGGGTGTCCTTGGCCCAGGCCGCCGCCCGTTCGGCGAGCGGGTAGAAGCGGCCGTCGGCATCGCGAGCCTCGATCACCCCGTCGGTGTAGAACAGCAGCAGGTCGCCGCTTTCGAACGCGAACGTCTCCACCTCGTAGCTGATGGAGTCGACCAGTCCGCCCAGGCCGATGGGCAGATGGCTGGCCCGGGGACGCAGCGTGGTCACCTGGTCGTCGCGGAACAGCAGCGGCGGCGGATGGCCGCAGACGATCATGTGGACCACCGGCTCGTCGTCGGGCAGGTCCAGGAAGGTGGCGGTGGCGAAGAACTCGTCGACGTCGAACTCGTCGACGTCCTCGCAGGATGCCGAACGCCATTGGCTGGAGTCCCAGCGGGTGGCGCCGTCGAGGTGGACGGCCAGCCTGGGCAGGGTGGCCAGCCGGTGGGCGGCGGCACGGAAGGCGCCGAGCAGCAGGGCGGCGTGACTGATCGCGGCCAGGCCCTTGCCGCGCACATCGCCGATCAGCAGGCGGGTGCTGGTGGGGGTGCGGGCGGCGGCGTACAGGTCGCCGCCCATCTCGGCCTCCTCCTCGGCGGGCAGGTAGAGGCAGCCGATCTGCAGCGGGCCGCTGCGCCGGGGCAGCGGCCGCAGCAGCACGTGCTGGGCCGCCTCGGCCACCGACCGCACCCGGTGCAACTGCCGCTCACGCCGGTCGCGCACCAGACAGAAGACCACCAGCAGACCGGAGACCACCACCAGCGCGGCGATCTGGGCATCGATGTTGGCCGAGGTCAGCGACTCCCGGTACACCCCGATCAGCATCTGCGCCCCGACCGCGAGCAGCCCGATCAGCGCGGTGAGCCGGGCACCGGCGAACGCCACCGAGACCGCGGGGGCGGCCACTAGCAGCGGACCCAGATGGATGCGCGGCGGCAAGAGCACATCGGTGAGGATGACCGCGACGATGAGCGCCAACGGGATCACGACCAGCGCCGGGTTGTGTCCGGGCTGCCAGGAGCGAAGGCGACCGCTGCGTGGCCGAAGGGGCATGTACCCAGCTTGCATCCATGTCCCCGCGGCCCGCCGCCGCAGGCGTCGATCAGCGGCGCCGGTGTCTTCGGCGGCCTCGGCGGCCGGGCCGCTCCCTGAAGGGGCGCGGGGCTGTGTTCATGTGCGGCTCCGCCGCGTGGGCGCGACCAGCCACGACGGCGCTGCGGACGATCGACACACAGCACCTCGCCGCACTCCCAGCGGAGCGTCTACCCCAGGGGCGTCGGGCGGATCTCGAAGCCGTGGAGGCCCTCGGGGACGTCGTCGTAGACCAGCACCCGGTCCACGATCGCCAGTGGTGGGCCGTGGTGCGCCCAGGCGACCAGTTGGTCCACGGTATCGGGCGCGCCCTCGAAGACGGCTTCGACGGTTTGGTCCGGCAGGTTCCGTACCCAGCCCGCCACGCCGAGTTCCAGTGCGGTGCGGCGGCAGGTGTCGCGGAAGAAGACGCCCTGCACGTCACCGGAGACGATCACTCGCTTACGGATCATTGCCCCATCTTCCGTCCGCCATCGCTGTTCCTGGTGGACCGGCGGCGGTGCCACCGGCGTGCGGCAAGGAAGACGACCAGTACCGCCAGGACGGCCACCAAGTACAGCTCGTAGCGCTGGATCGCCGGATAGAGGGTGTTGATGTGCTGGCCCGCGAGGCCGCCGACGGTCACCCACAGGGCGACCCACAGCGCCGCGCCCAGCGCGTTGAAGGCCAGGAACCGCCACCAGTACATCTCGGCCAGACCGGCGATGATGCCGTTCGCCTGCCGTAGACCCTCGATGAAGCGGGCGACGGTGACGATCTTCCCGCCGTGCCGGACGAAGAACTCCTCGGCCTTGGCGATCCGTTCGGGCGTCAGCATGACGTACCGCCCGAAGCGGGTGACGAGCCGGTGCCCGCCGAACCGGCCGATGACGTAGCCGACGTTGTCGCCGCAGACCGCGGCGACGAAGGCGACCACGGCGACGACCAGGATGTTCAACCGCCCCGCGCCCGCGTACACCGAGGCGGCGATCAGCAGCGTCTCGCCCGGCACCGGAACACCGAAGTCCTCCAGGAACACCAGGCCGCCGACCGCCAGATACCCCCAGTGGTCCAGCAGCGGGGCCAAGTCGGCCAGTACGCCGGGCAGTTGCGGCGAGCCATCCATGATCGTCCCTGTACTCGTCAGCGGCCGGTGGCCAAGAGCCTAGGCGCTTCGCCGGAAGTGCCGCGATGTGCCGTCGATCGGCCGCGGCACCATCGTGGCTGGTCGCGGTTGCCCGCGCCCCTTCGGGCGCTGCCGAGCCGCAGCGGACTCCGCCCGAATCGCCTAGGCCGCCGGACCGCACAACGCGATCCTTCACCGCGGGGCGTCGCGCCGGTCCTTCAGCAACTGGACGAGGCGCGTGATGTCGTGCGTGGTGACGATGCCGACGAGACGGCCGCCGTCCACGACCAGGATCCGCGGCGAGGCGGACGCCCGGCCCAGCACCTCCAGCAGGTCCTCGTCCGGGGTGGCGACCGTGCAGCGGGACAGCGGGGTCGCCACGTCACGCAGGCGCACCTCGCCCCGCGCCGGGCCCGGCACCGCAGCGAGCTGACGCATCGTCACCACTCCGGACGGGCGCCCGTCGAAGTCGAGCAGCGGTATCGCCGAGTGCCGCCGCTGGGACTCCATCTCGTCCAGGAACCGGCTGACCGTCAGCCACTCCGGGCTGGTCACCACGGGCGCCGACATGGCACGGGCCACCGGCACCCCGTGCAGCGCGGCGCTCAGCCCGGCGCGCTGGGCCTCCGCCCCGGCGGTGCCGGACAGGAAGAACCCGATGAGCGCCAGCCACAACCCGCCGGTCGAGCCGTACAGGAAGCTGATGACGCCGAGCGCCACCAGCAGCGTGCCCACCACCTGCCCGCTGCGCCCGGCCGCCCGCTCCGCACGCTCCCGGTCCCCGGTGCGCCCCCACAGCACGGCCTGAACGATCCGCCCACCGTCCAGCGGGGCGGCGGGCAGCAGATTGAACCCGGCGAGCAGCGCGTTGGCCCAGCCCAACCAGAACAGCACGGCCGCCGCCACGTTCCAGCCGAGCCCCGCCCGTACCGCCAGCGCGCCGCCGATCCCGACCCCGGCCAGCAGCAGACTGGCCAGCGGGCCGCAGCCGGAGATCACCAGCATCGCCTTCGGGGTCTCGGCCCGGCCGATCCGGGTGACACCGCCGAGCGCCCACAGCGTCATGTCCTCCACCGTCACGCCACGCCTGCGGGCCATCACCGCGTGGGCCGACTCGTGCAGCAGCAGGCTCGCCAGCAGGGCCAGCGCGCCGAGCAGCCCGGCCACCGTGTAGACGCCCGCACCCCGGCCGGGAGCCAGCGCCGGAATCGTGCCGCGCCCCAGGCCGTACCCCAGCAGCACCACCAGCACCAGCACGCTCCAGTGGATCCGCAGCGGTATTCCGAAGATCTTCCCGATCGGTACGGAGCCGTTCATCCCGCTCCTCCAGGCAGGCGCCACACCCCCGCCTTCAAGTTTCGCCCCTCGGGGGAGCTTTGCGGCTCCACTTGAAGGAGCGCGGGGAACTGCGGACCGGCCACGACGGTGCCGCAGCCGATCGACGGCACATCGCGGCACCTCCAGTGAAGCGCTCAGTCGCCGGTCGTCAGCACCATCCGGAACCGCGCCTGGCCGCTGAGCATCCGCTGGTACGCCGCCTCCGCGTCGCCCAACGGCATGGTCTCCACCATCGGCCGCACACCGGTGAGCGCGGCGAAGGACATGGTGTCCGCCACGTCCTGGGCGGTCCCCGAAGGATGGCCCTGCACGCTGCGTCCGCCCATGATGAGCTGGAACGGGCTGATCTCCAGCGGTTCCGGGGTGGCCCCGATCACCAGCAGCCGCCCGCGGTGGGCGAGCCCGTCGACGGTCGCCGCCATCGCGGCGGAGTTGGCGGCGGTGGCCAACACCACCCGGGCCCCGCCCAGACCCCGCAGCGCCTCGGCCACGTCGCCGACCTGGCTGTCGATGTAGTGGTGCGCGCCCAACTCGCGAGCGAGTTCCTCCTTCGCCGTGCCGCGCGCGATGGCCACCGTCTCGAACCCGAGCCGGGCGGCGAACTGGATGCCCAGATGCCCAAGACCGCCCACGCCGAGCACGGCCACCAGGTCCCCACCTCGCGCACCGCTGCGCCGCAGCGCGTTGTACGTGGTCACGCCCGCGCACCCCAACGGCGCCGCCTCGACGGCGGTCAGCCCGTCCGGGATCCGGGCCAGCGCGTCGACCGGGGCGACCATGGCGTCCGCGTAACCGCCGGGATACGCCCAGCCGGGCACCTTGAGGTTCTCGCAGGCGATGAAGTCGCCCTCCCGGCACGGCGTGCAGTGAAAGCAGGAGCCGCCGAACCAGCCCACCCCGACCCGGTCGCCCACCTGCCACTGCGCCACACCGTCGCCCACCGCGTCGATCCGCCCGGCGATCTCGTGCCCCGGCACCACCGGAAACCGCACGCCCGGGAAGACGGCGTCGACGAACCCGGCGTCACTGTGGCAGACACCGCAGGCCTCGATCGCGATCCGTACGTGCCCCGGTCCGGGCTGCGGCACTTCCCGCTCGACGATCTCCAGCCTTCCGCCCTTGGCGGCGGCCTGGGCGACGCGCATGGAGTCCATGGCATCCTCCAACGGGGAGGGAGTGCGGGGATGCGGCCGTGCGCTGACATGTCCTGCCACCTCGCGTGCGCAGGCCACCTGTCCATGACAGCGCACATCCGTCGCGTCGGCGACCGGAGCACACCGATCGCTCGCGCGAGTAGTTGACTGTTCGCCGTGGACTGCATCTTCTGTGCGATCGCGGCTGGTGAGGCCCGTGCCCACCGGGTCTTCGAGGACGAGGTGACGGTGGCCTTCCTGGACGCCCGACCGCTGTTCCCCGGGCACGTGCTGGTGGTGCCGAGACGGCATGCCCACACCCTGACCGACCTGCCCGAGGCGGACGTTGGGCCGTTCTTCACCCGGGTCCGGTTGATCACTGCGGCGGTGGAACGCGCCATGGCCGCCGCGGGCTCGTTCGTCGCCGCCAACAACCGGATCAGCCAGTCGGTTCCGCACTTCCATGTGCATGTGGTGCCGCGCAATCCCAAGGACGGGCTGCGCGGCTTCTTCTGGCCCCGGCACCGCTACGCCTCGGACCGGGAGGCGGCGGAGGTGGCGGCCCGGGTACGCACGGCGCTGGGGCCGGACGGCGGTTGACGCGCGGGCTCCCCGTGGCGGCCGGGTGCGGTCGCCACGGGGAGCCGACGGTGTGTCAGTCGCCGGTGTTGGTGGCCCAGACCGGGGTGCGGTCGGCGGTGTAGATGACGACGTTGCCGTCATCCTGTACGGCCAGGTAGGCGCCCGGGTAGCCCCATGTGCCGGAGGCCCACAGCGGGATGCCGTTCGAGTCGTAGACCACGAAGTTGCCGTCGGCCTGCATCACGGCGCTTGAGCCGCTCGGCCACGCGCCGACGGCCTGCCACGCGGGGTGGCCGTCCTTGTAGAGCACCAGGTTGCCGTCCTGCTGCAGCCGCAGCACCGCACGGCCGTTGCCCGATGTCCACGCCTGGTTGCGGCGGAGCGCCGAGCCAGCCAGGAAGAAGCTGTCGTCCATCGGCCGCTTGACGGTGATCTGGTGACCGGCGGTCGGCGCCGGGGCAGCCTGCGCCGGTGCGGCGAGCAGGGGCAGCGCGGCGAGGGCGAGCCCCGACGCGACGACGGTTACCATCCGCCCTAAGGGCGCTAACGTGCGCATACGTCTCCTTTGGATCTTTCGGATCTTTCGGATCGAAGCGGTGGAAACGAACACCGCAACGGTAACGCTGTGCAAGTCACCGACTACAGTGGGAAATTGAGACTGGCGTGATCACTGCGCAGCGGGCGGCAATTTCCTGCCAGTGCCACACGCATATGCGGCAGCCGCCGGAAGGACCGCGCGCCGCCCGCACACAGGACCGGACCAGCGAGTCCCGCGACCCCGGGCCAAGGCCTGCCACCCACCGCCCCACGCTCCCCGTTCGTCCGATTCCACCCACCGTTCCCCGCCCAGCCGACGGCGGGTTCCGCCGACTTGGACGGGCACACGAAGGCACGCACTGGCGGATTCCGGAGCGGGAAGCCGCCCGTCGTTCTGCCAGCCAGAGGCACACAGACCGAGCGACCGATGTGTGATCTGCGTCTCATTGTCGGCCATCCGGTTGACCGGCGCCGGGCCGGACCCGACTGTCCACCGTTGACGAGAGAGGTCCCGGCGCCGTTGACCGCCTTGCCGAACCGCCGCCAGCAGGCCCGCCACCCACCGACCCGCTTACCTTCGGAAGGAAGGCAATACGACAGCTTTCACCCCATCGTCGTTAGAAAACCGCAGGTTTACACCCTAAAGACACGACTTCGCCCGTGAACGACGCCCCACATCCGCCAGATTCGACACCTCACCCAAAGCGGTTCCGCGAGACCCACTGAGCGCCACTCCCCCCATGACGCACCCAGACACCAACCCGCCCGCCCGCAGTGCGAGGACCGGGTTGATGGCGATTGCCGCAATTCGGAACCTTGTGCGCATACCAGTGAGTAGATATCGTTCGCTCAAAATCTGCTGCTACAGATCCTGGTCTCCGTGTGCGAGGAGCGCGCCCGCCGCTCCTCGTCCCCCCTCGTCACCAGCACACACCGCCTCACCAACGAGGTGATCTTCCAGGGAGCACAACATGGCACGTACACCGCAGCCGGACCCGTCCCCCTACCAGCACGAGCGACCACCGGTGAACTGGCCGGGCTCGGTCCGTCCGCCGGACTCCCCGGAGTTCGAGCAGTCGGCCAAGAACTGGCTGTTCGACCTGGCCCCGGCCCGTTGGTGGCACGAGGAACTGCTGCATCGCCACCCGGTGGAGCTGGCGTCGATGGTGCGACGGTGGCTGGAGGCGGACGTCCACGCCATGCAGGCGGGACTGCGCGATCTGGGCGAGTCGCTGTCCGGGTGCGACGCGCGGGTGCCGCAGGCCTGCGAGCTCTACACCCATGAGCGGGACTGGGCCTGGGCGATGCTGGAGCAGGTCAAGCTGGTGGAGGAGGGCCTTCGGACCGCGTTGCGCGAGGCCAGGCACCGGGCGAAGGCGCACCGCCCGAAGCACGCCCCGCTGCCGCGTCCGCGCCCCGCCACGGGGTGAGCGCCAGCCCAACGGCCTTGGCGGGGCGGCGGGTTGGAGTTCAGCTGACGTCGGTCTGGTAGGGGACGCAGTCGGCCGAGGGGCGTCCACCGTGGGCGCCGAGGAACGCCAGGAGGTCGCAGACGGACTGGCCGAGCACCTGGTCATGGTCCAGGCCCGGATACACGCGCTCCACGACCCCGCGCGACCCCAGCGACCGCAGGTTGCCCACCACCGCGTCGGACCACCGCGGCGGTACGTCCTGGTCGGCCGCGCCCTGGATGACCAGTACCGGCCCGTGGATCGCGGCGCGGTCCGGGTCACCGTACGCGCCCATCTCGGCGTCGATCCGGCTGAGCTGTGCGGTGCTGAGCGGAAGCGCCTGCTCGGTGCCGACGTCGGTCAGCGTGTTGTGCCCCGCGGTGAGGCACTGGCCGAGGACCTCGGCGGCGGTCCTGGCGGCCGAAGGCCCCAGCAGCGAGCGGAGGTTGACCGAACGGTCGGTGGCGCTCAGCCCGGCGAGGGAGTACAGGGCGAAGCCCAGTTCGGACGGCTGGTGTGCGGCGATGACGCCCGGCAGCATCACCTCCAGATGGCTGGCCGGTGCGATGGCGACCGTGCCCCGTAGCCGCAGTCCGGGCACCCGGCGCGCCGCGTTGGCCGCGAAAAGGGCGGCCTGACCGCCCTGGGAGTGGCCGACGGCGAACCAGGTCGGCGCCAGCCTGGTGTCCAGGCGGCGGGCGGCGGTGACGATGTCCACCACGGCGTTGCCCTCGTCGGGGCCGACCAGGTACGTGTGCATTCCGGGCGTGCCCAGGCCCGGGTAGTCGGTGGCGGTGACCGCGTAACCGGCGCGTAGCAGGGTGCGCAACTCCTGCGCGTACTCGTTGAACCCCAGGTTCGGTGCCTGTGACGGCGCACAGCGGTCCGCCACGCCGGTGGTGCCGTGCCCCCAGGACACCACGGGCCAGCCGCCGGGCGGCGGCGCGCCCTGGGGGACGAGCACGGTGCCGCTGACGGGGATGTCCTCGTGGTGGGCGTTGACCGAGTGGTACAGCACGGTCCAGCGGCGCGCGGCGCCGGTCTTCCGGTCCGGGCCGTGGTCGGTGGCGGCGATCAGGGTGCCGGGGGCGGCCTCGGGCAGCGGGCGCGGCACCTGGTAGGTGTGGTCGGTGATGCGTACGTCGGGGGGCGCGGCGGTGGAGTGCCCTGCGGCGGAACCGGAGCCCCGGGCCGGGGTGTCGTGGCCGCAGGAGCAGCCGCCCACCGCGAGGGCCGCGGCCACGAGGGCCTGCAGGATGTGACGACTGGGGTTCCTCACGGCGTGCGTCCCTTCGTCCGGCGCGATGCGGTCTGTCCTCACCGTGCCGCCGGACACGTGCTGGAGCGGGCGCGCACCGCCGCGGCGGCCCGGAATTCCAGTCGTGGGGTGCAGCGGGGTAGCGCACCTGGCGGACGGGGCGACCGCCACCCGGCCGCTGGTCGACGCCTCGCCGCCCGCCGTCCCCAACACCGCTGGCACCCAGGGGCCGGTCGCGACGTCCACACCACTGAGCAACGGTGTCGCCGCTTCGGTTCGGGGCCGCTTCGAATGTTCCGTTTGAGCCCGGGCTGCCGCGTCAGGTCGTCGCGTCGGCCTCGCCGTGTGGTTGCCGGATCAGCAGGCTGGCCTGGGCCTCCTGGTCGCTCACCGCGGCGTAGGTGTGCGGGACGTCCGCGGCCCACGAGACATGTTCCCCCGCCCGTACGAGCCGTTCCGCCCCCCGCGGACCGACCCGGGCGGCTCCGGCGATCATCGTCAACTGCTCGACCACGCCTGCCGGATGGGCCGGTGAGTGCTGGACCCGGCCGGGCCTGATCGTCAGCCAGTACAGCTCGGTGGTCGCCGTGGCGTCCTCGAAGACCTCCAGCAGCCGCGCCGTGACCGCCGCACCTCGCACCTCGCCCGCCGCTTCGGTCAGCAACGAGGCCAGCGGGACACCCAGTTGACCGGTGATGGCGTAGAGCGTCTCCAGCGTCGGATTGCGGGTGCCCCCCTCAAGCCCGGAGAGGGTCGCCTTGCCGATGCCCGCGCTGCGGGCCAACTCCGAGAGGCTGAGCCCTCGTTCCTGTCGTAGCCGCTGGATCCGCCGCCCCATCGCGACCGCGGATTCGGGGGTCCATGCCTGCACCATGACATTCAGTATCCCGGGAGCGCCGAGCGCCCCTCATGAGCTAGCGTTCCATATATGGAACAGCAGCGGCTCCGCACGGAAGACGGCAAACGGACCAGCCGAATACCCGCGTCCCCTACAGCGCACGGACTCGCGCAACCCCTGACCGCCGGAGTGGTCACCGCCGTCGTCGGCTTCTCCGGTTCCTTCGCCGTGGTCGTCTCCGGGCTGCGGGCGGTCGGCGCGGACCAACGCCAGGCGGTCTCCGGCCTCCTGGCGCTGTGCACCGCGATGGGCCTGCTGGCCGTCGGACTGTCGATGCGCCACCGGCAGCCGATCAGCATCGCCTGGTCGACTCCGGGAGCCGCCCTCCTGGTCGCCACCGGCCGCCAACCAGGCGGTTACCCCCACGCCGTCGGCGCCTTCGCCGTCACCGGGATCCTGCTCGCCGTCACCGGCATGTGGGGACGGCTCGGCCGCTGGGTCACCGGCATTCCGGCACCGCTCGCCTCCGCCATGCTGGCCGGGGTGCTGCTGCCGGTGTGCCTGGCACCGGTACGGGCCGCCGTGACGGTGCCGTCCCTGGCCCTGCCCGCCATCGTGACCTGGGCGGTGCTGACGCCATTCGCCCGTCGCTGGGCCACCCCGGCCGCGTTGGTGGTGGCGGTCGGCTCGCTCGTGGTGCTGCGCCATCCCCAGCTGGGTTCGTTCGCGCGGCTCCTACCCACCGTGACGGCGGTCCGCCCGACGCTCAGCACCGGCGCGTTGATCGGCATCGCGCTACCACTGTACGTGGTCACCATGGCCGCCCAGAACGTCCCCGGGATCGCGGTGCTGGGCCAGTTCGGCTACCGTCCGCCCACCCGGTCGATCCTGGTCAGCACCGGCGCGGCCACCACGCTGTGCGCCCCCTTCGGCGGCTACGCGCTCAACCTGGCCGCGATCAGTGCCGCGCTCGCGGCCGGGCCGGACGCCGGGCCCGACCCGAAGCGCCGATGGATCGCCGCCGCCACGGCGGGCATCACCTATCTGGGGCTCGGGCTCACCGCGGGCGTCTCCACCGCGCTGCTCACGGCGGCGCCCCCACTGCTCATCGATGCGGTCGCGGGCCTTGCCCTGCTCGGCACCCTCGGTTCCGCGCTGGCCGCTGCCGTCGCCGATGCCGAGGCCCGCGAGGCGGCCGTGACCGCGTTCGCCGTCACCGCGTCGGGCATCAACGTGCTGGGCATCGGCTCGGCGTTCTGGGGCCTGGTCGCCGGTCTCGGGCTGCACTCGCTGCTCCGGGAGCGCCGCGCCTGACGGGCGCCGGGGCGACAGCGGGCGTGTGGCGTGGTAACCAGGCGACAGGGCCTCGCGGGCCGAGCCGACTGGAGGGTGCCATGCAGAAGGTCTACGAGATCTACATCCGCACCACCCCCGAGCGCCTCTGGCAGGCGATCACCGACCCGGACATCCGCAGCACGTACAACTTCGGCGCCCGGGTCATCTCCGACTGGACCCCCGGCTCGCGGTTCCAGGTGATCGCGCCGGGCGCCCCGGGACCGCTCGGCGAGGGCGAGAACCTGGAGGTGGACCCGCCGCACCGCCTGGTGCAGAGTATGGTCGCGCTGTGGAGCGACCAGGTGCGGCGCGAGGGCCCGTCACGGATCACCTGGCAGATCGACCGCGTCGCCGAGGACTCCTGTCAACTCACCCTGATCCACGACCGGTTGCGCCAGGGCGCCCACAACGAGCTGTACGGCGGCTGGCCGATGATCCTCTCGGGTCTGAAGACCTGGCTGGAGACCGGCGAGAAGCTCACCACCCCGGGCTCCCTGCGGTTCGGCTGAGCGCGGCCGACCCCCTTGCCGGGAGCACAGGCGGGCCCCCTAGGCTCTGGCGGCATGGCACGCACCCGGCTCTACCGCAACGGCACCCTGACGTTGGAGAACTTCCCCGTCGAGGACATATCCGACTACGTCACCGACCCCGACGCGGCGGTGTGGCTCGACCTGTGTGCCCCCGAGCACGCCGACTTCGAGATGATCAGCGAGGAGTTCGGGCTGCACGAGCTCGCGGTGGAGGACGCCCGGCACGACCACCAGCGCCCGAAGCTGGACCACTACCGCACCCACGCCTTCATCAGCGCCTACTCGGTCAGTGCCGATGCGGACACCGGGCTGCTGGCCACCAGTGAGATATCGGTCTTCGTCACCAAGACCGCCCTGATCACCATCCGCAACGACGACAGTTTCGACATCGACCAGGTCGTCGCCCGCTGGGACAACAACCCCGACCTGGCCAAGCACGGTGTGGGCTTCCTGCTGTACGGGCTGCTCGACGTCATCGTCGACGGGCACTTCGCGGCGGTGCAGAACCTCGACGACCGCATCGAAGAGGTCGAGGACCTGCTGTTCGAGGACAACCGCGCACAGATCGAGTCCGTACAGCGCCGCTCGTACGAACTGCGCAAGAGCCTGACCAGACTGCGCCGGGTGGTCATTCCGATGCGCGAGGTGGTCAACAGCCTGCTGCGCCGGGACCTGCACATCGTCGGCGAACCGCTGATGCCCTACTACCAGGACGTCTACGACCATGTGCTGCGGGCCACCGAGTGGACCGAGTCCCTGCGGGACATGGTCACCACCATCATGGAGACGAACCTGACTGTCCAGGGCAACCGCATGAACCTCATCATGAAGAAGGTGACGAGTTGGGCGTCGATCATCGCGGTGCCCACCGCGGTGACCGGCTTCTACGGGCAGAACGTGCCCTTCCCGGGATTCAGCACCCATTGGGGCTTCCTGGCGTCCACCAGCGCCATCGTGATCCTCTCTGTCATCCTCTACGTCAGCTTCAAGCGCAAGGACTGGATCTGACCGGGCCGACCGGCGGCGAGCCCACCAGGTGCGGGCTCGCCGCTGGTCAGCTCACACGTCCGGCATCTTCTTGAGCAGCCAGTACACGCTGTTGTCCCCGCCGAGCTGCGGGAAGTACACCATGGCGTCCTCGCACAGGCCGATGAGCTGGTGCAGCTTCGAGGCCTTCTCCATGGTGAAGTCGTAGAACTCGAAGGTCGGTCCCACGTTGGAGTGCAGCTCCGTGGGCGCGAAGTCGGTGGAGACCATGATGTCCGCCACCGTCACCAGCACGCCCTGCATCGCCGCGATGAACGTACGCTCCAGCCCGTACCGGTCGTTCTCCTTGCCGTGCTGCATCTTGTCCCACGGCGTGCGGTACATGACGTCCAGCATGTGAAGTACGTAGCAGTACACCGCGTTGAACAGGGTGTTGGTGCTCCGGGCAGCGGCGTGGTGCTCGTACAGCGCGGCCGTCGGGTCAGCGGGCATGACCCACCCTGCTCGATGATGATCTTCAGGGCGTTCTGGGCCGACTTCAGATCGCGGACCAGCACCGTGTCACCGCCACCGTCGTGGTTCCAGTACGCGCCCGTGTACTGGACCGCCAGCCGGTTGTGCTTCCACAGCGCGGGGCCCATCTTCTTGTCGAGCGCCTCCAGGCCCTTGCCGACGGCCCGGTAGAACTCGCCGATGGTGGCGTACTGGCCCTTGGGCGGCCTTCCCTCGCCCTTCTTCGGCTCGGGCCGCTCGAACTCCATGAAGACGTCGCGCACCACCTCCTTGCCGCAGGGCTCAAGATGGAGGACGAGCTCGGGATGGCGGTGCAGCATGCGCGACGGATACCTCGGAACGAAGTCCTCGTCGTAGAACCGGATGTCCTCGTCGCCGAGCGCCACCAGCAGGTTGCTGACCAGGGACAGATGGAGCATCTCCTCGACCACGATGCTGCGGATCAGTCGGAACGCACCCATCCCCGGGTCCCACTGCGAGTAGCCGCGCGAGGCGATGGAGAACGACGCGTACAGGTACATGGGGATGGTGGACATCTCCAGGTACGCGGCCTGGTAGAGATGGCTGATGCTGGCCGTCCTGTGGGAGCTCTATCCGGGCCATCCAAACCTGCTGCCCGCCTATCTCGACGGCCCCCGCGAACTCGCCGGGACCACCGGATTCGTCGCCAAGCCGCTGCTCGGCCGGGAGGGCGCCGGGGTCAGCGTGCACCCGCCGGGTGCCACGCCACCGGGACCTGCGGCGGACGACGCGCTGTGCTACCAGGCGCTGGCCCCGCTGCCGCAGTTCGACGGCAACCGCACTGTGCTGGGCGCCTGGGTGGTCGACGGCGAGCCCGCGGGCCTGGGCATCCGGGAGTCCGGCGGCCTGGTCACCGACGGGTACGCACGGTTCGCACCGCATGTCATCCGGTGAGACGGCTCGGGTGTCGCAGACGGGTGAACTTCCGTGCCGCGGTGCCGGTTTCGGGATGTCGCGGGCAGGTCACTACACGTCCCGATTCCCCGCACGGAAGGTGTGACCGATGCGCCGTACAACCGCCGCCGCCGTGGGAGCCGTAGCGCTCCTCGGTGCTCTCTCCGTCCCCGCCCAGGCCGACGCTCCCAGTGCGGGCGCGATGCCTAACGTCACCGGCAAGGGCCTGATCGCCGCCGAGCGGGCGCTGCCGCATGGTGTGCGGGTCACGCTGGTGGACGCGCGCGGCGCCGGGCGGCATGTGTTCTGGCCGGCGAACTGGAAGGTCTGCTCGCAGCGTCCCGCACCGGGCGGGCGGCTTGGCGGCCAGCGACCCGAACTGCGGGTCGTCAAGAACAAGGAGCAGTGCCCGTGACACCGCCGGCCGTCAGCCCGATGACCGAGCTGACGGCCGGGCGTACGACCACAGGCTGACGCCGAGCTCCGCCCCAGGGCGCGAGTACCGCCGGTCCGGCGTGCGTACGGTGAGGTGAGAGCCCACCAGCACGGAGGAGCCGAGCCAGCATGCCGGACCAGTCACCCTCGTCACGCCGTTCCCGTGCCGACTCCTGTTTCGTCACCGGTGGCATCCTGCTGGCGCTGCTGCTGGTCGGCGGGCTGTTCTGGGCGAAGTACAACATCACGACGATCAAGAAGTGGCGCGGTGGAAACGCCTGGAGCCTGACCTACCAGGCCACCGCGGTCAGTGGTGACCCGCGCGCCACCGGGGTGGTGTACCGGCACAATCCCGACTCGTTCAAGAAGGAGTCCCGCGACGAGCGGCTGGGGGCCACCACGCTGCCGTGGCGCACCGAGGTCATCGTCAACACGGGGGCGGTGGCCCGGCTGGAGGTCACCCCTTCCGGGGACGGGGAGGTCGCCTGCCGGATCCTGCTGGACGGCGTCCGGCCGGTCGCCGAAGGCAGCTCCCCGGCCCCCGGCAAGCCCGCGGTCTGCCAGGTGACCACCAGCGACACGCCGGAGAAGTGGCCGACGGGCCCAAGCTGACATGCGGCTCGCGCCGCCCCGTACCAGGATGCACATGTGGCGAACTCCAACGCCGCCACGGGCGGAAGGCTGCACCGGGCGGTCGGGTTCTGGGGACTGATGTTCCTCTCGCTCGGGTCGATCATCGGCTCCGGGTGGCTGCTGGGCGCGCTGACCACCGCCGTCATCGCCGGTCCGGCGTCGCTGCTGTCCTGGGTGCTGGCGTCGGTGATGCTCGGCGTGCTGGCGCTGGTGCACGCCGAGTTGGGGGCGGCGTATCCGATCGCGGGCGGCACCGCGCGGTTCCCCTACTTCGCCTTCGGCCCGCTGGTGGGCTTCACCGCGGGGTGGATGTCCTGGCTGCGGTCGGTGATGATCTCGCCGATCGAGGTGGAGGCCACCCTCTCCTACTCGGACCGCATCGGCTGGGTCCACGACCGGGTGCACATCCTGCACCCGAACGGCACCCTCACCCCGGCCGGGCTGGTGATCGCCACCTGCTTCATGCTGCTGTTCACGATCATCAACGTCCTCGGGGTACGGCTGCTGTCCTCCACCAACTCGGTCACCGTGGTCCTGAAGACGGCGGTGCCGCTGCTGACCGCGGCGGTGCTGATGTCGCTGGCCTTCCACGGCGCGAACTTCACCGCGGGCGGCGGCTTCGCCCCGTACGGGGCGCACGGTGTGTTCGCGGCGCTGCCCGCCGGGGTGGTGTTCGCCTTCCTGGGCTTCGAGCAGGCCATCCAACTGGCCGGTGAGGCGCGTGACCCGCAGCGCGACGTCTCGCGGGCGGTGATCGTCGCCATGGCCATCGGCACCGCGGTCTATCTGCTGCTGCAGGTCGCCTTCATCGCCGCGCTGCAGCCGTCGGCGGTCAGCCACGGCTGGGCCAGCCCGGTGGGCAAGGGCAACTTCGGGCCGTACGCCACTTTGGCGACCGCGCTCGGTGCCGCCTGGCTGGCGATCGTGCTGTACGCCGACGCGGTGATCTCCCCCGCGGGTACCGGGCTGGTCTACATGGCCGGGGCCGCGCGGCTGTCCTACGCGATGGGGCGGCAGCGGGTGCTGCCGCGGCCGCTGGCCGGGGTGGGCCGCCGGGGAGTGCCGGTGCTGTCGGTGCTGCTCGCGTTCGTCGTCGGTGAGCTGGCCTTCCTGCCGTTCCCCAGCTGGCAGGCGCTGGTCAGTGTGGTGACTTCGGCGGCGGCGGTGATGTACGCGTTCGCGCCGGTGGCGCTGCACGCGCTCCGGGTGCGGGACAGCGGCCGTCCGCGCCCGTACCGGCTGCCTGCCGGGTCGGTGCTGGCCCCGGCCGGGTTCGTCTTCGCCAACCTGATCTTCTACTGGTCCGGGTACCAGGCGGACTGGAAGCTGGCCGTCACCGTCCTGTTCGGGCTCGGCGTACTGGCGGCCACCCGCCGCGGGATCCCGGTGGGCGACCGCGGCGCGCTGCGCTGGCGGTCGGCGGCCTGGGTGTGGCCGTGGCTGGTCGGGCTGTTGGTGATCTGCCGCTTCGGCCGGTACGGCGGCAGCCACGCCCTGCCCGCCTGGTGGGACCTGCTGATCGTGATCGCGTTCAGCCTGGCCGTGCACTACTGCGCGGTGCGGCTGGCGCTGCCGCCCGACGCGGTGGACACGGCGGTACGGGGCGAGCGGAGTTGACGGGCGTCAGCCGTTTTCCAGGATCTCGCGGCGCTTGGTGCCGCAGGTGGCGCACTCCATCAGCGCGGCGTGGATGTACATCGTCTGGTGGCCTTCGGCGTCGGACCTCACCGCGAACTCCGGCTCGCTCCAGCGC
Organism: Streptantibioticus rubrisoli; assembly: GCF_024436055.1. Taxonomy (GTDB): domain Bacteria; phylum Actinomycetota; class Actinomycetes; order Streptomycetales; family Streptomycetaceae; genus Streptantibioticus_A; species Streptantibioticus_A rubrisoli. The sequence goes on along the minus strand of NZ_JANFNH010000002.1, from coordinate 313,001 downwards.
ACCTTCTCCGGATCCGTCTCACCGCAGTTCCGACACGGCCACGAGTCCATAGCTTCAGCGGCTTCAGCCATAGTGCGCCTCCGGGGTTGCCCTTGGCCCCCCAAAAGTCCCAGCCCCAGGCTACGCCGAGGTGATCCTTTAGTTAAACGCCCGGCACTCCACGTAGCCGGATCGGAGGGTGAATTCTTCGGGCCGACTCTTGACTTCGGACAAATAGTGACGAAAATATTCAATACACCAGAAGACCAGAGAGAGCCGCACCCGTCGACAGAGACGTCTGTTGACCTGAGTGACCCCCATCGTGGCCATCTGGCTAGGCCCCCGGTAGGAGCACGTGCCGGTGTTGGAATCGTCGGCGACGACCGAGATTCACGACATCGACATGAAGCACCGGGGGCTGTCGTATGCCCGCGAGCGGTCGCTCAGCGCTTGGGCCAGTGCCAGGCGGGTTCGTCCAGCAGCCCCTGGCCGACGATCCGCGTCTGGCCGTGCTCCTTGGTCAGCTCGACGGTCCTGACCTCCGGCGCGTGCTCGGCGGCCAGCCGCTCCACGGCATGGGTCAGCGGCCGGGAGTGGGAGACCACGATGATCTGCGAACGCGCCGCGGCCATCGCGATCAGCTGGGCCAACGGGGACAGCAGATCCGGGTGCAGGCTGGTCTCCGGCTCGTTGAGCACCAGCAGCTCCGGCGGCCGGGGCGTGAGCAGCGCGGCGACGAGCAGCAGATAGCGCAACGTCCCGTCGGACAGCTCCGCGGCCCGCAGCGGACGCAGCAACCCGGGCTGACGCAGTTCGAGGTCGAAGCGCCCGGCGTGGTCGGCGACGGTGAGCCGACTGCCGGGGAAGGCCAGGTCGACGGCGGCTTCCAGCGCCTCCCGGTCACCGATCTCCCGGATCGTCTGCACCGCCGCCGCCAGGTCCGCCCCGTCGTGGCTGAGGACCGGGGTGCGGGTGCCGACGTGGCTGCCGCGGGCCGGGGCGGCGGCGTCGGTGCGGAAGTGGTCGTAGAACCGCCAGGAGCGGATGCGGTCGCGCAGCCTGAGCACCTCGGGGGCGTTGCGCGGGTCGGCGAACTCGCTGAGCATGCTGTCGTACGGGCGGATGGGATGCCGCTGGTGGGACCAGGTGCCGTCGGTGTCGCGGATGCGGACGGCGCCGTTGTGCCGTTCGGCGAGCAGTGCGGCGGGGCGCAGCACCGGGCCGCTCCACACGGACTCGCGTTTGATGTCGGGGTCGGAGCCGAACATCGTCGGTTCGGTGGGCGAGGGCAGGCCGAGGTCCAGGGCGTAGCCGAAGTCGTCGCGCCCGCCGGAGAAGCCCAGCCGCAGGCTGACCGGCTCGACGCGGGCCACCTGGCGACCGCCGGGCTTCTCCGGCCCGGCCCACAGCGTCGAGCCCAGCCCGCCCTCACGGGCCAGCGCCGCCACGGCACCGCCCCGCGCGGCGTCGGCCAGCAGCCGCAGTGCCCGGTACAGGCTGGACTTACCGCTCCCGTTGGCACCGGTCACCACGTTGAGCGGCCCCAACGGGACGACAAGCTGCCGCAGCGACCGGTAGTTCTCCACCGCGAGCGTCGTCATCATGCGACGACTGTAACTGCCGCCCCACCAGCCCCACTCCTCCAGCCCGGCGCCCACCGCGCGCCCGCGCCGCTCGGCTCCTGCGCGCCGGTTCAAACCGCCCGAACAGTGGCGGACATACGAAAGCGCCCTGCACGCGAGGACGGCGCTGTCCTCGCACGCAGGGCGCTTCGGTGGTCCCGCTCGGGCGGAACGGACCGGTCAGTAGGCGGAGTTGACGTTGTCGATCGAACCGTAGCGGTGCGCCGCGTAGTTGGCGGCGGCGGTGATGTTCGCGACCGGGTCGTAGATGTTCCAGGACGTGCCCTGGACGTGGTACGCCTTGAACGTCGGGTCGATGACCTGGAGCAGCCCCTTGGAGGGGATGCCCATCGCCGCGTTGGAGTCCCAGTTGTTGATGGCGTTCGGGTTGCCGGAGGACTCGCGCATCACGTTGCGGTAGATGCCGTTGTAGCTGCCCGGGATGCCCTGGGAGTGCATGATCGTCAGCGCCTGGTTGATCCAGCCGTTGAGGTTGTTCTGGTAGGCCGGGGCGGCGGACGCGCCCGGAGCGGCGGCGAGCGCACCGGCGGTGACGGCGACACCGGCGACCGTGGCGCCAACGGAGTACTTCGCGGCCTTGGCCAGTCGGCCGAACTTCGACATCACGGAGAACTGCATGCGAGGACCACCTCAACGATTCGGAGACCCGGGAATGCCCAGCGGGTACCGGAAGTGTTAATGCCGCGGAAATCCGCGTCAATGGTGGTTTGCTACTATGAATGGTCGTATGCCGGTTTTAGGCCGACTAGCGCCCTATCAAGCGGAGTACGGGACTAAAGTCCCTTTTCACACACTATTGCCCCTCGTAGTGACCTGCGCCATATCGCGAAGGTCACACCGCGGCCCCGAAATTGTGATGCAGGCCATATCGCGTGGTTCACATCCGGCGAATATCCGGGCCATGGGCAGGCCCGGCGCCCGGCGCGCTGCCAGGATTGCTGTCATGACGGTGCTAGGGGTGGATGCCTGCGCGTCCGGCTGGGTCGGTGTCGAACTGCGGGACGGTGCGTTCCAACGGGCCTGCGCCGCAGGCGACTTGGCCGCCTTGCTCGCCGGGGTGCCGGAGGCGACGGTGGTCGGGATCGACATGCCGTTGGGGCTGCTGGAGGCGGCGGCCTGGCGGCGCGCCGATCTGCTGGCGGCCGCCCGGCTCGGGCGGCAGCGTGCCCGGGTCTTCCGGGTGGCGCCGCGCCCGGTCTGGGACGAGGCCGACTACGCCACCGCGAACCTGCGCTGCCGGGAACTCACCGGCGCCGGACTGAGCCGCCAGAGCTGGGCGCTGAAGGTCAAGCTCCGCGAGGCCAACTCCCGCCGGGAGCAAGGCGATCGACGGCTGTACGAGGTGCACCCGGAGATCTCCTTCGCCGCCATGAACGACGGCCAGCCGGTCGCCTGGAGCAAACGTAGCTGGAACGGCCAGATGGCCAGGCGGCGCCTGCTGGACGCCCATGGCATCGCGCTGCCGGGGCACTTCGACGGGGAGGCGGGCGCCGTACCCCCCGATGACGTGCTGGACGCCTGCGCGGCGGCGTGGAGCGCCGCCCGCATCAGCGACCGCACCGCCGTATCGCTGCCCGCCCCGCCCGAACGCACGGCCAGCGGCCTGCCGGTGGCCATCTGGTACTGAGGCCCGTCCGGCGGCCGCGAACCCCACCGCGACCGGCCAAGAGCCGCAGAACGCCTCAGCCCAGGCGCCGCGCCACCGCCAGCGCCTGCCCGGCGTAGCCGCCGCCGAACAGCACGGTGTGCACCAGCAGCGGAAAGAGCTGGTGCAGGCCGATCCGATCGGTCCAGTCGTCGGCGAGCGGGCGCACCTGCTGGTAACCGGCGAGCACCCGGTCGAGGTGCGGGCAGCCGAAGAGCTGGAGCATGGCGAGGTCGGTCTCCCGATGGCCGCCGTGCGCCGCCGGGTCGATCAACCAGGCGCTCTGGTCGCTCCCCCACAGCACATTGCCGTTCCACAGGTCGCCGTGCAGCCGCGCCGGGGGTTCGTCGGGTCCGGCCAGTTCGGGCAGTCGTCGGCAGACCCGCTCCACGAGGGCGGCATCCGCACGGTCGAGGATCCCGTCGTCCACGGCCCGCCGCAGATACGGCAGCACACGCCACTCGGCGTACCACTGCGGCCAGCTTGAGCCGGGGACGTTGGCCATCGGCGCCAGGCCGATCCAGGCGTCCGCCGGGCCCGCGGGCGGTGGCGCCCCGAACGCGGGCGCACCGCGGTCGTGCAGGGCGGCCAGTTCGCGGCCCAGCCGTTCGGCGGCCGCCGGGGTCGGTTGCCCGGCCTCGACGCGGTCGAGGACCAGCCAGTCCTCGTCGTGGCCGCGCACCGCCGGTACCCGGACCGCGCCCGCCTCGGCCAGCCAGCGCAGTCCGGCCGCCTCCGCGCGGATCGCCTCCGGTCCGTTGCCGGGCTTGACCACGACGATGTCCCCGCCGTCCAGCACGACCTCGGCCATCGCGCCGAACTGGCGGCGCAGCACGGCGGTACGGCAGCCGGTCAGCCGGGCCGCGGCCGCCTCCGGCCGCTCGGCGGGGCGGCGGCCGGTCATGCGCCGAGTCGGTCGCGCACCCAGGCGAGCAGTCCGGGCATCGCCGCCTCGATCATGTCCAGCACCTCGTCGAATCCCTCGGGGCCGCCGTAGTACGGGTCGGGCACGTCCAACTCCGCACCGGCGGCCGGGTCGAAGCAGCGCAACAGCCGCACCCGCTCCGGCTTGTCGACAAGTCGCCGCAGCGCCTTCTCATGCCCGGTGTCCAGCGCCAGCAGCAGATCGGCGGCCAACTGCTCCTCGCTGATCTGCGCCGCCACATGGTCGACGGCATAGCCGCGCCGGGCCAGCGCCGCACCGGCCCGCGCGTCGATCGGCTCACCGGCGTGCCAGGGACCGGTGCCCGCGCTGCTGATCCGCACGGCGTCGGCCAGCCCCGCCCGGCGCAGGTGCTCGGCGAAGACCAGCGCGGCGGACGGCGAGCGGCAGATGTTCCCGGTGCATACGAAGCAAATGTGCACGTCGGAAAGGATACGGGCTGGTCCTTCGCGCTGCGGGCGCCGATCCGGGCCGGACGTCCTACCATCGAAGACGCGGTACCACCCAGCGGGCGGTACGGAGACGGTCCGTGCACCGTACGCCAAGCCCGCCGCGCACCGGACGTGGGTAACCGCCTTGGCCAGTACGTTGCTTGACGCCGTTTCAGCGCGGTCCGGAACAATGGCGAGCAGCGGTTACCAGCATGTGTCGCAGCCGCGAGATCCATCCGCAAAGTGACGGACGAGGCCGCCCGCGCACCGCAGGGCGCATCGCGCGCCCGGTGCCCCTTCGGCGACCGTACCCGAAACACACCGTAAGGAGCCATCCGATGACGCGGAACAGCGCTCGCAAGACGGCCGCGGTCACCGCGGGGATCGCACTCGCCGCCGGGACCGTCCTGGCCACCTGCGGCGTCGCCTCCGCGGCGCCGCCCGCGCGCACCGCCACCTGCACCACCTCCGGCCTGCGCGCCTCGCTCGTCGACCGGGGCAGCCAGGTCGGTATGTCGCACGTGGGAAAGGTGCTGGTGCTGAAGAACACCTCGGGCCGCACCTGCGCGCTGCGCGGGTACCCGGGGCTGGGCCTGGAGAACGCCCGCCACGAGCCGGTACCCACCCGCACCCACCGGGGCGCCACCTACTTCGTGCCCGACCCCGGCACCAGGACGATCGTGCTGCGCCCCGGCCAGAGCGCCGAGGCCGACCTTGCGTGGTCGGACGCCAGCGCCCCGCGCATGGCGCACGCCAGTTATCTGGAGGTGACGCCGCCCGCCGCCCGCAGCCATCTGACCATTCCGTTCAACTACACCGTCACCAACGGTGACTTGTCGGTGACGGCCTTCACGCGCTCTATCCACGTCGCGTAGCGGCGCCCGCCCCGGCCCCACCGGTCGCCCGGCCCCACCGGTCGCCCGGCGGGGCCGGGTGCCCGCTGGGCGGTCGGGGCCGCGACGCGCGCCGCTCACCACAAGTGCCCCCTCGAAGGCGCTCCGTAATGGACCGGCCAGGCCGCTCGACTGGTGTCGCCGCCTCCGCCCCGCCGGGAAGACCCGATGCCGCCACGCCGCCAGCCCAACGAGCGCCTGCGTGCCCTGCTGTCCGCAAGTGCGTCCTGGGGCACACCATGGGCGCGGCCGGGGCGATCGAGGCGGCGTTGACCGTGTTGACGGTGGAGCACCAAGTCGCCCCGCCCATCGCCAACTTCAGCCGCGCCGAGCCGGGCACCGGCGTGCTCGACCTGGTGGTGGACACCGCCAGCGCGCAGCGGATCGGGCTGGCGCTGAGCAACTCCCGCGGTTTCGGCGGCCACAACACGGTGCTGGCCTTCCAACCGGCCGGGTGGCCCGCACACCGGATCGGCGATTCGCACTGCTGACCGGGGTTGGAGGGGTCGCCTACTGCTTTCGGGCTGTCTGTGCCGTCTGACACGTCCTCAAACGGAGGGATCGGGTTTTCCGTCCAGTTTCATACGTCATGTGGACCGCCGCCAACGCCTGTTACCGGGACATCGGAAGGAACCCTTGTGGACCACCTGACCCGACGAGGTTTCGTAAGAGCGGCAGCCCTGACGAGTACCGGAGCGGGCGTCGCCGCTCTCGCCCCGACGACGGCCGCCGCCCCCGAGGCGGCACCGGGGACGGCCACCACCAGGACGGTCACCTTCACCGGCGGCACCAACGCCTGCGTGACCGTCTCCCCCGACGGGGAGCAACTGGTACTCGAGGTCCAGGGGGTGCTGTGGTCGCTGCCCCGGCAGGGCGGTACGGCGAAGCCGCTGACGCCGGTCGACCTGGAGCCCACCCGTCCGGCGTGGTCGCCGGACGGGTCGCGGATCGCGTTCTGCGCCTACCGGGGCGGCGGCTTCCATGTGTGGACCATGGCGCCGGACGGCTCCGGGCTGCGCCAGCTCACCGACGGGCCCTGGGACGACCGGGGGGTGTCCTGGTCGCCGGACAGCCGGTGGATCGCGTTCTCCTCGGAGCGCGGCGGAGACGACGTCGTCGGCAGCTCGTACAGCATCTGGTTGGTCGACGCGGACACCGGTGAACTCCACCGGCTCACCCACGGATCGCACGAGGACTACGACCCGGCCTGGCACCCCGACGGCAGCAAGGTGGTCTTCGTGCGCGCCGAGCACTCGAACGGCGGCACCAAGGAGAACGGCCGGATCATCGCCTCGGTGCCCGCCGGTGGCGGCAAGGTCACCGTGGTGCACAGGGTCCGCGACGGCGCGGTCTGCGGCCCTGCGGTGTCCGCCGACGGCCGGGTCGCGTACGCCTACCTCGACCCCGGTCCGCTGCCCACCGGTTCGCGCACCTCGACGCTGAAGGTGGACGGCCTCACGGTCAGCGACGGTGAGGACGTCTCCCCGCAGCCCGCCTGCTGGTCGGCCGACGGCGAGTTGTTCTACGTGGCCGACGGCCGGGTCAAGGTGCGCTCCACCGGATCGCGGTCCGACACCGCCGAGGAGATCCCGTTCACCGCGCGCCTGGACGTGCCCCGACCGCGCTACCGCCCCAAGCGGTACGACTTCGACTCCACCGCCTTGTCCCCGGTGCGCGGCATCCACCTACCGGCGCTGTCCCCGGACGGGCGGTCGGTGGTCTTCGTGGCGCTCAACGCCCTGTGGCTGATGCCGATCGGCGGGCGCCCCCGCAAGCTCGCCCAGGCCGAGCCGTCCCGCTATCTGCAGATGCCGTCCTGGTCCAGGGACGGCGGCAGCGTCCTGTACGCGTACGACGGCGACGGGCACTTCGCCGTGCACCGCAGATCGCTGGCCGACCGGAGCGACTCCGTGCTGGCCACCGGCGGACGGCTCAACCCCGCGCTCTCCCCCGACGGCACCCAGCTGGCCTGCCAGGACGTCACCGGCAAGCTCATCGTCCGCGACCTGCGCAGCGGCGTCGAGCGCGCCCTGGCCTCCTCGCTGCACGGCGGCGGCCTGCCCGGGCGGCCCAGTTGGTCCCCGGACGGGCGGTACCTCGCGTTCTGCGACCGCAACCGGCTCAACTACCGCTTCCGCGAGGGCTACAACCACATCCGTGTCCTCGACACCCGTACCGGCGACTGCACTTCGCATCTGCCGCTGCCGCACTCCTCGCTGTCCGACCGCGGTGACAGCGGACCGGTCTGGTCACCGGACGGCGCCTGGATGGCGGTCATCATGGAGTCCGCGCTGTGGGTGGTGCCCGTCAGGTCGAACGGCGAGCCCAGCGGCCCGCCGAGGCGGCTGACCGACGAGCCTGCCGACCACCCCTCCTGGGCGGGCGACTCCAAGACGCTGCTGTACCTGTCCAACGGCAAGCTGCGGCTGATCCGCCGGGACGGCACCGGGCGGCGCACCGTTCCCGTTCCACTGCAGTGGGGTCGACGACTGCCGCCACGCACCCTGGTGACCCGGGTGCACGCCGGACGGTTGTGGGACGGCACCGGCGAGCGCGTCCGCAAGGACATGGACATCGTCATCACCGGCAACCGGATCAGCGCGATCGAACCCCACCGCCGGGGCGCCGCAGGCCGCGGGGAACACCACGTCGACGCCTCCGACAGCACCGTGATCCCCGGACTGTGGGACGCCCACATCCACCCGTGGCAGTTCTGCTACGGGGGGCGGCAGAACCATCTGATGCTCGCCTACGGCATCACCAGTTGCGTCTTCATGGGCGGCCTGGCCTACGAGTCGGTGCGGGTGCGCGAGTCGGTGGCGGCCGGTACGATGAACGGGCCGCGCCAGTTCGCCACCGGCGAGTTGATCGACGGCAGCCGGGTGGCGTCCAACCACGACCGGGCGCACCGCACCGCCGACGGGGTGCGGCGCAGTCTGCAACGTGCCGTCGCGCTGGACTACGACTTCGTCAAGACGTACGTCAGGGCGTCCGCCTGGATCATGGCGGAGGCGGCCCGTACCGCCCACGAGGTCCTGGGCGTGCGCACCGGCGGCCACCTGTGCTCACCCGGGCTGGGGCTCGGCCACGACCTCACCACCCATCTGCACGCCACCCAGCGGCTGGAGTACGGGCACGCGCTCTCCCCCACCCGGCGCTGCTACCAGGACATCGACGAGGTCTACCGGGACGCCGAGTTCCATATCATCGTCACCCCGTTCACCGCGTCCCCGCTGCTCGGCGCCGACCCGTACCTGGCCGACGACCCGCGGGTGAGCACGCTGATGCCACGCTGGGACGCGGCGTTGGTCCGCAACACCGCCGACAAACCGCCCCACGACGACCAACTGATCGCGCTGCGGCGGGAGATGGAGATCTATCAACGGCTCGTCGCCGAGCACGCCAACCTCGCGGTCGGCACCGACGCCGGGCTCGTCCCGTACGGGATCCATCTGCACCTGGCGCTGCGCGCGCTGCACCGCTTCGGCGGGCTGACCGTGGCGCAGACGCTGCGCACCGCCACCGCGGCCCCCGCGCGGATGTTCGGGGTCAGCGACGACCTCGGCACGGTGGAGCCGGGCAAGCTCGCCGACCTGACGGTGATCGACGGCAACCCGTTCCAGGACTTCGCCCATCTGGTACGCACCACCATGGTGTTGCGCGACGGTGTGGTGCACCGGCAGGCGGACCTGGTGAACGCGTTCAGCGCGGACCACAACGCGGACCACTCCGAGCCGCACCGCGTGGACGAGTCGGCCTGGCTGGCGGTCAGCACCCAACTGCGCCGCGAGGCCTGCTGCGCACCGTCTGACGCCACCGACCCGACCGTGCTCTGAGCGGCTGATGGACCCCACCGTCGACACATGGCTGGGCCTGGTGCGGTGGGCGCCCACCGCACTGATCGGCGTGGGGGTCGTCTTCGACCTGGTGACGCCGATCCAGTACTCGGGCGGGCCGCTGGTGGCGGTGGCGTGTGTGGCGGCTGGGGCCACGCTTCCGCTGCGGCGCACGGTGGCGGTGGCGGCGGCCATGGTGGTGGCCATCTTGTGGTGGACCTTCCGGCAGGGCACGTTCGGTCCGCTGCACGGTGGGGTGGAGGCCGGGAACGTCATCATCGGGGCCCTGGTCGGCCTTGAGGTGAACCGAATGATCTCCCGCTACGGGCAACGACTTGCGGTGGTGAGCACGGTGGCCGAGGCCGCCCAGCGCGCGCTGCTGCCCGATCCGCCGTCCCGGCTCGGGCCGTTGTCGGTGGCCGCTCGGTACCGGGCGGCGCAGAGCGAGGCCCGGATCGGCGGCGACGCCTACGCCGTGGAGGAAACGCCGTACGGGATCCGGCTGTTGATCGCGGACGTGCGCGGCAAGGGCCTGGAGGCGGTGCGCGCCGTCTCGGTGCTGCTGGGCGCGTTCCGGGAGGCCGCCGAGCAGGCGGCCGACCTGGTGGAGCTGGCCGGGCGGCTGGAGCACGCCCTGCTCAGGGAGGCGCGGCGGCACGAGGGGGAGGAGCGGGTGGAGGGCTTCGCCACCGCGCTGGTCGGCGAACTCGACCTGGAAGGCGGCGCGGTACGGCTGCTCAACCGCGGCCATCCCTCTCCGTACCTGCTGCACGAGGACGGCGCGGTACGCACGTTGGAGGCGACCGAACCCGATCTCCCGCTGCGCATGGGCGCGTTGGACGCGCGTCGATCGGCCGCGGACACCTTCCCCTTCCCGGCCGATGCGACGCTGCTGCTGGTCACCGACGGGGTGACCGAGGCCCGGGACCGGGCCGGGAGCTTCTACGACCCGGCGCTGCGCCTGGCCGGTCTCGGCCCGTTCGAGGAGCCACGGCGGACCATCGACGTGCTGGTACGGGACGTCGACGCGTGGACCGGCGAGCGGCACGCCGACGACATGGCGGTGCTCGCCCTCAGCCGTACCCGGACGTCAGAAAGCGTTGGCATGTGACCTGATCGGCACAAAGTTTCGGTCAACGACGGGCAATTTCCGGCCTGCCGCCCGGTACGGTTCTGCCGGTCGAGTCTCGGGCCAGCGCGTTCGGGGCCTCGGCGGGCAACTGCCCGGCCATGTGCAACTCAGCGTCCCAGAGGAATGACCATGCGACTGCGCCTCGGCGGTCCCACGATTCGCACGAGGATGATCGGTCTGGCCCTGGTTCCGGTCATCAGCCTGATGGGGCTGTGGTCCTTCGCGATGCTGTCCATGACCAGCGACCTGCGCGCCCTGATCCGGCTGGAGGGCGTCTACGACCACTTCGGCACCCCGGTGGACACCGCCACCGGCCAGATACAGATCGAGCGCCGGGACGCCGCCGAGTACCTGGCGTCCCGCGGCGCCGGAGGGACCCTGGCCGCGCTCACCGCCCAGCAGCACGCCACCGACGAAGCCGTACGCGCCATGCGCACCGCCATCACCGATCCCGGCAGACGGGGCGACCTCACCGTCGCGCAGCGCGACCGGCTGGCGGACATGCTGCGGGCCACCGACCAGCTCGACCCGCTGCGCCGCCGGGTCGCCGCCCGCCAACTGTCCTGGAGCCAGGCGATCGACGCGTACACCGCGATGGTCGAGCCGTCCTTCCAGGTGGAGTCCGCGCTCACCGCGCTACAGGCCGGGCAGTTGGCCCGGGAGGCGCAGACGGTCATCGAACTCGTACGGGACCGCGAGTTCGTCTCCCGCGAGGACGCGATGGGCACGGCGGCCCGCGCCGCAGGCGGTTTCACCGCCGACCAGTACCGTGCCTTCGCGGACACCGTGGCGGCCCGCCGGGTGTTCTTCCAGACCTATGTGGCGGCGCTGCCCTCCGACTCCCAGGCGTTGTTCGAGGGTTTCGCGCGCAGCCGCGCGTACACCGCGCTGGTCGGCGCCGAGGACGCGGTGCTGCGCGGTGGCCCGCACGGGCTGCCACGCGTGGCCGGTTGGCGGGCGACCATGGACGACGCGGTGCACGGCTACATGCTCACCTGCTCCGACGCCGCCCGTAACTCGGCGGCCCACGGCCGGAGTTTCGCCGAGAGCCAGTTGGTACGGGCCGGGATCGCCGGTGGGGTCGGGCTGCTGGCCGTGGGGGGCTCGGTGTGGTTCTCCGTGCGCACCGGCCGCCGGATCTCCGGCCGTCTGGTGAGCCTGCGGGACGCCGCCGACCGGCTGGCGTCCCGCCAACTGCCGGACGTGGTGCGCCGCCTGGGCACCGGTGAGCCGGTCGACGCCATGGCCGAGGCGCCCGAGCTGTCCTTCGGCCGGGACGAGATCGGCCAGGTCGGGCGGGCGTTCAACGAGGCGCGCCGGGCGGCGATCGAGGCGGCGGTCGAGCAGGCCCGGATGCGCCGCGGGGTCTCCGCGGTGTTCCTGAACATCGCCCGGCGCAGCCAGGCCCTGGTACACCGGCAGTTGAAGCTGGTCGACGCCATGGAACGGCGCACCACCGACCCCGACGAGCTGGCGGACCTGTTCCGCGTCGACCATCTCACCACCCGGATGCGGCGCCACGCGGAGGGCCTGATCATCCTCTCCGGCGCGGCGCCCGGCCGGATGTGGCGCAAACCGGTCCCGGTGGTGGAGGTGGTCGGCGCGGCGGTCGGCGAGGTCGAGGAGTACGAGCGGGTCGTGGTGCCGCCGATGGCCAAGGTCGGCATCGCCGCCGAGGCGGTGGCGGACGTCATCCACCTGGTGGCCGAACTCGTGGAGAACGCCACCTCGTTCTCGCCCCCGCACACCGAGGTCACCATGCGGGCCAGCCACGCCGCACACGGCTTCGTGCTGGAGATCGACGACTGCGGCCTGGGCATGGAGGCGGAGGAACTCGCCGAGGCGAACCGCACGTTGAGCGGAACGCAGGACTTCGATCTCGCCCAGACCGAGCGGCTGGGACTGTTCGTGGTCAGTCGGCTGGCGCGACGGCACGGCATCGAGGTGACGCTGTGCCGCTCGCCGTACGGCGGCTGCACGGCCGTGGTACTGCTGCCCACGGCCGTTCTCGCCGAGCCTGAGCAGGGCGGCGGCGCAGCGGCCGCCTCCGCGGCGGCCTTGCCCGCCCGTGACCGCCAGGTCCCCGCCACCGCCCCAGCGGCCCAGGCTCCCGTCACCGCCGCGCAGTCCTCCTCCGGCCTCCCCCGTCGGGTCCGCCAGGCCAGCCTCACCGCGCAGTTGAGCGGCCAGCCGCCAACGGCCGCGGTGGACACCGGCGATGAGGTCAGCCCCGAGCAACTCGGCGCGATCTTCGGCTCGTTCCAGCGTGGACTCGCCAGGGGCCGAGCGGCTGGCACCGACGAACCGCCGGGTCGCGCGGCACCCGACGCCACCGAAACCGAGGAAGGGAACGCCCGATGACCGCGACCGACCACAACCGCGGTCTCGACTGGCTGCTGGAGGACCTGGTGGCCCGCACCAGCGAGGTGCGGCAGGCCGTACTGCTCTCCTCCGACGGGCTGCCCACCGCGTCGTCGCAGGGCCTGGCGCGGGCGGACATCGAGCATCTGGCGGCGCTGTGCTCCGGCTTCAACAGCCTGGCCAAGGCGGTTGGTGAGCAGTTCCGCGCGGGTGGGATGCGGCAGACCATGGTCATGCTGGAGGACGCCTACCTCTTCGTCACCCCGGCGGGAGCGGGCAGTTGTCTGGCCGTGCTGTGCGACGCGGGGACCGATGTCGGCCAACTCGGCTACGAGATGTCGCTGTTGGTCAAGCGCGCCGGACGGCATCTCGGCACCCCGCCGAGATCAGACGCCGCCGGGTGACGGCCGGTATGAACGACGCCGACGGCCACTGGTACGAGGACGAGTCGGGGCCGCTGGTCCGCCCGTACACTGTGACCCGGGGGCGGACCCGGCCGGTCCGTCAGCATGCCTTCGACCTGATGTCGGTGGTCGCCGCAGTGTCCGAGGGGCCGCCGCCGACCGGCCTGGACCACGCCCGCGCCGCGCTGCTCGAACTGCTCGGGGACGCCGCCCGCCCGGTCGCCGAACTCGCCGCCGACGCCGATCTGCCGGTCGGCGCGCTGCGGGTACTGCTCGGTGATCTGCTGGACGCCGAGCTGGTCACCATCGCCCCGGCCCGCGCCGCCGCGGACCAGCCGGATCCCGAACTGCTGCGGGAGGTGATCGACCGGCTGCGCGCGCTGTGAGTCCTCAGCGGCCGAGCATCTGGCGGCAGGACGCCCCGAGTCCGGACGGAAGCTGGCCGGACCACTCCGCCTGCTCGCACAGCCCGGCTGCGATGTCCACCGGCGGCCGGGCCCGCACCGGCGCGCGGTTCTGCCGCGCGCGATGCGCCGCGGGCTGCCGGGGGCTCTGGGGCCTGACGGGTGCCACGGGCGGATCGTCGGGAGCGTCCGGTCGCTGGACCGGGGCGGGCCGACCGGCGGACGGCGCGGCGGGCGCGGTGATCGTCACCAACGGCAACGCGCTTGGCGACCGCCGCGTCCCCGGTGTGGCCGACGGGCCGAACCGCTGCGCGGCATCGGTGGACCGCGCATGCGAGGGCATCGCCATACAGCCGCACAGCAGCCCGGGGAGGACGCCAACGAGCAGCAGCCGGGCCGGTGTTCCAGGGCGGAACATCAGCGTGCCCGCCGGACGTGGAGGAAGTCCTGGGTGGATGTCAACGTGAAACCTCCCGAGTAGTCGGCGAACGCCCGTCGCAGGTACACCTCCAGGTCCCTGCGGTCGGGCGCGCCCAGTTCCTTCAGCGGTGCGGTGTTGAGCAGGAACTCGGCGACGGTGACCGCGTCCGCCATGGTGTCGGTGTGGACGTGGGAGGTGAGCGTCTCGATGCGCGCCTCGACGCCGTCGTGCGCCAACTCATCGCGCAGCTCGGTGAGATCGAGGTGTACGCCGGTGAAGTGGCGCACCAAACGCTGGCAGTCACTGTCCGGGTTCCGCAGCACCACGACGAGTTCACCCTCCTCCGCCAGCCAGCCGAGCATCCGGCGAACCGTTTCCGCCCAGGAACGGCGCGGTACCTGGTACAGCACGTGCGAGCACAGCACCAGGTCGGCGGGCTCGTCGGGGCGCACGGCGGCGATGGCGCCGGGCAGCAGTTCGGCCTGCGGGCACGCCTCGCGCAGCAGGGCGTGGGGCTCGATGGCGACCGTCCGCTGGAAGTGCCGGGCGAGGCGGCTGGTGGTGGCGCCGTCGCCCGCGCCCGCGTCCACGAACAGCCCGCGGTGCGGCAACCGCCGGATCACGGCGGCCAACTGCTCCACGGCGACCTGCCCCTGGTCGGTGCTGGCCAGGAACGTCGTCAAGGCACGGTGGTAGTCCGCGCCCGCGGGGTCGAGGACGCGGACCGGCATCGGGGGCGTGGCTGAGATGCGCAGCACTGCGGCAGCCTTTCGACCGGCGGGTCCTCGCGGCACCACTGCCTCGACCGCGAGGTCATTGCATGAGGCAGCCACTGTGAGAACGCCGACGGCCCCACCAGGTTACGGAGCCGGTAGCCGTTCATACTGTGATGCGTCACAGCCCGGGAGGCGACATTCGAGTGCTCGGAGGACCGCGATGACCGCACGTCCGCGAACGACCCGTTCGCCGGGCCGGTACGAGGTGTCCCGCAACGCCCGTGCCCTCGCGGCCCGTTGCGAGCCCCGGATAGACGAGCTGGCCCGGCGGATCTCACGGGACCGCGCCGAGCGGGCATCAAACGCCCCTGAGGACGCTGAGGACGCCGAGATCGCCGCCACCGCCCGATACGGTCTGCGGCTGTTCGCCCGTCGGCCCCTCGACCCGGTCTGCCGCGCCGACGACTACCGGATGTTCCGCGAGCGCGCCGCCCAACGCGCCGAGCAGGGCGTACCGCTACGGCAGTTGCTGCGCAGCCACGCCCTCGGTGTGTACGTGCTGTGGCAGGCGCTGCACGACAGCGCCGGGCCCGGCGAGGAGGCCGCGCTGAGCGAGCTGGCCGGACTGCTGCTGCGCACCCAGGAGGGCATCATGGGCGCGGTCGCCGAAACCTACCTTGACGAGCGGGCGGCGCTGGACGCCGAGCGCTACGAGCGGCGCCGCTCGGTGCTGCGCGGACTGCTCGACGGCACCCGGGCGGCGGACGACGAGGCGGTGCGGGCGCTGGGGGTCGAGCACGGCGGCCTTGTGCTGTGCCTGCGGGTCGAGTCGGCGGCGTCGGCCACCGGGCGGGTGATGGCCGAGCGGCGGCGCAGACGCCGGCTGCGCACGGCGCTGGAGGGCGGTTTCGGTGGCGAGGTGCTCACCGTCCTCACCGACGACGGCGGGCACGCGGTCGTGCCGGGGCGGGACGGCCAGGGGGCGCCGGAGGTCCCCGAGGGTCTCGTGGAACTGCTGCGCAGGGACTGCGGGGTCGAGGTGCGGCTGGCCGCCGTGCCCGCCGCGACTGCGGTGGACTTCGCCGAGGCCGCCCGTACCGCGGCCGAGGTGATCCGGGTGGCCCGGGCCTGTGGACGGCCGCCGGGGCTGCACCGGTTGGACGATGTGCTGCTGGAGTTCCATCTGTCCCGGAACAGCGAGAGCAGCGGGCCGATCGCCGCACTGCTGGACCCGATAGCCGACCGGCCGGAACTGCTCGCGACGTTGGGCACCTATCTGGAGAGCCAGCGCGACCGCCGCGGCACCGCGCGCCAACTGGGTCTGCACCCCAACACGGTGGACAACCGGCTGGCCCGGATCGCCGAGCTCACCGGCCTCGACCTGTCCGCACCGCGCGGCACGGCACTGGCGCTGGCCGCCCTGCTGCTGCGCGGCGCGCGCACCGTCAACGGCCCAGCGGCCGCCAGCGGATCGGCAGGTGCCTGAGGCCGTTTTCCAGGTCGGAGCGCGACCGCCGTGGTTCTCCGGGCAGTTGGACCTCGCCGAGCCGGTCCAGGACGGCGGCGACCATCTCCCGCATCCGCAACCGGGCCGGTTGGGCGCCGAGGCAGAAGCGCGGACCGTGGCCGAAGGCGAGGTGGTCGCCCGGTGTGCGGCCGACTGCGGCGCCGGGCAGGCCGTTGCGCGGGGCCTCGCTGCGGTGCGGGCCGTTCTCCCCGACCAGGGCGCCTCTCGCCCACTCCGCACGCGGGCCGACGACAGCCCCGAACCTGCACCGGAACTCGCTGGGCACGGTGCCGGGTCCGGGGTCGATGTCGCGCGTCAGCGTCCTTCGCCGCACGGACGCCAGCAGCCTGGATCCGCGCACAGGCGGGATCAAGAAAAGCCGACCGGCGAGGCGGTCCTTTCCCGGTCACAGCCACATGTTGTCGTTCATGGAGCCGAGGCCGACGCCGGACAGGCGCTGGTGCAGGGCGATGGCCTGGTCCTCGGTGAGCGAGGCGACATGGTCGGCCGCGGCCCGCAGTGGGTCACCGTGCAGCTCCAGTTCCTGGGCGCGCTCGGGCGGCAGCAGTTCGGGGGCTTGATGGCTCCACCGCAGCAACTCGCTGACGATGCGCCGCTTTCCGTGCTGCTGTGTGGCGAGCGCGGGGCGGTCGATCACGTAGCACCACACCAGCTCCTTGAGCAGGTCGCAGGCCGCGCGGCGCTCTTGGGGGATGACCAGGCGCGCGCCGTAGCGGATGGCGGCCGCGTCGCCGACTTCGAGGTGGATGTCCCGGGTGAAGTAGGCGATCAGGTCGGCGGTGCGCCGGTTGACCGCGACGGCGTCCTCATGGCTGCCGCTGTAGGGCGCCGGGACCTGGAGCCGTTTGCCGATGTCCGCCATCAACTGCCGGGCCTCGGCGCGGTCGAACGGCTGCTGGGTGCGGGCCCGCTTGGCCGCCACGTAGTCCAGGAAGCGCGCGGTCTCGCGCTCGGTGTCGCCGCCCGCGCGTCCGTCGGGCGGGAACAGGGCCGCCAGCGGGATCAGGCCGGTGCGGTAGAAGTCCTCCACGTCGTGGCAGGCGTACGTGACGTCGTCGGCCCAGTCCATCACCTGCTCCTCGACCGGCACCTCGGTTCCGGTCCGGCCCGCCCGCACCCAGGCGAACGCCTCCCGATCCGCCACGTACACACCCCACTTGGCGTGCCGGGCCGGGTCCACGGCCAACGGGGCGCGTTCCCACGGGTACTTGGTGGACGCGTCGAGGCAGGCCCGGGTGAGGTGCAGTCCGCGGTGGCCCGGGTACTTGTGGGCGGCCAGGAAGGTCAGTACGCGCAGCGTCTGGGCGTTGCCCTCGAAGCTGTCGAGCGCGCGGTCGGCGTCCCGCAACTCGTCCATGGTGGCGCGCAACGCCGTCTCGCCCGCGTGCCCGAAGGGCGGATGGCCGATGTCGTGTGCCATGCAGGCGGCTTCCACGAGCGCCGGGTTGGGGCCGCCGTAGCGGCGTTCGAGGCGTTCGGCCATGCGGCGGCCGAGCTGGGCGACCTTCATGGAGTGTGTCAACCGGGTGTGGTACGCGCCGAGTTCGCCGCTCGCCACGACCTGGCTCTTGCCCGCCAGTGCCCGCCACTGGATGGAGTAGAGGATCCGGTCGACGTCGTGCTCGAACCCCGAACGCTGCCCGTCGTCGGACACCCTGCGGCGCAGTGCGTGCTGTTCCAGGTCCTCGTCGCGGT
Organism: Streptantibioticus rubrisoli; assembly: GCF_024436055.1. Taxonomy (GTDB): domain Bacteria; phylum Actinomycetota; class Actinomycetes; order Streptomycetales; family Streptomycetaceae; genus Streptantibioticus_A; species Streptantibioticus_A rubrisoli. Next base: position 294,970 of record NZ_JANFNH010000002.1, on the reverse strand, counting down.
ATTTGGCCGGTCGCATGCGGCGATGGTACGCGCTGCGAGCTGGGCGGACGGCGGGGCGGTGGTCTGCGACCGGGACGGCCCGGGATGTGATGTACCTCTCTCCAAAAAAGTGGACGAATCGGTCAGTTTTAGGACTTTACCCCCGCCGACCTGCGGATATGCGAGCTTCAAGATCGCCAATAGTCCGTTTTGCTCGATTGATGGGCTCTTGCCGTCTTCCGGAAGCGCATGTTTCTGTCGACATCGCCCGCTTCCGCGGGCCCCGCCGGTTGGAACGCCGAGTCCTGCCGCCGACCGACGGGAACAGTCGACGCGAACAGCGCCGAAGGCAGGAGCGGGGGACCCAAGGTTCGCTGCCGGATCCGCACCCCACCTGAGGGGAACCGGGACCGGCTCGGGGTGAAGTCGTGCGCCTTCACGGCCGCGACCGGGCACTCACTGGCCCGAACCCGACAGCTGACCTCGCAGGCGTCGGTGAGGAACCCACCCATGCTCAAGCTGCGCCGCGCCTCCAAGACCACCCGGCTCACCGCACTCGCCGGTGTCGCCACCACCGCGATCTGCCTGCCGGTCCTCGCATCGACCACCGCCTCGGCCGCCTCCTCCGCCACCTGGGACCGGGTTGCCCAGTGCGAGTCCAGCGGCAACTGGTCCAACCACAACACCGGCGGCAACGGCCACTACGGCGGCCTGCAGTTCTCGCCGTCCAGCTGGGCCGCCGCAGGCGGCCTGAAGTACGCCCCGCGCGCCGACTACGCCACCAAGGACCAGCAGATCACCGTCGCCAACAAGCTGCTGGCCATGCAGGGCCCCGGCGCCTGGCAGTGCGCCAAGGCAGGCGGCCTCAAGTAAGCCTCCCAGCCCCCAGCCCCACGGCCCACACCGGCCCCGCTCACCCGCCGGTCCACGCCGTGGGGCTGACCCCTGCGGCGACTGAAGACCGCGGCCGTCCGGCAGCCCCCGAAGGGGCGCGGGGCTGTGCTCATCTCCGCCTCCGCCGCGTGGGCGCGACCAGCCACGACCGCGCCGCAGCCGATCCACGGCACATCGCGGCACTCCCAGCGAATCCAGCGCAGCGCCTAGCAGGCCACCGGCAGCGGGATCGCAGAAGTACCTCCACGCCCCCGATCGGCGCCCCCCAAGAGCCGCCGCGCTACTCCCCGTCCTCACCCGAGGACGCATCGCGACCGTGCAGCGTCGCCCCGAACACCGGCCCGCACTTCATGCACACCCACCCCGACGTGCCGTCGAAGAACGCGGCGCCCGGGCAGTGCGGGCAGCTCACCTTGGAGATGGTCGGCCGTATCGGCGCGAGGATACGGAACTCCTCCGTCGCGAACCGGGCCGGATCCACGGGATCCGGCCCGGACGCGTGCTCTCGCGCGGCCGCGCGGTGCGGGGGCATTTTCGTCCCTCCTCGCTTGGGTCCCTCCGGACGGCCCGTCCGGACGGCACAGATTACGCGGTTGCGACCGCGTCGGCACAACGCCCCATAAGGCGCGGCACGGTGCCACCCCCACGCGCCATCGCGCTCCCTTCGCGTCCGGTGGCATGGCCACCGGACGTTTCGCGTGGAGTGCCCGGGAAAGTGTGAGCCGCATGCGTGCCAGCACCGTCCATCGCGTGAGGATTCCGTCGCTGCCCGGCGCACTGCCGCTCCTCGGGCACCTCCCCCAACTGCGCGGCCAGCCACTGGAGTTCGTCCGGGCGCTGCGGGCACGAGGTGATGTCGTGCGGTTCCGGCTCGGCCCACGGGCGGCCTACGCGGTCAACTCGCCCGCGCTCATCCGGCAGATGCTGGTGGCCGACGCGGAGGGGTCCGCCCCGGTCCGACGGCGCAGGCCCACCGGGCTCGTGCTGCATCCGTCCCGGATCCGGCGGTACGCGGCGACCATGTGCGAACTCGCGGAGGCCAGGGTCGACTCGTGGCGGCACGGCGCGCTGGTCCTACTGGACCAGGAGCTGTTCTCGCTCACCGTGGCGACGGTCAGCCGGGTGCTGTTCTGCGGCCCGGCCGGAAAGCGCCTCGCCGAGGACGTGCGCGGTACGGTACCGGTGCTGATAGAGCAGCTCGGCAGGCGGGCCCTTGCCCCGGTCGGGGCGCTGGACAGGCTGCCCACCCCGGTGAACCTGCGCTTCCGGCGGGCGTTGCGCACCCTTCAGGAGGCGGTGCGCCGGGCCATCGCGGAGTACCGGGCCGACGGGCTGGGCAACGGTGATCTGCTGTCGACGCTGCTCACCAGGCGCGACGAGGAGACCGGAGCCGCCCTGACCGACGAGCAGGTCTACGACGAGCTGGTCGCGATGCTGGTCGCCGGTACCGAGACCACCGCCAGCGCCCTGAGCTGGGCCTGCTATCTGCTCAGCCGTGACGACGGCGCCCAGCGGCGGTTCCAGCGCGAACTGGACGAGGCGCTCGGGCGGCGCGAGGTTCGGCAGGTCTCCCATGAGACGCTGCGGGAACTCGCCTTCCAGCAACGGGTGATCGCCGAGACGCTGCGGCTGTATCCGTCCACCTGGATGCTGACCCGGCGGCCCAACAGCCCGGTGGAGTTGGGCGGTTACCTGATTCCGGCCGGGTCCACCGTGCTGTTCTCCATCTACGCGCTCCAGCGTGACCCCGAACTCTTCGCCCACCCCGAGCAGTTCGACCCCGACCGCTGGCTGCCCGAGTCGACTCCGGGGATTCCACGGGACGCGTACATCCCGTTCGGCAGCGGTGTGCGCGGATGCGCCGGGGAGCAGTTCGCCCGGGCGGAGATGGCCGCCTTCCTGAGCGTGATCTTCAGCCGGTGCACCGTCCGCCCCGGACCGGGCGGATCACGTCCGGTGACCCGGCTGATGTCGATGCCCGGCGCGCTGCCGCTGATCGTACGGCGGCGCACACCGGCGGACCGCCACCGGTGAACCTCGGAGCGGACGCTTCCGTTACCCCACCCAAAGCGAAGTGTTCGCGCTGATGGAGGGTAGACGTGTCGGTCAACACGCAGTGGCTCCGCTCCCCCGGTTCGCCCCCCGAGCCGTACCCTCCCGGCACGGACCCGCAGCCCGCCGGTGCGTACGCCACCGAGCAGTTCACTATGCCCGTTCCCCCGCCGCCGACCGTACCCCCTGTGGTGCCGCTCGTCCCGCCCCGGCGGCAGTCGCGCGGGCGGCACCGGGCGCTGCGGCACCGTGACGTTTCCGGCGGCTGGCTGCGGCCGGCGGTGTTCGGGGCGATGGACGGGCTGGTCACCAACGCCTCGCTGATCGCCGGTGTCGGCGGTGGTGGTGCCGCCAACCGCACCATCGTGCTCACCGGTCTCGCCGGGCTGATAGCCGGTGCCTTCTCGATGGCCACCGGCGAGTACATCTCGATCTGTTCGCAGAACGAGCTGACCCAGGCCGAGGTGGCCGTCGAGCAGCTCCAGCACTCGCGCAACCCCGAGGCCGAACAGCGCGAGCTGGCCGAGGTGTTCGTCAAGCGCGGTGTCGACCCCCATCTGGCGGACGTGGTGGCCCGGCAGATCTCCGCCGACCCGGAGCAGGCCATCGCGGTGCACGTCCGCGAGGAGTTGGGCATCGACCCGGACGACCTGCCGTCCCCGTGGACGGCGGCGGGGGCGTCGTTCGCCTCGTTCACGGTCGGTGCGCTGGTTCCGCTGCTGCCCTACTTCCTCGGCCTGCCGTCCTTCGTGCTGGCCCTGGTGCTCGCGGGGCTCGCGGCGCTCCTCGGCGGCGGTGCGGTGGCCCGGCTCACCGGGCGTCCGGTGCTGGTCGGCGGGGTGCGGCAGTTCGTGGCGGGCGCGCTGGCGACCGGTATGACATTCCTGGTCGGCCACCTGGTGGGGGCGCACGTGTCGTAGGTGTGCGGCGGCCCGGAGGGCGATCCGGGCCGCCGGTTCGCCTACTGTGCGGGGCACTGCTTCCAGGCGAAGTGGTAGATGGTGTTGATGCTGCCGTCGGTGGAGTCCATCGACAGGAAGCTGGTGGTCGTGGTGGGGTCGGAGCTACCGGCGCTGACCCGCAGTTCGGTGTTGATGTTGAAGTTGCGTTCCTCTCCGCAGGGCGCGAAGACCAGCGAGCCGACGTCCGTGGTGTCGGTGGTCTGCCAGTCGTCGTCCATCGGACCGCCGAACGGGTGCTGGGAGTACGCGGTGGGCTGCATGCCCTGGAAGTAGTAGTTGGCCCGCTCCAGGCCGCTCGCGCCGTTCTCCAGGTGCCCGAAGCCCCGGTAGTCGGCCTCGGCGACGGCGTAGGTGAAGCCCTGCGGAACGTGCACGTCCAGGTCGAGTTGGCAGTTCTTGCGGAAGTCAGTGGGTCTGGCTCCGACGCCCACCTGGGCCATGTAGCTGCTGTACGTGACGGTGAACGCGGTGTTGTCGGGGGCCACCGACACGGCGGCGGTTCCGGCGGGGCAGCCGGAGCCGTTGACGTTCACCAGGTCGATGACGATCTTTCCGGGCGGGGGCGAGTCGAAGCCGTGAGCCGCCGCCGACGGCGATAACGGCATGGCGAGCAGCGCGGCGGCGGCACCGCCGACGAGCATCGGTTTGAGCATGGTTTCCCCTCGGTCACTGAACGGAACCCGCCAGGGGCGGGTTGGTGGGTACATGTCACCACCGGCCTACTGCCACGCATAGTGCGGGTTGAGCCGATCCTGTACGCCGAAGGAGCCGATGGCGAGGCGGTGGTCGGGGCTATCCGGAACGCCGCGTACGCCAGTCGCGGACGACGCGCTCGACGTCGAAGGGGGTGAGCCGCAGCGGCGGCCCCGGCGGGGGGCTCTTGAGCGCCTCGCGGATCCGCTCGTTCAGCTCCGCCACGATCTGCCGCACCTGCGCCTCCGTCCGGGCCCGCGAGGCGGCGGCCAGCGCGTCTTCCGCTTCCTTGCGCAGGGCGAGCACCGGCGGCAGACAGCTCACGCCTTCACGGCGCATTTTCCGCTTGACCCACCACAACTCGTCATAGGGCTGGTCCAGGTCGGGCAGCGGCTTCCCGGCCCCCGGCAGGTTGTCGAACTCCCCGCGCTCCGCCGCTTCGCGGATCTGCCGGTCCACCCAGGACTCGAAGGTGACACCGGGCGGTTTGCGTTCGGTCATGGTGCGATTCTCCCGCCGACCCGGCGTGTCGGGCGAGGGGGAACCGGCGGTGGCAACGAGACACGATCACCGAGAGCCACGGATCACGAACACGGGTGTGATGTCCTAGGGGCTGGCCGTTCTGCTCGATTTGTCACGAATAGGGGCTTTCGTCGCCAGCACCTGTGCGTCGAGCGAACGGCCACCCAGCCGACACATCACGCTCAGCACACCGGGGTTGTCCGTGGAATACCTCTCCGCACGACGCCGCCATCCGCTGGCGGCGCTCGTCGCCCTGCTCATCGCGCTCGCGGCCACCGGCGGGCTGTACGCCGCGTTGGCACCGACGCAGCGGGCACAGGCCAACCCCGCCCAGTCGCTCGCGATCGACCAGGGCAAACGGCTGTACGACGTCGGCTGCGCCTCCTGCCACGGCCCCTCAGGGCAGGGCAGCCACAACGGGCCGAGCCTGGTCGGCGTGGGCGCCGCCGCGGTGGACTTCCAGATGGGCACCGGCCGGATGCCCGCCCAGCAGCCCGGCGCCCAGGTGCCGAAGAAGCGGCCCGTCTACCCGCAGCCGCAGATCGACCAGATCGCCGCCTACGTGGCCTCGCTCGGCCCCGGCCCCGCCATCCCGAACCCCTCGCAGTACACGCCCGGCGACATGGCCAACGGCGGCCAGTTGTTCCGTACCAACTGCGCGCAGTGCCACAACTTCGCGGGCTCGGGCGGCGCCCTGAGCGAGGGCAAGTTCGCACCCGAACTGCGCGGCGTGAGCCCCAAGCACATCTACGAGGCCATGCTGACCGGGCCGCAGAACATGCCGTCCTTCCCGGACACCACGATGCCCGAGCCGCAGAAGCGCGACATCATCGCCTACGTCACAAGCGCCACGGACCCCGCCACCTTCCCCAGCTACGGCGGCCTGAGCCTGGGATGGCTGGGTCCCGTTCCCGAGGGGCTCTTCGGCTGGATCTTCGGACTGGGCGTGCTGATCGCCGCCTCCATCTGGATCGCCGCCCGGACCGCAAAGGCCAGGAAGAAATGACCCATCAGGACCGCAACGCAGCCGACCACCTGCCGGAGTCCGGCAAGCCCGGCAAGGCCGTCGACCCCTTCGCGGACCCGGGCCTGCCCGCGCACGAACCCCGCCGTCAGGACATCGACGAACTGGCCGCGAGGCACTCCGAACGTGTCGTCACGATGTTCTTCCTCCTCGCCGTGGTCGCCGCGTTCGCCTTCATCGCGTGCTACGTGCTGATCCCCAAGTCGAAGGTGGTCTTCATCTTCCCCTGGGGGCACGTCATGGCGCAGAACTTCGGGCTGGGCGGAACGCTGGGCATCGCACTGCTGTGCATCGGCGTCGCCGCGATCCACTGGGCCCGCACCCTGATGTCCGACGTGGAACTGCCCGCCGAGCGGCATCCGATCGAGGCCCCGCCCGCCGTCCGCCAGCAGGTGTTCGACGACTTCCGGCAGGGCGCGTACGAGAGCGGCATCGGCCGCCGCAAGATGCTGCGCAACGCCATGCTGGGCGCGCTGACCATCGTCCCGCTCTCGGCGATCGTGCTGTTCCGGGACCTCGGGCCGCTGCCGGAGAGGAAGCTGGAGAGCACCGCGTGGGCCAACGGCAAGCGCCTGATCAACATGAACAACGACCAGCCGCTGCGGCCCGAGGACATCGCCGTGGGGTCCCTCACGTTCGCCAAGCCCGAAGGGGTACAGGAGAGCGACGCGAACTTCCAGGAGGTGATGGCCAAAGCGGCACTGATGATCGTGCGGATCATGCCGAACAACATCAAGGACAAGCAGTCGGCGGACTGGGGCCATCAGGGCATCCTGGCGTACTCCAAGATCTGCACCCACGTCGGCTGCCCGATCAGCCTGTACGAACAGCAGACGCACCATGTGCTCTGCCCCTGCCACCAGTCGACGTTCGACCTGGCGGACGGCGGGCGGGTCATCTTCGGCCCGGCCGGGCACCCGCTGCCGCAACTGCGGATCGCCGTGAACGGCCAGGGCTATCTGTCGGCTCTCGGTGACTTCGACAAGCCCGTCGGCCCCGGATACTGGGAGCGCAGCGCATGAGCACCACCCCTTCGACGAGCCGCCCCCAACGGCCCAAGGCAGGCGAGCGGTTGGCGGACTGGGCGGACGGCCGGCTCGGCGTCTACACCCTGGCCAAGGCCAACCTGCGCAAGATCTTCCCCGACCACTGGTCGTTCATGCTGGGCGAGATCTGCCTTTACACCTTCATCATCATCGTCCTGACCGGTGTCTATCTGACGCTGTTCTTCACCCCGAGCCTGAACGAGGTCGTCTACCACGGCTCGTACAAGCCGATGACCGGCGTCCGGATGTCGGAGGCGTTCAAGACGACGCTGGACATCACCTTCGACGTGCGCGCGGGTCTGTTGATGCGGCAGATCCACCACTGGTCGGCGATCGTGTTCGTGGCGGCCATGTTCGTGCACATGATGCGCATCCTCTACACCGGCGCGTTCCGCAAGCCCCGGGAAGTGAACTGGCTGTTCGGGTTCCTGCTGCTGTTCCTAGGCCAGTTCGACGGGTTCATGGGCTACTCGCTCCCGGACGACCTGCTGTCCGGCACGGGCATCCGGTTCCTGGAGGGCGCGGTGCTGTCGGTGCCGATCGTCGGCACCTATCTGACGTTGTTCTTCTTCGGCGGGCAGTTCCCCGGCACGGCGTTCATCCCGCGGCTGTTCACCATCCACATCCTGGTGATCCCCGGCATCATGGCCGGGCTGGTGGTGGCCCATCTGATCCTGGTCTTCTACCACAAGCACACCCAGTTCGCGGGTCCCGGCCGCAGCGAGAGGAACGTCGTCGGGATGCCGCTGATGCCGGTCTACATGGCCAAGGCGGGCGGCTTCTTCTTCCTCGTCTTCGGCGCCCTTTCGCTGATCTCCGCGTTCGCCCAGGTCAACCCCATCTGGGCGTACGGGCCCTACCGCCCCGACCAGGTGACCACCGACGCCCAACCCGACTGGTACATGGGCTTCTCCGAGGGTCTGATCCGCATCATGCCCGGGTGGGAGATCCACTTCCTGGGCCACACACTGGAATTGGGGGTCTTCATTCCGCTGGTGGTCTTCATCCTGGTGCTGGTGGCCATCGCGGTCTACCCGTTCATCGAGTCCTGGATCACCGGCGCCAAACGCGAACACCACCTGCTGGACCGCCCCCGCAACGCGCCGGTACGCACCGCGCTGGCCACCGCGTGGCTGGCCCTGTACCTGGTCCTGCTGCTCGGTGGCGGCAACGACCTGTTCGCCACCCACTTCAACCTGTCCATCAACGCCATCACCTGGTTCGTGCGGATCGGCTTTTTCGTGCTGCCGGTGGTCGTCTTCATCGTGGTCAAGCGGTGGTGCCTGGGGTTGCAGCGCCGCGACCGGGACAAGGTGCTGCACGGCCGGGAGACCGGGGTCATCAAGCGGTTGCCGCACGGTGAGTTCATCGAGGTCCATGAGCGGCTGTCGCAGGAGCGGCTGCACGAGCTGACCGCACACGACCAGCTCAAACCGCTGGAACTGCCGCCCGCGGTGGACGAGGCCGGTGTCGAGCGCAAGGTGACGTTCGGCGAGAAGCTGCGCGCCAGGCTCTCCGCGGCGTACTACGGCGAGCACAGCCAGGTGGCCAAGCCCACCACGAAGGAGTTCGAGGAGAGCACCCACCACCACTGACCTGCACGCCGTTCGGCCCCGCCGCGTCCCAGCGGCGGGGCCGAACTCATGCAACAGGTCAGCAGATGCGCGGCAGTTGCTCCCCGATGGGCAGGTCCACCACCCGCGTGCCGCCAAGCCCGGTGCGGGCGACGACCATCGCCGGGTGGGCCTCGACGCACTCGCCGATCACCGCCGCCCCCGCGCCCAGCGGATGCGACCGCATCGCGGCGAGCACCGCGTCGGCGTGCTGCCGGGGAACGAAGGCGACCAGCTTGCCCTCGTTGGCCACGTACAGCGGATCCAGGCCGAGCATCGCGCAGGCGCCGTCCACCTCGGGCGGCACCGGCACGGCGCTCTCCTGGATCTCCACGCCGACCCCGGCGGCGGCCGCGATCTCGTTGAGCGCGGCGGCCAGCCCGCCACGGGTGGGGTCGCGCAGTACGTGCAGGTCCGAGGTGGCCTCCAGCATGGTGGCGACCAGGCCGCCGAGCGGCGCGCAGTCGCTCACGATCTCCACGCCGAACTCCAGCCCTTCGCGGACGCTCATGATCGCCACCCCGTGGACGCCGATCGCCCCGCTGACGATCACCACGTCCCCGGGGACCGCGCGCTGCGGCGCGATGTCAACTCCCTCGGGGATCAGGCCGATTCCGGCGGTGTTGAGGTAGACGCCGTCGCCGTGGCCCGCCTCGACGACCTTGGTGTCGCCGGTGACCACCTCCACGTCCGCCGCCCGGGCCGCGGCGCCCAGCGCGTCCGCCACCTTGGCGACGACCCGCGTCTCCACGCCCTCCTCCAGGATGAACCCGCAGGACAGATAGGCCGCCTTGGCCCCGCTCATCACCAGGTCGTTGACGGTCCCGTTGACCGCCAGGTCGCCGATGCTGCCGCCGGGGAAGAACAGCGGGCGCACCACGAAGGAGTCGGTGGAGAACGCCAGTCGCACCCCGCCGAGGGTCAGCGCCGCCGAGTCGCCCAGCTGGGACAGGATCCGCCCGCCGAAGGCGGGGGCGAACACCTCCCGCACGAGTTCCGCCGACATCACCCCACCGCCGCCGTGGCCCATCACCACCTTGGGCTGGTCACGAAGCGGCGCGGGACACGTCCAGGCGGTCAGGTCCGGTGCTGCTTGGATGGTCTCAGCCAACGGGGCTCGTCTCCTTGTGCGCGGTGGGGCCGCCGAGTCGGCGGTACAGGTAGTAGGCGGCGCACGCGCCCTCGTTGGAGACCATGGTGGCCCCCAGCGGGTTGCGCGGGGTGCACACGGTGCCGAACGCCTCGCACTCATGCGGTTTGATCAGGCCCTGGAGCACCTCGCCGCTGCGGCAGGCGGCCGGTTCCTCGGTGGTGATGGACCCCACGGCGAAGCGGTGTTCCGCGTCGTACTCCCGGTAGCGTTCGGACAGCCGCCAGCCGCTGTCCGGGATGGTGCCGATGCCGCGCCAGGCGCGGTCGGTGACCTCGAAGACGTCCTGAAGCATGGCCTTGGCCGCCGGGTTGCCCTCCGGGCGCACCGCCCGCGGATAGGCGTTGTCCACGGTGTGCTCGCCGCGTTCCAGTTGGCCTACGGTGCGGCGCACGCCCTCCAGGATGTCCAGCGGTTCGAAGCCGGTGACCACGATCGGCACCTTGAACCGCTCGGCCAGCTCGGGGTATTCGGCGGTGCCCATCACACTGCACACGTGTCCCGCGGCCAGGAACGCCTGTACCCGGCAGCTGGGCGACCGCATGATCGCCTCGATGGCGGGTGGTACCCGTACGTGCGAGACCAGCAGGCTGAAGTTGCGGATGCCGAGTTTACGGGCCTGGTACACCGTCATGGCGTTGGGCGGTGCGGTGGTCTCGAAGCCGATGCCGAAGAACACCACCTGCTTGTCCGGGTTCTGCTGGGCGATCCGCAGCGCGTCCAGCGGTGAGTACACCACCCGTACGTCACCGCCCTCGCCCTTGACCTGGAATAGGTCGCGTCCGGTGCCGGGTACCCGCAGCATGTCGCCGAACGAGCAGAAGACGACGTCCGGCCGGGAGGCGATCTCCAGCGCCTTGTCGATGACCTCCAGCGGGGTCACGCACACCGGGCAGCCCGGCCCGTGGATCAACTCGACCTGGTCCGGAAGGAGTTGGTCGATGCCGTGCCGGATGATGCTGTGCGTCTGACCGCCGCAGACCTCCATCATCGCCCACGGCCGGGTCACCGTGGCGTGGATCTCGTCGAGCAGGCGCTGGGCCAGCCGCGGGTCCTGGAACTCCTCGATGTACTTCACCGACCCACCTCCGGTGTCGCGGCGGCCGCTGCCCACGGATCGCCGAACTCCTCTTCCAGCATTCCGAGGTTCTCGAACAGACGCAGGGTCCGCTGGGCGGACTCCTCGTCAAGGCGTTGCAGGGCGAACCCCACATGGACGATGGCGTACTCGCCGACCCGCAGGTCCGGCAGGTATTCGAGGCACACCTCCTTGAGCACACCGCCGAAGTCGACGGTGGCCATCCGGGTGCCGTCCCGGTCCTCGATGTCCAGGACCTTGCCCGGTACCGCCAGGCACATGGCGTTCTCCTCGCTCGTTGGTACGGTCGGTGGTCAGGTGGTACGGGGCGCGGCCACCATCAACTGGCCCAGCGCCAGGCCCCCGTCGTTCGGCGGTACGCGCCGGTGCCGCAGCACGGTGAAGCCGTCCCGGCGCAGCACGCGGCAACAGGCCGAAAGCAGCACGGTGTTGGCGAACACCCCACCGCTGAGGGCCACCGTCTCCAGCTCGTACCGCTCCCGAGCCCGCACGCACAGCCGGTGCACCACATCGGTGACCGCTCGGTGGAAGCGCGCCGCGATCAGCCCGGCGTTGGCCCCCGCCCGCAGGTCCGCCGTGACCGCGGCCAGCACCGGCGCCGGGTCCGCGACCAGCTCGGCCCCCGCGGTCTTGCCGGGGCGCAGCGCGAAGCCGTAGCCGGGCGCCAGGACGTCCCCGGCCAGCGCGGCGCCCTCCAGTTCGATGGCCGCCTGGGCCTCGTACCGGGAGTGGTGGCAGACCCCGGCCAGCGAGGAGACCGCGTCGAACAGCCGCCCCATGCTGGAGGTGGGCACACAGCCGATACCGCGCGCCAACTGGGCGTCCAGCACCCGCAGTTCGTCGGGCGGGCAGGCGGCGACGCACGGCAGGTCGGGCGCCCAGTCGAGCCCCGCGGCCCGCAGATGGGCCAGCGCCATCCGGTACGGGCGGCGCACCGCGGCGTCCCCGCCGGGCAGCGGCACATAGGCGAGCTGGGCGAAGCGGTGGAAGCCGGTGTAGTCGGCGAGCAGCACCTCACCGCCCCACACCGCGCCGTCGTCGCCGTACCCGGTGCCGTCGAAGGCGACCCCGATGACCCGGCGGGTGCCGTCCAGCCCGCCGTCCGCCATGGCCGACGCGATATGCGCGTGATGGTGCTGGACGTGGGCCACCGGTCGGCCGTCGGCGTGCCGCCGGGCCCACTGGGTGGCGCGGTAGCCGGGGTGCCGGTCGGCGGCCAGTTGCCGCGGGGCCACTCCGCTGATCGCCGTCAACTGCCGTACCGCGCGGCTGAAGGCGGTCTGGGTGGCCAGGTCGTCCATGTCGCCGATGTGCGCCGACAGCCAGGCGTGCCGCCCCTCGGCCACGCAGAAGGTGTTCTTCAGGTCCCCGCCGACGGCCAGCGCCGCCCGCACCGGTACCGGCAGCGTCAGCGGCATCGGCGCGTAACCACGGGAGCGGCGTACCGGCAGTTCCTCGCCGTCGCAGACCCGGACGACCGAGTCGTCGCACGGCACATGGATCGGGCGGTTGTGGTACAGCCAGGCGTCGGCGAGGGCGGCCAGCCGCTGCCGGGCCTCGTGGTCGTCGGTGACGATGGGCTCGCCCGCCAGGTTCCCGCTGGTCATCACGAGCAGCCGGGGGCCGTGCGGGTCGCCGGGCAGACCGAGCAGCAGATGGTGCAGCGGGGTGTACGGCAGCATGACGCCCAGGTCTGGGCTGCCCGGCGCCACGGAGTCGGCCAACGGCGGGGCGTCCCAGGGGCGTCCCGCGCCCTGCCGGCGGCGCAGCAGGACGATGGGCCGGACGGTTCCGGTGAGCAACTCCCGTTCCCTCGGCCCCAGATGGGTCAGCCGCTCGACGTCGGCGACGTCCCGGGCCATCAGCGCGAACGGCTTGTCGCCGCGCCCCTTGCGGCGGCGCAGCGTGCTGACCGCCTCCTCGTCGGCGGCGTCGCAGGCCAGGTGGTATCCGCCGAGTCCCTTGACCGCGAGGATCGCACCGGTGGCCAGCAGCCGTCTGGCCCGCTCCAGGGCCCGCGCGCCGTTCACCGGGCGCCTGTCCGGGGGCTCCAGCAGCATCAGCCGGGGGCCGCAGCTGTGGCAGGCGACCGGTTGTGCGTGGAAGCGGCGGTCGGCGGGGTCGGCGTACTCCCGGGCGCAGTCCGGGCACATCGCGAACCGGGCCATGGTGGTGTTGGCGCGGTCGTAGGGCAGGCCGGTGACGATGGTGAAGCGCGGCCCGCAGTGGGTGCAGGTGATGAACGGGTGGCGGTGCCGGCGGTCGCCCGGATCGGCCAGCTCGGCGAGGCAGTCACGGCAGGTGGCGGTGTCCGGTGACACCAGGGTGCGCGCTGGTCCGCCGGTGCTGGACGGCAGGATGGCGAAGCCCGAGGCGGTGGTCGGCGGTACGGCCTCGTGGGCCACCGACTCCACCACGGACAGCGGTGGGGCGTCCGCGGTGAGCCGGTCGCAGAACGCCGACAGCAGTCGTGGGTCGCCCTGGACCTCGGCCAGCACCCCGTCGGAGGTGTTGGTCACGTGCCCGGCCAGGCCCAACTCGTTGGCGAGGGTGTAGACGAAGGGCCGGAACCCCACGCCCTGCACCACTCCCCGCACGATGATCCGGCGGCGCTGTACCGGTGCGGCGCTCGGTGCCGTCTGGTGCCGCGGGGTCACGAGTGGTGGTGGGCGCTGGAGGCGGCCATCACGGGGCGGTGGACCGGCGCGCCGTCCCCGGCGGCCAGCGCCCGGTCGAGCAGGGTGCCGATGCCCTGCCCGGTGCGCGCCGAGGTGAGCAGCACCTCGACACCGGGGTTGACCTGGGCGACATTGGCGCGGAAGGCGCCCTCGTCGAAGTCGACGGCCCGGGCGATGTCGGTCTTGGTCACCACGACGAGGTGGGCGAGGCCGAACGCGGTGGGGTACTTCAGCGGCTTGTCCTCGCCCTCGGTGACGGAAGCGAGCACCACGCGCAGGGATTCGCCCAGGTCGTAGGAGGCCGGGCAGACCAGGTTGCCCACGTTCTCCACGAACAGCAGCCGGGTCGGCTCCGGCAGCCAGCCGTCCAGGTGGCCGCAGAGCATCCGGGCCTCCAGATGGCACAGGCCGTCGGTGAGTACCTGTTTGACCGGCGCCCCGGAGCGGGCCAGCCGTACCGCGTCGTTCTCGGTGGCCAGGTCCGCGGTGAGCGCCGCCACCGGCACGCCGCGCTGCCGGGCCGTGGCCAGTTCAAGCTCCAGCAGTTCGGTCTTGCCGCTGCCCGGGCTGGACAGCAGGTTGACGACCGTGGTGCCGCGCGCCGCCAGTTCGGCGCGCAACCGGTCCGCGTGCTCGTCGTTCCTGGCGAGCACCGCCTGCTGGAGATCAACGACACGGCACATGGCCTCAGCACTCCTCAAGGACGCGTACGGGCTCGGGCTCCTCGGTCCAGCGCACGCTGACGATCCGCAGTTCCCGGCCGGACAGCAACCGCACCGACGACGCCGAGCAGGACGGACACCACAGTTTCGGCGGCATTCCGGTCGGCCACTCGGCGCCGCAGTCCTCGCATCGGGCGCGGCCCGCAACGGTCTCGGCGACCAGCTCGGCGTCCTCCAACGCGGTCTCCGCACGGGCGAGTTCGAAGGAGAAGGCCAGCGCGTCCGGTACCACACCGGAGAGTTCGCCGACCTCCAGCCGCACCTGCTGGACCGAGTGGGCACCGGCGTCGGCAGCGGCGGCGGCCACCTGTTCCACGACTGCCGTGGCGATGGACATCTCGTGCATCGGTCCCTTTCCGCCGCCGTCTCGATCTGGGTCGTCCGGCCTGGCTGCGCCGCCCCTCCGGCGTGCTCCATTACAGGCGGCCGCCCTCGTGCGGCGGCCCCGACGCGCCGCCCGGGCGGCAGGCTGTACGCCGTTCGCCGCAGCCCCCCGGACCGGGCGCTCACCCGGCGCGGACGCGCGGACAGTGTCTGAAGTCCGGCAGGTCGCGGGTCGCGAGCACGGCGAGCACGACCGTCGACGCGGCGCCGAGGGCGGTCTTCTTCACGGCTGGGGGTCGCGCTGCGGGTGGTTGCCGTCCGAGATGGTCGCCGTGCGCTCCTGCTCGTCCCGCACCAGGCGCAGGACCAGGTCCACCGCCTCGTCCACCGCCGCGGCCACCGGTGCGCTCAGCCCCATGCCCTCGGCCACACTGGCCGGTTCGCAGCCGACGACCAGGACGCGCTCGGGCGCACTGCCGCCGATGCTCTGCCGCAACGTCTCCAGCAGCGCCAGCACAGCGTCGGGGGACATGTGGTGACCGTCGAGTTGGGGCTGGCGCGGCACCGCCGCCCCCGGTCGCGTGGCGTCGATCAGATGGACCGTTCCGGGTGGCGCGCCGCGCGGTGCGGCGTCGACCAGCAGCACGGTGCGGTAGCCGTCCAGGAGCTGGTACGCCAGGTGCACCCCGCGCACACCGCTGTCCACCACCTCGACGTGCGGCGGGAGTTGGTGCTCGGCCAGCCGCCGCACCACCTCGACGCCAAAACCGTCGTCGCCGAGGAAGACGTTGCCGACCCCCGCGACCAGTACGCGTTTCACCGGGCCGGTCATGGCTCCCCCAGGGGTTCGACCTCGTCGGGCTGGAAGTACCAGAAGCGCCCCTCCTCGCGGCGCAGGTCCGCGCCGGGGTCGCCGTCCACGGTGACCGCCAGGTGCACCAGGCCGTCCACGTCGTGCAGTACCGCCTCCACCCGTGCGGTGCGGCCGAGCACGAACACGTCCTGGGCGTCGGTGCGGCGCCGCCCGGGGCGCAGCCGTACCCGGCTGCCCGCGCCCACTTCGCGGCCGTCCACCACGATCCGGTCGTGGTCGGGGTCGACAGTGGTATCACCGGCCGGATCCCACCAGGGCGTGTCGGGTTGGGCCGCGGTGCCGGTGCCCTCGCGCAGGGCGCGTACCGGCCCGGCCCGCTCGTCGGTGCCGCGCGCCTCGCGCTGGTGCTGGTCGTTCGGCGCGGCGGCGCGTGGGGTCGCGGTCTCGTCGGTCCCGGTGCCGTCGTGGGGCGTGCCGGGGCTGTCGGGCGCGATGCGCGGATGGTCCTCCAGGACGATCGGCGCGGACAGCAGCACATCGGCGCGTCCGTGCTCCCCGGCCAGTACCGGCCAGGTGTGCTCGTTGTGGCAGGACGCCGCGGCGGTCCTGGCCCACTCGGGCGGATCGGTCATCGACAGGAAGGACCCGCCGCTGAGCCCCAACAGCAGATGGGCCGAGACCAGCGAGCGCGGCAGTGCGTCGGCGTGTTGTGCCGCCGTGCCGTCCGATGGCCAGTCGGTGGTGTTCTCCACCACCGCGGTCAGCCGCGACACGGCGTACGGGCCGTCGAGTTCGGCGGTGGACAGCCGCAGCACCCCGTCCACCCGCTCCCGGTTGCGCACCAGGCGGCCGACGGTCCGGCCCTCGACGGACACCGTCTCGGTCTGCTGCTGCGCGGGCCGGGTGAACGGCAGACTGACACCGTCTCCGGCCAACTCGGCCACCGGAAGGGTCAGTTCCACGCGCTCCTCGACGCCCTCGTCCCAGGGGACGTACACCCGGTCCCCGGCGTCCAGCGAACCCGTGGCCTCGAACTGCCCGTCGGCGGCGAGTCGTTGGACGGTTCCGCGCTGGGCGTGCAGGAAGCGCAGCTCAAGCGAGAGGGTGGCGCCACGGCGCGGCTCGAGAAGGCACTCGGTGCGCTGGTACGTGTGCTCGGCACCCCTCGTCCCGCAGGCCGGGGGCACCAGCGCTCCGAACTGCCAGTGCCGTTGGTCCCGCGCCGGCCAGGCACGGCACGGGGAGAGCGCACAGCCCTCGTACAGCACGGCGTCGGCGACCCGCCGGGCGTGGTCGAAGCGGGGGTCCCGCCCCGCGGTGAGGGTGGGCGCGGTCATGCCGTGACCGCCTCTGTCCGGTGGCGCGGAAGGGGGTGCGTGTTCTCGTGGGGCAGCCGGGTCCAGCCGCAGCCCGGTGGGTGCTGCTCGTTCATCTGCGACGCAGCCATCTGGATGGCCTCCTGGGAGTCAACGGCACCAACACCCGCGAAAGCAGGCATGTAACGCAATTCGACCTCCGCTCCGCCTACCAAACGGGCGGTCGTCCCACGCTCCGAGCGGGACCGGTCCAGGGACGACCGCCGATGGCCCGCGCTGCGGCGGCGCGCAGGTGCGGCGGGGTGTCCTCAGGTGGCTCCTTGCGGACGAAGGCCCGCCGCAGGGCGTGGTAGGGGGACGCCGGATCGAAGAAGTCACGGCGCATCCGGCTCAGCTCCTCCTCCCGGTAGGCGCCCAGCGGCTTGACGTCGTCCTCGCGCTCGCGCACCGCCTTCTTCTCGGCGATGTACCGCTGGGTGCGCGGCATCGAGGCCAGTTGCGCGGCGAGCCGGGCCACCTCGGCGGCGTACTCACCGGGCGCCTTGCGCAGCACACGGTCCACCAGGCCCAGGCGGTGCGCCGCCGCCGCGGTGACCGGCAGCGCCCGCTGGGTCAGCCGCTCGGCCATGGCCTGACCGACCCTGCGGGGCAGGGTGTACGTCCAGTACTCGGAGCCGTACAGGCCCATCAGCCGGTAGTGCGGGTTGAGCACCACGCCGTGCCGGCACCACACCTGGTCGGCCGCCAGCGCCAGCATCGCGCCGCCCGCTCCGGCGTTGCCGCCGAGCGCGGCGACCACCAGGCGGTCGGTGGTGGTCAGCACCGCCTCCACCAGGTCGTCGATCGCGTTGATATTGGCCCACGACTCCTCGGCCGGGTCGTCGGCGGCCTCGATGACGTTCAGGTGGATGCCGTTGCTGAAGAAGTCCCGGGGACCGCCCAGCACCACCACGGAGGTCGGCCGGGAGCAGGCGAAGCGGTAGGCGGCGAGCAGGCGTCGGCACTGGTCCGTGCTCATCGCACCGCCGGGGAAGGAGAACCGCAGGAAGCCGACCGGACCGTCCTCGTGGTACCGCAGGTCGGTCCAGGTCTCACGGTGTTCGGGCAGCCAGACCGGGGCGGGGATGTCGGGCAGGGCGGGCAGCCGGTCGCCCAGCGCGAGGGTGGCGGGCAGTTTGAAGGTCGCGGGGCCGCCCGGCCGCCGCCGCGGGCGCAGTTGCGGGATCCACACCGCGCCGTCCACGGTGGCCCGGCAGATCGCGCCCGCCCGGGTGGCCAGCAACTGGCCTGGGCGGCCGCGCAGGGTGTCCTCCGGGCAGCCGCCGTGCAGGTACCACTCCTCGCCGAGCAGTTCGTCCAGCACACCGGGCTGCGAGTCGGCGGCGCGCAGTCGGCGCAGGACGGCGGTGGTCGGGGTGGTCTGCCAGTCGATGCGGCGCAGGCTCTGGTCGAAGTACGGCCGGACCCGGGCCTCCTCGGCGCGCTGCGCTCGCGGCGTGTAGGTGCCCAAGGCGAAGCGGTGCACGGCCAGCAGCACCGCTTCCAGCGCCGCGTCGCCGATCTCGTTGCGGTACAGGTCGCTCTTGGCCACCGGCGGCATCGGGCAGGGCACCGAGGCCCAGACGTCCCCGGCGTCCATCTCCGCGTCCGCGCGCAGCACCGTCACGCCCCAGGTTTCGGCGCCCTCGTGCACCGCCCAGTCCAGCGACGAGGGGCCGCGGTCGCCGACCGGTCCCGGGTGCACGACCAGGCAGGTGTGCGCCGACCAGATGTCGCGTGGGATCGCGGACTTCAGCAGCGGGGCGATCACCAGGTCCGGGGTGTGCCGCCGCACCGCCTCCCGTAGCGACTCGTCGCCCAGCGCGAGTTCCACCGCGACCGTGTGGCCGCGGTCGCCGAGTTCCCCGAACACCCGCTGCGTCAGGCTGTTGAACGCGCTCGCGATGAGCAGGATGTGCACCGCAACCTCCCATGCGCCCGCCGCGTGACGTAGCGCTAGATCCTGGCCGGCCATGGCGATCATGACGCCCCGCCCGCCATCGTCCGGTCCGCCCCGCCCGGCGGATCACCCGGTCAGCGGTCCATACGGTGGTCCGGTTTCCCGTCCACAGGTCTTGACAGGTGATGTGCACGCTGGGTTACATGACCGTGCACAAAGCTGACCGAATGTTCGGTAGGCAGCCGTGGCTACGGAAGTGCGGGAGGCAGGGATGAGCAGCGACCTGACCGCTGCCGCGGGTCCGCGGCGGCGCGTGGGCGAGGCGCCGCCGCCGGAACTGCTGGACGACGGTGAGCGGTTGAGCAGCAACGAGCTGGCGCGTCTGCAACTCACCAGGCTCCAGGCCACGTTGCGGCACGCCTACGACCATGTCGAGATGTACCGGCGCAAGTTCGACGCGGCCGGGGTGACGCCCGAGGACTGCCGTACGCTGGCGGACCTTGCCCGGTTCCCGTTCACCACCAAGGCCGATCTGCGTGAGCACTACCCGTTCGGCACGTTCGCCGTCCCGATGGCCGAGGTGCGCCGCATCCACGCCTCGTCGGGGACCACCGGCCGCCCCACCGTGGTCGGCTACACCGAGCGCGATCTGTCGGTCTGGGCCGATGTCGTCGCCCGCTCGATCCGGGCCGCCGGAGGCCGCCCGGGCCACAAGGTGCACATCGCCTACGGCTACGGCCTGTTCACCGGCGGGCTGGGCGCCCACTACGGCGCCGAGCGGGCGGGGTGCACGGTCATCCCGGCCTCCGGCGGCATGACGGCGCGTCAGGTGCAGCTCATCTCGGACCTCCAGCCCGAGATCATCATGGTCACCCCCTCCTACATGCTCACCCTGCTCGACGAGTTCGAACGCCAGGGCGTCGACCCGTGCGGCACGTCGCTGCGGGTCGGGATATTCGGCGCGGAGCCGTGGACGGAGGAGATGCGGCGGGAGTTGGAGGAGCGGCTGGACCTGCACGCGGTCGACATCTACGGATTGTCCGAGGTGATGGGTCCCGGGGTGGCCCAGGAATGTGTGGAGACCAAGGACGGGCTGCACGTCTGGGAGGA
Organism: Streptantibioticus rubrisoli; assembly: GCF_024436055.1. GTDB lineage: Bacteria > Actinomycetota > Actinomycetes > Streptomycetales > Streptomycetaceae > Streptantibioticus_A > Streptantibioticus_A rubrisoli. The sequence continues at coordinate 275,033 of NZ_JANFNH010000002.1, read as the reverse complement.
CCACTTCTACCCGGAGGTGGTCGACCCGATCACCGACGAGGTGATGCCCGCCGGGCAGAGCGGCGAGCTGGTGTTCACCTCGCTCACCAAGGAGGCGGTGCCGGTCATCCGCTACCGCACCAGGGACCTGACCCGGCTGCTGCCGGGCACGGCGCGTCCGGCGTTCCGCCGGATCGAGAAGATCACCGGGCGCTGCGACGACATGATCATTCTGCGTGGGGTCAATGTCTTCCCGAGCCAGATCGAGGAGATCGTGCTGACCACGCCCGGTGTCGCCCCGCACTTCCAGGTGGAGCTCAGCCGCCGCGGCCGGATGGACCACATGACGCTGCGCGTCGAGGCCCGCCCGGACACCGCTCCGCTGCTTCGCGCCACCGCGGCGACGGCCATCGCCCAGGCCGTCAAGGACGGCGTGGGTGTGACGGTGGAGGTCACGGTGGTGGACCCCGGAACGCTGGAGCGGTCAATGGGCAAGATACGGCGGGTGGTTGACCGGCGCACGGCCTAGGCGCTCCGCTGGGGGTTGCCACGAAATGCCGTCGATCGTCGGCAGCCGTCCTGGCAGGTCGCGCCCACGCGGCGGAGCCGCACATGAACACAGCCCCGCGCCCCTTCAAGGCGCTACCGAACCGCACCGACTTTCCCTTAGCGCCCGGAGTGGGTGCGCCGCGCGGGCGCCACTGGGTCGGCGCGCACCCTGAGGGCGCCGTGCCGGTCGGGCCTGCCGGAGACGTGCCGTCGTCGCCGGGTCGCCGTCATTTGGCTTGCGGACGCTGCTCAGTGGCTGAATAGCGATCTTGGAGTGTCCCGTTCCGTATGCCAAGATCACGTTCTGGGCGATCCGGGCGCTTCAGGCCTCGTCCCAGCACCGCCGCAGGCCTCAGACCGATAGGGACCGACATGTCCGTGCAGACGCCGATCCCGCCGCCCCCTCCGGGACGACCCGAACGGCCCGGGCCGTTGCTGCGCGTCCTGGGGCCGATGTCCGTCCAGTACGACGGGCACGACCTCCCGCTCGGCCCACCGCGGCGCCGGGCACTGCTCGCCCTGCTGGTGATACGGCTCGGCCGGGTCGTACCCACCGAGCTGCTGGTCGAGGAGCTGTGGGGCGACGAGCCCCCGCGGCATCCCGTCGCCACGCTGCAGAGCCATGTCTCCCGACTGCGCCGGGTACTCGACCCGGCCGCCGAGCAGGGCAGCCCCTCGCCGCTGCGCTACCAGGCACCCGGATACCTGCTGCACCTCGAACCGGAACAGGTCGACGTCTGCCGCTTCGAGCAACTGGTCCACGCCGGACGGCAGTTGCTCGGCCGACGGGAGCCGCTCGCCGCACGCGAACGGCTCGCCGAGGCGCTGCGGTTGTGGCGGGGCTCCCCCTACACCGAGTTCACCGCCCACCCACCGCTGGCGGATGAGTGCACCCGCCTTGAGCAACTCCGGCTCACCGCGGTGGAGTCGTACGCCGAGGCCAGGCTCGCCCTCGGCGCGGCCGACGAGGTGGCGGCCGACCTCGACCGGGAGGTTCGACGGCATCCGGCGCGCGAACGACTCGTCGGCCATCTGATGACCGCGCTGTCCCGCCTGGGGCGCCAGGCCGAAGCGCTGGAGGTGTACGAGCGGACCCGCACCCACCTGGTCGAGGAGTTCGGGGTGGACACCGCGGCGGAACTCCAACGGGTGCGCATCGCCATCCTGCGCCAGGAGCACGAGCCGGAGGACCCGCCAGCCGAGCCCGCCGGGGCCGACAACACCCCGCCCCCACCGGCCGAACGCACCGCACCCGCACCCCTGGAGCCCGCGGCCCGGTCCCCGTTCACCGGCCGGGACCAGGAGTTGCACCGCCTGGTGACCGCGGCGGCCGGTGCGATCACCGGGCACGGGCATGTGGCCGCGGTGCTCGGCCCCGCCGGGGTCGGCAAGACCCGGTTGCTGATGGAGTTGGCTCCCCGGCTGCGGACCGCGGCGCGGGACGTGGAAGTGGTCTGGAGCCACTGCTTCCCCGGTGAGGGCGTTCCGCCCTACTGGCTGTGGACCCAGGTGCTGCGCCAGCTTTCGGCCAGCCGACCGGACGCCTTCCGTACCGCGACAGCCCCCTTCGACGCGCTGCTGGCACCACTGCTGCCCGAGCGGTGGGCCCGAACCGTGGAGGCGCAGGATCCCGAAGTCGACTGGGCGCAGGCCCGGTTCCTCACCCACTACGCGGTCTGCGAGGTGCTGCTCACGCTCGCCGCGAAGCGCCCGCTGCTACTGCTCCTGGAGGATCTGCACTGGGCCGACACCGCCTCGCTGGACCTGCTCAGGGTGCTCAGCACCCGCCGCCAGGGTCATCCGCTGAGCGTCGTACTGACCGCCCGGGACTTCGAGATCGAGTCCGACGCCGCGAAGTCCCGGATGCTGACCGAGATCCTCAGGGGCCCGCGGACCGAGACACTGCGGCTGCGCGGGCTGTGCCGGGACGCCGTGGCGACCCTGGTGCAGGCGCAGGCAGGGCCGGGGGTGCGGGCGGAGGTCGTGGAGGCGCTGCACCAGCGCAGCAAGGGCAATCCGTACTTCCTGACGCAGTTCCTCTCCCTGCTCGGTGACGTGCGGCGGCTGCACGAGCCCGGCGCCGCGAGCGTGCTGCTCGACCGGATACCCACGGGTGTGCGCGAGGTTTTACACCAGCGGTTCAGCGCGCTTGAGGAACCGGTCCTGCACGTGCTCCACCTGTGCGCCGTCATCGGCACCGAGGTCGACACGGATCTGCTGCACCGCACCGCGGCCGAGGACGCGCCGGTCACCGCGGCCCTGGAGGCGGCGATCCGGGCCGACCTGCTCGGTGAGGACCCGCACCACCCCGGCCGACTGCACTTCGCGCACGCCCTGGTGCGAGAGACGCTGATCGACGAACTCGACCGCGCGGAACGCGAACTACTGCACGCCCGGGTCGCCGAGGCGCTGCACGCCAGGGGGCGCGGACAGGTGGGCGGGGAGGAGATCGAGCGGGTCGCCCACCACAGCTGGCACGCCAAGGGCGCGCTACCGGCACGTCGGGCGCTGCCCCGGCTGCTGCGCGCCGCGGAGCACGCCGAGCAGCACCTGGCGTACGAGCAGGTCGAGACCTGGCTGCGCCGCGCGGTGCAACTAGTGGGCGCTCTGCCACCGGACGACGCTTCGGCCGCGCATCTGGAACAGCGGCTGCACATCCAGCTCGGCCAGGTGCTGGCCACCGTCCGCGGCTACGGCGACGCCGAGGCCGAGGCGGCACTCGACCGGGGCCGGGCGCTGAACTCCGTCACCGGCACGCCCGAGGACCCGTCGGTGCTGTGGGCGCTGTGCGCGGCGCTGCTGGTCACCGGGCGCTACGACGAGTCGCGTGAGCACTCCGGCCTGCTCCGGGAGATCGCCGACCGCACCCGGCACCCGGTGGCGCTGTTGGGCGCCGCGTACGGCGAGGGCATCGTGCTGCACGTGCGCGGTCAACTCCCCGAAGCGCTCGGCGAACTCGAGCGGGCCGTCCGCACGGCGGATCGTTCCACCCGGCAAGGCCACGCGATGGCCCGGACGTTCCAGCACGATCCCCGGGTCTCGTGCCGCTCCTACAACGCCTTCACCCACTGGCTGCTGGGCGACCACGACACCGCCGCCGAGCGCCGCCGTGAGCTGCTCAGCCTCACCGAGTACGAGAGCAGACCGTCCGACCGCGCCTTCGCCCTGTACGTGGACGCGGTACTGGCCGCCTGGGAGGGCGATGTGCACACGGCGCGCACCTCCAGCGCCGAGGGGGCGCGGGTGGCGGGCGAACACGGGCTGGTCTACTGGAAGGCGATGCTGCAGGTGCCCGAGGGATGGGCGCTCACCCACGGCGAGCGGCAGGCGGACGGCATCGCGCTGATGCGCACATCGCTGGCCGAACTGCACCGGTCGCGCTCCAAGTTGCGCCTGCCGCTGCATCTGGGCCTGCTCGCCCAGGCCCAGCACCACGCCGGGCGGCACAAGGAGGCCGAGGACACCCTGCGCAGGATGCTCGCGGTCATCGAACACCGCCGGGAGCATGTCTACCTGCGCCCCGAACTGCCCGCGACACGCCTGCTCCAGGAGCTCATGGGTGAGTGACCTGGCAAGGCGTCCGGGAGGCGGGGCGCCCGGAGGGTGCTGGGCAGCACGGTCTGGATAGGCGGCCGCCAGGCCGCCAACGCCGCGCGATCGGTCCTGCCCGAGGGGCTGATCGGCAACTCCGGAAGCCGCACGAAGCGGGTCGGCGCCATGTGTACGGGCAGTTCGGCGCGGGCGTGCGCGGACAGCCGGGTGCCCAGGTCCACCTGGGCCGAGGTGCGCACCGTGTAGAAGGCCGTCATCATCGGTTCGCCCACGCCGCTGCTGGTTGTGACCACGACGAGTTCCCGCACTCCCGGTGCCTGCCGCAACACGGTCTCCACCTCGCCAAGTCCGAAGCGCGGTCCGTTGGTCCGCACCTCGTCCTCGACCCGCCCGGCGTAGTACAGCCTGCCGTCGCCGCGCATACGGGCGAGGTCCCCGGTGCGGTGGTACCGCTCGGTCGGGCGGCCGGTGGCCAACCCGGCACCGGACAGATGGATCTCGCCGATCTCTCCGGGACGGATCGGCTGACCGCCCTCCCCCAGCACGGCCAACTCCACCCCCTCCAGCGGTTCTCCGAGATCGGCGAGCGGCTCCGGCGGTTGGGTGCCGTCCAACTCCTCATCGGTCAGCGGGCGGTGGGCGGCGAAGCAGGTCGCCTCGGTGAGGGCGTAGGTGCTGACGAACCGGCTGGCCGTTCCGAAGGCGCGCCGCCAGCAGCGTATGTCCCGTATGTCGATCGGCTCGCTGGCGAGGAACACATGGCGCGGTACCGGGACTTCGCCGACCCAGGCAGCCGTGGCGCGGACCAGGTGGCGGAAGACCGAGGGCACCGCGGTGAGGACCGTCACCCGCTCGCGGGCCAGCAGGTCGAGGGTGGCCCGCGGGGAAGCCGCCACCTCCCGTGGCACCACCACCAGCGTTCCGCCGCGCAGCAGGGCGCCCCAGATCTCCCAGACGGACAGGTGGAAGGCGAAGGAGTGGAGCGAGGTCCACACGTCCTCGGCGCCGAGTTCGTACCGTTCGCCGCAGGCGCGCACCAGCGCCAGCACGTTGCGGTGCGGTACCGGCACGGCGTTGGGCGGGCCGGACGCACCCGAGGTGTAGAGGACGTAGGCGGGTGCGTCGGGGGTGACCGCCACTTCCGGCGGCCGTGCCTCGGCCGCTGGCGGTACGTCGTCGGCCAGGTCCTGGTCGGTGAGGATCAGGGCCGGTTCGGCGTCCAGCGCCATGCGGCGCAGCCTCTCGGCGGGATACGCCGGGTCCAACGGCACATAGGTGTGGCCGCACTTGAGAACCGCCAGCATCGCGACGACCATCCGCACACCGCGCTCCAGCCGCAGCCCGATCCGCGCTCCCGGCCGTGGACAGTGCTGGTGCAGCCGGGCGGCGAGCGCGTCGGCGCGACGCCGGGTCTCGGCGTACGTCAGGGACTCCCGCGCGTCGCGCAGTGCGGTCCGGTCGGGCGTGCGGGCGGCCTGCTCGTCGAACAGGCCGTGGATGGTGGCGTGTTCCGTGCGGACGCGGTGGCTCATGGCTGGTGGCCTTCACAGGTTCTGGGCGGCGGCTTGTCAGGCCGCCGGTGCGGGTGAAGCCGACGCCAAGGAGTGTGCCGGATCCGGCTTGCGGACAGCTTGTCGTCCCGCTTGCCGTCCTTGTGTCTTCCTCGGCTGTTCCTGATCGCGTCACCACGAAGGCCGGGCGGGTGAAAAGCCCGGCTGGTGACCGAGCGGCTTTCCCGCCCTTGACACGAGCCGCATCACGAGCAGCCTCTATGTCCGGTTTGCTATGCGTTTCGGCCCCCTTCAGGTTCGCCTCTTGCAGGATCCTGACGCCCGCTGCCGGATGCTCCGGGAAGACCGGCCCGGCAGGATGCGGCGAGACAGCGACAAGTCCACGCCCGCACCGACATCAGGTCCGGTGGGCATTCGGGTGGCTTGACCAACCAGCCTGGAGGGGCCACCGGATGGCGCTGCGCACCAAGGAAACCGAAGGAGGAACCCCGTTTCGTGACCAGTACCGCGACCACGACCCGCGAGCACCATCGCGTACTGCACAGCACGGATCTGCTGGAACTCACCGACGGCCTGGTCGCCATCCGCTCCGTGAGCGGTAACGAGCGGGAGCTGGCCGACCTAGTGGAACGCCGCCTGCTGGACCGCGCGCCCGACCTGACCGTGCGGCGCATCGGCAACAACGTCATCGCCCGCACCGGCAAGGGCGCCCAGCAGCGCATCGTTCTCGCCGGGCACCTCGACACCGTCCCGGAGTTCCCGCCCGGCAGCCGCGCCACGAACGGCGCTCCCGAGACGGTCCGCGGCCTCGGCGCCGTGGACATGAAGGGCGGGGTGGCCGTCATGCTGGCGCTCGCCGAGCGGGCGAAGGACAGCGGGTTCGACCTGACCTTCCTGTTCTACGACAAGGAGGAGATCGGCTCGCGCCGGAGCGAAACCAACCTGCTCCTCACCGACTACCCCTATCTGCTGGGCGGCGATCTGGCGATCCTGCTGGAACCGACCAACGGCCGCGTCGAGGCCGGATGTCAGGGCAACCTGGTGGTGGACCTCGGCTTCGACGGCGTGCGGGCGCACACCGCCCGCCCATGGCAGGGCGTCAACGCCATCCACCGTGCGGCGGTCGCGCTGGCCAGGATCAGCGGTTTCGTCCCTGAGCCCGTCGACATCGACGGACTGGTCTACCGGCAGGCCCTCTGCGTGGTCGGTGTCGACGGCGGTGTGCAGGGCGATGTGGTGCCCGACCACTGCTCGGTGCGGGTCAACTACCGGCACGCGCCCACCCTGGACAGTGCGGCGGCGCTGGATGTCGTCACCGGGCTCGCCCCGGAGGCCGACCGCGTCCGGGTGGTGCTCTCGTCGCCGCCCGCGCCGCCCGCTCTGGCCCATCCGCTGGTGGCACAGGCGTGCGCGGCGGCGGGGGGCGAGATCAAGCCGAGGCTGGGCTGGTCGGACGTGGGCAGGTTCGCCGCCCATGGCATTCCGGCGATCAACTTCGGCCCGGGGGACCCCGAACTCGCCCACACCCCACGCGAGTTCGTCAGCCGCGACGCGCTGGAAACCTGCTACACCGCCTTGCTGGCGTTCCTCGCCCACGGAGCCGAACGACCGATCCGTTGAGGGGCACACACGCCATGCGTCACACCACGCCCAGATCCCACGGGGTGTCGAACAGGGCTGCCGGGCGCCGCGCGCGATGGAAGCCGACGGGCTCCGCACGGTCTGACCAACTGGTGTGCTGGTAGCGTGAGTTGGTGATCACTTGCATGCTCGCCCGGGCGTTCGTGAACGCCGACGGCGCACACGGCAACCCCGCCCTGATCGTGGTCGAACCGGCCGACGCGCCCGTCACCAGCGAGGAGCGGCAGGCCCTGGCCACCCGGCTCGGCATTCCGGCCACCGTGTTCGTGCGCGATGCCGAGCGCGGTCTGGTCGACATCCACAGTTCGTACGGCCAGCTGATCCGCTTCGGCGGGCACCCGCTGCTGGCCGCCGTGGAAGTGCTGCACCGGCTGGGCACACCGGTCACGGAACTGGTGCCGCGGGCCGGTGCCGTCGCCTGTCGACGTGACGACGACGGCACGGTGTGGCTGACGGCGCCCGCCGCCTGGTCCAAGCCGTGGCGCCACTACGAGATGGCCAGCCCGCAGGAGATCGACGCGTTGACCGGGCTGCCCGAGGGGGAGGACTTCACCCAGGTGTGGTCATGGCTGGACCGGGAGGCCGGTCAGGTGCGGGCCAGGCTGTGGGCGCCGCGGATCGGCAAGGGCGAGGACGAGGCGTGCGGCAGCGCGTCCATGCTGCTGACGCTGAAGCTCGGCCGTGCCCTGCGGGTGGTGCACGGCAGGCACCGGGCGGTCATCATGACCCGGCCGGTGGACGGCGTCCGGGTGGAACTCGGCGGGCGCTGCGTCGTCGACCAGCCCGGCGCCGGGATCCGGGACGCCGTCGCCGAGCTCTACGGGCGGTGAACCCCGGCGGGCACCACCAGGTCCGCCGTCAGGTCGTCCAGGGTCGCCGCGCCGACCAGGGCCATCGCCAACTCGGTCTCCCTGCGCAGCGTCTGGACGACGTCCCGTACTCCGTCCGCGCCGCCGACGGCCAGGCCCCACACGTACGGACGGCCGATGGCCACCGCGTCGGCGCCGAGGGCGAGCGCCTTGACCACGTCGGTTCCGCGGCGGATGCCCCCGTCGACGATGACCGGCACCCTACCCGCCACCCGCTCGGCGATGGCGGGCAGGGCGGACAGCGTGGCCGCGGCGGTGTCGAGGTTGCGGCCACCGTGGTTGGAGACCCACACCCCGAAACCGGCGTCGGCCGCGCGCTGCGCGTCCTCGGCCCGCAGGATGCCCTTGGCCAGCACCGGCAGTCCACAGACCGCGCGCAGCCGTTCCAGGTCGTCCCAGCCCACCGCGGGATCGATCCGCGGATCGTGGATCGCGCCGTGCGTCGAACTGCCCTGGACATGGGCGAGGTTGGCCGGTGTGCCGTGGGAGGGCAGTGCGAAGCCGTTGCGCAGGTCCCGCTCGCGCACTCCGGTGACCGGTGTGTCGACGGTGACCACACAGGCCCGGGCGCCCGCGGCCGCCGCCCTGCGCACCAGTTCCGCGGTGAGCGCGCGGTCCCGTTGCACATAGAGCTGGAACCACCAGGGGCCGGTGGCCGTGGCGCCGATCTCCTCAACCGTCTGCGAGGAGAAGGTGCTCACGGTCATCAACGCCCCTGCCGCGGCGGCCCCGTGGGCGGTGGCGGCCTCGGCGCCGGGGTGGAACAGGCGGTGCGAGGCGGCCGGGGCCAGCAGGATCGGCGAGTCCAGGGCGGTGCCGAACACCGAGCAGCCGGTGTGCGCGCCCACGTGGCCCGCCAGCACCCGGGGCAGCAGGGCCAGTCGCTGGTAGGCCTCGTGGTTCCAGCGGACGGTGTGCTCGTCCGCCGCACCGCCCTCCAGGTAGTCGAAGGCCGCCGTGGGCAGGATCTTGAGGGCCGCCGCACGGTAGTCGGCGAGGTTCAGCGGGGCGGCGCCCCGCGGGCGGTCGGTGGCCGCCTGCGGGGTGCTGGCGACGGTGGTGCCGGTCACACCGTCTCCCCGTCGGCCGCCCGCAGCCGCAGCTGGAACTCCAGCCGCTCTACGGCCTGCCGGGCGGCGGCCACCGCCTCGTCGGCCGTGTCCCCGAGGGCGCGCGCGTAGGCGATCCGGGACTCGGAGGACTCCAGGGTGCCGCAGCTGCCACCGGGGCGGACCAGCAGCTCGACCTCGGTGACCCGGTGCGTCCGCCGGGCGTCCTCAAGCCCGTGGACTTCGGTCAGTTCACCGGCGGCGGGTGATGCCGCGAACCAGATCGCGGAGCTGCGGCCGGGCCGCTGCTCGGCGAGCGTCTGCCTGATGCCGGGCAGCACCCGCTCCCCCACCGTCTGCCGCACCACGCACTCGGCGATGTCGACACCGGTGGCGTCCAGTGCCAGGGCCGGGATCTCGTCGCCGCCCATCCGGACATGGGTCTCGATCACCTTCGGCCCCGCCTCGCCCAGTACGAGCTCGGTGTGGGTGGCGCCGCTCGTCACGCCGAGGGTGTCGAGCAACCGCTCCACGTAGGTGTGCACTTCCTTTTCCTGAAGGACCGTCAGTTCGGCTGGTGCGACATGGCCGAGTTCTACGAAGGTGACCGGATCGGAGAACTTCCGGGTGATCGCGACGACCTGGTGCTCACCGTCCTCCGAGAACGCCTCCACGCTGAACTGCGGTCCCTCATGGAACTGTTCGACCAGCACACCGGCGTCGGGCAGCCCGTCGAACCTGTCGCTGGCCCGCGCGAAGGCCGCCGCCAGCGCGCCCTCCTCGCGTACCACCGCGACACCGGCGCTGCCCGCGCCGCGTACCGGCTTCACCACGCAGGGCAGTCCGTGTTCGGCCACGAAGTCCCGCAGTTCGGCCGGGTCGGCCACCAGGGCGGAGGCGGTGGTGTCGACTCCGGCTTCCCGCAGCCGGGCGCGCATGGCGTGCTTGTCGTGCACCAGGGCCACGGTCCGCGGGGAATGCGTCGGGATGCCGAGCGCCTCGCCGATCGCGGCGCAGCGGTCCTGGTCGCGCTCGCCGAAGGTGGCGATCCGGGTGAACGGATGCCGGGCGTGCGCGGCGGAGGCGAGTTCGATCCACTCCTCGTCCGGTGCGTCATGGCGTACCGCGATCACCCGGGTGTGCTCGGTCAACTCCCTTAGCTTGGAGACGTATTCCAGTCGGCAGATCACCGAGGTGCGCGTGCCGGGCAGGGCGCTTCGCACCCGGGTCGGCAGGTCGCGGCCGCTGCCTACGACGAGAACATGCTCACTCATGGGGTCACCTCGGTGGTTGGGAGGGTTGAGGGCAGGGCCTGGATGTGCCCGGCCCGCTCGGCGAGGCTGCGGCGGGCCGCGGTACGGCAGACCAGTGCGGCGCAGCCGAACGCACCGGCCAGCACCGGCCAGGCGATCAGCCCGGTGGGGAGCAGGACGACGACCAGCAGGGTGGGTCCGACCACCTTCTGCCCGGTGAGGGAGAGGCTGAAGGCGCCGAGGTAGCGGGCGCGGGCGGCGGGCGGCGCCAACTCGGAGGACAGTTCCCAGGCGGCGACCGAGTGCAGGTTCTCGGCGACCGAGAGCATCACCACCGCCATCAGCGCCGCGGCCACCGCCACACCGGTGGACTGCGCCTGGCCGAGCGCGAAGAACCCGCAGCACGCCATCATCAGCGCACCGGCCAGCACCAGCAGCCGGACCGCGGCGGCCGCGGTCTCGGCGAACCGGGCGACATAGACCTGGAGCACCACGGTGAGCACGGTGTTGACGGCCATCAGCACCGGCACCCAGGCGGAGGCGATCGAGGTGTGCTGGATCACCCACACCGGCAGCAGCACGACCAGCACGGTGTCGTAGAGCGACAGTACGCCGTTGCCGACCGTGAAGACCATGAACCACCAGTCGCGCAACGGCGATCGGACCACCTCGGGCCGCTGCGCGGCGCCGCCTGGGGCGGGTTCGCGCCGTACGGTCGTCCCGGTGCGGGCCAGCGCCAGCCGTACCGTGCCCGCCACGACCAGGAAGGAGACGCCGTTGGCGAGGAAGAGGACGGTGAACGCGCCCCTGCTGCTCGACGCGAAGACCGCGCCCGCCAGCAGGAAGCCGACGGTCAGGCCGATGTTGCGCACGGCACGGATGGAGGCCATCGTCCGGGTGCGGTCGCCGCCGCCGATCGCGGCGGTCACCACGGCCTGCTGGATCGGGGTGCTTGACCGGTCCAACGCGGTGAGCAGCACGGTCAGTACCAGATAGGCGGGGTAGCCGGTGACGAACGCGTAGGCGCTGTAGCCCAGTCCGCGCAGCAGGAGCAGAACCATGTAGAACGTGCCGGTGCCCGCCCGGTCGGCGAGCCGTCCCAGCGGCACCGGGGCCAGCAGTGCCAGCGCCCCGGCGAGCGTGGTCGCGAACGCCACCTTGGTGGCGGGGATGCCGACCATGCCGACGAAGTACAAGGTGGCCGACGCGAAGAACATGCCGGTGCCCAGTGAGTCGACGCAGGCGCCCAGGGCCAGCATCCGGCCCGCCGCACCGTCCGGCAGCAGCAGTCCGGCGAGCCGCCGCGCCACCCGGGTCACGGCGCCCCCTTGCCGCCGGGTGCCAGCGCGCACAGCAACTCCAGCGAACGGCGGACATGCGTCGGTGTCGCGGCTTCCGGCGCCGGGCCGCGCAGATGGTTCCAGGCGTACCGGCGTGCGGCGTTGACCAGCAACTCGGCTGTGGCGTCCGGGTGTTCGGCGGTGCGGTTGCGCCCGGCGGCCTGTGCGACGAGTGCGGCCCCGGTGAGCAGTCGGCCGACGCGGTCCACCAGTACCCATCCGGCGGCCGCCACCACGCCCGGCTCGGCGCCCACCCACTCATGGCGGGTGGTGGACAGCCGCTCCAGCGCCTCGTCCACCATGCGCCAGGCCGCCAGCAACCGGCCCTCGGGGGCCGGGCCGAGGAGTTCCCTGGTCCTGAACGTGGCGGCGTCGAAGTGCTCGGCCAGGGTGAGCAGCAGCAGCGCGTGAGCGGCCAGCCGGTGCGCTCTGGCCGGATCCGTGTCGCGGCACCCGGCGGCCAGCGCGGTGTCGCGGGCGAGGAGGTAGCACACACAACGCCGGGCGGCCACCTCGGCGTTGCCGTGCGAGGCGGCGGGCAGCGCCCGCCAGGCGCGGGCGGCCAGCAGGTCGACGGCCCGGTCGGCGGCTTCCTCCCGACGCGAGACCGCCCAGGGGCCGGTGTCGTCGCGCAGTGCCAGTGCCGCGCCGGTCAGCCTGGCGACCGCGGCCTCCAGGGCCGCGAGGCTGCCGGGGGATCCGTCCGCGCGGGCGTCGGCGGGCCGGATCCCGGTGTCGGAGGTGATGCCTGAACTCACGCGTACTCCAGCCAGTGGCGGTAGGTGGGGTTGCGTCCGTGGACCACGTCGGTGAAGGCCTCGCGCAGTTGCTTGGTGACCGGTCCGCAGCCTCCGGCGCCCATCGGTCGGTCGTCGACCGAGGCGACCGGTACCACCTCGGTGGCGGTGCCGGTCAAGAACGCCTCGTCGGCGACGTACAGTTCGCCGCGGGTCAGGCTGCGCTCCTCGACGGTGAGGCCGAAGTCCCGGGCCAGGGTGATGAGGGACTGCCGGGTGATCCCGGGCAGGATGTTGTCGCTGACCGGCGGGGTCACCAGGACCGAGTCGCGCACCGCGAAGACGTTCGCGGCGGAGGCCTCCGCCACGTGACCGGTCGGGGTGAGCAGCAGCGCGTCGTCGTAGCCCGCGCGGATGGCGGCGACCTTCGCCAGCGCCGAGTTGACGTAGGCGCCGGTGGCCTTGGCGAGCGGGGGCACCGAGTGGATGCCGTTGCGCTGCCAGCTGCTGACGGTGAGCCGGCAGCCCTCCTGCTCCGCCTTCTCGCCCAGGTACGAGCCCCAGGGCCAGGCGGCGATGGCCACCCGGGCGCTGTCCAGCTGGGGGGCGACGCCCATGGTGCCGTAGCCGAGGTAGACGATGGGCCGCAGGTAGGCGGAGTCCAGGCCGACGCGGCGCAGCAACTCCAATGCCGCCTCGGTGAGTTGGTCCACCGTGAAGCCGGGATCCATCAGGTAGACCCGGGCGGAGTCGTGCAGCCGCTCCAGGTGTTCGCGCAGCCGGAAGACCGCGGGTCCTTCGGCTGTCGGGTAGGCGCGGATGCCCTCGTAGACGCCCCATCCGTAGTGCAGGCTCGGGGTCAGTACATGGACCTGTGCCTGGTCCCAGGGGACGAACTCGCCGTCCATCCAGATGGTGCCGGTGGGTTGCAGTTTCATCGGTCAGCTCCTGCGGGAGGGGACGGGAGTCGCGGGGGCGCCGACCCGCTCAAGTCGGCGCTCGATGCTGTGTGACTGCAGGGCCAGCGCCTCGCGGTAGGCGTCGGCGTCCGGGCCGTGGAAGGCGAACCAGCCCCAGCGCGGCTGGAGTTCGCAGCCGCGGGCGAACTTGGCCTCGTAGGCGGCCATTCCGTAGTGGATCCGGCGGATGCCGCCCTCCACCGCGAAGCGGGCGGCCTCGTGGTACGTGAGTGCCAGATAGCACCCCTGCGCCTGCGGGGCGAAGCCCGCGGTACGGGCGAACAGTGCCTCGTCGGTGCGCAGGAACAGCACGAAGCCCAGCAGCTCACCGTCCCACTCGGCGCCCAACACCAGGCAGCTTTCGCCGAGTTCCGCGCGGATGCCGTCGAAGTCCCGGCGCACCCGCTCGTCTCCGCCGGGCAGTCCGTACTTCGCCCGGTGCGCGACCTGGAGTGCGACCACCTCGTCGTCGATCGCCTCCGGCCCGCGGCGGATCACGGTGCGGAAGCCGGACCGCTCGTACTCCTTCAGTTCCTTGCGCAGCCGGGTGCGGCGGCGGCTGCTGAGCCCGGCCAGGTACTCCTCCCAACTGGACGCGGTCAGTTGGGCGACGCCCTCGGCGCCGAGCAGTGCGGCGGTGTATCCGGCGCCGGTGGCCGCCCGGTCGACCTCGGCCGCCGCCGGTTCCGGTACGTACAGCAACGCGCTACTGCGGCAGCCCAGTTCGGCGGCCGCGTCGGCGAGCAGGCCGGGGAGCGCGGCCATCACGGCCAGCCGCTGGCCGGGGGTGCGGTCCGGGGCGTGGGCCACACCGTGGTGAGAGCCGAAGGTGGCCAGCGCCACCGTGGGGTAGTGGTCCGCCCGGTCGGTAGCCAGTGCCTCGGTGAGCTTGGTCCAACGTTCCCGGTCCGCCGGATCGAGAAGTTCGGGTTCGGCCATCGCACCGGCGGTTGTGGCCAGCCGGGGCGGATCGTAGAACAGCAGGCCGCCCGGCTCACGGGTGAGCAGCAGCGGGGCCAGGGCCACCGTGTGGCCGTACTCCTCGATCCGCAGGTAGCGCACCTCGTGCAGGTCGGTGCGTTCGGTGAACCGGCACCAACGGGCGTCCTCCCAGATGGTGTCGGGGTTGCCGAGGCCGCGGAAGTCCCGCGCGGTCGGGCGCAGGTCGGCGGGTAGGACGCGTGCCGTGTAGCTCATCGGACACCTCCCGCCACGGCTTCCAGCTCCCAGTCGAAGCCCGCCGCGACCTCGGCGACGGTGGCCCGCAGCCGCGCCCGCAGCGCCACCGGATCCGGGTCGGTGACCACCCAACTGGCCATGAAGTCCGCCGACTTGCGGTGCTGGTAGCGCTCCCCGCTCCAGTCGTCCCCGATGTGGGTGTTGAGGGTGAAGTCATGGACGTCGGCCGGTGCCTCGGGGACCCGCAGCACCCGGCCCCGCCGGGGCGGTATGCCGCAGAAGGCCGCGTGCGGTGCCGTCGCCGCCCGCTCGCGTACCGGTGCGAAGTCGACCGGCAGGCCGCATTCCACCCGGGACCACATCCGGCGCGGGTCGGTGCCGATGACATGCCGCAGCATCGTCGGTATGGGGCCGCCGCCGATCCGGGCGGCCACCTCGCACAGCACGATCTCGCCGCTGGCGGTGACGAAGAACTCGGCGTGCGCGCAGACCGTCGGCGGCGACGGCAGCGCGTCGATCAACCGCCAGGTCTCCGCGACGAGTCGGGCGCCCAGCGGATCGGTGAGCGCCAGGGTGGTGGAGCCGAAGGGGGTGTCGGTCCAGTGCGCCAGACATCCGTCGCTGGTGTAGCGGGACGGCACCGCGACCACCGCGGCGCCGTCCACCCGGAAGGCGTCCACATGGTGCAGCGCGCCGTCCACGAACTCCTCGACCTCGTAGCCGTCGGCCGCGATGGTGTCCGCGAGACCGGCCGCCTGGGACGGATGGTCCAGCACGTGCACACCGGTGGAGCCGGATCCCGAACGCGGTTTGACCACCACCCGGCCGGCATGCCCGGCCATGAAGGACACGATGTCGGCGACCTCGCGCACCGGGGCGAAGTCCGGCACCTTCAGCCCGGCACCGCGGGCGTAGCGCTTCATCAGCACCTTGTCGCGGTAGGCCAGGGCGGCGGCGGTGTCCAGGCCGGGCAGCCCCAACTCGCCGCGCAGTACGGCGGCTCGCTCCACGTCGACCTCGGCGAGTGCCAGTACCGCCGTCGGCCGGTGGCGCGCGGCGAGCCGCCGGGCGGCGGCCAGCACCGCGTCGTCGTCGGTGTAGTCGGGTACGGTCGCCGTCTCGGCGAAGCCCGCTCCGATGTCCACGCCGTCCGCGGTGACCGCCAGCAGTCGGCCCGCGCTCTCCGCCAGCCAACTGCCGAACGGCAGGCCCGCGTTGCGCGGGCTGATCAGTATCAGGATCACGCCTGTGCCTCCCTGACCGTGGGGCCTTCGGTGCCCACGCGGCGGGCCAGTTCCGCCAGCACGTCGGCGGTGCGCGCGTCGAGCGGGATGCCGCGGGCGCGGCGCTGGCGCTCGTGGTCCCGCTGGGGGTCGCCGGGGGCGAGGACGGGCCGGTCCCCGGCGGGGGCGGCGGAGCGGACGGTGGCCAGCAGGTCGGCCAGGCCCGCGTCGAATCGCTCCCGGCCGCAGAACGCGCCGGGGTCCAGGGCGAGTACCAGGTGTCCCACCTGACGGCTGCGCCCTGGCTCGCCCGCGCCGACCTGGGTCAGCCGCCAGTCCGGCGGTGAGCCGGTGAGGGCGGCGCCGAGCAGGGTGACCGCCATGGCGAGCCCCTGCCCCTTGTAGCCGCCCAGCGGCGAGAGCGCGTACGCCTCGTCCGGCTGCTGGGTCGGTTGGCCGTCGGCGTCGGTGGTCCAGCCGGGGTCGAGTCGGCGGCCGTCGGCCCTGCGCTGCTTGATCTCACCGAAGCAGACCTGGCTGGTGGCCATGTCCAGGGCGAACTCGGTGCCGTCCGAACCCGCGGCCACACTGATGGGGTTGGTGCCGAACAGCGGCTCGATCCCGCCGTACGGGGCGACCCGGGAGGCCGCCGAGGTGACCGCGATTCCCACCAGCCCCTGTCGGGCCAGCTGACGGGTGTAGACGGACGCGGCGCCGAAGTGGTTGGAGTTGCGTACGCCCACGGCTGCCACACCGAACCGGGCGGCGCGCTCGGCGGCGAGCCGGGCGGCGACCAGTCCGGCGAGCACCCCGAGCGACCCGTCGGCGTCCAGCAGCAGACCGGCGCCGCGGTCCCGGACGACGGTGGTCCGGGCCGCGGACCTGGCCACGCCGGAGGCGAGTTCGTCCAGGTACTGCGGGAGCAGCCGCAGGCCGTGGGTGTCGATGCCGCGCAGCGAGGTGTCCACCAGAGCGTCGGCCACCTGCCGGGCGTCAGCCTCCGGGACCCCCGCGTCGGTGAGCGCCGCATGGGCGAGGTAACGCGCCGACTCCTCGCCGATCAGGGGGAGTTGAGTGGGCGGGGCTTGTGTTGTGCTGGTCATCGCGGGCTCCAGTACATGAACCAGTGCGGCCCGATCCCCGGCATGTCGAACTCCTCGCCCAGGACCTGGAAGCCGTGCCGTCGATAGAAATCCGCCGCCGAGCTGCGGGCGTTGCACCACACGGCGCCGGCACCGGCCAGCGCCGCATGGGTGAGCGCGGTGCGCAGCAGCGCGGAACCGGCGCCGGTGCCGCGCACCGTCTCCACGGTGGCCATACCGCGCAGCCGCCAGCCGCGGCCGGGTGGCAGCCCCGCGACGGTGTGCGGGGCGGGCGGGTCCTGCGGGTAGAGCGAGGCCGCGCCGACCGTCTCGCCCGCGGCCAGCGCCGCGAAGTGCCGGACGCCGGGGTCGCCGTCCTCCGGGTAGGCGCAGGAGCTGGCGGGTTGCCCCGGCCGCAGCACCTGGTGGCGGATCGGCCGGACCTCCTCGACCGGCACCGCCCGCACCCGCCAGCCGTGCGCCGAGGGGTCGGGCAGATAGCCGGAGCCGGGCCGGTCCGGGAGGCTGACCCGGCCGACGCCGTCGAGGGCCAGTCCGCGGCCGGTGTCCACCGCGAGCAGGTCGACCACGTCGACGTCGAGGTGGTCGGCCAGGCCGCCGAGGTGCGCGGTGGCCGTCACGCCCGCCGCGGACTCGTACATGCAGCCCAACATGGTGATCAGGCCGCGCTCCCGGGCGGTGCGCAGCATCGCCAGGGCGGGGGTGATGCCGCCCGCCTTCATCGGCTTGACGTTGATGCCGTGGAAGGCCTCGGTGCACGGGTCGAGATCGGCGGGTGAGGTGATGGACTCGTCGGCCAGTACGGGCAGCGGGCTGTGCCGCTTGAGGGTGCGGGCGTCCGCCCAGGCCTCCCGGGGGAAGGGCTGCTCGACCAGTTCGACGCCGAGTTCGCGCATGTGCTCCAGCGCGGGCAGCGTACGGTCCAGCTCCCAGCCGCAGTTGCCGTCGACGTAGAACGGCGCGTCGGTGTGCTGGCGCAGTTCCTTGAGGATGGTCAGGTCCGCCGGGTCGGCGAGCTTGACCTTGTACGCGTGCCAGCCCGGTCGTTCGCCGAGCTTGCGGGCCATCGCGGCGGGCTCGTCCAGTCCGATGCTGTAGCTGGAGCGCAGACCACGCGGTTCGGCGAGACCGAGGGAGCGCCATAGCGGTACCCCCAGCAGCCGGGCGCGCAGGTCGTGCACGGCGGAGTCGAGCGCGGCGAGCACGAAGGGCGATTCGGGTAGTTCGGCCGCGAGGAGCTGCCACACCGCCCAGGGGTCGCCCGGGCCCAACTCGGCCAGTACGGGGGCGATTCGGCGCAGGTCGGCGTGGAGGCGGTCCAGGTCGGAGTTGTAGCGGTGCGTCATGAACGCCGACGCCTCACCGAAGCCGCTGGCTCCGTCCTGCGCCAGCTCCACCACCACGCCGGGCTGCACGGGTATCGCCTCGCGGGCGGAGCGCCAGACATGGCGCTGGGTGAGGCTGACCTCGTGGACGGTGGCCTTCATCGGGCGCCCGCCGCGGCCAACTCGGCATCCCGCACGGCGCGTTGCCCGGGGAACCAGGAGCCGAGCGCGGGCCGCAGGTCGTCGAACCACTCGGCGGTCGGGTCGTAGGCGGCGAAGAACTGCCGTCCGACCTGGCGCGGGTCGCGGGCCTGCAACATGCGCAAGGTGAAGACGCGTTCCCCGGCGATGGTGGTGACGCCGTCGACCAGCACCTTGCCGGGCGCGGCGGACATCACCGGGCCGCGGGCGGTGCGGGCGAGTCCGGAGACGCCGCGTATGGCGTCGGTGTAGATCTGGTGCGCCCTGCCGAGCGGGACGCCGAAGTAGCTGCGGGCACCGGTGTCGCGTTCGACGAACATGTAGTACGGCAACACGCCCAGCTCCACCATGCGTTGCCACATCCGCGACCACACGGTGGCGTCGTCGTTGACGTGGGCGACGAGCGGCGCCTGCGCGCGGATGACGGCACCGGTGGCCCGGATACGGGCGATCGCCTCCCGTACCAGCGGGGTTTCCAGCTCGCGGGTGTGGGAGAAGTGCGCCATCACCGCGACATGGCGGCCCGCGGCGACGCACCGCTCGAACAGCCGCAGCAGATCGTCGGCGTCGGGGTCGGTGGTGAAGCGGGCGGGCCAGTAGGACAGCGCCTTGGTGCCGAAGCGCAGCGTGCGCACCGACTCCATGGCGGGGTCCAGCAGTGGTTCGACCCAGCGGCGCAGCACCTGGGTCTTCATGATCAGCGGATCGCCGCCCGTGAACAGGACGTCGGTGACTTCTCGGTGACCAGCCAGGTAGGCGGTGAGCAGCGCGGGGTCGCGCAGCGCCTGGCGCAGTTCGGCGACGCCGACGAACTGCGCCCAGCGGAAGCAGTATCCGCAGTAGGCGTGGCAGGTCTGTCCCTGTGAGGGGAAGACCAGCACCGTCTCGGCGTACTTGTGCTGGAGTCCGTCGAGGCGCTGGCCGTCCAGCGTCGGCACGTTGGCCGCCAACTGGTCGCCCGGGTGGGGGTTGAGCAGGGCCTGGGCCTCGGCCGCGGCCTTGCGCAGCACCTCGCGCGGGGCATCGCCGTCGTACAGGGCGGCGATGCCCTCGAAAACCTCCGGCGGCAGCATGTCGCGGTGCGGGAAGGTGAGTCGGAAGATCGGGTCGTCGGGCGCCGCCGACCAGTCGATGAGCTGGTGGGCGACGTACTCGTTCACCTTGAACGGCAGTACGGACGACACGATCCTGAGGTCACGGAGGTACTCGTCGGGCATCCCGCGCTCGCGGGCCAGGGCGGCCAGGCGTTCGTGGGAGAAGGTCTTCATCCGAAGTCGCCTCAGATCGTTGAAGGCGCCACATCGTGGCGGTGGGGGGACGGTGCTCAGGCGGAGACCTGGGACCTGGACCAGTCGAAGTCCACCTGGTCGGTCACACCCAGCTGTTCGACCAGTTGGTGCAGGCCGGTGTAGTCGCGGACCAGCCGCTTGCGGCCCGACTCGGCCTGGCAGTCCGCCAGCATCTCGTGTCCGCCGGTGACTTCGGCGAGGTCCATGATCCGGTGCCAGGTGGTGTAGTCATTGGTCACGAAGGCGTCGAGACCTTCCATGAGCATGTCCAGGAAGTACCTGCGCTGGGTCTGGTCCAGCTTGTCGTAGACCATCTCCGCCAGGACCGCGGAGATCGAGGCGTGGCAGTACTCGTCGCGGTTGTGCAGCTTGGCGGTGGTGCTGTTGATCGACTGGATCCCGGTGTCGTCCGCGAGCAGGTCCAGGTAGGCGTTGATGGAGATCTCGGAGACGGTCGCGAACGCCAGGGTGGTCAGCGACCGTTGCCAGCGCTCCCCCGCCGCGTCCCGGAGCCGCTGGTGCACACGGGCGGTGTGGGACAGCGGAAGGTCGGTGTCCGGCATGGCCCGGCCGCGTCGGCGGCGGGTCACCGCGCTGGCGTTGAGGTGCATCAGGGTGTGGTACTGCTCGTCGACCATGGCCTGCGCCAGGGACAGGTTGAGCGCCTCACCGGTGAGCGCCGGATACTCGCCCTCCATGACCAGGGCGAAGGCGGGGTTGGCCACCTTCTGCTCGGCCATCACGGTGTGCCGGTTGTAGGCGATCCACGCCCAACTCAGCAGCTCCGAGCGCTTGTCGGGGTCGAGCGCCTGGTACGTGGGGTGGTCGTGGAAGGGCAGGATGCCCTCGGGGTAGTCGGGGCGCTCCGGGTCGAACAGTTCGTCCAGGTCGGGCTCGTCCCGCTTGACCGTGGCGCGGCGGTGCCAGTTGCCCACCAGACGTGTGATGACGGCGTGCTCTACCGGGTCGCTCGGGTCATGGCGCGGCACGCCGGGGGGGTACGTCGCTTCCGACAGGGTGTCGGCGGTCACGGGGTCACCGTTCATTGCGTTCCTTCACGGGGAGCTGGGTGGTCGGTCGGCGGTGCGGGCCTTCAGTCGCCGTCCGCCAGCCAGTAGCGGGTGAGATGGCGCCGTACGTCGGTGTACGACGAGCGGGCGTGCAGCATCCGCTGGTTGTCCCAGACCAGGACGGAGTCCTCGGGGATGAGGACGGACACCTTGTACGCGCGGAAGAACTCCTCCGCCTTGCGGGCGAGTTCGATGCCCGGCGCGCCCAACGGGAGGTTCTCCGGGCGCACTTCGGCGTCCACCGGCGGGTCGTAGTGCCCGGCGGTCAGCAGGTTGTAGCTGAACCGCACGATCTCGCGCCCGTCCGCGAGGCGTTCCACGGCCGGGCGGCTCACTCCGGAACTGCCGGTGCCGCCGGTGTTGTGGCCCACCCAGTCGACGCTGCGCTCGTACATCAGGCGGCGGTCGGCCTCGTCCAGACCGGCCACGAAGGCGCGGGCGTCGGCGAGTTCGGTGTGGCCGCTGCCGCACTTCGCCTGTACCCGGCAGTGCAGGGCCAGGTAGCGGGGCGGTGGGTTCCAGCCGGGGGCCTCGGTGTGCACCGAGATGGTGTTGGTGCTCTTGGAGTACCTGCGCCCCTCGAAGCCGGGGGCGGCCTTCACCTGGTGGCGCAGGTTCCCGTCGTACTGCGGGATGAGCTCGCCGAGCCAGCTCAGCGCCTCGGCGGCCTGCTCGTCGGTGCCGATGCCGTCCAGGAGGGTGTAGCCGTGCTCGACCAGTTCCTTGTTGTGTACGTCAACGGTGGTGCTCATGGCGTTGCTCCGCTCTCCTCACGGGTTTCCGTTGCCGACCGGTGCCCTGTGGGGACTAGCCCCAGCCGGTGTCCTTGGCGGCCACCTGGTGGGAGGCCACAGCGGGCACCGCCTTGCCCCAGCCGGTGTCGGCGAGGGTTCTGCACGACCCGTGCCGCACGGCCTGTCCGGAGGCGAGCGGGCCGCCAGCGGCCGTCAAACCGCCCGCGACAGCGGCCAGCAGGGGCAGGGTCGTCAGCCACAGCTTGGATCTGGTCATGGTTGCCCGTCTCCATCAGGTGGGGTGGGTGGTGAACCGGGCCGAGCGTCGGCGGACTGCCGCCGTACGACTGCCGGCCCGCTTGCGAGTCTGCCGCCGACCGGGCCGCCGCTCATTGATCTTCATGGGGCAGGATGGTGCAGTGCAGCATCCTGAACAGGGAGCAGAACGCTATGGAACACCCCATAGAGGGGCAAACCACAGAAGCGCCACCTGAGTTGTCCGCGGTCCATGAGGCGATGACGGCCATCTACAAGGCGGTACTGCTGAACGGGCCGATGTCCACCGAGGAGTTGCTGCGACCCCCTGGAACGGCCGCGGCCCGGGCGCGGGCGGCGGCGTTGGACCAGTTGCGCGCGCTCCACCTGCTGCACCCCCTGCCGGGCAGACCCGACGTGCTCGCCGCGGCCAGTCCGCTGGTCGCCGAGTCGCGGGTCATCGCACCGCTGCAGGACGAGGTGAGCGCCCTACAGCACCGGCTGCGCCAGCTGTACGCCCAACTGGAGCCGCTGCAGGCCGTTCACGACCTGGTGCGGAACGCCCGTGCCGACGCCCAGTCGCTGGTCCCGCTGGAGGATCCCGCGGAGATCACCTCCGCCATCGAGGCCGCCGCCCGCTCCTGCGAGCACGAGGTGCTCACCGCGCAACCGGGCGGCCCGCGTTCCGAGCGGGTGCTGGAGGAGGCACTGCCCCGGGACATCGAGATGCTCTCCCGCGGGGTACGGATGCGGACCGTGTACCAGCACAGTGCCCGGTTCAGCCTGCCGACCCAGGCGTATGTGGAGCGGGTGTCCAGCCTCGGCTGCGAGGTGCGGACCCTGGACGAGTTCTTCCGAAGGCTGCTGGTCTTCGACCGCCGGACGGCGTTCATCCCCGACGCCGAGGACGACGCCAAGGCGGTGCTCATCCGGCAGCCGTCGGTGGTGGCCTTCCTGGTCAACTCCTTCCAGCGGGCCTGGGATTCGGCGCTGCCGTTCACCTCCGCGTACGAGAACCGGGCGAACCGGGCGGTCTCCTCCGCCATGCAGCGCTCCATCGCCCGGCTGATGCTCTCCGAGGACAAGGACAGCGCCATAGCGCGGCGTCTGGGCATCAGCGAACGCACCTGCCGCGCCCATATCGCCAAGATCATGAAACGGCTGGGCGCCCGCAACCGGACGCACCTCGGCTATCTGCTGGCCACCACGGAGCCGTACGCCCTGGAGTCCATGGCGGACGGGTGAACCGTCACGCGGTCAGCGGGCGGTCGGTGGCGCGTACCGGCATGGGCAGTTCGGTGCGGCCGGTCAGGTAGCGGTCGATCGCCGCGGCGGCGGCCCGGCCCTCCGCGATGGCCCAGACGATCAGCGACTGGCCACGGCCCGCGTCACCGGCGACGTACACCCCGGGCGCCTCGGTGCCGAAGCCCTCGTCCCGGGCGAGGCGGCCGCGGGGGTCGAGCCGCAGCCCGAGCTGCTCGATGATGCGGCTGTCCGGCTCGGGGCCGCTGAACCCCAGGGCGAGCAGCACCAGTTGGGCCGGTATCGACCGCTCGGTACCGGCGATCGGGCGGCGCTCCCCCGGCTCGGTGTCGGCCAGGTGCAGCGCCGTCACGTGCCCGGTGTCGTCGCCCTCGAAGCGCAGGGTGGAGGCGGAGAACAGCCTCACGTCCGCGTCGGTCCGCGGCAGCGCGAGCCCGCCGGTGTCCGTCTCGCCGTACCGCTGGGCGAGCACATGCCCCTCCTCGTGCGCGGGCGAGACCCGGTGCACCCGCGGATACGTGGGCCACGGCTCGTCATCGCGGCGGTGGTCGCCCGGCCGCGGGTTGATGTCCAACTGGACGACGGAGGCGGCGCGCTGCCGCAGCACGGTGCCGAGGCAGTCGGCGCCGGTGTCACCGCCGCCGACGATCACCACGTGCTTGCCCTCGGCGGTGATCGGCGGTTCGGTGAAGTCCCCCTCCTGGACCCGGTTGGCCAGCGGAAGGTACTCCATCGCCTGATGGATGCCCGACAACTCCCGCCCGTCCACGGGGAGTTCACGCCAGGCGGTCGCACCGACCGCGATCAGCAGCGCGTCATGGCGGGCCCGCAGCTCGGCGGCGTCGAGGTCGGTGCCGATGTCCGTCCCGGTGCGGAACTTCGTTCCCTCGTCCCGCATTTGGGATATCCGGCGGTCGAGGTGCCGCTTCTCCATCTTGAACTCGGGGATGCCGTACCGCAGTAGTCCACCGACCCGGTCGTCGCGCTCGTACACCACGACGGTGTGCCCGGCGCGGGTGAGCTGCTGTGCGGCGGCGAGGCCCGCCGGGCCGGAGCCGATCACCGCGACCGTCTTGCCGGACAGCCGCTGCGGGGGCAGCGGCTGGACCAGGCCGTGCTCCCAGGCGTGATCGGCGATCGCCATCTCGACGTTCTTGATCGTCACCGGGTCCGCGTTGATCGCCAGCACACAGCCCGTCTCGCAGGGGGCCGGGCAGAGTCGGCCGGTGAACTCGGGGAAGTTGTTGGTGGCGTGCAGCCGGTGGCTCGCGGTGTCCCAGTCGTCCCGGGAGACCAGCATGTTCCACTCCGGGATGAGGTTTCCCAGGGGGCAGCTGCTGTGGCAGAACGGGATCCCGCAGTCCATGCAGCGGCCCGCCTGCGCGTTGATGATCGGTAGCAGGCTCTGGCCGTCGTAGACCTCGTTCCAGTCCCGCACCCGCTCCTCGACCGGGCGGCGGGCGCAGGTACGCCGGGGAGTAGTGAGAAACGCTCTGGGATCGGCCATCACGGCCTCCGACGGTGCGGCATCGCGGCTGGCGCGCCTCTTTTGGCTGGCGCGCCTCTTTTGGCTGGCGCCTTTTTGCCACGATACGACCGGCTCCGCCGGACCGCTGAGCGGTGCGGTGCGCTGCGCTTTGCTGGACCGCTGAGCGGTGCGGTGCGCTGCCTCCGCGCGTTGCGGTGGGTTCGTAACCGCCGGGCTCCACCGTGGAGGTGCTCGCCGTCGCGGCGGTGGGAAGTTTCCGCCGCGGCGACGAAAGCTCTCCTCGAGACCACGACACCCAAAGCCGCCGCCGCGGCGGTGAAAGCTTTCCGCGAGACCGCGGTAACCGACTCCGCCGCGACGGCGAGCAACCACGTACAAGTGGACCGGCGGTCAACAGCCACCGCACCCCGTGATCACGGGATCCGCCGGAAGGGCACCCCGCGCTCCCCGCCTAGCCGTGGATGGTGAACGGGAGTTCCTGTGAGGCGAACGGCAGCTCGCCGTTGCCCACGGACAGGCCCGCGTCGGCGTGTGCCACATCGCTGGGCGCCGACTTCGCGACCGCCACCCGCAGCCGGTAGACGGCGGTCGCGCCGGGGGCGAGCGGACCCTTGGCGGTCGGGCGGAGGGTGACGGCCATGCCGGGGTCGCAGCCGTTGGGGACCAGCGGGACCCGGATCCAGCCGCGCCCGGGCTGGTACTCCTTGAGCACCAGGTCCTTGGGCACCAACGCGTGCCTGCTGCCCTGCCCGTACGCGTAGTAGCTGGCGTTCAGCGCGGGGTAGGCCCGGTCGGTGGTGTTCTTCACGGTGACCTTGAGGTCTCGCGCCGCTCCGCCGCGCACCAGTGTGGTGCCGGACTGCCAGCCGCTGACCGTCACCGTGGGACGGGTGGCGGCGGCGGTACGGGCCGCCGCCCGGTAGGTGTGGCCGTGTCCGTCGTTGACCGAGGCGGCGACGGTGAAGCTGCCGGGCCGGTCGAGGTCCTGCACCCGCAGCGCCACGGTGTACGGATGACCGGCGCTCGCGGCCGCGCTGACCGGGAAGGTGAAGACCCCGTGCCGTGGCCAACTGCCGGTGCCCGGAGTGGAGTCGAGGTCCACCCAGCGGTGGCTGCGCGGCACGTACCGCTGCACCTCAAGCGAGTCGGTGCTGAAGCCGCGGCTGCTGACGTCCAGCCGCACCGTGCCCTTGGAGACGGGGGTGCGCAGGGTGACGCTGGAGGACGACCACAGCCCGATCGGCGCCTGCGTGGCCAGGCCGTAGGAGATCTTCTGACCAGCGGTGCCGACCGCGGCCAGCGACGGGACCGCGGAGTCTGCGGCCGCGGCCGCCGACCCCTGCTCGGCGCCGCAGCTCGGCGCCGCCTGCGCACCGCTGGCCGCGGTGGCGGCCTGACCGGTCCCGGCGGTTCCCACCACCAGGGCCAGCCCAGCGGTCAGCGCCACCGCCGACCCGGCGGCCGCCTTGTGTGCCTTGCGCGCCGTGCGCTGCTGTACGACTCTTCGTGTCATTTTCGGCTCCCCCCACACTCGGGCTGTGGTTTGCGTTCGTACGCCTTCGAAGTCAGGGACTGTTCACCTGGGCTCATGGTTCCCCCGATGCGCCAGGGTTCCCACGTGACGTGGTGGAATTACGACCTGATGGCCGCTCACCGTATTCGCGGCCGGCCGATCTGACGGGGAAGCTCCAGGCCGAGGACCCGGTCCAGCCGCAGGTAGCTCTCGAACCTGGCGCCGTCCGGGACATCCGCGTCGGACTCCAGGTCGCGCAGCACGGTGAGCGCGGTGGTGGTGTCCAGGTCGTCGTGGAAGCCGGTGAAGGCCCGCCGTACGGCCTCGGTGTGCGGGGGCCGGGAGGGCGCGTCGGCCCAAGCGGCGACCAGTCCGCGCCAGCCCTCCAGCCGGGTCCGGGCGTCGGCCAGTACCGCGGGGCCGAGGTCGGCGGGCTGACGGTGCGGCTGACCCAGCAGTGCGAGGCGGACGGCGAGCGGCTCGGGGTCGTCCGGCCACCGGACGAGACCGGGGGCGTGCACGGGGCCGGTGCGGAACCACGGGCCGTCGACCGTGGGCGGCCCCGCGCCCAGGTGGAGGTCCACGGGGCCGCCGAGGACCGCCCGTGGGTCGGGCGCGTCGGTGTGCCCGGCGGGCGGGTGGACGCCGAGCGGACCGGCGTGCCGCGCCCATGCCTTGGCCCGCTCCTCGGTGAGGCCCGGCGCGGCGTACCCGAGCAGCACCTGCGCGCCCTCGGCCTCCGCCGTCCTGGACAGCACGTCGGCCACCAGCAGCGCCCGCAGATCGTCCAGGCCCCCGGGGCGGTCGTCGGCCGACAGGTGAACGCACGCCCGCAGCAGTCCGCGGCGGGCGACGCGCAGTTCGACCCGTTGCCCGGTTCTAGCGTCGGTGAGGCGCACGTCGTCCTCCACTCGGGCCGCGGCAACTGGCGCCGCTCGCAGGGCGGTTGGCGCCCCCGCACGGCGCGGGCACCACATCCAGTGTCGGCCCGGCGCCGACCGCGCGCTACCCCGGCTGCTTCTTGCCGCGCGGCACGACGAACTCCGCCAGCACGGCGCACCCGTCGGCCAGCGCCGACCAGGGGCCGTCCACGTCGAGCACGGCGATCGCGGAGGTCGGGAACTTCTCCGCCACCCGCCGCAGCGCGTCGCCCTCGGCATCTGCGGCGAGCGCGAGCGTCAGCGCCCGCGTCCCGGGCTGGTGGGCGATCAGCAGTACGGTGCGCATCCGCTCGGGCGTCTGCCGTAGCACGCGGAGCAGTTCCGCCGGTTCGGCCGCGTAGAGCCGGTCGTCGTGGACGACCTCCGGGTCGGCGGCCAGCTCAGCGTGGACCAGCTCCCAGGTCTGCCGGGTGCGCCGGGCCGGGGAGCAGACCACCAGCTCGGGCGGGCGGTCCGCGGCCCGCAGCCAGTGCCCGGCGGCGGTGGCGTCCCGTCGGCCGCGCCCGGCCAGCGGGCGGTCGGGGTCAGGCACCCCCGGCGGCCAGGCGGACTTCGCGTGCCGCAGGACGTAGAGGCGCTTGGCGCCGGGCGCGGTCATGACACCAGTGTCCCGTACGCGGTCCCCCTCGGGGTGGCGGACAACGGGGCCACTCGCCGACGGCGCGTACCGTCAACGAGCGGCGCCTGGCGGCCAGTTGACGCTGCTGGCCGACGGCGCCGCCGTCACCGCTCGGCGGTGCCCCGGCCGTTGCGGCGGCGCCGTCCGGTCGACGGTCCGGTCCTCATGCCTCTCCGGGGTGCCAGGGCGGCCACTCCCACGGGTGGTCGTCCCAGTGCACCTTGCTGGGGTCGCTCAGATCGAGCCCGGGGAACGCCTGGTGCACCCGCGGTTCGAACTCCTCCCGCTCCAGCGGCATCCATCCACGACCTCTCAGATGCACACGCCGGTAGCGGCTGTCGCTTTTGTACGGGGCCACTTCGACCGGGTAGTCCTGGCCGGTCCCGCTCGCGGTGTCCTTCATACCTTCAGGGTGCGGCCATCCCCCGGACGGCGCATCGTGGAGGTGGGGTCCGGCCGCGTAAGCACGGATGATCACGGAGGTGTGCGATGAGCACGATCGAGAAGCAGATCGACGTCGACGTCCCCGCCGAGGTCGCCTGGGACTGCCTGCACAGCGTGGAGAGCTACCCGCGGTTCGTGGACGGCGTCCGCGAGGCCCGACCACAGGGCAAGAGCCGAGCTCATCTGGACCTGGAACCCGGCGGTCGGCTGAGCGGGGTGGACACCGAGATCAGCGACCGCGCCAAGGGCGGCGAGAAGGGCAACGTGATGCTCTGGCACACCGCCAAGGGCGAGAGCGCCGAGCTGAAGGGCGCGTTCACCGTACGGTCCATCGACGCCCAGCACACCCAGGTGCAGGTGCGTGTGGAGTACGACCCGGAGAAGACCCGGGAGGCCTTCGGCGGCCCCAAGGGCTTCGCCCAGTCCGACGCGATCCAGGAGCTGGTCCAGCACGATCTCGAAAAGTTCAAGGACCTCGTCGAGCACAAGCGCTGACCGGCAGCCCGCACCGTGGACATCATCGCCTACGGGGTGCTGGCGGACGAGCGTTCCGCGCTGGAGCAGGCCTTCCAGGGGCGGCACGACCTGCGCTGCCTGGACTTCGTGCTCAACCGGGACACCGCGCCGACGGCCGCCGGGTACGAGGCGGTGATCACCAGCATGAACGACCGGCTGGACGCGGACGTGCTCAAGGCGCTGGCGCAGGGCGGCACCCGGCTGGTCACCCAGCGGTCCACCGGCTACCACAACATCGACCTCGAACAGGCCCGCAAGGTCGGACTGACCGTCGCCCGGGTGTCGCACTACTCCCCGTACGCCGTCGCGGAGTTCGCCTGGGCCCTGGCCCTCGCGGTGAACCGCCGGGTGGTACGGGCGGTCGGGCGGACCCGGGAGTTCGACTTCCGGCTGACCGGCCTGATGGGCCGGGACTTCCACGGCCGCACCGCCGGCGTCCTGGGCACCGGCAGGATCGGTACCGCGTTCGCCGGGATCGCGGGCGGCTTCGGCATGCGACTGCTCGGCTGGGACATCACGCAGAACGCGCGGTGCCTGGCGCTGGGCATGCGGTACGTGGAGCTGGAGCGCCTGTTCGCCGAGTCCGACCTGATCAGCCTGCACGTTCCGCTGGCGCCCGAGACCCACCACCTGGTGGACGCGCGGGCGTTGGGCCGGATGAAGCGCGACGCGATCCTGATCAACACCAGCCGGGGAGGTCTGGTCGACGCGGCCGCGCTGGTGGAGACGCTGCGACGGGGCGGTCTGGAGGGTGTGGGGCTCGATGTGTACGAGGAGGAGGCCGGGGTCTTCTTCTTCGACCGGTCCCTGGAGGTGATGACCGATGACACCCTGGCCCGGCTGATGAGCTTCCGCAACGTGCTGGTCACCTCCCACCAGGCGTACTTCACCCAGGACGCCGTCGCCCAGATCATCGACACCACCGTGCGGAACGTCGAGGACTACCTGGCCGGGCGCACCGGCGAGAACACCCTCACCTCACCGCACGACCACGCGTGACCGGGCACCGGGCCGTGGCCGGGACCATCGGCCCGACCGGGCGGTGACCATCCGCACTTACGCCACCGCCCCGCGCGGCCTTTGCTGGAGGTGTCCCACCCGGCGGCCGACGGACCGCCGCCAACGCACCAAGAGGCAGCCATGCCGAAGATCCAGCCGCACGACGGCCAGCCAGTGGCCCAGGTACGCCAGTGGTCGGTCGGCCGCGTCCTCGTCGCGGAGCTGCACGGCGAGGTGGACTTCGCCTCCGGGCCCGCGGTGGCGGGCCGCCTGGACCGGCTGACCGCACGGCGGCGCCCGCTGCTGGTGCTTGACCTGCGGCCGGTGACGTTCATCGACTGCGCCGGGCTCGCGGTGCTGTGCCGGGCGCGGCGCCGGGTGCGCGTCCGCGGCGGCCGACTGGCGCTGGTCATCCACGACCCGCGGGTGCTGCGGGTGCTCGACCTCGTCGGGTTGTCCACGGCGTTCGACGTGCACGGCGGGCTGGACGAGGCGCTGGCCGCGCATGGCGCCACCGCCGACGGACACCGCCTCACCGCGCTCAGCCGCGCCGTGCAGCCGGGGTGAACGATGACCACTTCCCGCGATCCGTACGTCGTCGTCGGCATCGACGAATCAGCCGCGTCGCAGGCCGCGTTGGACTGGGCGGCCGACGACGCCGCCGCTCGCCATGACCAACTGCGCGTCGGCCACGCGTGGCGGATAGCCCTCCGTCAGCTGCCGGACGCCGACGGCGGCCGCCTGGTGGAGGCCGCCCGCCAGGCCGCGGAGGAACTGGTGGCGCGGGCCGAGCGACGGGTGCGCGACCGCCACCCGGAACTGGAGCTGACCACCGAACTGCTGCCCGGCGAACCGGCGGTCAACCTGCTGAGCCTGGCGGAAGGCGCCGATCTGCTGGTGGTGGGGGCGCGCGGACTGAGCCGGTTCCCGGAGCTGCTGCTGGGCTCGGTGGGCGAGACGCTGGCGGCGCACTCGCCCTGCCCGGTGGCCGTGGTGCGCACCGCGGCATCCGGCAGTGGGCCGGTGGTCGTGGGGGTGGCGCCGGACGAGCGGCGGGAGCCGGTGGAGTTCGCCTTCGCCGAGGCCGAACGGAGGGGCGTGCCGGTGCGGGCGGTACGCGGCTGGCTGGACCCGCAGACGCCGCCCGGCCACACCGTGCCCCCGGCGGAGGTCGTGGAGCGCGATCGTGCCGAGCGCGAGGAGCTGGCGACGGTACTGGCGCCGGTGCGCGAGGCCTTCCCCTCGGTGGCGGTACGGATCGAGGTGGGGCCCGTGGAGCCGGAGGCCGCGTTGGTGGACGCCTCGTGGGACACGTCGCTGCTGGTGGTGGGGGCGCGTCGGCACCGCGGCCGGTTCGCGCTGCCGCTGGGGCGGGTGACGCGGCGGGCGCTGCACCACGCCCGGTGCCCGGTGGCGGTCGTACCGGTGTGACGGTGGCCGCGCTCCCCCGCGGACAGGGCGACACTGGTGGTAGAGGGCCGTGGACGGTCATGTCCGCGGCCGTGGAGGCATCCCGTGATCACACGTGTACGTCTGCCCCATCGGCATCTGACCCCGCCGGCCAAGCCGGGGCCGCCGCAGGAGCCACCGCAGCGCCCGCAGGAGCCGCCGCCCGCGCCATGGCGGCGCTGGCTGCTGCCGCTGGTGTTCGCGACCCTGGCGATCATCGTGCTGCTGGCCCGTGCGCCGACCGGGCCGCCGCACACCCAGCTGACCTACAGCGACTTCGTCAGCAAGGTGGGCGCCAGCCAGGTGCAGACGGTCGACATCGACGACAAGGGCGCGGTGGACGGCACGCTGAAGGACGGCACCAAGTTCACCACCCGGATCCCGACCGCGCTGGGCACCGGCCAGCTCCAGCAGCAGTTGCAGTCCCACCACGTCCAGGTCAGCGCAACCCAGAGCGGCGGCGGCAACGCGCTGCTGTCGGTGCTGCTGGGCTTCCTGCCGTTCCTGCTGCTCATCGGGTTCTTCCTGTGGACCGCGCGGCGCACGGCCAGCTCTTTGACCGGCGGCCTGAGCGCCATCGGCCGGTCCCGCGCGAAGATCATCGAGGCCGAGCGTCCTACCACGCGGTTCGACGACATCGCCGGATACGGCGGGGTCAAGCAGGAGATCAGCGAGGTGGTCGACTACCTGCGCAACCCCGCCCGCTACGCGGCGGCGGGCGCCAAGGGACCCCGTGGCGTGATCATGGTCGGGCCGCCGGGCACCGGCAAGACACTGCTGGCCCGGGCGGTGGCCGGGGAGGCGGACGTGCCGTTCCTGTCCGTGACCGGCTCGGCGTTCGTGGAGATGTTCGTCGGGGTCGGCGCCTCCCGGGTGCGCGACCTGTTCGACGACGCGCGCAAGCGGGCACCGTCGATCATCTTCATCGACGAACTCGACGCGGTGGGCAGTCGGCGCAGCGGGGTGCGGCTCGGCGGCAACGACGAGCGCGAGCAGACCCTGAACCAGTTGCTGGCCGAGATGGACGGCTTCGACGAGGCCACCGGCATCGTCGTGCTGGCCGCCACCAACCGGCCCGAGGCGCTGGACCCCGCGCTGCTGCGCCCGGGCCGGTTCGACCGGCAGGTGACCGTACCGCTGCCCAACCAGTCCGAGCGGGCCGCCATCCTCGCGGTGCACGCCCGCGGCAAGGTCCTCGCCCCCGACGTGGACCTCGACGCGGTGGCCCGGGCCACCCCGGGGTTCTCCGGCGCCGACCTGGCGAACCTGGTCAACGAGGCGGCCATCAACGCGGTGCGTGCGGAGCGCTCCATCATCATCGCCCAGGACCTGGACGCGGCCCGCGACCGGGTGCTGCTCGGCCGCCGGGAGACCTCCAACGCCCTGCTGCCGGACGAGCGGCGCTCGGTGGCCGTCCATGAGTCCGGGCACGCGCTCGTCGCGGCGCTGTGCGAGCACGCCGACCCGGTCGCCAAGGTCACCATCCTGCCCTCCGGGATCGCGCTGGGCGTCACCGAGCAACTCCCGGAGGCCGAACGGCACTTGTACAGCGAGGGGTATCTGACCGATCTGCTGGCGGTCCGACTCGGCGGCCGGGCGGCGGAGTTGGTGGTGTTCGGCGAGGGGTCCACCGGTGCCGCCAACGACCTCGCCGGTGCCACCCAGATCGCCACCCGGATGGTCCGGGAGTTCGGCCTGTCACCGGAGTTGGGGCCGATCGGCTACGCCTCGTCCAATCCGCAGTACCTCGGCCAGAACAACGAGGAGTTGGCCCGGCCGCCGTACTCGGAGCAGACCCAGCGCGTGGTGGACCAGGAGGTGGCCCGGCTGCTGCGGCAGGCGGAGGTACGCGCGCTCGGCCTGCTGCGGGACCACCGGGCGGCCCTGGACCAGCTGGCCGATCTGCTGGTCGCCCGGGAGACGGTGGACGGCTCGGCGGTGCTTGAGGTGCTGCGCCAGGAGCAGCGGCCGGGCGACGGCCACCCCTCGGGCGCCGCGGCACGCGCGGCCCGGTCATGAACCGTCCACCCAGGAGGCGGCCAGTCGGCCGTCCCGCTCGGTGAGTTCGGTGCCGAAGGGGGCGCACACCCGGCGCAGCCGGTCGCTGATCCAGGCGTGGTCGGCACCGGCGGCCAGCCGGGTGTGACAGTACTTCAGGGTCAGCGGGACGGCCTCGACCCGCCGTACACCGGTGGCGTCCAGCGTCACCAGGAACAGCAGGCCCAGGTCGTTGCGGAGCTGCGGATGGACGGCGTAGTCGTCGATGAAGTCCCCGAGGTCGAACAGGACTTGACGGGTGAAGCCGTGGAAGACATGGGCCGAGTGGCCCACCACCAGGGTGGCACCGGCCGCCGTCAGCTCGGGCGCGGCCCGGCGGACGTGGCGCACGGGCTGGCCGACCATGTTCGGTCCCCAGTGCGTGGCGACCAGGGTGATGTCGGTGCGCTCGCGCAGTTGGTGTACCGCGTCGGTGAGCCAGGGCGGTACGGCGCTGCTGAGGTCCGCGTAGGCGGTTCCGGGCCGGTCGGGACCGGCGGCGAACTCCTCGGCGTGGTCCACGACGCCGATCAGCCCGATGCGCAGGCCGCGCACGGTCAGTACGACAGGGGCGCGGGCCTGCTCCTCGGTGGCGCCCGCGCCGAAGGTCTGGATGCCTGCGGCGGTCAGCAGTTCCAGGGTGTCGGCGAGCGCGGTGGGGCCGAAGTCCAGGGCGTGGTTGTTGGCCAGCGAGACGGCGTTCACGCCCAGTTCGGCCAGCGCCCGCACGGCGGCGGGCGGTGCCCGGAAGTAGAACGGCTTGCCCGGTACGGGGGCGGGTCGGCCGCGGTCGGAGACGCAGCACTCCAGGTTGAGCACGAAGGCGTCCGCCTCCGCCGCGGTCTGCTTCAGCTCGGGCGCGA
Source organism: Streptantibioticus rubrisoli (assembly GCF_024436055.1). Taxonomy (GTDB): domain Bacteria; phylum Actinomycetota; class Actinomycetes; order Streptomycetales; family Streptomycetaceae; genus Streptantibioticus_A; species Streptantibioticus_A rubrisoli. The sequence continues at coordinate 241,082 of NZ_JANFNH010000002.1, read as the reverse complement.
ACAGTGCCCCCGGCCCGTACCGCGTGATCCACTCCGCGACCCCGCGGCCGAGCATCGTGTCACCGGCCAGTGCGAGCTTGACGGTCATCACCTTCCATCCTGCTCCTGCCACCGGGCGGAGTGCCGGATTCCGGGAGATTAGTAATTCGAGTAGGCCAACCGAGTGAACAATCGGCGGCGAATGTATCGGGCATTTGGACGCCGAGCACAATAGGGAGTAACGCGTCTGGCCCATCGAGCAAAAGACGTCATGAGCCATCGCACAGCAGAAAGACAAGAGCCATGGCAACCGTGCACTGCGGGATCCTGCCCCTTTCGGTGCTGGCCGCGGACGCCCACGTGACGGTGGCGTATTACTGGCCGGGGGTGGCGGACTGGCAAACCTGGCAACGCATGTCCGCCACCCCCACCCCGCGCAGCGACGGAATTCCGATCGAAATCGAGAAAGAGGCCCAGGACTGGGACGTGGTCTCCGGCGGCCGACGCTACGACAGCCTTGTCACCTGGCACAACGCTCACTTCAACGCACAGGAATTCCAGGCGGTCATGACCGTCGTGACGCCTTGAAGTCCGAAGTTCACACGCACGGCGTGAAGGACAAAAGAAAAAAGACAAAAGGAGACGCATGAGGGTCCAGGTGCTCTACGACACCGAAGGCAATCTCATCGCCCTGTCGGGCACGGCCGTGGAGGAAGGCCAGCCCGCCCATCAACTGCTCGCCACCGACGTCGGCCAGGAAGTGGCCGAGGTCGAGGTACCGCCGGGGTACGCCGGGTCCACCCTGCCGGACATCTTCAACCAGTTGCGGGTGGAGATCCAGGCCGGGCAGCCCACTTTGGTGGCGAGGAAGCCGGGCTGAGCAGGTCGGGCGAGGTCCGCTGCGGTTCGGTATCGCCCCGAAGGGGCGACTGCGCGACCAGCCACGATGGTGCGCGGACGATCGACGGCACATCGCCGCACTCCCAGCGGAGCGCTTGGGTCTCCCCGGTAACGCCCCGCTGGCCTCAACCGGCAGGCTTCGGCGGGCCGTCACGCGTGGCGGTGCGTCCACCGGGGTTCGACCTCGGCCCAGGCGCGCTCCCAGGCCCGGGCGCGGTACCGGTCCAGCACCACCCGCACCACGACCCGGCGCCCACCGACCAGCACCAGGCACACCCCGGCCGCCGCGCACGCGCCCGCCAGGTCGCCGAGTACCTCGGCCTGGTGCGCGGTCATCGGCTGGTGCCGCAGCCGACCGGCGGCATCGGTCCAGACCGCCGTCGTGGCACCGGCCCTGGTGCCGGTGGGGACCAGGGCCATCGCGGTGCGCACCGAGTGGTCGGGGGCGGTCCAGCGCACCATGGCCTCGGCCCGCCCGGTGTCCCCGGCTGCCACAGCGGTCTCGGTGTATGCCGCGTTCTCGGTGAGCACCGCCGTGGTGCGGTGCCAGCCCTGCTGGTCACGGAGCAGTTGCGCGCCGACGTTTCCGGCGAGGGTCGCTCCGGCCAGGGGGGCCAGCGCGGTCATCAGCGCGGCCGTGCCCACACCGAGCCATGCCTCGGCGACATCGGTCCGCCGCACCAGCGGATTGTGCCGCGCTCTCCACAGCCTCACCGTGGCACCCATCGGGCTTCACCCGCTCTCCTTTCGGTTCGCGCCCGCCGCCCCGCGCTATTCGTGCGGTACGACAGCGATCGGGCAGGGCGCGTGGTGCAGTACCGCGTGACCGACCGCCCCGAGCCGGGTGCCCATGGGCGCCCGCTGGGTGCGGCGTCCCACGACCAGCAGGGCGGCGTCTCGGGCCGCGGCCACCAGGTGTTCCACGGGCGTCCCGGCGACGACCTCCTCGCGTACCGTCAGCCGTGGGAACTTCTCCCGCCAGGGCCGCAGTACCGCGGACAACTCCTGGCGCTCCTGCTGCTCGGCGGTGTCGGCGGCCTCGGCGTCGACCCCGCCCGCGGCGTAGTCGTACAGGGCCGGGGCGTGCCAGACCCGGATGGCCCGCAGCGCGGTCGCGTGCACCGCCGCGGCGTCGACGGCGAAGGCGACCACCGGCTCACAGAGGTGGTCGAGGTCGATCCCCGCGACGACCGCGCGCCGGTCATCGCGCGCTCCCCCGCCGGGCGGCTCCACCCCGGCGCGTACCAGCACGACGGGACGCTCCGCGCGCGCCACCACGCCCTGGGCGACCGAGCCGGTCAGGAAGCCGTGCACGCCACCGAGCCCACGGGAGCCGAGGACCAGCAGCTCTGATTCGAGGGCGGCTGCCACCAGGGCCTTGACCGGCAGGTTCTCGATCCCGTCCACCGCGACCGGCACGCCGGGGTGGCGGGACTGGATCCGCGTCGCGGCCTCGTTGAGGATCCGGTCCGGCCAGGTCTGCTGTCCGCCCGCGCCCTGCTGGGACGGCAGCCACTCCCAGGCGTACACCAGCCGTAGCGGCAGGTCGCGCAGGTACGCCTCATCCGCGGCCCAGTGCGCGGCCGCGAGACTCGCCGCGGAACCGTTCATTCCGACGGTGATGGGGCGGACCATGACGCGCACCTCCGGGTCGTCTGTGAACGGAAACGTCCCTGTATCCAGCGTCCCTCCGGCTGCGGCACGGACGGAAAGGGCCGGTCGTCGCCGAGCACGGGCCGTTCGGCCCCGCCGTGTGGCCGCACCGTCCCGCGCTGAGCGGTACCCGCCGGGTCAGCCGCGTGCCGCCGGGCGCCGGAGCGCCGAGGAGCGGGGCACCGCCGTGCTCGGTGGCTGGTTCGGCCGGGCTGGTCAGGCCGCGGCGCCTGCGGGAGCTCCGGCCCCCGGCTGACCGACGGCACGGCCTCCAGCGGCCTGTGCGCCCGCTCCCGGGTGCCGCGAGCCGCGTCGGTCCGGAGCCGCAACTCCTCGAGCGGTTCGTCCAGTTGCGGTCGTGCCACGTGTCCGGCTCCGCTGGCTCCTTCCGCCGCCACCGGCCACCGGTCCCGCATCGGCTGTGCGCTCACGGCAGTCCCCTCATCGCCAAGTAGACCCCACGCACCGGCGGGCGGCCATCGGCCGGGCGCGGTGTCACGGGGCGGGGCGGCGCAGCAGCAGTTGGACGGCGTCGCCTATGACGCGGCGCTCGCGGAAGGTCAGCTCCGGTTCGGTGAAACCAGCCGCCACGGCGTCGCCGACCACCTGCTGGGGCGGTACGCCGAGCACATGGCGGTGCACGGTGATCACCAGCCGTCCGCCGGGGCGCAGGACGCGCAGCAGTTCACGGAAGCCCGCCGGGCGGTCCCACAGCATCACGTTGTTCACCGAGATCACCGCGTCCATCGACGCGTCCTGGCAGCCGGTCCGCTCGGCCCGGCCCGCCCGCACCTGGACGTGTCCGGCGGCGATGCCCACGGCGCAGCGTGCCTCGGCCAAGCGGCGCATGGTGGCCGACGGGTCCACCCCGACGACCAGCCCGTCAGGCCCCACCGCGTCCGCCGCCAGATCGAGCCCGACGCCGGGGCCCGGCCCCACCACCAGGACGTGCTCCTCGGGGTGGAGTCCGGCCGCCCGGACGGCCCACCGCTCCTGCCCGGCGTTGCCGCGCGCCATCAGCGCGCCGCCCAGCCGCCCGGCCAGGCCGCGAGGGCGAGCGAAGAGAGGGTCGAGCACGCGGGACAGCACGGTCACGGTGCGCCGCCTTCCGGCCGCCGACCGCGCGGGGGTCCGGGCACGAACTCCCCGGGCGCGGGCCGCCGGTGGGTGCCGACGACATCGTCCTCGATGTGGTGCCGCACCCTGCCGGTCAGTGCGGTCAGCGCCTCGGAGAAGACGGCGTGCGGCGGCACCGGGTGGTGGATCCGCCGGGCGGCGGGCGGCAGTCCGGCCAGATCGGCGGTGAACCGCTCACGGGCGTCGGCCACCGGGGACGGCCCGTCGACGCGCCGCCCGTCGACCATGGCGGGCAGCAGCAGCGGCTCGCCGTCCGGCGGTGGCGGCTCGTCGCGCAGGGCGATCACGTCGGCGTATCCGGGGCGGCGGAAGACCTGTTTGGGGCCGGGGGTCGTCACCTTCGCCGACGACAGCTTCATCACCGGCTGGCCGCGGTAGGCGACCAGCTTGTACGCGGAGTCCAGGTACGGCGCGTCGGCCGACACGCCCACCCGGGTGCCGACCGCGAAGACGTCGATCGGCGCCCGGGCACCGACCAGGTCGTCCACCGCGTACTCGTCCAGCCCGCCGCTGGCCACGATCCGCACCATCGGCAGCCCCGCGTCGTCCAGGATCCGCCGGGCGCGCCGGGCCAGCGCGGCGAGGTCGCCGCTGTCCAGCCGGACCGCGCAGCCCTCGCCGAGGCCCAACTCGCGCAGCACCCGGGCGGCGGTGGCCAGGCCCTGCTCGGTGTCGTAGGTGTCGACCAGCAAGGTCACCGGGCCCGGATGGCTGCGCGCGAAGGCCCTGAAGGCCGCCTCCTCGCTGGCGAACACCTCCACGTACGAGTGCGCCATGGTGCCGCTGGCGGCGAGCCCGTAGGCGACGGCCGCCGCCACGTTGCTCGTCCCGGCGAAGCCCACCAGCGCGCCCAGCCGGGCCGCCTGCATCCCGGCCTGGGTTCCCTGGGTGCGCCGCAGCGAGAAGTCCACCACCGGTCGGCCGTCGGCGGCCAGCACACAGCGGGCCGCCTTGGAGGCGATCATCGTCTGATGACTGACCAGGTTCAGCAGGTAGGTCTCCACCAGCTGAGCCTGCGGCAGCGGCGCGGTCACCTCCAGCAGCGGCTCGCCCGCCAGCACGATCCGGCCCTCGGGCACCGCCCGGACCTCGCCGGTGAACTCCAGCCCCAGCAGCGGTTCGAGCTCCGCGGCGGGCCGGTGCAGCACCGCCGCGAACGCCTCGACGTCCTCGCGGGTGACCCGGAACCCGGACAGATAGTCAAGCGCGGGCTCCAGGCCCGCCGCGACCAGGAACCCGCGGTCGTCCGGCAGGTCACGTACGAAGAGGTCGAAGGTCGCGGGCTCGGTCATGCCCTCGGCCAGGTACGACAGCGCCATCGTCACCTCGTAGAGGTCCGTGGTGGTCGCCGTCGACATCGGTACCGACCCCTTCCCGCGGCGGTGCGGTGATCACTTCCCCTCGTGCCTGACGGTGATCTTCCTGCTGGCCGTCTCCCGCTCGGAGACGGGCACCGTGATGGTCAGCACGCCGTCCTTGTAGGCGGCCGTCGCGTCGTCGGCGCGCGCCCCCGGCGGCAGCCGCAGGGACCGCGAGAACGCCCCGTACCGGAACTCCGAGTGGCGTACGTCCTCGGTGCGCTCCGCGCGCTCGGCGCGCAGTGTGAGCGTTCCGTCGTCCACCGTGATCTCCACGTCCTTGGCCGGGTCGATGCCCGGCAGTTCGGCGCTCACGACATACGCGACATCGGTGGAACGCTCCTCGATGCGGATGCTGTGCAGGCCCGGCGGGTGGAGTCCGGGCAGGCCCGTCTCGAACCAGTCGAACACGTCCTGCAGCGCGAACGGCCGCTTGTGAAGGCGCTCTAGTACGTGGTTCATCGCCTACTCCCTTCCCGTTGCCGTAGGCTCCCCCGCTATCCAGCGTCGCGCCCACACCGGCCGGACGCACATGGGCCGGTACTCATTCCCCTGTCGGCAGCGCGACCACCCGTTCGCTGCCCGGGGCGACGTTCCAGGCACGGTCGCCGAGTGCGAAGCGCACCGGTGCCTCGTTCGAGACGGGGACGCTGATCAGCAGCTGTCCGGGCTTCATCCGCAGCCCGATCCCCCACTGGCCGCGATAGCGCAGGGTGAGGTCGAACTCCGACAGTTCCGGCAGCGGTGCCGGATCCAGCCACAGGGTGTCGTCCCGGGTCTCCAGTCCGGTCAGGCCGCGCTGCACCAAGTCCAGCGTTCCGGCCATGGCGCCCAGGTGGATGCCCTCGGCGGTGGTGCCACCCTGCAGGTCGGCCACGTCGCTGGTGAGGGCCTCCAGGCAGTACTTCCACGCGTCGGCGTGCCTGGCCCTGGCCAGTACCCAGCCGTGCACCAGGCCGCTGAGCGTGGACCCGTGGCTGGTGCGCCGCAGGTAGTAGTCGACGGTCGCCCGCCACAGCGCGTCGTCCACGGCGTATCCCAACCGCTGGAAGACGGCCGCGAGTTCGGCGGGCGGGAACAGGTAGCCGAGCATCAGCACGTCGGCCTGCTTGGACGCCTGGTAGCGGTTGGTGGTGTCGCCCTCCGCCTCCAGGATCCGGTCCAGACGGCGGATGTCGCCGTACCGCTCCCGGTAGCCGTCCCAGTCCAGCTCGGCCAGCTCGCCGTACCCCTCGAACTGGCTGATGACACCGGCGTGGAAGGGCACCCGCACCCGCCGGGAGATGTCCTCCCACCCGGCCAGCTCGTCCTCGGCGAGGCCGATCCGCTCGAACAGCTCCCGCCGGGGCGGCCCGGGCAGCACCTCGGCCAGCTCCAGCGCCCGGGCCAGCACCCAGGCGGCCGTCACGTTGGTGTACGCGTTGTCGTCCACCCCCGGCTCCGGCGCGCCCGGATACGCGTCGTGGTACTCGTCGGGCCCGACCACGCCGCGGAACCGGTACCGGCGCATCGCGGGGTCGTACTCGGCGGCGCTGGCCCAGAAGCGGGCGATCTGCAGCATCATCTCGGCGCCCCTGGTGTACATGAACTCGGTGTCCGCGGTGGCCTGTCCGTACCGCCAGATGTTGTAGGCGATGGCCGAGCCGACGTGGTGCTGCAGATGGGAGTGGTCGGGCAGCCAGCGTCCTGAGCGCGGGTTCAGGTGCAGCGTCTGGGCCTCCTCGCGCCCGTCGGAGCCGCTCTGCCACGGGTACATCGCGCCCGCCCGGTCGGCCTGCCGGGCGGCCCGGCAGGCGCGCGGCAGCCGTCGGTACCGGTAGTCGAGCAGCGCCCGGGAGACCTCGGGGAAGTGCAGGTTGAGGTACTGCAGCACGAACAGCTCGTCCCAGAAGACATGTCCCCGGTAGGCCTCGCCGTGCAGTCCGCGGGCGGGCACGCCGACGTCGAGTCCCGCGGTGTGCGGGGAGAGCGTCTGCAGCACGTGGAACAGGTGCAGCCGCAGGATGCGGCCCGGCTCCCCGGAGACGTCCAGCTCGGCCCGCCGCCACATCCGCTCCCAGGCGGCCTCGTGCGAACCGAGCAGTTCGGCGAAGGCCGGGGCGTGCGAGACCTCGTACAGCGCCGCCTCCTCCGGGTCGCTGACCGCCGGGTCCCGCGAGGTGTGCAGCGCCACGATCTTGTCGACCACGACCGGCTGTCCGGGTGCGATCGGTACGGTCAGCAGGTGGCTCGCGGTGCGCTCGCCCAGCCGCGCCCACGGCGCCACGGCCACGGGTGTCTCGCCGTCGCCAGCGGTCTGCCATGCCTCGGTACGGGCGGCCAGCGCGATGCGAACGCCGGATGTGCGGGTGGCGCAGCTCAGCCGCAGGATGTCCGGGCCCTCCGCGCCGGTGCGCACCCTGCCCAGGTGGTGGCCGTTCAGCTGGCGGTAGCGCTCCACCCCGGCGTTGGTGGTGCGGCCGTCGAGGGCGGCCTCCAGGTCCAGGCTGCCCGACCAGTCCTCGGCGGTGAACGTGGTGCGCAGCGCGGCCAGGTGCGGTGAGCCCATGTGGACCAGCCGGACCTGCTCCACGCTCAGGTGGGGGTGGTCGGCGCGGTGCCGGTCGGTGAACCGCAGTCGCCGTGTGAGGGTGCCCCGCCGCAGGTCGAGGGTCTGGCGGTAGCCCAGCAGGCTGCGGTTGGCCGGGGTGAGCCAGGCGGAGGCGGGCCGGTCCTCGGTCTCGGCGACGCGGTAGCGCAGCGGCAGCCAGTTGGGCAGGTTGACCAGGTCCTCGTTCTCCACCCGGCGTCCGGCGACATGTGACACCAGGCGGTTGTAACAGCCCGCCACATAGGTGCCGGGGTAGTGCGCGGGGCCGCCGAAGACCTCGGTGGCGGCGCCCCGGGTGGCGAAGTAGCCGTTGCCGAGCGTGCACAGTGATTCACGCAGCCGTTCCTCCGCCGGGTGCCAGCCCTCGTACTCCCACGTCCAGTCCTCCGGCATCGCGCCCGTCCACCGCCTCTCGCTGATCGCGGCCGCGTCCCTCCAGGGTGGCCGCCAGTGGACCTGACGGCATCTGCTGCTCAGCCGGACCAGGACCAGTCGGCGACCTCGGGCAGGTCGGCGCCGTGCTCGCGGATCCACCGGTGGTGGCGGGTACGGACGTCCGCCATCGCCTGGCGCACCCCGGCGGCGGACACCGCCAGGCCCGGTACCCGGTCGATGACGTCCATGACCAGCCGGTAGCGGTCCAGGTCGTTGCGGACCACCATGTCGAACGGTGTGGTGGTGGTCCCCTCCTCCTTGTAGCCGCGTACGTGCAACCGCGGATGGACCGCGCGGCGGTAGGCCAGACGGTGGATCAGCCATGGATAGCCGTGGTAGGCGAAGATCACCGGCCGCTCCGGCGGGAACAGCGCGTCGAACTCCGCGTCCGGCATCCCGTGCGGATGCTCCCGCTCCGGCATCAGCCGCGTCATGTCCACCACGTTCACCACCCGCACCGCCAACTCGGGCAGCTGACCGCGCAACAGCTTGGCCGCCGCCAGCACCTCCTGGGTCGGCACGTCGCCCGCGCAGGCCAGTACGACATCGGGCTGCTCGCCGTGCCCGGTCTCGGTGCCCGCCCACTCCCAGATCCCGGCGCCGCGCGCGCAGTGCGCCCTGGCCTGGTCCAGGGTGAGCCAGTCGAAGCACGGCTGCTTGCCCGCGACCACCACGTTGACCCGGTCCCGGGTGCGCAGTACGTGGTCGGCCACCACCAGAAGGGAGTTGGTGTCCGGCGGCAGGTAAACCCGCACGGTCCGCGGGGACTTGTTGAGCACGTTGTCCACGAAGCCGGGGTCCTGATGGGAGAAGCCGTTGTGGTCCTGCCGCCAGACGTGCGACGTCAGAAGGTAGTTGAGGGAGGCGACCGGCGCCCGCCAGGGCAGCGCGGATGCCGACTTCAGCCACTTGATGTGCTGGTTGACCATCGAGTCCACGATGTGCGCGAACGCCTCGTAGCAGGAGAACAGACCGTGCCGCCCGGTGAGCAGATAGCCCTCCAGCCAGCCCTGGCAGGTGTGTTCGGAGAGGATCTCCATCACCCGGCCGTGCCTGCTCAGATGCTCGTCGGTGGGCAGTACCTCGGCCTGCCATGCCTTGCCGGTGGCCTGGTACAGGTCCTGCAGCCGGTTGGAGGCGGTCTCGTCCGGTCCGACCACCCGGAAGTCACGGCGCTGCGCGGTCGCCGCCATCAGCGCCTCCAGCAGCCCGCCCAGCACCCGGGTGGGTTCGTGCAGCGTGCCGCCGGGCTTGTCCACCGGCACCGCGAACCGCTCCAGCGGCGGCAGCGGCAGCTCGCGTACCAGCACCCCGCCGTTGGCGTGCGGGGTGGCGCCCAGCCTCCGGTCGCCGTCGGGTACGGCGCCGAGCACCGGCGGACGCGGCCGTCCCTGCTCGTCGAACAGCTCCTCGGGCCGGTACGAGCGCAGCCAGGACTCCAGTTGGCGCAGGTGCTCGGGGTTCTCCCGGACCGAGGGCAGCGGTACCTGGTGCGACCGCCAGGTGCCGGCCACCGGGAGGCCGTCGACCTCGGCGGGGCCGGTCCAGCCCTTCGGGGTGCGCAGCACGATGAGCGGCCAGCACGGGGGCTCGGCGCGGCCGTCGTCGCGGGCGGCGCGCTGGATCTCGGCGATCCGGTCGGCGGCGGTGTCCAGGGCCGCGGCCATGGCCTGGTGGACCGTGCCCGGGTCGTCTCCGTCCGCGCAGGTGACGTGGAGCGGTTCGTGTCCGTAGCCGCGCAGCAGCGCGTCCAGTCGCTGTTGCGGGAGGCGGGCCAGCACCGTGGGGTTGGCGATCTTGTAGCCGTTCAGATGGAGGATCGGCAGCACCGCGCCGTCGTGCACCGGGTCGAGGAACGTGGTGGAGTGCCAGGCCGCGGCCAGCGGCCCGGTCTCCGCCTCACCGTCCCCGATCACGCAGGCGACCAGCAGATCGGGGTTGTCCAGCGCGGCCCCGTACGCGTGCGCCAGCGAGTAGCCGAGTTCACCGCCCTCGTGGATGGAGCCGGGCGTCTGCGGCGCGACATGGCTGGGCACCCCACCGGGGAAGGAGAACTGCCGGAACAGCAGCGCCATGCCCGCCTCGTCCCGGCTCACGTCCGGATACCTCTGCGCGTAACTGCCGTCCAGCCAGGAGCCCGCCAGCACCGCGGGGCCGCCGTGTCCAGGCCCCCAGACGCACATCGCGTCCAGCCCGCGGTTCTTGATGAGCCGGTTCAGATGCGTGTAGACGAAGGCGAGCCCCGGCGAGGTGCCCCAGTGGCCCAGCAGCCGCGGCTTGATGTGCTCCGGGCGCAGCGGCTCGGCGAGCAGGGGGTTGGCCATCAGGTAGATCTGGCCCGCCGCGAGGTAGTTGGCGGCCCGCCAGTGGGCGTCGAGTCCGGTCAGTTCCTCCTCGGTGAGGGAACCGGACGGGGCTGGCCGCGCGTCGGTCATGACGTCCTCCGAATCGTCGGTACCCGGGATGCGGCTGATACCGCTTCTCAGCGTGGGGTGTACCCGGTATGCCGGGTAAGGCCCGTTCAGGCCGTCAGGCAGAGCCTGAACGGCCCACGCGAGGCCCGGTGACGGGCGCGGGTACGCTGGCCGCACCCTGCGCGGACGGGATCGGCAGGGTGCGGTACCGAACGTCCGTCCGGCGGGAAGCCGCCGGTGACCCCAAGGGGGCACACATGACTTGCTTCTTCGACTCCGCGCACGCGCCCGGCAGTGTGAGCGTGATGTGGTCGCCGCAGTGGGGAGTGCCCCGCCCCGTGCAGGCCTGCGGCCCGTGCGCGCAGCGGGTGCAGACCACGTCGCCGCCGTTCTACCAGCCGCAGGCCGGGTATCCGCAGGCCGGTTACCCCCAGCAGTCGGGCTACCCGCAGCCCGGGTACGCCCAGCCCGGCTACCCGCAGCAGCGGCCGGGCCACAGCACCGCCGCCGTGGTGGGCGCGGGCGTGGCTGGCCTGGTGGGCGGAGCGCTGATCGGCGAGATGCTGGAGGAGGAGCGGCCGCGCACCATCATCGAGAACAACTACTACGAGGAGACCGACGTCTACGAGGATGTGGTGGACGACGACGGCGGCTTCTTCTAGCCACGGCTTCTTGTAGACGCAGCTTCTTCTAGCCGCGGCTCCTTGTAGCCGCGGCATCCACTCGATCGGGCGTTCTTCGGGCGAATGCCCGGCACGGCGGGGTTCGCCCCCAATAGCGTCCGGCCATCGCGTGGGGTCGAGGACCCCGATCCGAGTGGGGGCGCCATGGTCGAAGCCACTGTGCCGGCGGAGTCCGACGACGAACTGGACGTCCCACTCGACGACGACCCGCGCTGGGAGTGCGGAAAGTCCATCACCACCCGGCAGATGGCGCGCAGACTGCCGCAACTGCTGTGCCGTTCCACGGCGTTGGCCTGGCGCGCGGACCAACCGTCGGTCATCGGGCTGCTGTTGTGCCAGGTGCTGTCCGGACTGTCCCAGGCCTTCGGGCTGCTGGCCACCACCGGGACGATCACGGCGCTGATCTCCTCCGGGCGGGTCGGGCAACGGCTGTGGGCGGCCTGGCCGTCGCTGACGGTGCTGGCCGCCGCTGCCGGGCTGCGCGCGGTGCTGGGCATCGCGGTGAACTGGCTGTCGGCCCGGCTGGCTCCGCTGATGTCCCAGGAAGCGGAGTTGATGCTGCTTGACGCGGCGATCAACGTGGAACTGGCCGCCTACGACAGCCCTGGCTTCAACGACCGCAGGGAGGCCGCGGAGCACGGCGCGCAGGTGTCGCAGGACCTCATCCAGGAGGGCCAGGACCTGCTCTCCGCGACCGCCTCGCTGATCGCCGGGGCGGGAGTGCTCACCGCACTGCACCCGGTGCTGCTACCGCTCTTGGTGCTCGCCGGGCTGCCGCAGGGGGTGGCGCAGGTGCGGGCGGCCCGGGTCAGCCATCTGGCAGCGATGCGGACGGTGGGCCACCGCCGGATGCTGTCGGTGCTGCGCTGGCACATGGCGGACACCCACGCCGCCGACCAGATCCGCTCCGGCACCATGGCGCGCTTTCTGCTCGGCAAGTACCGCACGATTACCGACCGGGTGAACGCCGCCGAGCGCCGCGCCGTCGGCCGGGGCGCGCGCACCGCACTCGTCGGCGCGGCGGTCGGCGGCCTGGCGTCCAGCCTGGTGTGGGCGGCGCTGATGCTGCTGCTGGGCACCGGCCGGATGTCGGTGGCCTCGGCCGGTACCGCGATGTTCGCGCTGCGCACCGTCACGGCGTCGGTGCAGAGCCTGGTGGGCTGCGGCGCCCGGTTGTTCCGTACCGGGATGTACCTGGACGACTGGTCGCGGTTCCTGGACGAGGCCGATGGCTACCGGCTGCGCCGCGGGTCCACGCTGCCCTCGGCGCCACGGGAGGTACGGGCGGACAACCTGGTGTACCGGTACGAGGGCGCGGAGCGCAACGCCGTGGACGGGGTGACGCTGACGGTGCGCCGGGGCGAGGTGCTGGCGCTGGTCGGGGAGAACGGCTCGGGGAAGACGACCCTGTCCAAGCTGCTCACCCGGCTCTACCTGCCCACCTCGGGTGTGGTGCGCTGGGACGGGGTGGACACCCGGGAGGTGGATCCGCTGGCGGCCTGGCAACGGGTCGCGGTGGTGCCGCAGGAGTACGCCCGCTGGCCACTGTCCGCCCGGCAGAACATCACCCTCGGCCAGCCGGTGCCGTTGGGCGACACCGCGGTGTGGCAGGCGTGCGAGGCGAGCGGCGCCCATGAGGTGGTGCGCGGTCTGCGCTCGGGCCTGCGCACCCTGCTGGCCCGCGAGTGGCTGGGCGGTGAGGAGTTGTCCGGCGGGCAGTGGCAACGCATCGCGCTGGCCCGGGCGTTCCACCGGCCCGCCGGGCTGCTGGTGATGGACGAGCCGACGGCGGCGCTCGACCCGCGCGCCGAGCACCGGGTGTTCACCGGGCTACGGGCCATCGCGACGGACCGGGCCGTGGTGCTGGTCACCCACCGGCTGACCAATGTGACGATCGCGGACCGCATCGTGGTGCTGCAAGGCGGCCGGGTGGTCCAACAGGGCACGTTCGACGAACTCGTCGCCGTGCCGGGCCTGTTCCGTGACCTGTGGTCGCTGCAGAACGACCGCGGTACCGCGTCGGCCGCGGCGAACGAGGTGCCGGGCGAGATCTCCTGAGACCCGGCCGGGCGGCCCAACACGACAACGATTCCTCACCATTGCTTCGCCATTTGTTCACAGCAGGACCAATGTCTGCGGGCATTCTGGCGGACGGCGCGTTACCTGCGGGTAGCCCGGCGTCGGGGCCTCGGGCGCGTACCGCGACGGACGCGCTTGAGTCGTCCCCCCACCGACCGTCAGGAGAACGCTGGATGCCCGCATACAGCAGACGCCAGTTCATCACCGGAGCCTCGGCAGCCGCCGCGGCCGTCGCCGTCGGCGGCGGGTTCGCCTCCGCCGCGACGCGCGACCGCGCCTTGGCCACCACCGCCACCCGGGCCGTCCGTACCGCGGGCACCACGCTGGAGCAGGTGGCGACGCCGAGCGACGGTGGAGCGTACAAGAGGCTTCAGGCAGGCCCGGGTTGGCCGCTGGTGGTGCGCACCGACCTGGCCTCCGCGGCGGCGACCCGCGATGACCGGCGCACCGCCGTGGCGTCGTTCGTACAGTTCACCGATCTGCACCTGGTGGACACCGAGTCCCCGGTGCGGTTCGAGTACCTCGCCCGCTACCTCGACAGCGCCTACCGCCCGCACGAGGCGCTGACCGTGCGCGGTGCCTCCTCGCTGGTGGAGCGGATCAACTCGCTGCCCGGCGGCCCCTTCACGGGCATGCCGTTCTCACTCGTCATGGCGACCGGCGACAACACCGACAACCACGAGAGGATCGAACTCGACTGGTACCTGGCGGTGATGAGCGGCGGCCGGATCACCCCCAACAGCGGTGACCCGAAGCGCTACGAGGGCGTGCAGGACTCGGGCGGCGCGCTGTACTGGAACCCGGAGTCGTCCTTCCAGGACGACTACAAGGCGCACGGCTTCCCGCAGGTGCCCGGTTTCCTGTCCGCCGCGGGCGGTGCGTTCACCGCGCCCGGACTGCGCACCCCCTGGTACACCACGGTCGGCAACCACGACGACAGCATCGAGGGCTCGCTGCCCGATCTGGGGCTGCTCAACTCCCTTTACACCGGAGACCGCAAGCTCGAAGGGTGCGACGACGCCGACGCGGCCAAACTGGCCGACGCGCTGCGCAACGATCCGGCGAGCGCGGTGGCGATGCTGGCCCGGCTGCTGGCCGACGGCGGGCCGGTGCGCCAGGTGACGGCCGATCCGCGCCGAATGCCGTTCAGCCCCAAGGAGTTCGCCCAGGCCCACCTCAACCCGGCCTACACCGGCCCGGGACCGGTGGGGCACGGCTTCACCTCGGACGCCGCCAGCAGCGGCCACCTGTACTACACCTTCCCGGTCTCGCACGGTGTGCTGGGCATCAGCCTGGACACCACCAACCGGGCGGGTTTCGCGGACGGTTCGATCGGTACCGCGCAGCTGGACTGGTTGGAGTCGGTGCTCAAGCAGCACAGCGACCACTGGTACGACACGGACGGCAACCTGGTGCGCGGCGGCGGCTCCAGCCAGTTGGTCGTCATCTTCAGCCACCACACCAGCGCTTCCATGGGCAACCTGCTGCCCGATCCGTACCATCCGTTCGAGGCCCGGCACGACGGCAACACCCTGGTGGCGCTGTTGCAGCGCTATCCGAACGTGGTCGCCTGGGTCAACGGCCACACCCACACCAACCAGATCATCCCGCACGGCCACGCGGTGCCCGAGCGGGCGTTCTGGGAGATCAACACCGCCTCGCACATCGACTATCCGCAGCACGCGCGGATCATCGAGATCGCGGACAACGGCGACGGCACCCTGTCGCTGTTCACCACCGTGGTGGAGTCGGCCGCCCGCTACGGCACGGACTTCGGCGACACCTCCGACGCCGGACTGGCCGCGCTGTACCGGGAGTTGTCGTACAACGACCCGTACGCCACCCCCGCACAGAAGCTCGGCACCGCGACGGACCACAACACCGAACTGCTGCTGGCCAAGCCGCGCTCCTAACGACTGACGGGCCCCCAGGCCGCTTTGGTCTGGGGGCCCGCCGCAGAAGGTGCCCACACGCGGGAGGGCACCTGATGTGCTCAGAGCCTCAGGTGGTCGCGGTACCAGTCCGCATGGCGGGCGAACTGTGCGCGGAACCCCTCGCCGGGGACGCAGTCGAAGTCGGACCAGAGCCTTGTGCTGTCGAACCAATGGTCCCGCGCCATCATGTCGAGATGGCGCTTACGGCCACCGTGCGCCGTGAAGCGCTCCAGGGCCAGGTCATAGGGAAGGTCTTCCTCGATTCGGGGAAGGCCGAGTCGCGACGTGACGACATCGAGCAGTTCCTTCAGCGGAACCGGCTGCGGATGAGCGGCGTGGTAGACGCCCGGGCGGGGCCTCGGGCTCAGGGCGCAGGCCGCGATGGCGCGGGCCAGGTCGTCCACGTCGATCAGTGACAGCAGGGCGCGGCCACCGTCGACGGTGGCCTTGACGGTGGAGGCCGTCCAGACGGTCGCCGGGATCACCCACCGATCCCCCGCCCCGTACACCAGGTGCGGCCGCAGGACGGTTCCGCCGTGCGCCAGTACCACCTTCTCGGCGGCCAGCCGCGTGCTGCTGGTGACGGATACGGGTCGGGGGGCGAACTGCCCTTCCCTGACGTTGGTGAAGGGCCCTTCGCCGTAGACGGCCGCGGTGCTGAGGTACACGATGCGCCGTACCCCGGCGCCGTGCGCCTCCGCCACCAGCGCCTTGGTGCCCTCGGTGTTGACGGCTTCGCACAGTTCGGGGGCATCGCCTATGTGTGAGGCGCAGTGCACCAGGACGTCCACCCCGTCGCACAGTCCGCGCAGCGATGCCGGGTTGGTCAGGTCCGCGCGCGCGAGCTGCGCATCGCGCGGAGTGTCCTGGAGACCGCTGTTGTGCCGCAGCAGACGCAGATGGACGCTTTCCGCCGCCACGGCCCCGACGACCCGCCGTCCGATGAAGCCGGAAGCACCGGTGATGAGTACGCGCACTGTCTTCCCCCGTCCCTCATGCGCCGGGTTTCATGACGATGGTGGCCCTACATGCTGGAGTGCCGCTCTGGCAGGCGATCACGTTCACCTCGGTGGTTCCGTCGTCGCCTGATGGCTCCGGATCGGCCTCGATCCAGCAAGGGGAACCGAACTCTACGTAGCGTTCGAAGGCGATCCGTATCCGGGTGGGCAGAAGGCCGGGGTCCGTGACGGCTTCGGCGGCCTGTCGTGCCGCCTCCAGCAAGGCCATGCCCGGCATGTGGTCGACGGGGTGGTCGAAGAGCACGGGGTGGAGTGGATCGACCCTCAGCTGCCATGAGCGCGGTCCGCGGCCGGGTGCCAGGAGGATGTTCTGCTCGTGGCGTCCGCCGGTGGTTTCCGCGGCGGGCACGGGCGGCTGCGGGGGCGTCAGGACGGCTGCGGCCCTGGAGCCGCGCAGCCGCCGGTACAGACGGGGAGGGACGCAGGTGAAGGTCCCGCTGCCGGTCATGACGTTCTCGGACCCCTGCCAGAAGTGGAACGTGCACCGCATGTGGGACAGGCGCTGACCTCGCCATCTGAAGTCGTCGGCGTCGACCCGCAGATCGAGTTCGGCGGGGAGGGGGCCGACCGGGACCGCCTTGTGGGTCGTCAACTCTATTGATTCCACTATGAATTGATATCCTAGCGGGACGCCGTATTCGGCATGGGCGACCAGCAAACCGGCCTGCCGGATGGTTTCCACGGCAACCATGGGGTCGTACCAGCGGCCATGGAGGGGGGCGTAGAGCAGGTGAGCACGCGGCCACTGCGTGATCAACGTGAAGGCGTCTTTACCGACGCATCGCCAGGCGTCGGTAAGGAAGACCTCGGCAATGGCTCGGCGGTGCACATACTCCCGAGGAGCGGTACCGGTGAACTCGCGCTGCCATGGATCCATCAGCCCGGGTATGGACATGTTCACCACTCCGCCTCGTCGGGGGCTGCCTTTTTTGCGCTGCTAGGATACCTACCGGAAAGTCAGTTGGTTTAGCGTTCGAAGATGACGAAACGCTCACCCGAACCCTGATGGCGTGCGGGCGCGCCTGGAGAACTCAAAGTGCGAGAACCGAAGCAAGAGCGAGCCAGGGAAACTCGCCGACGCATCCTCAACGCCGCCGCCGTGGTGTTCGCCAAGAACGGCTACGCAGCCTCCGCCGTGGAAGACGTCCTGAAGGAATCCGGCACCACCAGGGGCGCACTGTACTTCCACTTCGCCTCGAAGGAGGACCTGGCCAAAGCGGTGATCGAGGAACAGACCCGTCTGCTGCCGCCGCACGCCGTCGATTGCCCCCTCCAGGCGGCGATCGACGCCTCACATTTCATGGCGCGCGAGCTTCAGAACAACCCGATGATGCAGGCCGGTGTTCGGCTGGTCATCGAGGGCTCCTTCACCGCACCGGCCACCCAGCCCTACCGCGAGTGGACGGACATCGCCTGTTCTTTACTGGAAAAGGCGCAGAGCGATGGAATCGTCCTCAAGCACATCAATCCGCGGAGAACGGCCGAACTCATCATCGGCTGCTTCACCGGTATTCAGCTGCTGTCCGAGACGCTCAACGGCCGGGCGGATCTCCCGCAACGCGTGACTGATTTGTGGGAGCACATCCTCCCCGGACTTGGCGCGCCTTATGTCCTGCCTCGTATCGACCCACGCGGCACCAGCGCGCCACAGCGGCACAACAGCGCCGAGCGAGTCGGCGTGGAGTGAATTCCGGGCGATCGCGTCCAGCGGTCGCCGACGACCAGGCGCTCTACCATGGACCGTGACGGGAGGCGTCATGGCCTATCTCGCGGTGAGCGCGTTGAGCCACGTCGGGCTGGTACGGGAGCACAACGAGGACAGCCTGGCGGTCGGGCCGTGGACACTGTGCGGCACCGTGACGGACAATCCCCAGACGCTGCTGTTCCCCTTCGGCACCCCGCTGGTCGTCGCGGTCGCGGACGGGCTCGGCGGGCAGCCGGGCGGTGAGGTGGCCAGCGCGCTGACCGTGCGCCGACTGTCCAGGGTCGGCCGCGCACTGGACACCGAGTCCAACCTCCGCGACGCGCTGAAGGCGTGCAACCACGACGTGTACGCGGCGGCCGACGCCAACCCCGATCTGCGGACCATGGGCACCACGGTCGCGGGCGTCGTCTTGCTGCCGGAGTCGGCGCTCGCGTTCAACATCGGCGACAGCCGGGTCTTCGACGTCGGCCAGGACGGTCTGCGTCAGCTCAGCGTGGACGACAACCCGCCGCTGGCGCCCGGACAGCGCACCACCAACGTCGTCACGCAAACCCTGGGTGGCAGGCTCGAGTTCAGCGAGGTGCGACCGCACGTACTGCGCCATCCGCTCACCGAGGACGCCCGGTTCCTGGTGTGCACCGACGGTCTGACCGACCCGGTGCCCGACGAGGAGTTGAACGGCCTGCTGCAGGAGTACGAGGACGGCCGCGCCGCCTTCGAGCTGTGGAAGGCGGCGATCGAGGCGGGCGGCCCGGACAACATCACGCTGGCCGTGGTGCGCATCGGCGAGTGGTCGCCCCCGTCGCCATGAACCGTGCGCCCGCGCCGCGGGCCGCCCCGGGCCAACGCCCCCGCGAATGCGGCACGTTGTACGGCGTCCCGCGCACCGACTCCGCGAAGCTCGGTTCTGCGTCGCCCCCACTGGCGGCAATGACCCCAGGACGCAGATGTCGCCGCGCACGCACCAGTTGAGCGGTATGCCGGGCCGAACGGTGTGGAACAGCGGGTATTTCCCGGTGCCTTTGGGTCCCAAGAGCAGACACCGGTAGCATCCACTGGCCTGCCTGGAAAGGATCCAAGACAATGGTTCAGCGCGTGATCACCCTTTTCACCGACGACATCAGCGGTGAACAGGGTGACGACATTGCCACCCACACCTTCAGCGTCGACGGCATCGGCTACGAGATCGACCTCGGCGCCGACAACTACGACAAACTCCTTGAGGCCCTTGCGCCTTTCATCCGGCACGGCAGGAAAACGGGAAGTTCACGCCGCGGCCCGGCCAAGCGGTCGGCGAGCGGGGGTTCCGCGGCCACCGGCCCCGACCCGGTGAAGGTGCGCGCCTGGGCCAAGGAGCAGGGCATCGAGGTCAGTCCGCGCGGCCGGATTCCGGGCGATGTCATCGAGCGGTACCAGTCCGCGAGCTAACTGCCTTTTCCGATCGAGGGGTGCGGGACCGTCGTCCGCCGCCGTTTTTCGTCGGGCACGGTCCCCAAACCCCCAACCACCCGCCATACTGGGCGGGTTGGGATACGGACGCCGCCGTCACGGCCAGGCGGCCACCGTCAGCCGAACGAGGGGCCACGTCAGCCCGTTTCCCCTCCCGTCACACCAGGGCCGTAGAGCATAAGGGACATATCTCACATCAAACGCTCTAGGCTGAGCGCCCACCTTCCCCTACGGTTGACGACATAAAGCGCAAATCGGACTCTCCGTATTCGATTCTCTGCATGAAGTGAACCGGAGATGAGCGAGTCGGCCGCCGTTGGCCATACAGTGCGGCCCGTCGCGCCGGATTCCCACAGCCTCACCGGCTGATCCCGACTCGCAATCCGATCCGTACTCCCTGCGCATGAACAGTTACTGAAGGTGCAATTCAGGCATCCCATCAACGATGCCGTTGGAGGTACAGCTGTGGCATTCGCCAGTGCGAAGAGGACGACAGCCGCCCTCATGGTGACGCTCTCCGGCGCCGCCCTGGCCGCGTGCGGCCCACAGGTCCACGCACACACCCGGTCGATCGACTCGGCGTCGGCCGCCTCCCCCGGCAGGACCGCCACCGGTTCCCCGTCGGCCTCCGGGGCCCCCTCCGCCGCCGCGTCGGCCTCCGGTTCCGTCTTCTCGCCGTCGCCGACCGCTTCTTCGGCGCCGACGGGACAGGCTTCGTCCCCGACCTCCGCCCCGGTTCCGGCGCAGAGCGGCGGCGCACAGCCGGGCAGCCCGTCCGCCGGCGCGCCGTCCGGTACGCCGCTGGTGAGCACGTCGATCCAGCACGGTACGGAGGACGGCGGCAAGTCGGTGGCGCTGACCTTCGACGACGGTCCCGACCCGCGGTGGACGCCGCAGGTGCTGGCGCTGCTCAAGCAGCACCACGCCAAGGCGACCTTCTGCGAGATAGGTCCGAACGCCCAGCGTTACCCCTACCTCACCAAGCAGATCACCGAGGACGGGTTCCGGCTCTGCGACCACTCGGTGCACCACGACGAGCAGCAGAGCAAGAAGTCCCTGGACTACAACACACACGAGATAGTCGACGCCCAGCGGGAGATAGCCGCTGCCGCGGGTCCCGGGGCGAAGCTGTGGTACTACCGTGCGCCCGGCGGTGACTTCAGCCCGGCGATCCGCAACATCGCGGCCGATCACGGCCTGCGCCCGCTGGGTTGGACGGTCGACACCAACGACTGGAAGCGGCCCGGTGCCCCGGCGATCATGAAGACCATCAACCAGGAGCTGCGGCCCGGCGGCATCATCCTGATGCACGACGGCGGCGGCGACCGCTCCCAGTCGGTCGCGGCCCTCGCGGCACTGCTGGACCAGCTGGACGCCCAGGGCTACACGTACAGCTACCCGGCCCGCTGACCCTCCGGGGCTGACGGGCGTCGGCCCCGATCGGTCCGGCACCGCCGGGCCGCACCGTTGTGGCGGCTCGCCATCGCGCGGGGAGGAGTGCCGGGGGGACCAAGCCCCCGGCGCCCCCGGCCCGTGCCCTCGACGCCCCGCCCGCAGGCGCATAATGCAGGGATGACACGCAGCGGCGTCATCCCCCGAACCCGCCGCGCGGCCGTGCTGGCGGCCGCCGCCCTCCTTCTGACAACGGCTTGTTCGGGCGGTCAGACCAGACCCACCGGCCCTGCCACGCCGAGCGACACCGCCACCACCCCGGGCGAGCTCACCATCCAGGTGCCCGGCACCAACCTGGCGGTCCACAACGCCGTGGCGCACATCAGCACCGGCCAGCTCACCATGTCCATCCGCAACGGCGGCACCGTTCCGGAGCACCTGGCCATGGTCGCCACCCCGAACGGGGGCCGCGCCGCGCTGCGCGGCAACAGCACCGGCAACGGTTCGCTGTCCACCTCGGGCGTCCTGCTCGACCCCGGCACCACCGTCACCTTCGGCGGCCACAACGGCCCCGACGTCCAACTCCCCAAGGTGAACGGCGCCGTCGCCAACGGCACACTGCCCCTGACCCTCCAGTTCGGGGTCGCGGGACTGGTCCACCTGCGGGCCCGGGTCGTCGGCCAGTAAGCAGGTCGGGGTGGAGTCCGCTGCGGTTCGGCAGCGACCCGTGGGACGACGGTGCCGCAGCCGATCGACGGCACATCGCGGCACTTCCGGCGAAGCGCTTAGCGCGCGAAGTTCACCCGTTCGGGCGCCTCCGATGGTGTGATGCGCGGCGCGTGGTCAGTATGGAGGTGTCCAGCACTTTTCTCGGTATGCACGGGTTCGCCCTGGCAGAGGAATACCGGCATGGCCGGGAATCACCGAGGAGGTGAGCCACAGTGGCGAAGCGCAAGACAGCACTCCAAGGCAAGGCCCGCGACATCATGCACCAGGGCGCCCAGTGCGTCGACGCGGAGAAGAGCCTCAAGGACGCCGCGATGATGATGCGCGACCTCGGCGTGGGTTCGCTGCCGATCTGTGACCACGACCGGTTGACCGGGATCATCACCGACCGCGACATCGTGATCAAGTGTTGTGCGGAAGGAAAGGATCCGGCGAATGTCAAGGCCCGTGACTTCGCCAGCGAGCTGCACTGGATCGACGCCGACGCGGACGTCGGCGAGGCACTGCACATGATGGAGGACCACCGGATCCGCAGGCTTCCGGTGCTGGAGAAGAAGCGTCTGGTCGGCGTCATCAGCGAGGCGGATGTCGTCCGCAACCTGCCGGAACACGAGATCGCCGAGTTCTGCGACGCCGTCTACTCCGCCCGGTGACCACATCCCGACGCATTAGGGGCTGGCGCGGGTCGCGGTCACCGGCTGCCGCGAGCAGTCACGCGAAGGCCGTGCGGCCGCCGACCTCGATCCAGCCGGTGCCGTGCGGGCGGGTGAGCAGTTGCGAGGCCGCCCCCTGGCGGATGTCCAGGGGGCGGCCGAGTTCCGCGGTCAGGATGACCGCGGCGGCGCCCGTCGCCTCGTCCTCCACGATGTTGTCGCCGCGCCGCGGAAAGGCCCTGGCCCGAACGCGCCCGGCCGCCTCGTCCAGCCACGCCCAGGCGTACAGCCAGCCCTCGCCCGGCGGCGGTGCGGGGAGGGCGTCGACCTCGGCCGCCGAGGCGTACTGACGGGTGCGCCGCCCGGACGCCCACTCGGCGCGGCCGCGGATCCAGGTGATGTCGCCGTCCGCCCACGTCCGCACGTCCCCCGCGGGCGGACGCAGCACCTCGGTTCCCTGGCCGCGCTCCCGCAGCAGCCAGGAGATGCCGACCAGCGGGTGCCCGGCGAACGGCAACCGGGCGCTGGGGGTGTAGATGTCGACCGCGCCACGCGAGGCGTCGTCGACGAACAGCGTCTCGCTGTAGCCGAGTTGGGCGGCCAGCCGCTGCCGTTCGTCCGCGTCGGGCACCTGGGCGCCGTCGGTGACGACGCCGAGCGGGTTCCCGCCGCGCCCGTCGGGGCCGACGAAAACGCGCAGCACAACATGATCAACCATGCCGCGATTGAAGCACCCGCCGCGCGCCGGGCGACCGGAGGGTGCCGTCAGGGATTCGTCCTGCCCCCGTCGCCCTGGGCCGCCTGCCATGCCTGCATGCCCGCCAGCGACGCCTGCTTGGCCTGGCGCAGCTTGGCCGCCGCCAGTTCGCCGGGCGGCACCTCCATCTGCCGTACCCACTGCCGTCCCGCGTTGACCAGCGCGAAACCAGCGAGTGCCAAACCGGCGCACGCCACCAGCGAGCCGCACACCGTGAGCATCGCTCCGGCGGTGACCAGGCGGGTGTCGATGTCGAAGGCCCGTGCGGGCGAGCGGTGGTGGTGATGCTGGTTCATATGCTCACCTTCCGCCAGGTCGGCGCACCGCGCATGTCGGGCGGGGGCGGGGATCAGCGGCGGTCGGTGGACGGCGGCCGGGGCAGCCCGGCGAGTTCGGCGGCCTCGCGCAGCGTGTCGCGGAGCATGGCGGGGGTGAGGCGGCGGGTGAACACGTTGCGCTGGCTGGGGTGGTAGCAGCCGAGCAGATGCAGTCCCGGGCCGCCGCGCTCGTCCGCCAGCAGCACGTGCGCCCCGTGCCCGAAGGCCGGGCGCGGCCTGGGCAGCCGCCATCCCGCGCTGGCCAGCACCGGCAGCGACGCCTGCCAGGCGAACGACCCGAGCGCGAGCGCGGCCCGCAGCGTGGGCCGCAGCAGGTCCAGCTCCCGTGCCAGCCACGGGCGGCAGGTGTCCCGCTCGGCCGTGGTGGGACGGTTCTGCGGCGGCGCGCAGTGCACCGGCACGGCGATCCGCACCCCGTACAGTTCCAGCCCGTCGCCGGGATGGGTGGCCGTCGGCTGGGAGGCGAGGCCCACCTCGTACATCGCCGCGTACAGCACGTCACCGGACGGGTCGCCGGTGAAGATCCGGCCGGTGCGGTTGCCGCCGTTCGCGGCGGGCGCCAGCCCGATCACGGCCAGTGCCGCGTCCGGCGGCCCGAAGCCGGGCACCGGCCGGGCCCAGTAGTCCCAGTCCTGGAAGGCCCTGCGCTTGACCCGCGCGGCGTGCTCACGCCACTCCACCAGCCGCGGGCAGGCCCGGCAGGTGGGCACCGCCGCGTCCAGCTCCGGCAGCGATGCCGCCCGGGGCGCCCGGTGCGCCGGGTAGGACGGATCGTCGCGCATGCCCCAAGGATCGCTCATGTCAGCGCGTCGGAGAGCCGTACGAAGTGGTGGCCGGATTCCAGCAGTCGCGGTAGGGCGGTGGCGTATCCGCGCGCGGTGCCGCCCCTGGGGTGGTTCATGTGGCTGATGACGATGGAGCCGTGCCGCGCGGTGAGCACGGCCTGGTGGACCTGCTCGGGGGTGAAGGTGGCGCCGCCATCGCCGTTGACGTCGAAGCTGATGAACCGCTCGCCGAGGTCGCCGACGATGCGCGCGGCCACGTCGTCGCAGTAGGCGGTGCCCGAGCGGAAGTACCGGGGCGGGTGGCCGAGGAGTCCGGTGAGCTTCGCACGGTTCCCGGCCACTTCGTCGTACACCTCCGCGGCGTTACGGGTGCCGGGGATCCCGTACGCGGAGCGTCCGGCCACCGACAGCGGCAGGTGTCTGGTGCCGTGGTTGGCGATCTCGAACAGCGGGTCGGCGGCGAGCCGGTCGAAGGTTGGCCGATTCTCGTCGATCCAGCGGGAGTTGATGAACAAGGTGGCGGGCACCTTGTGGGCGCGCAGCACCTCGATCAGGGCGGCGTCGTACCCGCTGCCGCCCCGGCCGCCGCACGCGTCGAAGGTCAGCGCGATGCCCTGCTGTCCGGCGGGCAGCCGCGAGACCATGCCGGGCACGCCGTCGAGGCCCCACCTGGTGGGGGCGAGGTGTCCGTAGCGCGCGACCTCCTCGGCGCGGGTGGGGACGACCGGCTGCGCCGCCGAGGGTGTGGGGCTCGCCGAGGGGGTGCCGGTGGGGGTCGGTGACGCGCCCGCGGCCGTGTTCCGCGTCGTGCCGCAGCCCGCCAGCACGCCTCCCGCCATGACCGCCAGTACCGCCCGGCGCCTGACCGACATCCGTTCCTCCGCCTCTTACCCGCTCCCACGCCGCTCCGGCGAACGGCAGGCTCAACCCTATGACCTGGAGCTTCGCCGCGCCCCGGCGCCTTTCAAGGGCGGGTTGGCGCACTATGGCACCCCCCAAATAGGAGTGCCCGATTCGCATTAGTTAGTCTGCTGTTCGTGCGACTGACCAAGAGTACCGACCTGGCGCTGCGCATCGCGATGCGTCTCGCGGTGGCGGACGAGGCCATCGCGCCGACCACCCGCGAGGTGGCCGACGCGATGGCCGTGCCCTACACCCACGCGGCGAAGGTCGTTACCCGGCTCCAGCACCTCGGCGTCGTCGAGGCTCGCCGTGGCCGGGGCGGCGGTCTGTCCCTCACCCACACTGGGCGCACCGGCTCACTGGGCCGCCTGGTGCGGGAGCTGGAGGGGGTGGGGGACGTGGTCGGCTGCGAGGACGAGCCGCCGTGTCCGCTGCGGGCCGCCTGTCGGCTGCGCAGCGCACTGCGAGCCGCGCAGGACGCCTTCTACGGCGCGCTCGACCCGATCACCATCGAGGACCTGGTCGCCTCCCCCACCGGCCCGGTGCTGATAGGGCTGCCGCTGCGCGGCTGAACCACCACATACCCGTCGCGCGCCCGATGCGCGCCAGGCCGGTACCGCACGCCCAAAAATACGAATCTTAGATACCGCTTTGGAGAGACCTGATGTTGTCGCCGAAGTCCGCCAACACCATCCGCGCCACCCTGCCCGCCGTGGGCGCGGCGATCGGTGAGATCGCCAGCGTCTTCTACGTCCGGCTGTTCGCGGCGCACCCGGAGCTGGAGCGCGACCTGTTCAACCGCGGCAACCAGGCCAACGGCGCCCAGCAGCAGGCACTGGCGGGCTCCATCGCCGCCTTCGCGAGCGCCCTGGTCAGCCATCCCGACCGACGTCCCGACACGATGCTCGCCCGTATCGCCCACAAGCACGCCTCGCTCGGCATCACCCGCGACCAGTACGAGATCGTCCACACCCATCTGTTCGCCGCCATCGCCGAGGTGCTCGGCGACGCGGTGACCGAGGAGGTCGCCGCGGCGTGGGACGAGGTGTACTGGCTGATGGCCAACGCCCTGATCGCCATCGAGGAACGGCTCTACACGGGCGTCGGCGCCGCATCCGGCGACGTCTGGCGCGACTACCGGGTGCTGGCGCGGTACCAGGAGACCGACGATGTCGTCACGTTCCTCGTGCGGCCCGTGGATGACGCCCCGCTGCCGCCGTCCCGGCCGGGCCAGTACGTCTCCGCGCAGGTCCAACTCCCGGACGGGGCACGGCAGATACGCCAGTACAGCCTCTCCGGCGTGCGCACCGCGGCCCTGCAGTTCACCGTCAAGGCCGACGGCGCCGTCTCCCGGCATCTGCACCAGCACGTCCACGACGGCGACGTGCTGCGGGTCAGCGCACCGTTCGGCGACATCACCCTGGACGAGGGCGACAACCCCGTGCTGCTCGCCTCCGCCGGAATCGGCTGTACGCCGATGAACGCCATGCTCGGCCAGCTCGCCAACACCGGCGCACAGCGGCAGGTGATCGCCGTACACGCCGACCGCAGCCCGCGCACCCACGCCTTCCGCAACGACTTCGACCAGCTCGTGGCCAAGCTGCCCGACGCCACCGCGCATGTGTGGTACGAGGACCCCGAAGGCCCCTGGCCCGCCGACCGCACCGGGCTGGTCGACCTGCGCACCGTCCCCGTACCGGCGGGCACCACCGCCTATCTGTGCGGCCCGCTGCCCTTCATGCGCGCCGTTCGCGCCCAGCTGCTGGAACTGGGCGTGCGCGCGGCGGACATCCACTGCGAGGTGTTCGGCCCGGACCTGTGGCTGTCCGGCACGGCGGACAACCCGGCGGAGCGGGCCTAAGCTGGATGGGCAGCTGGATGGACGGCACCTGAGCACGACGGAGGTGCGTCATGGGGCGTCCGCACCACTTCCACATCGACCACGGCGGGCATTCGATCACGGTGACCGTGCGGTCCGGGCTGACCAGCGAGATCGAGCTGTTGGTCGACGGCAAGGAGGTGTTCTGCCAGCGTGTGCACGGCTCCGGCACCAGCCTGCTCACCGGTGAACTGCCCGACGACCCGCCCCTGCCGTTCCGCATACATGTGCACCAGGCCCGGTTCGGCTCCGCCATCCCCCGCGTCACGCTGCAGTTGGACGGCGAGGAGGTGCCCATGCCGGAGCGCTCCGTCGTATGACCGGCGCGGCGCCGCGGACGATCGACCCACATCGCCGCACTCCCAGCGGAGCGCTCAGCGTCACGCCACGACGTCCCGCGGTTCCTTGCCGTCCAGGTAGTCGGAGACGTTCCGCACCGCGGCCATCGCGATGCGCACCAGGGTCTCCCGGGTCACCCCGGCGACGTGCGGCGACAGCACCACTCCGGGGGCGCGCAGCAGCCGCAGTGCGGCGGTGGGCGGCTCGGGGTCGAAGACGTCCAGTCCCGCACCGGCGAGCGCGCCCGCCTCCAGGGCGTCGGCCAGCGCGTCCTGGTCGATCAGCGCACCGCGTGCGGTGTTGATGACGAACGCGGTGGGCTTGAGCATGCGCAGCCGCTCGGCGCCCAGCAGATGCCGGGTCTGTTCGGTCAGCGGGGCGTGCAGGGAGACGTAGTCGGCGGCGCGCAGCAGCTCGTCCAACTCCACCCGCACCGCGTCGAGTTGGTGCTCGGTACGCGACCGGTCGGTGTAGATCACCCGCATCCCGAAGGCGGCGGCGCGGCGGGCCACCTCCTGGCCGATGCGGCCGAAGCCGATGATGCCCAGGGTCTTGCCGGACAGCTCGGTGATGGACTGCTGCAGCCGCGGCAGCGCCCAGTCCGCCTCGACCAGGGCGTTGTGCGCGGGGATGAGCTGCTTGGCCAGGGCGAGCATCAGGGCGAAGGTCTGCTCGGCGACGTTCTGCTGCTCCGCGCCGCTTGAGCCGATGGTGCTCACCGGAACGCCGCGCCGCTGGGCGGCGGCCACGTCCACGTAGTCGAAGCCGTGGCTGGCGCACTGGATCAGCCGCAGCTGGGGGGCGGCGGCGATGTGCTCCTCGGTCACCGGACCGAGGCCGGTGATGATGACATGGGCCTCGCGCAGCGCCTTCGGGTCCTCGTCGGCCGCTTCGACCACGGTGACCTGGGCGCGGTCGGCGAAGACCGCGGCCAGCGCGGTTCCGGCGGCCCGGCCGCCGACGTGCGGGGAGACGATGGCGAGCACGTTGCGCGGTGCGTTCCGCTCGTTGGACAACTCAGGGCTCCTAGGCGTTGGTTCGGGTGAGGGCGTCGGTGGTGAGCTGGGTCGGGGAGGTGTGCCCGGACAGGGCCAGGGTGAGGTCGAACTCGGCCAGCACCGAGCGGATGACGTGCTCCACGCCCGGCTGGCCGTCCAGGCCGAGCCCGTACGCGTAGGGGCGGCCGAGGAGTACGGCGCGGGCGCCCAGCGCGAGGGCCTTGAAGATGTCGTCGCCGGTGCGGATCCCGCTGTCGAACAGCACGGTGAGCCGGTCGCCGACCGCCTGGACCACGCCGGGCAGCGCGTCGGCGGCGCCGATCGCCCCGTTGACCTGGCGCCCGCCGTGGTTGGAGACGACGATGCCGTCCATCCCGGCATCGGCGGCGCGGCGGGCGTCGTCGGGGTGCAGGATGCCCTTGAGCACGATGGGCCCGTCCCAGTGCTCACGCAGGAAGTCCAGGTCGTCCCAGGTCTTCGTGGGGTCGGCGAACATGTTCACGAAGTGCAGTACGGCCGCGTTGGGGTCCTCGTGCACCGGCTTGGCCAGCCCGGCCTGGAAGGCGGGGTCGGTGAAGTAGTTGGCGGTGCCCACGCCGTGCAGGAACGGCAGGTAAGCCTGGTCCAGGTCGCGCGGCCGCCAGGCCAGCAGCCAGGTGTCCAGCGTGACGATCAGCGCCGTGTACCCGGCCGCCTTCGCCCGGGCCAGCAGGCTCTCGGTGACCTCGCGGTCCTTCGGCCAGTACAGCTGGAACCAGCGCTGCGCCTCCCCCATCGCCTCGGCGACCTGCTCCATCGGCGTGCTGGAGGCCGAGGAGAGGGTGAACGGTACGCCCTGCGCCGCGGCGGCCCGCGCGGCACCGCTCTCGGCGTCCGGGTGCAGGATCGACAGCACGCCCACCGGCGCGAGGGCCAGCGGCGCCGGTAGCCGGGCGCCGAGCAACTCGACGGACAGGTCGCGGTGTTGTACGTCGCGCAGCATGCGCGGCACGATCTGCCAGCGGTCCAGGGCGTCCCGGTTGGCCCGCGCGGTACGGCCGCTGCCCGCGCTGCCCGCCACATAGCCGACCGGGCCGGGGCCGAGCCGGGCCTCGGCGACCTCCTCCAGCCGGGTCAGATCGGTGGGCAGCCGGGGCACCGCGCCGGTCATGCCGTTCAGGTAGATCTCGTACTGGAACGCCGCCCACTCCTCGGCCATGCGCCCTGCCTCTCGTCGGGGGTCTGGTGCACGTCCGATCCTCGCCAGAGTGACAATGCGAGTCCATGGCGGTGCGCACCTGGCACCGCCAGGACTATCACCCTGTGACAAAGTCGGGAGGGGCCGCCGGTGGCGCACCAGGAACGCGAACGGGTCCGGCGTGAGTTGCTGGGCGACCCGCGGACCGTCGAGGCGGTCATCGCGGCGGTGCACGAGCGGGTGCCCGCCTACGCCGCGCTGGACGACGGCCGGATGGCGGAGGTCAGGGCCATCACCGGCAAGGCGCTGAACCGCCTGCTGTACCTGTGGGCCGCCGACGGCACGCTGCAGGCCGCCGACCTGCGGCTGCTGCGCGGCATCGCGGCGGCCCGCGCCGCGGACGGCCGCCCGGTGCAGGCCGTGCTGCGGGCCTACCGGGTGGCGCTGACCACCATCACCGAGCTGATCGCGGCCCGCGCCGACGGGCTGGTCGACGGCGCGGACATCTTCGCCCTCACCCGGCTGCTGCTGACCACCCTGGACACCCTCTCCGAGGTGATGTCCACCGCCTACGCCGCCACCGCCGAGTACCTGGCCAGCGACCGCACGCGGGCGCTGCGCGATCTGCTGGACGACCTGATCGCCAGACGGCACGCCTCGGCCGGTGCGATCGCCGACCGCGCCCAGCGGCTGGAGGTCCAACTGCCCGATCCCTACTGCCTGTTGCTGGCCGAGCCCGGCGGGCCAGAGCCGTTCGCGGCCGAGGCCACCGCCGCCGAGCTGCTGGGGGCGCTCACCCCGTCCGCGGGCGCCGCGACGCCGCTGGCCACCACGCGTGGGCCGCGCGTCGTCCTGCTGCTGCCCGCGGCGGTGGCGGACGAGGCCGCGGCGGCGCTGCGGGCCCGGGCGTGGCGGGGCTGCGCCATCACCCGGGAGCCTTCCGACCGCGTCGCGGCCGCCTATCGGCTGGCCGCGGACGCGCTGGACACCGCCCCCGGCCACGCCCACCAGCCCGGACGGCTGCTCACCGACGCCGACGCGCACGTACTGAGCCTGCTCGCCGGTCGCGCCACCGCCACCGCGGACCAGATCGCCCGAATCGTCCTCGGCCCGCTGACCGAGCCCGCGCAACGGCACCTGCTGACCGCGCTCTGCGCCTACCTGGACACCGGCTCCGCCACCGCAGCGGCCCGCGACCTGCATCTCCACCCGCAGTCGATGCGCTACCGGCTGCGCCGCATCGCCCGACTCACCACCCGCGACCCACGCCGCCCCTGGCACCGCCTGACCCTGGACATCGCCCGCACCCTGACCAATCGCCCTGCTCTGCCGGGGGCTTGACGGTTGGCCGGGGCCTGGCCACTTGGCCAATGTCTCATCAGGTCTTCGCGCGGCGGTCCTCGGTCAGCAGCATGATGGCCGTGAGGAGGGTGATAGCCGCAGCCGACACATGGGCGGAAAGCGCGGTGGCGAGCGTGCCGCCATGGGTGACGACCGCGGTGGCGTCGCCCAGCGGAAGGATGGCGTCAATGAGCACCACTCAACCGAGGGTTCGGCGCTGCCCCAGCGCGAGCAGCAGGAACACCGTTGAGGCCACGGCTACATCACGCACCCCCTTCACGATGAAGTAGCCGCTGGCGTTCCCCTGGCAGTACAGCGGCGCCGAGAGCGCGAACGGGCAGAAAGCCGCCGGTTGATCACCACAGCCGCCCGCGACCTCACCGAGGCGGCTCGAACTCCTCGTCACTCAGGTCGCCGGGCCGCCCTGATACGTCACGACGTGCGCCTCGTGTCGGACTTCCGCCCGCCGCCTCGGACCCTAGAGTGAGCGATATGAACGTGCACGATGTCTCGATCGTCACACCGCACGATGGCGAGGTCATCGACCTCGGGCCGATCCGGATGCGCATCCTGGAGGACGGCAGCACGACCGGGCACCGTCTGGCCATCGGCGAGGTGACGCTCGCCCCGCGCAGCAAGGGGCCGACCCTGCACCGTCACGCCCTGCACGACGAGGGCTTCTACATCATCTCCGGCACCGCCCGGTTCACCGTCGAGGAACGCGAGTACGACGCGGCACGGGGCACGTTGGTCGTCGTACCGCCGGGCGTCCCGCACACCTTCGCCAACCCCGGCGACGAACCGGTCGTCATGCTGACCACCTTCAGCCCGGATGTCTTCGTCCAGTACTTCCGGGACATTCGGGATGCCCTCACCAGCGGCCAGGAACTGACCGAGCAGGCCAATCGGTACTTGATGAGCCGCTACGCCACCACACCGGCCACCGAACACACCTGACTCCCCGGCGGAGTTGCTCCCTCCCGGGCTGGGACTGATACCTGCTCCGGCCCCGCTCCGCCCGTGAATCCGCCCGGCATAGGGTGGCTGACGTGCAAGAAGCCAAGGATGATCTCGGCCGTTCCGTATGGGACCAGGCCGAACAGCACGCCGCGCGTGGAGATGTCCGCTACGTACGTGACCTGGGGATGCGACTGGCCGACCGGCATGCGGCCGCTGTCGCACAGGCACGGGAGTACGAACACCAACTGGCCCATGTGGTACGGGTGCTCGCCGTCACTCCTGGCCGTGACAGCCTCGTGCGACTGCTCGAACTTCTCGAAAAGGGCCCGTTCGCCGCCGCCACCGATCGGTTCGTCGCCTCGCTCCTGGCGGAGCACCACAAGGTCAACGATCTGGCCTCCACCGTCTTCGACCGCGGCGAGTGGAAGCGGTTGGACGAGCTACGCGCCTGCCTGTTCCACGAGTTGGTGCTCCGTGGCGTGGATGTCGACGCGTTCCCACCACTGCGCTACTGGCTGATCGTACAGCCCGGCTATCATCCCCTGGCCTGGCTCCCGGGCCACCGCCGCGACCTTGAGGCCGACGCCGACTTCCCAAGCCGCTCGATAAACGGCGCCGCTGGGTCGGGATCGTCAACCGTGTTGCCGGACAAGGGCCGGGTGGATCCGCCGACACCACGTACGGCCGACCGGTTGGCCCTTCGGGACGTCGCGACCGCCGACGTGCACGAGACCATCGTCGCCGCCGTGGAGGCGGGCGGCTGGGGTGCCTGCGGGGCCTGGGTCTTCATGCTGGACGAGCCCATCACGGCCGACCGTGTGCCCGCTGTGCTGCCGACCTTGCCCATGTCCTGTGTCGACGGGCTCGGCCCCACGGATCGCTTCGAGGTCGCCGCGCGCCCCGTTGACGAGATCTGGCACCTGCTGTTCACCACCGCGTCGAAGGGCGGCATGTACAGCTCCGGAGCGCACGGCGCCTACGGTCGGCTGTGGGCATGGAAGTCGATGGCGGGGCTGAGCGGCGCCCCCGCGGGCGCGAGCGCGGAGGAGGTGGAGCACCATGCCCGGCAGAGCACATGGTTCCATTTCGAGGCCGACGCGGACTGGTTCCACAACGAGGTCTGCTCGGACTACGGCATAGCCGCCCTGTCTCCCGACCGCCGCCGCATCGCTGTTCTCGCGGCGACGGACACCGACTAAGCGCTCCGCTGGGAGTGCGGCGACATGCCGTCGACGCGCCATCCACCGCGCGGCGGCGCCCCGCGTGGTCGAACCATGCGGGGCGCCAACCGCTTACGCTCGGGTGCCTCAGCTCTTGGCCAGGTCGTGAGCCTGCCGAAGGAGCGACCGCGCCTGCTGGGTGAGGCGGTTGGCCGCCCCCTGGTCGAGGCGGTGGCCGTGGAAGGCGGCGTTGTCGAGGAGTACCGCGATCCGCCCGGCGAGACGGTCGCGTGCGGCGCCGAGGCGGTTGAGCCCGGCGGTGGTCTTCAGGTACCGGTTGTCACCCGGGGTCCGGGAGACGATGCCCTTGGTCGAGGCGGTCAGCGTGTCCGCGGCGAACTGCCCGACCCCGGCGTTGAGTTGCTTGAACGCCGCGCCGAGCCGCTGGTACGCGTCGCGGTCGGAGCGCAGCCCGCGGGGCAGCGCCGAGGTGTCGAGGAACTCGCTGAGTACCCGGCCGTCGTGGGTGTACGGGTCGTCCAGGCCGAGCAGGGCGAGCATCGTCGGGCGGATGTCGGTGTGGTCCGACCACACCGCGTGGGTGGTGCCCAGGTGCCGGACGCCGGGGCCGACCAGGCCGAGCCAGGTGGTGTCGATGTCCGCGGAGAAGTCGCCGTGGTTCCAGGCGTAGGCGGGGCCCAGGGCCACGCAGGGCGAGCCGCAGTTCGCGGCGCCGGCGTAGACGTAGTAGTCCGGGTTGGCGAACGAGGTGAAGGTCGGCGTGCGCAGCGGATCGCCGGTGACCATGTGCAGGATCTTCATCTCGGCCGGATCGGCGAGGTACTTGGAGATGGTGTCGGTCCTGCCGCTGATCGGGTTGACAGCGGTCACCTTTGACCAGGCGCGTTCGAACGCCCGCGTGGTGGCGGAGGCGGGGCCGGGGTGGCCGTCGAGGTAGAAGTTGGGCGCGGAGTCGGCGTGCACCTGGAAGGGGGTGCTGACCCCTTGCTGGGTGGCGAGCAGCCCGCGCGCGTTGGCGTTGACCTCGCCGACCTGGCCGTAGCTGCAGGGCACGGTGACGCCGTCGCAGTTGGCGGGGGTCGGCTTGCCGCCCACGAAGTGGTCGTTCTCGTCGGAGGTCACCACGAACTGCGTGTTGGCCGCGGTGATGCCGTCCTTGGCCAGCCTGGCGAAGAACGCGGCGAACGCCTTGTCGTACGACTTCAGTTGGGCGACGTAGCCCGCCTCACCGGGACCGAAGGCGCCGTAGGGGGCGGCGTGCCGGTCGTGGGCGTCGGAGATGTAGGCGTAGGTGACCGGGACTCCGGACTCCTGCATCTTGGCAACGTAGCCAAGGGAGTTGGCGGCCGACATCGCGTCGAAGCCGGGGAAGCCGGGACGGCCCTTGGGGTCGGTGATGGTGCTGCCGTCGGTGGCGGTGATCTTGCCGTTGGCCGAGATCACCGGGTCGACGTTCTTGGCGCCGAACAGGGCCTGGTAGCCGTGGTAGCCACCGGGTTCGTCCGGCAGCAGGTCGGAGTTGGTGTGGCCCTTGGCGCACAGTGCGGAGTGCTTGGCGCAGTGGATGCCGATACCGAGGTAGTCGGTGGTGGCGAGCGAGGGGTCGGCCTTGGCTTCGGCTGCCTCGGGCGAGTTGGCGCCGAAGACCTTGTTGATGTCGACGCCGGTGTTCTCCAGCACGGTGTTGGCCGTGGAGACCGACCCGAAGTCGCACCCGGCCTTGGTGTACGCGGCCCAGGGCGCCGGTGCGATCTTCCCGTCCTGGCCCACCATCGTCGGCGCGGTGTCGGTTGGCGTGGGCGTGGAGGAGTCGGCCACTCCGTCCGTCCAGTACGCGAAGCTGTTGGCGGAACTGGTGGTACCGGAAGGCGTGTAGTACCGGTAGGAGTTGGAGATCGCCTGGCCGTGGTGCGAGCCGTACAGGCCGGTGATCGAGGTGAGGATGTCATCACCGGTGTGGGCGATCAGCGGGGTGTGGTGGTTGGTGTCCAACACCCCGTTGCCCCTGAGGAAGTTGAGCAGGTGGGGCATCTGCTCCAGGTCCGAGGGCACGTTCGGGTTGTCCCGGGTGAAGTGCACGTTGTCGAACTGCAGGTAGATCACGTGGCTGACCTTGCGGTCGCCGGAGTTCAGCGAGCATCTCGACTGGCCGCTAGCGTGCCGCGAGCCCGTGGGCGCCGCCGCCACCGGGGAAGCCGCCACCGCCCCGGCTCCGAGTGCGGCTGCCAGCGCCAGGGCCAGCACCTTTCCGTTACGCATCCTGCTCCTTCGCGGATCACGGTCGCCCCTGTTGTGGCGACGCGCGTAGACGACGGGACGGAGGCAGCGGACAGCCACCCCCGGTCGCGCGCGCCATAGGTTGCCACGTCGCGCGGGAACTTGGCGGAGGAATCGGGTTACTCGCTGGTGAACGGTCGGCGACACGCCCCGGTCCCACGGCGATCTGACGGAAGAACAGTCCCAGCGGCTCGCAGCGGCGCTGCCGCCCGTACCCAGGACGCGGCGTGTCCCCAACGGCAGCCAACCCCGAACGCCGCCGGAACTTGGGCGCTTGACCCAATGAATCCCGGCGCAGCGGCGAGCAACTCCACGGCCCGGCGTTCCGCGACAACCGCGCCCCGCGGCACCCCACCGCAAACCGCCGGAAGGGCGACGCGGCCCTACGCCCCGGCCTCGGACTTGTCCTGCGCCCACCGGGTGTGGAAGCTGCCGTCGCGGTCGACGCGACGGTAGGTGTGCGCGCCGAAGTAGTCGCGCTGTGCCTGGGTGAGCGCGGCGGGCAGTCGCTGGGCGCGCAGCGCGTCGTAGTACGCGAGCGCGGCGGAGAAGCCGGGGGCCGGGATGCCGTGCTCACCGGCCGCCGCCACCACGGTGCGCCAGGCGCCCTGCGCCTCGCCGATCTCCTTGGCGAACTGGGCGTCCGCCAGCAGGCTCGGCAGCGTCCTGTCGGTGTCGAACGCGGCGCGGATGCGGTCCAGGAAGGCGGCCCGGATGATGCATCCGCCACGCCAGATCGACGCGACGGCGCCCAGGTCGATGTCCCAGCCGTACTCCTCGGCACCGGCCTGGATCATGTTCCAGCCCTGTGCGTAGGAGACGATCTTCGAGGCGTACAGGGCGTGTTCGACCTGGTCGGCGAAGTGCTCCGCGCTCTTGGCGTCCAGCGTGCCGCCCTTGGGGCCGGGCAGCGAACGGGCGGCGGCGCGCAGGTCGGTGTGCCCGGACAGCGAGCGGGCGAAGACCGCCTCCGCGATGCCCGGGACCGGCACACCCAGGTCAAGGGCGATCTGCACGGTCCACCGGCCGGTGCCCTTCTGCTCGGCCTGGTCGGCGACGACGTCCACGAAGGGCTTGCCGGTGGCGGCGTCGGTGTGGGTGAGCACGTCCGCGGTGATCTCGATGAGGTACGAGTCCAGCCGTCCGGTGTTCCAGCGCCGGAAGACCTCCGCGATCCGCGGCGGTGTCAGGCCCGCGACTCCCCGCAGCAGGTCGTACGCCTCGGCGATCAATTGCATGTCGGCGTACTCGATGCCGTTGTGCACCATCTTCACGAAGTGCCCGGCGCCGTCGGCTCCGATGTGCGTGCAGCACGGCGCGCCGTCCACCTTGGCGCTGATCTTCTCCAGCATCGGCCCGAGCGTGCGGTACGACTCAACCGAACCGCCGGGCATGATGCTCGGGCCGTGCAGTGCGCCCTCCTCGCCGCCCGACACGCCGGTGCCCACGAAGTAGATGCCCCGTTCGCGCAGCGCGGCCTCTCGGCGGCGGGTGTCCGCGAAGTGGGCGTTGCCACCGTCGATGATCATGTCGCCCGGTTCGAGCAACGGCGCGAACTCCTTGATGACCTCGTCCGTGGGCTCGCCCGCCTTGACCATCACCAACAGCCGCCGTGGCCGCTCCAGCGAGGCCACGAACTCCTCGACGCTCTGCGAGGGCACGAAGTCGCCCTCGTGGCCGAACTCGTCGATCAGCGAGCGGGTCCTGGCCGGGGTGCGGTTGTGGACGGCGACGGTGTAACCGTTGCGAGCGAAGTTACGGGCGAGGTTGCGGCCCATGACCGCGAGCCCGGACACCCCGATCTGCGCTTTGGCAGGCATCTGTCGCTCCTTCAAGTAAGGCGGGCCTTCAGGGTAGTTGAGGGAGCACGTCTGGGCGTTGCCTGGCGAACGGGGTGACGCACACCGGCGCAGGGGGACGTGGCCCCGGGTACTCCCCACTATGTGCCAGCGGCACGGTTCACGCACGGCGGGGCCACCAAGCGCCGCGCGGGCCGATTGTCAGTGCCCCCTGCGATGCTGAGTCTCGTCCAGGGGAAGCGCCCGAACGGGCAGTCCCGCCATGCCTGAACCGCGGAGGTCTCCGTCGTGATCACCACTCCCTACGTGCCCGGGTCGCTGCTCTGGGTCGACCTCGGCAGCCCGGATGTGAAGGCTTCCGCCGCCTTCTACGCCGCCCTGTTCGGCTGGGAGTTCCACTCCCAGGGGCCGGAGGCGGGCGGCTATGGCATGTTCACGCTCGGTGGCAGGACCGTCGCCGCCGCCGGTCCGCTGATGGCCCAGGGCGCCTCGTCGGCCTGGACGGTGCACTTCCACACTCCCGACGCGGACGCCACCGCCAAGGCGGTGGAGCAGGCGGGCGGCACGGTCCGGATGGCGCCCATGGACGTCTTCACCGCTGGCCGGCTGGCCGGGTTCACCGATCCCACCGGTGCGGAGTTCGCGGTGTGGCAGCCGGGGGACACCAGGGGTCTGGACGCGGTCAACGACCCGAACACCCTGTGTTGGGCGGAGTTGCACACCACCGACCCGGAGCGCGCGAAGGCGTTCTACCGCGCGGTCTTCGACTGGCGGACCGAGGACATGCCCATGGGCGACTTCACCTACACCGTGGTCTCTCCCGCCACCGGCGGGGAGGACGCCGGTCAGGGCGGGATCATGGGGCTCAGCGAGGAGATGCGGCAGGGTGGTTGGACGACCCGCTGGCGGCCGTACTTCGAGGTGGCCGACTGCGACGCCGCGGTCGGTGCGGCCGGGGAGAACGGCGGGACGGTCGTGGTGCCGCCGCAGACCGTGCCGGGTGTGGGCCGGATGGCCTCCCTCGCCGACCCGTTCGGCGCCGCCTTCGCGGTCATCACCAGCGCCACCGAGTAGCGGCCGCCGACGAGCGGGAACCAGCGAGAACCGCTGGGTACCCCGTGCGGAGCATCGGCCGCGCCGGACGGAGGTGCACGAGTGGCGGGAGCTGACGGGCCCTCATAGCTTCGAGGCGGCAGGCACCGCGTCCTGCTTCCCGCAATGTCCCCGCACCGCCGGACGGCGGAGCACCCGCGAGTGCTCCGCCGTCCGGCATCCAGGAAGGCACAACCGCCCATGCCAAAGCGCAGCTCCCGCTACCTCGCGCCGCTCGCCACCGTCCTCGTCGTCGGCTTCGCGGCGACGCCACCCGCCCACGCGGCGGATCGGCACATCGTCCGCCCGGGTGAGTCGATCCAGGAGGCCGTCGACCGCGCCACCCCCGGCGAGACCCTGCTGCTGCTCCCCGGCACCTACCGGGAGAGCATCGAGGTCACCGTCCCCGGCCTGACCATCCGCGGCATGGGCTCGGGCACAGTGCTCGCCCCCGGCCGCACCAGATCCGGCACCGCCTGCGCGCGGGCCGGTCACGGGATCTGCGTCACCGGCACCGCCAACCGGCCGCTCACCGGCGTACGGCTCAGATCGCTGACCGTCTCCGGTTTCCCGAATGACGGCATCTCGTCCTCCTGGACGGACCGGATGAGCGTGCGCGATGTGCTCGTGCGCGACAACGGGCAGCAGGGCATCAGCCAACAGCTGTCCACCCGGGGCGAGTTCAAGAACAACGTGCTCAGGGACAACGGCCAGTCGGGCATCCTGCTGGCGAACGTCATCGGCCGGGAAGGCCCGGCCATCGACACACGGGGCGCGGTGATCTCCGGCAACCTCGTGCAGGGCAACCACTTCGGCGTGGTGATCCGGCGGGCCAGGAACCTGGTGGTCAAGCACAACACCATCACCGGCAACTGCGGCGGAGTGTTCGTGGTGGGCGACGAGAACGTACCGCGCGCCGGAGCCCTGTCCATCCGCCACAACCGGGTGGAGCTGAACAACAAGTTCTGTTCCAAGAGCGCCCACATGGCGCAGACACAGGGCGTGGGCATCCTGGTCACCGGCGCGGAGCAGACGCTGGTGGCGCACAACCTGGTGCGCGGCAACCGCGGCCGAACGCCCATGTCCGGTGGGATCGTGCTGTTCCGCAGCAGGTTCGGAGCGCCCAACTCCCGTATCACCGTCCGGGACAACACGCTGCGCGACAACGCTCCGGCGGATCTGGCCAACCGGGACGTCGGCACGGACAACACCTTCGTCAGGAACTACTGCCGGACCTCCGAGCCCTCCGGTTCGTGCTGACGGCGGCTCCACAACCCGGAAGGCGGGCTTCATGACCACCGCACAATCCACCGCACAGTCCACAGCACAACCCACCGGACGATCCACCGCACAAACCACCTCAGCGCACGCGGGAATGCGGCTTCGGGAGCTGGTGTTCGGTGCCGCCTGCGCCGCGGCCGTCCGCGCGGCGGCCCAACTGCGCCTGGCGGACGCCCTGCAGGACACCCCGGCCACCACCGAGGAGTTGGCGGCGGCGCTGAGGACCGAGGTGCGGCCGCTGCGCCGACTGCTGCGCACCCTGTCCTGCTACGACATCTTCACCGAGACCGGCGACGGCCGGTGGACGCACACCGAGATGTCCCGGCTGCTGCGCGAGGACAGCCCGAACAGCCTGCGCTACATCTCGCTGTGGTGCACCGAGCCGTGGACCTGGCAGGTGTGGCCGCGTCTTGACGAGGCCGTGCGGTCCGGGCGGAAGGTCTTCCCCGATGTCTTCGGCAAGGAGTTCTTCGACTACCTGCACGACGGCGCGGGCGCGTCGGCCGAGGTGTTCGACAAGGCCATGACGCAGTCCAGCAGGCAGTCCGCCGAGGACTTCGCCGCCTATGTCGACCTCGCCGGAGTGTCGAGCGTGGTGGACATCGGCGGCGGGCAGGGCCATGTGATCGCCAGCCTGCTGGAGAAGGACCCGAACCTGCGCGGCACCCTGCTCGACCTGCCGAAGGTGGTGGCCAACGCCGATCCCCGGCTGCGCCCGGGCGGCGCGCTGGCCGACCGCGCCCAACTCCTGCCCGGCGACTGCCGGCAGGAGGTGCCGGTGCGGGCGGACCTCTACATCATCAAGAACATCCTGGAGTGGGACGACGAGAGCACCCGGCTGACGCTGCGGAACGTGATCTCCGTGGCGCGTCCGGGCGCGCGGGTGATCGTCGTGGAGAACCTGGTGGACGACAGCCCCTCGATGCGGTTCACCACCGCCATGGACCTGCTCTTGCTGCTGAACGTGGGCGGCGCCAAGCACTCCAAGGAGAGCCTGGTCAACGCGATGACGGCGGCCGGACTCGAACTGCGGGACATCCAGCCGATCAACGCGTATCTGCACGCGTTCGAGGCGAACGTTCCGGTGTGAGGTCAGCCGTCCCGGTCCCAGCGGTAGAACTCGTGGGCCATGGCGTCCTTGGGCTCCCGCCAGGTCGCCGGATCGTAGGCCTGGACGTAGGCGGTGAGCCGTTCGCTGACGCTGCGGAACTCCGGGTGGTTGGTCAGACGGGCCACCCGGGGGCCGGGCGGTTCGTCGGCCTCGATCAGATGCAGGTACACATCACCGAACTGGAACAGGCTGCGGCCGCTGACCCCTATCAGATGCGGCAGTTCGCCGCGGTCGGAGTCGGCGAAGACCTCGGCGATGCCGGGGGCGGAGCCGGGCTTCATCCGGGCCACGATCAGGGCGCGGTGCATGGGCGGTTTCCTCTCGCTCGTCGCTTGGGGGTGCGCGGTGGTCCCGGCACCTGCCCCGGCCGGTGTCCGTGGCCGGGGCAGGTGCCAGGAGGCGGTGGCTAGTTGGGGACGGCCGACTCGATGTGTTCGGTGCGTACCCGGGCGCGGCGCTCGAGCTTCTCCCGGATGAGGTCCATCTGGATCCGCGTGTTGCGGTTGAGGTGTTCCGTCATCCCGGCGTCGTCCACCGGCGCGGTGGGCTTCATGGCGAAGTCCTGGATCCAGCGCATCCTGGTGCCGCCGTCCGGGGTCGGCGCGTACTCCCATCTGATGTCCATGAACTCGAACGGTCCGGGTTCGACCCGGCGGGCCCGTACGGTACGGGCGGCGCGGTGGGTCTCGCGTTCCGAGACCCAGCTCCACACCTGGCCGTTGTCGTCGGGGTGCATGGTCAGCCGGAAGGTCGTCTTGTTGCCTTCCCGGCCGAGCACTTCGACGCTGCGGTACTCGCTGAACAGTTGCGGCCAGTTCTCCAGATCGTTGGTGGCGTCCCAGACGAGGTCGAACGGGGCCGCGATGGTGATCTCGTTCTCGGTGTGTCCGGCCATGGTCACGCTCCCGTGGTCCGTGCCGAGTTGACCAGGTCGAGCAACTCGGCGGGGGTCTTGCAGGTCTCCGCCTCAACGGGCTGTCCGAAGCGGTGCTCCAGCTTCTCCGCGATGCCGAGCAGGCCGAGCGAGTCCAGACCGAACTCGGCGAACGGCGCGTCGGGGTGGCTCTCCAACTCCCCGGCGTCCACGGTGACTCCGGCACTGGACTTCATCAACGAGGCCAGCTCGTCGAAGGTCAGTCGATCACTCACCACTACTCTCCTTCCGGTTCCGCTGGCGGCACTGCCGCCATCACGGCTGGTCGGCGCCGCGTCGCAGGACGAGCGCGGCGTTGCACCCCATCAGTCCGCGGCTGAGCACCAGTGCGGTGCGCACCTCGGCGGGGCGGGCCAGACCGGTGACGAGGTCGATGTCATGGATGACGTCGGCCACGTTGGGGGTGGGCGGCACCACACCGTGCTCCATGGCGAGTACCGCGGTGGCCACGTCCAGTACCGGGCCCCCGCAGTACGCCCTGCCGATGCCGGTCTTCGGCGCGGTCACCGGCACGTCGGCGGCGTGCCCGCCCAGCGCCTCGTTGATCGCCAGCGCCTCGGCACGGTCCGCGGCGGGCACCCCGAGCGCGTCGGCGAACACCACGTCGACCTCCTCCGGGGCGCACCGGGCCTGGTCGAGGGCGCTGCGGATGGCGTGCGCCAGCCCCTCCCGGGAGCGCTCCCAGGCGGACGCGCCGGTGAACGTGGCGGCGTGGCCGCGGACCTCCGCCCTGGCCGTGGCACCGTGCCGCCGGGCCGCCTCGGCGTCCTCGACCACCAGCATCGCCCCGCCCTCGGCGGGCACGAACCCGCAGGCGTCAGCGGTGAACGGCAGATAGGCACGCTCGGGCACCTCCGCACGGCTGAGTTCCGGGTAGCCGAGCTGGCAGACGATCGAGTACGGCGCCAGTGGTGCCTCGGCGGATCCGACGAGCATCACGTCGGCGCCGCGTCTGACGTTCCGGCAGGCGTGCGCGATCGCGTCAAGCCCCCCGGCCTCGTCGTTGGCCAGCACCGCGCACGGCCCCTTGTGGTCGCCGCGGATCGAGATCTGGCCGGTGCTCGCCGCGTAGAACCAGGCGATGGACTGGTATGGGCCGACGAACTTCGGCCCCCGGCCCCACAGTTGCTGCAGTTCCCTTTGGCCGAACTCGCCGCCGCCGGAACCGGA
This sequence comes from Streptantibioticus rubrisoli, assembly GCF_024436055.1. GTDB lineage: Bacteria > Actinomycetota > Actinomycetes > Streptomycetales > Streptomycetaceae > Streptantibioticus_A > Streptantibioticus_A rubrisoli. The sequence goes on along the minus strand of NZ_JANFNH010000002.1, from coordinate 198,654 downwards.
GGCGGTGGCGACGCCCACCGCGTAGGGCGAAAGACCGGTGGTGTCGAGCCGGGCGTCGTCCTTCGCCAGGTCGGCCGCGGCCATCGCGAAGTGCGTGAACCGGTCGGTCTGCACCAGGTACTGGCCCTCGATCGCGTCCGCGGGGTCGAAGCCCCTCACCTCCCCGGCGATCCGCAGCGGGTAGTCGCCGCAGCCGTCGTGAGAGAGGGTGTCAAGGACGCTGACGCCTTCCTTGGTGGCCTTCCAGAACGCCCGTTTGCCCACCCCGTTGGGGGCGATCACCCCGATTCCGGTCACCACCGCGCGGCGGGTGTTGCGCTGACTCATCGTGTCCGCCTCTCCCTGCGGTTGAGGACGACAGCGGACTGGAATCCGCCGAATCCGCTGCCGACCGACAGGACGGTGCGCAGCGGCGCCGTGCGCGCGGTGCGCGGCACGTAGTCCAGGTCGCACTCGGGGTCGGGGGTCTCGTAGTTGGCGGTCGGCGGTATGACACCGCCGGCCAGGGCGAGGGCGCACGCGGCCAGCTCTATCGCGCCGATGGCGCCGAGCGAATGCCCCACCATGGACTTGATCGAGCTCATCGGCGTCGAGTAGGCGTGCTCGCCCAGCGACCGCTTCACCGCCGCCGTCTCGTGCCGGTCGTTCTGTTTGGTGCCGGAGCCATGGGCGTTGACGTAGTCCACGTCGCGGGGGTCGACGCGCGCGTGGTCGAGGGCGTGGTCGATCGCCCGGGACATCTCCAGTCCCTCCCGGGTCAGCCCGGTCATGTGGTAGGCGTTGCCGAAGGTGGCGAACCCGCCGATCTCGCAGTAGACGCGCGCCCCGCGCCGCCGGGCGTGCTCCGCCTCCTCCAGTACCAGCACCGCACCGCCCTCGCCCATCACGAAGCCGTCCCGGTGGGCGTCGAACGGCCGAGAGGCGTGCTGCGGGTCGTCGTTGTTGGGGGACGTGGCCCGGATCGCGTCGAAGCACGCCACCGTGATGGGCGAGATAGGCGAGTCCGAGGCGCCGGCGATGATGATGTCGGCGTCGCCCTCCTCGATGGCGTGGAAGGCGTATCCGACGGCGTCCAGGCCGGAGGTGCAGCCGGTGGACACGGTCCGCACGGGACCGTGCGCGCCGGTGCGCTCCGCCACCTCGGAGGACAGCGCACTGGGTGAGAAGGCCCGGTGCAGATGCGGCCGGGCCTGCCGGTGGTCCACGTCCCAGCGCTCACCGGCACCGCTGACTCGCACGTAGTCGGCCTCCAGCCGGGTGGTGCCGCCGACGGCGGAGCCGAGCGACACCCCGATCCGCCACGGCTCCTCGGCCGACAGGTCGAGCCCGGAGTCGCGCACCGCCTCGTCGGCGGCCACCAGCGCGAACTGCACGTACCGGTCGGCGCGCGCCAACTCGTCGGCGTTCAGACCGCACCGGTACGGGTCGAAGTCGCACTCGGCGGCGATCCGCGAGCGGAACCCCTCGGGGTTGAACAGCGTGATCCCCCGGGTCGCGGTGCGTCCGGCGGTGAGCATGTCCCAGAACGCGGGCACCCCCACTCCGCCGGGCGCGACCACGCCGACGCCGGTGACGGCCACACGTCGCATCAGGACACCGCCTTCGCTGGTTCGGGCGGGCCTTCCTCGGTGTCCACGTGCCCCAACTCCGGCCGCGGGGCGAGCGGTCCGAGGTGGAAGACCATCCGTACGTCGACGTTGCCCACGTTGCGGAACCGGTGCCGCACGTCCTTCGGGATCAGCAACGCGTGGTCGGGTCCCAGCGAATGCGGCTCGCCGTCCAGGTCGACCTCGACCTGGCCCTGGACGACGTAGACGAACTCCTCGGAGTACGGGTGGTAGTGCTCCCCGATGCGCTCGCCGGGCCGGATGATGGCCATGCCCATGAATCCGCTCGTCGCCCCGACCGTGGTGGGGGTGAGCAGGGTGCGCAGGTCGCCACCGCGTCGCCGGTTGGGCTGGGTCTGGTCGATGTGCACGATGCGTGCGGTCTGTGTGGGCATGGTGTTCTCCGAAGGCGTCGGGTGGGCGGTGCCTGGGTCGTCAACTTCCGGCCGGTGTCAGGTCTGTTGGGCCCGGCGGTCGGTGACCAGGTCCATGGCGCAGTCGGCGACGAAGCGTTGGATCCCCGCGCTGTCGCTCAGATCACCGTTGGGGCCGAGGTCCACGAGTCGGCTGAGCACGGCGGGGGCGCGGTGTCCTTCGACGCCGAGGACGACGCTGGGGTCCGGTTCGCCGCGCAGGTCCACCACGCGCACCACGATGTCGCCGCGCTGGTAGATGGTGCTGCTCACCAGCGCCGACGGGTGCCGGGCGGCGGCAAGTTGGTCCTGGCGGGACAGGAACAGGGCCACCGCGGACCCGCAGCCGCGCCGGGCCGGGTAGCTCAGGGCACGTCGCCGCACACCGGGGCCGTCCACGTCACCGACGGTCAGCCGGTGCACCGCGGGCAGTGCGGCGCGCATGAAGAACTCCCGCGCGGCCTTGGCGTCGTCCAGGTCGCGAGCCTCTTCCAGATGCGGGTTCAGCGCCTCCTCCGCGGCCCGGACGCCCGGTTGGCTGGCGACATGGCGCAGCGCGGCGCCCAGGTCGCCGATCACCTCGATCGCCCGTACCACCCGGTTGCCCCGCATGAACAGCGAGGTGCGGTGCAGCCTGGTGACCGCGTCGACCTCGGGGGACGGCGAGGCGTACTCGGCGAGGATCTTCGCGGCGGCCTGCTCGCTGCCGGGCTTGACGGTGAACGTGACGGCGTGTCGCACCACGCCGTCGGACGGCGGGTCGCTCTGGCGCTGCGCCCGGGGGACGGGGGCGGCGGAAGCGGGCTTGGTCTCGCGGACCACGCCGTAGCGCAGCGACTGGGTGTTGTGCACGCACTCGTGCATCGGCTCCACCATGCGCACGTGCTCGGCGCTGTTCACCCAGGCGAAATAGGGCTCCGCGCCCTCCCATTCACTGGTGATGATCCACTGGGTGGGGTCCTGGATGGACTGGCACAGCTGGTCGCTGAGGTGTCCCGGAACCTCCGCCACCTGCTCGCGCAGGGCGGAATAGACTTCCATGAAGCGCTTTTCGGCGCCGTCCTTGACGTGCAACACGAGTATGACCCGCAGCTTGGACTCGCTGGGGCTGAACGCAAGTGATTCGGCTTTGGATCGGGGCGCTTCGGCTGTGGACAGCACCGTCATGTCACCGCTCCTTCGCGGGCAGGGGATTCGGCGTCAACGGGCCCTGGCCCGGACTGGCATGCCGGGCGGGCGGCGGCCGGATAGGCTTTTCCGACAGGCCGCGCTTTTTCTCTCCGCGACATCGGCGAACAAACATTTCGCCGTTCTGGACCCCATTTCCGGAAAATCCATCCGCAATTCCGGAAGCAGGCCCGTGAATCGATGGTGATGGGCTACCACGGATGCCGCAACGCGTGTAGGCCGTTCGGGTGACCCGTCGGGCGGAACACCGGTACCCGGGCGAGGATCGATGGTGCGGGCCGCCGTGGTCGGCAGAACCGCTCCCGCATCCCAGGAGTCCGCACCTGCGACTCCCCGCAACGGCTGGAGCCATGGATGAACGCGAAGATCGACGAGCGGGTGCCGGTACTGATCGCGGGCGGTTCCCTGGTGGGTCTGTCCGCCTCGCTGTTCCTGGGGCGCCTGGGCATCGCGCACACGCTTGTGGAGAAGCATCCGGGAACCTCCCGGCACCCCCGCGGGCGCGGCAACAACGTGCGCACGATGGAACTGTTCCGCACCGCGGGAATCGAGCCGCGCATCCAGGTGGCCGCGTCGGTGCTGGCGGACAACCACGGCATCCTGCAGGCCGAGACACTGACCGGCACCGAGCAGGAGTGGCTGTTCAAGGAGGTGGACCCGGGCGGTCGGCTGTCCCGTTTCAGCCCCACCAGCTGGTGCCTGTGCAGCCAGAACGACCTTGAACCGGTACTGCTGGACTGCGCCCGCGAGTTGGGCGGCGATCTGCGCTACGGCACCGAGTTGCGCTCCTTCGAACAGGACGCGGACGGGGTGACCGCCGTGATCGGCCGCAGGGGCACCGACGAGCGCCGCACGGTGCGCGCCCAGTACCTGATCGCGGCGGACGGCCCACGTAGCCCGGTCCGCGAGCGGCTCGGCATCGCCCAGATGGGGCGCGGCGACCTGTTCCACAACGTCAGCGTGACGTTCCGGGCCAAACGGCTGGCGGACGCGGTGGGCGACCGCCGCTTCATCGCCTGCTATCTGCGCAACCCCGAGGCCGACGGCACCCTGCTGCCGGTGGACAACCGGGAGCAGTGGGTGTTCCACATCCCGTGGCACCCCGAGCACGGCGAGGAGTTGGCCAGCTTCACCGACGAGCGGTGCGCCGAGCACATCCGCAAGGCCACCGGCGTACCGGACATGGAGGTGGAGATCACCGGCAAGGCGCCCTGGCACGCCGCGGAGCGGGTGGCGAGCAGCTACGGCACCGGGCGGGTGTTCCTGGCCGGTGACGCCGCGCACGAGATGTCGCCCACCGGCGCGTTCGGCTCGAACACCGGCATCCAGGACGCGCACAACCTGGCCTGGAAGCTCGCCGCGGTGCTGGGCGGCTGGGCCGGGCCCGCACTGCTGGAGACGTACGGCGCGGAGCGGCAGCCGGTGGCGCGGGCGACGAGCGAACGCGCCTCGGCCCGCTCCTCCGAGCACCGGCACCCCGGCTACGCCGCCGCACCCACCACCGGCCCGCAGCGCGGCGTGCTGGCCACCGCCCTGGGCTACCGCTACCACCGGGGCGCCGTCGTCGGCACCGACCCCGACTCGGCTGTGGTACCCGACGAGTTGGAGCTGACCGGCGCCCCGGGCAGCCGGGCACCGCACCTGTGGCTGCGCCGGGACGGGGTGCGGCTGTCCTCGCTCGACCTGTACGAGCGGTCGCTGGTGCTGCTCAGCGGCGCGCACGGCGGCAGGTGGTACGAGGCGGGGCGGCGGGTCGGCGAACGGCTGGGGCTGCCGCTGGAGTGCCACCGGGTCGGCCCCGGCCTCGACCTGGTGCCGGAGCCGGACGCCGACTGGGCCCAGGCGCACGGCACTTCACCGGACGGCGCCGTGCTGGTGCGTCCGGACGGCTTCGTCGCCTGGCGCGCGACATCGACCGCTGCCGACCCGGTGACGACCCTGATCAAGGTACTGGAATCCGTGCTGCGCCGGGCCTGACACCGTGCGGCCGGGTCAACGGCCGGACAGCCCCGCGATCGCCCGGCACGCCGACCGCGACCGCCGTCGCGACGCGTCCCCGACGGAGCCGAACACGTCGGCGGTCGTCCGGGACCCCACGCCCCCGGGCCCGGTGGGCCTCTCCCACTCGATCAGGGAATGGATCATGGAACGTTCTGCGCACCCGCGCACGGATCTACTGCCACACATCGGGTCCGCCACCGGACCACTCGATCAGATCCGGGTCGTCCAGAACCTCGGCGGGGTTCAGTCCGGCGCGGCGCAGCAGCAGCTCGATCTCGCCGAGCGTCTCCACGACGCCGACCGGCTCTCCGAGGACCGTCACCAGCCGCCCGCCGCCCTGCGGCGGGTGCACGACGATCAGCGAACCCGAACCCTCCATACCCTCACCCTGCGCCGGTCCCTCCCCCGGCGCACGCCGACGGCCGCCGCGGCTGGCGTGACCGGCGGTCAGATGAGTCGTGGACGAAGCCGCCGACCACGAGGACCAGGAGGAGACCGGCCATGAGCGACGTGGACCTTGCCAGGTTCCTGGATCTGCTGACCCAGGAGAACCGCCGATGGCTGGAGTCGCAGTCACGCGAGGTACAGCTGAAACTGAACGAGCAGTTCGCCACCACGCGTCGCGCCGAGGACCCGCAGGAGGCGAACGCGATCGTCGAGCGGCACCGCGCGGAACACTGACGGGTCCGCATGCCTCGCCCGCGCCTGCGGGTCGCCCCGTCCGCCGCGTACGGCCAGCCGTCGGCGGCGTCTTCGCCGATCATGGGTGGTGACGGCGCCACCGTCGGCCGCGTGGGGCGGAACCGTCCGTGAGGGGCGATCATGAGCGTGAGGGATCCGAACGCCGGAGCGACGGGGGGCGCCGCCGCAGGCGCGGTGGCGCCGTTGTCGGGGTGTGCGGCACTGGTGACCGGTGCGTCCAGTGGCATCGGGGCAGCCACCGCCTTGGCGCTCGCCCGGCTGGGCGCCGAGGTGGCGGTGGTCGCCCGGCGCACCGAACGGCTGGAGGAGCTGGCCGCGGTGATCCGCGGACAGGGTGGTTCGTGCACCGTACTCACCGCCGACCTGGCGGACCCGGTGCAGGCGCGTCAGGCCGTCGATGACGCCGCTGGCCGCTTCGCGCGGTTGGACGTGCTGGTGAACAACGCCGGATACGTCGCGATGGGCACCGTGGAGCACAGCGACCCCGCCGACTGGAAGCGGATGGTCGACCTCAACCTCAACGCCGTGCTGCACATGTCGCAGACCGCGTTGCCGCACCTGCTGCGCACGGCGGCGGAAGGGCCGCGGGGGGTCGCCGACCTCGTGAACGTCAGCTCGGTCGGCGGCAGGGTGGTGCGGCGGAACAACCCCGTCTATTCGGCGACGAAGCACGCGGTGGGCGCGTTCAGCGAGGCGATGCGCCAGGAGGTGGCCGCAAGAGGGGTCCGGGTGGGGCTGGTCGAGCCGGGCATGACCATCACGGAGATGGCGACCGGCGCCGGGCGCGCCGCCGCTCGCGACCTGCCGCAGAACGCCTGGCTGCGCGCCGAGGACATCGCCCGTGCCATCACGTTCATGATCACTCAGCCCCCGCACGCGGCGGTCAACGAGATCATGATGCGCCCGACGGCCCAGGAGCACTGACCACCAGCGCCCGCGAGGGCCGCTTGCCGCCCCCGCGCGAGCCGCACGGCATGCCGACCGTCAACCGGCCGTGCACGGTACCGGGTTGGGGGTTGAGCCCTCGGCCCGGCGCACCGGAGTGCGACGACAGCGGCGTGGCCCCGCGGTGCCGGACCAGCCGCAACCCAGCCCCGCTCCCGCGACCCGCGCGGCTACCAACTGCTCTTGGTCACCCCCGGCAGCTCTCCGGCGTGGGCCATCTCCCGCAACCGGATGCGGGACAGCCCGAACGCGCGGAAGTGGCCGCGCGGGCGGCCGTCGACCGAGTCCCGGTTCCTCACCCGCGTGGCGCTCGCGTCGCGTGGCTGGCGGCGCAACTCCCGCTGGGCGGCGAGCCGTTCCTCGTCCGTCGACCGCGCACTGGCGATGACCTGCTTCAGCTCGGCCCGCCGCCGCGCGTACCGCGCGACGATCTCCCGTCGCTTCTCGTTCTTGGCGATCTTGCTCTTCTTCGCCATCAGACCCTCCCTCCGGTGGCCCGGATCCGGGCCACCGCGGCCTCGATCCCGATGGCGTCCACGGTCTTGATCCCCTTGGCGCTCAGCGTCAGCCGCACGTACCGCCGCTCGCTCGGCAGCCAGTACCGCTTGTGCTGCACGTTGGGGTCGAAGCGCCGCTTGGTGCGCCGGTGCGAGTGCGAGATGTTGTGGCCGAACCCCGGCTTACGGCCGGTGAGTTGGCAGTGCGCGGACATGGCTCCCTTTCGCTGGTGGAGGTCTTCCGGCTCCCCACCGTAGCGCTTCATGAAAATGAAAACCAATTCGCCGAGCCCGCGTCCGCCCCGCACGGTCAGCCCCCAGTCGTATTTGCATAGTTGATCGGTAAGTCCATGTTTGTGGTGATCCTTACAGGTTTGTCCTGGCATCTTTGGCTGCGGTAGACCGGCGGTCCCGACCGCCGTGGCCGAACGTCGACCGTGGAAGAGGTGCCGTGTCTGGGCTGCCTGAGGAGCGCGCGGCGAAGGTGAGCCGCCGCAGGTTCTTGGCGTCGCTGGCGGTGGCGTCAGCGGCCGCGGTGGGAGTGGACGGCGGCAGGACCGCCGCGGCACGGCCGGGGGTGATGGTGCCCGAAGCGGTGCCGCTGTCGCTGCCCTACGACCTGGAGGGCGCGTCGTACGACTCCGACCGCTCGACCGGCGACTTCGACGGTCACGGCTGGGCGTTCCCGGCCGAGGAACTGCCCTCGGGCCATACCAGGATCGCCGGGGTGCCGTTCGTGTTCCCCACCTACGCGCCGGGCGAGAAGAGCTTCATGACCGCCGCGGGGCAGACGCTCGACGTGCCGGAGGGCCGCCACTCGCTGCTGTACCTGATCGGCGCGGCCTCCGGCGGCCCGGCCAGTACGCAGGCGCTGGTCCGCTACGAGGACGGCGGCGAGTCGGTACCGCTGCGGTTCACCGACTGGGCGCATCTGCCGCAGTTCCTGGAGGCGGTGGCCGTGGAGACCACGCACCGGCACCGGCCCGCGGGCGACGCCGGGCCACGGGTGCGGCTGTTCCTCCAGGTGGTGCCACTCGACCCGGCCCGGCAGGCGGTCAGCCTCACGCTGCCGGACGCGCCCGCGCTGAAGCTGATCGCGGTCAGCGCACAACCAGCCGTGGACGCCGCCGCGGTGAAGGTCACCTCGGTGGCGTCCACCGAACTGTTCACCGGTACCGAGAAGGCGCCCCGCCAACTGGTGCACGTCACCGTCGCCAACATCGGCGTCCGCCCGCTGACTTCGCGCTCCCCGGCCACCGTCACCCTGGTCGGCGACGGCATCAGCGTCCCGGAACCGGCCACCGTCATGGACCTGCCGCCCGGCCACCAGGACGCCGTCGAGGTCGGCATCGTCTACGCGTCCCCGCAGACCGAGGGCACGGTGCACCGGGCCCTTGTCCAGGCGCGTACCGCGGATGTGCGCGACACCCAGTCGGTGCGGATCACCGCCGCCGAACCGGGCTGGACGATGTACATGGTCTCGCACTACCACTACGACCCGGTCTGGTGGAACACCCAGGGCGCGTACACCGAGTCCTGGGAGAACTCCGGGTTCCAGCGCCCCGGGCTGACCCTGGTGCGGGCACATCTCGACATGGCGCGGCGGGATCCGGACTACAAGTTCGTGCTGGCCGAACTGGACTACCTCAAGCCGTTCTGGGACAGCTGTCCGGAGGACCGCGACTACGTGCGGCAACTCCTGCGCGAGGGGCGGCTGGAGTTCGTCGGCGGCCTTTACAACGAGCCGAACACCAACCTCACCAGCGTGGAACTGACCATCCGCAGCGCGGTGTACGGGGTGGGGTACCAGCGCGACGTACTGGGCGGAGTGCCGCGCAGCACCTGGCAGTTGGACGTGTTCGGGCACGATCCGCAGTTCCCCGGCATCATGGCCGACGCCGGGCTGACGTCGAGTTCCTGGGCGCGCGGCCCGCACCACGAGTGGGGGCCCAAAAGCTGCGTGGGAGACAACCGGCGGATGCAGTTCCGCAGCGAGTTCGACTGGATCGCCCCCAGCGGCCGGGCGCTGCTCACCAGTTACATGCCCAACCACTACTCGGCGGGTTGGTGGATGGACACCGCCAAGGACCTGCCGACCGCCGAGGCGGCCACGTACGAGCTGTTCCGCGATCTGAAGTCGGTCGCGGCCACCAAGAACTGCCTGCTGCCGGTGGGCACCGACTACTCACCGCCGAACCGCTGGGTGACCCGCATCCACCGCTCCTGGGCAAACAAGTACGTCTGGCCGAAGTTCGTCACCGCGGTGCCCAGCGAGTTCTTCGACGCGGTGCGCCGGGACCTGGCCCGGGACAAGGTGGCGCTGTCGCCGCAGACCCGGGACATGAACCCGATCTTCACCGGTAAGGACATCTCGTTTATCGACACCAAGCAGGCGCAGCGGCAGGCGGAGAACACCCTGCTGGCGGCGGAACGGTTCGCCACCGTCGCCGCACTGCTCGGCGCCCGCTATCCCATGGAGGCGATGGACAAGGCCTGGCGCCAGCTGTGCTTCGGCGCCCACCATGACGCGATCACCGGTTCCGAGTGCGACCAGGTCTATCTGGACCTGCTGGGCGGCTGGCGGGAGGCGCTGGAGCTGGGCAGGACCGCGTTGGGCGGGGCGCAGGCGCTGATCGCCGCGCACGCGGACACCTCCGGGCCCGGCACGCCGGTGCTGGTGTTCAACGCGATGGCCTGGCCGCGCACCGACGCCGCCCGGGCCACCGTGGAGTTCGCCGCGCCCGGCCCGATGGGCATCGCCCTGCTGGACTCCACCGGCAAGAGCGTGCCCGTGCACGTCGACAAACTCACCCGGCACCCCGACGGCACGCTCGCCTCGGTGGTGCTGGCGTTCGTCGCCCATGACGTTCCGGCCACCGGCTACGCCACGTACCACGTCGTCCACTCCAAGACCCCGCTGTCCGGGCCGACCTGGGCGGACTTGGACGTCTCGGCGATCGAGAACGAGTTCTACCGGCTGGCGGTGGACTCCGAACGCGGCGGCGCCATCAGCTCGTTGTACGACAAGAAGGCGGACAAGCAGATGCTGCGGCCCGGTGGCCTCGCCAACGAGCTGCTGGCGTACGACGAGTACGAGGACGGCCCCGGCGCCCCGTCCGGCGGGCCGTGGGTGACGGTGCCCAAGGGCGGGCCGGTCGCGGCGAGTTCGTCCAACCAGGCGACCGTCAGCGTGGAGCACTCCCCCGTCGGGCGGCGGATCACCGTCTCCGCCGACTTCGACCTGTGCCGCTACACACAGGAGATCATGCTGTGGGACGGCATCGACCGGATCGACCTGACCACCCGCGTCGACGGCTTCACCGGCACCAACCGGCTCATGCGGGTACGCTTCCAGCCCGCCGTCGAGGGCGGTATGCCGGTCTCCGAGGTGGGCGACGCGGTGGTGGGGCGCGGTTTCGGATTCCCCAACGTCGACTACGCGGACGCGAAGTGGACGCTGGAGTACCCCGCGTACAACTGGGTCGAGTTGGGCGCGACGCTGGTGGTCGCGCTGGTGGACACCCAGGGCGGCGACGCGGTGCGGGCGGCACGGGCGGTGAGCGTCGCCGAGGTGGTGGTGCCCGACATCACCGGGTACGCACCGGCGGCGCGGGACGCGGTCACCGCGCTGGTGTCCACCGGCGTCACCGCCACCACCTCCACCCATGACGGCTCCCGCTACGGCAGCCTGGATGTGGACTCCAACCTGCCCGATGTCCGGATCAGCGTCGGCGGACCGGCGGAGAACGACTTCACCGACGCGGTGCTGGCCGCGGCCCCACCCGGGTACCGGGCCGAACTCGACCGCCAACTCGCCCGAGGCCGTACCGCACGGGTGTGGGTACCGGCCGACAAGCCGCTGGCCGAAGCGTGGCAGCCGCGCGCCGACCTGCGCGGCCCGCGCACCCTGCCGGTCCTGGTGGTCGCCGGACGCACCCCGGACGACACCCGCACCGCCCTGCACGGCCTCGCCGCCGAACTGCGCCGCTCGCCGCGGATCGAGGTGGTGCAGCCCGCCGAACTCGACGGCACCACCGGGCAGGTCGAGCCGTACGGCTTCGCCGTGCTCAACCGGGGTCTGCCGGGCTTCACCATCGACAACTCCGGCGACATCTACCTGGGCATCCTGCGCTCCTCCACCGGCTGGCCGTCGGGCACCTGGATCGACCCGCCGCGGCGCACCCTGCCGGACGGCGCCAACTTCGAGACCAACCACTGGAGCCACACCTTCTCGTATGCGCTGATCGGGCACCGCGGCGACTGGCGGGACGCCGGTCTGGCCCGGCGCGGCCACGCGTACAACAACCCGTTCAGCAGTCGGCAGGAGAGCGTGCACCACGGCCAACTGGGCGCCACCGCCGAGTTCCTGGCCGCGGAGGGCGACGGTGTGGTGGTCACCGCGCTCAAGCCGCACGGCAACCCGATGGCGTCGATGGCCGGGACGGATGTGGACCCGTCCGCCGGAGTGGTGCTACGGGCCTACGAGTCGACCGGGCGGCCGACCACCGCCCGGTTCCGGTTCTTCCGTCCGCTGGACTTCCCGGCCAACGTCAACCCCCTTGAGCAGCAGGCCCGTTCGATCGCCTCCTCCGAGCAGGGCATCACCACCGAACTCGGCGCGTTCGAGATCCGCACCATGGTGGCCACCCCGCGAGAGCCCGCCGGGCGCCCGCGCGGCGTACCGGGTAGCCCACGGCCGGAGCTGGCGCCGAGGGCGGAGCCCGTGCAACCGGTCTTCGCGCGGTACTGGCGGCACAACAAGGGCGCGGCGTCGATGGGCTACCGGATGACCTCCATCGAGGCCGAGCCGACCGCCGTCGCCGGGCACGGGCCGTACGAGATCACGGTCACTGTCGCCTCCTCGCACACCCGCGAGCAGGTCGCCGGGACGGTGGAGGTGATCGTCCCGGACGGCTGGACGGCCAGTCCGCCGACCCGGATGTACACGCTGTCTCCCGGCGCGCATCTGCGCTACACCGTGCGCATCCAGCCAGCCGGGCCCAACGGGCGGTACTTCGTCGCGGTGCGCACCGCCGACGGGCGCGGACAGGTCCACGAGGACGTGATCACCGTGGACCACGTACCGGCCGCGCGGGCCGCCGGGGCATCGGCGCGCGACATCCTGCCCGGCTCGGACCCGACCGAGCCGGTCGATGAGTCCGCCTTCGAGCGGGCGCTGGCGCTGTCCATCGACAAGATCACCCGCAAGGCGCGGCTGGTGATCCAGGAGCGTACCGAACGGTGGACGCCGTCAACGGAGTTGGAGGCGACACTCGCGGCCCAGGACATCGTGGTCTCCCCCGGCCAGACCGGGCGCCTCACGGTGGCCCTGCGCAACACCGCGCGCTCGCCCATCCACGGCGAGGCGCAACTGATCACCCCCTACGCGATCTGGCCGATCAGCGGACCATGGAGCCAGCCGTTCTGGGTTCCGGCGAGCGGCGAGGGCGAGATCGGCTTCGCGATCAACGCTCCGGGAGAAGCCCGGCCGGGCAACTGGTGGGCGCTGGTGAAGCTGATGTACTTCGGGCGGCTGATCTACACCCCGACCGCGTCCGTCATCATCGGCTCCTCCGTGCAGACTACCGTGCCCCGGCAGGACGTTGACAGCGACAAGGGCCACCACCCAGCGGGGTGGTGGTCGTGAGCGCCGACGGGCAGCTGGTCGCCCGGGTGGGCGGGAGCGTGATCACCACCGTCGAGCTGGACCAGCGGCTGGCGGACCTGCGCAGTGGGCCGCTCGGCCCGCGGCTGCCGAAGGACGGTACGCCCGCGGGGGTGCGGCTGCGGCGTTGGGTGGCCCAACTGCTCGCCTCCGAGGCGCTGTTGCGGCACGAGACGGGGCGGTCCGCCCCGTCCCTCGACCACGCCGCGCGAACCCTGTTCGAAAGGGTCACCGCGGATGTCGCGGTCAGCGAGGCGGAGTTGTTCCGGTACTACCGGGACAACCTCGATCTGTGGGTCCGCCCCGAGCGGCGTACGGTACGCCAGGCGGTCCGGTCCTCCCCCGCGGCGGCCGTGGCCGTGTGCCTGGACGACCTCGGCGCCGCGGAGACGCTTTGCCGGGGCCAGCTCGCCGGTCCCTTCGAGGACGCGGTGTTCTCGGCCGCGCCGGGGGCCTGGATCGGTCCGGTCCGGACGGTCTTCGGCTGGCACGTGGCCGTGCTCCACCGCGTCGAGCCGGGCGGGGTGCTCCCTTACGAGGCGGTGCGCGAGTCCATCCACGCCGACCTCCTCTCCGCCGCGCGCGGCCAGGCCTTCGACGACTGGCTGGCCAGCCGTCGAGCGGCGCTCGTCCACCTCTCCCCCGGCTACGAGCATCCGGGCGACCCCAGCCTGCCGGACGCGGTGCACCGGCACTGACGGGTCGCGGCGCCGAACCCACCAGCGCCCCCGACAGGGCTCGCCCCGGCGGGACCCTTCAGGCAGCCGCCTGAGGGCCCAGTTCCGCGCGGAAGCGCTGAAGCATCGAGCGGGCGTGGTCCAGGCCGATACGGCGGAACGTCTCGTCGAGTTCCACCAGCTCCGCCTCCGTCTCCTGCACCGAACGGCCGAGCCGCGCAAGGGACTTGACCAGGCCCAGCCTGGACAACGCCTCGCCGCGCGGCTCACCGATGGCCCGGAACTCCTCCAGCGCGCCGGAGTACACCCGGAGCGCCTCCCCGTACCGCCCGGCACGGAACAGCACGTTCCCCCGCATCTTGTGGTTGTACGCCAGCGCGCTCTCCAACCGCATGTCGCGGCAGATCGCCTCCGCCTCGCTGAGCAGTTCCAGCGCCCGCTCGGTCTCGCCCCGTACCGAGACCACATCGGCTATGCCGCGCAGCGCCCACGCGTGCCCACGGGCGTCCTCCGCGCCCGCGGCTATCTCGGCGGCCTCCTCGAACATCGCCAACGCGGTGTCGTACGAACCGGTGTTGCGGTGCATCTGCGCGATGCCCTCCAGCGCCCACACCGTGTGCCGGGCCTCGCCGTGCGCCCGGGCCTCGGCCAGCAGTTGCTCGTGCAGTTCGGTGACCGCCGCGTAGTCGCCCTGGATGCGTCCGGTCTCCGCCAGCCCGGCAAGCGCGTAGCCGCGGGCGGTCCGGTCGCCACCGCGCTGCGCGCACTCGGCGGCGGCCGTCAGCCAGCGCCTGGCCAGCGCGAGCCGCCCGCGCTGCCGGGCCAGCGTGCCGCCGCTCCACAGCGCCCAGGCCATCGCCGCGCTGTCCCCGGCCCGCCGCGCGGCGCGGTAGCTGTCCCGCCAGGCCCGCTCGGCGTCGGCCACCCGGCCCAGACGCCGGTTCGCCTCGGCGACCGCGAGTCCGGCCCGCGCGTACCCCAGCGTGGAGCGGCGCTGCTCCTCGGTCGCCTTGGCCAGCACCTCCTCGTACGAGGAGTTCACCGACAGAGCGGACCCCAGAACGCCTTGGTACTCGGGAGCGAACGCCTTGCTGTACATGTGTGTCTGTCTTCCTGGTCGCCGACACCGGTCTACGACCAAGAACCTATGCGCGAACGGCACTTCACCGGATCAACCTGTACGTGGGTTGTGACATCAAACTCCGGTACCACCGGAGGCTGGTTGTCATCATTGAGTCGTACGGGACGCCCGGTGCGGCCCGAGCTCGCGCAGTACGCCGCCGAGCTCCTCCAGGGTGAGCGGCGGCGCCGGAAGCGGGCGCGCCGCCTGCGCACGCAGTCCGTCGAGCAGCAGGGCGAGGTATCGCCGCCAGGCCTGCGGGTTGACGGCGACCGAGGCGGGCACGACCCTGCCGAGTGCGGCCAGGCTGAACAGCAGGTCCTCGGTGGCGATGTCACCGCGCATGGTGCCCTGCCGCTGCGCGCGGTCGATCAGGATGCCGATGGTCTCCCGGTTGTGCTCGTGCAGCGCCTCCAGTGACGGCACCCCGGAAATCCCGGTGGTCATCAGGTCGTTGGCGCCCCGGTCGGCGGCCAGCCCGGCGAAGACGTGCTCCAGGTAGGCGGTCAGCCCGCGCCACGCGTCCGCGCTGCACCGGGCCTCCTCGCCCGCGCGCAGCGTCGCGGCCAGCGAGTCGTGGAAGACGGCCTCGATGAGCGCCGCCCGGTCGGGGAAGCGCCGGTACAAGGTGGCGTTGCCCACCCCCGCCCGGCGGGCGATCTCGTCCAGCGGCGCGTCCAGCCCCTGCTCGGCGTAGATCTGCCGGGCAGCCGCGATCAGCAGCTCCCGGTTGCGTCGCGCGTCCCGCCGCAGCGGCGCCGTACCGTCCTCACTCGCTCCCATGGTCCGCACCCTAACAAGGGAACCGTGGACCACTCCCCGGTTCGGTGTTAGGGTCCCCACGCGGGGGAAACGGGGAGCGCTCCCCGGTTGATTGGGCATCAGGTGCGTCAGGTGTCGGTCCCTCCCGCACGCGTCACGCGACGCGCGCAACGCCATGGAACGATGAAGGGAGTCCCCACCATGACCATGCCGTCCCTTGAGCAACTCACCCCGCCCGGAGTGGACTTCTTCACCGACCCCTACCCGCTCTACGCGCATCTGCGGGAGCGGGTGCGGTGCACCGGGTGACCGCCCCCGACGGGACGGGGGTGTGGCTGGTCGTCGGCCATGAGGAGGTCCGGGCCGCGCTGACCGACCCGCGGTTGTGCAACGACGTACGGCACTCCTCGGCCTGGGAGGACGACGGCGGCTATGCCGTCGGCCTGAACATGCTGCAGACCGACCCGCCGCGGCACATCCGACTACGCAAGCTGGTCGCCAAGGAGTTCACCTCCCGGCGGATCGAGGCGCTACGACCCCGCGTCCAGCGGATCACCGACGAACTCCTGGACGCCGTGCTGCCGTTGGGCCGAGCCGATCTCGTGGCGTCGTTCGCGTTGCCACTGCCGATGTCGGTCATCTGCGAACTGATGGGGGTACCCGTCGAGGACCGGGAGAGCTTCCACGGATGGTCGACGCAAACGGTCCATCCCAGCAGCCCCCAGGCGGCGACCGCCGCCGCCCAGGCCATGACCGGGTATCTGGCCGAACTCATCGAAGGCAAGCGCCGGTCCCCCGGTGGCGACCTGCTCAGCGCCCTGGTACGGGCCGAGGAGCTCTCTACCGAGGAGATGCTCGGCATGGCGTTCCTGCTGCTCGTCGCCGGGCACGAGACGACGGTCAACCTGATCTCCACGGCCGCACTCACCTTGCTCCGGCATCCCGGGCAACTCGCGGCGTTGCGCGCGGACTTGAGCCTGGTCGACGACGCGGTGGAGGAGGTGCTGCGGTACGACGGTCCGGCGCAGTCCACGTCCTACCGGTTCACCTCGGAACCGGTGGAGATCGGCGGTAGCGTCATTCCGGCCGGGGAGCCGGTGCTGCCGGTCCTCGCGTCGGTGGGGCGCGATCCCCGGCTGGTCCCGGACCCCGACCGCTTCGACATCCGCCGCGCCGGGGCCGACCGCGGCGGCCATCTGGGGTTCGGGCACGGCATCCACCACTGCCTCGGGGCGCCGCTCGCCCGGCTGGAGGCGGCCATCGCGCTGCGGACGCTGTTCGAGCGGTGCCCGCGGCTGGCCCTGGACGCGGATCCGTCCGCGCTCAACTGGCGGCCCAGCCTGCTGCGTGGGGTACGGGAGTTGCCCGTGCGGTTCTGAGCCGTGGTCGCGGTCGGCTCGGCACCGCTGGGCTCAGCCGTTGTGAACCGGCGATGCCGAACCAACCCCAACCACTGGCCGCCTACCGGGACTTGGTCTCCGCGCCGTGTGCGAAGGCGCCCGCGTTCTCCTCGTCGCGGTGGGGCCGGACCTGCGACTGGAGTCGCGGCAGCACCCGGCGCAGGTCCTCAAGGAAGAGGTCCGCCAGGTCGTGGCCGAAGCCGTTGCGGATGACGACGCGCAGCGCCGCGAGGTCGGTGCGGTTGGCCGGGAAGGTGTACGCCGGGACCAGCCAGCCGCGCTCGCGCAGTGCGGCGGAGACGTCGAAGACGGTGAAGTTGGTGATCTCCTCGTTCACCCGGAACGCGAAGACGGGCAGCTCGCTGCCGTCGGTGATCAGGGTGAACGGTCCCAACTTGGCGATGCCGCCGGCGAGTCGGGTCGCCACGTCCCGGCAGTGCTGCTGGACGCGGCGGTAGCCGTCGAAGCCCAGCCGCAGGAAGTTGTAGTACTGCGCGATCACCTGGGCGCCGGGCCGGGAGAAGTTGAGCGCGAAGGTCGGCATGTCGCCGCCGAGGTAGTTGACGTGGAATACCAGGTCCTTCGGCAGCGCTTCCGCGTCCCGCCACAGCGCCCAGCCCACACCCGGCATGACCAGGCCGTACTTGTGCCCGGAGGTGTTGATGGAGGCTACCCGCGGCAGCCGGAAGTCCCATACCAGGTCGGGGTCGAGGAACGGGGCGATCATGGCACCGGAGGCGCCGTCCACATGGACCGGAACGTCGATGCCGGTGCGCTCCTGGAGCGCGTCGAGGGCCGCGCATATCTCGGCCACCGGCTCGTACGCGCCGTCGAAGGTCGAGCCAAGCACCGCGACGACACCGATGGTGTTCTCGTCGCACAGCTCGGCGGCCGCGTCGGCGGACAACGTGAAGCGGTTGCCCTCCATGGGCACGTAGCGGGGTTCGACCTCGAAGTAGTCGGCGAACTTCTCCCAGCAGACCTGCACGTTGATGCCCATGACCATGTTCGGCCGCTCGGTCGGCTTGCCCTCGGCGCGGCGGCGGTGCTGCCAGCGCCGCTTGAGGGCCAGGCCCGCCAGCATCGCGGCCTCGCTGGAGCCGGTGGTCGAACAGCCCACCGCCGCATGGGAGTCGGGGGCGTTCCACAGGTCGGCGAGCATGTGGACGCAGCGCGCCTCCACCTCGGCGGTCTGCGGGTACTCGTCCTTGTCGATCATGTTCTTCTCGGCGCACTCGGCCATCAACCGCTGCGCCTGCGGTTCGGCCCAGGTGCTGACGAAGGTGGCCAGGTTCAGCCGGGCGTTGCCGTCGAGCATCAACTCGTCGTGCACGATCTGGTACGCGGTGTCGGGGTCGATCCCCTCCTCGGGCAGCTCGAACCGGGGGACGCTGATGGGCTCCCGGGTGAAGACCGGGTTCACCGTGAGGTGGGGGCTGGCTTCGCGGTGGTGGTGCGGGCGCTTGAGCGGCATGGTGAGCAGGTCCCTTTCGCCGACTTCGTTCCGTACGTACCGATTCGTTAGGTGGCGGCCGGCCCGGTCGGACCGGTCACGCGCGGCGGACAGGCTAGTGCCCGTTCCTGTACGGCGTGGGGCCACCCTCTCCAGTACGGCGGCACTCGGCGGCGCGTGCCAAGAGCAGAGTGCGCTCACGTTCGTTCCTGGTGAGCGCCGCCGCGCGCTCGAACTCCTCGCGCGCTTCGGCGAGTCGGCCGAGCCTGGCCAGCAGATCACCGCGCACACTGGGCAGCAGATGGTAGTCGCGCAGCGACGGTTCCGCGGCCAGTTCGTCGGCGAGTTCCAGCCCTGCGGCCGGGCCGTACGCCATCGCCAGCGCGACCGCCCGGTTCAACTCCACGACGGGCGACGGCGCCAGGTGCGCCAACGCCTCGTACAGCGCGGCGATCCGCTGCCAGTCGGTCTCCTGCGCGGTACGGGCCTGGGCGTGGCAGGCGGCGATCGCGGCCTGCAGCGCGTACGGCCCGAGGGCGCCGCCCAGCTTCTCGGCACGCTCGAGGGCCGCCAGCCCGCGGTGGATCAGCAACTGGTCCCAGCGGGAGCGGTCCTGGTCCAGCAGTAGCACGGGCTCACCGTCGGGGCCGGTGCGGGCGGCCGATCTGGACGCCTGGATCTCCATCAGCGCCACCAGCCCGTGCGCCTCCGGCTCCTGCGGTACCAGTTCGGCCAGCACACGGCCGAGCCGCAGCGCCTCCTCGCACAGCGCGGGCCGCATCCAGTCATCGCCCGCGGTCGCCGAGTAACCCTCGTTGAACACCAGGTAGATGACCTCCAGCACGGAGGACAACCGGTCGGCGAGTTCCGGGCCTTCGGGCACCTCGAAGGGGACGTGCTCCTTGGCCAGGGTGCGCTTCGCCCGCACGATCCGCTGGGCGACGGTCGGCTCGGTCACCAGGAAGGCGCGGGCGATCTCCGCGGTGCTCAGCCCGCCCAGCAGCCGTAGCGTCAGCGCGACCCGGGCCTCGGTGGAGAGCACCGGATGACAGGAGATGAACATCAGCCGCAGCAGGTCATCGCCGAAGTCGGTGTCCAGCACCGCCTCGAAGTCCTGCTCCGCGATGCGCTGTTCGGTCTCCAGCTCCCGGCCGAGCTGCTGGACCTTGTCGTCCAGTCGCTGCTGGCGCCGCACCAGATCGATCGCCCGGTGCTTGGCCGTGGCCATGAGCCAGGCGCCCGGGTTGCGCGGGATGCCCGACTCCGGCCACTGTTCGAGCGCGGCGACCAGCGCGTCCTGTGCGAGTTCCTCGGCGAGTCCGACATCGCGGACGATACGGGTGAGACCGGCGATCACTCTCGCCGAC
This sequence comes from Streptantibioticus rubrisoli, assembly GCF_024436055.1. Classification (GTDB taxonomy): domain Bacteria; phylum Actinomycetota; class Actinomycetes; order Streptomycetales; family Streptomycetaceae; genus Streptantibioticus_A; species Streptantibioticus_A rubrisoli. Next base: position 178,857 of record NZ_JANFNH010000002.1, on the reverse strand, counting down.
TCGATCCGCCAGACCGCGTCGATCGCGCCGTGGATGTCCGAACCCGTCACGCCGCCCCATCAGAGCAGCGCACACCGCCCTTCCGCAACTCGGGAGTGTCGAGTACCGCACCGGACTACGCGCGAACGCACCCGGTATCCCCGAGGCCGCCTAGCGTCCCAGAGTCTGCCGCAGGGCCTGCTCCCGCGCCGCGTCCTCGGGCGGCAGGACGTCGGCCGGGAAGTCGGTGGGCTCGAAGACCTGCCGCACCTCGATCTCGCCCTCCTCGAACGGCACCCGCGAGGCCCACTCGACGGCCTCGTCCAGCGACTGCGCCTGGATGATCCAGAAACCGGCGATCAGCTCCTTGGTCTCCGCGAACGGACCGTCGGTCACCGTGGGCCTCCCTCCGGAGAACGCCACCCGCGCCCCCTTGGAACTGGCATGCAACCCGTCGGCGGCCAGCAGTACCCCCGCCTTGGCCAGTTCCTCGTTGTACCTGCCCATGGCCGCGACCAGCTCCTTGCTCGGCAGCACGCCCGCCTCGGAGTCGGCGCTGGCCTTGACGATCATCATGAACCGCATCGTCTTCGTCTCCTTGCCCGGCCGGTACATCCGGCCTCCATCAGTGCGTCGAACGACCGACGGCGGAATCGACACCGCGCGGCAGAAATCTTTCGGGTTAGTCTCGCGGGATGCTCGTCCTTCGCTCAGTCGTGTTGTTCGTCCTGGCCGCCCTCTTCGAGATCGGCGGCGCCTGGCTGGTGTGGCAGGGGGTGCGGGAGCACCGGGGCTGGGCTTGGGTGGGTGCCGGTGTGCTGGCGCTGGGGATCTACGGCTTCGTGGCGACGTTCCAGCCGGACGCGGCGTTCGGGCGGATCCTGGCGGCCTACGGCGGGGTGTTCGTCGCCGGGTCGCTGGCGTGGGGCGTGATCCTGGACGGCTACCGGCCGGACCGGGCGGACATCATCGGGGCATGCGTCTGCCTGCTCGGCGTCGCCGTGATCATGTACGCGCCGCGCGGCCACTGACCGCGGCGCCGGTCAACCGGCCGCCGCGCCTGGGGCGGAGGCGAGGTGACCGAGGAACCAGTCCTTCGCCAGCTCCGCCGCCCGCTCCAGGGTGCCTTCCTCCTCGAACAGGTGGGTGGCGCCGGGCACCACGGCAAGACGGCTCTCGCAGCGCATCCGGGCCTGTGCCTGCCGGTTGAGGTCCAGCACCTGGGGGTCCGCCCCGCCGACGATCAGCAACGTCGGCGAGGTCACCGCCGACAGCCGGGGCCCCGCCAGGTCCGGCCGCCCGCCGCGGGAGACCACCGCGCAGATCCGCGCCTCCGGCTCGGCCGCCGCCCACAGCGCCGCGGCGGCCCCGGTGCTGGCGCCGAAGTAGCCCACCGGCAGCCCGCGTGCCTCCGGCCGCTCCCGCAGCCACCTGGTGGTGTCCGTCAGCCGTCGGGCGAGCAGCACGGTGTCGAAGACGTTGGCCCGGTCCACCTCCTCGTCCCGGGTCAGCAGGTCGAACAGCAGCGTCGCCAGCCCGGCCCTGTTCAGTTCCCCCGCTACCAGACGGTTGCGCGGGCTGTGCCGACTGCTGCCGCTGCCGTGGGCGAACACCACCATGCCCGCCGCCCCCTCGGGCGCGGTGAGCCGCCCTTCGAGGCTTACGGAACCGGCCCGCACCTCGACCTCGTAGTCGTACGGACCGGGGTCAGCGGACGGCGCGGAGGCGGAACCGGCACCGCGCCGCGCGGACCGGGCCAGGCACGCCATCACCTCCGCGTCGGAGGTCTGCGAGAAGTCGGCGTAGAACTGGCCCACGCCGAAGAAGTCATGCGGCGTCTCCAGGCACACCAGTTCATCGACGTCCTGTCCCAGCGGCACGATCCGGTCCGGCGGCGCCACCGGCACCGCGAGGATCACCCGCTTCGCGCCCTGTGCCCGGGCGATCCGGCAGGCCGCCCGGGCGGTGGCGCCGGTGGCGATTCCGTCGTCGATCACGATCACGGTGCGCCCCGTGATGTCCAGCCGCGGCCGGTCCCCCCGGTACCGCGCGGCGCGCCGGGCCAGCTCCGCGCGCTCGCGTTCCTCGACCTCGGCCAGTTCCTCCTGGGAGATCCGTTCCAGGCCGACCACCTCGTCGTTGATGACGCGCACACCGCCCTCGCCGATCGCCCCCATGGCCAGCTCCGGCTGGAACGGTGCCCCCAGCTTGCGCACCACGCAGACGTCCAGCGGTGCGCCCAGCGCCTCCGCGACCTGGGCGGCGACCGGCACACCGCCCCGGGGCAGTCCGAGCACCGCCACATCCGTTCCGCGCAGGTGCGCCAGGCGCTCGGCCAGTCGCCGTCCCGCGTCAAGCCGATCGTAGAAGTACACGGTCCAACCTCCTCGCACGCCGGATCCGGTCCCAAGGACCAAGGCGGACCCGGCGCGCTGGCGACGGCCCAGGTGAGCGACGTGCCCGCCCGACCTGCTCCCCTCCAGTGTGGTCCTCACCGGCCGCCCAGCGCAGGGCGTACGACGGCGACCGGAGCGTCGCAGGTCGGGGCAGACGTCAGGCGGCCAGTTCGCTGCCTGCCTGGCGGACGAGCGCGGTCACCCGCTCCAGCGTGGGCTCTCGCAGGATCTCCGGGAGCCTGGCCATCAAGGCGGCCTCCGCGTCCGGGGTGAGCACCTCGCGGCCGAGGGCGGCGAGCATGGCCAGGAGGGAGACCGAGTCACCGCCGAGGCGGTGGAAGTCGGCCAGGGCGTGCAGCCGGGACGGCGGCACCCCGAGGATCTCCGCCCAGATCCGGGCGACCGCGTCCTGTACCGGGTCGTTCACGGGCCCGGCCGGGTCGGCCTGCGCACGCGGCTGGTCGCCGAGGGGGTCGGGCAGGGCCCGGACGTCGACCTTTCCGCTGACGGTGTACGGCAGCTGGGACAGCACCATCGTCGCCGCGGGCACCATGTAGCCGGGCAACCGCTCCGCGAGGTGCTGCTCCAACTCCTCTTCGGCGACTTCCCTGTTGGCCAGTACGTAGCCGTACAGCGCCTTGCCGGACTGTCCCGGCCGGGACTTGGCCACCACCACGGCGCGGTCCACGGCCGGATGGCCCTCCAGTACCTGAGCGACCTCCGCGGGTTCGACGCGGTGGCCGCGGACCTTGACCTGGTCGTCGACGCGCCCGATGAACTCCAGCGCGCCCGACGGCAGGACACGGGCCAGATCACCGGTGCGATACACCCGGGTGCCGTCCGCCAGCACCGGGAACCGCTCGCGGTTGAGGTCCGGGCGGCCGAGGTAGCCGCGGGCGAGCTGGGCGCCACCCAGATACATCTCGCCGACCTCGCCCGGTGCGACGAACCTCCCCTGCGCGTCGAGCAGGTGCACGGTGGTGTTGTCCGCCGGAACCCCGATCGGCACCACCGCGCCGTCCCCGTCCGCCACCGGGTCGAAGGTGTGGGCGGTGCAGCCGATGGTGGCCTCGGTCGGGCCGTACTCGTTGACGATCCGGCACTCGGGCCCGAACATCTCCTGCGCCCGCGCCGCCACTTCGACCCGCAGCTGCTCACCGATCACGATCACCGTACGGAAGCCCTTCGGCGCGATGTCGAGCCTGCCGATCAGGTCCAGGTGAGAAGGCGTCAGGTTCAGCGCGTTGGCGCCGGAGAACTCCAACAGCCGCCGCAGGGACAGGTGGTTGGGGTCCTCGCGCATCAAGATCACCTGACCACCGGCGAGCAGCGGCAGGAACACCGACGTGCCCGACACATCGAACGACGGCGAGGTCAGCAGCGGCAGCCGGATCCCCTCGTCCACCTCGAAGACACGGGTCGCCCAGTGGACATAGTTGGCCAGATTGCCATGTTCGACCTGCACACCTTTCGGCCGCCCGGTGGACCCGGAGGTGTAAATGATGTAAGCGAGATCGCCGCAACCGATCTCCGCGTCGACGCCCCCGTCGGGCTCGGCCTCGACAAGGTCGTCCAACAGCAGCGCACGGCATCCCTCGGGGACGCAGTCACGTACGTCGTAGGGCCGCTCCACCAGGCAGAAGGTGCTGCCCGCGTCCGTCAGCAACTCGGACAACCGCAGATCCGGATGGCGCACGTCCAACGGCAGGTAGCAGGCGCCCGCGCGCAGCACCCCCCACACCGCGGCGACCGCGGCCACCGACCGCCCCGCCAACAACCCCACCACCGCGCCACGGCCCACTCCGTGACGGCGCAACGCACCCGCCACGGCGTCGGCGCGGCGGCTCAACTCCGCATAGCTGACCTCGCCTTCCGGACCGCTGAGCGCGATTCGCTCCGGCGTGCGTTCGACCTGTTGGCGGAAGAGGCGCACCACCGAATGCGCACTGGGCAACGCCCGCTCGGTGCGATTGCCCACCCACTCACGACGCTCCCGGGGGGAGAGTGCCTCCTGTGCCACGTCCAGCAACGCCTCGGCACGCGCGGCGACTTCGGGGCCGTCGTACCAGGCGACCGTGATCTCCGTACGGCCCGCCATCTCCACCAGGTTGATCTCCGGCGGACTGCCGGGGTTCACCCCGCCCAGTGTGTAGAGGGACGTGGCGTGGAAGCCGTCGGTGGAGAAGTCATCGAGGCTGACGGCGCCCAGATGGGAGACGTAGGCCCGGCCGGTGTGGGTGTCGGTGCGGGCCGCGTTGTCGTCCAACTCCGCTATGCCCGCTCGGAGTACGGGCAACGGCAGGTCCATGATGCCCGGGTTGGCGCGGTTGGCCAGCTCCTCCCGGTCGGCCATGGCGGTGAGCATCTTGTGCTGTACCTCCTCCCAGCCGTCGTCGGCGCCCACCGACAGGTGCAGCGGGTGTGACAACGACGCGGTGGAGCGGACGTCCGGGGCGTGGCGGCGCAGGTCGACCGGTACGAAGTACCGTCCCGGGCCGTACGCCGCCACGAGCGCCGCGGTCACCTTGGCGGAGGCGGCGGGGTGGGTGCCGTCGACGGACCGGCGCCGCCACAGCGGGCCCGCGGCCGGGTGGGGACGCGGCCCGAGCGGCGAGGGGAACTCCATCGCCGGGTCCTCGGCGCGCGGCGGTGGATCGTCCGGTGTACAGACGCGCCGCAGCAGATCGTCGTTGTTGAGCGGCGAGTCGGCACCCAGCGGCTGCTCACCGCGCAGCACGCGGAACACATCGCTCGCCCACATCAGCAGGCCGCGGCCGTCCATCACGGCGTGCGCCGCGCGGAACACCACGGTGGTCGGATCTCCGAGGACCAGCAGCACCTCGCAGGTCGGGTCGGTCAGCCCGATGCGCAGTGCGGGCGAGTCCAGACGCTTGCGGTCGAACGACTCCGCGGTGAGCGCGCGGACTTCGGGCGCCTTCCCGCTGTCCACCCAGCGTTTGTCCCGCAGCACCAGCCGGGCGCCCGGGTTGGCCTCAGATGCGACGGCGACGGCATGGGCCAGGTCATCGGCCCTGAGGGTGCCGTCGCCTTCGACAAGGTGGTTGATGACAGCGCGGTCGGGTGCGATCCCCAAGAAAGTCCACTCAAGGGGTGAGACATCCCGGCTGTAGGTCCGATGTCCGGTGGCGGTCGGTCCACCGGACAATCGCGACCCGTTAGTTGGCGTACTCAACAGTAAATCCCCGTTCTCTGTTGATCTGGCCTAAAAACACCGCCGAGCAGTGTAGTTGGCCGAACACGGGCGATCGCTTCCGGTCAACCCGGCCTGGTTTTACGGGGATCAGGGGACGGCGTACCAGGAGTCCAGATGTACTCCCGGTCGGCTGGCGGCCGCCAGGGTCTGAGCGACCGGACCGACCCGGCGCCGCCGAACCGCACGGACGCCATGCCCGAACGGACCGGGCACCGAACAGACACCACCGGGAGCGGAAAACCACTCGCTCCACCCCGGCACACCACTTTCCACCTGCGTAAACTCGATATCACGAGCGCAGAAAACCGGGCACAACTTTCCCAGCTCCGGGCCAAACCGTGCGCGTGTCCCGTTGGTATAACTCTCGGGCGGGCAGAAACGGGCGGCACATGCCCGATCAGGCAATGTCCCGAGGACGGCGCGCGGAAAGGAGGCGGGTGGTGTCATGACGGCCGAGGAAAGGCAACATCGAATCCTCGCCCTCGCCCGGCACGAAGGGCGGGTCGAGGTGACGACCGCCGCCGCGGAATTCGGCGTGGCGCCGGAGACCGTCCGCCGCGATCTGCGGGAACTGGAACACAGAGGACTGGTTCGCCGGACCCATGGCGGCGCCTATCCGGTGGAAAGCGCGGGCTTCGAAACCAGTCTGGCGCGCCGCGAGAACCAGAACGTGGCGGACAAACGCCGTATCGCCGCGGCGGCGGTACGGCTGCTCGGCGACGCCGAAACGGTGTTCGTGGACGAGGGGTACACCCCGCAGTTGCTCACCTCGATGCTGCCAGCCGGGCGGAAGCTCACCATCGTGACCGCCTCGCTGTCCACCGCGGCGTCCGTGGCGGAGTCGAACGACATCACCGTGCTGTTGCTCGGTGGCCGGGTCCGCGGCAGGACGCTGGCCTCGGTCGGCTCGTGGGCCACCGACATGCTCTCCACCTTCGTGATCGACCTGGCCTATCTCGGCGCCAACGGCATCTCCCGCGAGTTCGGCCTGACCACTCCCGATCCGGCGGTGGCCGCGGTCAAGTCGCAGGCGGTGCGGTCCTCGCGCAGGCGGGTGTTCCTGGGCTTCCACAGCAAGTTCGGGGCCAACAGCTTCTGCCGTTTCGCGGATGTCAGGGACTTCGAGACGATCGTCACCGACACCGGGCTGTCCGCCACCGAAGCGCACCGCTACTCGCTGCTCGGCCCCCAAGTGCAGAGGGTTTGAATTCGTGAGGGCAAGCCCCGCACCCCGCTTTTGACGCCGCCGCCGCGCAAGGCCCGAGGCCAGGCCCCACACCGCCTTCGTCGGGCGGGACCCCGACAACCCCTTCCCTCCCCGAAGGACTTCACCATGACCATCCGCATGCCGAAAAAACCCCGCTCCCCCGCCCGCCGCCTGGGCGTACTGGGTGCCTGCGCCACGCTGCTGCTCAGCGGCTGCGCCGGCGCGGGCGGGGACGAGCTCGGCGGCGGATCCCACCGCCACACCATCAACGTGCTGATGGTCAACAATCCGCAGATGGTGGATCTGCAGAAGCTGACCGCCGAGCATTTCACCCAACAGACCGGTATCAAGGTGAATTTCACCCTGCTGCCCGAGGACGATGTCCGGGACAAGATCAGCCAGGACTTCTCCAGCCAGGCCGCGGAATACGATGTGGCCACCATCAGCAACTATGAGGTGCCGTTCTACGCCAGGAACGGCTGGCTCTCCCCGCTGGACCGGCGCGCCGCACAGGATCCGTCGTACGACCAGCAGGACGTACTCGCCCCGATACGGCGTTCGTTGACCGCCGGTGACGGCCGGATCTACGCCGAACCGTTCTACGGCGAATCGTCGTTCCTGATGTACCGCAAGGACCTGCTGGCCGCCAAGGGGCTCACCATGCCCGCCCGGCCCACCTGGACCCAGGTGGCCGCCCTCGCCGCCAAGCTGGACGGCGCCCAGCCCGGAATGCGCGGCATCTGCCTGCGCGGCCAGCCTGGTTGGGGGCAGATGGCCGCGCCGTTCACCACGGTGGTGAACACCTTCGGCGGCACCTGGTTCACCAAGGACTGGAAGGCACAGTTGCAAAGCCCCGCCTTCACCCGCGCGGCGAACTTCTATGTGGGCCTGCTGCGTTCACACGGTGAGGCGGGCGCCGCGCAGTCCGGATACACCGAGTGCCTCAACGACCTCCAGCAGGGCAAGGTCGCCATGTGGTACGACTCCACCGCGGCGGCCGGTTCGCTGGACGGCGCCGGTTCCCCGGTGGCCGGGAAGATCGGGTACGCGCCCGCGCCGGTGGAGCTGACGCGTGACTCCGGCTGGCTCTACACCTGGGCGTTCGCGCTGCAGAAGGCCAGCAAGCACCAGGACGACGCCTGGAAGTTCGTCGACTGGGCCACCAGCAAGCAGTACGAGCGGCTGGTCGGCAAGGAACTCGGCTGGTCCCGAGTGCCCGCCGGTAAACGGACGTCCACCTACAGCGACCCCGACTACCTGCGCGCCTCCGCCGCGTTCGCGAACGCCACCAGGGCCGCGATCGACAGCGCCGACCCCGAACACCCCGGCGTACAGCCTCGACCGGCCCCCGGGATCCAGTTCGTCGGCATCCCGGAGTTCTCCGCACTGGGCACCCGGGTCTCACAGAGCCTCAGTTCGGCCATCGCCGGACAGACCAGCGTCGCACAGGCGCTGGGGGACAGCCAGAAACTCGCCGCGAGGGTCGCCGCGACCTATGCCAAGTGACACCGCCGCGACATTCCGCTTCGTAGAAAGCGCACAGCAGGCATGAGTACGAACGCAACCTACCCTCTCACCCCCACCGCTCCCCTCGACCGCGCCGGGACAGCCCGGTCGGCCGGAGAACGGGCCAGGGCATGGGCGCGCCGCGCCCCGCTGCTTCCGGCGCTGGTGTTCACGGTCGTGGTGACCCAACTGCCCTTCGTGGCAACGCTGGTGATCTCATTCATGCAGTGGAACGCCCTGGCGCCGCAGAACCGCCGGTTCACCGGGTTCACCAACTACCAGACGGTGGTCGAGGATCCGATGCTTCGTTCCTCGGTTCTCACCACCATCGCGTTGACCGCGACCGTCGTGGTGGTGAGCCTGCTGCTCGGCCTGGGGCTCGCGCTGCTGCTCGACCGGCGCTTCCGGGGCCGGGGCGTCGTACGCACCCTGCTGATCACACCGTTCCTGATCGTGCCCGTCGCCTCCGCGCTGCTGTGGAAGCACGCGATCTACAACGCCTCGTACGGTGTCGTCAACGGGGTGCTGACCTGGGTGTGGCGGCTGTTCGGCAGCCACCACGCACCGCAGCCGGACTGGATCTCGCACACCCCGCTGCTGGCGGTGGAGGTGTCGCTGATCTGGCAGTGGACCCCGTTCATGATGCTGATCCTGCTCGCCGGGTTGCAGAGCAGGCAGTTGGACGCGGTGGAGGCGGCCACCGTGGACGGCGCGGGCGGCTGGCAGATATTCCGTTACCTGACCCTTCCGCATCTACGGCGCTACCTGGAACTGGCCGCGCTGCTCGGTTCGGTGTACGTGGTGCAGAACTTCGACGCGGTCTTCACCATCACCTCCGGCGGTCTGGGCACCGCCAACCTGCCGTACAGCATCTACCAGACCTTCTACCAGGCCCATGACTACGGGCAGGCGTCCGCCGAGGGCGTGGTGGTGGTCATCGGCTCGATCATCGTGGCGACCTTCGCGCTGCGTACCGTCTCGTCCCTGCTCAGCCAGGAGGCATCACGATGAGTGCTTCGCCGAGTACCGCGTCCCGCCGCGGCGCGGTGTGGACGATGCTGGCCTGGACCGCGGGTGTGCTGTTCGTGCTGCCCGTGCTGTGGATGGTGTTGACCTCACTGCACAGCGAGCAGGACGCGGCGACCAACCCGCCGAGTCCCGGGGCCGCGCTGACCCTGCAGGGCTACCGCGAGTTCTTCGGCGCGGGCGGCGGGCTGAGCCCCTGGCCACCGCTGCTCAACTCCCTGACCGCGAGCGTGATGTCCACCCTGCTGGTCCTGGCGCTGGCGGTACCGGCGGCGTACGCGCTGTCCATCAAGCCGGTGCGCAAGTGGTCCGACGTGCTGTTCTTCTTCCTGTCCACCAAGATGTTGCCCGCGGTCGCGGGACTGCTGCCGGTCTATCTGATCGCCGAGCACCTCGCGGTGCTGGACAACGTCTGGCTGCTGGTCGTCCTGTACACCTCGATGAACCTGCCGATCGCGGTGTGGATGATGCGCTCGTTCCTCTCCGAAGTGCCGGTGGAGATCCTGGAGGCGTCGGCGATAGACGGCGCCCGGCTGCCGACCACGCTGCTGCGGATCGTCGCTCCGGTGGCGATGCCCGGGATCGCCGCGACCGCGTTGATCTCCTTCATCTTCAGTTGGAACGAGCTGTTGTTCGCGCGAGTGCTGACCGGGGTGGTGGCGGGTACCGCACCGGTCTTCCTGACCAGCTTCGTCACCAGTCAGGGCCTGTTCCTGGCGAAGGTCTGCGCGGCCGCCACCTGTATCTCCCTGCCCGTGCTGATCGCCGGGTTCGCCGCCCAGGACAAGCTCGTCCAGGGCCTGTCGCTAGGAGCAGTCAAATGAAGGCAGCCATCATCACCGGCGTCGGTTCGGTGGAGGTCGCAGAGGTTCCCGATCCCACTCCCGGTCCCCGCGAGGTGGTGGTCGAGGTCGCCGCCTGCGGGCTGTGCGGTACCGATCTGCACATCCTCCAAGGCGAGTTCGCGCCGACCCTGCCGGTGGTTCCCGGCCATGAGTTCGCCGGGCGGGTGGTGGCGGTCGGCTCGCAGGTCACCGAAGTGCGCGACGGGGACCGGGTCGCGGTGGATCCGTCGCTGTACTGCCACGAATGCCACTACTGCCGTCGCGGCCGCAACAACCTGTGCGAGCGCTGGGCGGCGATCGGGGTCAGCACCGCGGGCGGCGCGGCGCAGTACGCGGTGGCGCCCCCCGCCAACTGCGTGAAGCTGCCGGACCACATCCGCACCGAGGACGCGGCGCTGATCGAGCCGCTGTCCTGCGCGGTGCGCGGATACGACATCCTGCGCAGCGAGTTGGCCGCCCACGTACTGATCTACGGTTCCGGGACCATGGGCCTGATGATGCTGCAACTCGCCAAGCTCACCGGAGCCGCCTCGGTGGACATGGTGGACGTCAACCGCGAACGGCTGGCCACCGCCGAGCGGTTGGGCTGCAGTGCGGCCGCCACCTGCGCCGACGAGATCGAACGGCCGCGCGGCTGGGACGTGGTGATCGACGCCACCGGCAACGAGAAGGCGATCCAGGACGCGCTCGGCCGGGTCGGCAAGGGCGGTACGTATCTGCAGTTCGGAGTCGCCGACTACGCGGCGCGGGCCGCCATCGAGCCGTACCGGATCTACAACCAGGAGATCACCATCACCGGTTCCATGGCGGTGCTGCACAGTTTCGAGCGGGCCGCCGAACTGTTCAGCGCGGGCGTGCTCGACCCGGAGGTCTTCATCAGCGACCGGCTGCCGCTGGACGACTACGCCAAGGCGCTGGAGCGCTTCCAGGCGGGCAAGGGCCGCAAGATCCAGGTGCTGCCGTGAGCTCCCCTAAGCTGTCCCGAGCCCGCACCCGACGCCAAGGAACACACCATGACCCGGCCAGAACCGCCCGTGCTCGTCATCGGGGAGGCGCTCACCGACATCCTGTGCGGCCCTGACGGCAGCCGCGGCGCCCGACCGGGCGGCAGTCCGGCGAACGTCGCCCTCGGTCTGGCCCGGCTGGACCACCTGGTGCGGCTGGCGACCAGGGTCGGCCAGGACGACAACGGACGGGCGCTGCTGCGTCATCTGCTGGGCAGCGGTGTGCAGTTGACGGACGGCTCGGTGGTGCCGGGTCCCTCGCCGACCGCGACCGCGATGCTGGACGAGCACGGTTCGGCCACGTACACCTTCGACCTGCACTGGGACATCGCCCCGAGCACGCTTGAGCTGGTGCCCGGGCATCTGCACACCGGTTCCATCGCCACCGCGCTCTCCCCCGGCGCGCCGCGGGTGGCGGCGGCGGTGCGCGCCGCCCGGACGGTTTCCACCGTCTCGTACGACCCGAACCTGCGGCCCAGCCTGCTCGGCGGCGCCGAAGCGGAGCGGCCGCGGGTCGAGGCGTTCGTGGCGGCCAGCGACGTGGTCAAGGCCAGCCAGGAGGATCTGGCCTGGCTGTATCCGCGGCGGCGGCCGGAGGAGGTGGCGGCCGGGTGGGCGGCGGCCGGTCCGTCCCTGGTGGTGCTGACCCGGGGCTCGGCCAGCACGGGCGTGTTCTGGCGGGCGGGGCGGTGCGAGGTGCTGGTGCCCGCGGTGCCGGTGGTGGACACCGTGGGCGCGGGTGACGCGTTCATGGCGGGCCTGCTCAGCGGTCTGCTGGCGGCCGGGCTGCTCGGCGGCCTGTCCGCCGGGACGGACGCGACGCCCCGAACCAGGCTGCGGGCCGCGACCGCCACCCGGCGACTGGACGCCACCGTGGCGGCCGCCCTGGCGCGGGCCAACCTGGTGGCGGCGCTGACCTGCGGCCGCCCGGGCGCCGATCCGCCGACGCTGGCCGAGCTTGCCGCCCACCAGGCCGCCGTGCTGCCGTAGCGGCCGCGGTTGTACCGGCCGGACGCCGGGCGGACGATGGAGGGTACCCCGGGGCCTGACGCGGCGAGGTGAGCCATGGGGACGCCGGAGACGGAAGCGGTCCGTGCCGTACGGCGCGGTGCGGCGGCGGCCGACGGCCGGGAGCCGGTCATCCGTACCCACGGTCTGACGAAGGTCTACCCGAAGACCGACTTCGCGGCCGTGGACCGGCTGGACCTGTGCGTGTACCAGGGCGAGATCTTCGGGCTGCTCGGCCCCAACGGCGCGGGCAAGACCACCACGGTCGGGATGCTCACCACCCGGGTCGTGCCGACCGCGGGCGCGGCGTACGTCGGCGGCGTCGACGTCATCGCCCAACCCACGCTGGCCAAGCAGGTCATCGCCGTGGTCACCCAGCAGAACACCCTGGACCGGGCGCTGACGGTGTGGGAGAACCTGTACTTCCACGGTCTGCTGTTCGGCATTCCCGCCCGGCGGTCGCGACGGACCGCCGATGAGCTCCTCGACCAGTTCCGGCTGTCGAAGTGGGCCGACGCCTCGGTGTACGCGCTGTCCGGCGGCATGGCCCAGCGGCTGATGGTGGCCCGGGCGATCTTCCACCGCCCGGCCGTGCTGTTCCTGGACGAACCGACGGCGGGTCTCGATCCGCAGAGCAGGCTGGCCTTGTGGCAGGTTCTCGACGAGTTGATCGCCGAGGGCCAGACCATCCTGCTGACCACGCACAACATGGAGGAGGCCGACCACCTCTGCGACCGGGTGGCGATCATCGACCACGGCCGGATCCTGGCGCTGGACACCCCCGGCGCGCTCAAACGCGGCCTCGGTGCCGACACCGTGGTCACGGTCGCCACCAGCGGCGACCCCGACGCGCTCGCGGCACGGCTGCGCCGGGACATCGACGGTGTGGTGCGCACCCGGCTGGTGGACGGCCGGGTGGAGCTCCAGGTGGCGGGCGGCGACCGGATCCTGACCCGGGTGGTGGCCAGCGCCGAGTCCGGTGGCTTCCAGCTGGTCGACCTGTCGATCGCCGAGAGCACCCTGGAGACGGTGTTCATCAGCCTCACCGGAAAGGAGCTGAGGGACTGATGGCCGCGCCGAGCGCCCCTTCGGTACCCCGGATCACCGTGCGGCCGACCAGGTCCGCCGCGGCCGCCAGCCGCTCGGCGCTGGCGGCGCTGATCCGGCGCGACCTGACCGTACTGCGCAAGAACTTCGGTGAGTTCGTGGGCCGTACGCTGATGCAGCCGTTCCTGCTGGTGTTCGTGTTCCTCTACGTCTTCCCCACCATCGGCCAGGGCATCGGCTCCGGCGGTGGCACGGCGGGTGAGTCGGCGTTCGCCACTGTGCTGGTGCCGGGGGTGGTGTCGATCGCCATCATGTTCCAGGGCATCCAGTCGGTGGCCATCCAGATGTCCCAGGAGTTCGGCTTCACCCGGGAGATAGAGGACCGGGTGCAGGCCCCGTGCCCGCTGTGGCTGGTGGCGGTCGCCCGGGTGTTGTCCGGTGCGACCCAGGGTCTGATCTCCGCGGTCATCGTGCTGCCCATCGCGGCGGTGGTGCACGCACCGGGTGTGCACGCGCATCTGACGGTGCACTGGTGGATCGTGGTCACCCTGATTCCGCTGGCCTGCGTCACCATGACCTCACTCGGGCTGCTCCTGGGCACCACCTTCGAGCCGCGGAACATCGGTGTCATGTTCGGGTTCGTGGTGCTGCCGCTCGTCTTCCTCGGCGGCACCTACTACCAGTGGACCAAGCTGTCGCTGGTGCACATCGGCGGATTCCACTGGCTGCAAATCCTGGTGCTGGTCAACCCGTTGATCTACCTCACCGAGGGAATGCGCGCCGGATTCACCGGGGCGTCGCACATGCACCTGTACGTGGTCTATCCGGTGCTCATCGGTTTCTGCGCCCTCTTCCTCGGCCTGGGGCTGCGGAACTTCCGCCGCCGTGTGCTCTCATGACGGCGCCGCGTCGACCGCGACCAGGTCTTCCTCGTCGCCCGCGGTCGCGGCCGAGGTCCAACTGCCCAGTGCTATCTCGGCGGTGATTCCGGGACCGAATCCGGCGATCACCCCGCGCGCGGAATCCACCTGGGTGCCGTCCGCGAACATCCGCGCCATCGCGTCGAACACCACCGCGCTGGCGATGTTTCCGCGGGTCTCAAGCGTCTCCCGGCTGTAGCGGAACGCGGCGGGTTTCAGCGACAGCAGTCGGCACAGGTCGTCCAGAATACGCGGGCCGCCCGCGTGGATGATGTAGAAGTCGAGCCCCGACACGTCCCAGGAATGCTGTTCGGCGAGTGTGCGCAGTGCCGGGGCCAGCATCTCCATAGTTTTCGGAACGCGTTTGTCCAGCAGGAAGTGGAACCCGGTGTTGCGCACTCCGTAGGCGATCCAGTCCACCGTGTCCGGCACCAGATGGGAGCCGTTGCGCTCCAGTCGTATGCCGGTGCCGCCGTCGCCGCGCACCACGGCCGCGGCGATGGCGTCGCCGAACAGGCCGTTGGACAGCAGCGAGCCGACGCCCACGTCGGTGGGCTGGTAGCACAGCGAGCAGAACTCGCAGGCCACGATGAGCACGTTGGCGCCGGGATAGGCCAGGCAGAAGTCATGTGCCCGGTTGATCGCGGCACCGCCCGCCGCACAGCCCAGTTGGGCTATCGGCGTCTGCCGGGTGTCCGTTCTGAAGCCCATGGTGTTGATCAGCCAGGCCGTCAACGAGGGCATCATAAAACCGGTACAGGACACATAGACGATGAGGTCTATGTCCGCCGGGCGCAACTCGGCGTACTCCAGAGCCTGCTCGATGACCGGCGGTACGAGTCTTTTCGACTCCGCCTCGTAGAGCGCGTTGCGCTGGGTGAAACCCGGGTGTTTGAGGGTCTCCTCGATGGGCTGGACGATATGGCGGGTACGCACGCCGGTGTTCTCGATCAGCCTCAGCACCAGGCGGAGTTGCGGATGGTCCGCGTGCAGACTGCGGGCCAGTTCCAGAGTCTGCTCCATCGTGATGACATGCTCGGGAACACAGATAGCCGGTCTGCACAGGGTTGCCATGAGATCTCCGCTATCGAGCGCAGGGGGGCGGAAGGGCGTCCGGTGAGCTCACCGGTTTCACCAGGAGGCCGGTATGGCCTGCGGATACCGCCGAATCGATCCGCTGTTCCAGTCAATCTCATCGCGAGGCACCGCCGACCGCAACTTCGGGAAACGGTTCGGCAGGGTGCCGACGGCCACCGGGGGTTCCGTCCCGGTCACCGCGAAGGCCGCGCCAGCAGCCGCGTCAGGTCGTAGCCGACCGGCTCCTCCAACTGCTCGTACGTGCAGCTGTGCGGCGTCCGATCGGGCCGCCAGCGGCGGAACCGGGCGGTGTGCCGGAAGCGCGTCCCCTCCATGTGGTCGTAGGCCACCTCGCACACCCGATCCGGGCTCAGCGGCACCCAACTGAGGTCCTTGCCGCCGCTCCACCGGCTCGGGCCGCCGGGCATCCGGGTCGTGGCCTGCGCCTCCTCGTCGGCCCAGTCCGCCCACGGATGGCCTGACACGTCGTCCAGCCGCAGCGGCGCCAACTCCTCGACCAGCGCCTTGCGGCGCGCCATGGGGAACGAGGCGCACACCCCCACGTGGTGCAACCGGCCGCCGCTGTCGTAGAGCCCGAGCAGCAGGGAGCCGATCACCGGCCCGCTCTTGTGGAACCGGTACCCGGCGACCACGCAGTCCGCGGTCCGCTCATGCTTGATCTTGAACATGACACGATCCCCCGGCCGGTACACCTGATCGAGTGGTTTGGCGACCACCCCGTCCAGACCGGCGCCCTCGAACTGCCCGTACCATTCGCGGGCCAGCGCCTGGTCGGTGGTCGCGGGTGCGGTGTACACCGGCGGCTCCGCGCCCTCCAGGGCCGTCACCAGCATGCGCCGCCTGGCCTCCTGCGGCGTGTCCAGCAGTGCGTCGTCGCCCAGCGCCAGCAGGTCGAAGGCGACGAGCGAGGCGGGCGTGCGCTCGGCCAGCGTGCGCACCCGCGAGGCGGCCGGATGGATGCGTTCGAGCAGTTCCTCGAAGTGCAGCCGCCCGTCGTGGGCGATCACGATCTCCCCGTCCACCACGCAGCGCGGCGGCAGCTGCGCGCGCACCGCGGCCACCACCTCCGGGAAATAGCGGGTGAGCGGCTTGCCGGTGCGGCTGCCGATCTCCACCTCGTCGCCGTCCCGGAAGACGATCGCCCGGAAGCCGTCCCACTTGGCCTCGTACTGCATGCCCGGCGGGATGTCCGCTACCGACTTGGCGAGCATCGGGGCGACGGGCGGCATCACGGGCAGGCGCATACTCCGATGCTGCGGCCCAGCGGGCCACCGCGCGCGGCGACGGCGCGCAGAACCTAGCGTGGAGCCATGGCAGAGGCCGTCGAGCTGGAAGTCGCCGGACGCGCGGTAAGGCTGTCGAACCCCGACAAGCTGTACTACCCGCAGCGCGGCTTCACCAAGCTGGACGTGGCCCGGTACTACCTGGCGGTCGCCGACGGGGCGCTGCGCGGTCTGCGCGATCGGCCCACCATGTTGCAGCGCTTCCCGGACGGCGTGGAGGGCGAGTCCTTCTACCAGAAGCGCGCCCCGAAGAACCTGCCCGACTGGCTGCCCACCGCCAGGATCACCTTCCCCAGCGGCCGGTTCGCCGACGAGGTGTGCCCCACCGAGCCGGCCGCCGTGCTGTGGGCGGCCAACCTCGGCTGTCTGACCTTCCACCCCTGGCCGGTACGGCGCTGTGACACCGAGCACCCCGACGAGCTGCGCATCGACCTCGATCCGCAGCCGGGCACGGACTACCAGGACGCGGTGCGCGCCGCGTACGGGCTGCGCGAGCTGCTGGCGGAGTACGGGCTGCGCGGCTGGCCGAAGACCTCCGGCGGACGCGGTGTGCACGTCTACGTGCCGCTGCTGCCGCGCTGGACGTTCACCGAGGCCCGGCGGGCGGTGATCGCGCTGGCCCGGGTGCTGGAGCGGCGGATGCCCGAACGGGTCACTTCGGCTTGGTGGAAGGAGTCGCGCGGGGAGAAGGTGTTCGTGGACTACAACCAGATGGCCAGGGACCGCACCATCGCCTCGCCCTACTCGCTGCGCGCCCGGCCGCGCGCGACGGTGTCCACCCCGCTGCGCTGGGAGGAGCTGTCGCAGGCGGTGCCGGAGGACTTCGACCTGGCCACGGTCCCGGTGCGGTTCGCCGAACTCGGCGACGTACACGCGGACATGGCCGAGCACGCCTTCGGTCTTGAGGCCCTGCTGGAACTCGCCGAACGGCAGGCCCACGACGAGGGCCTCGGCGACATGCCCTACCCCCCGGACCACCCCAAGGCCGAGGGCGAGCCGACCCGGGTACAGCCCAGCCGGGCACGCAAGCGCTGAACGGCCGCGAGCGAGGCGGCGTTGGCCAACCCGGTTGACCGGCCGGGCCGTTGACCAACCAGAAACCACAGCACGCGCCGTCCCGCAACTCCTGCGCCGCCAACGCGGCGACCCGGTCCGCCATGTAGGCATATCACAGCTAATCAGCATGAATTCGCGGGTATTCCTCTGGATGTCCTGTATCCGATGAGTACTTGGGGAAAGTCGTGGCCAGTTGTGCGTGCCGTCCGCGGGCGGCGTGGGTGTCCTTGGTCCTGGCCGGTGTACTGAGCACCGGAACCGGTGTGATCAACGCTTCCGCCGATGGCGCCGTGCGTTTGCGTTTCACCGAGCGCTTCCAGGTCTCGCCCGGCATCGAGTACCGGGCCTTCACGGTGCCCGCCGGGGGCGGTATAGCCAACGGCCATGTGCTGATCGCCGATCTCAACGACCGCCGGGTGCGGGTGGGCCTGTTGCGGCCCGGGGCGGTGGCGGCACGGGACACCGTGTCGCGGATGGCCGACGCGCAGGGCGCGGTGGCCGGTGTCAACGGGGACTTCTTCGACATAAAGGGGGCGACGGCGACCGGTGCCGCCGTCGGTCCGGCGATTTCCGAGGGCGTGGTACTCAAGGCCGCGGCGCCGCGCAGCCAGCGCATGGGGCCGCGGTTGCCCCGGGGGGCCTCCGAGGAGGACGTGATCGGCATCGGCACCGACGGGGTGGCGCGTCTGGACCGGGTGTCGGTGACGGGTTCGGTCAACACCGCACACGGCACCCTCGCACTGCGCGGCTTCAACCAGTACGCGATTCCGGAGGGCGGCGTCTCCGCCTTCACCGACCAGTGGGGCAAGGCCTCTCGCTACCGCGCGGTCTGCGGCCCGCGCGCCATGGGGTGCGGCGCGGACACCTACGAGGTGACGGTGCGCGGCGGTCGGGTCGACTCGGTGTCGGCCCAGCCCGGTTCCGGGCCGATCCCGCATGACACCGTGGTGCTGGTCGGCCGGGAGGGCGGCGCCCAGGCGTTGCGGCAACTGCGCGTTGGCGACCGGGTCGACGTACAGCACCAGCAGGCCGGATACCCCGCGACCACACCGCCGTTGACGATGGCCGCCGAGATGGTCGCCCAGACGGGCACCGCGCCGACCGGTCTGGCGCAGACCCTGCGGCAACTGGCCGAGCACGAACAGGAGGCGCTGGCCCAGCAGTTGGCCAGGGTGCAGCCGCGACCGCTGCGGTTCGCCATAGGAGCGGTGCCGATCCTTCGCGGCGGCCGCCCGCTGCACGACCTGGACGACCGGCAGAGCGCGGTACGGGCTGGCGCGGGCTACGGGGCCGGTGGCCGCCGGCTGTACCTGCTGGCGCTGGACGGCAGTCCGCAGGGCCACCACGGCATGACGCTGACCCAGTTCGCCCACGCGATGCGGGAGCTCGGCGCGGACAACGGGGTCGACCTGGACGGCGGCGGATCGGCGACCCTGGTAGCCCGCAGCCCCGGGAGCGACCGGGTGACCGTGCGCAACCATCCGGCCGACGGCACCGAGCGGCTCGTCCCCGAGGGCATCGGGCTGTTCTCCCAGCCGTAACCGGCATGGCCCCGCCCGGGGTTACCGCTCGGCCACGTCCAGCAGGATCTTCAGCAGGTCGTCCGCCCCGTCGCGCATGACGTTGTGGCCGGTCGGCAGGGCGTGCGTGCGCCACGCGGGGTCGCCGTGCAGCCGCTCGTGGAAGCGGGTGAAGGGGCTGTCCTGGAACTCGCTGGCCCACACGTAGTCCCGGCGCCGAACGCCTTCCAGGGCACCGGTGAGCCGGATCCGCTGGAGCAGCGAGGCGAGCGGGTGCGCGGTGGTCCGCGGATCGAAGAAGTCCAGCGGGGCGAGCGCGAAGCCGGTCTCGGCGGAGCCGCTCATGTACCACTCGTGCTGCCAGTCATTGGTCAACGTCCAGCAGGAGTCGCCGTCTTCGGGGACGAACGCGTCCACGTAGACCAGCGCGTCCACGCGTTGCGGCACTCGGTCGGCGGCCCCGGCTATCACCATTCCGCCATAGCTGTGGCCGACCAGGACCGCGTCCTCGATCCGCTCGTCCTCCAACAGCCGCACCACGTCCTCGATGTGCGTGTCAAGGTTCACCGAGGCGCTCAGCAGATGGGCGCGGTCGCCGATTCCGGTCAGGGTCAACGCGTAGGCGTCATGGCCGTGTTGCCGCAGCTCGCGCGCGGTGGACTGGTACCACCAGCCGCCGTGGCAGGCACCGGGGATGAGCACGTAGGTCGTCATGGCCGGTACTCCTCAGTGTCGTGTCGGGGTCAGCGAGGCGCGGTCGTTGAGCGCGGCGACGTCAGCGCCGGTGGTGTCGCGGTAGGTGTCGGTGATCGTGCCCAGCATGCCGGAGCGGGTCAGCTCCCCTGTGCTGCGGGTGGCCGCCGCCCTACCGGCCTGGTGCATCCGCCGGTTGGCGAGCACGACGGCGTCGGTGGTCGGGCGACGGGACCGCTCGTAGCGGGTGAGCGCGGTCAACGGCTCGTGGCTGGTGGCGAGTTCGTAGGCCAGGACGCGGGCGTCGACGATGGCCTGGGATGCGCCGTTGGCGCCCACCGGATACATCGGGTGGGCCGCGTCGCCCAGCAGTGTCACCCGGCCCCGGCCCCAGGCCGGGAGCGGGTCCCGGTCGACCATGGGGTACTCCAGGATCCCGGCGCTTGCCCGGATCAGGCCGGGCACGTCGAACCAGTCGCACGTCCAGTCGGCGAAGTGCGGCAGTACGTCGGCGGCGGGCACCGCACGGTTCCAGCCCGCGCTCTCCGGCAGCGGGCCGGGGTCGGCGACCTGGACCATGGCCACCCAGTTGAGCAGCGCCCGGCCCTGTTCGGCGGCGCGCCGGGATATCGGGTAGGCGAGGAACTGCACGCCCCGCTCGTCGTGCGCGATCACCATCGAACGCCCGGTGAGCATCGGCTCCGCCTCGGTCACCCCGCGCCACATCCGGACCCCGGACCACAGCAGCGGCCCTTCGCCCGGGTGCGACCGGGCGCGCACTACCGAGTTGACCCCGTCCGCGCCGACCAGTACGTCCGCCGTCAGCTCGACACGTCGTCCGGTCGCCCGGTCGACCGCCCGCGCGGCCACCGCGTCCGGGGTCCGTACGAAGTCCTCAAGCCGCGTTCCGGTGCGCACCGCGTCCGGGCCGAGCCGGTCGCGTACCGCGGACAGCAGCAGCGCCTGCAGCTCACCACGGTGCACCGAGTACTGCGGCCAGTGGTATCCGCGCTCGCGGCCGCGCGGTTCGGTGAATATCCGGGTGCCGAACCGGTCGACGTAGACGGTCTCCGCGGTGGCGATGGCGGTGGCGGCGAGCTGGTCGTCGAGGCCGAGTTCCGTCAACTCCCTTACCGCGTGCGGCTGGAGGTTGATCCCGACCCCGAGGGACCGGATCTCCCGCGCGCTTTCGATCACGGTCGTCCGGATTCCGGCGGCGTGCAGGCTCAGCGCGGCGGTCAGCCCGCCGATCCCGGCTCCCACCACGAGAACGTGCGGGGTGTGGGGCTTGTCCATGGTGGCCCTCCCTTCTGGAACCACTCTGCGCGCCGCGCGATCAGAAGTCCAAGATCTAGATCAACTGATTGTTAGAATGAGCAGTTATGGAACTTCGGCAGTTGGAATACTTCGTGGCCGTCGCGGAGGAGGCGGGCTTCACCAGGGCCGCCGCCAGGGTCCATGTCGCTCAGCCGGGGGTGAGCGCGCAGATCCGCCGACTGGAGCGGGAGCTCGGCCAGGAGCTGTTCGACCGCTCGGGCCGCACCGTCCGGCTCACCGAGGTCGGCGCGGCCGTACTGCCGTACGCCCGGGCCGCGTTGGACGCGGTGGCCGGGGTGCGGCTGGCCGTTGACGAACTCACCGGGCTGGTGCGCGGGCGCGTCGCGGTGGGGGTGGTGGCCTCCAGCGCGGCGCTGGACCTGCCGGACCTGCTGGCCGGGTTCCACCAGCGGCATCCGGACGTGGAGATCACCCTCTGCGAGGCGAACTCCGACCGGCTGGTCGAGTCACTGCTCGCCGGACGGCTCGACATCGCGTTCATCGGCCTGGGTTCCACGACTCCGCAGGGCGTCGAAACCCAGGTCGTCGCCGACGAGTTGCTCGTCGCCGCCGTCAGCCACGACCACGACCTGGCCGCACGGCGCGCCATCCCGGTGACCGGTCTACGGGACCTGCCGCTGATCAGCCTTCCCCCGGGCACCGGCCTGCGCTCCCGCCTTGACGAGGCATGCACGGCGGCGGGCTTCCAGCCCCGCATCGCCTTCGAGGCCAGCGACCCGCAGGTCCTGGCCCAACTCGCCGCCAGGGGCCTGGGCGTGGCCGTCCTCCCCAACTCCCTGGCCACCGCCCGCGCCGCCCACCTGCACGCCATCCGCATCACCCACCCCGAACTCCACGGCCGACTGGCCCTGTCCTGGCGCACCACGGGCCCCATCAGCCCGGCGGCCCGGGCGCTCATCCGTCACACGCGGGCGATGCTGGGGACCGCGGGGCGCGGCGAGTGAGATCCGCGCCGCGGTTCCCCGGCGTCCCGCATACGGGTGCCCAGCGGTTTGCCGCCGCCGTCGCGCGGATACGCCTCGTCCATGATCCCGGCGCGCGTCGCTGAGACGCTTCCCGAGCTGGAGGCCTTCGTGCATGCCGCGCAGGCCCGCAGGCCCGACGACGGCACCTGGTGCGAGGCGTGGACGGTTCGCGACATCGTCATCCACCAGACCGGCAACGCCGAGGAACTTGCCAGGGTGCTCGGTGCCCACCTCGCGGGCGAGCCGGTCGGGACCCGTGGCTTCCATCGCGAATCCCCCTACCGGGCCATGCCGGATTCGGAGTTGTGGTCCGCGTTCGTCGCGCGCTGCGAAGAGCTCTGCGAGATCTGCGCGGCAGCCGAGCGTGATCTGCCGCAGGCCACCGAAGTGACATGGACCGGCCGGACGGTGAACGTCCCGTTCTTCGCGGAGCACATGCGCGAGGAACTGGTGCTGCACCGCTGGGATCTGACGGGTGACGACCGCACCGCCACGGACGCGCTCAACCAGCCCTGGATGACGGAGCACAGCGTGACCCTGGTCGGCCGTCCCCTTCTGGCCCGCGGCTTGGCCGGTTTGGACCTGGGCCCCGGGGACAGGATCGAGGGGCGCCTGCGCGTTGCGGGTACCGACGACGTGGTGGTCACCTCCGACGCCAACGGCACGGGCATCGGCTTCGCCCCTCCCGAGGGTCCGGCCACCATCGAAAGCGACGCGGCCACCCGGGTACTACTGCTGTGGGGACGCCGCCCGGCGGACGCCAGCCGCTGGCACAGCGCCGCGGGACCGGACGCACTGCGCGCGGTGCGCACCCTGCTCGGCGGGTACTGATCGGCACCGGGCAGACGCCCTCCGCGGCCCGATGCCCACCCCGCCCTGAAGCGGCCCAACTCCCGTCCTTCGCTGGGTAGTTCGATGGCAGCCGCCATCCGGCCGCCGAGCTTGCTCGGGGCCCGTCTTTCATCACTGCTGTGGCTGCTGTCCATCGCCACGCACCTCGCACTGGGCGATTCTCGTCTTTGGGGGCGTCAGTCTTCGCTATGCGTACGGGGATGCTGTGACGATTTCGCAGGACAGTGACCGGCAGACGACCGATCGTACGGCTACCAACACCCGCTTGCCGGTCCCGGCCGTCGCGCCGGGACCTCGCTCACCGAGCGGCGAGCCCAGCACGCGGACCGCCAGCAGACCAGGGGCACGGCGCTCCGCCACGTACGACTACGAACGCTTCGCCCAACTCGCCGGGCCACTCACCGAACCCGATCCGGGCCCGGACGGCACGTACCGGGTGCGCTACCGCAGCCTGCTCGCCGCCGAAGGGCACCGGGTGCGCACCGCCCTGCTGCTGGGGGCGGCGCCGGTCGTCTCACTGCTCCCGCTGATCTGGCTGATGCAGCCGGAGCACTGGGTGCACCGGCGCTATGTACCCGGCTGGGAGACGGTACTGGACACGGTGATGCTGGTCTCCATCGGGCTGATCGAGACCTTCCGCGTGATCAACGTGCTCTCCAACGCGCACGCCACGCTGGTCGCCCGCGACCCGGTCCCAGTCCGGCCCGAGCCGGGCACCCGAGTGGCGTTCCTGACCAGCTTCGTCCCAGGCAAGGAGCCGCTGGAGATGGTCCGCGCCACACTGCAGGGCGCCGTCAGGCTGCGTCATGACGGCCCGCTGGACGTGTGGCTGCTGGACGAGGGAGACGTTCGCGAAGTCCGCCAGTTGTGCGCTGAGTTGGGGGTACGCCACTTCTCCCGCAAGGGCGTGGAGAAGTGGAACCAGCCCACCGGTCCCTTCCGGGCCAGGACCAAGCACGGCAACTACAACTCCTGGCTGAGCGAGCACGGCGAAGACTACGACTTCATGGCGTGCGTGGACACCGACCACGTGCCCGTTCCGGAGTTCCTGGAGCGGATGCTGGGCTACTTCCGGGACCCCGACGTGGCGTTCGTCGTCGGCCCGCAGGTGTACGGCAACTGTGACACCGCGGTGACCAAGGCGTCGGAGAGCCAGCAGTTCCTCTTCCACGCGCTCATCCAACGCGCGGGAAACGCCTACCGGGCACCGATGTTCGTGGGCACCAACAACTGCGTTCGCGTCAGCGCGCTGCGGCAGGTCGGCGGGCTGTACGACTCCATCACCGAGGACATGGCCACCGGCTGGGAGATCCACCGCAGGCGCAATCCGCGCACCGGCAACCGGTGGTGCTCGGTCTACACCCCGGACGTGCTCGCCGTCGGTGAAGGGCCGTCGTCCTGGACCGACTTCTTCAACCAGCAACTGCGTTGGAGCCGGGGCACCTACGAGACGCTGCTGCGGCAGTTCTGGAAGACCCCCTTTTCGCTCTCCCCCGGCCGACTGCTCAACTACTCGCTGCTGGTGAGCTTCTATCCGATGTCGGCGCTCAACTGGATCCTCGGCGGCGTCTCCTGTGTGCTGTTCCTGGTGCTGGGCGCCTCCGGGATCCACATCGAGTCGCAGGTGTGGATGAGGCTACAGCGACGCCGCGGCACTGCAGATCGGGCTGTACCTGTGGAACCGGCGGCACAACGTCAGCCCGCACGAGCCGGAGGGCTCCTCGGGCGCGGCGGGCATGGTGATGTCCGCGCTGTCCGCGCCGCTGTACGCCAGATCGCTGGTCGGCGCGCTGCTGCGGCGCAAGGCGGGCTTCGTGGTCACCGTCAAGGGCGACTCGGCCAGCCCGGACCGGCTCGCCACCTTCGCCACCCACCTGGGATGGGTGGCGGTCTTCGGCGGCTCGCTGGCCGCCTCGTTCCTCCTCGGTCACACCCATGTGGCGATGCGCACCTGGGCGGCGCTCGCCCTGCTGACCGCCCTCGCGCCGGTGCTGGTGTGGCGGACCACGATCGCGCGGCAGCGGTCCCGGGCACCGGGCCGCCAGGCGCACCGCCCCGTCGCACAGCACACCAGCTAGACCCAACGCACCAGTCAAAGGAACACATCCTGTGAGGTACCGACCCAGCCCGCAGACCCGCAAGACCGCGATCGGTGTGGCGGCGTACGGCCACTGGGACCTGGTCGACGTGCCCAGGCAGTACCGGATCAACTCGATCCACGCCGCCTTGCTGCACACCGGCAAGGTGCTGCTGATCGCCGGATCGGGGAACAACGTGAGGAACTTCCGGGCGGGCACGTTCAAAAGCGTGCTGTGGGACCCGGCGAACAACACCTTCAAGGAGGTCCCCACCCCGAAGGACATGTTCTGCGGCGGCCACGCCCAACTCCCCCGACGGGCAACTGCTGGTGGCGGGCGGCACCGCCCGTTACGAGAAGCTCCAGGGCGACGTCAAGCGGGCCGTGGCGCGATGGTGGTCAAGAACGAGAGCCCGGACCGCCCGATGACGTTCCCCAGGGGCACCGTCTTCCGCGGCTCCACCGGCAAGGAGTACGCCTCCCAACTCCCGGTCACCGTACCGGCGGCCAGGAAGACGGTGACCGGCTCCGGCCCGGCCAGGAAGGTCACGGTGACCGCGAGCGAGGCACGGGTCTACGTCGAGTCGCCGCGCGACGGCGAGGCGGGCATCCCGAACACCGCCGACCAGTACCGCATCGTCGGCCTCAAGGGCGCCGACGCGCGCAACCACTACGGTCTCGCCACCAAACTCGGGCTGGACAAGAAGGACTTCCAGGGGCTGCGGGAGTCGTACGTCTTCGACCCGGTCGCCGAACGCTACGTCCAGGTCGCCTCGATGTCCCAGGCGCGGTGGTACCCGACGCTGGTCACGCTCGCGGACAGCAGGGTGCTCGCGGTGTCCGGGCTGGACGACATGGGCCAGATCATCCCCGGCAAGAACGAGGTCTTCGACCCGGCCACCCGTAGGTGGTCCCCGGGGCCCAACCACTACTTCCCCACCTATCCGGCGCTGTTCCTCACCAAGGGCGGCAAGCTGTTCTGCTCCGGTTCCAACGCCGGTTACGGCCCGGCCGACCGCGGCCGCACCCCGGGCCTGTGGGATCCGCGCGCCAACACCTTCACCCCGGTGCCCGGACTGCACGACCCCGACCAGACGGAGACCTCCGCGTCCGTACTGCTGCCTGCGGCCCAGCGGCAGTCGGTGATGATCCTCGGCGGTGGCGGGGTGGGCGAGTCGCACCAGTCGACCGCGCGCACCGCGGTCGTGGACCTCGCCCAACGCAACCCGCGCTACCAGGACGGCCCCGACCTGCCGCAGGGCACCCGCTACCTGAACGCGGTGCTCACCCCGGACGACTCGGTGTTCACCTCCGGTGGTTCGCTGGACTACCGGGGCAAGGAGGCCAGCGACATCCTCCGGGCGCAGTTCTACGACCCGGCCCACGGCACGTTCCGCCCGGCCGCCGCACCGACCGTCGGCCGGGACTACCACTCCGAGGCACTGCTGCTGCCGGACGGGCGGATCGCCGTGTTCGGCTCCAACCCGCTGTTCGCGGACAAGGCCAACACCGAGGACGCCCCCTTCGAGCAGCGCATCGAGGTCTACAGCCCGCCGTACCTGTACGGGCGCGCCAGACCGGAGTTGGGCTCCGGCCCGGTGGAGGTGGACCGGGGCGAGTCGGTGACGTTCCACAGCGGCTCGGCCGGGGTGGTGCGCGCCGCGCGACTGATGCGGCCGAGCGCCGTCACCCATGTCACCGACGTGGAACAGCGCTCGATCGCCCTGGACCTGGCGCGGCACGGCCGTTCGGTCACCGTCACGGTGCCGCGGGATACGTCGCTGGTGCCGTCCGGCTGGTACATGCTGTTCCTCACCGACCAGCGCGGGACTCCTTCGCTGGCCCGCTGGATCCATGTTCGGTGAGGTTCGGCCAGTTACCTGATCTGCGGGCCAGTTGGAGGGCGTAGTCCGGCCACCACTGGCCCGCGGGCGGGCCGCCGGGGCAGGTGCCGTCGGACTCGCCGGGGCGCTTGACCCACAGGTAGGCGTCCACCCGCGGGTCACCGGTCACCGTGGTCGGCGGGCTGCCCAGCGCCCGGTCAGGCGGATTGCACCAGGACTGCGCCCCCTGCTTGCGCGCGGCCTGCTCGGCGCGGACCAGCGGGCCGCCGCCGTTGCGGCTGGTGTCGATGACGAAGTGCGCGCCGCCCAGCAGCGCCGACAACCGGTGGCCGTACTCCTCACTGGCCTGTGTGGTCTGGAAGTTGGACACGTTCAGCGCGAACCCGTTGGCCTCCTTGATGTCCGCCTTGCGCAGCGCGTCGACCAGTTGCCTCGGGTCGCGGATCCAGTCCGCGTTTCCGGCGTCCAGGTAGACGGAGGTGTTCGGCAGCGACTTGAGGGTGCGCACCCCGTACGCCAGCAGGCCGAGGCGTTCGCGGTCGCCCCGGTTGGCGGGGCAGGTGACCAGGTGGGCCACCGCGTCGGGCTCCAGCACCACCCAGGCCCTGCGGTTCTCGATCCCGCCGGCCAGCCGGTCGATCCAGGCGCGGTACGCGGCGCCGTCAGCGGCGCCGCCCGCGGAGTACTGGCCGCAGTCGCGGTGCGGGATGTTGTAGGCGACCAACACCGGGATGCGCCGGTCGAGTTGGGCCTGCATGGTGACCTGCCGGACGCGCTCGGTCGGGTCCCCCTCGCCGAGCCAGGTGGCCGTCGGCTGGTCGGCGATCCGCCGCAGCAGGTCGGCGTCGTCCTCGCGGCCACGCTCCTGCCACACCGCGGCCTGCTCGTCGGCGCGGTTGCGCGGATCCACCCAGAAGGGCGAACCGCCGGTGGCCCCGGGATCGTCAAGCGGTACGGTCAGCGGTCCACCGGCGGCGGTGGACCAGGGGGTGAGCAGCCCCTGGACTCCGAGCAGTGCGGCGGCGATACAGGCGGACGTCGTATAGCGAGCCGACAGGCGCACCAGTGCTCACCCTCCTCGTTCCTCAACGGCAGCGGCCCGATACCACCGATATCCCTCCTAGACTCACATATGGCGATTGGTCAGACGCGACTCAGCGCATCGGGCGAGTCGTGCGCTCAGCGGCCGCCCAACGTCCAGCCGTCGGCGGTGAACGCGCCCGGGTCCCGGTCGCCGTCGAACAGCACGCCGTGGTCGTCGGACACCCGGACGCCGCAGACGTTCACCCCGCGGCCGGTGTAGGAGGGGTCCGTGGTGTACCGCCAGCGCAGCCTCAACATCCCGTGCTTTGCCGGGAGTTGGGCGGCGGCCCGCCACCAGGAGCGGGTGCCGCCGGACAGAGCCGCCTGGGCGCCGGGCGGCGCGCCCGGACCGGTGACGGTGACCGGGACCGGCTGCCAGGTGGTGCCGCCGTCGGTGCTGGACTCCAAGGGGACCTGGTCGGCGCCGGGTTCGGTGTCCACGAAGGTGCTGTAGCGGACGGACAGCGCGGCGCCGCGCGAAGTCATGGGTACGGTAAGCGTCGCGGCGCTGGAGTCGCCTATGCCGGAGTACCAGGACGGTACGCCGTGCGGTGCGCGCACCGCCATCGCGTCGGCGAGTGAGTCGGCGGCGGCGCGGCGGGCCCGGTTGGTGGAGCCCCAGTCGCGGGTGGGGTGGACACGGTTGCTGAACTGGAGTGCGATGGAACGGGATTCGGGGTCGATGACGATCGTGGTGCCCGTGAAGCCGGTGTGGCCCGCGGTGGCCGCACTGTCCAACCGGCCCATGTACCAGCGCTGGTCGAGTTCGAAGCCGAGCCCGTGCCCGTCGCCGGGGAACCGGCCGTTGAAGTCGGTCAGCATCTGGCGTACCCAGTAGGGGCTGAGGACCCGGTGCCCGCGGTACGTACCGCCGTTGAGGATGGTCTGGGCCAGCACCGCCACGTCCGCGACCGTGGAGAACACCCCGGCGTGCCCGGCGACCCCGCCCATCGCCCAGGCGTTCTCGTCGTGCACCTGCCCCCACACCAGCCCGCGTTGCGGCTCGCCGGGTCCCTGCTCGTACTCCTCGGCGGCGATGCGGGGCCTGAGCGACGCGGGCGGGTTGTACATGGTGTCGCGCATGCGGAGCGGGCCGGTGATGCCGTCTCGCACCAGCGTGTCCAGCGGCCTGCCGGTGACGTGCTGCAGGACCTGCTGCAACGTGAGCATGTTCAGGTCGGAGTACAGGTACGTGCTGCCTGGTGGGTTCCGCGGAGTGGTGTCCAGGATGGCCCTGGTACGGGAGGGCAGGTCGGGGTACTGCCACAGCGGCGGGCTGGGGTCGGGTGGCAGGCCGGAGGTGTGGGTGAGCAGTTGCTCGATGGTGATCGCACCCTTGCCGTGGCTGGCGAACTCCGGCAGGTAGCTGGCGACGGTGGCGTTCAGGTCGAGCCGCCCGGCCTGCAGTTGCTGCACGGCCACGATGGAGGTGAACAGCTTCGACAGTGACGCCAGGTCGAAGACGGTGTCGGTGCGCATGGGGATCTGCCGGTCCGCCGGGAGCGGATCGCCCTGCCGGTCGGCGTAGCGCAGCGCGTAGCCGCTGGCGTGGTCGGCCACCACCAGCCCGTCATGGGCCAGCAGCGTGACCTGGCCGGAGAACATCGGATGCCCGGTGCCCGGGTCGGGCCGGGTCCAGGCGTCCTCCTGGGCGAGTGCGGTACGGATCGGGGCGGGGTCGAGCCCGGCCTGCTCGGGGGTGCCGCGGCGCAGTACGGTCCACGGCGGCGCGAAACCCCGGTGCGGCTGGTCGAAGCGGCCGGTGGGTGGGCGCGTCGTGGCGGGCGCGGCCCCGGCGACCAGACCCACGGCGGCGGCCAGTGCCACCGCCGCCAGGGCGGCTTGGCGGGCGAACATCGCGCGGTTCTCCCCTCGTTCGGTACGCGCGCGGACTACCGGTAGAGCAGGAACGGCTCACGGCGCCTGCGGAAGGCTTCGAGTTCGTTGTGCCAGGCGCCGACCACCTCGTCGGTGCGGGCGCCCGCGTCGACCATGGTGCGCAGCCTGCTGGAGCCGGTCAGGTCGTCGATCCAGTGGTCGGGGCGCCAGCCGAAGACCGCGGGGTACAGCCGACGTGCGGTCACGATCATCGCCACCGCGGTGGTGATGGGGTCCACCAGGCGGCGGTCGGTGAGGTGCACCTGGACGCCGCCGCAAGTGGTGCCCGCGAACTTGTCGAAGGTGGGGACCGTGTAGTTCTCCCGGAACCGCACGCCCGGCAGGCCCAGCGCGCCCAGTGCCTCGGCCCAGCGCCAGTCGATGCCGGGCGCGCCGATCATCTCGAACGGCCGGGTGGTACCGCGGCCTTCGGAGAACAGGGTGCCTTCGAACATGCACGTTCCGGGGTAGAGCAGCGCGGTGTCGCCGGTGGGCATGTTGGGGCTGGGCGGCACCCAGGGCAGACCGGTGTCGGTGAACAGCATGTCGCGCCGGTAGCCGCGCACCGGCACGACCTCCAGGCGCTCCAGCCGTCGGCCGCCGGTGTCCTCGGGCAGGAACAACTCGTCGAACATCCCGGCCAGTTCACCGGCGGTCATGCCCGGTTGCTGGACGACGGGTTTGAGCCCGACACCGGTCGCGAAGCGCGGGTCGAGTTGCGGGCCGTACGCCTGGCCGCCGATCGGGTTGGGGCGGTCCAGCACGACGAACCCGGCGCCGGTGCGCACCGCGGCGGCCATCGCCACGTACATCGTCCAGGTGTAGGTGTAGAAGCGGGCGCCGACACCGGCGATGTCGAAGACCACGGTGTCCACGCCCGCCTTGCGGTACATCCCGGCCAGTTGCTCCGCGCTCGCGCCGTAGGCGTCGTAGACCGGGATGCCGGTGCGCGGATCGGTGTAGTCGCCCTCGGAGCCACCGGCCTGGGAGGTGCCGCGGAAGCCGTGTTCCGGGCCGAACGCGGCGACCGGTCGGGCGCCCGCCGCGGTCATGGCGTCCACGATGTGGGTGAGGTCGCGCAGCACGCCGGTGGGATTGGTGAGCACGCCCGTCCGGCGTCCGGCCAGCGCCCGCCAGCCCTGTGCCGCCAGCGCGTCGGCTCCGGTCACCACCTGGTCCCGGCGGTGCGCCGGGGCGGCGGCGCCCGCGGTTCCCGTCGCGAGCGCGCTCGCGGCGAGGAGGCTGCGCCTGCTCATGAGGGGCATGTCTGGCAACGTACGGATGTGACGCGGTCAGGTCAACGATGCGGTGGGGTTGACACCACCGGGCTCCGCCGTGGGGGCTACCCGGCATCGCGGCGGGCTCTCACAGGGGGCAAACACGCGGCTTGATAGAGCAGTTGACGTCCCATCAGGGGCGCGGTGCAATACCGCACACCATCCCCCGCCGGGAGGCGACATGGTTCGTGCGGTCACCGCCGTCGTACTGGCCGTCCTCGCGGCCACCCTCAGCTCCGCACCGGGCGCGTCCTGCGAGGACCGCCAGGTCAACGCGGTGATGGCCCGGATGACGCTGCCGGAGAAGGTCGGCCAGCTGTTCGTCTCCGAGGTGTACGGCTCCACCGCCACCACCACCGACCCCGCGGACGTCGCGGCCAACCACCGGCTCTACGGCGCCGACGTGGGCAACGGCGCGCAACTGCTGGCCGAATACCACCTCGGCGGCATCATCTACTTCTCCTGGAGCGACAACCTGGGCGACCCCCGCCAGATCGCCGCGCTGTCCGCCGGGCTCCAGCAGGCCGCGACCGCCACCCCCGGCGGCGTCCCGCTGCAGATCAGCACCGACCAGGAAGGCGGCACCGTCAACCGGATCGGCGCACCGCTCGCCGTGTCGCCGGGCAACATGGCGATCGGCGCCACCTTCGACACGGCCGCCGCCTACCGCGCCGCCTCGGTGTCCGGCGCCCAACTGCGCGCCCTGGGCGTCAACATGGACGACGCGCCCGTGGTGGACGTCAACACCAACCCGCGCAACAGTGCCGACGGGCCGCGGGCGTTCGGCGACCGCACCGCGTGGACCGCGCGCTTCGCCGCCGCGGCGGTGCGCGGCTACGCGGCGAGCGGCGAAGGCGCACAGGCCAAGCACTTCCCGGGGCTCGGCGACACCACGGTCAACACGGACAACGGGGTGGCGGTCACCCATGAGACCCGGGCCCAGATCATGGCCAGGGACGTGCCGCCGTTCCAGGCGGCCATCGCGGCCGGTGTGCCGTCCATCATGGCCGCGCACATCGTGGCGCCCGCCCTCGATCCGTCCGGCCTGCCCGCGAGCCTGTCCAGGCCCGTGGTCACCGGCCTGTTGCGCGGCACGCTGCACTTCGACGGTGTGGTCATCACCGATGCGCTCAGCGCCGCCGCGCTCGCCGGGATCCCCCCGGACCAGGTGGTACTGGACGCCATCAACGCGGGCGACGACGAGCTGCTGATGCCACCGGATCTGCCGGGCGCGGTGCGCACCGTGCTGGACGCCGTGCGCACGGGCAGGATCAGCGCCGCGCGCATCGACCAGTCGGTGTACCGCATCCTGCAAATGAAGACCCAACTGGGCCTGCTGCAAGGGCACTTGCCGCCGCCACCCCCCGATCCGTACCACGCCTCCGGCGTGATGGCCCGGATCGCGCGCCGCTCGATCACACTGCTGCGCGACACCCGCCGCGTGCTGCCGCTGGCACCGCGGTCCAAGGTCCTGGTCACCGGATGGGGGACCGCCACCACGCTGAACCTGGCGGGTGACCTGACCGCCCACGGGCTGGCCACCGACCGGCTGTGGACCGGCTCACCGGACCAGCACACCATCGACGCCGCGGTGGCCTCGGCAAAGGCCCATGACATCACCGTGGTGACCACCTACAACGCCTGGAACGACCCCGCCCAGCAGAGCCTGGTGCGCCAGTTGCTGGCCACCGGCAAACCGGTCGTGGTCGCCTCGGTCGGCGGACCGTACGACATCGCGTACTTCCCCACCGCCACCACGTATCTGGCTGCCTATGACTACCAACCGGTCTCCGTGACCGCGTTGGCGAACTGCCTGCTGGGCACCGCGCCGACGGGTAGGCTGCCGGTCACCGTTCGCCAGGTGTCCGGCGGCGGAACGCTGTTCGCCTTCGGCTCGGGGATCGGATACCAGCGATGAGACGTGTGCTTCGAGTGCTGCCCCTGCTGGGAGTCGTGGCCGTCCTCGCGCTGACCGCCACGCCCGCGCTGGCGCACGACCGTGCTGCCGCCCGGGTGGTCGCCGAACGGCGGATCAGCACCCGGCAACTCGATCTGACCGTCTCCTCCCCCGCCCTCGGCACCACCGCCAAGGTCCGGCTGCTCACCCCTGACGGCTGGACGCCCCGGCCGCACCGCAGTTGGCCCACGCTGTGGCTGCTGCACGGCTGCTGCGACGACTACACCGGCTGGACGGCGAAGACCGACGTGGCCAGCATCCCGGCGCTGCGCCGAGTGCTGGTGGTGATGCCGGAGGCGGGCAGGACCGGCTTCTACAGCGACTGGTGGAACCACGGCACCGGCGGCGCGCCACGCTGGGAGGCCTTCCACCTCACCGAGCTGCGGCAGTTGCTGGAGCGCTCCTACGGCGCGGGAGCCGACCGCGCGGTCGCCGGGCTGTCGATGGGTGGCTTCGGCGCGCTGTCCTACGCCGCCCGGCACCCGGGGATGTTCCGCGCCGCCGCCTCCTACAGCGGGGTCGCCGATCCGCTCTACCAACACGGCGGGCCCGCCAACGTGTTGGCCATCGTGCGCGGTCAGGGCGCCGACCCGTACGCGCTGTGGGGCGACCCGGTGGCCGACCGGGCGATCTGGGCGGAGCACGATCCCTACGTGCTGGCCGGGGCGTTGCGGCGGCTGCCGGTCTTCCTGTCGTGTGGGGACGGCACCGCTGGGCCGTTCGACCCGCCGGGGGTGACCAGCCCGTACGAGACGCTGTTCCTGGCCGAGGGCCACCATCTGGCCGACCGGCTGCACGCGCTCGGCGACCGCCGTCTGGTCACCGACTTCTACGGCCATGGAACGCACAGCTGGCCGTACTGGCAGCGTGAACTGCACCGCTCGCTACCGCTGTTGCTCGGCGCGATGGGTGTGCGCGGCTGAGTTCACCGCTCGGTGACGCCGGTGGAGCGGGCGATCAGCAGCGCCACGTCGTCGTGGTCGTCGGGGTGGCGCAGCACCCGCAGCAGCACGTCGCAGGTGGTCTCCAGCGGCCGGGGCGGGCCGGAGAGCACATCGAGCAGGGCGCCGAGCCGGACGTCGATGGAGGTGTCCCGGGTCTCCACCAACCCGTCCGTGTACAGCACGAGTTGGTCGCCTGGAGCCAGGTCCACGACGGTGGTCTCGAAGGGCACGCCGCCGACGCCCAGCGGAGCGCCGGTGGGCAGGTCCAGCAGTTGAGGGGGCTGGCCGGGACGCATCAACACCGGAGGCAGATGGCCCGCGTTGGAGATCTTGCACTTCGCCCGCTGCGCGTCGTGGACGACGTAGACGCAGGTGGTGGAGCGGCCCAGGCCGTCGGCTATGTGGTCGAGGTGGCCCAGGAGGGTGGAGGGGTCAAGGCTGAGTTCGGCGAGCGCACGGGTCGCGGTGCGCAGCTGGCCCATGGTGGCCGCCGCGCTGATGCCGCTGCCCATCACATCGCCGACGACGAGCGCGGTGCGGTCTCCGGCGAGCGGGATGACGTCGAACCAGTCGCCGCCGACCTCGCTGGTGCCCGCGGCGGGCTGGTAGCGGTAGGCGACCTCAAGCCCGGGGCGGCGCGGCGGGGGCGGTGGCAGCAGGTCGCGTTGCAGGGTGAGGGCGGCCCTGCGCTGTGCCTGGTACCAGCGGGCGTTGTCGATGCACACGGCGGCGCGGGCGGCCAGCTCGCTGGCCAGCACGGCGTCGTCCTCGGTGAACGGCACCGGGTTGCGGGCGCGTTTGAGGTCCAGTGCGCCGACCACCGCGCCTCGGGCGATCAGCGGTACCGCGAGGTAGGAGTGCAGCCCGCAGCGGGCCAGCAGTTCGGCGGCGGCCGGATCGCGGGCGATGCGGGGCAGGTCCTCCGGCCGCACTCTGGGCACCAGCACCGGACGGCCGGTACGCGCGGCCTGGGTGACCAACCGGTCCGGGTCGTACGCGGCGACGTCGCCGGTGGGATCGGCCGCCCTGGTGGCCTCGGTCGGGTAGGCCGCCGCCACGGCCAGGGCGCGGAAGGCCGGTCGGTCGCGCTCCGTGCCGGAGTTGCCGCGCCGGTCGTCCATGATGGAGTCCAGCACGTCGACCGCGGCCACGTCGGCCAGCGCCGGGACGCAGACCTCGGCCAGTTCGCGGGCGGTCTGGTCGAGGTCGAGCGTGGTGCCGATGCGTACGGTGGCGTCAGCGATCAAGGTGAGCCGTTCGCGGGCCTGGGCCGCTTCGGTGGCCGCGCGGTGCCGTTCGGTGATGTCCACCACCGAGGCGGCCAGGCCCAGTACCCGCCCGGCCGGGTCCTCCAGCCGGTAGTACGACACCGACCAGGCGTGTTCGTTGTCCGGGTCGGCGGGGGTGCGGCCGGTGGCGAACTGGTCGAGCAGCGGCACACCGCTCTCCAGCACCTGGCGCATCGAGGCCTCGATCCGGTCGACATCCAGGAACGACAGCACCTCGCGGACACGGTGGCCGATGTGCTGGTCGGCGGGGATGCCGTCTATCCGCTCCAGCGCCGGGTTGACCGAGACGTACCGCAGGTCGGTGTCGAGTACGCACAGGCCGATCGGTGACTGGCTGACCAGCCGTACGGACAGCGACAGCTCGGTCTCCAGCCGGCGCAAGGTGGCCTGGTCAGTGGCGATCCCCAGCGCGTAGAAGCCGTGGTGGGCGTCCTGCAGCCGCATGTTGCGGAACTCCACGAGACGGGTGCTGCCGTCCTTGTGCCGGACGGGGAACACCCCGGCCCAGTTCTCGCCGACCGCCATGACCTCGGCGAACAGCTTGAGGATCTGCTCCCGGTTCCGCTCGTCCACCAGCAGCCGCGCCGCGTACCGGCCGAGCGCCTCCTCGGCGCTGTAGCCGAACAGTTTCTCCGCCTGGGGGCTCCACAGGGTGATCCGCCCGGTGGCGTCCAGTACCACCGCGGCGACGCTCAGCACGTCGAGCAGTCCGCCGGGCGGGGCGGAGGCGTCCGAGCTCTCGGGGCCACCCAGGCCAGCCGGGAACGCGTCGGTGGTACTCATTCCCGGTCACCCCTTTCGCCCGTCGAGTCGGCCGTGGCCGGTGCGCTGCGTCCGACTTCGCTCCATCCTCTCTCCGCTTCGCCTGGAGCCGCAGCCCCTGGACTGCGGTGATCTCGTGGTCATGGAGTGTCCGCCGCCAGACTTTACCGCCGAATATCCCGTATGTCGGAAATAAAATTCCGCGGCCACGCGACACCCGGGCCGCTCGACCGTCTGGCGGCAGTCATGAGCGTCCAGCAGAATCGCCCCTGTCGCGCCGACCGGCACGACACACGGCTCCGAGAGGGGACCGAACTGATGGTAAATCAGGTGACCCACCACGACAGCCGCCGGGATTCCGGATCACCGGAGCGAATCCTGCGGGTGGGGCTCGGATTCTGGGACGCCAACACCTTGTTGAGCGCGGTGGAGTTGGACGTCTTCGGCGAACTCGCCGAACGTCCGCTGGACGGAGAGGAGTTACGCCTGCGCACCGGTCTGCATCCGCGTGGCGCACAGGACTTCCTCGACGCCCTGGTCGCACTCGGCTTCCTGGACCGGGACGCGTCCGGCCGGTACGCCAACACCCCTGACACGGCACGGTTCCTGGTGCGCGGCGCACCGGAGTATATCGGCGGGATGCTGGAAATGGCCACACACCAGTTGTATCCGTCGTGGGCGAGGCTGACCGAGGCGCTGCGCACCGGCGAGCCACAGCGCGACGAAGCCGGGCAGAACCACATGTTCGACCACATGTATGCCGACGACGACCAGCGCAGGACCTTCCAACGCGCCATGACCAGCCTGTCGTCCCGCCCCATAGCCAAGATCGCCGAGCGCTTCCCCTGGCCAAAGTACCGCACGGTGGCCGACATCGGCTGTTCCGAGGGCGCACTGCTCACCGGGGTGCTGCGGCGCCACGCCCATCTGTCCGGCACCGGGTTCGACCTTCCGCCGGTGCGCCCGCACTTCGAGGAGTACGTGACCTCGGCGGGCCTGACCGGACGGCTGTCGTTCAGGGCCGGTGACTTCTTCGCCGATCCGCTGCCCCGCGCCGATGTGCTGGTGTTCGGGCATGTGCTGCACGACTGGGACCTGCCCACCAAGCGGATGCTGCTGAAGAAGGCGTACGAGGCGCTGCCCGCCGACGGAGCGGTCATCGTCTTCGAGACGCTCATCGACGACGAGCGCCGGGAGAACGACTTCGGGCTGCTGATGAGCCTGAACATGCTGGTGGAGACCAAGGGCGGATTCGACTACACCGGCGCCGACTGCCGGGCCTGGCTGGCGGAGGCCGGGTTCCGGGACAGCCGGGTGGAACACCTCGACGGTCCCGACTCGATGGTGGTCGGCACCAAGTGACCTGGGGGCTGAGGGCGGTACGGCATGCGCCTTGCCGTACCGCCCTCAGCGATCCGTGAGCCCCAGCAGGTCCGGCAGATCGGCGATGGAGTCCAGCACATGATCAGGGGTCCCGGAGGCGTTCTCATGGGTGCGCGCCAGGTACTTGCCGGTCTTGACCAACACCCCTGTGATGCCGTGCCGTTGGGCGGCCAGCACATCGGACTCGATGTCGTCACCGACGGTCAGGGCCTGCCCGGGTGCTACGCCCAGATGTGCCAGGGCGGTGCGGAAGAACGCCTCGGCGGGCTTGCCGACCACCTCCGCCTCTACCCCGGCCGCCTGTTCCAGGCCCACCAGGAAGGCGCCGGTGTCCAGACTGAGCCCTTCGGCGGTGCGCCAGTACAGGTTGCGGTGCATCGCCACCAGTCGGGCGCCGCGCTGGAGGTGGCCGAACGCCCGGTTCAGCGACGGGTAGTCGAACTCGGGCCCCGCGCCACCGACCACCACCACGTCGGGCGGTGTGTCATCGGTGTCGGCGACGAGGGTGACCGCGGTCAGGTCCTGCGCGATGTCACCGCTGTTGAGCAGCGCGCAGCGGGCGCCGGGGTGGCGGTCGGCCAGATAGCGGGCGGTGACGGCGGGCGCGGTGAGGATGTCCTCGGCGCTGACCGGGAAGTCCGCCTCGCGGAGCGTGTCGGCGATGGCGGCGCGGGTGCGCGAGGTCGTGTTGGTCACCAGCGCCAGCGGGATCTGCGCCGCGCGCAGCCGCCGTACGGCGTCCACGGCGCCGGGCAGCGGTTGCCAGGACACCGTCAGTACCCCGTCGATGTCGAGCAGCACCGCGCTCACCGGCTCCATGGGCACACCGTAACCATCCGGCCACAGGCCGCCAAGCACGCCACACCCGCCGAAGCCTCACGTCCGCAAGCTCAGCACCGTCTGCACGGTGTCCGCCTCCGCGGCCGGTTTGTCCTCGCGGTAGCGCAGTACCCGGGCGAACCGCAGCGTCACCCCTTCCGGATAACGCGGGGAGCGCTGCACCCCGTCGAAGGCGATCTCCACCACCAGTTCGGGCCGCACCACCACCCCCCAGGGCTCGGTGCGCACCGCCAACTCCCGCAGCCGGTCCGTCTGCCAGTCCAGCATGGCGTCGGTCAGCCCCTTGAAGGTCTTGCCCAGCATGGCGAAGCCACCGTCCGGCCGCCGCGCTCCCAGGTGCAGGTTGGACAGCTTCCCGGTGCGCCGCCCGTGCCCCCACTCGGCGGCCAGCACCACCAGGTCCAGGGTGTGCACCGGTTTGACCTTCAGCCAGGAGGCGCCGCGCCGACCCGCGCGGTACGGCGCGTCCAGCGCCTTGACCAGTACCCCCTCATGGCCACGGGCCAGCGTCGCCTCGGTGAACTCCCGTGCCGCCTGGCGGGCTTCGGCATCCCGCGGGTCGTCGGCGACCAGTCGGCGGACCCGCAGCGGCTCGGGCACCAGCCGGGCGAGTTCGGCGTGGCGGTCGGCGGTGGGCAACGCCAGCAGATCGCGGCCGTTTACCGACAGCAGGTCGAAGAAGACCGGTGAGAGCGGCAACGCGGCCCGCGCGCCCACCACATCGAGCCGGGAGCCGACCCGTCCTGCGGTCTCCTGGAACGGCCTGGGCCGCCCGCCCGCGTCCAGCGCGATCACCTCGCCGTCCAACACCAGCCGATCGGCGGCCAGTTGGCGGACGGCGGCGACCACCTCGGGGAGCCGTGCAGTGATCTCATCAAGGGTGCGGGTGTAGATCCGTACGGTCTCTCCCGACCGGTGCACCTGGATGCGGATGCCGTCCAGCTTCTCCTCGATGGCGCACGGCCCGAGCTTGTCCAGCGCCTCGTCCACGCTCTTGGCGGTGTGCGCCAGCATCGGCAGCACCGGGCGGCCGACCTCCAGTTGGAAGTCGGTCAGCGCGGCGGAGCCGCGGTCCAGCAGCACCTCGGCGACCGCGCCCAGCGATCCACCCAGCATCACGGCCCGGCGCACCTCCTGTGCCGGTACGTCGACCGCCGCCGCCAGCCCCTCGACGGCCAGCGCGTCCAGGGCGCCCTGGCGTAGCTCGCCGCCGATCAGGGCGAGCAGGAAGCGCTGTTCGTCCGCGGTGGCGGCTGACATCAGCTCCCGCACCTGCCGTCGCCGCTCGCTCTGCGCGCCCTTGCCGGTGATGACCGCGATCCGGCCGAGCGCGGCATCGACCTCGGCCACGTCCAGCCGGGGCTCGGCCGCCGCCGGTACCGGCTCAGCCAGCGTGCTCCAGCCCACCCCGATCCGGCGCTGCGGCAGCCGCCCGGCCAGATAGGTGATCACGATCGGGGCCTGTTCGGGCTCCGTCGCCCGGAACAACTGGGCCAGCAGGGACACCTTGCGGGAGCGCGCGGCGGACTGGGCCACCTCCCGCGAGGTCCGGGCGACATCGGCCAGCAGCATGGCTCCATGGTCACTCGAACCACGCCGACGCGCAGCCCCGGGTCAGGGCCGTGGCCCGACGACCTGTTCCCCATCGGTGACGGTGATGGCCATCGCGGGACAGGAGTCGGCGGCGTCCAGCGCCCGCTCGTCCGGCGGCACGTCGGGGCTCAGCGGACGGGCGTGGTCGTCGTCCAGCGCGAACAGCTCTGGCGCGATGCCCGCGCACATCCCGGAGGCCATGCACTGGTGCTTGTCGATCTCGATGTGCCAGGTCATACGGGTCACCATCCCACCGGCATGCTGCGTGGACCGCGAACCAGCATCTGGGTCTTCCACTCGATGTCGCCCGCCAGCCGCAGGCCCGGGAAGCGGGTGATCAGGGCCCGTAGCGCCTCCTGCAGCTCCAGTCGGGCCAGCGGTGCGCCCAGGCAGTGGTGCACGCCGTGCCCGAACCCGAGGTGCTGGTTGCCTTGGCGGGCGATGTCCAGCCTGCCCGGTTCGCTGAACCGCAGCGCGTCCCGGTTGGCCGCGCCCACAGCGACCAGCACCGGCTCGCCCGCGCGCACCAGGGTGCCGCCGACCTCGATGTCCTCCGTGGCGTACCGGGGGAAGCCCGCGCCACTGCCCAGCGGCACGAACCGCATCAACTCCTCGACGGCGGTGGGGATCAGGCTGAGGTCGGCGCGTAGCCGGGCCAGTTCGCCGGGGTGCTCCAGCAGCGTGTAGACGAAGTTGGGGATCTGGGTGGCCGTGGTCTCATGACCGGCGACCAACAACCCCACGCACAGGTCGACCAGCTCCAGCTCGGAGAGCCGGTCCCCCACGTCCCGCGCTTCGATCAGCGCGGTCATCAGGTCGTCCTGCGGTTCGACGCGATGGTGTGCTATCAACTGGCCCATGTAGGCGCGCAGTTTCTCGCGGTTGGCCTCGGACTCCTCGGCCGTCAGCGAACTGGTGGACAGCGCCGCGTCGCTCCACACCCGGAACTGCGGCCGGTCCTCGGTGGGCACGCCGAGCAGTCGGCAGATCACGGCGACGGGTATCGGCAGCGCGTAGTCCTCGACCAGGTCCGCCGGTGGCCCAGCGGCCTCCAGCTCGTCAAGTAACCTCTCTGCCAACTCCTTGACCGCGGGCCGGAGTTTCTCCACCTGGTGGACGGTGAACGCCTTGGCCACCAGGGTCCGCAGCCGGGTGTGGTCGGGCGGGTCCATGCTGAGGATGCCGGCGTCCTGCCGCAACTCGCCCTGCCGCGGCGCATCGCGGTGGACGGCCTCGGCCCGGCTGAACCGCCGGTCACCCAGCACCAGCCGGGCGTCCGCGTACCGCGTGACCAGCCAGGCGGGTTCGCCGTACGCCATGCGTACCCGGATCAGCCCGTCGGTCACTTGGGCCTGCTCGTAGGTCTCGGAGATCCCGAGACCGATCGCCTCGTTGAAGGGGTAGGTCAGGGGCTCGATGTCAGCTGCGGTCACCTTGCGCCTCCAAGTGTAAGCACGTGCTTACATAGAGCGTAGATCCACCGGAAGCCGCGGTCAACGGTCCAGTTGAGCCGCTACTCTGACGGACCCTCGGGGAGGGAGCAAAGATGGTCGAGATCCAGCAGAAGCGGGCACGTGACGCCCAGGCGACCCGGCAGGCACTGCTGGACGCGGCGGCCGCGCTGTTCGCCGAGCGCGGCTTCGAGCGCGCCACCGTGCGGGACATCGCGGCCCGCGCGGGTGTCAACCAGGCACTGTTGTTCCGCTACTTCGGCTCGAAGAAGGCCCTGTTCGGCGAGGTACTGGAACGCAACGGCCGTGAGCAGCTGAGCGCCACCGCGCCGGAGAGCCTGCTGGAGGCGGCGCTGCGCGGAATGCTGCTGGCCGACGACGGACGGCTGGGCGACCGCTCACTGGAGGCGTTCTTGCGCTCGACCGGCGGTAGTGACGAAGTGGCCGCAACGGGAAGGCTGTTGGGGGACGAGTACGCCCGGGTGCTGGCCACCCTCAGCGATCGGCAGGACAGTCAGTTGCGGGCCGACCTCGTGCTGTCCTGGCTGCTCGGCATCGGCCTGATGCGGGTGGTGGTCGGCAAGGAGCCGCTGGCCAGCGCCGACCCGGACGAGATCTGCGAGTTGGTGCTGGGCGCGGCCCGCACGCTGCTGGAGGGGCTGGCCACGCCCGTCCCGGCGTCCGGCGCCTGACCGTCCGCACTGCGCGAAGGTGGCGGGGCGGCGGATCCGTATGCCGCCACTGTGGCCGTCGATCCGGATTGTGAACGCCGTCCTATCGTGAACGCCGTCCTCATCGTGGACGCCGTCCTCATCGTGGACGGTGCTCCGGCAGGTGCCATGCTTCATGGCAGTCTTGACCATCCGCGAACGACGATGGAGGAGACCGCTCCGTGCCGGATCACTTGATGGGCGAGGCCGATGCGTCAACCGTGGCCACACAGGAGCACCGGTTGCGCCGCGTCCTCGGGTTCTGGGGTCTGACCGCGATCGGCTTCTCCAACATCGTCGGCTCCGGCTGGCTGTTCGCCGCCATGTACGCGGCACAGACGGCCGGTCCGGCCGCGCTGCTGTCGTGGGTGGGCGCCGGTGTGCTGTGCGGGCTGGTGGCGCTGGTGATGGTGGAGCTCGGCGCGTCGCGGCCGGAGGGCGGTGGCACGGTGCGCTGGCCGCTGTACGCCAGCGGACGGCTGGTGGGCACGTTGATCGGTTGGTCCGCACTGCTGTCGGTGGGCGGCACTGCGGCCGAGATCAGCGCGATCATGCAGTACGCGGCGCACTATCTGCCGGGCATCTACCACGGACACCGGCTCACCCTGTCGGGTTTGGGCCTCGCGGTCGCGCTGAGC
The DNA here is from genome assembly GCF_024436055.1 of Streptantibioticus rubrisoli. GTDB lineage: Bacteria > Actinomycetota > Actinomycetes > Streptomycetales > Streptomycetaceae > Streptantibioticus_A > Streptantibioticus_A rubrisoli. Next base: position 136,174 of record NZ_JANFNH010000002.1, on the reverse strand, counting down.
GTGCTGCTCACCGCGCTGAACTGGTTCGCGGTACGGATGTTCGCGCGGCTGAACAACCTCGTGTCGATGTTCAAGGTCCTCGTGCCGATCGTCACCATAGCGGCGCTGTTCGCCTCCGGTTGGCACTCCGGTCGGCTCACCGCCCACGGCGGCTTCGCGCCCTATGGGTACGCCGCCTGCCTGAGCGCGCTGGCCACCGGCGGCATCGTCTACTCGGTCAACGGGTTCCAGGCCCCCCTGGACTTCTCCGGCGAGGCACGCAATCCCCGGCGCACCATTCCCGCTTCGGTGCTCGCCGGAATCGGTCTGGCCCTACTGATGTACCTGGGACTCCAGTTGGCGTTCCTCTTCAGTGTTCCGGAGAACCTGCTCGGCCATGGCTGGCACGGCGTGGACTTCGAATCTCCCTTCGGGCAGCTTGCGTTGATCCTCAACCTGCAGTGGCTGTCCAGTCTGCTGTACGCCGACGCCGTACTGTCGCCCGGCGGTTCGGCCTACGTCGGCGTGGCGATCGACGCGCGGCACACCTACGCGCTGGCCAAGAACGGTCTGCTGCCGCGCTTCTTCATGCGGGTCAACCCTCGCCATGGCATTCCGCACCGGGCGCTGGCGCTGAACCTCGCGGTGATCGTGGTGTTCCTGCTGCCGTTCGGCGGCTGGCAGAACATCGTCGCCGTGATGGGCGACATGTACCTGCTGATCTACGCGGCCTCCGCGGTGGCGGTGGCGGCGTTCCGCACCCGGGCGACCGGTGGTGCGCCCAGTTGGGTGCCGGGGGTGCGGTGGATCGCGCCGGTGAGCTTCGTGGTGTCCAGCGAGTTCGTCTACTGGTCGGGGTGGCACGACCTGCGGCTCGCGCTGCCGCTGGTGCTCGCCGGGCTGCTGGTGTTCCTGGCCATGTGGCGGGGCGGTTACGGCTCGGCGCTGCTCGCCGAACTGCGCGTCGGGGCCTGGCTGGTGGTGTATCTGGCGGCGCTGACGCTGCTGTCCTGGCTCGGCACGTTCAAGGGCTCGGGGCGGCTTGCCGCCCCTTACGACTCACTTACCGTGGCGGCTGTGTCGCTGGCGATCTTCTACTGGGCGGTGCGGGCGGGGGCGCGCCATCTGTCGCTCTCGGCGGAGGCTGGAGTTTCGGCTTCGCCTGCGGCGTAGGCGGGACCGAGGTGAGTTCGGCACCGCCGGACTGCGCCACGCGGGTCGCTCGCCGTCCCGGTGGAGCAATCCGCGTCGGGGGCGCCCTGAACAGAGCCTGCCGCAGTGCGAACTACCCGCGCGGCGCCGCGGTGTCCAGCCCACGGCACCCCGCGAGGCCCGGCCTCACCCCCCGCCGGGCGGTGGCGCGGGCGGCCAGGCGCCGAGGTCGAGCAGCCCCAGCACGTACGCCCTGGCGACGAGAGCCGTACGGTTGGCGGCGCCCAGCACGGTGCACAGCCGTTTCAGGTGGTAGTTGACCCCGTCCGCACTGAGCCCCACCACCCGGGCGACCGCCGCCGTGGTGTTGCCCGCGGCGACCAGTGCCAGGATCCTCGACTCCTGTGCGCTGACCACCACGTCCGGCCCCGCCCCGGACGGGCGCGCCGCCGCCTGCGGTTCCTCGTCGGGGTGCAGCGTCACCAGCAGTGGCGGGGACTCCTCCTCCGGATCGCTCACCGGCTCCACGACGAGCTCGCCGTCATGGCTCGCGCCGCCCGCCGTCCACCGCACCCGCACCGGATAGCGGGAGCGGCGCCCGTGCCGCAGCGCCTCGTCGAGTTTGCGCAGTTGGCCGACGCTGGTCGGGGTGAACAGATCCATGAGTTGACGGCTGGCCAGCTGCCCCGGATGCAGCCCCCAGATCGCCGCGAAAGCGGGATTGGCGCCCGCGATCACACCGTCGGTGTGGCTGATCGCTATCGGCACCGGCGACCGGTCGAGCAGGCTGATGAACCGGTTGCGCCAGAGGGCGGCCCGCTGCTCCGGCGTGTCCGCCATCGTGCGCTCCTCTCCGTGCCCGACCTCACTCTTCCCGTGAGCCGTTGCCCCAGGGATCTCCCTCGTAGCACACATCACCGTCCGCCGCCCACCCAAACACGCGCCGGCGACTACACGATCATGTAGTTCTCCCCCTGGAATCGCTGCCGGACTCGGCGATCGTAGTCAGCGACAGCACCACATCACGGGGAGAGACATCGGCCATGATCGACACGCCCACTGCCACGCTCCAAGTCCTCCAGGGGTACCCGCAGCTCCAGTTGCCCACCGTCGACCTGTCGACGGCGGAACCCACCAGCACGCCGCTGCAACGCGCCATCGCCATCGCCCGCCGTCACGGCCCTTTCTTCGCCCAGCGCTTCCACGAGCGCGACACGGCCTTCGTCACCTCGCTGGAGCTGGTCGATGAGGTCTCGGACGAGTCCCGGTTCCGCAAGGGCATCGGGGCCGCGTTGGAGAACGTCCGCGGGATCACCGCCGATGGCCTGTTCACCGCCTACCACGACGAGCCCAACTGGGCCAAGGCGCACGACATCCTCCTGCCCGCGTTCGCGCTCGGCTCCATGCGCACCTACCACCCCACGATGCTCAAGGTGGCGCGGCGGCTGATCGCCTCCTGGGACGAGCGCCTGGCGAAGGGCCTGCCGGTGGACGTTGCGGACGACATGACCCGGATGACACTGGACACCATCGGCCTGTCGGGGTTCGGCTACGACTTCGAGTCCTTCCGCCGCAGCGACCCGCACCCGTTCGTCCAGGCCCTGGTGCGCGCGCTCGCCCACAGCCAGGAGCGCCTGGCGCGGGTGCCGGGCGTCGACTACACGGAGCAGGACGAGGCGTTCCAGGCCGATGCCGCCTTCCTGGCCGAGGTGGTCGACGAGGTGATCGGCAAGCGGAAGGCCAACGGTGACACCTCCACGGACGACCTGCTCGGGCTGATGCTGGGATCGCCGCATCCGGTCAGCGGAGAGCTGCTGGACGAGGCGAACATCCGGAACCAGGTGATCACGTTCCTGATCGCCGGGCACGAGACCACCTCCGGCACCCTGTCCTTCGCCCTGTACTACCTGATGAAGAACCCGCAGGTGCTGCGGCTGGCCCAGGCCGAGGTGGACGCGCTGTGGGGGGACGCGGCCGACCCGGAGCCGTCCTTCGAGGACATCGGCAAGCTGCGCTATGTGCGCCAGGTGCTCAACGAGACGTTGCGGCTGTGGCCCACGGCCGCCGCGTTCCTGCGCGAAGCCGTTGAGGACACCGTGATCGGCGGGCGGTACCCGCTCAAGGCGGGGCAGTGCGTGGTGGTGCTCACGCCGATGCTGCACCGCGACCCGGTGTGGGGCGACAACGTCGAGGAGTTCGACCCCGAGCGCTTCGCGCCGCAGACCGAGGCGGCCCGTTCACCGAACGCGTTCAAGCCGTTCGGCACTGGCGAACGCGCCTGCATCGGGCGGCAGTTCGCGCTGCACGAGGCCACCATGCTGCTGGGGCTGCTGATCCACCGCTACCGGTTCCTGGACCACACCGGCTACCAACTGCGCGTCAAGGAGACCCTCACCCTCAAGCCCGAGGGCTTCACCCTCGCCCTGGCGCCGCGCACCACACGCGCCGCCTCTCCCGCGGTGGGCCAGCCCGCCGCGGCGACCCCCGCCGACGCCGGGCTGCCGTCCCGGGTCAGGCCCGGCACCTCCCTCACCGTGCTGCACGGTTCCAACTTCGGCACCTGCCGCGAGTACGCCGCCCAACTGACCGACGCCGCGGGTGACCTGGGGTGCCAGGTGACCGTGGCAGCGCTGAACGACCGCACCGCGGCGCTGCCCACCGACGCTGCGCTGGTCATCGTCGCCGCCTCCTACAACGGCCAGCCCACCGACGACGCGGACGCGTTCGTCGGATGGTTGGCCAACGCCGAACAGGGCGCCGCCGAGGGCGTGCGCTTCGCGGTCCTGGGGGTCGGCGACCGCAACTGGGCGGCCACGTACCAGCGGGTGCCCACCCTGATCGACGCCCGGCTCGCGGAGCTCGGCGGCACCAGGCTGCTGCCGCGCGCCGAGGCCGACGCGTCCGGGGATCTGGCGGGCTCCGTGGAACGTTTCACCTCGGCGCTGCGCCGCACACTGCTGGAACGGTACGGCGACCCGGACGCGGCCCCGGACACGTCTTCGGACCCCGGCCACACGTACCAGGTGACGGAGGTGGTCGGCGCGCCGTTGGACGCGCTCGCCGAGCGGCACGGGATGGTCCCGATGACCGTGGTGGAGACCGGCGACCTCGCGGATCTGCGGCACCCGCTGGGCCGCTCGAAGCGCTTCGTGCGCCTCGCGCTGCCCGAGGGCGTTGGCTACCGGACCGCCGATCACCTGACCGTGCTGCCGGTCAACGACCCGGAACTGGTCGAGCGGGCGCTGCGACTGTTCGGCGCCGCCCCGGCCACGCTGCTGAACATCCGCGCGCACCGGCCCAACCGCGGCACGCTCCCCCTCGACCGGCCGGTTTCGGCCTTCGAACTCCTCAGCCGTTACGTGGAGTTGCAGGACTCCCCCACCGCCCGGCAGCTCGCCCTGCTGGCCGACCTCAACCCGTGCCCGCCCGAGCAGGCCGCGCTGCGGCGGCTGGCCGCCGAGGGGACGGACGCCGGGCTGCTCGACGTGATCGAGGACCACCCAGCCCTGCACGGCCGCCTGAGCTGGCCCGTGCTGCTGGAGCTGCTGCCCGCGATGCGTCCGCGCCACTACTCGGTGTCCTCCTCGCCCGCCGCCGACGCGCGCCATGTGGACCTGATGGTCTCCCTGCTCAGCGCTCCGGCCAGGTCCGGACGCGGCACCTTCCAGGGCGTGGGCTCGGCGTATCTGCACCGGGTGCGGCCCGGGGACACGGTGTACGCGCGGGTCCAGCCGTGCCGTGACTCCTTCCGCGTCGAGCCCGGCGCGGAGACTCCGGTCATCATGGTCAGCGCCGGTACCGGTCTGGCGCCGTTCCGCGGCGCGATAGCCGACCGGCTCGCCCTGGTCCGCCAAGGGGCCGCGCTGGCACCGGCGTTGTGCTACTTCGGCTGTGACCACCCGGACGTCGACTACCTGCACCGCGCGGAACTGGAGGGCGCGCAGGCTTCGGGCGCGGTGTCGATGCGGCCGACGTTCTTCAAGGCCCCTGTGAACGACTGCCGGTTCGTGCAGGACCGCATCGCCGCCGAGTCCGACGAGGTGTGGCGACTGCTCGACTCCGGCGCCAAGGTGTACGTCTGCGGCGACGGCGCCCGGATGGCCCCCGGTGTGCGCGCCGCGTTCCAGCGCCTGTACGCGCACCACACGGGCGCGGACGCGGCGGAGGCGGAGCGCTGGTGGCGGGAGTTGGTGGACCACGGCCGCTATGTGGAGGACGTCTACGCCAGCCGCTGACAGCACGACGGCCCTACCGCTGCCGCGGTGGGGCCGAACGTGCGGGTCAGACGGTCAGCGGCGCCCGCTCGTCCGCCGCCGCGGACTCGACCGGCCGGGGTGCCGCCCCGCGCAGCGGGACATGGCGGATGAACCAGGCGAGGACGAAGCCCACGGCGGCGATCGCCGCGCCCCAGGTGAAGATCGCGCCGATGCCGTTGACCACCGCGCCCTGGAACAACTGGCGGGCCGCCTCCGGCAGGGCGCGCAGTGCTGCGGGGGTCATCTGGGCCGCGGAGCCGGTGTGGTGGCCGGGGGTGGCGCCGTGGGCGGCCAGGTAGTCGCTGAGGCGGGTGGTGTAGACGGCGCCGAGCAGGGAGACGCCGAGGGAACCGCCCATGTTGCGCAGGAAGGTCGACGCGCCGGTGGCGGCGCCCATGTCGCGCGGCGGCACGCTGTTCTGGGCGATGAGCGAGGTGGTCTGGAGCAGTCCGCCCATGCCCGCGCCGAGCACCACCATGTAGAGGGAGGTGGTGGTGCTGGAGGTGTGCGCGCCCATGGTGGCGAACAGCCCGAGGCCGACGACGACCAGGGCGCTGCCGATGATCGGCAGGGCGCGGTAGCGGCCGGTCCTGGTGATCAGGGCGCCGCCCACCAGGGAGACGGCCATGACGGCGATCATCATGGGCATCAGCAGCAGACCGCTGTTGGTGGCCGAGGCGCCCTGCACGAACTGCTGGAACTGCGGCAGGAACGTCACCCCGCCGAACAGCGCGAAGCCGGAGATGAAGCTGAGCGCACCGGCCAGCGAGAAGTTGGTGTCCTTGAACACGTTCAACGGCATGATCGGGTCCGCCGCCCGCCGTTCCACGGCGACGAACGCCGCGAAGGCCACCGCCGTGACGACGCCGAGCGCGGCGATCTGCCAGGAGCCCCACGCGTACTGGCTGCCGCCCCAACTGGTGATCAGCACAAGGGCGGTGATCCAGAGGGTCAGCAGCGCGGCGCCGCTCCAGTCGACGCGCGCCGCCCCGCTGCCGGTGGGCAGCCGCCGCAGGGTGAACCAGCACACCACCAGCGCGATCACGCCCAGCGGCAGGTTGACGTAGAACGCCCAGCGCCAGGTCAGGTGGTCGGTGATGAAGCCGCCCACCAGCGGGCCGCCGATCATCGCCACCGGCATCACAGCCATGATCACGCCGGTGTACTTGCCGCGCTCACGCGGCGGCACCAGGTCGGCCATGATCGCCATCACGCCGACCATCAGACCACCGGCGCCCAGCCCCTGTAGGGCGCGGAAACCGATCAGCTCGGCCATGTTCCGCGACATACCGGACAGCGCGGAGCCGATCAGGAAGATCACGATCGAGGACATGAAGCTGGACCTGCGCCCGTACAGGTCGCCCAGCTTGCCCCACAGCGGGGTGGCCACCGTCGAGGCCAGGATGTAGCCGGTGGTGACCCAGGCCAGGTGGTTGAGACCGCCGAGATCGCCGACGATCGTCGGCAGCGCCGGGGCCACGATCATGTTGTCGAGCTGGGCCAGCAGCATCGCGATGACCAGGCCGCTCATGGCGACGAGGATCTGACGGCCGCTGAACCGAACGTGTTCGGGCGCTGCGCCGGGCACGCCCGCCACGGTGTCCTTAGCCATGAAGTCCGTCCAGGGGTTCGATGGGATCCGAAGCCGTCACTTACCGTCCGGTCAGTAAGCGGCAAGCGAGACACTAACTTACTTACCGACCGGTCGGCAAGTGCGGCCGACGATGAGGGAAGATCGAGGGCGACGGACGAGAAATGAGGCACGAGATGACAGAGCGGCGGCGCAAGGGCAGCGACACCAAGGCGGAGATCCAGGAGATCGCGCTCGAACTGTTCACCGACAACGGTTACGAGGCGACCTCGATGCGGGAGATCGCCGAGCGCCTGGACATCTCCAAGGCCGCGCTGTACTACCACTTCGCGGGCAAGGAAGACATCATCCGTTCGCTGTTCGATGAGTACATGGAGGAGTTCGAGGAGCTACTGGCCTGGGGCCGCACCCAGCCTCGCGGCGCGGCGCTGCGGGAGGAACTGCTGACCCGCTGGGTGGGCATGACGGGCCGACGCGGCCTGCAGATCGCCCGGTTCGCCACCACCAACCAGCACGTCATCCGCGACCTGGCCCCCGACCGCGGCGGCGTGAAGGGCCGAATCGCCGAACTGGTCGAGCTCCTCCTCGGCCCGGACGCCACACCGGCCGACCAACTGCGCGCCCGAATGGCCCTGTTCAGCGTCAACATGGCGGGCTTCGCCGCCCAGGACCTCGCCATCCCCGACCCGGACATCCTCGCTGTCGCCCGCCAGGTCGCCCAGGACCTGATGCCACGGAGCGAAGACTAGCGCGGGCTGAGGAAGAGCCCCGCCGCGCACACCTCTTGAAAGGACTACACCATTTCTGCTTGGCTTCGGGTCAGAACCTGAACGTGGCTTCCACTCACCCCACATGAGTGGCCGTCACACCCCCCACACCTCAGGGAATGAGCCATGGTCAAGCGACGATCGTTTCTTCTCGGGCTGGCGGGAGCGACCATACCCGCCGCCGGAATCTTCACTTCTCGTGCGTTCGCCGGGTCGGCGGCGGGCAGCGGCCTGCCGCTCACCGTGGTGAACAACTCCGGGAACTACGCCAACACTTCGGTGCGGCTCTACATCGTGGGCACCGACCTGGCCACCGGCAAGCAGTGCTACGTCAAGCCGGACGGCACGCTGACCCCCGTGTCGCTGGGCGACAACGGGTCCGACGGGTACACCGACTACGCCATCCCGCTGGCCGCCTCCGGGGACACCCGGCTCACGCTGCCGAGGATGTCCGGCCGGATCTACGTCGCCCTGGGCGACAAGTTGAGGTTCAAGGCGGTCGCCGACGGCGCGGGGCGTCCCGCGCTCCAGTACCCGGCGGGCTGGGTGTCGTCCGACCCCAACTACCGGGTCCTGCACGACTTTTCGGAGTTCACGTTCAACAGCGGCGGGATGTACTGCAACACCACGGCCGTCGACCAGTTCAGCGTGCCGCTCTCCCTGCGGCTGACCGGTGCGGCCGACCAGAGCACCGGAACGATCCGGCCCGGCGGGCGTGACGCCGTCTTCTCGGCGGTGGCCGCCGCGCCCGGCTTCGACAAGCTGGTCGTCGGTAACAAGCTGCGCGTCATCGCCCCGGGGCACGGACTGGACGCGGGGCTGTTCTCCCCCTCGTACTACGACGCGTACGTCAACCAGGTCTGGGACACCTACCGCGGCACGGATCTGACGGTCACCGTCAACTCCGGTACGTTCACCGGCCGGGTCAGCGGTGACGCGCTCACGTTCAACGGCCCGCGTCCGGTCTCCTTCTCCCGCCCGTCCACCCGTGACGTACTGTTCTGCGACGGTGCGCTGGCCGCTCCCAACGACGGTACGACGGGGCCGGTCGCGGCGGTCCTGGGCGCCGGGTTCAACCGTTCGGTGCTCGCCGCCCAGCACAACCAGCCGGTCACGGACGCCAGGGCGTTCTACACCGCCGACACCACCAACCACTACGCGAAGGCGGTGCACTCGGCCACGGTGGACGGCAAGGCGTACGGCTTCGCCTTCGATGATGTCGCCGGGTTCGCCAGCTATATCCAGGACACGGCGCCCACGGGACTCACCCTCACCCTCACGCCGTGGTGAGGCAACGGAAGTTGGCGTTCCGCCATCTTTCAGTCGTACCACCGGTACGACCGACCTTCTGAGCAAGGGGGAACGCACACCATGAGCCGACTCAACCGGCTGGCGACGCGCAGCGTCGTCGTCGCCCTGGCAGGCGCCTCGGCGCTGGGCCTGGCGGCCGCGACGGCCTCCGCCAAGTCCGACATCGAGTTCTCGGCGGGGCCGCGCACCGTCCACCCACATGGACGGTGCACGCCCGGATCCATCTGAAGGGCAGCGGGGACAACGACGACTACTTCTTCAAGCGGTTCTGCGTCCAGGAGCGCACCGGACACCAGGCATGGCACAACCTCAGGTGCGCCAGGGGCGGTGATGTCTCGGGCGGCAGCGTCACCATGGACGTGAAGGCGGCGCGTCGCGGGATCTACGAGTTCCGCGGCGTGCTCTTCGAGGACTGGCACAAGCGCCTCCAACCGAGCGCGGCTTCCGATGTGTACCGCGTCATGGTGCGCTGAGTCAGTCGCAGGTACTACCGTCCGCGGGCATCAGACCGGTGCGCAGGAACCGGTCCACCCGCTGCCGAACGCATTCACTGAGCCGGTAGGCGCCATGGCCCTGCCCCCGGTAGGTGAGCACCACGCCGACACCGGTCGCCTCCGCCATCCGTCGCGCACCGCCGTGCGGGGTGACCGGGTCGGTGGCCGTCGCCACCATCAGGATGTGCGGCGCGCCCCCGGCCCGTACGTCACGCCAGGAGTCGTCCCCGCCGCCGACCCATCCGGTGCACGCCAGCAGTTCGTGCACGCCCAACGGGCCGAGGATCGGCGCGGCCCGCACCAGGCTGGGCAGTACCGCCTGCGCCTCCTGCGGGGTGTAGCGGTCGGCGGAGTCCCGGCACCGTACGGCCAGGCTCGCCGCGTACGCGTTGTCGGCCGGAGGGTCACCGGCCGCGACCCGCCGGGTCACACCGGCGCCGCCCGGCCCGGTCGCGCCGCCGAGCCGGGCGAGCGGCAGGGCGTCACGGCGGATCACGAGGGCGCGCAGCGCGGACCGCAGCGCATGCCATTCACCCTGGTCGAAGACGGAGTCCGCGAGGGCGTGACTGAAGGTCTGCTGGTCGAGTACGGCGCCACGTACCGCCAGCGGATGGCCGTCCAGCGCGTCGTAAGCGCGGCGCAGCCGGGCCTCGGCGGTGTCCACCGTGCCGTGGAAGGGGCACTCGGCACCGTGTCGCCGCAGGCAGTCGGTGAGGAAGTCACGGATGCCGCGTTCGTCCTCGTTGGCCCTGGCGAGCGCCGTCCGCTTGGTGTCCGAGGTGGGGTCGACGATGCCGTCGAGCACGAAGCGGCCGGTGTGGTGCGGGAACTGGTGGGCGTAGACGGCGCCGAGTTGCGAACCGTAGGACGTTCCGAAGTAGTTGAGCTTGCGGTCGCCCAGGGCCTGCCGCAGCACGTCCAGGTCGCGGGCGATGTTGGTGGTTCCGACGTAGGGCAGCATCGGACCGGACAGCCGCGCGCAGTCGCGGGCGTGATCCGCGTACTGCTGTGCTTCGGTGCGCAGTTGCACCGCCGCGTCGTCCACCGGGTCGGCGTCGCCCGGCGCGGCCGTGTCGGCCGATGCCGCGACGGGGGCCGCGCCTCGCGGGTCAGTGCAGGTGAGCGGGTGGCTGCGGCCCCAGCCGCGCGGGTCCAGGCCGATGAGGTCGTACGACTGCCGCAGCCGGGCCAAACCGCCGATGTGAGCGGCGAGTTGGTCCACACCCGATCCGCCGGGGCCGCCGAAGCCGAACACCAGCGAGCCCAGCCGGTGCCGTCCGCCGCTGGCCCCGAAGCGGCTCACCGCGAGCGTGAGGGTGCCCTTGGCCGGGGCGGAGTAGTCCAGCGGCACCTTCAGCCGGGCGCACCGCATGGCGGAGACGGCGGCAGGCGTTCGCACGCCGCCGCTCACCCCGTGTCGGCCGCAGTGCGTCCAGCTGAGTGTCTGCTGGTAGTAGCGGCGCAGGTCGGGCCGGGGGTCGCGGGAGTCGGAGGGCGGGTCGTACGGCGCGTACGGCAGGGTGGCCGCGTACGCGAGCGCGGCGAGCACCAGCGCCACCACGGCGAGCACGGCCAGCACGATGATCCAGACGCCGCCCGGTCCGCGCCGTGCCAGCATGCCGGACAGCGGTGATCGTGACCGGACGGGACCCATGCCGTCACACTAAGTGGCACCCTGCCGCCCCGCACCCGGGAGGCCGCCACTTCGGTGACGACCGACGCCGTCTTCACCGCTTGAACACCGCAACCGCGCCCAGACGACCACTGTTTGAAATCTTGACAGGTACGCGTCGTCGAAGGAGGCTCACACAGCGCCCGTTCCAGCACCCTTGGGGCGGTGGCGCGCCCTGCGGCGCCTCGATCACGTTTGACGTCGTGCGAGGTCCCCCACCCCTGGCGACCGAAAGGCATAAGTGCAGCGATATGTTCGACAAGTCGAGCAAGCGGCCACCCCGCCAGCCCACCAGACCACCCGGCAGATCACCGTCCCGGCCGCGTAGCGCCCCGCTGCCGCGCAGAACGTCACTGCTCACCGCCGCGGTCACGCTGGCCGCCGCCGTGCTCGCCGGTTCCGCGGGCAGCGCGGTCGCCGCACCGGCGCCCGGCGCACCCGGTGCGAACGCGTACTGGAACGAGCCGCACGTGCAGGGCTTCGCCAACGCGCTGTCCGCCCAGTCGAAGATCTGGTACACCATCGGCGACGGCGAGTTGCAGAACGTGTTCTATCCGCAGCCCGACACCCCGGACACCTTCGGGCTCCAGTACTACGTCACGGACGGCTCGTCGTTCACCGACAACGAGGTGGCGAACACCAGCCACGCGGTCTCGCTCGTCGATCCCACGTCATTGGAGTGGCAACAGACCAACACCGCGACCAACGGCAAGTACAAGATCACAAAGACGTATGTCGCCGACCCGGACCGTTCGGTCGTCCTGGTGCGCACCACGTTCCAGAACCTCTCCAGCAGCCCGTTGTCGCTGTACGCGCAGTACAACCCGGCGCTGGGCAACGAGGGCATGGGCAACACGGGGTCCACCGACACCAGTGGTGATCTGACGGCGGCGAACGGCTCGGTGGCGAGCGCGCTGGCGTCGTCCACCGGTTTCACCGCGTCCTCCACCGGCTACGCGGGCACCACCAGCGACGGCGCCAGCGAGCTGACCGCCAGTCACCAACTCACCACACCGGGGCAGAGCGCGCCGACCGCGGGACACATCGCGCAGACCGCCCAGATCCCGGTGGCCGCCAGCGGCAGCACCACCTTCACCCTCGCCCTGGCCTTCGACACCAGCACCGGTGCGGCGGTCAGCGACGCCTCCGCCTCGCTGGGCGCGGGCTTCGACACGGCCGAGAGCGGCTTTCGGTCCGGCTGGCACAACTGGCTCGGCGGCCTCAACGCACCGCCCGCGTCGGTGGCTTCGGACACCAAGCTCAAGCAGCAGTACGAGGTCTCGCTGATGGAGGTGAAGGCGGACGAGGACAAGACCCACGTCGGCGGCTTCGTCGCGGCGCCGCTCACCCCGTGGGGCGGGAGCGTGAGCGCCAACAGCGCGGGGGCGCACGGCTACCACCTGGTGTGGACCCGCGACGAGTACCAGATGGCCACCGCCCTGCTGGCGGCCGGTGACACCGCCGACGCCAACGACGCGCTGAGCTACGTCCTCAACTACGAAGAGACGTCCAGCGGTTATGTGAAGCAGAACAGCTGGCTGGACGGCACCCAGGAGTGGGGCGGGGTCCAGGAGGACCAGGTCGCCTTCCCCATCGTGCTCGCCTACCAGTTGGGCAGGACCGACGCCGCCACGTGGTCCAAGGTGAAGCTGCTCGCCGACTACCTCGTCAGCAACGGCCCGGCCACCGGCCAGGAGCGGTGGGAGGAGAACGGCGGCTACTCCCCGTCCACGATGGCCGCCGAGGTGGCCGGTCTGGTGTGTGCCGCGCAGCTAGCCACCGCCAACGGGGACTCCTCGGACGCGGCCACCTATCTGGCCAAGGCCGACGCCTTCCAGACAGCGGTGGACTCCGACACGTACACCACCACGGGCTCGATCGCCGGTGGCTCGTACTACGTACGGATCACCCCGAACGGCAATCCCAACAACGGCGACACCGTCACCATCTCCAACAACGGTGGCACCTACGACGAACGGGCCGTCGTCGACCAGGGCTTCCTGGAGTTGTCCCGGCTCGGGGTGAAGCCCGCGTCGTCGCAGCAGATCACCAACTCGCTGGCGGCCGTCGACGCCACTATCAAGACGGCCGTCCCCGGCTACGGCACCTACTGGGGCCGCTACAACCACGACGGCTACGGGGAGACCTCGTCCGGTGGCGACTACACGGGCGCGGGCCTCGGGCGGCCGTGGCCGGTGCTCAGCGGGGAGCGCGGCGAGTACGACGTGCAGACCGGTGATCTGGCGGGCGCCCAGGCCATGTTGGGCTCGATGGCCAACGCGGCCAACACCGGCTACCAGATCTCCGAGCAGATCTGGCCCGGTGCCAGCGCGGACGGCTTCACCCAGGGGCAGCCGGACAACTCCGCGACCCCGCTGATGTGGACCATGGCGCAGTACGTGCGGCTGGCCGTCGACATCTCGGCGGGCAAGACGGTGGACACCCCGGCGGTCGTGGCCCAGCGGTACGCGGGCGGCGGCCCGCCGAACCAGGTCTCGGTCACCTTCGACGAGAACGCCACCACGTACTGGGGCCAGAACGTGTTCGTCGTGGGCTCCGTTCCGGCGCTGGGCTCCTGGGACCCGGCCAAGTCGGTGGCGCTGTCCTCGGCGTCCTATCCGGTGTGGAGCGGCACGGTCCCGCTTCCGGCGAACACCACTGTCCAGTACAAGTACATCAAGAAGAACCCGGACGGCAGCGTCACCTGGGAAAGCGATCCCAACCGCTCGTACACGACCGGCGCTTCGGGATCATCGGTCACGCTGAACGACACCTGGCGCTGATCCAACTGCCCGTCCCCCTCCGGCCCGTCCCGTTCATTCGGGGCGGGCCGGAGGGCTTTCCGGCAGGCCCCGCTCATACCACGGTTCCGGGACAGCGGTATACCCGCAGCCCACGGCCGCAGTGCGGAATGGGACCGGAAGGGGTGGTACCGTTATTGCACTGTGGGGACATCAAACGGCCCGCGCGTACCGCGAGTTGGCCAGAATTCAACCTTTTACCTGGCGCATTCCTTCCAGCTCCGACCGGCTGGAAATCGCCTGCTCGCCTGCCGGGGTCACCTCGGCTACAGCTAGCGTGCTCCCCACCCGCCGGAAATACTCCCGAAACACGGGAGACGGACCGCTGCCACCGGTGTGAGGCGGCCCGTACGGCGGCACCGCAATCCGTCAAGTGATCTCTCAACCATGTGAGGTCACTCTCCTTCGCATGCCACAAAGCAGGAATCGATGCCCGTTCAACAAACAACGGAACTCATACGCTTCGCGCGTCACAACTCACCGTTCTACTCCGAGCTCTACGCCGGTCTGCCGGATCGGGTGGCCGAGCTGACGGACCTGCCGGTGGTGCCGCAGGCCGAGTTCTGGCGAGCCAACTCACCACGCGGCAATCGCCTGTTGACCGGGGCGCTCACGGAAGCGGTGGTCTTCAAAAGCGGTGGCACCACCGGGGCGCCGAAATTCTCCTTCTACACGCGTGACGAGTGGCGAGAATTCACCACCGCGTTCGGCGAGAACCTGGTCGGGGCCGGGCTGCGTCCCGGGCACCGGGTCGCCGACCTGTTCTACGCGGGCGAGCTGTACGCCAGTTACACCTTCATCCTGGACTCTCTCCAGCACTCCCCCGTCGACAACGTCCGGCTGCCCATCGGCGGCGCGGCGCCGCTGGAGTCGACCGCGCACACCCTGGAGGAGTTCGAGGTCGACGTGGTGGCCGGTACGCCGACCACCCTGTGCTCACTGGCCGACCATCTGATCGCCGCCGGTCGCCAACTCCACCACGTGGAACTGCTGTTCTTCGGCGGCGAGAGCCTCTTCTCCGACCAGCACCGGTTGTTGGCGCGCGCCTTTCCCAACGCCCTCCCGCGCTCCATCGGTTACGCCAGCGTCGACGCCGGGCTGCTCGGCGCCGCCGTGCCCGGCGGCGACCCCCGGGTGCACCGGCCGTTCTCGCCGTACACCGTGATGGAGATCCTGGACGAGCACACCGGCCAGCCGATCACCGTCAACGGTGTACCGGGCCGGGCCGTGGTGACCGATCTGCGGCGGCGCCTGATGCCGATCCTTCGCTACCCCGCCGGCGACCGCGCCGAGTGGGTGGACGCCGACGCGGGGCACTTCAGGATCCTCGGCCGCTCCGAGGAGGGCGTGCGCATCGGCCCGGTGTCGCTCTACACGCAGGACGTGCACGACATCGTCAGCGCCGCCGACCTGGCCGGGCGGGTGGTCGGCACGCAGCTGGTGGCCCGCCGCCGGGACGGCCGCGACGAGCTGGTGCTGCGGCTGGCGTACGACCAGGAGGCCGCCGGGCTGGAGGATTTGGCCGCCGCGATCGTCAAGGAGCTGCTCGCGGCCCGTCCGCTGTACGGCCAGGCGGTACAGGCCGGTCACATCCATCCGCCGGTCGTCGAGTGGGCCCGCATCGGCGAGCTGGCGGTCAACTCCCGTTCCGGCAAGCTGATCCGGGTGCTGGACGAGAGGCCGCGGTCATGACGGCGACGGCAAGCGCCCGGCGACTGCCCCTGGTGCTGCGCAACCGGGCGTTCGGCACCGTGTGGGCCGCCCAGGTGCTCACCCAGGCGGCGAACCGGATGTTCCAGGTCGGTGCCGTGTGGTGGCTGGTCGGCTACGCCGTCGGCGGTGACCGGGGGCTGGCCTCCGGCGCCTTCCTGGCGGTGAGCACCCTGCCCGCGGTGGCGCTGGCCCCGCTGGTGGCCCGGGTGATCGCCCGGTGCCCGCACCGGGAGGTGCTGCGGATTTCCGCGGCGGTGGCGGGGGTGGCCGCGGCGGGTGTGGCGGCATGGGCCTGGCTGCACGCGCTGCCGCTGGTGGTGGCGTACGCGGCGGCGCTGGTGCTGGCGGCCTGCCAGGCCCTGTTCGACCCGTGTCTGACCACGTCGGTGCCGGAGTTGGTGGACGACGCGGACATCGAGGCGGCCACCGGGTTCGAGTTGTCCACCCAGTCGCTCGCCGGGCTCGCGGGCGGTCTGCTGGGGCCGCTGGTGGTGGACGCCGGGGGCTTCCCCGCGGTGCTCGCCGGGTGCGCCGGAGCGTATCTCGCGGCGGCCGCACTGCTCGGCCTGGCCCGCTTCGCGGGAGCCGTGGCGGCGGGGCCGGACGAGGAGCAAGGCACCGTCGAGCGGCGTACGTTGCGCCAGGTGCTCACCGGACACCCGCTGGTGCGCTGGGTGTTGCTGTGCCTGACGGCGGCCAACCTGTTCACGACGTCCGTCTATGTGGTGATGCCGCTCTACACGCGCTCGGTGCTGCACTCCGACGGCAGCACGGTCGCCACCTTCGAATCCGTCCTGGGCGTCGGCGCGTTGGTGGGATCGTTCACCGGCCGACGGCTGCCCGGCGGTCCGGCGACCACCGGCGGCGTGTGCCTGGTGGCGATGGCCGCCGCGCTGGGGCTGCCCGGCGCGATCGCGAGCCAGAGCGCGGTCGCGGGCGCACTGGTGGTGGCCGGATGGTGTGTGGGTGCGGTCGGGGTGCGTTTCGTGGCGCTGTTCCAGCGGCTGGTACCCACCGCGGACAAGCCGGTGTTCTTCGCCGCCATGCAGGCCCTGCTCGGTGCGACGTTCCCGGTCTCCTCGCTGGTGTTCGGCTTCCTCGGCGACCACTTCTCGCCGCGCTCGCTGTGCCTGGTCCAGGCGGCCGGACTGGTCCCGGCGGCCCTCGCGCTGTGGCTGCTGGGCGGCCGCCAGCAGGGGGAACCCGTCGAGGACGACCAGCCGTTGGAGGCGGCCATGGCGTTGGCGGGTGAACGGTGACGGCCATGACGCTCACCCCGGCGACACCGCGCGACATCGCCGAGCTGCGGCAGCTGTACTTCGACGTCTACGGGCACGGCTACCCGGTCGCCCTCGGCAGCGACCCGGCGGTCATGCGGCGGCTGATCGCCGACCCGGACACCCACTGGCTCACCGCCCGTACCGGCACCGGCGAACTGGCCGGTTCCGCGGTCGTCCAGACCGATCCCGGCACCCGGGTCGGCAAGCTCGTCGGCCTCGCCGTCCACCCCGCGCACCGCCAGGCCGGGCTCGCCGGACAGCTGACCGGATCGGTGTGCGCGGCGGCGTTCGACGGCGGCGCGGTGGACTCGGTGTACGCCACGGTCCGCATGGTCACCCGAGGCCCGCGGAACGTGGTGCTGCGCAACGGGTTCCAGCCGGTCGGCCTGATGCCCAACGCGGCCGAGGTGGAGGGCTGCGAGAGCCTGGCGCTGTTCGTCCGCTACGCCGACGGGGTGCTCAGCCGCCGGGAGCCGGTGGCGAAGGTGCCGCGGGCGCTGTGCCCACTGCTGCGCGCCTGCGAGGAGAGCACGGGCATCGGCTTCGGCACGGTGGCCGTCACACCGGCTGAGCCCAACTCGCCGCGTCGAACCAGGCGTTCGGGGGCCGACTTCGAACTGCTCGACGCGCCCGGTTTCGTACGGCGCCGGTTCCTGGAGCTCTACCCCGACCCGGCCAGCCGGTTCTTCCCGCTGCACACGCCGAACGCCGTACTGCTGCCCGGTGACGGCCGCTTCGAGGTGTACGCGCAGCTGGACCGGGCGGCCGGAAGCTGCGCGCTGCTCGCGGTGCATCCGCACCTCGGCGCGGCCACCGACGCGCTGGAACCGCTGATGGACGCGGTGGCACGAGCCGGTGCGGACTATGTGGAGGCGCTGCTTCCACTGGCCGACACCGCCGGTCTCGCCGCCTTCCTGGCCCAGGGATTCGTTCCGGCCGCGGTGTATCCGGCGATGCGCCGGGCCGCTGACCGGTTCCACGACTATGTGGTGCTCTCCCGCACCAGCCGCCAGATCGACTTCCGCGACGTCACGGCCGACGGTGTGCTCCAGCCGTACCTCACGGCCTATCTGACGGCCTGGACTTCGACGTATCTGCCCCTTCCCGAGGTTGTCTCATGACCCCCGCCAATCCACCGAACCCGCACCTGGCCCCCGTCGAGGTCCCCGACCCCGCGGCGCTGCCCCACGTACAGCGGCTGTGCGACCTGGCCGACCCGTACGCGACGGACGCCGACGAGTTGTTCGCCACCGCCATGGCCGAGGCCAACGCCTGGCACGCGGAGCGCTCGCCGTTCTTCCGCTCGCTGCTCGCGGACACCCCGCCGGGCGACCTCGCCCCGCTGGTGCACGCCAACTTCTTCAAGCTGCACGAGGTGCTGTCCATCCCGCGCGAGGAGGTGTTCCTCCATCTGACCTCGTCCGGTACCAGCGGTCAGAAGTCGCAGATGTTCTTCGACGAGTGGACCATCCGCGCGGCACAGCGCATGGTCGCCCGGATCTTCGACTTCTACGGCTGGATCACCCCCGACCAGCCGGTCAACTACCTGCTGTACAGCTACCAACCGGCGCCTGAGATGCGCCTTGGCACCTCGTTCACCGACAACTACCTGTGTGACTTCGCGCCCGCCCGGCAGGTGACGTACGCGCTGAAGCACACCGGCCGCGGCCATGAGTTCGATGTCTTCGGTGTGCTGGGCGCGCTCCAGCGCTACGCGGACGAAGGGCTGCCGGTACGGATCCTGGGCTTTCCCGCGTTCTTGCACTTCACGCTGGAGCGGATGCGCGAACTGGGCCTGCCCGCACTGCGGTTGCCCGAGGACTCGCTGGTGGTGCTCGGCGGCGGCTGGAAGGGGCATGCCGACCGGCAGATCCCCAAGGACCTGTTCTACGCGGCCGTCACCGACCAACTGGGCATCCCCGGCGAGCGGATCCGCGACACCTACGGTTCCGTCGAGCACTGCGTGCCGTACGTGGAGTGCAAACGCCACCGGCTGCACGTCCCGGTGTGGTCGCGGGCGGCCGTGCGCTCCACGGAGACGCTGGAGCAACTGCCGTACGGCCAGCGCGGATATCTGCACCTGGTCTCCCCGTACATCACCTCCGTTCCGGCGCACAGCGTCGTGATGGGCGACCTGGCCTCGCTCCAGCCCGGCGAGGCGTGCGACTGCCCGCTGGGCACCGACTGGTTCACCATCCACGGGCGCGCCGGACTGAGCCGCAACCGCAGCTGCGCGGTCGCGGCGGCGGAACTGCTGAAGGGAATGGCGTGAGCGACGCACGCGCGGCCGCGGGGCCGCAGAAAACAACGATGCCCGCACCCACGCCGCGCGGGCGGAGAAGCGAACAAGAAGGCGCTGCGAGCGACGCACGCGCGGCCGCGGGGCCGCAGAAAACAACGATGCCCGCACCCACGCCGCGCGGGCGGAGGAGCGAACAAGAAGGCGCTGCGAGCGACGCACGCGCGGCCGCCGGGCCGCAGGAAACATCGATGCCCGCACCCACGCCGCGCGGGCGGAGAAGCGAACAAGAAGGTGCTGTGACCGGCGACGTGCATTTCTGGCAGGGGGAGTTCATCGGCGACGACGAAGCCGCCAAGCGACTTGTCGACCTTCCGGCCGTCGTGGAGGCGGCGCTGGCCGAGCCGTTGGACACCGACACCGTGCTGGCCGCCTGCGACGCGCTCAGCACCGCGCTGCGCGACCGGGCGCGTGGCGTACGCGCCCGGCTGGCCCAGCCACTGCTCGACGCCGGTACGGACGCCGCGGAGGCGGACGCGGTGCTCACCGAGATCGCCGAGGCCGTCAGCCGTACCGCGCTCACCCGCAAGCTGCGCCGGGAGTTGGGCGGTCCCGCGCCGGAGCGGCTGACCCGCCCGGACGCGCGCAGCACGGTGTTCGAGGCGTGGGCGCCGGTCGGCCTGGTGGTACACATCGCACCGGGCAACTCGGCGGGCGTGGCCCCGCTGAGCGTGATCGAGGGGCTGCTCGCGGGCAACGTCAACGTGCTCAAGACCAGCAGCGGTGACACCGCGCTCGCCCAACTCCTGCTGGCCGAACTGGCCGCCGCCGACCCGACCGGCGCCATCGCGTCCCGGCTGATCGCGCTGCGCTTCCCGTCGTCGCGGCAGGAGTGGCTGCGGGACATCTGCGCCGCCGCGGACGCGGTGGCCGTCTGGGGCGGCGAGGCGGCCGTCGAGGGGGTGGCCGCGCACGTTCCGGCGGGCTGCCGACTGGTCGAATGGGGCCACAGGATCTCGTTCGGCTATCTGACCCGCGACGTGTGGGCCGATCCGCGGACGCTGGCCGCGCTGGCGGTGGACGTGTGCCGCTTCGAGCAACAGGCCTGCTCCAGCCCGCAGGTGGTCTACCTCGACACCGACGACACGCAGGAGGTCTTTGACTTCGCCCGGCGGTTCGCCGCCGTGCTCCGCGAGGTGTCGGCCGAGCGACCGGTGCCGCGGATCGACGAGGCCGCCCGGGCCGAGATCACCACCACGGAACTGGTCGCCCGGCTGGAGAGCCATCTGGGGCTGACCCAGGTCATCACCGCCGAGGACGGTTCCTGGCGGGTACTGGCCGACTCCCGGCCCGCGTTGACCGCCTCACCGCTGCACCGCAGCATCTGGGTCAAGCCGCTGCCGCGCGCCCGGATGACCTCCGTGCTGCGGCCGATGCGCCGCTATCTGCAGACCGCGGCGATCGGCGGTGGCAGGTCCGACATCGCGGTGCTGTCCCGGGCCGCCATCGCGGCCGGGGTCCTGCGGGTCACCCCGGTCGGCGCGATGCCGGACAGCTACCACGGCGAACCGCACGACGGTGTGTACGCGCTGCAGCGCTACAGCCGCCGGGTCAGCGTGCAGGCGGACGACCGGTTCGCCGACGTGGCCTGCCTGGACGACCTGGTGCGCCCGGTGATCCCGCCCGCGCCGCCGAGCGGACCGCTGCTGGACAAGGCGGGCGTACAGCGCGCGCTGCGCGACATCGACCCGGACGACGCGCAGTTGTACTTCCGCAGCGGCGGCACCACGGGGACGCCCGCGCTGTCGGTCTTCACCCACGACGACTACGACACCCAGATGCGCGCCGGTGCGCACGGCCTGCTGGCCGCCGGGTTCGATCCACGGCACGACCGGGCGGCGAACCTGTTCTTCTGCGGTGGGATGTACGGCAGCTTCATCAGCTTCTTCTCCATCCTGGAGCGGTTGACCGCCACCCAGATCCCGATCGCCGCGGGGTCCGACCACCGGGCGATCGCCGAGGCGCTGATCGAGTACCGGGTGAACACCGTCTTCGGCATGCCGTCGTACCTGTGGCAGCTGTTCCACTCGCAGGCCGACCTGCTCCGGCCGTACGGCGGGATACGCAAGGTGTTCTACGGCGGTGAGCACTTCACCGCGGAGCAACGCCGCACGCTGGAGGCGGACTTCGGGGTAGAGGTGATCCGCTCGGCCGCCTACGGCAGTACCGACCTCGGGCCGCTCGGCTACCAGTGCGCGTACGCCGAGGGCTCGGTGCACCATGTGCTGACCGAACTGCACATCCTGGAGGTGCTCGACCCGCAGGCCGACCGCCCGGTGCCGGACGGGCAGCCCGGTCGGCTGGTCTTCACCAGCCGGGTGCGGCAGGGGCAGCGCCTTGAGCGGTACGACATCGGCGACCTGGGCCGCACGGTGCCGGGCGAGTGCGGTTGCGGCAGCCGCACCCCGCGCGTCGAACTGCTCGGGCGGCACGGCGATGTGGTGCGGGTGGGCACCTACTTCTACAACTACCGCCAGTTCGTCCGCACCGCCGAGGAGCGGTTGGCCTACCGCGGTGAGCTGCAGATGGTGCTGGACCGCGGGGCCGACCGTGAGCACCTGACGCTGCGCCTCGACCGCCGTTACGCCCCGTCGGCGCAGGCGGCACGCGATGCGTTCCTGGACGGGTGCGCGGAGTTGCGCGGTGCTCTCCCCAAGCGGGGGCCCGCCGCGCTAGCTTTGCCCCATGACCGGCACCCCGTTCGATTTCCGGCATGGCGCGGCGGCCGTCCACGAGGCGACCGAGCGCCTGCTCGTGTCCGTCGGCAAGCTGGACGACGCGGCCGCCCGCGAGCCGTCCCTGCTGCCCGGCTGGACCCGCGGCCATGTACTGGCGCACCTGGCACGCAACGCCGACGCCCTGGTCAACCTGCTCAACTGGGCGCGTACGGACGTCCGCACCCCGATGTACGCCAGCGCCGACGCACGCGCGGCCGACATCGAGCGCGACGCCGACCGGCCGCTGGCCGAGCACCTGACCGATCTGCGCGCCACCGCCGCCCGCTTCGACGCGGCCGCCGCCGCACTGCCCCCCGACCGCTTCGGCTACCAGGTCGAAATGCGCAACGGCGTGGTGGAACGGGCGGAGCGGCTGGCGCTGCGCCGCCTGGCCGAGGTCGAGCTGCACCATGTGGATCTCGACGTCGGCTACACCGTCGACCAGCTCCCGCCGGAGTTCGTCCACGCCGAACTGCGCTTCCTGGCAACGGTGAAGTTCGCCGGGCACGGCGGGCTGCCCGCCCTGCTCCTAGTCACCGACGACGGCCAGCGTTGGCCCACCGGCCGCCCGGAAGGCCCGCCGCTGACGGTCACGGGCTCCGCCCACGCCCTGGTCGGCTGGTTGACCGGCCGCACCGACGGCACCGGTTTGGACAGTGGCGGCGGGCCGCTGCCCAAGGTGCCGCCGCTGTAAGCGCGCGGCAGCGTATGTCCTGGTCGGCCGCGCATCCTCGGTGCGCGAGGATGGCCGCATGACGCAAGAAAACGGGTATCTGCTGGACAACCGGCAACGTGAGGCCGGTCGGCGGTTCGATGCCTTCGCCGGGATCTTCGATCCCTGGACGCTCGGCCACCTGGAGCGGGTGGGGCTGACGGCCGGGTGGCGCTGCTGGGAGGTGGGTGCGGGCGGGACCTCGGTGCCCACCGCCCTCGCCGAACGGGTGGGGACCACCGGGCTCGTGCTGGCGACGGACATCGACACCTGCTGGCTGACCGGTCTGGCCGCCCCGGTCGAGGTGCGGCGGCACGATGTGGTGCGGGAGGAACCGCCGGGCGGTGGCTTCGACCTGGTGCACGCGCGCCTGGTGCTGGTGCATCTGCCCACCCGGGCCGAGGTGCTGCGGCGGTTGGCCGCGGCGGTGCGCCCTGGCGGCTGGCTGGTGGTGGAGGACGCCGACCCGGCGCTGCAGCCGCTGGCCTGCCTGCACGAGCGCGGTCCAGTGGAGGAACTGGCCAACCGCATCCGTCGGGGGTTCCGTACGCTGCTCGCCCAGCGGGGCGTGGACCTCTCCTTCGGCCGGACGCTGCCCGCCCTGCTGCGCGGTGCCGGGCTGCGCGATGTTCGAGCGGAAGGGTACTTCCCGGTCACCTCGCCAGACTGCCGGGAGCTGGAGGCGGCCACCGTACGTCAGCTGCGCGAGCAGCTGGTGGGGAACCGGCTGGCCACCGAGTCGGAGATCGACCAGCACCTGGCCAACCTCGACAGCGAGGAACTGGACGTCACCACCGCCCCGCTCATCACCTGCTGGGGCCGCCGCCCCGCCTGACTCACCCTGGTCCGCGCGAGTCCGGGCCAGCTGCGCGCTGGGCGCCCTGACCGCCCCCCGGTCCCGCGCTACCGGGCTTGCCGACCCTCGCCCTTGGCCCACAGGGAGCGGACATGTCCCAGGTGGCGGGTCATGCACTTCTGGGCGCCCTCGGCGTCACCAGCCAGCATCAGCTCCAGCAGTTCCAGGTGTTCCTCGGCGGAGGGGAGCAGTTGGCCGCGTTCGTTGAGGGCGGTCAGCCCGTACAGGCGTGAGCGCTTGCGCAGATCGCCCACGGTCTCGACGAGTCGTTCGTTGCCGGCGAGCGCCAGCAGGCCGAGGTGGAACTGGCGGTCGGCTTCCAGGTAGCCGATGAGGTCGTGGCGGCGCGCGGCGCTCACGATCTCCTCGGCGAGCGGGCGCAGCGCCTGGAGTTGCTCGGCGGACGCGGTGCATGTTATCCGGCCGACGGTGGGGACCTCGATCAGGGTGCGGATCTCGGTGTACTGGTCGAGGTCGCGTTCGTTGACCTCGGTGACCCTGAAGCCCTTGTTGCGGACCGGCTCGACCAGCCCCTCGCGGGCCAGGTCGAGCATCGCCTCGCGGACCGGCGTCGCGGAGACGCCGAAGTCCTCGGCGAGCCCCGGCGCCGAGTACAGCTCGCCGGGGCGGAGTTCACCGGAGATCAGCGCGGCGCGCAGGGCGTGGGCGACCTGGTCGCGCAACCGCTCATGGGCGGTGATGAGGTTGCGCGATTTCAGGTGCCCCATGACGCTCTCCGTTTCCGAGTCGGACTTCAGCGTACGGTGTCACATGGCCGCGCCCGGGGTCAGGGTGTACGTGCGGGTGCGGGTGTAGAAGTCAAGGGCGGCGCGCCCCTGCTCGCGGGCCCCGTGGCTGGAGGCCTTGGTGCCGCCGAACGGCAGGTGGAAGTCGACGCCGGTGGACGGGGCGTTGAGGCGGACCATGCCGGTGTCGAGATGGTCGAGCCCGTGCAGAACCGCGTCAAGGTCAGCGGTGTGCACCGAGGTGACCAGGCCGTACCGGACGGAGTTGGCCATCCGTACCGCGTGGGCCAGGTCGTCCGCGGGCAGCAGCGCGGCGACGGGGCCGAAGACCTCCTCGTGAAGCAGTCCGTGGTCCGGTGGCAGCTTCTCGACCAGGGTGGGAGCCGCGTACCAGCCGGGCCGGTCGGGGGTGGTGCCGCCAGCCAGTACCGCCAGGCCCTGACATGCCTGGCCGACGCGTTCTCGGGCCTGCTCGCTGATGAGCGGGCCGCAGACGGTGGCCGGGTCGGCCGGGTCGCCCGTGCGCAACTCCCCCAGCGCCGCGGCGAGGGCCTCGCGCAGCGGGCCGTGGGCGGCGCCGACCGGGATGACCCGGCTGGTGGCCGTGCACTTCTGTCCGGCGTATCCGGCGATCGCGGCGGCGATGTGGGCGGCGGCCCGTTCGATGTCGGCGTCGGGTAGGACGATCGCCGCGTTGACCCCGCCCATCTCGGCCTGTACCGGGATGTTACGGGCGGTCGCGGTGCGCACCACCTCGTTGCCGACCGCTGTGGACCCGGTGAACGAAACGGCGTCCGAGGACGCGATCAGGGCGCCGCCTTCGGTCGCGCCGCCGGGAACCACGGTGAACACCGCGCGCGGCAGCGTCTGTTGGAGGATCTCGGCGAGGCGCAGGGCGCATGCCGTGGCCTCGGGCGCGGGTTTGAGGACCACCGTGTTGCCGACCGCCAGTGCCGGGGCCGCCTTCCAACTGGGGATGGCGAAGGGGAAGTTCCAGGGGGTGATCAGGCCCGCGACTCCGTGCGGGCGGCGGCGGGTGAGCAACAGCCCGGACCCGCCGAAGGGTTCGTGGACGGCGCCGGTGGGGTCGTAGGGGGCCTGGGCGTAGTACCGCCAGATGGCCGCGGTACGTGCCACCTCGGCCCGGGCTTCGGTGAGCGGCTTGCCCACCTCGCGCACGGCCAGTGCGGCCAGCTCGGCTGCCGCGGCCTCGATGGCCTCGGCGATGGCGGCCAGGGCCGCCGCACGGGCGCCCGCGCCACCGGCCAGCCACCCCGGTTGGGCGGCGCGGGCCTTGGTGACGGCATCGGCCACGGCGGCGGCACCGGGCTCCGGGACGCGCAGCAGGAGGTCTGCCGGATCGGCTGGGTTGTGTGAGACGACGAGCGAGGACGTGGTCACAGGAGGAAGCCTCCGGGGAAGGGGTCGGCCGGGTCGAGGAAGTACTGGGCGGTGCCGGTGATCCAGGCCCGTCCGGTGATGGTGGGGACGACGGCGGGCACGCCGCCGACCCGGGTCTCCTCGACGAGCCGACCGGTGAACTCGGTACCGATGAACGACTCGTTGACGAAGTCGCGGTGGAGCGGGAGTTCGCCGCGCGCGTGGAGCTGGGCCATGCGCGCGGAGGTGCCGGTGCCGCAGGGTGACCGGTCGAACCAGCCGGGGTGGATCGCCATGGCGTGCCGGGACCGCTGCGCGTCGGAGCCGGGCGCGGCGAGGTAGACGTGCTTGAGACCGCTGATCTCCGGCCGTTCGGGGTGGACCGGGCGGCTCGGCGAGGCGTTGACGGCGTCCATGACGGCAAGGCCCGCGGTGAGCAGGTCGTCCTTGCGGGAGCGGTCGAACGGCAGCCGCAGCGCGTCCAGTTCGACGAAGGCGTAGAAGTTGCCGCCGAAGGCCAGGTCGTAGCGCACCGTCCCGTACCCCGGCACCTGGACCTCCCGGTCGAGGCCGAGGCAGAACGCGGGCACGTTGGTGAACGTGACCGCCTTGGCCGCGCCGTTCTCGACGCGTACGTCGGCGTGGACCAGGCCCGCCGGGGTCTCCAGCCGCACGGTGGTGATCGGCTCGTGGACCTCGACCATGCCGGTTTCCACCAGGACGGTGGCGACCCCGATGGTGCCGTGCCCGCACATCGGCAGCACACCGGAGACCTCGATGAACAGCACCCCGAAGTCGGCGTCCGATCTGGTCGGGGGCTGCAGGATCGCACCGCTCATGGAGGCGTGGCCGCGTGGCTCGTACATCAGCAGGGTGCGGATGTGGTCCAGGTGCTTGATGAAGTGCAGTCTGCGTTCGGCCATCGTGGCGCCGGGGATCACCCCGACGCCGCCGGTGATGACGCGGGTTGGCATGCCCTCGGTGTGGGAGTCGACGGCGTGGAAGACATGACGGGTGCGCACGGGCGTCCTTTCGCGGGTCGGGCGGTCAGTGGTGGCCCTCGGCGACGGCTTTCTCGGTGGCGGCGCGCACGGCGGCCTCGACCTGGGCGGTGAGCGGCGAGCGCGGCGGGCGGCAGGGTCCGCCATGACGACCGACGATGTCCATGGATGCCTTGATGGCCTGCACGAACTCGGTCTTCGAATCCCAGCGCAGCAGCGGATGGAGCGACCGGTACAGGGGCAGTGCCGCCTGAAGGTCCCCCGCGACGGCACCGCGGTACAGCTCGCAGCAGGTAGCCGGAAACGCGTTGGGGTATCCCGCGACCCAGCCGACGGCACCGGCCATGGCCAGTTCGACGAGCACGTCGTCCGCCCCGATCAACAGATCGAGCCCGGGGGCGAGTTCGGCCAGCTCGTAGGCCCGGCGCACATCACCGGTGAACTCCTTGACCGCCACCACGCTTCCGTCCGCGTGGAGTTGGGCCAGCAGGGCAGGAACGAGGTCGACCTTGGTGTCGATGGGGTTGTTGTACGCGACGACCGGCAATCTGGCCCTGGCCACCTCGGCGAAGTGGGCGCGTATCGCGGCCTCGTCGGCACGGTAGGCGTTGGGCGGCAGCAGCAGCACGCAGCCGCAGCCCGCCTCCGCCGCCTGCTCGGTCCACCGGCGCGCCTCCGCACTGCCGTAGGCGGCCACCCCGGGCATCACCCGGGCACCGTCTCCCGCCGCCTCGACGGCGGTACGCACCACTTGGGCGCGTTCCTCAGCGGTGAGGGTCTGGTACTCGCCGAGGGACCCGTTGGGGACCACGCCGTCGCAACCGTTCTCGATCAGCCAGTGGACGTGCTCGGCGTAGGCGTCGTAGTCGACGGAGAGGTCCTCGCGCAGGGGGAGCGCGGTGGCGACCATCACGCCGCGCCAGGGACGTTCGGGATTCCACGAACTGGTGGTCATGCCAGTCGGCCCTTCTATGGTGTGTGACATTTTCAGTGATCGCCGTTGTACGGCGATCGTTGTTGTGCAGCGATCGTTGTTGTGCGGTGGCGCACGGCAGTGAACGTGAGGGATGCCGTGCGGGGAGCTATTCGTCGGCCCCGGCTTCGTTGATCCCAGCTTCGTCGGCCCCGGCTTCGTCGGCCCCGGCCGGTGAGCCGAGCAGGCCGAGGGGCACGGGTACGGCCAGTGGTCGGCGCTCAGGTGAAGGCGGTACGCCCTCGTCGCCTCCGCCCGCCGCCAGGCAGGCGACGGCCGCGGCGCACATGCGGCCCTGGCACCAGCCCATTCCGGCCCGGGTGAGGAGTTTGACGGTGCGGGCATCCCTGGCGCCCAGTTCGGCCGCCGCCTCCCGGACGCGGCGTGCCGTCACCTCCTCGCACCGGCAGACATCGGTGTCGTCGTCGAGCCAGTGGGTCCAGCCCGGGCGGGGCGCGTGGGCGACAGCCATGGCGTCGGCGAAGGCGCGCATCCGGTCGCGGCGGCGGCGAAGCTCCCGGACGCGCGCCGGGTCAACGAGCACCCCACGCAGCCGGAAGGCCACCGCCCTTCCCGCCAACTCGCCCTCCACGCGGGCGAGTTCCCAGCCACCGACGCCGCCGGTCTCACCCGCCGCCCACACTCCCGGCACGGAGGTCTCCTGGCGGCCGTCGAGGACGAGGGCGTGCGTTCCGTCGGGCGTGCGCCGGGTCGCGCAGCCCAGTCCGGTGGCCAGTTCAATCTGCGGGACCAGTCCATGGCCGACGGCCAGGGCGTCGCAGCTGATGCGGCGGCCCGTTCCCGGCACCGGCCGCCAGTCCTGGTCGAGCCGGGAGACGGTCACGGCCTCCACCCGATCGGTGCCGTGCGCCGCGGTGACCGCACTACGGCTGTGCGGTCGCACCCGGTGCCGCAGCAGGGACGCGCCGTGCACCGCGCCCTGAAGTACCTTGCGCGGGTTGGCCACCAGGGCGCGCGCGTGGGTCACGTAGCGGAGGTAGCCGGAGGCCTCGACGATGGCGGGCACCTGTGCCCCGGCGGCGGCGAGCGAGGAGGCGACGGCGAGCAGCAGCGGCCCGCTTCCGGCGACGACGATCCGCTTACCGGGCAGCGCCAGACCGGACTTGAGCATCGCCTGGGCGCCCCCGGCGGCCACCACTCCGGGCAACGTCCAGCCAGGGAAGGGCAGTTGCCTCTCGTACGCACCGGTCGCGAGCAGGACCGCGCGGGCGTGCACCCGCACCGGGCGCTCGGCCCCGCCGTCAACGCCGCTGAGAGCGTGCACCGTCCACAGTTCACCGCTCCCCCGCGTCACGGTCCACACCTGGTGCCCCAGGAGACGGCGGGTGTCGCTGGCCTCCAGTCGTTGGCGCAGTGCCGCGAAGGCGGGCCAGTCATGGTGCAGGGCCTGCGGCCGCAGCGCGCCGAGGGCTGGGGCGGGATGCCGGAAGAACTGGCCGCCGACCTGCCCCGAGCCGTCCAGCAGGCAGACCCGCAGGCCGAGTTCGGACGCGGTGACGGCACCCGCCAGACCGGCACAGCCCGCGCCGATCACCGCCAGGTCGTAGGGTTCAGACGCCGAGTCCGGCACGGCCGTGTCCCTCCTGGGTGGTGATCGCGTCACCGGGTCGGGCGGGCACCAGGCATGCCCTTCTGTTGGGTTCGCCGTTGACGGTGGCGAGGCAGTCATAGCACTGGCCGATACCGCAGAAGGCGCCGCGCGGGCGACCGCCACCGCGGGTGGAGCGCCAGGCGAGTACGCCAGCACACCACAGGGCCGCGGCGATGGACTGCCCGGGCAGGGCGGTGATCGCCCTGCCGTCGACCGTGATCTCGAACGGCGGACCGGGCTCAGCCCTGACCAGTTCGCTGGGGGTACGGGCCACTGCGGGCCTCCTTCCAGATGCGGCGGGGCGGGAACGAAAAGAGGCGGGCGGGACGGAAAGGACAGGTGGGTCGGAGAGAAGGGTGGGCGGGTCGGAAGGAAGGGGCGGGTGGGCGGGAAAATCCACCGCACCCCCTACGGCGCCGCGCCACCAACGAAGCGCGCGGGGCTGAACGGCGCAGGGTCCAGCGGCAGTGGGCCACCGCTCAACATCCCAGCGATCAGCGCCCCCGTGGCCGGGGCGAGCCCGATCCCCGCGCCCTCGTGGCCGCAGGCATGCAGCAGCCCGGGGACGCGGGGGTCACGGCCGATCGCGGGCAGGTGGTCGGGCAGATACGGGCGGAAGCCCGCGTACGCCCGCACCGCCCGAACTCCGGCCAACACCGGGAACAGCGCCGTGGCCTGGGCCGCCAGTCGACGCAGGGCCTCCACCGAGAGCGTGCGGTCGAAGCCGACCCGCTCCCGGCTGGCGCCGATCAACACCGGGCCCGCCGGGGTGCCCTCGACCACCGGTGAGGTCTGCAGCGCCGCCGAATCGCTGGCCACATCGCGGACGTAGTCCGCCGCGTACACCTTGTGCCGCACCACGCGTGGCAGTGGTTCGGTGACGAGGACGAAGCCGCGGCGCGGTAGCACGGGTAGCTCGGTGCCCGCGCGTTGGGCCAGTTCGCCGCCCCAGGTACCGGTGGCGTTCACCACGTGCGGGGCGTGGACGGTTCCGGTTGCCGTTCGGACCCCGGTCACCTCGCCGGTCGTGGCGGTGAGGATGCCGGTGACCTCCTCACCGAGGCGGATCCGCGCATCTGAGGCGCGCAGCAAGTGGGCTGCGGCGAGCGCGGGTTGGACCTGGGCGTCCTGGGGATAGTGGAAGCCGCCCGCCAGATCGGGGGCGAGGTGCGGCTCCAGCTCGGCCAGGCGGTCGGCCGGGATCTCCTCCGCCAGCACTCCCGCCTTCTCCTGCCCCCTGGCCAACTCGCGCAGCGTGTCCATGCCCGCCGGGTCCGAGGCGACGACCAGGCCGCCCTTGGCCTCGTACTCGATCTGCAGGGGAAGCGGCTCGGCCAGCTCGCGCCACAACCGCGTTGAGAGCAGGGCGAGTTCCAGCTCGGGGCCCGGCTCCTTGTCGGAGACCAGAAGGTTCCCTTCGCCCGCGCCCGTGGTGCCGCCCGCGACGGGGCCGCGATCGATGACGGTGACGGACAGGCCGGAGCGGGTGGCGTAGTAGGCGCAGGCCGCTCCGACCACTCCGGCCCCGACGACGATGACGTCGGAAGAGTCTCCCATGGACACGTCAGTAATATTTCACATTTCACTGGGAGCCGCCAGGGGCCGCGCTCACGTTTTCATGCCACCCAAGGCTGTGCGGCTCCAGGACGGTTGGGAACATCCCGCCGCTCCATAACACCCGCGTTATGGACCTCGCTCCATAACATCCGCGTGCGGTCAACGCCCGTTGGGCGCGGCGTTCTGGTTGATGTGCTGGATGAACTCCGCGTTCCCGGCGGTGCGCCGCAGGTGGTCCAGGAGCAACTCGGCGGACTGGTGGGCGTCCCGGGCGCCCAGCACACGCCGCAGCCTGCGCAGGGCGGCCAGTTCGTCGGCTGCCAGGAGGATCTCCTCACGGCGGGTGCCCGAGAGGCTGATGTCCACGGCGGGAAACGTCCGGCTGTCGGCGAGGGCGCGGCTGAGCCGCAACTCCATGTTGCCCGTGCCCTTCAGTTCCTCGAAGTAGTGGTCGTCAGCACGTGATCCGGTCTCGACCAACGCCGTGGCCAGCATCGTCAGGGACCCGCCCGTCTCGATGGCGCGGGCCGCGCCGAAGAGGCGCTTGGGGCCGTGGAGCGCCGCGGCGTCAACACCACCACTGAGCGTGCGGCCCTTGCCCGCGGCGCTGTTGTTGTAGGCACGGCACAGGCGGGTGATGGAGTCGAGCAGGATCACCACCTCGCGTCCCTGCTCGACCAGGCGCTTGCCGTGCTCCACGGCCAGTTCGGCGGTGCTGACGTGATCCGCTGCCGGGCGGTCGAAGGTGGAGGAGACCACCTCGCCGCGCACCGAGCGCCGCATGTCGGTGACTTCCTCGGGGCGCTCGTCCAGCAGCACGACCATCAGGTGGCAGTTGGGATGGTTGCGGGCCACGGCCTCGGCGACGGCTTTGAGGAGCATGGTCTTCCCGGCCTTGGGCGGTGCCACGATCAGCCCGCGGGTGCCCTTGCCGATGGGCGCGATCAGGTCGATGACGCGGGTTGCCAGCACCGTCGGGCTCGTTTCCATACGAAGCCGCTCGGTGGGGTGGACCGGCGTGAGATCGGCGAAGTGCGGCCGCCTGGAAATCCGGTCGGGCGCGACGCCGTTGACGCGCTCGACGCGAACGAGCACGCGCTGCCTGCCGCGTTGTCCGTCGCCTTGCGCGGGTGCCTCGGCGTCCATCAGTCCTTCGATGAAGTCGCCTTTGCGCAGGCCGAGTTGGTGCTCCAGCGATGTGGTCACGCGCACGTCCCGTGGTCCCGGCAGGTAGCCGTCGACACGGAGATGGCCGTGGTTGCCGATCCGGTCGAAGAGACCGGCGACCGGGACGGGGGTGCTGCGGTGGTCGTGTCGCGAACGTGGTGCGATGGTGGTGGTCATGGATGCCCTTTCTGGGCACGGGAGTGAGGGGAAGGAGCCGCGACGGGAATGCGGCGCGTGCTCGGGCGAGCCCCGTTCGCTGCCCGAGGGGCGACGGCCGTGATGACTGATGTGCTCACCGGCGGTCGTTGCGGGAGACCGTGTGACGTCCCTGCGGGCCGGTCGAGAAGGCAGAGCCCGGGACGGGGAGATGAGTGAGACGAACGAGCACCGGCGCCACTGTCGGGCGAACTCGCGTGCTGAGGGCAGCGTAACACCATCGGCCGCGAACGGCTGCCGACGGGCTCCGTAGAGCGCCTGGAGCGATGCGCGTCCGCCAGCCGAAACGCCGTCGCGGGACCGGCCGTTACCATTCTTCAGCTTTGTCCAAGTGACCGGTACCAGATCGGACCGGAACACGTCGACGGGATGAACACATGACGATATGGGACGCGTGCGCCGTCTTCGCGGCGGGCGTAGGGGCCGGAACGATCAATGCTGTCGTCGGCTCCGGGACGCTCCTCACCTTTCCGGTACTGCTCGCCGTGGGCCTGCCGCCCGTTACCGCCAACGTCTCCAACACCCTCGGCCTGGTGCCCGGGTCGGTCAGCGCCGTCATCGGCTATCGCCGTGAGCTGGCGGGGCTGCGCGCGCCTCTGGTCCGGCTGGGTCCGGCTTCCCTGATCGGCGGACTCGTCGGTGCGCTGCTGCTGCTCACCCTGCCCGCGGGGATCTTCGCGACGGTCGTTCCGGTGTTCATCGCGGCGGCACTGGTCCTGGTGGTGCTGCAGCCGCGCATCGCCCGCGCGGTGGCCGCGCGGCGCGGTAACGCGGCTCAGCAGAAGACGAGTTGGGTACTCGTCGCCGGGGTGTTCGCCACCGGGGTGTACGGCGGTTACTTCGGCGCCGCACAGGGTGTACTGCTCATCGGGCTGCTCGGTACCTTGCTCCACGAGGACCTCCAGCGGATCAACGCGGTGAAGAACGTCCTGGCCCTGCTCGTCAACGGGGTGGCGGCCGTTGTCTTCCTCTTCGTCGCGCACTTCGACTGGTCGGCGGTGCTGCTGATCGCCGCCGGTTCGGTGATTGGCGGCCAGGCGGGGGCCCGTCTTGGCCGCAGGCTCTCGTCCACCGTGCTGCGGGTGGTGATCGTCGCGGTGGGCCTGGTGGCGATCGGTCAGCTGCTGACCTGAGCGGTACGGCGACGCGACCTTTCGGGTCTCGGAATCGCGGGGGCGCGTGGCACAGACTGAAGACGGCGCCGGATCCGTGGAGACGGCGCCGTACGAAGACGACGGCAGCAGGCGCGTGGGAGGCGGACATGGCGGAGGGAAACGGTCTCGCACCTGCCCCGGGGACGGGCACCGAGAAGCACCGGTTGCGCTATGAACTCCTCGGGTGCGGCCTGCACGGCCACCACCTGGAGGGCACCGGCGCGCGCCGGGTGCGCCCCGACGACGCCCTGCTGGTGCGCGAGTTCGCGGAGGGGCTGCGCTGGCACCGCTGTCTGCGCTGTGACGCCTGGCTGCCGCTGCCGCCGCCAGCCAGGCCCGAGCGGGAGTTCCCACCCGAGCGCGACGAGATCACCCTCCCACTGCGGGGGAAGCCGCTGCGCGACCGCTATGTCCTGCGGCTGATCGCCCTCGACCGGCTCCTGCACTTCCTGGTCCTGGGAGTGCTCGCCGTCAGCGTACTGGTCTTCGCGGACACCCGCGCCAGCCTCAGGGCTCCCTTCTACCGGATCATGGACGTGCTGCAGAACGGCGTCGGCGGCGCCAGCGGCACCACCCGGCACGGCCTCCTCGGGGACCTAGCCAAGGCGTTCGCCGCCCGTTCCTCCACGCTCTGGTTGATCGGTCTGGTACTGGCCGGATACGCGTTGCTGGAGGGCGTCGAGGCGGTCGGGCTGTGGCTCACCAAGCGCTGGGCGGAGTACCTCACGTTCGTGGCCACCACCGTGCTCCTCGTACCGGAGGTCTACGAGCTGAGCTCGCGCGTCACCCCCACGAAGGTCCTCACCCTGTTGATCAACCTGGCGGTGGTCGTCTATCTCCTTGTGGCCAAGCGCCTGTTCGGGTTGCGCGGCGGCGGACGTGCGGAAGCCGCCGAGCGGGCTCGGGACAGCAGTTGGGAAGCGCTGGAGCGGGTACTGCCCGGCCCGGTGTAGCCGACGTACGCGGGACCGGACACCCCAGGGGCAGAACGGATCATCGACGGGGCGGCAGGGCGTGCAGGACGACCTCGGCGAGGCGTCCCGGCTCCGTGGCCGCGGTCATGTAGCTGCAGTAGGGCTGGCGTCGACGGTCGGTCGGCGAGCCGGGGTTGAGCAGCCGGAGTCCGCCGGGAGCGGTGGAGTCGTACGGGATGTGACTGTGCCCGAAGACCAGTACGTCCAGATCCGGGAACCGCCGCGCGCAGCGCTGGTCGCGACCGCGCGTCGGTCCGGTCTCGTGGACGACGCCGAACCGCAGCCCGTCCAACTCGGCGCGGGCCACCTCGGGTAGCCGGGCGCGCAGCTCGGGGCCGTCGTTGTTGCCGTACACACCGATCAGCCGCCGGGCACGTGAGGCGAAGAGGGTGACAGTGGCGAGGTCGACCCAGTCACCGGCGTGCACCACCACATCGGCGAGCTCCAACTGCGCCAGGAGTTCCTCGGGGAGCTTCTTGGCGCGTTTCGGCAGATGAGTGTCCGAGGTGAGCAGCAGGCGCATGGATCGACGGTAGCGGGATTCGGCAGACGGCCTCCGGCCAGCCGACACGAAGTCGGCGGACTTGTGGCACAACCAGCCCGCAATGCTGTGCGCGATTGCCTGATGCCCTCCGCCTGCCTGGCGGAACTGGCGTCAGGAGCGCGCGAGGCCGTCCAGCATCAGCTCGATGGTGAAGGCGAAGCGTTCGTGGTCGATACCCGAGGTGATTTCGGCGGCATAGCGCTTGGTCTGCGGGAAGGTGTCCGGCAGCGCGGAGAAGCGGCGCAGTAGTTCGTCCCGGCTGACGACCCACTCGTCGCCGGGGTGGCGGAGCAGGGAGACTT
This sequence comes from Streptantibioticus rubrisoli, assembly GCF_024436055.1. Taxonomy (GTDB): domain Bacteria; phylum Actinomycetota; class Actinomycetes; order Streptomycetales; family Streptomycetaceae; genus Streptantibioticus_A; species Streptantibioticus_A rubrisoli. The sequence goes on along the minus strand of NZ_JANFNH010000002.1, from coordinate 100,948 downwards.
CAAGTGTGTAGGCGTTGACGTAGAGCGTCAGGGAGTCGATGCCCCAGGCGGCGGTCTGCGGCGCGATGCCCGCGGCCAGCAGGATGGCGAGCATGCTCTCGCTGAGACGCAGGGTGTCCTGATTGGTGGGGGCGACGGCGAGTGCGGCCCGGGAGAGGCCGGGGTAGCGCAGGTACTGGTCGCGCAGTTGACAGCAAATGCTGGTGATCTGCTCGCGCCAGGCGGCGGGGTCCGGCTCGGGCAGGTCGATCTCGGCACACAGGCGGCCGATGAGCAGCTCGTCCAGGTCCTCTTTGTTGACAACGTGGGCGTACAGCGACGCCGGTCCGGTCTCCAAAGCGGCTGCCACGCGACGCATGGTCAGGGCTCCGTAGCCCTCGCGCGCCACGATGTCGAGCGCTGCGTCGATGACGGCGTCCACCGTGATCGGCTTCGAGCGCCGGACACGCGCCGGCGGCGCAGTCGCATCAGGAAGTGGCTGGTGGTGCCGCGCCGCACGCCGTTGCTGAGGAGTCGGTGGCATGTTCCGAGCATACCGAGGACGAACTCCGTTCGATGAGTGGCCGACGACTCCCCCGGCGGCATCATGGCCGCCGCGCCCGCCGCGAACGGAGCAGCACCGGGCGCGAGGTGCACGGAGTGTGGGCAGGGTGAGTGGCATGGAGACCTGGGACGCCATCACCTCTCGGCGGAACGTGCGCGACTACGCGGACCGGCCGATCCCCGACGAGGATCTGAACCGGATCCTCGAAGCGGGCCGTCGCGCACCGTCGTCGCGAAACTGGCAGCCTTGGGACTTCGTGGTTGTCACCGATCGCGGCCGCCTGGCCGAACTTTCGAACGTGTGGCGCGGAGCCAGTCATGTCGCCCGCTCCGCGGCCACGATCGCGCTGGTCACCGGCGTCCATGATGATGCCGGGCAACGCGAACGCGCCCAGTACGACCTCGGTCAGGCCACGATGAGCATCATGCTGGCCGCTGCGGACCTCGGCATCGGCAGCGGCCACGCCGCGGTGGCCGACCAGGACCTGGCCCGGCGGCTACTCGGCCTCCCCACCGACCGCGAGTGCGCGTACCTCATCGCACTGGGCCACCCGGCCGGTGGTCCGCTCAGACCCATCCAGCGACCCGATCGACGCCCCCTCGACGAAGTCGTCCACCGGCAACACTGGTAGCAACGCACCCACTCCGCGTGGTCCCCGCCGCCTGGGCTCGCCTCCAGCGAGCGGACCATCTGGGGGCACGCTCCACCTCCACGGCCGGGTGACCCTCGGGTCAGGCCGTTCGGCCGCTCGCCTTCAGGCCTCGGGGATCGGCTCCCGCGGGCCGGTGTTGTCGAGGTTCTGCTCGACCCAGGTGCGTAGGTCGTTGAGGGGTACGGAGGCGCTCTTGCCGAGGGCGGTGAGGGCGTATTCGACGTGGAGGGGGACGGCGGGGTAGACGGTGCGGTCGACCAGGCCGAAGTCTTCGAGACGGCGCAGGGTCTGGGTCAGTACTTTGGGGCTGACGCCCTGCAGGCGGCGCTGGAGTGCGCCGAACCGTTGCGGCCCCTGTTCGAGTGCGCCGATGGCCAGGGCCGACCACTTGTTGGCGAGCAGGTCGAGCAGAGCCCGGCAGGGGCACTGGGCGGCGTAGACATCGTGGTGCGCGTGCTGTCCGCTCGGGCAGCTGGTCGTCATCCGAACTCTCCTCACCAGGTTGCTTTCCAATGGGAAGTAGGAGCCCTTGATGGTAACTACACCCTCGCGGATAGCGTCACTCCCGTCAGCAGGAAGGCCGCCGACGGCCTTCCGTCACAGGCACGTTCCCAGGAGATGACGCATGTCCGCAGCCATGATGCGCGCGGTGGTCCAGGACCGTTTCGGCGGCCCGGAGGTGCTGCGAACCCAGCAGGTACCCCGCCCCGAGCCACTGCCGACAGAGGTACTGGTGCGCGTGCACGCGGCCGGTGTCAATCCCGTGGACTGGAAGACCCGGGGCGGCACGGGCATGGCCGGTGTGTTGGGCGAGCCGCCCTTCGTGCTGGGCTGGGACGTCTCCGGCGTGGTGGAGGCCACCGGCTTCGGCGTGACCACGCTCCAGGTCGGCGACCAGGTGTACGGAATGCCGTGGTTCCCGCGCGCCGCGGGCGGCTACGCCGAGTACGTCACCGCCCCCGCCCGCCAGTTCGCCCGCAAGCCCGCCACCGTAGGCCACGAACGGGCCGCCGCCGTCCCGCTGGCCGCCCTCACCGCCTGGCAGGCCCTGGTGGACACCGCCCACGTACGCCCAGGGCAACACGTACTCGTCCACGCCGCCGCCGGAGGCGTCGGCCACCTCGCGGTCCAGTTCGCCAAACACCTCGGCGCCCACGTCACCGCCACCGCCAGCAGCACCCGCCACACCTGGCTGAAGGAACTCGGCGCCGACGAGGTCATCGACTACACCACCACCCGCTTCGAGGACGTCGCGCGCGATGTCGACATCGTCATCGACCTGGTCGGCGACACCCACGACAACACCGCACTGCGCTCGCTGGAAGTCCTGCGCCCGGATGGTCTGCTCGTCGCCATCCCGGCCGGTGTCTCACCCGAACTGGCCGCCGCCGCACACTACCGCGGGGTACGGGTCACCCCGTTCCTCGTCGAGCCGGACGGCCCCGCCCTGGCCCGGATCGCCGAACTCATCGACACCGGGGAAGTCATGGTCGAGGTCGAAGAAGTCTTCCCCCTGGAGCAAGCGGCCCAGGCGCACATGCGCGGTGAGAACGGCCGCACCCGCGGCAAGCTCGTCCTGCGCGTCACCACCTGACCCACCGCCCCTTTTTCCCGCTGTCCCGACGACAGGCCGACCGTCTCGTGTCGCTCATGTCGCCCTGAGAGCCCCAGAGATTGGAGCAGCGATCCCGTGTTCTACGAGATCCGCTACTACCAGAGCCAGCCCGGACGCCGCCAGGAGTGGATCCGTTTCATGGAGGAGGTGGTCATCCCGTTCCAGTCGTCGAAGGGCGTCAAGGTCGTCGCCTCGTTCACCGACGAGCAGAACCCGGACGGCTATGTGTGGATCAGACGCTTCGACGACGAGACCCAGCGCGAAGCGCAGTACTCGGCCGTCTACGACAGCGACCGCTGGAAGAACGACATCGGCCCGGTGGTGTACGGACTGCTCATCCCCGAGAGGTCCGTCGTCACCCGCGTCACGCCCACGCCCGCGTCACCACTGCAGTAACCCCAACCACCCTGTCCCCGGCGTCCGTTGCGTCCGACGCTGGGGGCCGCGACCGGGCTACGCATGGCAGCGCGGTTCCGCGCTGCCATGCGTCAGCCGCCCCGAACATCAGACCCCCGCGACACAGCAAGTGAAGGAATCCCCATGAGCACTGGCACACCCGCGAAGTCATCCCCCGCGCCCTCGATCACCCAGGCCGCGGCGGGCGCGCTGATCGCGGCGGTACACGCGGCGGCGGCCCGGATCGGCTTCGAGGCGGCCGCCGCGGTCACCGATACGGGAGGCCACCTGAAGGCGTTCGAGCGCGGTGACGGCACGCCGTTCCTCACCGCCGAGGTCGCCCTCGACAAGGCCTGGACCGCAGTGTCCTTCCGTACCGCAACACATGTCTGGAACGGCTACCTGGCCGACCCGAAGGTCGCACCGCTGGCCCACCATCCGCGCCTGATGGCGGTCGGCGGCGGCTACTCGATACTTGAGGATGGCCGGTGCATCGGTGGTCTGGGCATCTCCGGGGGAACGTACGAGCAGGACCAGCAAGCCGCGGAGGCGGCCCTGACCTCCCTCGGGTTCGATCTGCCCGCTTGATCGGCTGCTCATGCCGTTCCAGTAGGCGAAGGCGAACCCCTGGTGGCTACCCGGGGTTGTTCGCACTTCGCCCGAACCGGCAAGCGTCCACGGGGACTTCGCAGCCCTTGATGGGGAGTTCACGGGACAGTCGGCGCGCCAGCCCATCGGTACAACGCGGCTTCGAGGTCGGTGGCGGCTGCGATGTCGGTGGTGTCGCAGGCCCAGGCGACCACCCCGTCCGGGCGTACCAGCACCCCGGTCGGCGTCGCGTGGTCGTCGGTCACGCTGCTCACCCGCCCGTCCCAGGCCGCGGCGAGGCGGGCGAACGCGCCGTCCGGAGTGCGGTCGAGCAGCAGGAACCCGCCGCCGTGCCCGTGGTCGACCAGACGGGAGCCGTCCCTGAGCCATAGGTCGGGGACGAACCGGCCGACCAGCGGATGGTCACCGGGCAGGTCGATGCGCTGTGTGACGCCGGAGATCTTCTTGACCGCGTAGGTCGCACCCTCCCGAGTGCTCAGCAAGTCGGCGACGATCCGGCGCAGCGCCGCCGACTTGGCGTCCCCTCGCATCACCCCGGTCTGGGCCCGCGTCCAGTCCAGCACCCAGGCGCCAAGGGGACGGCGCTCGGCGTCGTAGGTGTCGAGCAGCCCTTCGGGCGCCCACCCGGCGACCACGGCTCCGAGCTTCCAGCCCAGGTTCATCGCGTCGCCGATCCCGAGATTGAGCCCCTGACCGCTGAACGGCGAGTGCACGTGCGCGGCGTCACCGGCCAACAGCACCCGACCCGACCAATAGGTCGCGGCCTGGCGGGCGTTGTCGCTCCAACGGGTCGCCGTACCGCGCAGCGCGGTCAGCGTGACGTCGGTACCCGAGACCCGGCGCAAAGTGGTCTGCACCTCCTCAAGGGTGACCGGCGCCGAGCGGTCGGCGGGAGCGCCGTCGGCCTCCACGGTGACCACCCGCCCAGGTTGGGGCCCGTAGCGGTACGCCCCCCGGGGCGACCACGCCCATCCGTTCACGAGCTTGTGCGGGGCGGCGATATCGACGACCGCCAGGAGTCCGGTCAGTTCGGGGTCGGTGCCGGGGAAGTCGAAGCCCGCGAGGCGGCGCACCGTACTGCGCCCGCCGTCGCACCCGACCAGCCACCCGGTGCGCACCGTCCCGGCAGTAGTGCCGACGAGCACGCCGTCGCCGGTGTCCTCAAGCGCGGTGACCTCCACCCCGCGGTGCACCGGTATGTCGAGTCGTGCGACATGGTCGGCCAGCAGCTTCTCCAGCTCACGCTGCGGCACCATCCTCGCTCCGGCGGCGGCGGTGTGCGCGGCGAGCTCGGGATCGGACCAGTCCACAAGGTCGGCGTCGAGGACGATCCCCGCGAAATGCCCGGTGAATCGCGACTCGCGCGCTCCCCGGCCACCACCGGGTGGTTGGTCGTCGGCCTGGCGAGCGAACGACCCCACCCGCTCGAGCATCTCCCGCTGCACTCTTTCGGCAGCGGGCAACAGGCCGCGGCGGTCGAGTGCCTCGGCCGTCGGCACGTTGATCGCGCCCGCCTTCATCGACTCGTCCGGCTCGGCCCGTCGCTCGAGCACTTGCACCGTCGCCCCGCAGAGCGCCAGCTCCGCGGCGAGCACGAGCCCCACCGGCCCGGCTCCGACCACGGTCACGTCTACGTCCTGGTTCACATTCACCGTCACGAACAATGTTCTATCTACGAACATCGTTCGCGTCAAGGCGCGGCCGTCATCGACACCGCGCCAGGGTCCCCTTTGCCACAGAGGTGGATGCGCAGTGATGGCCGCTGCCGACCGCTGGGCATCGCGCCACGGGCTCGTTCATCGGCCTTTTCCCCTGGGCCGCGGACTTCTGACGCCCCGTGAACCGCCTACTGGCGGCCCGCCGACACGTACGGTCCGGAACACCGTCCGCGCTATTGGGTAACCTCCCGATATGTCCACGCCTACGATCGGCCGTTTCGTCACCATGCGCGCGCAACCCGGTAAGGGAGGCGAGCTGGCTGACGTCCTGTCGAAAGTCGCGGCGGTACTGGAGGGCGCGCCGGGGTGTCAGATGTATGTGATCTGCCGTGACAAGGACGACGCGGACGTGGTGCGGGTCATTGAGATGTGGACCGATCAGGAGAGCGTCAACGCCGCGCTGGCGGCCGTGACACCGGAGCGGGAGTTCACCGTCGAAGATGTGCTGGGCAAGCTCACCGGACGGCCGGAGGTCGTGGAATTCACTCCGCTGAGCGGGCCAGGGATGCCCTCATAGTGACCATTACGGGAGTTTTCCGTTCTTCCGGGCAGAAGTGTTCACCGAGGAGAGGATGCGCCCATGGCCAGCGTCACCAAGGCTCATCGGTCCGCGGCCGCCGCCGTGCTCGGCGCCGGTCTGCTGCTGGCCGCCGCGGGAACCGCGTCGGCCGGGCCACTGGGCGCCGCCGCGCCGCGACTGGGTAGCGGCGCGCAGGGCGAGCGGCACTGCGGCGGCCTGCCGCTGGCCCAGCAGGCGCTCAGCGACAGCATCGTGTCCCGGGACTCACTGACCGGCCTGTGCGACGCGTTCCACACCAACGGCAGCGCGGGCGGGTAACCGGCCCGCGCTGTTCAGTGCCCGAAGATGTGCAGCCCGCGCCGGTGCCGTGGCTTGCCCCTCGCGGCCGCTGGCTCACCGGCGATCGGCTCGCCCTCGCGAGCGGCCATCGCGCCCCGGGCCGTGTAACGGGCGCGCCTGCGGCGATGGATGCGCACGCTGCCGGTCATCATCGCCAGGCCGAGGCAGAAGACCAGGGCCAGCGCCATACCGGCCAGGAACGTCTCCAGGGCGTTGAGTGTCGCGATGGTGTGTCCCAGCATGGTCACGCTGGAGCCGGGCCCACCGCCGGAGAAGTTCTCGACGATCGCCAGGGCGACGAAGGCGGCGGTCGCTCCCACCAGCAATATTCCCAACAGGAACATCAGGGTCACCTCAATTCAGTGTCCTAAGAGTTCGGGTACCCGCTCAGTGCGATCCGATACGCCCCGTCCGCACGTGCGCGACGTGTCGGAACGCGCCAGGCTGGACACACGCCCCGATCGACGGAGAGGGAGCCATGGACACCACCGGCAAGGGGACCGTCGCCCACCAGCTCATCGCCGCCCATCTGGTGGCCGGGCGGATGGAACCGGGCGAGGAGATCGCCCTGCGGGTCGACCAGACCCTCACCCAGGACGCGACCGGAACCCTGGTGATGCAGGAGCTGGAGGCACTCGGCCTGGACCGGGTGCGCACCGAGGTCAGCGTGCAGTACGTCGACCACAACCTGCTGCAGGCCGACGAGCGCAACGCGGAGGACCATGACTTCCTGCGGTCCGCGGCGCGCCGGTTCGGCGTCTGGTACTCCAAGCCGGGCAACGGCGTGTCGCACCCCACCCACATGCAGCGCTTCGGGGTGCCGGGCAAGACGCTGATCGGCTCCGACTCCCACACCTGCGCGGGCGGTTCGCTGGGCATGCTGGCGATCGGCACCGGCGGCCTGGAGGTCGCGCTGGCCATGGCGGGCCGCCCCCTGTACGTGACGATGCCGCGGATCTGGGGGGTGCGGCTGACCGGGGAGTTGCCGCCGTGGGTGAGCGCCAAGGACGTGATCCTGGAGATGCTCCGCCGCCACGGGGTGCGCGGTGGCGTCAACCGCGTGCTGGAGTACCACGGTCCCGGGCTCGCGTCGCTGACCGCGATGGACCGGCATGTCATCGCCAACATGGGGGCCGAACTCGGCGCGACGGCAAGTGTGTTCCCGTCCGACGCGGCGGTGCGCGAGTTCCTGCGCGCGGAGGGCCGCGAGGAGGACTTCACCGAGATCACCGCGGAGCCGGGCGCGCGCTATGACCTGGAGGAGGAGATCGACCTCGGCGCTGTGGTGCCGCTGATCGCCAAACCCACCTCGCCGGGGAACGTGGTGCCGGTGCGGGAGGTGGCCGGTGAGGTGGTCAACCAGGCGGTCATCGGCTCCTCGGCCAATCCGGGGCTGCGGGACTTCGCGATGGCGGCGGCGATGGTCCGGGGACGGCAGACGGCGCCGGGCGTGAGTTTCGACGTCAATCCGACCTCGCGGGAGATCCTCCAGGACCTGACCCGCTCGGGCGCCACGTTCGACCTGATCGCGGCGGGCGCCAGGATCCACCAGTCGGGCTGCCTCGGCTGCATCGGCATGGGCCAGGCACCGGCCGCCGGACGCAACTCGCTGCGTACGTTTCCCCGCAACTTCCCCGGCCGGTCCGGCACCGAGGACGACGCGGTGTGGCTGTGCTCGCCGGAGACCGCGGCGGCCTCGGCGCTGACCGGGGTGATCACCGACCCGCGCGACTGGGCCGAGGACCGCGGGGTCGAGTACCGGGCGCCGGAACTCCCGGAGCACTTCTCGGTCAACACCGCGATGCTGGAACCGCCGCTGCCGCCCAACGAGGCGGCGCGGGTCGAGCTGGAGCGCGGGCCGAACATCTCCGCGCTGCCGGACTTCGAACCGCTGCCGGACACCATCGAGGGTCCGGTGCTGTTGAAGGCGGGTGACAACGTGTCCACCGACGAGATCTCGCCCGCCGGTGCCAGGGCGCTGCCGTACCGGTCCAACATCCCCATGCTCGCCCGGTTCACGCTCACCCGGCTCGATCCGCAGTACCCGAAGCACGCGGCCGAGACCCGCGAGGAGGGCGGCCACCTGATCGTGGCCGGCGACAACTACGGCCAGGGCTCGTCGCGTGAGCACGCCGCGATCACCCCGCGCTACCTGGGGCTACGGGCCGTCGTGGCCAAATCCTTCGCGCGGATCCACTGGCAGAACCTGGCCAACTTCGGAGTGCTGGCCCTGGAGTTCGACGATCCGGCGGACTACGGGCGCATCCAGCCCGGCGACCGGTTGCGGTTGACCGGTCTGCACGCCGCGCTCACCGCGGACGCGGAGCCGAGGCTCCGGGTGCGCAACATCACCCGCGACGAGGAGTACGGCGTACACCACCATCTCTCGCCACGCCGCAGGGAGGCGGTGCTCGCGGGCGGCGTCATCCCGGCACTGGCGCGGGAGGAAGCGGCCGATGACGCGTGAGACCGTGACCCAGGCGTGGGTGGTCGACACCCCTGGCCCGGTGTCGACCGGGCCGTTGCGCCGGGTGCGGCGCGATGTCGCACCGCCCGGAGATGACGAGTTGCTGATCGAGGTGCACGCGTGCGGGGTGTGCCGGACCGACCTGCACCTCGCCGAGGGCGATCTGCCGCCGCGCCGCCCTCGGTGCACCCCCGGTCACGAGATCGTCGGGCGGGTACTGGCCGCCGGGAGCGCCGCCCAGGGCTTCCGGTCCGGTGACCGGGTGGGCGCCGCCTGGCTGGCGGGCACCTGCGGTGCCTGCCCGTACTGCCGTTCCGGACGGGAGAACCTGTGCCCGCGGTCGCGCTACACCGGCTGGGACATCCACGGCGGATACGCGGGCCACACCGTGGTGGACGCGCGCTACGCCTATCCGCTGCCCGAAGGCTGGCCGGAGGAGGAGCTCGCGCCCCTGCTGTGCGCGGGCATCATCGGCTACCGGGCGCTGCTGCGCGCCGACCTGCCGCCGGGCGGCCGCCTCGGGCTGTACGGGTACGGCGCCTCCGCGCATCTGACGGCACAACTGGCCGTGGCCCAGGGCGCCACCGTGCACGTCCTCACCCGTGGCGAGGACGCCAGGCGGCTCGCCCTGGAACTCGGCGCCGCGTCGGCGGGCCCGGCGACCGTGAGCCCGCCGGAACCGCTGGACTCGGCGATCCTGTTCGCACCGGCCGGTGAGCTGGTGCCGGTCGCGCTGGCGGCGCTCGACCGGGGCGGCACGCTGTCCATCGCGGGCATCCATCTGTCGGACATCCCGTCGCTGAACTACGCCCAACACCTGTTCCAGGAGCGGACCGTGCGCTCCGTCACCGCCAACACCCGTGCGGACGGCCGAGCCTACCTCGCGGAGGCGGCCCGGATCCGGCCACGGGCGCACGTCCAGCGGTACGGCATGGCGCAGGCCGACCGGGCGCTGGCCGACCTGGCCGCCGGTCAGGTCAACGGAGTCGCCGTACTGCTGCCCGACTGAGCCGTCACTCGTCCCACAGCTCAAGGCAGTTGCCGCCGACCAGGTCGGCGATCCGGGCCACCATCTCGGAGACCGGCAGCGGGCCGATCCGGCGGCCGTCGCGCAGCCGAAGCGCCACCCGGTCGTCCACCGCCTCCTTCGGCCCGATCACGGCCTGGTACGGCGCCAGTCGCGCGGCGCGCACCCGTGCGCCGAGCGAGCCGCGGTCCGGCGCGGCCAACTCCGCGCGCAGGCCCTGTTCGACGCACCGCCGTACCAGCGCCTCGGCAGCGGGCAGTTCGTCGTCGGACACCGGGAGCACCACCACCTGTACCGGTGCCAACCAGCCGGGGAAGGCCCCGCCGTGGGTGTCGATCAGATGGGCCACCGCGCGCTCCACGCTGCCGATGACGCTGCGGTGCACCATCACCGGTCGGTGCTCGGCACCGTCGGGCCCGATGTAGTGCAGACCGAACTGGCGCGGCTGGTACAGGTCGACCTGAACGGTGGACAGGGTCGACTCACGGCCGCTGGCGTCGGCGATCTGCACGTCGATCTTCGGCCCGTAGAAGGCGGCCTCGCCCTCCTCCGCCTCGTACGGCGCCCCGATGGCGTCGAGCACCTCGGTGAGCAGGGCTCCGGCGCGCTGCCACATGGCGGCGTCCGCCACGTACTTGCCGCCGGGGCCGGGCAGCGAGAGGCGGTAGCGCGCGGCACGGATGCCCATGGCCCGGTAGGCGCGCCCGATGAGTTCGAGCGCCGCCCGCGCCTCGTCGGCGGCCTGGTCCAGGGTGCAGAAAATGTGGGCGTCGTTGAGCTGGATCGCCCGTACCCGGGTGAGCCCGCCGAGGACGCCGGACAGTTCGGAGCGGAACATCCCGCCCAACTCGGCGATTCGCAGCGGCAGTTCGCGGTAGCTGTGCTCCCGGGAGCGGTAGATCAGCGCGTGGTGCGGACACAGGCTGGGGCGCAGGACGAACTGTTCACCGCCGAGTTCCATCGCGGGGAACATGTCGTCGCGGTAGTGCGCCCAGTGCCCGGAGATCTCGTACAGTTCGCGTTTGGCCACCACCGGTGAGTGGACGTGGCGGTAGCCCGCGCGACGTTCGGCCTCCCGGACGTACTCCTCCAGGGCGTGCCGTACGGCGGCGCCGCCCGGCAGCCAGTACGGCAGCCCGGCGCCGATCAGCGGGTCGGAGTCGAACAGGTCCAGCTCGCGGCCGAGCTTGCGGTGGTCGTACATGGCGGTCTCCTCGGGGTGGTGCCGGTGCGAGTGACCGCGACGAAGCGACGAAGCCCCGGGGCACTCGCCCCGGGGCTTCTGTCTGGCAGGTGTCAGCGCGCCGGGACGGGGTCCGGCGTCGTCGTCACAGCAGCGCGCTTCATGTTCCCAAGGCTATACCGCCGTGGCGGGAGTTGACCATGGAATTTCTCTCTTGGTATGTCCGGGCGAGCCCACGGCTGCCCCCGCGTGCCCGGGCCGGGAGGCACTGGCGGGGTGCCGGGCGGGTGTGGGGTGGGCCTACGCTTTTCGTAGGGCTTCTGCCAGCCCGTGTTTGGAGGCTTTCGCCATGACGATCCAGCTCAACCACACCATAGTCGCGGCGCACGACAAGGAGGCGTCAGCGCGATTCCTGGCTTCGCTGTTCGGACTTGAAGTCGGGGCGCCCTTCGGGCCGTTCGTCCCGGTCACGGTGGGGAACGGCGTCACGTTGGACTACGCGGACAGCCGTTCGGAAACCATCACCCCGCAGCACTACGCGTTCCTGGTGTCGGAGGACGAGTTCGATGCCATCTTCGAACGCATCAAACAGGCGGGCATCACCTACTACGCCGATCCCCAGCACACCGAGAAGGGCAGCATCAACCACCGTAACGGTGGCCGTGGCACCTACTTCGAGGATCCGGGCGGGCACAACATGGAAATCCTCACCCGCCCGCACAGCAACGGCGGCTGAGCTCGAACCGCGTCCAACTCCCCTTGAAGGAAGGGCACTTGCCGAGGTCAGCGGGACAGATCACGGTGCCATCTGCGGGTGGCCCACGCCGACGCGGCGATCACCAGCAGCGAACCGACCACGAGCACCGAGACATGGGTCGCGCTCCATCTGCCATGCGGTGACTTCCAGACGCCCGACGCCGTCTGCTGCGGTGCGCCCGAGGCGCCGAGGGGATGGCAGTTGTGCTCCATCGCGAGGTGGTGCGCCACCACCGGACGCGCGGACTGGGCGGCGGCGACCACCTTGGCGTGGTCGCCCTGCCCGCTTGAGACGATCTCCTGGTCGATCAGCCTGAGGGTCTCGGCGTGCGCGGCCGACCGGGCCCGCAGCCACTGGGTGTCGTAGCCGGAGGTACCCGCGCTCTTGCCGATCCGGGCGAGCTGGTCGTTCTGCGCGGGGGTGGGGCTCGGCGGCAGCCCGATCTTGAGCTGACCGCTGAGCTCGCTGACCGCCTTGTCCATCGCGCCCCGGTCCCGCACCAGCGCCGCGCCCACCCGCATCACGCAGGCCGCCGCGGCGTGGGGCGCGGCGTCCCGGCCCCAGCTGACCTCCGCGAGGTCGCCCTGGTGCAGCGCGCCGAGGAAGGCGGCGTCACCGGGTCCGACGGTGGGCGTCCCACTGTCCGAGGGGCTGGCGCTGCCGTCGGACGGGCTGGCGCTGCTCGACGTGCTCGGGGTTGCGGAGTCGGAGGAGTTGTTGGACGGGCTGGGGGCGCCGGAGGCGGCGGGGCTGCTCGACGGTGTGGGACCGGCCGCCGCATTCGGCGCGGCGCTGGGATCCTCCGCGACGGCGGAACCAGCGATTCCAGCCGCAATGACCAACCCTGCCGCCGCCGCGCAGGCCCATGCCCGGCTACGTACCATCACGCCCTCCGTTCCTCTCCTGTGCGCACCGGTCAGCGCCGTGGGAGCCACATACGTCCCCGGTGCGGCGGCCCACGACACGGACCGGCCTACGGATGGCGCAACGCTCGTCGTCACGGGGGTCACCGGCCCCGGATCCGGAACAGATCAACTGTGAAACTCCAGCGCTCTACGGCGCTGCTGCGGCTACCGTAGAAGGTGGGAAGGAAAGGCCCTTCGGGAGCGGCCACGGAGGTGTCGGCGATGGACGGACATCGACTCTCCGACGAGGAGCGCCGGGCTCTGGAGCAGATCGAGACGATGCTGCGGCAGGACGACGGGCTGGACCGCCGACTGCGGACCATGCGCCTGCGGCGGATCCCCAACATCACGGGCTGGCTGCGGCACTGGCGGCCGCTGCTGGTCGTCCTGGTGACGGTGGCGTCCACGGCGTTGATGGTGCTGGCCGTCGCCTCGCTGGCCCCCGCGGTGATCGTGGCCGTCGCCGCGACCTGGCTGCTCACACTCGTGCTCACCGTCGACATGGTGCGCGACCGGCGCCGGGCACGGCGGGATCGGCAGCGGGAGGACTGACCCCTGATCCGTCAGGCCGGTGCGGGACTGGAGTTGTCCACCGCGAGCCGGACCGCGAGCGCGCCGAGCACCGTTCCCATGAAGTAGCGCTGGACCCGCAGCCACGTCGGACGCCGTTCCAGGAAGCGCGCGATGGTTCCCGCGGCGAGGACGATCGCGCAGTTGACCGCGAGACTGACCGCCACCTGGACGCCGCCGAAGACGAACCCCTGGACCATCACATGGCCCGCCCGTGGATCGATGAACTGCGGAATGAGCGAGAGGTACATCACCGCGATCTTCGGGTTGAGCAGACTGGTCACCAGCCCCATGGCGAACAGCCGTTGACGGGAGTCCGGCGCCAACTCCCTTGGGGCGAAAACCGACTGGCCGCCGGGCCGGAGCGCCTGCCAGGCGAGGTAGGCCAGATATCCGGCGCCCGCGAGCTTCACGGTGGCGTAGAGCGCGGGCACCGCGACGAACACCACCGACAGACCGAGGTTGGCGGCGCTCAGGTAGCACAGGAAGCCGACGCCGACCCCGGCGAGTGAGACCAGACCGGCCTTGCGTCCCTGGGTGAGGCTTCGCGATATCAGGTACATCATGTTCGGTCCCGGGGTGAGCACCATGCCCAGGGCCACCGCCGAGACACCGAGGACCGCGCCTGTTGTGATCATGCGTCAAGACTGACGTGCATCGACCGTTCAGCACCAGCGAGAGTTGCTAGCGGTTTTGGTTTAGCACTACTAAACAGTGCTCGGGTGGCGCCGGGTGCCGGGACATGACGGGGAGCGGCAGCGGCGAAGTGCCGCCCGCTGCGAGGGAGTTGACTGCTCCCCCGCCGGACAGCCTCGTCTGTACTGGACGGTAACCCAGGCGGGGCCGGATTCGAGAGCACATCGGCCGGGTTATGGGCACCGTCGCCGCCCCGTGTGCGGCGCTCAACACAGTCGGCCGAACGGGTGAAACCGGGCGCCGCTCACTCGCCGCTCACCAGGAACCGCCGTGCTGCACCCTCAGCTCCATCAGCTTCGAGCGGGCGATCTGGAGCCGATGCGCGAGGACCTCCGCCACGGCCCGTACCAGGGCGTAGCCGAGTACCGGATCCTCCTCGCACAGCGCGCGCACCCGCGCCCCGTCGAACTCGTACGCGCGCACCGGGCTCAGCGCCTCCGCCCCGAAGTCCCAGGTGTACGGCGGGAACATCCACGACCAGCCGAGCAGGTCGCCGGGGCCCAAAGTGGCCACGGTGGCCGGGCGCCGCCCCGGTATCCGCAGGTCGAGGGTGACCGCGCCGGAGCGGATGACCCAGAACCGGTCGGCGGTGCCCTGCTCCTCGAAGATCCGGGAGTCCTGATCGAAGGAGACCTCCTTGGCCAGTTCCATCAGGCGGTCACGGTGCACCGCCGGAAGGGCCCTGAGCAGGCGCGTCGCAGCAGTCATGGCCGTAGGCCTCCTCGCGGGCGGTTCCGGTACGGGTCCATTCCACCCGCAATCACCCCCTGCGGCATCCCGGACGGCTCCGGCCGACCCGGGACCGCTCGGCCGACGCTGGGTGCCGCCACCGCGGTCACTCGGCGTCATGACACTCGGCACTACACCTGTAGTCCGCCGAACGTGATGCCCGGGTGAGAAGTGCCGCGAAGCCCGCCCGAAATGCCGCTCGCTGACGGTCGGTCGGTGAGATGCTCACGGAGTGCACAAGGACGACTCACCCGGCGATCCGGCCGCCCCGCACGCCCACGAACCGCACGCCGGTGATATGGGCACCCGGCTCAACTGGCTGCGCGCCGCGGTGCTCGGCGCCAACGACGGCGTGGTGTCCACGGCCGGGCTGGTGGTCGGCGTGGCCGGGGCCACCACGTCCCGGCAGACCCTGCTGACCGCGGGACTGGCCGGGCTGCTGGCGGGCTCGCTGTCGATGGCCACCGGCGAGTACGTGTCGGTGAGCACCCAGCGCGACTCGGAGAGGGCCGCGCTCGCCCTGGAGCGCGAGGAGCTGGCCACCGCCCCGCAGACCGAACTGGACGAACTGACCGGCTTGTTGGCAGGTCGCGGCATCAGCCCCGACCTGGCCCGCGAGGTGGCGGAACAACTCACGGAACGCGACGCCCTGGGTGCGCACGCACGGGTCGAACTGGGCATCAATCCGGAGGAGTTGACCAATCCGTGGCACGCCGCCTGGGCCAGCTTCGCCGCGTTCACCTGCGGTGCGCTGCTTCCGCTGCTGGCGATCGTGCTGCCCCCGGCATCGGTACGGCTGGCCGTCACGGTGGTCGCGGTGCTGTGTGCGCTCGTACTGTGCGGTTGGGCCAGCGCCCGGCTCGGCAACGCCCCGGCCCGGCGGGCACTGCTGCGGAACGCGGCGGGCGGGATGGTGGCGATGGCGGTCACGTACACGGCGGGCGTCCTGCTCGGCAGGGCCGGTGCCTGACCGCTCGGCGAACCCCCAACACGGCAGGAAGGACGGAAAGGTGACCCGTACCGCACAGGACGTCCTGGCGCGGGCCGTTCGCGAACTGGCCCCGGACGTCGGCGCCAACCGCCTGGTCCCCCGCATCGCCAGCGGCGAAGCGCCGCTGGAGACGCTGGCGGCGTTCGCGATGGAACAGCACCACATCATCCCCAGCGACCGGCGCAGCTTCCTGTACCTGAACGAGCGCTGCTCCGCCGATCCGGCGGCCGCCACCTTCTTCGCCAGCCTGGCGCACGGTGAGAACCTCGCGCTCGACAAGCTCGGCACGCTCGCCGACGCCCTCGGTCTGGACGACGAGTCCGTGGACGGCTACCACCCGAAGCCGGGCTGCCAGGCGTATCCGGCCTATGTGGCCTGGCTCGCGCTGAACGCCGAACCCGTGGACGTGGTGATCGCGCTGACCGCCAACTTCGCCGCGTGGGGCGGCTACTGCCGGACGATGGGCCGGGCGCTGCGCGAACGGTACGGCTTCGATGACGAGGCGTGCGGCTTCTTCGACTTCTTCGCGGAACCCGCACCCCGACTCGAACAGCAGGCACTGGCCGCGGTACAGGCCGGGCTGGACGCCGGACGCGTCACATGGCTGGCACACCGCTACGGGCGGCTGCTGCAGGCGTACGAGTCGATGTTCTGGAACACCCTTGCCGAGCAGGAGGGATGAGCAGGCCGCCAGCGCACCAGCCGTGAGCCGCCGCCTTGGCGCCTGCCCGGCCTCGGTGGCGAGCCGGAGGAGGGGCGCCGGTGCTGTGGCCCGGCGATTACAGAAGCTTGCTGAGGAGGTAGCTGGCGCCCCGGAGAATCTGGCTCACGGCTGGCGCGCTCTGCATGGTGGCGGTGGCCGCACGGCCCCCGGTCGAGACGGTGCGCGTCTGCGCGTGGGAAGGGGTCGCCAGTGCGGCGCCGCCCAGGGCGAGGAGGGCACTTGCCGTGACGGTCGCGGTGATGCGGCGGACGTTGTTCACAGAAATCCTCTCGAACGGGAGCAACGTATGGGGCACGAGTCAACCCAGGCGCTTCCCGGCCCGCAATCGGCGCGCGCACGCCCGCCTCGCATCCACCCTGACGGCCCTGGAACCACACGTCCCGGCCGCCGCCGGTCCATTCAGTCGGGCGGCCGGGATCCGGCGCCGATGGCGGCCACCACGATGGCGTGCAGCGCCTCGATGCCCTCCGGCGGGACCGGGAACGGACTGCCCGCGAGCGTGTGCCACTCCGTCGACCCGGCCTCGCGCAGGGTCACCTGGGCCCGTTTGGCGGGCAGCGCCGTGGTGGCGACGGTCAGCGTGCCGGTGAGGATGACGCCCTCGCGGGTCATCGCACCGCTCGGTCCCACCGTGACCTCGTCGACCAGCCGTGTCGGCCCACCGCCGGTCACGCGGCGCCCTCCACGGTTCCGCCTCGGAATGTGGACATGGGGTCAGTGGTAGTGGACCCGGTGGCGGGACGGCCTCATTTCACCGTTACGAGGGCGAGTCACCGAGCGGCTCGGTGAGCCGTTGGGCGACCAGCCGCGCCCGCTCACCGAGCACGATGGTGTAGTGGTTGCAGCCGGGCAGCAGTTCGGTGCGCAGCGACGGGGAGCGCTCGCGCCACCGTGCCACCACCCCGACCGGCAGCAGCCCCGGCTCCCGGTCGAATAGTCCCCGCGGCGCGTACACCAACAGCGCGGGAAGCCGCAGCCGTTCGAGGTCCGCCTCGACGCGGGCCGTCGAGGTCAGCAGGTCCCGTCCATCCGCGCGGACCGCGTCCGCGCTGACCCGGGAGCGCAGCGCGCCGTCGGGTCCGGTGAGGTCGGCGCGTACATACGCCTCGATGTCCGCGTTCCAGTACGGCCCGAGCGCGGGATGGGCGCGGAACAGGTCGACGTAGGCCGCGGCGCTGTCGAAGGTGCGGTCAAGGCGGGCCAGCATCGGGCCGAGCATGCTGTCGAGCACCCGTTCCGGATCGGCGCCCGGCGGCGTCGGCAGCGGCAGACCGCCGTCGACCAGCAGCAGCCGGTCGAAGAGTGCCGACCGCGCCGCCGCGGCCCGTAGCGCGACGTACGCGCCCATCGAGTGACCGAGCAGCGTCAACCGGCCCGCGCGGCCCAGGAGTTCGGCCGCCCGGAGCACATCGCTGGCGTGCCGGTCGAGGCCGTACGGTCCGGGCAGCCCGGCGCTGCCGCCCCGGCCGCGCAGGTCGGGGGCGAACAGGCTGTACTCCACGGGCAGTTGGCGGGCGATCGCCCGGAACGCCATGGCTGACCCGGTGATTCCGTGCACCGCGAGCACCAGCCGCGGGCCGGTGCCGAACCGCAGGACGCGCAGGGTTCCGTTCCCGACCGGGATGCCCAGTTCATCGGGCTTGTCTATGGTCACCATGGCTCCTCCATGGCAATACCTACCCGGTCGGCGTGGCCGTGTCGCGCACGACGAACTGGAACGCCACCCTGCGTGGGCAAGTTGGTGGCCCTCGCAGGTGAGCGGCGCAACTAGATTCGGCTTCCATGGAACACCGTCATCTGGGCCGCAGCGGCCTGCTGATCAGCGAGATCGCCTACGGCAACTGGCTCACCCATGGTTCCCAGGTCGAGGAGGACACCGCGACCGACTGCGTCCGCGCCGCCCTCGACGCCGGTATCACCACGTTCGACACCGCCGACGTGTACGCCGACACCCGCGCCGAGTCCGTGCTGGGCCGCGCGCTGCAGGGCGAACGGCGTGAAGGGCTGGCGATCCTCACCAAGGTCTACTGGCCCACCGGTCCCGGCCCCAACGACCGCGGACTGTCCCGCAAACACATCCTGGAGTCGATCGACAACTCGCTGCGCAGGCTGCGGACCGACTATGTCGACCTCTACCAGGCACACCGCTTCGACCGGTTCACGCCGCTGGAGGAGACCATGGAGGCCTTCGCGGACGTCGTCCACCGGGGCAAGGCGCACTACGTCGGCGTGTCGGAGTGGACCGCCGACCAGATCCGCCGGGCGCACGCGCTCGCCCGGGAACTGCGGATTCCGCTGGTCTCCAGCCAGCCGCAGTACTCCATGCTGTGGCGGGTGATCGAACCCGAGGTGGTTCCGGCCTGCGCGGAGCTCGGCATCGGACAGATCGTCTGGTCGCCGATCGCCCAGGGCGTGCTCACCGGCAAGTACCAGCCGGGGCAGCGGCCGCCGCAGGGTTCGCGGGCCACGGACGACAAGGGCGGCGCGGACTTCATCAGCCGGTTCGTGCGCGAGGATGTGCTGGAGCGGGTGCAGGCGCTGCGGCCGCTGGCCGCCGAGGCCGGGCTGTCCCTGGCCCAGCTCGCGATCGCCTGGGTGCTGCAGAACCCGAACGTGTCCGCCGCGATCGTCGGCGCCTCCCGCCCCGAGCAGGTCGGGGAGAACGCCAAGGCCTCCGGCGTCCGGCTGGATCCCGAGCTGATGGCGCGGATCAACGAGGTCGTGGCACCGGTCGCGGTCACCGACCCGGCCATCACCCAGCAGCAGACTCCGGCGCGGCGGCCCTGAACACGCCCGCGGCGCGGCGCGCGGCGGCCGGTCGCCGGGCATAAGCTGAGGGCGGTCCGCGAGGGCCGGTGAGGTGTTGTTGCCCTGCGGGAGTCAACGTGACCGTGATGCGGAAAGGGTGTGTGTACGGCGCTCCGTGCTGGGTCGGTCTGATGGCCCGCGATCTGGGCGCGGCCACCGGCTTCTACGGGCCGTTGCTCGGCTGGCGCTTCGAGCCGGGGCCGGAGCGCTGGGGTCCCTATCTGCGGGTGTACTCCGCCGGGTGGGAGGTCGCCGGAATAGGCGCCGTCGCCAAGCGCTGGGAGCTGCCGGTCACCTGGACGACGTACTTCGGCACCGAGGACGCCAACGCAACCGCCGCCGCGATCAGGGAGCGCGGCGGCACGGTGGCGGTGGGGCCGCTGGAGTTCGACGCCGGGCGGATGGCGCTGGCCTCGGATCCGGCGGGCGCATCCTTCGGCATCTGGGAGGGCAAGGCCAGCTCCCGGTCGCGGGAGCGGCCGATCGGCTCTCCGGTGTGGATCGAGTTGCGCACCCGGGACGCCTTTGAGTCGGCGCTCTTCTACGGCCAGGTGTTCGGCTGGGACCAGGAGGACCCCAAGCGCTACGAGGTGCGCTACGAGCACGACCGGGTGGTGCTACGGGTGGACGGGCACAGCGTGGCGGCGCTCACCGGCGGCGGTACGGAGGCGGCCATCGACCCCCGGGTCCGCCCCCGCTGGCACGTCTACTTCTCGGTGGACAACGTCGACGCCACGGTCGAGAAGGCGCTGAAACTCGGCGGCGAGGTCACCGGCGAGCCCCAGGACTCCGCGTACGGCCGGGTCGCCGGACTGCGCGACTCGGAGGGCGGACTGTTCTCCGTGATCAGCGAGCATCCCTGAGGCCGTCAAAGGCCAGCCGTCAACCGGACGAACCCGGGAAGTACCGGGTGAACGCCTCGGCATCGACGCCCAGCGCCCCGCCGAACGGCATGTCGAGCTGATGGATGAGCACGATCAGGAAGACGATGAACCCGGTCAGGCCCATCACCATCACCAGATGACTGGTCCGGCGCTGGACCCCGAACAGGAACATGAAGCCCACCGTCAGCACCCCGCCGATGAGCAGCCCCGCCCACAGCACACTGGACAACCGGCTCTGCGCGTCCGCCTCCCGGCCGCGACGCGCCTCGTCCAGCACCGACAGCTGCGCCATGGCCTCCTGCCCGGCGTTCTGCTGGGCGGCACCGGTGGGTTGCGCCGTCTCATAGGTGTCCCGCAGCCGGTTGAGCAACTGCCAACCCGACGGGCCGAGCGGCTCGCGGCGGGTCATCTCGGACCATTCGTCGCTGGTCACCTGGTGGGCGTAGGAGACCGCGGCGGCCCTGGCCTGCTGTTCCGCGGCGGGCGGCAGGGCGTCGGCGAGCAGATAGACCTGGTGCAGGGCGCCCGCCTCGCTCTGCACGTGCGCCTCGGCGCTGGAGTGGGTGTCCCACACCGACACCAGGGCGAGGCCCAGCACCAGCGCGTAGATCACCCCGACCATCATCGAGATGTACTCGGCGAGCGCCTCGCGCGGCTCCTCGTCCGGCTTCGGCGGGAAGACCCGGTGCTTGAGCACCACACAGGCCACCGCGACCAGGCCGCCGCCGAGGACGATACCCAGGATGCTGAGCAGAGCGAACAACCGAACCTCCTCAACTACCGTACGGGACAACCGGCTTGGCGACAGGCGTTGGCACCACCGTCCCGGTCACCGCCCCCGTGAGACGGACCGCGCACCGGCCGCGACCCCGGCCACCACGGCCGGGAGCAGCACCAGGAAGAGCGCGGTGGCGGTGGGCAGCCCGGCCGGTGCGGCGACCTCGGCGTCCGGGGCGTGGCGCGGCCACGCCACCGGGCGCGGTGCGGCCGACTTCACGGACAGCGCGGGGGGCACGCTGAGGCGCGGTGGTGTGTGCGGTGGGCCGGGCTGCTCCGTGGGTGGCTGCGGCGGCCGTGGAGTGGGCGGTTCCGGCAGCGGTGGGGCGGGCAGCCGTGGTGCGGGCGCGCCGCAGCTACGGCTGGCCATCGCGGTGAGCCGTCGCAGCACCGGTGCGTTGTCGGCGGTGCGTACGGTGGCGATGCTGCCCGAGACGTCGACGGAGCGCAGCGGGGCACAGGCGGCGGCGCGCACGGACCTCTCGCAGGATCTGGGGCCCAGGGCGGGCAGCGCCCGGCCCAGTCCGTGCGGGCAGCGCAGCGGGCGGCGTATGCCGGGCAGGCCCGACGGCCACACGTGCCGGGCGGTGAATCGGCCGAAGCCCGGCAGCCCCGGCGGGGGCCGCACTCCCCAGCCGGACGGCAGATGTGCGCTCACCCCCGGCACCGGCGCCACCGGCCAGCCCACGGCGTAACCCACCCCGCCGCACGCCACCGCCGCCGCACCCGCGAGCAGCACGGCCGCCAGGCGGCGCGCCCATCGGCGGAGCCCTCCCGGTGAGACCGCGGCCCGGGCCGCGCTCCACGCGAACATCAGCCTCTCCCTCACCCCGCGCGTTCCCCCGGCGAGCCGGGCCCTACCGCTCCCTGGCCGCGATGTGGCCCGGCTCGCCCCGCGATCAGCTTGTCCATCCCGACCGCCGACCAGGCGGACACGCCGACCGGATTCACGCGATAGACGGGCGTGCGGCCCCACGAGGTTTGATCAGCCGCACGGCACTAAGACCAGGGGCGCCGAAGGCTTGAACCGAGACGCCTAGTGGTCGATGGAGTAGCTGTCGCCGTACACCTTCCAGTGCAGCGGCGGGTCCAGGTTCAGGTTGCCGTCGCGCAGGAAGACCCGCTGTTCGGTGTCGACCCGGCTGGTGTCGCTGTGCGCCTCCTCCGACTTCATGGCGACCTTGCGCGCGTCGAGGTAGGCGTTGAGGTACGTGGCCTCGTCGCCGCCCTGTGCGGGTGTCCTCGCTTTGCTCATCGCGGTCCTGCGGATCCAGCCGAAGCTGTACTTGTCGTTGCCGGGGCCGTGCATCACGATCGCGTCGTAGTAGATGAACTGGCCGAGCGCGCCCAGCCCGTCCGCTTTCGCCTGGGAGACGGCCGGATTGAAGTAGACGTGGTCGCGCTCGTTGTTCTGCGCCTGTTGGAACACCGGATCGGCGGCGGCCTTCTTCCAGTCCTTGGTGAAGTCCGGGTCGAGGCCCGCGTGCGAGTCCGTGCCGTTGACCTTGCGCAGCGCGGGTAGATACTTGGCCAGCACGTTGCCCGGTTCGGCACGGGTGTAGGCGGTGACCAGTTCGAGCATGTCGCCGGTGCCGGAGCAGAACCCGATGAGGCCCGCGGTGTAGCCGCGGCCGTCGCCTATGTCCTCGATGTACTTGTACTGGGCCTTCCAGTCGAGCGTGGAGTTCTCGGCGCTGGAGACCAGCTCCATCGCGATCTCCTTCTTGTGCGGGTCGTCCAGCCCGGCCCCTGACGCCTTGTCGGCGACGGCGCGACTGGCCGTCGGGGCGGGTTCGGTGGCGTTGCCAGCGGCGGCCACGGCCAGCGGGGTGGCCGTGGCCGCGAGCACACCGGCGGTGACCAGCAGGGTCAGACGTTTGCGGGAGCGTGCCGCGCGGTGATGGCGCATGCGCTTCTCCATCCTTGGGCGATTAGGAAAGTTTCCTAACTTACCCGGGGCATTGAAGCACCATCACCAGAGATCGCCAAGTACCGCGCGACGGCGGGAGGTTGCCGGGACGAGACGGCGCAGAGCATTCCGCGCTGTCAGACCCCGGTGACAGGATGACGGCCATGATGTCGACTCCGGAACGCCCCATCCCGCCGTTCAACGCCGATGAGCGCGCCACTCTGGAGAGTTGGCTCGACTTCCATCGGACCACCCTCGCCATGAAGTGCCGTGGTCTGGACGAGGCCCAGCTGCGGCGGAGCTCGGCGCCGCCCTCGCCGATGTCACTGCTGGGGATCGTGCAGCACATGGCCGAGGTGGAACGCAACTGGTTCCGCCGGATCCTGACGGGCGAGGACGTCGCACCGATATTCGGCGCGAGGAGTTATGCGGAGGGGCCCGACGGCGGCTTCGAGGTGGCCGAGGACACCACGTCCAAGGAGGCGTTCGCCCTATGGGAGGCGGAGGTCGCCAAGGCCCGGGAGAACGCGGCGGGCCGCTCGCTCCAGGACACCGGCACGCTGCTCGGCAGGGAAGTGAGCCTGCGCTGGATCTACATCCACATGATCGAGGAGTACGCCCGGCACAACGGTCACGCCGACCTGATCCGCGAACGGATCGACGGGGCCACCGGCGTGTGACCCGCGCCTGTCAAGTCCTGGGCACCGCCGTGTAGTTGCGCCGCCCCATTAGTGGAAACAGGGCGCGCCGCCGGATGCCAGCGGGCCACGGCGGCTGCTCGGCCAGCGCCGCCCACTCCGTGTCGTGCTGGTCCGGCACACTGCGTCCGGCGCGCACCCAGCCGCGCGCCAGCGCCTCGTAGATCGGCGCCTCGGCGGCCAGCGCGTCAGGGGGCTCAGCGGTTCGCGGAACCGATTCTTCGTACCGCGGTTGCCCGTGCCGTTGTTCGTGCCGTACGGAGAAGCCTCCGAGGAGGCCCCAGTGCGTTGTCACGGTCGCCATGTACCGACAACGCCGGACTCCGGCACGCGGTCACAACGCACCAGCGGCGTTCACCCGGGGACGGGACGCCCTCTCACGTCAGTTCGACACCACCTTGGCGGAACCCTTGAGTCCGCGCTGAGTCCGCTCTGAGTCAGCTGTTGCGAGACAGTGACAAAGCGCCTACAACGCATTCGTGTGATGGAACGTCTTTTCTGGTGAGACCACGCCAATCGCACTTGTATCGCCTTTGGCGCAAAGACTTAAGTTCCACATCGAAAGGGACAGATCTATGATCGTCACCAAGCGGCAATCCCTGCGCATCGCTGCGGTCGGCGCCATCAGCGCGGCCTCCGTCGCCCTGGCGGGCACCGCGATGGCAGCCACCCCGGCCGCGCACACCGCGCCCTCCGTCGCCGCGGCGCACAAGGCCGTCGCCGCCAAGGCCAGCATCACCGCCACGCCGTCGGTGTCCTCGGTCCGCGCCTGGCAGCTGTTCCGGGTCACCGGCAAGACCACCGGCCTGAAGGCGGGCAGCAAGGTGACGCTCCAGCAGATGCAGCACGGCAAGTGGGTCACGCTGCCCGCCTCCGCGCCCATCTCGCGCAACGGCTCCTACTCGCTGGGCGTCAAGCTCGGCCTGAAGGGCAAGAACGACCTGCGCATCGTCAGCGGCAGCACGGCCTCCCAGGTCTTCAACGTGACAGTCCGTTAGGCCGCCGCGGCGAGGCGAGCGACCACGACGGCGTGGCCCGGCAGTCCGAGGACCGCGACCGCGGATGCCCAACGGCCCTGCGATCGCGGCCGCTGGGGCACCGCCGGGCCACGCCGTTGGGCTCCTCACCGTCGCGGCGGCGAAAGGCGGTGCCGCCGCGGCGGGGAACGCCGCCCGCCCAAGACACCGAGCGGCGCTGAACGCGGCCCGAGTTCACCCCAGTTGACGCCGCCCCCATGCCGCACTCAGTGACCCCGCAGGCGTTCCAGGTCGCGGCGCTCGCGCTTGGTCGGGCGGCCGGCGCCTCGGTCACGCACCCCGACCACGGCGACCTCCTCGCGCGGTGGCGGCGGCGGACTGTTGTCGATGAAGCACTCCGCGGCGACCGCCGCCCCCACCCGCTTGCGCACCACACGTGTGACGACCACGATCCGCTCCCGCCCGGCATGGTGCAGCCGCACCTCGTCCCCGGGCCGCACCACGTGCGCGGGCTTGACGCGCTCCCCGTTCACGCGGACATGGCCGCCGCGACACGCCGAGGCGGCGAGCGAGCGCGTCTTGGTGAGCCGTACCGACCAGATCCAGCTGTCGACCCGTACGGTCCCCTCGTCTGAAGCCATGCCATGACTTTACGGCGAAACATATTCGAACAGAGGTACTATTCGAGGGTGCCTTCCTTTCCCTTCCCCGACGACCTCCGCTCCCTACAGCGCGAGCTGCACGCCGTACGAAACGAGCTGACCGCCCTGCACGCCCAGTTGCCGCCACGCCCGGCGGGCACCGAGGCGTTCGTGGACGAGGACGGTGTCGAACATCCCGCGACCCCCGCCTGGACCGAGGAGGAGCGGCAGGCGGTGGACGCCCTGTGGGCCCGGCAACGGGAACTGGCCCACGCGGTGACCGTTCACCCCTTCTGGTCGACCCTCGGCGCCGACCAGATCGCGGCCCGCGCGGCGCTCAAGCACCTCGACGAGACAGCCGACAGCGACGAGAGCGCCGACACGTCGAGGTCCTGACCCTGCCGCGTCCGGCGCGGCCCTCACTCGCCGAGGGGTCGGTTCACCCGTTGACCAACCGGCAGGGGATGTCGAGGTCTTCGGTGAGGTGGTAGGCGGCACACACCCGGTGGTAGCCGTCGGCGATGACCAGCGGCTGGCCGCGGACCAGGAGGACCGGGCTGAGCTTGCCGCCAGCGTGGACCTTGCGGATGTTGTGCTTGACGTGGACGTTGTCCGCGGGCAGCAGCGGCAGTTGGCTGGCCCGCATGACGTCCTTGGCCTTCTTGGTGAGCGTCTGGGCCTGGCGCAGGGCGGTGACGATCCGCCGCACCCGCTGCGCGTCGAAGATCAGGTCCAGGTAGTCGGCCGCCGCCGGAAAGTCGTGCTCCTCCGGCTCCGGGAGCCACAGGTCCGCGGCGGACAGGGCGGGGGTGCTCACGGCTTCCTCCCCAGGGTCGAGACGCGCCTGACGAGAGGGTACGGCGTCGTGGGTCTCCGACATGCAGACCGGCGTTCGGCGTGCCAGCCTGGGGAGCACCCAGGGATCCACAGGAGGTGCGACATGGGCGTCAAGGATTTCAGGGAAGACTTCAAGCGCAGGGCCAAGGAGATGGCGGAGAAGGCCAGGGCGCAGCGCGAAGCCCAGCGCGCCGAGAAGGGCAGGGAGGGCGGCGAGCAGGCCCAGGAGGAGATACCGAACAAGACGCAGGACCTCAGGGACAAGCCGGAGGACAAATAGCCCACGGCGCATCGTTCGAACGAGGGGCTCGCCCGCCTGGGCGGGCCCCTCCTCCGCGTCCGGAGACTGTCTCGCCGGGCGCGACCTGCGGCCCCTGATCGCGCCCGGCAAGCTCTGGACGAGCCCGGTTCAGCCCGCCGTGATCGCCCGCAGTGACTCCTTGAGCGACCCCATGGTGGCCAGTACCGCGGTGGGCTCGTATCCGCAGTGCGCCATGCAGTTGTCGCACCGCGGGTCCTTGCCCCGGCCGTACTTGTCCCAGTCGGTGGTCTCCAGCAGCTCTTGGTACGTCGCCGCGTAGCCGTCCGACATCAGATAGCAGGGCTTCTGCCAGCCGAACAGCGAGTACGAGGGGATCGCCCACGGGGTGCACTCGAAGTCGGTGCGTCCCTCAAGGAAGTCCAGGTACAACTCCGAGTGGTTCAACCGCCACCGGCGGCGACGGCCGTCGGCGAACGCCTTGCGGAACAGCTGCCGCGTCTGCTCGACCCCGAGGAAACGGTCCTGGTCGGGCGCCTTCTCGTAGGCGTAACCGGGCGAGAGCTCCATCCGGTCCACCTTCAGCTCGTCGTTGAGGTAGTCCATCACCTCGATGACGTCCTGCGGGCTGTCGTTGTTGAAGAACGTGGAGTTGGTGTAGACCGCGAAACCGGCCGCCTTGGCCTGCCGGATCGCCTCCACGGCCTGGTCGAACACGCCGTCCTTGCTCACCGACTCGTCGTGCCGCTCCCGCAGCCCGTCGATGTGCACCATCCACGCGAAATTGCGGTGCGGGGCGAACTTGTGCAGGTGCTTGGGCAGCAGCACGGCGTTGGTGCACAGCACCACGAACTTGCCGCGCCCCAGCAGCTCGCGGGTCATCAGGTCGATGTGCGGATGCATCAACGGCTCGCCGCCCGCCAGTGACACCATGGGCGCGCCGCACTCCTCCACCGCGCCTATCACCTGGGCGACCGGCATGCGCTGCTTGAGCACGCCCGCCGGATGCTGGATCTTGCCGCAACCGTTGCACTTCAGGTTGCAGGCGAAAAGCGGTTCCACCTCCACGATGAGCGGGAACTTCTCGCGCCGCAGCAGCTTCTGCTTGAGCAGGTAACTGCCCATCTTGACGGTGAGGTTGAGCGGGAGTGCCATGATCCATGTCTCCGTTCCCGAGCCTCTACTGCTGACCCTGAGCCGGGACGGCCAGGTGCTGAAGTCCGGCCCCCTTCCAACATACAGTCTGTATGGAACAGGATGTACGTATGAAAGGCCCCCGATTTTCCGCAGGCCGCGGCAGCCGCCGTGCGGAACACGTCAGCGACACCCGGCGCGCCCTGATGGAGGCGGCCAGGAAACTGTTCGCCGAGCGCGGCTACGCCGCCACCGGAACAGAGGACATCGTCGGCGCGGCGCGGGTCACCCGAGGCGCGCTCTACCACCACTTCCGCGACAAGTCCGACCTGTTCCGCGCGGTGATGGCGGAGTGCGCGCAGCAGATGGCCGAGCGGCTGGTCGAGCAGGAGACCCGCCGGGCCGAACAGCAACCGGGCGACGCCTGGCAGCTGCTGCGCACCGGCTTCCAGTCCTTCCTGGACGCCTGTACCGATCCCGACTTCCAGCGGATCGTGCTGATCGAGGGGCCCGCCGTGCTGGGGCACAGCGCCTGGGACGCGCTGGTCGAGGAGCACGGCTATCTGCTGCTGGCCGAGGCGCTCACCGAGGCGATCCGTGACAACCAGATCGAGGAGCTGCCGCTCGCCCCGCTGACCAGGATGCTGGCCGCGCTGATCTCCGAGGCCAGCCTCTACATCGCCCGCGCGGAGGACCATGGGCGCGCCCGCCAGGAGGCAGGCCTGGTGCTCGACCGGCTACTGGCCGGGCTCTCCGCGCCGACGGTGACCAGCGGGGCCTGAGCGGCCCCGGGGGTGTCGGGCGCGTCCCCGAGGCCGCTCAGCGCCGACGCAGTACGCAGTCGCCGCACAGGCCGCCACCGGGCACCCGGTAGTACAGGCAGCAGCTGCGCCGGGTGAAGGCGGGGTCCGGATCGCCGGGCGGTGTGCGCAGGCTGCCCGTACCGCGCAGCGGCGGGGCGGCGAGCATCCGCCCCGCCAGGTCCAGGGCGTGCCGTGCCTGGTCGGGGCGGCCCTGGGTGCGGCACCAGCCGTGCAGTACGCGCAGCGAACCGGCCAGCGCCGAGCCCGCGTTCCCCCACAGCAGCCGCGGCGAGACCGGGCACAGCGCGCGGACCGCGGTGTGCAGCGGCACCAGGTGGTCCTCGACCACGCTCACCGCCAGCCGCCGCGCCGCATCGGACGCCGCGACCGGGAGCGGCTCCGGCGCGGGGAGCCAGAGGTCCTCCGGCGCCATCCGGTCCGGGTGCCACCACAGCCGATCCGGGGACATCGACGGAGTACGGCCGCACAGCACCGCCGAGCCGAAAGCGATCGACCACAGCCGGGCGGCGATCCCCTGGAAGACCAGCGACGCGGCGACCCTCGGCTCTCCGGTCGCCAACCGCTCGGCCACCACGGCCAACCGCTCCCCCAGCGGCGGATCCGGGCCGCGCCCGGCATAGAAGTCGGCGAGCGGCCGGTACCCCTCGCCGCCCGGCCCGGCCGGGGCCGCCTCGGTCCGTAGGCCGAAGAACGGGCCGACGGCGGCGACTTGGCGCAGGTCGTCGTCGGGCGTGGGCGTCACGTTCCGGTCCGTTTCGTGCGGTTGCTGCGGGCACTGGATGGTAACGCGGCGCCCACCGCTGCCGACCGGGAAGGCCAACGGCACGTCGCTGAGCGGTCGTTGCGCTGTGAAACCCCAACCTGGGGAGCGCTTTACGGAGGTCGCGCGCCGGTTGTACGCGCCAATGGCTGGCGAATGTGGTCAACCCGGCCGGTGGGAGGGGTGAAGTGGGCAGGGCACGGGAATCCTGGA
Organism: Streptantibioticus rubrisoli; assembly: GCF_024436055.1. GTDB lineage: Bacteria > Actinomycetota > Actinomycetes > Streptomycetales > Streptomycetaceae > Streptantibioticus_A > Streptantibioticus_A rubrisoli. The sequence goes on along the minus strand of NZ_JANFNH010000002.1, from coordinate 71,785 downwards.
GGCGCGTCCTCCGGTCGTCGGCGCACACACCTGGTCCACGCAGGACGAAACCCTCGCATCCGCGGCATCCCGGCCTGTCCGGCCGCCTCGTCGAGAGCAAGGAGTACGACCATGGCCGAAGCCAACCCCGACTCCACCGCCCAGCTCGATCAACCCCGGCAGCTCGCGCCCGACTCGACCGCCGACCCCGGCCCGCTCGGCCTGGCCGGATTCGCCAGCACCACCTTCGTCCTCAGCTGCTTCAACGCCAACCTGCTCGACGCGAGCCTGTCCGCCGTCGTGCTCCCACTGGCGCTGTTCTACGGCGGGCTGGTCCAACTCCTCGCGGGGATGTGGGAATTCCGCAGGGGCAACACCTTCGGCGCGACGGCGTTCGGCTCGTTCGGCGCCTTCTGGCTGTCCTTCGCGGGATACGTCAGGTTTGTGGCGCCGCACCTTCCGGCGGCCAGCGCGCACCAGGCGACCGGCCTGTACCTGCTGGTGTGGGCGGTGTTCACGGTGTACATGACGGTGGCGGCACTGAAGACGAACGGCGCGGTGCTGGGCGTCTTCGCCTTCCTGTCACTGACGTTCGTCCTGCTGTCGGCCGGTGAGTTCGCGCAGTCCACCGTGACCACCAAGGTGGGTGGTTGGTCCGGCCTGGTCACCGCGGTGGTCGCCTGGTACGCGTCGTTCGCGGCGGTCACCAACGCGACCTGGCGGCGTTCGGCGCTTCCGACCTGGCCGCGGGCCTGAGCCCGACGGCGCCAACCCCCGCTGCCCGGCTGGTCTCCTCACCGCCAGCCGGGCAGCCGAAGTGCCGTCGTGGGACGAGCAGCAGCAAGGTGTCCCGCGCCGCACGCCGACGTACCGCGCGTCGGGCGAAGGTGGCGGTCAGGGCGAGCAACGAGACCGTCGCGGCGTAGACGATCGCGGCCGCCGCGGACAGGAGCCCGGGGTTCATCGGGCACGCACCCTTCTTCCCCCCATCCGACCCGAGCCCGGCCGGTTGGTGTCATGGGTCCCGCGGGTTTCGTTCGCAGGTGGGTACTTAATGCGCCGGGTTGGGCTCCCCCGGCTCAAGACTACCCGCAACGAGCGTTCGGCACGCGGTTGTTGGGCGAACGCCGGTGCGGCTTCACGCGGACGCGGCCTCACCAGGGTGCGGCCTAACGGCGGTGCGGCTTCAGGGGTGCGGCTTCGCCAAGGGCGGCGTCCCGGCGCTGGAGGCTTCGCGGAGGCGCGACTCGGCGGGCTTCGCGGTGCCGGAGAACAGCCGGGCCGACACGCCGCCACTCCGGTGAATGCGGAGGAATGGGACACCTCAACCGGTGTGATCGTCTCACCGTTTTTTGTCGATCGCCTCGGGAGAGAGACCATGCGTGTTCGAAGTGTTGCCCTCGCCGCCACCCTGGCCCTGACCGGCGCCCTGGCCACCGCCACCACCGCTGTCGCGCAGTCGGGCGCCAACGGGTCTGCCGTCGGGTCGCCCGGAGTCATCTCCGGCGACGTGATCCAGGTCCCCGTCAACCTGCCCATCCAGGTCTGTGGGAACTCCATCGACATCATCGGAATCCTCAACCCGGCGGCGGGCAACACCTGTCAGTCCAGCTGATCCCAGCTGACCGCCCAACGCTTCGAAGTCCTCAGGAACCTCATTCACAGACCCGGGCGGCACGGACCCAACGTGCCGCCCGCGTCCGGCCGTTGGACCACCCCGCTGGCGGTCACGCCGTCGAGCGGTACGTCTCCAGCAGCCGCAGCCATACCTCGCTGATGGTCGGGTACGAGGGGACCGCGTGCCAGAGGCGGTCGAGCGGGACCTCGCCCACCACCGCCACCGTGGCCGAGTGCAGGAGTTCAGCGACGCCGTAGCCGACGAACGTGGCGCCGAGCAGATGGCCCCGGTCCAGGTCCACGACCATGCGCGCCCGGCCCCGGTAGCCGTCCGCGTACAGGCCCGCGCCCGCGACCTGGCTGATGTCGTGGTCCACGGTGCGGATCCGGCGGCCCGCGCGTTCCGCCTGTTCCGCGGTCCATCCGACGGCGGCCGCCTCCGGGTCGGTGAAGACCACCTGCGGCACCGCGTCGATGTCGGCGGTAGCCGCGTGGCTGCCCCAGCGGACGGTGTCCAACGGCTGGCCGTTGGCCCGTGCGCCGATCGCGGCGCCCGCGATCCGCGCCTGGTACTTGCCCTGATGGGTAAGCAGCGCACGCCGGTTGACGTCGCCCGCCGCGTACAGCCAGCCGCCCGGCACATCGGTGACCCGGCAGGTGTCGTCAACGCTCAGCCACTGCCCCGGAGTCAAACCCACCGTCTCCAGGCCGAGATCGTCGGTGCGCGGCGCCCGTCCGGTGGCGAACAGCACCTCGTCGGCGACGAGTTCACCGCCGTCCGCCAGCGTGATCGTCACCGGTCCCGACGGTTCCGGTCGCCGCACCGCGGACACGTTGGCTCCGGTACGGATCTCCACTCCGGCGGCCGTGAGACCCTCCGCCACCAGTTCACCGGCGAACGGCTCCATCCGTGGCAGCAGTCCCGTACCGCGCACCAGCATGGTCACCCGGGCACCGAGCGCCCGCCACGCCGCGGCCATCTCCGCGGCGACCACCCCGCCACCGACCACCGCCAGGCTCCCCGGCACCCGCTGCGCGCTGGTCGCCTCCCGGCTCGTCCACGGCCGGGCCTCGGCCAGCCCCGGAAGGTCGGGCACCGCCGCCCGGCTGCCGGTGCACACCGCGACCGCGCGCCGGGCGGTCAGCGTGCGCCGCCCGCCCCCGGGCACGTCGACCGCCACCCGGCGCTCCCCGGCCAGCCGACCATGGCCGCGCACCAGGTCGATGCCCGCGTCCGCCACCCAGGCGGCCTGCCCGTCGTCCTTCCAGTACGAGGCGTACTCGTCGCGGTGGGCGAGCACCGCCGCCGCGTCCAGCGCGCCGCCCGCGGCCTGCCGGGCGCCCGGTGACCTGCGCGCGTCGGCGAGCGCGGTCGGCGGCCGCAGCAGGGCCTTGCTGGGCATGCACGCCCAGTACGAGCACTCGCCGCCGACCAGTTCGCTCTCCACCAGCGCCACCGTCAGCCCGGTGGAGTGGGCGTAGTCGGCGAGGTTCTCCCCGGTGGGTCCCGCGCCGAGCACGACGACGTCGTACTCCTGGGTCTCGGTGGTCACGATCCGGCCTCCCGCTGCGTATGGCTCGTACGGTGCCCTCGCCCCATCCTGGGGCGGTCGGCGGCGGCCCGCCCGTGTCCCCGTCCACCCGGGTGACCGGCCGCCTTCGATGATCGGCGAGGATGGCCGGTACGGGAAGACCAAGGCCGACGACGCACGCAGGCCGCAACATAAGGACGCACATGGGCGAGCTGATCCTGATCCGGCACGGCGAGACCGAGTGGAGCCGGGCGTTGCAGCACACCAGTTGGACCGATCTGCCGCTCACCGCCCGTGGCGAGGAGCAGGCCCGCTCGCTCGCACCGCTGCTGCGCGGCCGCCGGATCGCCGCCACGTTCTGCAGCCCGATGGCGCGTGCGCTGCGCACCGCGCAGCTCGCCGGGCTGAGCGATCCGGTCGTCGAGCCCGACATGCGGGAGTGGGACTACGGCGGCTACGAGGGCGTCACCACCGAGGAGATCCACCGCACCCGCCCCGGCTGGGACCTGTGGACCGATGGGGTGGCGCCCGGTCCGGCGGAGCATCCCGGTGAGTCCGCGGCGCAGGTGGCCGAGCGCGCCGACCGGGTGCTCAAGGCGGTGGACGCGGCGCTGGCGGAGGCGGCGGACGGCGAGGACGTGGCGCTGGTGGCGCACGCGCACTTCCTGCGGGTACTGACCGCCCGGCGGCTCGGGCTGCCTGGCTCCGGTGGGGCGCTGTTCCGGCTGGACACCGCCACCGTGAGCCGGATCGGGACGGAACACGGCCGTCCGGTGATCACGGCGTGGAACGTGCTGCCATAGCACCGCACCGGCTGGTGATGGGTTCCGCGGGGCGCTGCGGCTTCTCACATCCGCCGCCACGCGGCGCGCAGCGAGCGCCCTCGGCGCAGGATGTCCTGCCAGGGGTCGTCGGTGAGGCGGTCGGCGATGTTGGTCAACGTCCAGCGCTGGGCGTGCAGTTGCGGATCGTCCAGCTCGGAGCCGTCGATGGGGGTGGCGACCGGTGCGCCGGGCCGCGCGCGGACGGTGTACGGGGCGACCGCGGTCTGCGCGTAGGCGTTGCGCTGCACGTCCAGGTAGAGCCGGTCGCCGCGGTCCTGTTTGCGTGGCGCGGTGGTGAGTTGGCCGGGATGGCGGTCGGCGAGGGTGTCCGCGACGCGCCGGGCGAAGTCCCGTACCTCGTCGATGTCCGTCCTGCGGTCCAGTGGCACGATCACGTGCAGCCCCCGCGAACCGGTGGTCATCAGGGCGGCGGGCAGCCGTAGTTCGTCCAGCAGGGCGCACAGCCGCCGGGCCGCCTCGCGCACCGGGGCGAAGTCCTCGCCCGGTGGATCGAGGTCGAAGACCATGCGGTCCGGGCAGCGCGGCCGGTCCGCCTTGGCCAGGAAGCGGTGCAGGGTGAGGCACGCCTGGTCGGCCAGGTAGACCAGGGTGGCGGTGTCCTCGCACAGCACGTGGGTGACGGTGCCGCCCTCCTTGGGCAGTTCGGCGCGCCGGATCCAGTCGGGGTAGTAGTCGGGTATGTCCTTCTGCATGAACCGGCCGTCGTCGATTCCGTCCGGGTGCCGCTCCAACATCAGTGGGCGGCCGCGCAGTTGCGGCAGCATCCGCGGGGCGACGGTGCGGTAGTGGTCCACGAGATCGGCCTTGGTGAGGCCGTCGTCGGGGAACAGCACCTTGTCCGGGCGGCTCAGCTCGATGGTGTGCCGCCCGGCGCGCACGGTACGGGTCTCGGTCTTGGCGGCCATGTTCAGGCGCCGTACCAGATGGTGGTGACGTTGCAGAACTCGCGCATTCCGTGGCCGGACAGTTCGCGGCCGTACCCGGAGCGCTTCACTCCGCCGAACGGCATCGCGGGGTGCGAGGCGGTCATGCCGTTGAAGTAGACACCGCCCGCCGCCAAGTCCCGCTCGAAACGCCGCTGTTCTGCTTCGTCGCCGGTCCAAACATTGGAACTGAGGCCGAACGGAACGTCGTTGGCGAGCTCCACGGCCGCGTCCAGGTCCGCCGCCCGGTAGAGCGTGGCCACCGGGCCGAAGGCCTCCTCACGGTGGATGCGCATGGTCGGGGTGATGCCGGTGAGCACCGTCGGCTCGTAGAACCAGCCCACCCGGTGGTGCGGCGGGCGTCGGCCACCGCACAGTGCGGTGGCGCCCTGCGCGACGGCGTCGCCCACGAGTTCCTCCAGGTCGGCGCGGCCCCGCTCGCTGGACAGCGGGCCCACGTCGGTGCTCTCCAGCATCGGGTCGCCGACGGTCAGCGCCGCCATGGCCGCGGTGAACCGTTCGGCGAACGCGTCGTGGATGTCGGTGTGCGCGATGAAGCGCTTGGCGGCGATGCAGGACTGGCCGTTGTTCTGCACCCGGGCGGTGACGGCGGTGCCGACCGCGCGGTCCAGGTCGGCGGACGGCATCACGATGTACGGGTCGCTGCCGCCGAGTTCCAGCACCGTCTTTTTGACCTCGTCACCGGCGATCGCGGCCACCGACCGCCCGGCGAGCTCGCTTCCGGTGAGCGTGGCGGCGGCGATCCGGGGGTCGCGCAGGATCTTCTCCACGGCGTCCGTGCCGACCAGCAGCGTCTGGAAGCATCCCTCGGGAAAACCCGCGCGGTGGAAGAGGTCGCCGATGTACAAGGCGGTCTGCGGGACGTTCGACGCGTGTTTGAGCAGCCCGACGTTGCCCGCCATCAGCGCGGGCGCCGCGAACCGGATCACCTGCCACAGCGGGAAGTTCCACGGCATCACGGCGAGCACCGGGCCCAGCGGCCGGTAGCGGATGTAAGCGGTGCGCGCGCCGGAGTCCTCGATGTCGGCGGCTGAGGGGTGTTCGTCGGCGAGCAGCCGTTCGCCGTTCTCCGCGTACCAGCGCAGCGCCTTGACGCACTTGGCCGCCTCGGCGCGGGCCGCGACCAGGGTCTTGCCCATCTCGGTGGTCATGGTGTGGGCGATCTCGTCCTGCTCCTGCTCCAGCAAGTCGGCGGCGGCGCGCAGCAGTTCGGCCCGGGTGACCAGGTCGGTGGTGCGGTACTCCTGGAAGGCCGCGGCGGCGCGGGCCAGCCGCTCCTCGATCTCGTCCGGGCCGTGGGCCTCGAAGGTCTTCAGGGTCTCCCCCGTCGCCGGATTCACGGTTGCGATGGCCATGGCTTCCTCCTCGGACGGTGCCACTGGGTCGCGTGCCCGCTGCGCTGGCATTTACCCGTTACGTTCCGGTGCTTCCGGCGGCCGGTACGTAGCCCCGAGCACCGCCGCCAGGACCAGCACCGGGGCGGGCAACGCCGCCCAGGCCGGGGCCCAGTGGTGCAGCACCGCCGCCGCGGCGGCACCCGCCACCAGCGCCGCCAGCCGTACCGGCACCCACCGGTCCTCGGCGCCGACCGCGGCACCGGCGTTGCGGGCGACGTACGTGGCCAGTGTGCCGGTGAAGTACGTGGAGGGCCGGCCGCCAGCGCCCGCCGCGAGCATCGCCACGGACTGACCGCCCATCGCCACCGCCGCCACGCACAACAGCACCACGCGCAGCCCGCCGCCCGGCACCCCGCCGCTGCCCGCCCACAGCGAGGCGTGCGCGGCGAGCAGCCCGGTCTCCCCCGCCAGGCAGAACAGCACCCGGGTCGGCCACCCCGGCCGCGCGTCGGAGGCGACGCCACGGCAGATCAGGGCGCTGAGCCAGGTTCCCGCGACGAACCCGGCCAGGGCCACCAGCGGCGCCGTGAGATCGGCCGGGCGGCCGGAGGCGAGGGCGATGCCGAGCAGCGCCAGGTTGCCGGTCATGACCCCGGCGAAGACATGGCCGAGCACGGTGAACGCCAACGCGTCCACCGCCCCGGAGGCCGCCGCCAGCAGCACCAGGGCGATGTACTCGGCGGTCCGGGGACCGCGCCGACCGGGCAACGGCGGCCGCTACCGCAGCGGCCCAGGGTCCGGTATCGGACTGGGTGTCGGGCCGGGTGTGGGGCCAGGCGGCGGAGGCGAGGGCACCGGTTCCGGTTCCGGGCCCGGTGCGGGCTCGGGCGGTGGGGTGGGGATGGGGTTCGGCGTGGGGCCCGGCGGGACCGGGCCGGGCACGGGGCCGGGGCCCGGCGGCGGGGTCGGCGAGGGGGGTTCCGGATCGGGATGGGGGGTGGGGTCCTTCTGGGCCTGCGGGGCGGGCACGGGCCCCGCGGGCTGCCGGGTCCGCGGTGGGGTCAGGGGCCGCACGGTCGGGTCGGGCGCGAGCAGGGGGTGCCGTGCGGTGTGCTGCTTCATGACGTCCTCCAGCGCCTTGCGAGTGCTACTCGCCCCGCTTCTGCCCGGGATGCGTCCGGGTACCCCTCCCCACCCTGGCCACAGCCCCAGGCGGCGCGCGCGGAGGCGTAGCCCGTCGGTGGTACGGCGACGGCCCGCCGCCGAGTCGCAATCGGCGGCCATTGCGCGGAGGATGGAAGAACGCCGCCAGCGGGCGCACGCCGCCCGTGCGCCGCCAGGCCATCGACGGGCTGAGCGCGACGAGCCTCAGATCGACGAGTTAGGGAGAATCCGATGGACGTCTCCTGGGTCACCCCCTCGATCCTCGCGGAACTGCGCCGTCCACGTGAGTACCCCGCCGTCTCCCTTGTGTTGCCCGTCCACCGGGCGCTGCCGGAGAAGGCACAGGATCCGATCCGGCTGCGGAACCTGGTGGCACAGGCCCGGAAACAAGCCGATGACGATCCGGAGATCACCCACTCCCGCCGCGCGGACCTGCAAAAGCAGTTGGACTCCGCGGTCGAGGAGTTGGAGTGGGAGCGTGAGCAGACCTCCGGTGAGGGGCTGGTGCTGCATGTGGCGCCGGGCGAGCACCACACCTGGGTGCTGCCGCAGCCGGTGACCGAGCAGGTGGTGTTCGGCACCACCTTCCTCACCCGCAACCTGGTGGCGGCCGCCAACATGCTGGAGCCGTACTGGGCGCTGGTGCTGGCCGAGAAGCCCACCCGGCTGTGGGACGGCTCGCCGCTGTGGCTGCACGAGGTGACCGAGTACGGCTTCCCGCTCAGCGCGCAGGGACCGGAGGGCGAGGCGCCGCTCAAGGGCGGTGTCGCGGTGCGCCCGAGCGAACCGCGGGCGGCCTACCGCACGGAGCGGGTGCAGCGGTTCATCCGGGCGGTGGACGACGCGCTGGGGCAGGCGCTGGAGCGTCGGCGCAGGCCGGTGTTCCTGGTCGGCATGCAGGCGCACCTGCGCCGGATGCGCGAGCTGACCCGGCACCGCGACGCCCTGGCCGATCCCGAGACGGACACCGAGGCGGCCGGGTACGAGAAGGCGTCCGCCGCGGCGCTGTCCGAGGCGCTGCGGACGGCGTGGGAGCGCGCGCACGCCAAGCGGGTCCGTACCGCGCTGGACGCGCTGGACGCCGCCCGCAGCGAGAAGCGGTACGCGGGCAGCCTGGAGGAGGCGTGGAGCCTGGTGAACCAGGGCCGGGGCCGGCACCTCGTGGTCGACGAGTCGTACCACGTGGCCGCACGGGTCGACGGGGAGCGGGTGAACGTCGTCACCGGGGACGAGGGCGAGATCCGGCCGGACGCGCGGGGGACGGTCGTCCAGGACGCGGTGGACGAGCTGGTCGAGCGGCAGTTGGAGCACGGCGGGGAGGTCACGTTCGTGCCGTCGGGGGCCGTGGACGGCACGGGGCTTGCCCTCAGCCTGCGGTACTGATTCTTTTCCCACCCGCCCAGCGCAGCGTCTTTCCCACCCACCCAGCGCAGCGTCTTTCCCACCCACCCAGCGCAGCGCCTTTCCCACCCAGCCCGGCCGGTGCCATCCCCTACCCGTCCCGGCCCGCCTTCGGGTGACCTGGACGAGATTTCGATCTCCACCGTGCGGGTGACTTCTGGAGTGTCCAGCGCTGACCGCGGCGTACACCGTCGGATCATCTGCCTTAACCAGAGGTCATGGGAGGGCCAGCGGTGGAGCGGATCGGCACGGCTGCGGCAGCGCGCGCGGGTGGCGTCGTACTCGCCTGTCTGGCCACGGCCCTGTTCTCGTCGGCCGCCATCAGCGGCCCCGCCGCCCGCCCCCCGGCCAGGCCCCACCGCTCCCCCTCGCACGCGCCGCACCGCCCCCGGCGCACCCCCGCACCGCGGAACAGGGTGGCGGTGCTGCGCGCGGCAAGTCCGGTGCCGACCAGCACCTTTCCGCCCGACTACCGGGTGGGCGCGGTCTTCTCGCTCAACGGCCAGCCGCACCACTACTGCACCGGCAGCGTGGTGGACAGCCCGCACCGCGATCTGGTGATCACCGCGGCGCACTGTGTGCACGGCGGCGCGGGCGGCGGCTACCGCACCGGGCTCGGTTTCGCACCGGGCTACCGCAACGGGCGCAGTCCGGCGGGGCTGTGGCGGGTGCGCAGCGCCCTGGTGGCGCCGGAGTGGGCCAACGCCACCGACACCTCGGCCGATGTGGCGTTCCTGGTGGTCGATCCGCTGGACGGGCGGAACATCCAGGACGTGGTGGGCGGCAACCCGCTGTCCACCGGCCGGGACAGCGGCCCGATCCGCCTGGTCGGCTATCCGCGCAACGCCGACGACGCGATCTCTTGCGACGGCACGGCGCGCCCCGCGACCCGCCGCGGGGTGGACCAACTGCGCGTCGAGTGCCCCGGCTTCACCTCGGGCACCAGCGGCAGCCCCTGGCTGGCCAACGCCGGTCCGTCGGGCGGCGGTTCGGTGGTGGGGGTCATCGGCGGCTACCGCAACGGCGGTTCGACGCCGGACGTGTCGTACAGCAGCGTGTTCGGCGAGCGGGTGCGCGACCTGTACGAGCAGGCCGCGGCGCTGGGTTAGCCCGGTAGCGCCCCGAAGGGGCGCGGGGAACTGCGCGAGCAGCCACAACGGTGCCGCGGACGATCCCAAACCGCACATCACCGCACCCCCAGCGGAAGCGCTCAGCGGCGCCGTACCAGCGGGAAGGGCAGTGTCTCACGGATCGTCAGGCCGGTCAGGAACATCACCAGCCGGTCGACTCCGATGCCCAGGCCGCCGGTCGGCGGCATGGCGTACTCCAGCGCGGTCAGGAAGTCGTCGTCCACCTCCATCGCCTCAAGGTCGCCACCGGCCGCCTTCAGTGACTGCTCGGTGAGCCGTCTGCGCTGCTCCACCGGGTTGATCAACTCCGAGTAGGCGGTGCCCAGTTCGGTACCGAAGGCGACCAGGTCCCAGCGCTCGGCCAGCCGTGGATCGGTGCGGTGCTGGCGGGTGAGGGGGGAGACCTCGGTGGGGAAGTCGGTGTAGAAGGTGGGCAGTGTGGTGCGCTCCTCGACCAGCCGCTCGTACATCTCAAGCACCAGTTCGCCGTGGCTGGTGCCCGGTGCGTACGGCACCTCGGCCCGGTCGCACAGCCGCATCAGCGCGAGGGTGTCGGCGTCCGGGCCGACCTGTTCGCCGAGCGCCTCGGAGATCGCCGTGTAGACCGGTTTGACCGGCCAGTCGCCGGAGATGTCGTGCTCGGTCACGGTGCCGTCGGCCGCGGTTCTACGGGCGATCTGCGCGCCGTTGGCCGCGATGGCGGCGGACTGCACCAACTCGCGGGTCAGGTCCAGCATCACGCGGTAGTCGGCGAACGCCTGGTACGCCTCCAGCATGGTGAACTCGGGGTTGTGCTTGTAGGAGGTGCCCTCGTTGCGGAAGGTGCGGCCCATCTCGAAGACCTTCTCCACGCCGCCCACGCACAGCCGCTTGAGGTACAGCTCGGGCGCGATCCGCAGATAGAGGTCGAGGCCGTAGGCGTTGATGTGGGTGGTGAACGGCCGGGCGTTGGCGCCGCCGTGGATCTGCTGCAGCATCGGGGTCTCCACCTCCAGGAAGCCCCGGTCCAGCAGGCCCTGGCGCAGCGCCTGGACGGCCGCGCTGCGGGCCCGTACCACCTCGCGGGCCTCGGGGCGGATGACCAGGTCCACGTAGCGCTGGCGCACCCGGGCCTCGGGGTCGGTCAGACCCCGGCGCTTGTCCGGCAGCGGGCGCAGGCACTTGGCGGTCAGCCGCCAGGAGGTGGCGAAGACCGACAGTTCGCCCTTCTCGCTGGTGCCGACCTCACCGCGTACCTCGATGTGGTCGCCGAGGTCGGTGTCGGCGGTGAACCTGGCCAGTTCCGCGGCGCCCAAGTCCGCCCTGGTGAGGGCTACTTGCAGGTCGGCTGACCAGTCACGCAGCACCGCGAACACCACTCCGCCGAAGTCTCGGCGCATCATCAGCCGACCGGTGACGGCGACCCGCTCACCGGTGCGGGTGCCGGGCAGCAGGTCGCGGTGGGCGGCCCGGACCTCGGCGAGGGTGTGGGTCCTGGCGGCGTCCACCGGGTACGGCTCGACGCCTCCCGCGATGAGCCGGTCCAGCTTGTGGCGGCGCACCCGGACCTGTTCCGGCAGCGCCGCGAGTTCGTCTGCGGCGCGGGCGGCGGTCTCGTCGGGCGCGCCGCCGGGCACCTCGGTGAGCGGTGGCAGCGGCTCGGCGCTGACCGGCGGGCGCACTCCCTGGTGCCAGCGGCGGCCGAAGCGCGGGAAGTCCACGAAACCTTCGGCGATCCCGGCGGCCAGACCGATCCTGGCCACCTGGCGGCCTTCGGCGAAGCACAGGAACCGCGGGTACCAGTCCGGCTTGTACTTCACGTTCGACCGGTACAGCGCCTCCAGCTGCCACCACTTGGAGAAGAACAGCAGCATCCGGCGCCACAGCCGCAGCACGGGTCCCGCGCCGATCCGCGCGCCCTGTTCGAAGACGGCGCGGAACACCGCGAAGTTGAGCGAGACGCGTTTGATGCCCAGCCGTGGCGCCCGTTCGGCGATCTCGGCGACCAGGAACTCCATCACCCCGTTGGGTGCGGAGCGGTCCCGGCGCATCACGTCCAGCGAGATGCCGTCCGATCCCCAGGGCACGAAGGACAGCAGGGCCACGGTCCGCCCCTCGGTGTTGACCGCCTCGGCGAGCAGGCAGTCGGCGTCCGCCGGGTCGCCGAGACGGCCGAGGGCCATCGAGAAGCCGCGTTCCACCTCGGTGTCCCGCCAGGCGTCGGCCAGCGCGATGACCCGCGCCATCTCCTCCGGTGCCAACGCGCCGTGACGGCGGATCCGGCAGGACATGCCGGCGCGGCGGACCCGGCCGACGGCCTGCCGGGTGACCCGCATGTCGCGTCCGGCCAGGTCAAAGCGGGCGGTCTCCAGCACCGCCTCGTCGCCGAGTTGCAGCGCGTTCAGACCGGCGCGCGCGTAGGCCTTGGCGCCCTCCTCGCTGGCCCCCATGACGGCCGGGACCCAGGCGTACTTGCGGGCCAGGGCCAGCCATGCCTCGATGGCCGCGTCCCAGCCGCCGCGGTCGCCGACCGGGTCGGAGCTGGCCAGGCAGACGCCCGCCTCGACCCGGTAGGTGACCGCGGCGCCACCGCTGGGCGCGAAGACCACCGCCTTGTCGCGGCGGGTGGCGAAGTAGCCGAGCGAGTCGTGGGCGCCGTAGCGGGCCAGCAGCGCGCGGATCCGGGCCTCCTCGTCGCCGTGCAGCGAGGCCTGCGCGCGTTGTGAACGGAACAGCACCGCTGCCGCGTTGAGCAGCGCCAGGGCGCCGAACAGCCCGAGCAGGAAGCTCACCGCCATCGGGGGGTGCTGGGGGAAGCGGTGCCCGCTGATCAGTCCGCCGAACACCCGGTTGGCGGCCCACGGCAGCCGTTCGGAGGCGGGCAGTCCGCCGTGGAAGAGTTCCACCAGGCCCCAGCCGAGCAGCACCGCGACGGCCAGTCCCAGGGCCAGTACGCCCAGCGCCCGCCAGAAGGCGCCGCGCCGTACCCGGGCCGCGAACGCCGAGCGGGACAGCAGCAGCGCGGTCATGATCGAGCCGGTGATCAGCAGCGAGACGCCGGCCTCCACCGGGCCGACCAGGTCGATGGTGAGGACCTCGGCGAGCAGCACCAGGCCGGTGTAGAAGGTGACCACCCACCATGCGACCCGCTTGCGGGCGAGCAGTGCCCCGGCGAGCAGCAGCAGGAAGACGGCGTAGGCGAGGTTGGGCGAGGCCGGGACGATCCAGTCGTCGATCACGTCCAGCACCGGCGAGAGCAGCCAGCGCACCGGGCTGACCAGCGCGGACAGCGCGCAGGCGGTGCCGAGCAGGCCGAAGAACCCGCCGGACCAGGCGGGCACGCGCATGGCCGCGCGCCGCAGCGGGCCGGACCGGGTCTTGCTCTCGGCGTCGCTCATGGCCCTCCTGGCGGTGGCGGTCCGGGGGGCGTTCCCCGGAGGGCGCGGTATCCGGCCGGGCCCAGTGCTGTCGGCCCGGACACAGGTCACCACCAGCACGGTAGCGACGTGGAGGCCGCTTCGCACAGCACACCCCGGCATGGCGTTCCGCGCGGTCCCGCGGAAGGGACCTGTCTGGCGGATCGCGGCCCGGCGGAAGCCGGAAGGCGGCCGCCGGCATCCGCGCCGACGGCCGCCCGGCAACACACCGCGCTACTGCCCCCCGCGGCTTTGCGCGTAGCAGCGCCGCAGCCAGCGTGCCGTCCCCTGTGCGGCAGGCTGGAACGGGACTCGGCGGTGCAGCACCCGGCGGTTGTCGAAGACATGGAAGTCACCGGCACCGACCAGTACCGCGGTGCCGTCCAACTCGCCCAGCCGCCGCTCGAACTGGCTCAGCGCCCGGGTGGCGCGCAGCGTCAGTCCGGTGATCCGGCCCGGCCCGTACCGTACGGCGTCCTGGCCGTCGGGCAGCGTCCACAGCAGTGGCACGCCCTCGCGGGTCATCGGGCCGCCGTCGGCGCTGGCCGCGTAGGACTCCGGGGCGGTCACCAGGAACTCCGGCAGCCGCAGGTCGTCGATGACCCACTGGGGCAGGGCGGCGAGCACCTCGGTGAGCGGCAGCAGGTCGGTGGGGACCTGCTCCACGTTGCGCATCCCGTAGAAGGACAGGAAGTGCGGTATCGCTATCGACGCCTCGGCTCCGTCGGTGTGGTCGAGGATCGAGTCGTCGGTGTGCCAGTCGAGCGGTGCAGAGTAGCCCCAGGAGGTGAGCGCCCGCCCGGATCCGGGCCGTGGCGCGACGTTGCGGATGAGCCGTCCCTCGTTCTCCCAGCGGTAGGCCATCGGCGTCAGACCGAGCAGTTGCAGCATGCCGAAGTGGACCAGATTGGGAACGGTGAGGGCGGATTCATCGCAGAATCCGTTGTCCGGCGTCGGAATCCATTCCTCCGTTTCTGGCAGGTTCGACACCGTCAACCAGGGATCCGGTTCCCGGCGCCATGCCGTCAACCGTTCCAGCACCGCGGCGGGCAGATGATTGCGCAGGTGCTTGGCGCCGGTCTGGGTGTAGAAGCGCAGGTCAGAATCGGGAGTGACGTCTCCGAGCCCAGGGTGCGCACGCAGGTCCGCGGAAATCGACGCCTTTACGGCATCGGTGACGCGGACCGCTTCCCGGAGAACGTCACGCATGCCGTCAAGGTCTCCTTAACCGGGGCTAATTGAGCGGGGTCCATGGGTAAGACAACAACTCCAGTGACGGTACCCGCCGGTCTTCCGCGGCAAATGCGGTTCATGATTCCTTGAGGAAGATCTGAGCTTGTCGGCATTGCTAACGGATGACCACCAGCCGCCCCGGGCAGGATGGAAACCACCACCAGGAGGTTGTGCCATGCCACTGCACCGCGTCGACCAAGCGCGGCAATACGCACCCGACGACCTGTACGCGCTGCCCGGAGCGTTCGAGCCGCTCCCCCGCTACCGCATCCCCGAGGGCACCATGCCCGCCCGGGCGGCGTACCAGCTGATCCGCGACGAGCTGCTGCTGGACGGCAACTCCCGGCAGAACCTCGCCACGTTCTGCACCACCTGGTCGGAGCCCGAGGTTCGGGAGCTGATGTCCGAGACGCTGGACAAGAACCTGGTCGACAAGGACGAGTACCCGCAGACGGCGGAGATCGAGTCCCGCTGCGTACACGTGCTGGCCGACCTGTGGCACGCCCCGGACGGCGCGTCCGCGGTGGGTTGCTCCACCACCGGCTCCAGCGAGGCGGCCATGCTGGCAGGACTGGCGATGCAGCGCCGCTGGCGGGCGAAGCGGCGCGCGGCGGGGCAGCCGGTGGAGCGGCCCAACCTGGTGTGCGGTCCGGTGCAGGTGTGCTGGGAGAAGTTCGGCCGCTACTTCGACGTGGAGCTGCGGCAGATCCCGCTGCTGCCGAACAATCTCACCATGCGGCCGGAGCAACTGGCCGAGTACTGCGACGAGAACACCATCGGTGTGGTGTGCACCCTCGGCGTCACCTTCAACGGCGAGTACGAGCCGGTCGCCGAAGTCAGCCGTGCGCTCGACGAGTTGGAGCAGCGCACCGGATTCGACATCCCGGTGCACGTGGACGCGGCCAGCGGCGGCTTCGTCGCGCCGTTCCTGGAGCCCGGCCTGGAGTGGGACTTCCGGCTGGCGCGGGTGAAGTCCATCAACGCCTCGGGCCACAAGTTCGGTCTGTCGCCGCTCGGCGTCGGCTGGGTGGTCTGGCGGGACGCCGAGTACCTGCCGGAAGAACTGGTCTTCCACGTCGACTACCTGGGCGGCGACATGCCGACCTTCGCCCTCAACTTCAGCCGTCCCGGTGGCGAGGTGATCGCCCAGTACTACAACCTGGTACGGCTGGGCCGCGAGGGCTACACCTCGGTGCAGAGCGCCTGCGCCCGGGTCGCGACCCAACTCGCCGACGCCGTCGCCGAACTGGGGCCGTTCAGCGTGCTGCACGACGGCAGATCCGGTCTGCCGGTGGTGTGTTGGACGCTGGCGCGCCCGCACGGTGACTGGACCCTGTACGACCTGTCGGAGCGGCTACGGCTGCGCGGCTGGCAGGTGCCCACGTACCCGCTGCCCGCCGACCGGCAGGACGTCGTCGTACAGCGCGTGGTGGTACGGCACGGAGTCAGCCGCGACCTCGCCGAACTGCTCCTCGGCGACCTGAAGGCGGCACTCGCCGACATCCAGCGCCGCCATCTGTCCGGCGCCGAGGAACAGCCGGGCTTCCACCACTGAATCCCGGGAACACCCGGGATCAGAACGGGAAGGCGCTGCGCCCGTGTTGGACGGAGATCCACTTGAGCGTGGTGAACGCCTCGATGGTGGAGTCGCCGCCCAGCCGTCCCACGCCCGAGGCCTTCTCCCCGCCGAAGGGGACGATCGGCTCGTCGGCGATGGTCCCGTCGTTGACGTGGATCATCCCGGTGTCGATCCGCTGCGCCACCCGCACGCCGCGTTCGATGTCACCGGTGTGCACGGCGCCGCTGAGGCCGAACGGTGTGTCGTTGGCGATCCGTACCGCCTCGTCCTCGCCGTCGAACGGGACCACCAGTACCACCGGCCCGAAGATCTCCGTGGACAGGATGGGCGCGTCCGCGGGTACCCCGGTCAGCACCGAGGGCTCCATCAGCGTGCCATCGGTGCGACCGCGCAGCAGGGCGGTGGCGCCGCCGTCGATGGCCTGGGTGATCTGCGCCTCGATGGCGTCGGCCTGGTTGGGGTTGATCAGCGGACCGATGTGGGTGGCTGGGTCCTTGGGGTCGCCGACCCGCAGGCCACGGATCTTCGCGACGAACCGCTCGGTGAACTCCTTCTCCACCGAGCGGTCCACCAATACCCGGTTGGCCGCCATGCACACCTGGCCCTGGTGGGCGAAGCGGCTGAAGACCGCGGCGTCCACCGCGTAGTCCAGGTCGGCGTCATCCAGCACGATCAGCGCGCTGTTGCCGCCCATCTCCAGCACGGTGCGTTTGAAGTGGCCCGCGGCGACCTGGGCGACATGGCGGCCGACCTTCTCCGAGCCGGTGAAGGAGATGACCTTCGGCACCGGGTGCTCGATGAGCGCGTCACCGATCTCGGCGATGTCGGTGACCACGACGTTCAGCAGCCCCGGCGGAAGCCCCGCCTCCTCCATGATTCTCGCGATCAGCGTGCCGCCGACGATCGGGGTGTTCTGATGCGGCTTGAGCACCACAGCGTTGCCCAGCGCGAGGGCGGGGGCGACCGACTTCAACGACAGGAACAGCGGGAAGTTGAACGGGCTGATGATCCCGATGACGCCCACCGGCAGCCGGTAGAGCCGGTTCTCCCTGCCGTCCACCGGTGACGGCAGGATCCGCCCCTCGGGTCGCAGCGACAGCTGCATCGCCTCTCGGAACATGTCCTTGGTCAGGGCCAGTTCGAATCCGGCCTTGACGTGGGTGCCGCCGAGTTCGTCGATGATGATCTCGGTGATCTCGCGCTCACGGTCCTCCACGATCCTGAGCGCCCGCTCGAAGACCAGCCGCCGGGTGTACGGGTTGACCTGGGCCCACTCCTTCTGCGCGCGCTCGGCGGCACGGTAGGCCTGGTCGACCTCGGCCACGGTGGCGACGGTGATGGATGCGATCTTCTCCCCGCTGTAGGGGTTGAAGTCGATGATCTCCCAGGAGCCGCTACCGGGCTTCCACTGCCCGTCGATGTACTGGAGCGCCAGCTCGGACGAATAGGACATGCCATCCCTTTCACGCGGACCTGGTGGACACACCCCCCGTGGACCTGATGCCGAGTCATCGTACTGATGCCGCAGGGAAGTTGTGGATCACCGTTGGCGTATCAGGTTTCCCGCAGGATGGTCCGTAGCAGGTCGCGGGTGCCCGCCTGGGTGAGCCCCTCGGTGCGCAACCGGTCCATCAGCCGGGCGTACTGCGCCACTTCGTCGCGCTTGTCGAGGTAGAGGGCGCTGGTGAGCTGTTCCAGGTACACCACGTCCGGCAGATCGCTCTCGGGGAAGCGCAGCATGGTGAACGCCCCGCACTCCGCCGCGTGGCCGCCGAACTCGAAGGGCACCACCTGCAGCGACACATCGGGGTGTTCGCTGAGTTCGAGCAGCCGCCGCAACTGTCCGCGCATCACCTCGGGCCCACCGAACGGCCTGCGCAGCGCGGCCTCGTCCTGCACCACGACCAGGTGCGGCGGGCGCTCTCCGGTGAGGATCTTCTGGCGGCGCATCCGCAGGTCGACGCGGCGCTCGACCTCGTCGTCGGAGGCGTTCGGCTGACCGAGCCGGACGACCGCGCGGGCGTAGTCGTCGGTCTGCAACAGCCCGTGTATGAACTGCACTTCAAAGGTGAGGATGTGGGACGCGGACTCCTCCAGGCCCACATATGTCTGGAACCAGCCGGGCAGCACATCACCGTAGGAGTGCCACCAGCCCGCGACGTTGGCCTCCCTGGCCAGCGCGAGCAACGCGTCGCGGTCGGACTGGTCGGTTACCCCGTAGAGCGTGAGCAGGTCGGCGACATCACGCTCCTTGAAGCTCACCCGCCCCAGCTCCATGCGGCTGATCTTGGATTCGGACGCCCTGATCGAGTACCCGGCGTCCTCTCGGCTGACGCCCTTCGACTCCCGCAATCGGCGCAGTTGGGAGCCGAGAAGGATCCGGCGGACCACCGATCCGCTTCCCGGCTGATCTGTCGTCATGTGGTTGGCCCCTCCATCCATGGCACAGGCGAAGTCTGTCACCTTCCGGCCTCCGCAGACTCCGCTTCCCGCCAGGCGTGACCGAACGGTGCACATGAGTCTGCCCGTGCATATGCCAACCCGGCATCTGCACGTGCATCCGCTCTTGCATCCTGCCTGCCGGTTGGGGACGATGTGAACCGTGCACTCGTCGACCAGGCCCACAACAGCCCGAGGTGTCGGTCATGAGAAGTGACGGCTCGGTGGCGCTCGCGCCCTTATGGGACGTGGTGCGCCCGTCCGAGAGACTGGCGTCGTCGGCCTGTGAGCTGCCCGCCGCCTATGAATCGGTGCGGGAGGCACGGCACTTCACCTGCACCACACTTCGCCGGTGGGGGTTGTGCGAACTGGTGGACAACGTCGCGCTGGTGGCATCGGAACTCGTCACCAACGCGCTGCGGCACGGCGTCGGGACGGACACGGGGCCGCACCCGACGGCCGCGCAGACTTCCCCACCAGCCGTGGTCCGGCTCGGCCTCGCGCGCTGGACGTCACGGGTGGTGGTTTCGGTACGCGATCCCAACAGCCAGGGACCGGTACCCAGGACGCCCGACTTCGTCGCGGAGTCGGGCCGGGGGCTGCATCTGGTCGCGTCATGCTGTGAGACATGGGGGTGGCACCCCCTGACGGGAGCCGGGAAGGTCGTCTGGGCGCTCTTCCCCGCCCCGTCCAACTGACTGATTCCACTTAGCCCCGGTTTCAGGTTCCGCTTCGCTCCACCGCACGGCTTCCGCCGCCGCCTCGGCCATCCGCGGAATACCGGATTCTACGGAGCGCCCTGGACCAGATGGTCGAACTCCCCGTCCTTCACCCCGAGAAGCAGCGCCTCGATCTCGGCGCGCGTGTATATCAGCGCGGGTCCCTCGGGAAAACGGGAGTTGCGTACCGCGACATCGCCACCGGGCAGCCGGGCCAACTCGACGCAGGTCCCCTGGGAGTTGCTGTGCCTGCTTTTCTGCCAGATGGCGCCCTGGAGTTCACTAGCTGCCATGCCGTTGTATGTGCGGCGCACAGATACCTCCTGGGACGTGCGGTTCTCACCGGCCGGAATGATAGCGCGCTGCACATGCAAAGGCCCGTGCAGATGCAGGTGCGCAACTCTCAGTAGCGCCACGGAATTTGGATGACGGCAACTCCCTGTATGCGCCACGATGCGGTATGCCATGGACAACTACCACTGATGTGACGGAGTTTGACGCGGCGGCCCGGGACTTCCTGCGCTCCCGGCCCGTCCACCACACCGTGCAGTTGACGGTCTGCGCCCGGCTGCGCCAGCAGGGACCGGGCGCCTTCGGCGACGGTGCTCCGGAGTTCGGCTGGTGGACCGGTGCGCACGGCGCGGTCACCGGTGCCCTGGTGCGCACCCCGCCGCACCACCTGCTGCTGACCGAGCTGCCAACCCGGGCCCTGGCGCCGCTGGTTGACCTGTACGCGGCCGCGGATCCAGCCCTGCCGGGTGTCGCCGGACCGGTTGCCACGGCGGAGGCGTTCGGTGCCGCCTGGCAGCGGGCCACCCGCGCCCGGCCGACCGTGGCCCGCGGCGAACGCCTCTACCGGCTGGGTGAGTTGGCGCCGCCGCCACCGGCCCGGGGGCAGGGCGGGCGGGTAGCCGGACCGGACGACCGCGCGCTCCTGGTCGAGTGGTGGACCCGGTTCGCTCAGGTGATCGGCGAGCCCCAGCCGTACCGCGCGGACCGGGCCGTCGACGACCGGCTCGGCTACGGCGGGGTGTCGCTGTGGGAGGACGGCGGGCGGCCGGTCTCGCTGGCCGGAGCCACCCGGCAGGTGGCGGGCACGGTGCGGATCGGCCCGGTGTTCACCCCCGAGCCGTCGCGCGGGCGCGGCTACGCGTCCCAGGTGACCTCGCTGGTCCGCCGCCGGGCGCTGGACGCCGGGGCGCGCGAGGTGTTGCTCTTCACCGACCTGGCCAACTCCACCAGCAACGCGCTGTACCAGCGTCTCGGCTTCCGCCCGGTAGGCGACTTCCGCACCATGCGCCTCGCGCCGTGATCAACCGCCCGGCGCCATACGGGAGTCGATCACCCGGCACAGCCGGTAGGCGACCGGGGTGAAGCCGAACGCCGGCCAGTGTCCCGCCGCCAGCGGGGAGGCGGTCGGCCAGTTGGCCGCCATATGGCGGTAGCCGCGGTCGTACGCCCAAGCCAGCGCGGTGGCCAGCAGCACCCGGCTGACCCCTTCGCCGCGCGCGTCCGGTTCGACGTACGCCTCGGCCAACTCCACCGCCGACTGCGGGGTGAACGGCCCCGGCTGTGCCGGGGTGAGCACCACCATTCCGGCCTCCTCGCCCCGGCGCACCGCGAGCCAGGCCGCGCTGTCCGAGGCGGTGAGCGCATCGGCGTAGCGGGTGCGCAGCCGGTCGAGCGCTTCGGGCGACTGCGGTTGGAAGACGGCCGCATGCCGCCGGTGCTCGGCCGACTCCACGGCCATCCGGCCTATCGGCCCCAGGTCCGCGCCGCTGGCCCGGCGGATGGACAGGCCGTCCACCCCGCGCGGCTGGCGGCCGCTCGCCCGTACCGGCAGCAGCCCGCGCATCCGCTCAAGACCGAAGCCGAGCCGGAACCAGGCCGACGCCACGGTGTCGTCGGCGGGCAGATCGACGTGGTGCACCAACCGGCCGTCCGCCACGAACCGTTCGGCGACCGCCGCGTACAGCGCGCGCAGCGCCTCTTGTTCCCGGCCCGGCTGCAGCGCGTGGCCGCCGTGGGCGACCAGCGCCGAGCGCGGATCGCGGTGCTCGTCCGGCCGCTCGTCGCCGCCCGGCTGGTCGGGGGCGACGACGAGGTAGCCGCCCAGCCTGCCCCGGCCGCCGCGCGCCACGACCGCCTGCGCGCCCGGCGCGGCGAGCAGTTTCACCAGCAACTCCTCGATCCCGTAAGGGTTTTCCGGCGCCGGATAGCCGCGTGGTCTACGGGACCGGGTGTACCAGCGGTCGAGGAGGGCGGCGGACTCGGGGATGTGCTCGGCCGTCATCGGCGCGGTGGCGAAGGTCATGGTGCGTCCGGACGCTAACGGGCCTCGGACCGCTCCGGCAAGGCCCTCGCGGCGGGCAGCGGACGGCCCAGGTGTACGGCGAGCGGCGCGTCCCGGTACACGCCGAATCCCGCCACCGGCGCATATCCGCACGAGGTGTACAGCGTTATCGCCTCGGGCTGCAGCTCTCCGGTCTCCAGCACCATCCGCCGCCGTCCCGCCGCGGCCGCGCTGGCCTCCAGTTCGGCCAGCACCCGTCGGGCCAGACCGCGGCCGCGGGCTTGCGGGACCACGTACATCCGCTTCAGCTCCGCGTCCCCGTCCTCGTGGCCGTCGCCGGCGGCGTCCTGGGCGCGCCAGCCGCCGGTGGCCACCGGCTCGCCGTCGAGGTAGCAGACCAGGAACAGCCCGCCCGGCGGGTCGAACTGCGCCGGGTCCATCGGCGTGAGGTCCGGCTCGCCGTACCGCTGCACGTACTCCTGCTGCACCCGCTCGGTCAGCGCCACCGCGTCCGGGTGGTCGTAGCGCACCGCGCGCATCACCGCTCGTATGTCCACCCGGGCATGGTACGGGGGCCGAAACGGCCGTCGAGTAGGCTGGCGCGGCGTTTGTCCGCGATCCAGGAGCGTGTTGTGTTCACCGTCACCACCGTGAACGTCAACGGCCTGCGTGCCGCCGCGAAGAAGGGGTTCGGCCCCTGGCTGACGGCGACCGGTGCCGATGTGGTGTGCCTGCAGGAGGTGCGCGCGGAACTGGCTCAACTGCCCGCCGAGGTACGGGAACCGGAGGGCTGGCACACCGTCCACGCACCGTCTTCAGCCAAGGGCCGGTCGGGCGTGGCGGTGTACTCGCGGCAGGAACCGGAACGGGTGCGGGTGGGCTTTGGCTCGGCCGAGTTCGACACCTCGGGGCGCTATGTCGAGGTGGATCTGCCCGGTGTGACGGTGGCCAGCTTGTATCTGCCCTCCGGTGAGGTGGGCACCGAGCGGCAGGCGGAGAAGGACCGCTTCTGCAAGGAGTTCCTCGACTACCTGGTCGATCTGCGGGCCCGCACCGCCGCCGAGGGGCGCGAGGCGCTGGTGTGCGGTGACTGGAACATCGCGCACCGCGAGGCGGACCTGAAGAACTGGAAGGCGAACACCAAGAACTCCGGCTTCCTGCCGGAGGAGCGCGCCTGGCTCTCCCGGGTCTTCGACGAGGCGGGGTACGTGGACGTGGTGCGCGCCCTGCATCCGGACGTCGCCGGACCGTACTCGTGGTGGTCCTACCGCGGCAAGGCGTTCGACAACGACGCCGGATGGCGGATCGACTACGTCGTCGCCACCCCCGGCATCGCGGCGCGAGCCGACCGCGCGGTGGTGGAGCGGGCCGCGGACTACACGCTGCGCTGGTCGGACCACGCGCCGGTGACGGTCACCTTCCGGGTCTGACGGTCAGCGGCCCTCGAAGAGCGCGACCAGCGCGTCCTTGCCGAACATCCGGGCGGTCTCGATCGCGGACGGCGTGCCCGCGTTCGGATCAGCGCCCGCCTCGAAAAGCTCCCGTACCACCTCTTCCTCGCCCTTGAAGACCGCTCCGGCCAGCGGGGTCTGCCCCCGGTCGTTGGGCCGGTCGGGGTCGGCGCCCCGGGCGAGCAGCGCGGCGACCGTCCTCGGGTGGCCGTGGTAGGCGGCGAGCATCACCAGGGTGTCGCCCTTGTCATTGGACAGGTTCGCCGGAACGCCCGCGTCCACATAGGCGGCCAGGGTGTCGGTGGCGCCCTGTCGGGCCAGGTCGAAGACCTTGGCCGCGAGCTGGATGACCTCGGGGTCGTGCGCGGGTTCGGTCCCGTTCTCGGGTGTGGGCTGCGTCATCTCTACCGGCTCCTGGGTTCGTCAGGTGCGACTGGGTGCCGCCTCACCATATGCATGGTCGCTCCGCCGCCCCCGGAGCGGGGCGACGATCACACGGGTGCGCTGGCTGAGGCCGTTTCACCCGGACGGGCGGCTTTCGCGTGGCCGCACCCGGCGGGCACATGGTCCGACCCGAACCCGGAAATGCTGGCGGCGGCGCAGCTTTCCAGAAAGGGGCCATGGCGGTGAAAAAGCGAATAAGTCACCTGAACGGCATCTTTAAGCGATTATTACTTTTTGTAATCCTGGAAGAACTCATGGTGACCGCCCCCACCCCAACTGGAGAAACCCCATGATCCTCACCATGTCGGGCGTGCTACTGCTCGGTGTCATCGTCTTCCTGTTCTTCCGTAAGGACGGACTGAAGGTGTCCCACGCCCTCGTCTGCGCACTCTTCGGCTTCTATCTCGCCAGTTCCGCGATCGCGCCGAGCATCAAGGCGGGCGGAGCCAGCCTGGCCAGCCTCATCAGCGGAATCAAGATCTAACCGGACCACACCGTCCGCCCGGAGCGGTTCTCCCCCGCTCCGGGCGGCCCGCCGCCCACCCCGCACCGCTTCCGCCCGCCTTGGAGTCCATGTGGTCCGGCGCCCCCTGCCCGGCATCCTGAGCAACCGGCCCGCCTGGGACCGTGGCCGCGACCTGGCACGGTTCGCCGCCGAAGGCGCCACCGACGTCCTGCACCCCGTCATCACCATCACCCGGGGACTGCGCCGCCAGGCCGCCTGGCTGCACCGCTGGTGGTCCACCGCGCCCAGGGACCGCAGGAACACCACGCTGTTCGTCTCCGCCGCCACGCTGTTCGTCGTCGCGCTGCTGCCGTACGGCCCGGTCCTGGTGGGAATCTCGCTGATGGGCTCGGCCGCGTGGCTCGGCCGGGACCGCCTGCAGTCGCCGGAGGGGCCCAGCGAGGCCGAGCGCGTCCGGCTGCGGTGCATCTACGAGGCCCTGGTGCCGTATCTGACCGCGGAGGGCGACCCCCGGCCGCTCTACCGGCACGAGGGCGACTGGCGGCACGCCTTCGTCGGGTACGAGTTCGCCCAGGGACGGCTGGTCTCGCTGCGGCTGCGCTACCCGGCGTACTTCACCGACGGCGAGCCCGAAGCGCGGGCCCGCGTCGAGCAGTTGCTGCACGCCAAGGCCGGGCGGGGTCGGGAGTACCGGTTCGACTGGAACGAGGAGGAGAACCACCTCACCCTCACCGCGCTGCCGCCGCTGCCCACCGCCATCGCCGCCCAGCGGTTCGTCACCGCACCCGGTGAGACGGTGCTCGGCTTCACCGACGCGGCCTCCGCGCGCCGCACCATCCCGGTACGGGTCGACGGCACCGTGCGGGACGCGCCGCCGGTGGTGTGGCGGACCGGGCCGCGCTCGACCGAACCGCATCTGCTGGCGGTCGGCCGCGCCGGCAGCGGCGTCACCACACTGCTGCGGTCCATCGCCCTGCAGGCCCTCCACCACGGTGACCTGCTGGCCGTCGACGGCGGCGGGACCGGTGAGTATCTGTTCCTGTCCGGGCGCCCTGGGGTGCTCGCGGTGGAGAGCGGGCTGGCGGGGGTGCTGGCCACGCTGGAGTGGGCGGCGCACGAGACGGAGCGGCGGCTGATCGCGGTCAGCCGGGCCCGGCAGGCTGGGCGGCCCGCGCCGCCGGACACCCGGCGGCCGCTGTGGATCATCGTGGACCGGCCGACCGGACTGTGCCAACTGGCCGAGGCGGAGGGGCGTACGGATCCGCTGCGGCTGCTGGAGGTGCCGCTGCGGCACGGTCGCGCGGCGGGCGTCGCGGTCGCCGTCGGCGAACAGGCGGAGGGGCTGGACGCGCTGGGCTCCGCTGTGTTGCGGCACGCCAACGCCCGGGTGGCGCTCGGGGCGTTGACCGCCGCGCAGGTGAGGGCCGCGCTGGGCGCGCCGCCGTGTACCACGCCCGCGGCGCACATTCCGGCCGGGCGCGGGTACGCCCGGCTCGGCGACGGTCCCGTTCAGCGGGTGCAGGTTCCGGCTACGCCGGATCCGTACGACGAGGACGCGGCGGACGCGCACCGGCAGGCGGTCCTGGGGGTGCTCCGCACCAGCGACCCGCGGACCGTCTCCCTGAGCAAGTCCCGGGAAAACGGGGGAAGTTGACCGGTTGCGACCGGTTCGGTACCGCGAGGCTGCGCCGCTGAAGTTGATCGCCGTTGCGGCGGTTGGGCCCCGGGGGGCAAGCCCCAGGCCCCGTTGGAACCCGCCGCAGCCCGAGAAGGACCCGCGCCCCGCCGGGAAGGGCTCACGCCACCGAGAAGGACCCGCGCCGTCGCGGGGATGGCTCACGCCACCAAGGACCCCGCCGTCTGCAGGTCGATCGGCCCCCCGGCCCGTACCGCCTCCGCGGCGGCGGCCAGCCGGGAGACCGCCTCGTCGGCGACCGAAGCGGACGCCGAGAAGGGCAGGCGGACGTAGCCCTCGAACGCGCCGTCCACGCCGAAGCGTGGACCAGAGGGCACCCGTACCCCGTACTGCTCCCCCGTCACGGCGAGCCGGGAGCCGGAGACGTCGCCGGTGCGCACCCACATGGTCAGACCGCCCGCGGGGACCTCGAACTCCCAGTCGGGGGTGCGCCTGCGCAGCGCGTCCACCAGTGCGTCGCGGTTGGTCCGGGCCAGCGCCCGGCGCAGCGCCACCGCCTCCGACCAGCCCTCGCCGCGCATCAGCCACACCACCGCGAGCTGCTCCACCACCGGTGAACCCAGGTCCAGATAGGCCCGGGCGGCCACCATCCGGCGGATCAACTCGGGCGCCGCCCGTACCCAGCCGATCCGCAGCCCCGCCCAGAACGCCTTGCTCGCCGAGCCGACCGTGACCACCGTGCCGCCACCGCGGTCGTACGCGGCGAGCGGGCGCGGCATCCCGCCCTCGGGGTCGATGGACAGCTCGGCCATCGTCTCGTCGGCGACCAGCGCGACGCCCGCCGCCCGTGCCGTCTCGACCAGCTCGCGCCGCTGGTCGTCGCCGACCAGCGCACCGGTGGGGTTGTGGAAGTCGGGGATCACATAGGCCATGCACGGCGCGACATCCCGCATGACGCGGCGCCACGCGGCCAGGTCCCAGCCCGCCAGACCGTCGGCCATCGCCACGGGGACGAGGCGGGCGCCGTTCTCCCGGAACAGTTGCAGCACATTGGCGTAGCTGGGCGCCTCCACCGCGATCCGCTCGCCGCGTCCGGCGAACAGCCGGGCGGCGGCGGCCACCGCGCCCATGCCGCCGGTGGTCACCATGATCTGCTCGGGCATGGTGGGCACACCGCGCTCGGTGTAGCGGTCGGCGATCGCCTCGCGCAGCGCGGGGATGCCTGCCGGGTAGTCGCCGTGCGTGGCGGCGTACGCGGGCAGTTCGGCGAGCGCGCCCTCGATGCCCCGGGTGAGCCAGGGCTCGGGGGCCGGGAGCGCCGCGCAGCCAAGGTCGATCACCGACGCGGCGGCTTCCGGCGGCAGTGGCTCCAGGCCTCCGGCGGGCACCGGGCGGCCGTCCGGGACGGCGGTCCAACTGCCCGCGCCGCGGCGGGACTTGACGAACCCGTCGGCGCGCAGCGCCTCGTACGCCGCGGCCACCGTGGTACGGCTGACGCCGAGGGCCACCGCCAGCTCCCGCTCGGCGGGCAGCCGGGCGGCGACCGGTACCCGGCCTTCGAGCACCAGCAGCCGTACCCCGTCCGCGAGCCCCCGGTACGCCGGGACCCGGCGGCCGTCACCGCGCCCGCCCCGCTCACCGTGGGGGGCCAGCAGCCGGGCCAGTTGCGCGGCGCTCACCGCCGCGGTCCACTGCGCCATCAGAACCAGTCCACCTTCCCTGGATTGGCCGTGGAATTGGACCATGGCCGTACTTCAGAGTGACACGAAGCCAGCCACTTCACCAGGGGGGTATCCGCTTTGCTCGTTTCCCGTCTCTCCCATCCGCGTGTTCCCCGTCTGATCCGCAAGGGTTCGCGCATCGGCCGTCGACTTGTCCACCTCTATGTCGGGCTCGTGCTGTACGGCGCGAGCGACGCTCTGCTGGTCCGTGCCGGGCTCGGCCTGGACCCATGGGACGTGCTGCACCAGGGCGTCGCCCGGCACAGCGGGTTGAGCATCGGCACGGTGTCGATCCTCACCGGGGCGCTGGTGCTGCTGCTGTGGTGGCCGCTGCGGCAACTGCCGGGCCTGGGCACGGTCTCCAACGTCTTCCTGATCGGGCTCTCCCTGGACGCGACACTGCGTCTGGTGCCGGTGCCGCACTCGCTGACGGTGCGGGTGCCGCTGCTCACCGCCGCGATCGTGCTCAACGCCATCGCGACCGGCCTTTACATCTCGGCCCGCTTCGGACCGGGACCGCGCGACGGGCTGATGACCGGGCTGCACCGGCGCACCGGCCGATCCATCCGGCTGGTACGCACCGCGATCGAGGTCGCGGTGCTGGTCACGGGGTTCCTGCTCGGCGGTTCGGTGGGTGCGGGTACGGTCGCGTACGCGCTGGCGATCGGCCCGCTGGCCCAGCTGTTCCTCGGCGTGTTCGCGCTGGACGGGACGGGCCGGGGCACAGTGGTGGCCCGGGAAGCGGAGGCACCGGCGAACGCGTGTGCGTAGCGCGCCATACTGCCTGGTGTGAGCGCACACCGTCACCCATTCCTCGACCAGCCGGGACCACTCGCCTTCGCCCACCGCGGCGGAACGGCGGACGGCCTGGAGAACACGCTGACCGCCTTCCGGCGCGCGGTCGACCTCGGCTACCGCTATCTGGAGACCGACGTGCACGCCACGTCCGACGGCGAGCTCGTCGCCTTCCATGACGCGACGCTGGACCGGGTCACCGACGCCCGCGGAGCCATCGCCGAGCTGCCGTGGCGGGAGGTGCGCGCCGCTCGGGTGGCGGGCCGCGAGCCGGTTCCGCTCTTCCATGAGCTGCTGGACGCCTTTCCCGAGGCCCGGTTCAACGTGGACGTGAAGGCCGCCGCGGCGATCGAGCCGCTGGTGCGGGCCATAGACCGGGCGGGCGCCTGGGACCGGGTCTGCGTGGGGTCGTTCTCCCAGGCCCGGGTGGACCGGGTGCGGGCGCTCGCCGGTGAGCGGCTGGCGACCTCGCTCGGCGTGCGGGGGGTCGCGGCGCTGCGGCTGCTGAGCTTCGGCGGGTGGCTGCCCGCGCCCGCCGCGCTGAACGCCGCGGTGTGCGTCCAGGTGCCGGAGTTCCAGTCGGGCGTGCGGGTGGTGGACCGGCGGTTCCTGCGCGCCGCCCATCGCAGGGGTCTTCAGGTGCATGTGTGGACCGTGAACGACCGCGAGCGGATGGGCATGCTGCTCGACCTGGGTGTGGATGGCATCATGACCGACCAGATCGAGACGCTGCGCGCCGTGCTGGCCGAGCGGGGGGCCTGGCCGGAGGGCTGAGCCCCGACACGGTCTGTGACAACGGCCGGGCCCGAGGTCGAGGACCACGGGGGCGACGAGGGGACAGCGTTGGACGGGCAGGACAGACTGGGCTCCACCACGACCGTGACGGCACCGGCCGTCGGCCGCTCACCCGAGGAGCGGCGGCGCGAGCAACGGGGTTGGTACTTCTACGACTTCGCGATCACGGTCTTCTCCACCAGCGTGTTGACCGTCTTCCTCGGGCCGTATCTGACCGAGGTGGCCAAGGCGGCGGCCGACGCGCACGGCTATGTGCATCCGCTGGGCGTTCCGGTCCGCGCGGGCTCGTTCTTCTCGTACACCGTCTCGGCGGCGGTGCTGCTGTCGGTGTTCGTGATGCCGTTGGCCGCGGCGGTCGCGGACCGTACCGGCCGGAAGAAGCCGGTGCTGGCGCTGTTCGCCTACCTCGGCGCGGGCGCCACCACCGGTTTCTTCTTCCTGGCCGGAAACCGCTATCTGCTGGGCGGGGCACTGCTGATCGTGGCGGTGGTCAGCTACGGGGCCTCGATCGTGGTCTACAACTCCTTCCTGCCGCAGATCGCCGAGCCCGACGAGCGGGACACGGTCTCCTCACGCGGCTGGGCCGCGGGCTATGTGGCCGGTGCGATCGTGCTGGTGGCGAATCTGGCGCTGTTCTTGAACCACGGCTCCTTCGGCGTCTCCCAGGGCATGGCGGTACGGATCTGCATGGCGTCGGCCGGGCTGTGGTGGGCGGTGTTCGCGGTCATACCGCTGCGGCGGCTGCGGGACCGGTCCCTGGCCCAGGCGGAGTCCGGGGCGGCGCTCGGCCAGGGGTGGCGGCAACTGGTCTCGACGGCACGTGAGTTGCGTCACTACCCGCTGACGCTGGCCTTCCTGCTGGCCTACCTCGTCTACAACGACGGCGTCCAGACGGTGATTTCGCAGGCCTCGCTGTACGGGTCCCAGCAACTGGGGCTGAGTCAGACCACGTTGATCGCGGCGGTACTGCTGGTCCAGGTGCTGGCGGTGGTGGGCGCGCTGCTGATGGGACGGCTGGCCCGGCGCTACGGGGCGAAGCGGACCCTGCTGTGCTCACTGGTGGCCTGGACCGCCACGGTGACGGCCGGGTTCTTCCTGCCCGCGGGGCGTCCGGCCTGGTTCTTCGTGCTGGCCAGCGCGATCGGGATGGTGATGGGCGGCAGTCAGGCGCTGTCCCGGTCGCTGTTCTCGCATCTGATCCCGGAGGGCAAGGAGGCCGAGTACTTCGCCGTGTACCAGATGAGCGACCGGGGCACGAGCTGGCTGGGTCCGCTGCTGTTCGGCCTGGCGTTCCAGCTCACCGGGGACTACCGCTACGCGATCGTCTCGCTCGTGGTGTTCTTCGCGGTGGGGTTCGTGCTGCTGGCGCGGGTACCGGTACGGCGCGCGGTGGCCGCGGTGGGCCGTTCGGCGCCTGGCCTGATTTAGCCCTTTGGGTAGAAGGGGAGTAGTGTACGCGGTTGACCAGCCGGATGGACCGTTACTGCGCGCTAACAATGCAAAAACGACGGGTGATATCTCCTGTCAGATGTGACAAAACGGGCGGCGGCGGGTACAACAAAGGGCGGCACGAACAGGCGGTGCTGCGGCGCGTAGCGCTTCCAGTGAGGGCGAAGAGAAGACATCCCTGCGGCGCATGGCGCCTCCCTGAGGGGGGCGGTGGGCGTCGGACGGGCAGATGTCCGAATCGGGAATCTTCACCGCCGACCGGACGTTGACCGGATGACGACGACAGCGACACCTGTCCTGTGGGCGACAAGCCCGGGAGGCACGATTCATGAGTGAGCGAGCTCTCCGCGGCACGCGACTCGGGGCGACCAGCTACGAGACCGACCGCGGCATCGATCTGGCCCCGCGCCAGACGGTGGAGTACGCATGTCAGAACGGACATCGCTTTGAGATGCCGTTCTCTATGGAGGCCGAGATTCCTCCGGAGTGGGAGTGCCGCGCCTGCGGTGCCCAGGCGCTTTTGGTGGATGGAGAGGGCCCCGAGGAGAAGAAGACCAAGCCCGCGCGTACGCACTGGGACATGCTCATGGAGCGCCGTACCCGTGAGGAGCTCGAAGAGGTGCTGGCCGAGCGGCTGGCGGTACTTCGATCCGGCGGCATGAACATCGCGGTGCACCCGCGCGACAACCGCAAGTCCGCCTGACCAGGCACACAGCGACAGACGACCCGGGCGGCGGCACACGGTACGTGTGCCGCCGCCCGGGTCGTCTCGGTATTGCCGTCTCGGTATTGTGACGGTTCGCGTACGTCACGGTCCGGTCCGTCACGGTCCGTCCGGTCCGGTCCGCATACGTTACGGAGTGAGCGGTGGCCGGGCGGCGTCGCGCGGGGGCTGCGACGACGGCGAGCCACCGTCCCTGATCACCTCGCCCTGCACCACCTTGCCGTCCGGCCAGCGCATCCGCGCCTGCTGGAACGTGTCGCCGAGCGACCCCGGGGTGGACCGCCGCAGCAGCCTTCCCGCCACTGCGGTCAGCGCCTTGCGGGTGGGCGGGAACAGGCACAGCAGCCCGGCCGCGTCCGACAGGAAGCCCGGGACCATGATCAGCAGACCGCCGAGCATCTCCGCCCCGGCACCGTCCGCGCTCGCCGCGGGTTCCCCGGACCGCAGCGCTCCGGTCAGCCCCTGCCAGGCGCGCCGCCCGGCCCGCTTGACCGCGTAGCCGCCGACCACGAAACCGGCGAGCAGCAGGAGCAGCACCGTGCCGCCGCCGATCGCCCCGGCCACCACGGTCAGCAGCCAGATCTCCAGCACCGCCCACACCGCCACCACCAGCGGCACGACGGGCCGCAGGCGGGAGCGAGCGGGCCGCGAGGGACGGGACGGGTCAGGTACGCCGAAGGTCATACCCCAATTGTGCCTGGCGCCGCCGAAGTGCTTTCGGCGGCGCCGATCTTGGGCCCGCAGGGCCGCGGCTCGGGTGCGGCTCGGGACGTACCACGGGTACTCGCCGCCGCGGCGGAAAGGACATTCCGCCACGACGGCGAGCGACCACGACAACGGAGACCGGCAGCCGCCGCGGGCACCGCACCCCCGCGGCCCCGCCGGTCAGGCGCTACGCGCCTGACCGCCTCACTTGCGGCCGCGGAGGCGGTTGAGCCGGGAGTTGACGCCCCAGGTGGTGACCCGCCACAGGGCCTCCACGACGATGTTGCGGCTCATCTTGCTGTCGCCGCGCTCGCGCTCCACGAAGGTGATCGGCACCTCGACCACGTGGAAGCCCTTCTGGACCGCGCGCCAGGCCAGGTCGACCTGGAAGCAGTAGCCCGCCGAGGCCACCTCGTCCATGCCCAGGCCCTCCAGGGTCTCCTTGCGGAAGGCCCGGTAGCCGCCGGTCACGTCCCGGATCGGGACGCCCAGCATCAGGCGCGAGTAGGTGCTGCCGCCGCGCGAGAGGAACTCGCGGGACTTCGGCCAGTTCACCACCCGGCCGCCCGGCACCCAGCGGGAGCCCAGCACCAGGTCGGCGTTCTTCAGCGCGGTCAGCAGCCGCGGCAGCTCCTCCGGCTGGTGGGAGCCGTCGGCGTCCATCTCCACCAGCACGCCGTAGCCGTTGTCGATGCCCCAGCGGAAGCCCGCGAGGTACGCGGCACCGAGGCCTTCCTTGCCCTTGCGGTGCAGCACCTTGACCTGGTCGTCCTCGGAGGCGATCTCATCGGCGATCTTGCCGGTGCCGTCCGGGCTGTTGTCATCAGCGATCAACAGGTGCGCCTCGGGCACGGACTCGCGTACCCGGGCGACGATCGGCTTGATGTTCTCGGCTTCGTTGTAGGTCGGGATGATGACCAGAACCCTGCCGAGCGGGCCGAACTGCCGCCCCTGGGCGCCGCCTTGGGTGACGCCGTCGCCGTTGTTCACTACTTCCCCTTATCCTCCGTACGTCCCCGCCTGCCAAGCCAGATCGCGGCGGCGCAGGACAGGACGCCCACCATAGCGAGAGTCCACTCGGGTACCGCGCCGATCCTGTCGGCCACGGTGGTTCCATCGCGTAGCGGGAGGTTCACATTGAGCACCTCCCGGGTGAATTCCTTGCTTTGCTGCTTGACGGTGCCGTCCGGCTCAACTAGCGCGCTGATTCCGCTGGTTGCCGCCGCGACGACCGCCCGGCCGTGCTCGACCGCCCGCAGCCGGTACATCGCGAGTTGCTGCTCGGGTTGACCGGTTCGCCCATAGGTGGCGTTGTTGGTCTGTACGACAAGGGCACGCGCGCCCGCGTTCACCGTGTCGCGGACGATCCCGTCGTAGGCGACCTCGAAGCAGATCACATCGCCGAGCCGGGCGCCGCCCATCGTCATCACACCGGTGTGCCTGCCCGGGTAGAAGTCGCGCGGGATCTCGTCCAGCCGGTGGATGACCTTGGTCAGCTCCTTGCGGAACGGTACGTACTCACCGAACGGCACCGGATGCTGCTTGGTGTACGAGGCGCCGGGGCCGGTGGCCGGGTCCCACAGGATGCCCTCGTTCTGCACGTGGTCCGCGTCCGGCCCGTCGACCAGGGCGCCGACCAGCACCGGCACGCCGATCGTGCGTACCGCCTGGGTGATCGCGCCGTACGCCTGCGGGTAGCTGAACGGGTCCAGGTCGGAGGAGTTCTCCGGCCAGATCACCAGGTCCGGCTTGGGGGCGCGGCCCGCCCTGACGTCACGGGCGAGTTGCAAGGTGGCGTTGACGTGGTTGTTGAGGATCATCATCGGGCGGCCGAGGAAGTGCATTCCCGGCTGAGCCACGTTGCCCTGGACCACGGCGACCTTCAGCTGACCGTCGGCGTTGGTCGGCACCGGGACCGCGTAACCGCAGACGCCCACCGCCAGGGCCAGCACGGCGGCGCCCAGCGCGGTGACCGCCCGCCCGCCCCGGCCGCGCGAGTGCCACCCGGCGAGCACCGCGGCGGCCAGCAGCCCGCCGCACAGCGCGACGCCGAAGGTGATCAGCGGGGCGCCGCCGAGTGCGGCGAGCGGAGTGAACGGCGAGCCCGCGTTGGCGAACGCCAGCCGACCCCACGGGAAGCCGCCGAACGGCACCCGGTCCCTGACCAGTTCCTCCGCGACCCACAGGCATGCGCCCCACAGCGGCCAGCAGCGCAGCCGCGAGGTCAGCGCCAGCCCGGCGCCCAGCGGCACGAAGAAGGCGGCCTCGATGACGGACAGCCCGATGACCGCGTCCCAGCCGACCACGTGCAGCCACTGCAGCAGCCAGACGAGGAACGGGAACGCGAAGGCGAACCCGGTCCAGGCCGCCTGTCGGGCGGTACGGCCATGGGTGAGCAGCGCCAGGGCGGCGACCGCCGCGACGGACAGCGGCCACAGGTCGTAGGGCGGGAAGGCCGCCGTCAGGGCCAGCCCGCTGGCCGCCGCGAGGGCGGTGCGCCGCCAGTCGGCGCGGGCCGCCCCCGCCAGCCGCCGCAGGCGCCCTGGTCGGTGTTCGGGTTCGGGCCGGGTGCCGGTTTCGGGCGCGTCGAGGGCACCGTCCACGGGGCGAGCGGTGGCGGTGTCGGGTCGCGGTGGCACGGTCGCGGCCATTCCTCTTCTGCGTACGGGCGACGTTTCGTTGCGGACGGAAGCTGAGGCGCTTCCGGGGACACTGAGTCGCGATGGTCGTGCAGTGACCGTACAACGACTGGGCGCCCGCCGTCGCCGCCGGGGCGCAAAGCCTTGGGAAGGGCGGGTTTTGCCGACCCTTTCCGCGGCAAATGGAACGTTCCGCTCCGCGATTCCGTGCGGGCCTTGGGCGCCGCGTCCGCCGCGTTGCCGGGCGGTGTGGTGAAGGACTGCGGATGGGGACCCGGAACGCCCTTCGGGCCGACCTGGGAACCGCTGGCTGCGGATCGACCGAGAGCCGTTGTCTACTGGACGTCCGGGCCCCACCCGGGTCGCACCTGCCGCCCGGGCGGCACCCTTCCCCCCTGGCCCGCCCGCGAGCGGTGAGGGGCCGCGTTCCGTGCCGCGGGAGCTGGACCTGGCTCCCAGCGGCGGAGCGCCCGTGCGGCGCGCCACCCCATGGCCCAGCGGCGGTAGACGGAAGACACGGAGGATCCCGGTCGGTCGTCCTGGTGGACTCGGCCGAACCTACTCGCCCGCGACCGCAGCCTGTCAACACCCGTGTGACCTGCGGCAATTCGGCAAATCAGCAGGTCAGTGCGGGACCGTCGGCCAGCTGGCGACAGGCCGAGTGGGCATCGTTCGGCGGTACGGCCGCCGCGGCCGTCACTCGTTCGGCCGCTCGAAGACCGTGCGCCCGCCGACCACCGTCCGCACACAGCGCGGCAGCGGCTCGCCCGGAGTCAGATCGGGCAGGCCAGGGGTGCCGGAGCGGGGATCGGTCGACCAGTTCGCGACCCGCTCGTCGGGCGCCTGGACCACCAGCTCGCCCGCCCGCCAGACCGCGTAGTCCGCCGGAGCGCCCGGCACCAGCACGCCGGCGTCGTCGCGGCGGGCCGCCCGCCAGCCGCCGCGGGTGTGCGCGGTGAAGGCGGCGCGCACCGAGACCCGGTGCTCGGGCGTGCGGTGGAAGGCGGCGGCCCGCACGGTCCCCCATGGGTCCAGCGGGGTGACCGGGCTGTCCGAGCCCAGCGCCAGCGGCACCCCGGCCCGCAGCATCGCCGCGTATGGGTTGAGGGTGCGGGCCCGCTCGGCGCCGAGCCGGGCGGCGTACATCCCGTCCTCCCCGCCCCAGGCCGCGTCGAAGGCGGGCTGGACGGAGGCGACCAGGCCGAGGTCGGCGAAGGCCGCGATGGTGTCCTCGTCCAGCATCTCGGCGTGCTCCACCCGGTGCCTGGCCGCCCGCACCCGGTCGACGCCCAGGCGCTCGGCGGCGGCCCGTACACCCGCGATCACCGCGGTGATCGCGGCGTCGCCGATGGCGTGGAACCCGGCCTGCAACCCGGCCTCGGTGCAGGCGCCCACGTGCTGGGCGATCTGTTCGGCGGTCAGGTAGGCGCTGCCGGTGGTGTGCTCGGCGTCCGCGTACGGCTGGTGCAGGCACGCGGTGTGCGAGCCCAGCGCTCCGTCGGCGAACAGGTCACCGGCCGCCCCCAGCGCGCCGAGTTCGCGCACCCGGTCCAGCACGCCGTCCGTGCCGGGCAGCGCCGCCTCCGCCCAGTAGGCCAGCACCCGTGGGCCTGGCTCCTCGGCGGCCAGCCGCAGCAGTGCGGTCAGGTCGTCCTCGCCGCTGATCCGCGGCCCCGCGCACTCGTGCAGCGCGCCGATGCCGAGCGAGGCGGCCCGGCGCAACGCGGCACGCTGGGCGGCCCGGCGCTGCTCGGGCGCGACGGCGTCCTGCGCGGCGCGGCGCACCGCGTGGTGGGCGTCGCGGGTCAGCGGTCCGGTGGGGTGGTAGCCGGTCAGCTCCTCGACGCCCGGGGCGAGGTCGAGCATCGCGGTGGTCACCACGGCGGAGTGCATGTCCGCACGGGTCAGGTACAGGGGCCGTCCCCCGGTGGCGGCGTCGAGTTCGGCCCGGGTCGGGATGCGGGGCTCGGGCCAGCGGGCCGCGTCCCAGCCGTGGCCGAGCAGCACCCGGTGTCCAGGGTGCTCGGCCGCGTACGCGGTGACCCGGGCGAGCGCGTCGCCGTGGTCGCGGGCGGCGGACAGGTCCAGACCGGTCAGTGCCAGACCGGTGGCCGTGGTGTGTACGTGGGCGTCGGTGAACGCCGGAGTGACGAGCGCGCCGTCAAGGCGCACGACCTCGTCCACCGAGTCGGCGAAGCCGTCGGCCGCGCCTTCGGAACCGATCCAGGCGATGGCGCCGCCCTCCACGACCATGGCGGTGGCGAAGGGGTCGGCTGGGCTGTAGACGGTGCCGCCGCGCAACAGCACGGTTCCCGGGGTGCGCTCGTTCATGGTCACCAGTCTGGCGCCCGCGCTCCGTGCGCCTGCGCCAGGGTGGCTCACAGGTGCGGCGGCCGGGCCTCGTAGGGGGTGGACAGCACGACGGTGGTACGGGTCGACACGCCCGCCAGGCTGCGGATCCGGGCCAGCAGGTGTTCCAGGGCGCCGGGGGTGGCGACGCGCACCTTGAGGATGTAGTTCTCCTCACCGGCGACGCTGTGGCAGGCCTCGATCTCCGGTACGTCGGCGAGCCGGTCCGCGATGTCGTCGGGCGCGCTGGGGTCGAACGGCGCTACCGAGATGAACGCGGTCAGCGGCAGACCGACCGCTTCCGGGTCGACGATCGCGGCATAGCCGCGGATCACTCCGCGCTGCTCCAGCCGCCGTACCCGCTGGTGCACCGCCGAGGTGGACAGGCCGGTGGCCCTGCCCAGGTCGGTGTAGCTCATCCGCCCGTCCGCGACGAGCAATTCCACGATCTGCCGGTCCAACTCCTCCACAGCCGATCAACCTACTGCCCCAAAGCCGCTCTGGCACAACGAGCCGAACCCTTGCGCCCCGTGCGCCCCCTCGTGTGATTAACGCCACAGTCCGTGCCACCGGTCGTCGCGGGCGTTGCGATTATCGGCCGGGGGCGACGGGAAATGCTCAGCTCAGGTCGTGGCCACGGGTCCGACCGTCCCACCAGAAGGTGTCACAGGGGGAGATCCACCATGCGCGCAGGCAAGCGGCAACCGGTACTCGACGAGGATTTCGCAGAGGACGTCACGCAGGACGTCGACGGCGGAGTGGAGGAGGACGCCGGGGAGGCGTTCGGCGACGGGGGCGACGAGGGCTACGGGATCTTCCGGGTGCAGTGCCCGCAGTGCGCTCGCCCCATCGCCCTGCTCGCGGACGAGGACGTGCTGCCGGAGCACGCCCTGTGCGCGACCCCGTGGAACCCCTTCGGGCTCACGGTGTGCGCGGGCTCCGGCAGCGCGGTGGAGGACGCGGCACCGATCGCCGAGGACGGGGCGGACGAGCAGGACGTGGCGTCACTGCTGACCCTTCCCGAGGGGCTTGACTGGCGGACCCAGCCGTTCTCGCACGCCAACCGCCCACGGCGATGAGGCAGTTGGGGATTCCGGGGGCTGGCGCCCCCGGATCCCCCGGACCCTCTGGACCCCGGCGCCCTGAAGGGGCGCGGGGAACCGCGCGACCAGCCACAACGGTGCCGCGGACGACCGGCGGCACATCACCGCACCCCAGCGGAGCGCCTAGCGGGTCTCCGGTCCCGCCAAGTGGCGGGCGATGACCATGCGTTGGATCTGGTTGGTGCCCTCGACGATCTGCAGCACCTTGGCCTCGCGCATGTAGCGCTCGACCGGGAAGTCGGCCGTGTAGCCGTATCCGCCGAGGAGTTGGACCGCGTCGGTGGTGACCCGCATCGCGGTGTCCGTGCAGTGCAGCTTGGCCATCGCCGCCTGCTTGCTGAACGGCCGGCCGGCATCCCGCAACCGGGCGGCGGCCAGGTACAGCGCCCGGCCCGCCTCGATGCCGGTCGCCATGTCGGCGAGCAGGAACCGCAGGCCCTGGAAGTCCACCAGCGGACGCCCGAACTGCTGCCGCTGCGCGGTGAACGCCAGCGCCTCGTCGAGCGCGGCCTGCGCGACGCCGATGGCGCAGGCGGCGATGCCCAGGCGGCCGGAGTCGAGGGCGGACAGCGCGATGGTGAAGCCCTGGCCCTCCTCGCCGATGCGCCGGGCGTCCGGTACCCGTACGCCGTCGAAGTGCAGCTGGGCGGTGGGCGAGCCCTTGAGCCCCATCTTCCGTTCCGGCGCGGCGGCGCTCAGCCCCTGCGCGTCGCCCGGCACCAGGAAGGCGGTGATGCCGCGCGGGCCCTCGCCGCCGGTGCGGGCCAGCACGGTGTAGAAGTCGGCCACCCCGCCGTGGGTGATCCACGCCTTCGTACCGTTGATCACCCAGTCGTCGCCGTCGCGCACCGCGCGGGTGCGCAGGCTGGCGGCGTCGGAGCCGGAGGCCGGTTCCGACAGGCAGTACGCGCCGAGCAGTGAGCCGCCGAGCATGGCCGGAAGGTGTTCGGCGCGCTGCTCCTTGGTGCCGAACTCGGCGACGGCATGACAGGCCAGGGTGTGCACGCTGGTACCGAGACCCACGGTGAGCCGCGCCGCCGCGAGCTCTTCGAGCACCTGGAGGTACACCTCGTACGGCTGCTCACCGCCGCCGTGCTCCTCCGGGTACGGCAGCCCGAGCAGACCGGCGGCGCCGATGGTGGCGAAGATCTCCCGCGGAAAGGTCCCCGCGTCCTCCTCCTCGGCGGCCCGGGGCCGGATCTCCCGCGTCGCGAGGTCGCGGGTGAGTCCGAGAAGATCGCGGGCCTCCTCGGTGGGCAGTTGTCGTTCGACCAGCTGCGGGCCGTCGAATGGCATGGCGGCACTCCTCCCTGTCGGGCGGGTCGGCGGCGGACGCAGGGGGGTGGCCGACGCCGCCGCGATGGATTACCCAATGCCGATGATCGCCCACCGGGTTGCGGTCCTGGCTGATCAGCGGCTTGTGGCGGTTGGAGTATGCCCGATCAGGGGCCGTCCGTCACGGGGGGTGGGCAACGCCCCGGAGCACCCACCACCGGCGGCGTCGGGCTGGTAGCGCCGCGAGCGGCTGATGATCCGCCAGTTGTCCGCGGGGGGCGGCTCCGGCGTACGATGACCCGCCGTAGCAGGTAGGGGGCGCGGCGTCGCACCGGCGGATTCCGGACAACAGGGTGCGGGCAGCCTCGGAGCGGTCCGATCGCCCGGCCGGGAGGGGAAGTCACCGTGTCCACCATCCGACGCGCGCTGCTGGTCCTGGCATCGGCGGTGCTGATCGCGTCCTGTTCCAGCTCGAAGGGCTCAACGGGCCAGCAGGGCAACGGCGACAAGGGCGCCGCGCCGACCGCGGCGGCGCCTTCGGGCCACGGCGGCTCGATCCCGCAGGGGCCGGGCCTCCAGCCCGCCTACCGCGTGCAGCCGCAGCCCGCCCCGGGCTCCTGCCGCTACCGCTACGAGCACGACCAGCCGCTGCCCGACCCGTCCTGCACCCCGGGCGCGCTCAATCCCAAGGCCACCCAGGCGACGCTGGCCGCCACCATCTGCCGCTCCGGCTACACCTCCGGCATCCGCCCGCCGGTGGGCATCACCAGCCGGGAGAAGGATGCCAACGCCAAGTCGTACGGCTACACCCAGTCGCTGCGCGACGCGGAGTACGACCACCTGGTCAGCCTGGAACTCGGTGGCGACCCCAACGACGCGCGCAACCTGTGGGTCGAGCCCCCGTCCCCGGGTCACGCCCCCGGCTCGGGCCCCAACAACGACAAGGACAAGGTCGAGGCCCGACTGCACAGCGCCGTCTGCAAGAACCAGGTCACCCTGTCCGCCGCCCAGCAGGCGATCGCCCACGACTGGACGACAGCGGAACAGGTGCTGGGCATCGCCCAGTGAACCGGGGCGACCGCGGGAGGCTGACCGGGCGCGGCTGAGATGCGGCGCGTCGCCGGGCGCCGCACGCTGGAGCCATGACCAAGCAGCAGCCCCCGGTTGTCGTGCATCCCCTGATGGAGGGGATGCGGCTGGTGAAGATCCACGGTGAGTCGGCGGGCAAGGCCCGCAGGATGGAGGATCTGGAGGAGTTCATGCGCCGCGCCGGGCTGCGCGACGTGGACATGGACAACCCCGCCTTCGTGGAGTGGCGCGGCGGCGGCAGCGGGGTGTGGGCCACCTGACGCGGCCCGGGCTCGCTGCCCGTGTCAACGGTTGCCGTGCGCGCCCGCGGCGTCGGCTTCGCGTGCACCCCGCCCGGAAGAGGCCTAGTCGTTCCCGGCGCCGCGCGTCCCTCGGGCCCGTGCCGTCGCGGACGCGGCCAGGAAAGCCTGCAACGCCCGGACAAGCGCCGCACGGTCGTCGGGATCCATCGCCGTGAGGACGGCCGCCAGCGATCTACGCCGTCGTGCCGCCACGTCGTCAAGCAGCCGCCTGCCCTGCCTGGTGACCGCCAGCAGCACCTCCCGCCGGTTGCGCGGCTGAACGGAACGTTCCAGGAACCCTGCCGCCTCCAGGCGGTCGCACAGGCGGCTGGCAGTGGGCATGCCGATCTCCAACTCGGTTGCCAGACCGGTCAGGTTGGGCTTGTGCTGGTGCTCCACGGCTTCCAGCGCCCGCAGTTGCAGGGTGGAAACGCGTGGGGCCGCGTGATGGAAGGCGTTCGACCACACCGCGACGAGCTCTTGCACGGCACCGGATATCCGCTCGGCGGACTCCTCTGGACGCGGCCCCGGAATCTGGCCAAAGCCCATGGGCCACTCATCCTCCGCCAGGGCTGTACGTGGCGCGGCGGCCCGCATGCGACCGGGCCAATCCCATCTCACCGGCAGCGATGCCATCACGGTACGGCACAGGAACTCTCTCCGCTGAAGTCGAGGCAGGCACTTGTTCGCGTCCTGGCGCCGTACCCAAGGAACCGGGAGGTAAGCGGGCCAGGCCGGTGCGCGGGGACCGATGTGGCGCCCGGCTGGTGTATGCCCCACATCCAAACCATGTCAACTCAGAGCAATACGGGCACGAACGCACTTACCGGCGGCGTGGCGCCACGTGAACATGTACTCGGAGAGCGCGGCGGCGATCTCCAAGCCGTGCCGGCCCACGCGGTCCGGGTCCTGCGGCGCGGACCGCGGCACACTGGGGTTGCTGTCGCAGACCGTGACGTCGATCCCACCAGGCGCCAGGGCCAGGCTCACCGCGCACGGACCCGGAGCGTACTTGGCGGTGTTGGTCACCAGTTCACTGACCACGAGTTGGACGTCCTGAAAGACCCGGTCGGCGAGCGGGGCGCGCAGGACGCGCCGGGCATGCTCCAAGAACTCCACAGCGAAGTCACGCGCCGCGGCGATGGCATCCGGGTCGCGGGCTCCGTAGGCCCTGCGCCAACTCAGCAACGGCATATGGCTGTCGACTACCCCAATCGCGGCCATGGCAGTTACCCGCCCCTCTCTCGATCCTCCAAGTGAGTGTCCGGCGGCCCTGGTACGTGAGCGTCTACCCGCCCACGTGGCACTACCCACCGACCAGTGCCAACTCGTTGTGATCACAGGGCGAGCAGCCG
Source organism: Streptantibioticus rubrisoli (assembly GCF_024436055.1). GTDB lineage: Bacteria > Actinomycetota > Actinomycetes > Streptomycetales > Streptomycetaceae > Streptantibioticus_A > Streptantibioticus_A rubrisoli. Next base: position 29,901 of record NZ_JANFNH010000002.1, on the reverse strand, counting down.
TGGTTACGCGATGCCCAAGCGCTCAGGTGGATACGGACGAAGGCCGCGGATCGGTGCGCTGGGTGCTGACCCGGCCCTTCCAGTCCAGGCAGATCACCGCGGCGTCGGCGACGAGGTCGTCGCTGCCGAAGTGCTCGACGAGTCCGTGGACCACCGCCCGGGCCGTCTCGTGCGGGGTGGCGAGCCGGGACGCGCTGATCGAGCGCGACAGTGCCCGTTCGCCGTACAACACGCCTTCCGCCGAGCGCGCGCCGTGCACACCGGTGCTGACGATGACCAGCCGGTCGCCCGGGACGACGTGGAAGGTCTGCTCCTCGTACTGGGTCTCCTCGAACATGCCGAGCGGCAACTGGCCTTCCAATTCGACGAGTTCGACGCTCGCGCCGCGCTGGCGGAACACCCGCGGGGAGCCCGCGTCGACGGCGTGGACCAGACCGGTGTCGAGGTCGAAGCGCAGAAGCACGGTGGACGCGTAGGCCAGGCCCCGGTACTGGGCGTAGACCGCCTGGTCGGCGAGGCTGGCCTGGTCAGCGAGGCCGACCCCGGCGCGGCGCGCGTTGCGCAGCGCGTTGACGGTCAGGCTGGTCAGCAGTGACGCGTCCATTCCCTGACCCATGCCGTCGGTGAGGGTGACGATGAGGTGGTCGGCGCTGGTGGACCAGTCGAAGTTGTCGCCGCCGATGGCGTAGGCGGGCTCCAGGTGGGCCCCGAGGACGTACTCGTCGCGGGCGCAGCCCCGGCCGGGCAGCAACTGCCACTGCATTTCCGCGGCGAGCGTCAGGCGCTTGCGGCGGCGGGCTCGCAGATACAGGTCCGTGTCCCGGTCCGCGGTGAGCAGTTCGTGGCCCAAGGCGGTGGCGAACTCGGCCAACTCGGCGAGGGCGGCGGCGTCGGCGTTGGCTCGGGGCAGTTCGACGCGGAGCACTCCCAACCGGTCGCCCCGCACGGTGACCGGTAGATGGGCCAGGACGACGGCCGGGTCGTCGGTGCCCTCCACCACGGGTGTCTGGGCCGAGAAGGCCCGACCGGGCGGACCGTGGTGAGCGGGCAGTTGTTCGGCGCCCTCCGGCGGTTGCGGCACGGGTTGCAGCACCGCCGAACCGTAGTCGGCCATCAGCAACGTGACGGACCGCGCGCCCGCCCGATCCGCCAGCAGACCTTGCGCGGCGGGGATCAGTGCGTGCGGCGCGGCCGCGCGCAGTACGGCCTCGGCGGTCGTTCGCCGTTCAGCGTCGGTCACAGCGTCCACGTCCTGTTCGGGGCGTTTCGGGCCCATAGTCGGGTGCTCGGTCGGTCAGTCCTGTGCGTCGTCGGCGACCAGCGGTGGTGCCCAGGCCCCGTTCGCGTCCTCGCCCGCCGTCTCGCTGGTGGGCGGAGGTGAGGTGGCCGACCGCTGCGGGCCCGGTGCGTTTGCCGCCGGTTGGCGAGGACGCCTGTGCGGATCCGGTGCGGCAGGGGTGACGACCGGTTCCGAACCGGTGTGGCAGAGCAGGAGGCACACGTCGTCCTCACGGTCGCAGTCGTGCAGCATGCGCCCCAGTACGGCCTCGGCCGCCCCGTCCAGGTCCCGGGCCAGTTCCGCCGAGCCGAGCCCGGCCAGCACCGCGCCGAGGCGGGCGATGCCCGGGTCGATCCCCTGCCTGCGGCGTTCGACCAGGCCGTCGGTGTAAAGGGCGAGGGTCGAGCCGGGCGGGAGTTCCACCGTGTGGTCCTTGATGCCCTGCCCGAGCGGAATGCCGAGCATGGCCCCGGGCTTGGCGTCCAGGACCCGTACCCGTCCCTCGCAGGTACGCACCACGGGCGGCGGGTGGCCCGCTGCCGCCCAGGTGACGGTGGGGTCACCGGGCCGGAAGCGGGCGATGGCCGCGGTGGCGCACAGGTCGGGCTCCAGGTGGTGGAGGAAGTGGTGCAGCCGGGTCAGGAGCCGTCCCGGCGAGTCGCCGTCCACGGCGTAGGCGCGCAGCGCGTTGCGCAGTTGCCCCATCATGACCGCCGCGTGCAGGCCGTGCCCGGTCACATCGCCGATGACGGCGATCAGGCTGCCGTCCGGCTGGGCGAACGCGTCATACCAGTCGCCGCCGATGTTCAGTCCGTGGGTGGCGGGCAGGTAGCGCGCGGCCAGTTGGAGTCCCGCGGTGACCGGCAGTTCGGTGAGCAGGGTGCGCTGCAGTGTTTCGGCGATGTCGCGGTTGTGCTCGTACCGCAGGGCGTGGTCGATCGCGATCCCGGCTCGGCGGGCGAGTTCGATGAGCATGACGGTGTTGTCCCTGTCGAAGCGGTCGCCCGGCGCGGTGAGCGTCAGAACTCCGAGCGTGGAGCGGCGGGCCGTCAGCGGCAGACACAGAAGGGGCACATTGGGGGCCAGCGCGGAGGGCGGCAGGTTCTCGACGCCCGGCAGGTGGCCGGGGTGGTCCGCGGCGTACTGCGGGCGCCCGGTGCGTGCGGCGACGACGGCGGCCGCGGGATGCGGAGCACGCGTGTCGGGACCGTCGTCATCGAACAGCCACACCTCGGCGGTGCGCGCGTGTTGCGGTACGAGGAGTTCCGGCAGGCGGCGGAGGATCTCCCGGTGGCTGAGCGAGGCGGTCAGGGCCGCGCTGGCGTCGGCGAGGAAGGTCAGCCGGTGGCGGGCGCCCTCCGCCTCCGCACGGGCGGCCTTCTCCGCGGCGAGCAGCTCGCGCTGCGTCCGGTCGGCCGCGTCCAGTTCGGCGTGGAGGGCGAGGACTCCCTGATTGGTCTGGTGCAGTTCCTCCCGGTGGACACTGACCAGCCGCTCCTGCTCGTCCAGGTGGTCCAGGAGCGCGGCGGTGTCGTCGTCCGCGAGGAGCAGCGCCTCGGCGAGCGGAACGTCCGGCTGCGTGGCCTCGCGGGCAGCGGCCTCGGGGTCGGGACATTCGACGACCGTCTGCCAGGACGCGTCCGACCGGTTCTGGCCGGTCGGACGCAGGCTGAGCCGGAACCGTCCGGTTTCACCGTGCGGTGGGGCGCAGATCACCTCGAACACCAACTGCCAGGCCGCCGCGGGCTGTTCGAGACACCGCCTCAACCGCGCGCTCAACCCGGCCAGCAGCCGGGCGCGTTCGACGGTGGGCATGCCCGCGGCCGCGGCGAGGCGCGCCACGGCGCTACGGGCGAGTGCCGCGTCGCAGGCGCTGGCGACAGTCCAGGCGCGGGTAGGGGTCATAGCGGGCGGTCCCGTGGTGTGGAGGCCATGACGGCCACCGTAGTGTCGTCACGCGCTGGGCGTGCTGAACTACTGGCGTCGCGCAGGACGACCGCGGCGATCACGGCGGGGTCCCGGTGGTCCAGGTACGAGTCCTCAGGCGGGGCCCAGCGGCTGGGGAGGCCGTCGCTGTGCAGGATCAGCAGACCGCCGTCCTTCCAGGGCAGTTGGCGCTCGGGGACGACGGCCGGGCGGTAGGCGCCGACGATCCCCGGGCGCGAGAGCAACGGCTGCCAGCCGCGTTCCGTACGCAGGCGCGCGCCGACGTTGCCGACGCCCGCGAACAGCATGTGGCCGGTGTGCTGGGCGAGTTGGGCCAGGGCGACGGCGGCTCCGCGGGTCCCGCGCAGCGCGTCGTCCAGTCGCCGCAGCATCTCCACCGGTGGCAGGTCGGGCACACGGCGCAGCTCGTCCACGGCGGCGGCGGAAGCCCTCGCCCCCTCGGGACCGTGGCCGAGGCCATCGGCCAGCACCAGGGTCAACCGGTCCCGGCCGGGTACGCACGCCCACGCGTCGCCACAGGTCTCCCCCACCAGCGGCACATGGACGCCGCCGACGCGCACCGGTCGCACGGCCGGTGCCGCCTCAGCCCGCCGAGTGGTGCGGCGGTCGGCCATCCGGACGAGGACCACCGTGCCGCGGCCGGGGGCGGTGTGCAGGTCGAAGGTGTCGGCGATACGGCGGCACGCCCCGAGGCCCGCGCCCAGCGAGGTGGTGGTGGAGTAGCCGTCACGCAGGGCGGCGGCGACGTCGCGGATGCCCGGCCCGTGGTCGACGGCCAGCATCTGCACCACGGGTCGCCCGTCGTCGGCGGTGTCGATCAGGATCCGCCCGCCACCGGCGTGTCTGAGCAGGTTGGTGGCGAGTTCGGTGGCCGCCAGGTCCGCGTCGGCGGTGCGGTCAGCGCCCAGCCCCACATGGTCGCACGCCGCCTCAACCGCGACGCGGACGTCGTGTGCCTGGGTTGAGTCGTGCACCGGCACGTCCCAGACCCGAGTCATCACACCGCCTTGCGGGGCGCGGGGGGCTCGGAGGCCCAGGCGGTGATGGTCACGGTGGTGCCCTGGCCCGGACGGCTGTCGAGGGTGAACTCGTGTACCAGTCGCCGGGCGCCGCCCAGCCCCAGACCCAGCCCTCCGCCGGAGGTGTAGCCGTCGGACAGGGCGAGTTCGGTGTCGGCGATCCCGGGGCCGGAGTCACTGAACACCAGGCGCAGACCACGCACCCGGCCGCGTGCCACCTGCGTGACCTCCATCTCACCGCCTCCGCCGTGTACCAGGGCGTTGCGCGCCAGCTCGCTGGCCGCGGTGACCAGCTTCGTCTGCTGGACCAGTCCGAAGCCGAGCTCAGCGGTGACCTGTCGCACGTACTGCCTGATCCAGGTCAGGTCCATGTCCGAGGCGATCGGCAACCTTGCGGCAACGGTACTGGGAACGTGCATCACACGCCCCCTTGTCGTGGGTTCGTGTCATCGTGCGCCCCGCATGGTTCTCGCACCAGGCGCAGCGCCTGCTCGATGTGGAGGGCGGTGCGCAGACCTGGCAGCGTCAGGCCGAGTTCCACCAGCGTGACCGCCACCGCGGGGCGGATTCCGGCCAGCACGGTCTGCGCCGCCAGCAGCTTGACGGTGGGGGCGATGTCGGCGAGCACCCGTCCCAGGAAGGAATCGACGACCTCCACTCCTGAGACGTCGATCACCACACCGGTCGCGGTGCTCTCCGTCACCGCGCGCGCGATGTCCTGTCGCAGCCACTCGGCGGCCCGGTCATCGAGGTTCCGCTGGACGGTCACCAACAGCACGTCGTCCAGGGTGAGTACCGGGACGTGTGTCCCAGCCGCCGCTGGCAACGGGCGCGTCACGACAGGTCCACCTCCGTGGGCGCGCCGACGACGGCGCCCGCGCCCTGCCGCCGCAGGGCGAGCGCCAGGGCGTCGGCGAGGGTGGCACGGGTGACGACCGAGCCGAGGTCGATGCCGGGGTGGACCGCCGCGAACCCCGGTGCTTCGATCTCCTCGATCCGCTCGGTGGCGGCCACCACGGACAAGGCGTCGATCACGGCCTTGCAGGCTTCCACCGCCTCGTCTCTGGAGACGGTGAACACCGTGCGGAACAGCGTCGCGTCCGCCCACCGCTGGGCGATCTGTTCACGGCAGCGGTGAAGGAAGTCCCCGACCTCCCGGGACGGCGACCACTGCCCTACCGTCTCGTGCTCCGGCACCCGCTGTCTCCCCTCCGTGCCCGCCGTTCCCGTCCCCCGCTACCGGAACGTCGTGCGTTTCTTGTCATACGGCAAGCTTCGGCGTCGGAGTCGTACCCCGTTTGACAAGCGCTATGCCGTGGAGAGTCCCTGCCCCGGGGTCCAGCATCGTGCCGCGGGCGGGTTTCGGGCCGCGTCCGCCTACCGTCCGTGCCAGTCGAGGCACACCACCAAGGCGTCGTCGTGCGGCGCCGGTCTGCCGCGGTGGCCCGCGAGTTGCCTGAGCACCTCGCGCGGCACCTCGGCCGCCGACAGCAGCTGGGTTGCGGCGATGGCCCGGGCCAGCGCCCGCTCACCGTAGCGTTCGCCCGAGGGCGAGGCGGCCTCGTACACGCCGTCGCTGACGAACACCAGCCGGTCGCCGGGCTCCACCCGGAAGTCCTCCGCGACGTAGTCGGTCTCCTCGAACATCCCCAACGGCAGCTGCGCCTCGAAGGAGACGGGCTGCGCGGCACCACCGCGCCGCAGCCGCCACATCCGCGGCGACCCGGCGTCGACGACCCGCGCCCGGCCGGTGGCGAGATCGAAGTCCACCATGAGCACCGACAGGTACGACGCCCCGCGGTAGTGCGCGTAGACCGCCTGGTCCGCCAGGGCGGCCTGGTCCGCGATCGACAGGCCGGCACGCCGGGCGTTGCGCAGCGCGTTGATCGCCAGATTGGTCAGCAGGGCGGCCTCTATACCCTCACCCATCCCGTTGGTGACGTACAGCATCAGCCGGTCCTCGGTCGCCGACCAGTCGAAGTTGTCGCCGAAGATCGCGTAGGCCGGTTCCAGATGGGCGCCCAGTTCGTACTCGGGCCGGGCGTAGGAGCGGCCCGGAAGCAGCTGCCACTGCATCTCCGCCGCGAGGGTCAGCCGGTCCCTGCGGCGCGCCCGCAGGTACAGGTCCGTGTCCCGCTCCGCGACGATGACCTCGTGTCCCAGCACCTGGGCCACGTCCGCGAGTTCGGCCAGCCGGTCCGGCGTGCAGGTGTCGGCGGGCAGCGCGACGGAGAGCACGCCGAGCCGGTCACCGCGTACGGTCACCGGGCAGTGGACCGTCACCACCCCTTCGCCGTCGACCTCCTCGACGACCGCCCGCTGCGTGCCGAACGCCCGACCGGCGGGACTGTTGTGCACCGGCACGGGTTCCGCGGAGTGCGGCAGCGCGGTCACCGGCTGCAGGACGGTCAGCCCGTAGTCCACCAGGAGAAAGTCGACGGACTTGGCCGCGTAGCGGTCGGTCAGCACCGCGCTGACGGCGTCCGGCAACTGGTGGGGAGCCGCCGTCCGCAGAGCCCGCTCGGCTGCCTCGAATCTGTTCACGATGTTGGATAAGCCATTCTTTTGCCAGGAGGGCAATCGCACCCGCGAGGTAAGCCTTGTCGCTTGGTCCGGGCTTACCGGTATTTATTGTTGGTAGCCAGCCAGCCGACTGCACCGGCTGACAGCACCCGATGAGCCTGCGAGAGTGTGCCCGTGACTGCCTCCCCTTCACGTCGACAGCCCGATGAGGTGGCGCGCGTGGCCTCAGAGGCCGCCGAACTGCTGGAGGTCCTGTGGGGTCGGGCATCGACCGCACCGGTGTCCGTGTCCCAGCTACGCGTGCTGTTCATCCTCGAACACAACGAGGGAATCAACCTGCGGACCCTCGCCGACGCGCTGAGTTCCACTCCCCCGTCCACGAGCCGACTGTGCGACCGCCTCCAGGCGGTGGGCTTCGTCGAGCGCGCACCGCACAGCACCAGCCGCCGGGAACTGCGGCTGCACCTCAGCAGTCGAGGCCGGGCCTTCCTGGACGATCTGCGCTCCCGCCGCGAGCGTGAACTGCAGGCCGTCCTCGCACAGATGCCCGCCCGGAAGCGAACCGCGCTCCTGCAGGGCCTGGAGGCCTTCTGCGTCGCCGCCGCCTCACAGATCCACGACGAGACCGCTGACGCGCACTCCGCCTGACCAACGAGTTCCCCGTCCGCTGCCACCACCCGGCGCACATCCGCACCCTGCGGCCGGCCGGCGCGAGGACGCTCCCCCGCCCACCGGAACATTCAAGATCCTTCCCTGCACACCTGTGACGCCGTAACTCTGTTGCCTCACCGCCATAGTTGTCAAACGGCAACTGTTCGCAAAGACGGCGCGATGGCGTCAGCCGCATCGCCAACGCCCGGACCACAGCGGCCGATCGCCACGGGGCGGCGGCAGGAAGCCACGACAGGAAGCGGGAACGCGTACCGGGCCCGCGACACCTTGCGGCGCTAACGGTGTTGACGGCGTTGACGGCGGACGGCGTGGCGGGGCGGGGCGGCGCAGCGGGGTCCGCGGTCCGCCCCCGACCGGCGGACCGGTTTGGCGACCTAGCGCACGGCGCTGGCGAGTTGGGCGGGCACCAGGTCGTCGTGGTGCTCGACGTGTGCGGCGGCCGTCAGCTCGCGCATCACCTCGACTCCCGCCTGGGCGCCGGGGCCAGGAGCGGTCCGGCGCCCGGCACCAACAAAAGCGCCGCACCGGACAGCAGCCCGAACAGCCCACCCAACCATGCCCCCGTCTTCGCCCCGGACCTGGCCACGTCCCCGGTGGTGACGAAGCCGTGCACCCGCGTCTCACTCGTTAAGTCCTGTCCGATGACCGACAGTTGCTCGGCCGGAATTCCCTGCCGCAGCAAAGCCCGTACCGCGTCCTCCACTTCCCTCATGGAACTGTAAACCCCGACGACACCGTTCACTTCGCTCATGCCGTTTCCCCTTTCCTTCGTGCGGGGGCCTCTTTCCTTCGTCCGGGGGCCTCAGTAACCCCAGCGGAGGAATCTGACCGGACCCATACCACTGCGCCCTTCCCGTGCGGCACCGCTCATACCCGCAACCGGACGGTACCGCCGCTCTTGCGACGCACAGGTTTCCGGGAAGGCTGAAAAACGTGATGGCTTCGCGGGTGATGCCCAATTGGTGATGTCCGCGAGTCCGACGGCCGCCATTGGAGCCGCCATTGGAGCCGCCATTGGAACAGTCCCGATCGAGCGGCGCGGCGATGTGGACTGGCCGAAAACCGCTGAGCGGCGGTTTGCGTGCGTGACGTTGGGTAGGCGTGAACGCGTCCATCGACTTCGGATCGACGGGAGGGTGATCATGCCGGGGCAGCTCGCGGAGAAGGCCGCTCCAGACATCGCGGGTACGCGCGACACGACGCCTGAGCAGCTCACCACCCTGCTGGCTGAAAACAAGGCGGATCCCTCGGAGTTGCGTGAAGTCTCACGGGCGATGCTGGCCCGCCTGGCGGTGCTGGAAGAGGGCACGGAGGAATACCAGTACGTCCGCAACTCGCTCGTCGAGCTGAACATGGCGTTGGTGCGGTTCGCCGCGAAGCGCTTCGCCAACCGGGCCGACCAGATGGACGACATCCTCCAGGTCGGAACGATCGGGCTGATCAAGGCGGTCGACCGGTTCGACCCCGATTACGGCGTGGAGTTCATCACTTTCGCCCTGCCCACCATCATCGGCGAGATGAAGCGCTTCTTCCGCGACACCAGCTGGTCGGTACGGGTGCCGCGACGCCTGCAGGAACTGCGCATCGAGATGGCCAAGACCAGCGACGCCATGGCCGCCGAACTCGACCGCACTCCCACCACCGCCGAACTGGCCGAGCGGCTGGGAATCACCGAGGAGGAGGTACTCGAAGCCCAGCTCGCGGCCAACGCCTACACCGCCAGCTCCATCGACGCGGAGGCCACGACCGACGAGGACGAGGGCACCTCCTGGATCCACCGCCTCGGCTACGAGGATCCCGGGCTCGAAGGCGTGGAGAACGTCACCGCCCTCAAGCCCCTCATCGCCCAACTCCCCGAACGCGAACGCACCATCCTCGCCCTGCGCTTCGGCGCCGACATGACCCAAGCCGCCATTGGCGCCGAACTCGGCCTGTCCCAAATGCATATCTCGCGCCTCCTCACCCGCACACTCGAACTGCTGCACAAGCAACTGCTGGCGGACGCCTGACGGTTGACGGGGACGGGCACCGGCGGACGCGCCAGCCGCATCGGTGGGCGAAGCACCAGGGCGGCACCGGACCCACCGGCCAAGCTGACCGGCAAACGCCGCGACGGTCTGACGATGGCGAGCGGGTCACCGAATCCCTACCGATCACCTCGACAATCAGGACACCCTGATGGCGCATGAAAGTGGTCGCAGCGGTCTGCCGGTCAACGGGCGTTCCCTTCCGGCTCCCAGGCGGCGGAGGCCTCGATATGCGGGAGCGCTGGGGGCGCGGCTGGACCGCGAGGGCGGCGCGGGGACGTGGTTCGCGACAGGCTTCCACATCACCCTCGGCGGTGTGCTGGCCTACTCCCTGGCCCAGGAGGTCATCCGCATCAGCGAACTGCTGGTCCTGCTCCTCCTGTCGCTGTTCGTGGCGATCAGTCTTGACCCGATCGTCCGCTGGCTGGTACGGCACCGGCTGCGCAGGGGCTGGGCCGTGGCGCTGGTGGTGGCCGCCGTCGCCACTGTGCTGGCGGGTTTCGTGGCCCTGGTCGTGCCGCCCGTCACGGACGAGTTCATCGCCTTCGTCCGCGCCGTACCGGGCTGGCTTCAGCAACTACACGACCATCACTCCACGTTGGGGCACCTGGAGGACCGCTACCACCTCGTCGACAAGGCGAAGCAACAGCTCTCAGACGGCGGATCCGGCATCCTCGACGGCCTGCTCGGCGCGGGCCGCATGGTGATCAGCACGGTGACGGCGACCGTCGTGGTCGTGGTCGTCACGCTGTACTTCATGGTGGGCTTGCCGCAGATAAAGCGGTTCTGCCACCGGTTCGTCCCCGGCAGCCGTCGTGAGCGGGTGGAGGCCCTCGCCGAGGAGATCATCATCCGCACCGGTCGGTACATGCTGGGCAACCTGGCCACCTCCGGGATCGCCGGGCTGGCCACGTTCGCCTGGTGCATGGCGACCGACATCCCCTACCCGGCGGCGCTCGGTGTCCTCGTGGCCCTGATGGACCTGGTGCCGATGGTGGGAGCCACCATCGGCGGACTCGCCGTCAGCCTGGTGGCGCTCTCAGTCTCCCTGACCCTCGCCATCGCCACCGCCGTGTTCTACCTGCTCTTCCGGCTGGCCGAGGACTACCTGATCATTCCACGGGTGATGAGGTTCGCCGTGGACGTCCATCCCATCGTCACCGTCGTCGCCGTTCTCATCGGTGGGGCGCTGCTCGGCATCACCGGCGCCCTGGTCGCCATCCCCGTCGCCATGGCCCTGGGGCTGTTCCTCGACGAGTTCGTCTTCCCGAGGATCGAAGCCGCCTGAAGGATCGAAGCCGCCTGACCACTCCCGTCCGCTGCCGCGGTGTCCGCTTCCCACCGCTGGCGCGCGGACATCACATCAGGCAGCAGTGGTGGTCGACGGCCGCCGCGACTCGCTCCGGGGCGCCACGGTCACCGCGAACGCCTCCTCCAACATGGTCCGCGCCGCCGCGACCGCGGCCTCCACGTCCCGGGTACCCGTCGACACACACAACGTGTAAGTCACGTCCTCCAGTTCACGCCGCGCCTCGACGGATTCGGCAGCGGCCCCCACCGCTGCGGCCAGGGACTCGTACCGTTCCAACAGGGCGCGAAGCACCAGCGGATGAGGTTTGAGCAAGACCGACTCCCTTCCACTCCCGACAACTACCGCCCGTTCATTGCCGCTGCGCCTACCCGGCCCCAACGTGTACATGCTCTGATGGGTGCGGACGTTGGGGTGGTAGGTGGCGAAGCGGACCGGCATGGTCAACCACAACAGCCTCGCCAGCTCTACCCCGTGACATCGCGGCTCCCCGCAACTCAGCTTTCGGAACCGCCTATGACGGCCTCTCCATCCTCCAACGCACCGCGACTGGCGGCCTCGACCGCTTCCGCCACCCCGAGCACCGCCGCGTCCACCGTGTCGCGGATCGGCATGGCCAGCGCCACACCAGTCAGTTCCAGGATTCTGCGCACCGCGGGCGTCGGTGCCACCACCTGCACACTTCCCTCAATGCGCCGCGCCTCCTGCAACGTTCGCAGGATGATGTTGAGGCCCGAGGAGTCCATGAAGGGAACGGCCGAGAGATCGAGCACCAGATTGCGGCGCCCGTGGGCGATTTGGTTGGCCAACTGGTAGTGCAGTTCGGTCGCGGTGTCCATATCGAGATCGCCGCCGATCGACACCACCGCCACGTCGGGCTGACGTACGACCACATCAACGGACAGCGGCGCGGTTTCGGATGACAAGTCGGTACCTCCGGACTTCGGGGGTCTGTCGAACGGCGGCTACCCCGACCACGGGGATTCATCCCGCCGTTCTCCGAAGTCTCGGACTGCCACTGTCCGGCCGGGGCCGTCCCCCCGTGGCGCTTGCGGCGAGACGGCGGCTCATCGGGCCCCTCGGTGCTCGGATTTCGCTCACCGACTCTGATGAGGCGTCGGCTGCACCTCTGGGACTTGGCTAAGCCATGGTGCCAGCGTGACGGATTGGTGATGAGTCTGTGGTGCCTCGGGCACGAACACGGTGGAACGCCAGTCATGTCGACAGACGGTGCCGTCGTGCCGCCACCTGGCCTCGCCGAGCCACGCTGCTTGTCCGCAGCGGGAGCAGTGGCCGAGCAGTGGCCCAGGATCGGCCTCCAACTGGCCTACCCGAGCGGTGCGTCCAAGCTGCGCCAAAGCTGCGCCAGTCCTCGGGGGCGCGGTCGGTCATGGTCGTCCCCCTTATGCGCTGGTGAGCCGAACCTTAAGCCGACCATAAGGATCACCTGTTCGCTGTCTGGCCTGCTGATTCGCCGGGCGGTACCGGCTAGCGTGACGGTTGCCGCGACGCGAAAGCCGATGCCTCCCTAGGCTTCCCCCCACTTTGTTTCGCGGCCTTAGCTTGATCTCGCGGGCCCGGTGCGCTGGACGACGGTGCCGGGCCCGCGCGATGGCCCGCGACCCTCGGCACGGGCAAGCCCCACCGAGCACGGCCCTCGTCACCGGCGGCATCGGGGCGGGGAAACTCAGGAGTAGGACCAGACGCGCACGTAGCTGATGTCGATCTGGTCCCACGAGCCAGGCCGGGCGGTCTCGCCGTCCAGCGACGACTCGTTTTGGATATCCCAATCCATGGGCGTCCTCGGCGAGTAGCGGCTGACGCCGATGACCCGACCGTCGAGGCCGAAGGCCACACCGGAGGGCAGCCACGTGATCGTGTAGGTGTGCCAGGCCGTCCACGCCACGCGAGTGTCGAACCAGTCCTGCGGCCCGCAATCGGCCGGGTGGTCGTAGGCGGACGGGGCGACGTCGTGGCTGTTCTCCGGGAAGTCGATCTCCGAACAGCCGCCGCCGCCGACCGGCCAGAGCAACTGCGCGGACTTGAACCCGACCCCGACATGGGAGACACGCTCCCGGATCTCGTACCGGCCGTACTTCAGCCGCATGGCCTTCTTCGGCACCACCGTCGCGGAGTGTACCGGGCCACCATCCGCTGGCCGGTACATGCGGATGTGCATCTGGCCGTCGCCCCACGCGCTGGGCGCGATCCACACGGTGTCCTCGGGGTGGTAGTAGCCGCCGACCCGGTAGCCCCACTCAGTGGCGGTGTCCGGCCAACCTGCTGGGTACGCCCACCAGTTCGCGCTGACGCTCCCGTCGAGGCCGCCACAGTACGCCTGCGGGGTGTCGGTGTTGTGGTCGCAGTCCCGGAAGGAGCCGAGCTTCGTGGGGATGTTGAAGGCGTCGCTGAAAATCAGGCGGAAGCCGGGTGTGCGCGCCTGGGCGGGCGGCGCGAAGATGCCCAGCAGCCCGAGGACAGCCAGCGACACAACAGCAAAACGACGCACCAGCACCTCCTGCCGCTGGTATCGGCTGGTAGACGGCGCAGGTAGATCGGCCGATCAGGCGGCGGGGTAGCAGGTACGGCGGTCGCGGTCGCGGGTTTCGCGTTCGCGGCGGCCACCGCCTTGGTGTGCTGGAAACAGCTTCGCCGGGCTCAACAGGGTGCCGCACGCGGCGTTCCGGCACTCGATGTCGTCGTGAGCGTGCGCACGGAACAGCGTCAGCAGCTCGCAGCGCGGGCGCGGCACTCGATGCTGCTCCAGCCTCGTGTCCCGGGCAGTGAACCGCCGGGCGGTGCGGTGCCATCCGTGTACGCAGCCCGGTGCGCTGCATGGTGGGAGCCGACGCCCAAGGCCACGGCAGTGCAGATGGCCCCGCATACGTAGCGGGCGCCGCGTCGATTGCGGAGGTGGTGGGGCTGCTGCTGGCAACCCCGTTCCCGCAAGATAACCTCGGCGACATGGAGTTGCGTGGACGGCGGGTGATCGAGGCTCCGGGCGTACCGGCGCGGCAGCCACTCCGACAGAGCCGCTGACAGGCGGCCCGGCAGCCGGAACTCGACCGCAAGCCGAGTCCCGTGCTCCGGGCGGTAGTTGCCGAGGGCCCCGTCGACCAAGCTCGCCCACGGTCTTCGTCAGCAGCGTAGGAGGCGTCGACCGCCGGGCCAGCGAAGGATCGCGTTTGCGCTCTTCCTGGGCCTGACACCACGACGGGCCAGCTCATCGCCTGGTCCTGACGTAAGGAGCGATCGTGATCCCTCTTGCCTACGGCGACGTCAAGCAGGCCGCCGACCGGATCGCTGGGCAGGTTCGTCCTGTGGCGGTCGCAGCGGTCGACCCGGGCACCTTTGCGGGGGCCCGCGTATGGCTGGCGTTGGAGTTCATGCAACACACGGGCAGTTTCAAGGCACGCGGTGCGGTGAACTTCCTCCTGGCGCGTCGGGAGGCGGGGGCGCTGCCAGAGGCAGGGGTCACGATCGCTTCGGGCGGGAACGCCGGGCTGGCCTGTGCATGGGCGGCCCGGCAGCACGGGGTGCGGGCGACGGTGTTTCTGCCGGAGACCGCCCCCGCGGTGAAGGTCGAGCGGCTCCGCTCCTACGGGGCGGAGGTGCGGCTGGTAGGAGCGGAGTACGCCGAGGCTGCGGCGGCTTGTGCCGAGTTTGCTGAGAACTCAGGGGCTTTGGCGTCGCACGCCTACGATCATCCGCTGATCGCCGCCGGGGCCGGGACGGTGCTGGAGGAGATCCGGCAGCAGATCCCGGGCCTGGACACGGTGGTTGTCGCGGTCGGCGGTGGTGGCCTGTTCGCTGGTGTCGCCACGGCAGCAGCCGAGCATGGGGTGCGGACGGTGGCGGTCGAGCCGGAGAACTGCCGTGCGCTGAACGCCGCCTTGCGGGCAGGGCGGGTAGTTGATGTGCCGGTCGACTCAATTGCCGCTGATTCCCTTGGCGCCCGACGCGCCTCGAAGATGGCCCTGCACGCGGCGCAGCATGGTCACGTCGAATCAGTCCTCGTACCCGACGCGGAGATCGTGCGGGCTCGCCAAGCGTTGTGGGACCACCGACGTTTGGCGGTTGAGCACGGCACGGCCACGGCTCTGGCCGGGCTGATGAGTGGCGCCTACACACCGGACGACGGCGAGCAGGTCGCCATCGTCCTGTGCGGGGCGAACACCAACCCCTCGGACCTGTAGTCGGGCGAGGCAAGCAGCACGGCAGGACGGTGTGGCGCCGTCCGGCCAACTCCCGGCCCGACCGCGGACAAATCCTGGGGGCCCTGCCCGGGAACTGTGGAGGGCGCATGCTTCCCCCCGTCGTTGGGCAGCGCCGGAAGCGCCTCATCAAAGCCGCGTGTGATCACAACGACCCTGCCACATACCGTAGTTGTCGGCATCGCTCCGCGAAGCAGGGCGTTGGACTGCATCGTCGGCCCTGCGCATTCGCCAATGCCGGGCATCGAGCACTTGCCCGCGCCGAGGATCGCGCGCTCTCGCGGGCCCGATGCCCCCGTCCAGCACCGGGCCCGCGAGACCAAGCAAGGCCGCGAAACAAGTGGGGGGAAGCCAACAGGGAGGCACTTGGCTTTCGTATCGCGGCGACCGCCACGTTAGCCGGGACCGCCCGGCGAATCACCAGGCCAAGCACCCTCTGAGCGTTCCTTATGGTCGGCTTAAGGTCCACCTCACCAGCGCCTAAGGGTGACAGGCCAGAGCAACTGCGCGGACTTGAAGCCGATGCCGACATGGCTGAGGCGCTCGCGGATGATGTACCGGCCGTACTTCAAGCCCATCGCCCGCTTCGGTACCACGGCCGCGACGTGATCGTTCCCACCGGATGCCGGGCGGTAGGTGCGGATTGTGTGGACTGAGGTGTGGCGCGGCGGGGTTGGCACAGCCGACGCAGACGGATCCCTGGACGCTCCCTGGCGTCGCTGAGGCGAAAATCGTAGCCCCTCTCCGATGCGCTGGAGAGGGGCCCTACGTTTGGGTCAGCGGACGCCGACGTGAGCCAGTGCAGCCCTCTGACCAGGTGTGATCTCGGTGGGCCAGTAGAGGTAGCAAACACCGCCCGTACCGCCCACCACCTGGCCCTTCGCGTTGTAGCGCTTCGTCCGTAGCCAGATGTTCTCGAACTGGCGGCGTTTGTAGACGTGTCGGACCGCCGCGTCGTCGGGGCTGAACGGGTCGTTGGCGATCACGTCGCCGGTTGGTGTGAAGCCGACCACGCACATCAGATGGCCCGCGGTGCCGTAGCCCGCGCCGTCGAGTTCCGAGGCGAGGAAGGACTGGGACGTTATCACCGGGATGCCGTGCCGGATCAGCCGTTCCACGTCGTTCAGCGAGCGCAGTCGGGTGATCACCGCTTGCATCCCGGGGTAGCTCGCCGCGTACGCGGCGTTGAACGGCCAGTTGCCGCAGCCCTGGTACTGCCAGTCGTAGGTGTACCGGGCCGCCTGGTCGACCTGCGGGTCGGCGAACGCCGGGTTGACCCAGGCGAGTTGGGCGGGGGTGGGTCGGCGTCCCCAGTACTCGATCACCATCTGCGAGGAGGTCGGGCTGCACCAGGCCTCGCCACCGTTGTTGTACTCGGGGTACTGGCCCTTGTGGATCTCCTGCGAGTAGCGCGGTACCCGCAGTTCGTGTCCGGCGCCCTCGCCGGGCTTGGACGCGGGCACCGTGAACCGGTCGGGGACGGCGGAGGCCATGGCGCCGATCCGCCAGACGGTCGGGGTGAGGTGGGTGCGCGGGCGGCGGTAGAGGGTCAGCCGCAGCCGGTAGGAGACCAGCCGCAGCCCGCCCGCCGGGGTGTCGATGGCGAAGGTGTCGGTGGAGATGCCGCTCTTGCCGTCGTCCTGGCCGTCCACCGAGGTGCGCTTGATGTCGCCGTCGCCGGACGCCCAACGGCCCATCACGTACCACGGTGTGGAGCCGCCATCGCTGTAGGTTCCGTTCAACTCGGCCTGCAGCCAGGTGCCTTGGGGGGTGCGGGCGTTCCAGGAGGCGACCAGTTCGGTGGCGCCGAACGGCAGGGTGCGCACCGGGGAGGTCCAGGTGGCGTACTCCCAGGTGCTGGTGGTCTTGGTGTGCGGGTCGGTGTACTCGACGGTGCCGAGCGGACGGTCCAGCACGATGCCGGGGCGGCGCCCGGGTACCGCCCTGGTGCCCCGCCCGGCTCCGCAGCGCCAGTCGGTGTACGAGGTCCAGGCGTGGTAGTCCACGGAGGCCGCCTCCGAGCCGGGTGCGGGGGTGGCCGCCAGCCCCTTGGTGCCGCGTGGCTCGGCGGAAGCGCGCGTCGCGGCGGTGGTGGCGGCGGCGAGCGCGGTGACCAGGACGGTGCGGCGGGTCGTGGGTCTTGTCATATGGCGGAACCCCCTTGTCGGTGACGCGTCGGGTCGGTTCTGTCGGACAACTGTCGTACCGGGTAGGGCGGTTGGGCCATCCCCTGGGCTCAGGTAGGGAGTACGACCAGTTCCCGGCCGGTGACGTTGAGCCGTTCACCGCCGGTCTCGGTGACCACGGCGATGTCCTCGATCCGGGCGCCGAAGCGGCCCGGCAGGTAGATGCCCGGTTCGATGGAGAAGGCCATGCCCGGCTCCAGCGGCCGGTCGCTGGACGCCACGATGTACGGCTCTTCGTGGGTCTCCAGGCCGATGCCGTGCCCGGTGCGGTGCAGGAAGTGCTCGCCGTATCCGGCGTCCGCGATGATGTCCCGGCCGATCGCGTCGAGCTCCCGTGCGGTGAGCCCGGGGCGTACCGCCTCGGTCTGCGCCTGCTGGGCGCGCAGCAGCACCTCGTACAACTCGCGGAACTCCGCAGGTGGTTCGCCGACCGCGTAGGTGCGGGTGGAGTCCGAGCAGTAGCCTTCGGCCGTGGTGCCGCCGATGTCGACCACCACCGGGTCACCGGCCTTGATCACCCGGTCGGAGCCCTCGTGGTGCGGGCTGGCGCCGTTGGGCCCGGCGGCCACGATGGCGAAGTCGCAGGTGGTATGGCCCGCCTCGATGATCGCGTCGGCGATGTCCCGGGCCACCTCCCGTTCGGTGCGGCCGGGCCGCAGCCACTCGCCGATCCTGCGGTGCACCCGGTCGATGGCCGCCCCGGCCCGGCGCAGCGCCGCCACCTCGGCCGGGGTCTTGCGCATCCGCAGCTCCCGTAGCACCGCCCCTGCGAGGCTCTGCTCGGCGTGCGGCAACGCGGCACGGAACGCCAGCACCTTCTCCGCCCACATGTGGTCGTCCACCGCGATCCGCGCGCTGCCCTTGGGCAGCCGGTCGGCGACCAGTGCGTAGGGGTCCTCGGTCTCCGCCCAGCCGACGATCTCGATGCCGAGCCCGCCGACCGGTGAGGCCTCGGCCGCCGCCTTCTCCAGGGCGGGCACCACCAGCACCGGGTCGCCCTGGACCGGGCAGACCAGGCAGGTCAGCCGTTCCAGCGGCAGCGCGTGGTACCCGGTCAGGTACCGCAGGTCGGCACCGGGTGAGATGAGCAGCGCGTCCAGTCCGGCAGCGGCGGCGGCCCGACAGGCCTTGGCGACGCGGTCGGCGGGGTGGAGGTCGTCGCGGGAGTCAGTCACGGCCATACCGTAATCGCCGCCCGTCCAGGGCGCATCGGGGCCGTCCCGGGACGCGCCGTAGGCTGATCGCGATGGACCAACCCGATGCCCCCTCCCCCACCCTGTCCCGGCTCGCCACCCAGCTGCGCGCGCTGCCGCCGTCCTGCGGCCCGGTGCGGCTGGTCGCGGTGGACGGGCACGCCGGTTCCGGCAAGAGCACCTTCGCCGCCCGGCTGGCCGCCGCGCTCGACGGGGCGCCCGTGGTGCGTCTGGACGACCTCGCCACCCATGAGGAGCTCTTCGGGTGGACCGGGCGGCTGCGTGAGCAGGTGCTGGAGCCGCTGGCCCGGGGGGCCGCGGCGCGGTACGCGGTCTACGACTGGACCGCGGCCCGGTTCGCCTCGTTCGCTTCGGTGCCGTGCGCGCCGGTGGTGCTGATCGAGGGCGTCGGGGCCGGGCGACAGGAGGTGCGGCCGTTACTGGCGGGACTGGTGTGGATGGAGTTTCCCCGGGAGCGCGCCTGGGAGCGGGGGCGGCACCGCGACGGCCCGGACCTGCGTGACTTCTGGCACGGCTGGGCGCGGGCCGAGGCCGATCACTTCGCGGCCGATCCGTCTCGTCCTTTCGCCGATCTGCTGGTACTGCAGAGGTCGGATGGATATGAGGTACTCCCGGGGCCGATGTGTCGATCCTGAACGCCCTTGCTCCTTACGCACGGTGACAATACGCGGCCGGTGAGCTGCGAAGGCGGAACGTCTGGCACCAAGTGTCCGGTGGCGGCTTGACCTGGGGGGCGTACAGGACTTACGTTCTGAATGCGCGGTCGGCAGCCGACCGCCCGATGACACGAAGCCCCCGGTTGTTCCCCCGTGACCGGGGGCTTCGTCCTGTTCCGGCTCCATGGGATGTCCCTTTAGTCGGATTCGTTCTCACACTGCGTCACGGTCCGCCCAGTGCCTTTCCGCGGCGGCCGGTTCGCCATCCGTAACCTGAGAGAGCGGTGCGCCGCTCTCTGCCCCGCGCAACACCGCAGGTACGATGCCGAAGGGGGCGGCTTCGCGGTCCGCTCCCGCGCCAACTTCCTTGGCGGCTAGGCCCGTTCGACATCAGCACAGTTCGACAGGACCGTTCGCAGGGGTGGCGTTGACAGGCCACGGGGGCACGGTTGTGGGGGACCTGATGAACTTCGGTACTGAGCGCTCCGGCGGCCCCGCCGATCTGGCGTGGCTGCGCGCCGTCGACGCCTGCACGGTGGGAGCGTACGCGCACGCCGAGGAGGAGTTCCGGGCGGCGGTGCGGCAGGATCCCGGGATGGCCGACGCCTGGCTGGGACTGCACGCCCTGCGCACCGACACCTCCACCGCCCTGCTGCGGATGTACCGGCACCGGGAGCGGTTCGGCGAGCAGCGCAAACGTCACAACCGCTCGCTCAACTCCTGGTACTGGCTGGGCTGGTGGGTGCAGCCGGTGCTGGAGTCACCGCGCGACCTGTTACTGGCCCATGCCTCGCACTGGCTGGACGGCCGCCATGTGGCCGATCTGGACCGGGCGTTGGCCGAGTGCCCGCCGGTGGACACCGATCCTCAGGTCCGCTTCCTGCACGCCTGCCGGGCGTACCTGGTAAAGGACTGGGAGCAGCTGGTGCGGCACACCGAGCCGCTGCTGGACGATCCCGTGCTGGGCATAGAAGCGGGCCTGTTCGGCGGCATGGCCCGGGTACGGCTGGAGATGTGCGGGCAGGCCGAGCCACTGCTGGCCGCCGCGCTGATGCGTTGCCGCAGCGAACTGCCGCAGCGCAAGGAGCTGCGCTACTGGCTGGGGCGCGCCTACGAGGGCACCGGCCGCTCCGCCGCCGCGCTGCCGCTGTACCGGGCGGTGCACCGGGTGGATCCCACCTTCATGGACACCGCCGCCCGGCTGGCGGCGATCAACGAGGCGGAGGACGGCCTGGACGAGGCGCAGGACCTGGCGACCGTGACGCTCGCCGGAGTCGGCCAGTCCGGCCCCGACGGCGTACCGGACGGCGACCAGGCCCCGCTCCCCGACACCGACCCCGGCCGCACGTCCGACAGCCCCGCGGCGGCGGGGTCCTCCCCCGCCTCCGCACCGGTGGACGACGACGCGGTACGGGAGAAGGCGGTACTGCCGGTGGCCCCGATACCACCGGAGATACCCCTGGGCACGCCGGATCCGGTACTACTGGCCAACGCGCTGGCCGAGTTGGAGCGGATGGTCGGTCTGGAACCGGTCAAACGGCAGGTCAAGGCGCTCTCCGCGCAGTTGCGGATGGCCCGGCTACGGGCTGGTCAGGGGCTGCCGGTGCAGCCGCCGAAGCGGCACTTCGTCTTCTCCGGCCCGTCGGGCACCGGCAAGACCACGGTGGCGCGGATCCTCGGCCGGGTCTTCTTCGCGCTCGGGCTGCTCGGCGGCGACCATCTGGTGGAGGCCCAACGGGCCGATCTGGTCGGCGAGTTCCTGGGACAGACGGCGGTCAAGGCCAATGAACTCATCGACTCCGCGCTGGGCGGCGTACTGTTCGTGGACGAGGCGTACAGCCTGTCCAACTCCGGTTACAGCAAGGGCGACGCGTATGGCGAAGAGGCGTTGCAGGTGCTGCTGAAGCGGGCCGAGGACAACCGGGACCGGCTGGTGGTGATCCTCGCCGGATACCCCGAGGGGATGGACCGACTGCTCGCCGCCAATCCCGGTCTCAGCTCACGGTTCACCACCCGGGTGGACTTCCCCAGTTACCGGCCCCTGGAACTGACGAAGATCGGCGAGGTACTGGCCGC
Source organism: Streptantibioticus rubrisoli (assembly GCF_024436055.1). Classification (GTDB taxonomy): domain Bacteria; phylum Actinomycetota; class Actinomycetes; order Streptomycetales; family Streptomycetaceae; genus Streptantibioticus_A; species Streptantibioticus_A rubrisoli. The sequence goes on along the minus strand of NZ_JANFNH010000002.1, from coordinate 8,779 downwards.
CGATGGCGGGGACCGCTGGGACGAGGAGGCCCTGGACGAGCTGCGCAGCATCGCGGGCCATGTGGTGGCTCAGGGCTGGATCGACGAGCTGGGCAACGGGCGCTTTCTGCGCACGTTGTACGAGAAGAGCTGCGCGTACCGCGACCTGCGGCTCTCGACGTACGGGGGCACGCCCACCCGCGTGGACCTGTCCACGCTTCGGCTTCCGGACCTGATGCAGGCCTACGGCGAAGTCCTCTCGGGGCGTGGCCCCGGCCAATCCCCACTGGAATAGAGGGGTTCCAGGGGGCTCCGGCCCCCTGGAGCCCCCGCCGGGGGCTGCGCTCTAGCCCACCGCCACCCCCGACGTGACATCAGCCGCCACGGCGGCGGGCTGCTCCGGCGCCCTGCGGGCCGTAGGCGCCCGGTGGGCGGGGTCCCGTACCTCGCCGACCAGCACCTCCAGCACGTCCTCCAGCGCCACCAGGCCCAGCGTGCGGCCGTCAGCGTCACTGACGGCCGCCAGGTGGGAGGCCGCCCGCCGCATGGCGGTCAGCGCGTCGTCCAGCGGGAGTTCGGCCCGTAGCGTGGTCATCGGGCGCCACAGGCGGCGCGGGACCGGGCGGTCGCCCTCGTCCGTCTCCTGGAGTTCCAGCACGTCCTTGACGTGGAGGTAACCGAGGAACGTCCCGTCGGGTCCGGCCACCGGGAAGCGCGAGTACCCGGTGCGGACAGTGAGTTGCTCGACCTCGAACGGTGTGACGTCAGGCCCCACCGTCACCAGCGCCGACGGCTCCAGCAGTACGTCGGTGACCGGTCGGGTGCCCAACTCCAGTGCGTCCTCAAGGCGTTCGAGGTGGCCGGGATCGAGCAGTCCAGCCTGCCGGGAGTCCGCCAGCAGATGGCTGAGCTGCTCGCTGGTGAACGCCGCCTCGATCTCGTCCCGCGGCTCCACCCGGAACAGCTTGAGCACCAGCCGCGCGCAAGCGCCCAGCACCACGATCACCGGCCGGAACAGCCCGGCGAAGGCGACCAGTCCGGGCCCCAGCCACAGCGCCGTCTTCTCCGGCGCGGCCATCGCCAGGTTCTTCGGTACCAACTCGCCGATGACCAGGTGGAAGAAGACCACCAGGGCGAGCGCGATCACATAGCCGATCGGATGCACCAGTTCCGCGGGCACCCGCACCGCGGCGAACACCGGCTCAAGCAGCGCCGCGACAGTGGGCTCGGCCACCGCGCCGAGGGTCAACGAGCAGACGGTGACGCCGAACTGCGCGGCGGCCATCATCTGCGGCAGGCTCTCCAGCCCGTGCAGCACGGTACGGGCCCGCCGCTGCCGCTCCGCGAGCGGCTCGACCTGGCTGCGCCGCACCGAGACCATGGCGAACTCGGCGCCCACGAAGAACCCGTTGCCCAGCACCAGCAGTACCGCGAGCAGAAGTTGGAGGAAACTCATCACTCCTCCTCCTGCCCATCACCGGTGCGCACCAGGCGTATCCGTTCGGCCCGGTGGTGCACCACCTCGCGCACCCGCAGCTCCCAGCCGGGCAGCCGGGCGATGTCACCGGGCCGCGGAATCCGGCCGAGCAGATCGGCGACCAGTCCGGCCACCGTCTCGTACGGTCCCTGCGGCACGTCGAGCCCGATCCTGGCCAGCACGTCGGCCCGGCAGCTGCCGTCCGCGTCCCACGCGGGGTGGCCGTCCTGGGCCGGGGCCTGCGCCAGTTCGGGGGTGTCGGCGCCCTCGTGGTCGTGCTCGTCACGCACCTCGCCGACCAGTTCCTCCACGATGTCCTCCAGCGTCACCACACCCGCGGTGCCGCCGTACTCGTCGACCACCACGGCCATCGGCTGCTCGCTGCGCAACCGCTCCAGCAGCGGCTGTACCGGCAGCGTCTCCGGGACCAGCAGCGGGGCCACCGCGATCCGGCCCACCGGGGTGGTGGCCCGCAGATGGGCGGGGACGGCGAGGGCGTCCTTGAGGTGGACCACGCCGACCACCTCGTCCAGCCGCTCCCGGTAGACCGGGAAGCGGGACAGACCGGTCGCCCTGGTCAGGTTGAGCACGTCGGCGGCGGTCGTGGTGTCGTCCAGGGCACTGACCTTGACCCGTGCGGTCATCACCGACTGGGCGGTCAGCTCACCGAGGTTGATGGTGCGCACGAAAAGGTCGGCGGTGTCCTCCTCGATGGCACCGGCGCGCGCCGAGTGGCGGGCCAGCGACACCAGTTCGGTGGGGGTGCGGGCGGACGCCAGCTCGTCGGCGGGCTCCACGCCCATGGCGCGCACCAGTCGGTTGGCGGCCGAGTTGAGTATCTGGATGACCGGCCGAAAGGCCCGGGAGAACGCCCGCTGCGGGCCGGCCACCATCCGGGCCACCTGCAGCGGCCGGGAGACGGCCCAGTTCTTGGGCACCAGCTCACCGATGACCATCTGCACCGCCGAGGCGGCGATCATGCCCAGCACCACGGCCACCCCGGGCGCCACCGCGTCCGGCAGCCCGATCGCGGTGAGCGGGCCGGTGAGCAGCCGGGCCAGCGCGGGCTCGGCGAGCATGCCGACCACCAGCGAGGTGATGGTGATGCCCAGCTGGGTCCCGGAGAGTTGGAAGGAGAGCTTGCGCAGGGCCGCGACCACACTGCGGGCCCGTCGGTCCCCGCCCGCCGCGGCCCGCTCGGCCTCCGGCCGTTCCACGGTGACCAGGCCGAACTCGGCGGCCACGAAGAACCCGTTGGCGAGGATGAGGAGAAGTGCCGCACCGAGCAGCAGGAGGGAACTCATGCCGCCACCACCACGCATGAAGCGTTCACAGCGGAGGCGGCGCAGGTACTACAGGACGATTCGTCCATCGCCGGTTAGGTGTCACTCCTTGGATCGTTCCGGTATCCCCCGCGGCGTAGCGGGGTGGGCGCCCACGCGCCATGCACCACAAGAGTAGTCAAGCCGCGGCCCCCAAAGGGAGGCCCGCCCACGCCATCAGGGCGTTATGTCCGGTTTCACCGGCGGTCGTGGCCGCCGGTTCCGTACGCGTCGGCGAGCGCGCGCAGCTGCCGGGCGTGCCGTAGCGCCTGTTCCTTGGCCATTCCCGGCTGGATGCCCATCGCGGCCAGGCTGGTGCCGTCGGCGAGGTCGAGATAGACCCATGGATCACCCGCACGCAGGTTGACGCGCAGCACCTCGGCCCATTCCAGGCGGCGCCTGGTGGTGAGGTTGACGACGGTCACGCCGTCGCGGTCGGCGACCACCCTGGGGCGGCTGAGCAGCACCAGCAGGGCGAAGATCAGCAGCCCGGTACCGATCATGGTGGAGCGGTCGGTCGCCGCCCAGGGATCCGGCATCGCCAGCGCGACGACGGTGAACGTGACCAGCATCACACTGCCGACCGACAGCAGGACCGCCCGGGTCCTGGTGGGCCGGAAGGTCACCGGCAACTCGGGCAGCGGATCGCAAGCGGGCATCTCGGCTGGCTTCCCGGTGCGGGGAGAGGCGGCGGTCACAGGCGGCAGGCGTGGATGCCGGTGGTCAGAATGGCACGGGCGCCCAGCTCGTACAGGTCGTCCATGATCCGCTGGGCGTCGCGGGACGGCACCATGGAGCGGACCGCGACCCAGCCCTCGTGGTGCAGCGGGGAGATGGTCGGCGACTCAAGGCCCGGGGTGAGGGCGACCGCCGCCTCGACCTTCTCGGCCCGGATGTCGTAGTCCATCATCACGTACCGCCGGGCCACCAGGACGCCCTGCATCCGCCGGAGGAACTGCTGGACCTTGGGGTCGTCGGTGGGCGCGCCGGTGCGGCGGATGACCACCGCCTCGGACTCCAGGATCGGCTCGCCGATGATCTCCAGGCCCGCGTTGCGCAGCGTGGTGCCGGTCTCCACCACGTCCGCGATGATCTCGGCGACGCCGAGCTGGATGGCGGTCTCCACGGCGCCGTCGAGGTGGACCACGGAGGCGTCCACCCCGTTGTCGGCGAGGTGCTTCTCGACCAGTCCGGCGAAGGAGGTGGCGATCGTCATGCCGCCGAACTCCTTGACGCTGCTGGCGGTGCCGGGCCGGGTGGCGTACCGGAACGTGGAGGCGGCGAAGCCGAGCTGCATGATCTCCTCGGCCTGCGCGCCGGAGTCCAGCAGCAGGTCCCGGCCGGTGATGCCGATGTCGAGGCGGCCGGAGCCGACGTACACGGCGATGTCCCGCGGGCGCAGGAAGAAGAACTCGACCTGGTTCTCCGCGTCGACCAGCACCAGTTCCCTGCGGTCCTTGCGCTGCCGGTAGCCCGCCTCATGCAGCATCGCCGACGCAGGCTCGGACAGAGAACCCTTGTTGGGGACGGCGATGCGCAGCATGGGAAGGCTTCCTTCGATGAGTGCTGGTGGCGTACGGACAGAGGACGCTTACAGGTGAGCGTATACATCGTCCAGGGAGATTCCCCGGGCGACCATCATCACCTGAAGGTGGTACAGCAGCTGGGAGATCTCCTCGGCGGTGCGATCGGTGCCCTCGTGCTCGGCGGCCATCCACACCTCGGCGGCCTCCTCGACCACCTTCTTGCCGATGGTGTGCACGCCCGCCTTGACCAGTTCGGCGGTACGCGACGTGTTCGGGTCGCCGGTGGCGGCCTTGTGCTGGAGCTCGGCGAAGAGTTCCTCGAATGTCTTGTTGGCCATGGTGGTCACACTCTACGTGCTGCGGCCCCGGCAGTTAGCGCCAGGGCTCGGAAACCGACCGGAGAGTCGCCGCCGTCGCCACCGCCGCGGTGACCGCCTCATGCCCCTTGTCCTCAGCGGAGCCGGGCAGTCCGGCGCGGTCCAGCGCCTGCGCCTCGGTGTCGCAGGTCAACACGCCGAAGCCGATCGGCACTCCGGTGTCCACCGACACCTGGGTGAGCCCGGTGGTCACCCCCTGGCAGACGTAGTCGAAGTGCGGGGTGCCGCCACGGATCACCACGCCGAGCGCGACCACCGCGTCATAGCCGCGACCGGCCAACGCCTTGGCGACGACCGGGAGTTCGAAGCTGCCGGGTACCCGCAGCAGGGTCGGCTCGTCGATGCCCAGTTCGTGCAGTGCGCGCAGCGCACCGTCGACCAGTCCGTCCATCACCTGCTGGTGCCACTGCGCCGCGACCACGGCGACCCGCAGGTCACCACAGTTCTTCACGCTCAGCTCTGGGGCGCCCTTACCGCTCACGTCTCTCCTTAGGTGGGGTCCAGGGGACTGTGTCCCCGGGGAAAACTAAACGCCGGTCACTGGTTTCCGCACGCGCCGGTCGGCGCGGCGGCGTCGAGCCACGGCAGCTCATGGCCCATCCGGTCGCGCTTGGTGCGCAGGTACCGCAGATTGTGCTCCCCCGCCTGCACCGGCATCGGCTCCCGGCCGGTGACCCGCAGACCGTGTGCGGTCAACGCGGCCTCCTTCTGCGGGTTGTTGGTCAGCAGCCGCAGCGATCTGACGCCGAGGTCGGCCAGGATCTGGGCGCCCGCGGCGTAGTCGCGGGAGTCGGCGGGCAGTCCGAGTTCCAGGTTGGCGTCCAGCGTGTCGCGCCCGCGCTCCTGGAGCTCGTACGCGCGCAGCTTGTGCAGCAGACCGATGCCGCGGCCCTCGTGCCCGCGCAGGTAGACCACCACGCCACGGCCCTCGGCGGCCACCCTTCGCATCGACTCCTGCAACTGCGGCCCGCAGTCGCAGCGCAGCGAGTGGAAGACGTCGCCGGTCAGGCACTCGGAGTGCATCCGCACCAGCACGTCCTCGCCCTGGCCGAGCTCGCCGTACACCAGCGCGATGTGCTCCACGCCGTCGACGGTGCTGCGGTAGCCGTAGGCGCGGAAGTCGCCGAACTCGGTGGGCAGCGAGGTGCTCGCCTCACGGCGCACGGTGGGCTCGTTGGCCCTGCGGTAGGCGATCAGGTCCGCGATGGAGATGATCACCAGGCCGTGCTTGCGGGCGAACGGCACCAGTTCGGGCAGCCGGGCCATGGTGCCGTCCTCGTTGGCGATCTCGCAGATGGCCGCGGCCGGACGCAGCCCCGCCAGTCGGGCCAGGTCAACCCCCGCCTCGGTGTGTCCGTCGCGGGTGAGCACACCGCCGGAGCGGGCACGCAGCGGGAAGATGTGTCCGGGGCGCACGAAGTCGGTGGGCACGCTGTCGGGGTTGGCGAGCATCCGCAAGGTGGCGGCCCGGTCGGCGGCGGAGATGCCGGTGGTGGTGCCGTGTTCGGGGGCCACGTCGACGGAGACGGTGAAGGCGGTGCGCATCGACTCGGTGTTCTGCTGCACCATCTGCGGCAGGTCGAGCCGGTCCAGGTCGGGAGCCTCCAAAGGGGCGCAGATCAGGCCGCGGCACTCGGTCATCATGAAGGCGACGAGTTCGGGGGTGGCCAGCTCCGCGGCGAAGACCAGGTCGCCCTCGTTCTCCCGGTCCTCGTCGTCCACCACCACGACCGGGCGTCCGGCCGCGATCTCGGCGATCGCCCGCTCGACGGGATCCAGGGCGAACCCGTCGCCGTCGTACCAGCTGTGCAGCGCGGTCATGCTGTGCCCCCTGTGTTCGCTTCTCCGCCCTCGCGGCGCGAAGGCGCGGCTTTCACTGTCATGTGCGGCCCGGCGGCCGCGAGCGCGACGCTCACGCGGCAGCTCCTTCCAATACGCTCCCGGTTCGGGTCCGGAGCACCCGGGTGCGCAGCCACCAGGCGCGCATGCCCGCGATCACGAGAATGAAGTAGACGACGTAGACGAGGGCGGAGAAGACCAGGCCGCTGCTGAACGCCAGCGGTACGCCGACCAGGTCCACCGCGAGCCAGGCGAACCAGAACTCGACCCAGCCACGCGCCTGCGCCACCATCGCGGCGAGGGTGCCGACGAATATGTAGGCGTCCGGCCAGGGGTTCCAGGACAGTGCCGGGTACGCCGTGAACAGCCCGCCGACCAGCAGCGTGCCGAGCGCCAACCCGGCGGCCAGCAGGCCGCGCTCCCGCCAGCTGGCGAAGCGCACCGCGACATCGCCCTCGGCGCGCAGCCCGCGCCGCCACCGCGCCCAGCCCCACAACGCCACGGTGATGACCACGAGTTGCTTGCCGATGCCGCCGCTGAGGTGGGCGGTGGCGTACGCGACGACCAGGATCAGCCCGGAGAGCAACTGCGCGGGCCAGCTCCACACCGAGCGGCGCCAGCCCAGCGCGAGCGCGGCCAGGCCGAGCACGTTGCCGATCATGTCGGACCAGATGATGTGCTGTCCCAGCACCGAGAAGGCCTGGCCGGACAACCAGTTCAAGGCACTCACTTGGCCACGTCCCCGGTTCTGTCGCCCAGCAGTCGCTCAACGTACTTGGCGAGCACGTCCACTTCGAGGTTGACCGGGTCGCCGGGCTGCTTGATGCCGAGGGTGGTCAGCGAGAGCGTGGTGGGGATCAGGCTGACGGTGAAGTAGTCGTCGGCCGCCTCGACCACGGTGAGGCTGATGCCGTCCACCGTGATCGACCCCTTCTCCACCACGTATCGCGAAAGTTCCTTCGGCAGCGAGACCTTGACGATCTCCCAGTGCTCGGCGGGGGTGCGCTCCACGATGGTGCCGGTGCCGTCGACGTGCCCCTGGACGAGGTGTCCGCCGAGCCTTCCGCCGAGCGCCATCGGCCGCTCCAGGTTGACCCGGGAGCCGGTGCGCAGCGCGCCCAGGCTGGAGCGGTGCAACGTTTCGGCCATCACGTCGGCGGTGAAGGCGCCGTCCGCGGTCTCCACGACCGTGAGGCATACGCCGTTGACCGCGATCGAGTCGCCGTGCTTGGCGTCCTGGGTGACGACCGGGCCGCGCAGGGTGAAGCGTGAGGCGTCGCCCAGGTCGGCCACGGCGACGACCTCGCCCAGTTCTTCGACGATTCCGGTGAACACTCAGTTCTCCTTGGCGGTTTCGGCGACCCGAAGGTGGTCGGGGGACGGGTAGGCGGTGATGCGGATGTCGGGGCCGATCGGCTGCACGTCGGCCACATCGAGCCGCAACGCCCGTTCGATGGTGGGGATTCCGGCGTCGGCGAGGGCGGCGGGCCCGGCGCCGAGCAGTGCGGGGGCGATGTACCCGATGACCTTGTCGACCAGCCCGGCCGCCAGGAAGGCACCCGCGAGGGTGGGCCCGCCCTCCAGCAGTACGGACCGCACATCGCGCTGGTACAACGCGCTGAGCAGGGCGTACGGGTCGAGCCCGCGCCCCTCGGCGGCCCGCGGCAGCCGGAGCACCTCGGCGTTGAGGTGGCCGGTTTCGGCGTCCTCGGCGACCGCCACCAGGGTGGGCGCGGCCGAGTCCAGCACCCGTGCGTCGGGGCTGATGGTGGCCTCGGTGTCCACCACGACCCGCAGCGGCTGGGTGATGTCACCGTCGACGCCGCGCACCGCGAGGTGCGGGTCGTCGGCGCGCAGGGTGCCGGAGCCGACCAGCACCGCGTCGGACTCGGCGCGCAGCCGGTGCACCTCGGCCCGGGCCTGGGGCGCGGTGATCCAGCGGCTGGTTCCGTCGGCGGCGGCGCTGCGGCCGTCCAGCGTGGCGGCGTACTTCCAGGTCACGAAGGGCCACTGGCGCTCAGTGGCGGTCAGCCATGCCTCGTTGCCGCGGGCCGCGGCCTCGGCGAGCAGACCGCCCTCCACGTCGATGCCCGCGGCGCGCAGGGTGGCGGCGCCGCCGGTGGCGGTGGGCGTGGGGTCGGCGACGGCGTGGACGACCCGGGCGACTCCGTCGGCGATCAGCGCCTGGGCGCAGGGGCCGGTACGGCCGGTGTGGTTGCAGGGTTCCAGGGTGACGTCGGCGGTTCCGCCCGCGGCCCG
>NZ_JANFNH010000029.1 GCF_024436055.1 Streptantibioticus rubrisoli | reverse complement strand
GTTCGCTCGCGCTGGCGGTACGGGTTTTGTCCCGCCCGCCCACCCGTGTGCCGTTTCGCCTTTGTGTGGCGTTGCGCACGGTGCGGGTTGTGGTGCGCTTCTGCGGTGCGGGTGTGTGCTTGACCGGGCCGCGGTCGCCAGCGCGCGGGCGAACACGAGGACCCGGGCGCCGTCCTGCGTGCCCGGTGGGCGATGATGGACTGCGGGTCTTCGTCCAGCAGGGCGGAAGGTCCGTGTACGTCATGTCATCGGCCGGGGGGCCGGGGCTCGCCCCCGGAAAACGCAGTCTGAAAGGTCCACCCTCGGTATGGCACCGCGCATGTTCCTCGTCCGGCACGGGCAGACCGAGTGGTCGGTCACCGGCCGCCACACCGGCCGCACCGACATCCCGCTCACCGAGGAGGGACGGCGCACCGCACGGCTGCTCGCCGACCGGCTGCGCCGCGCGCCCTGGAACGGCCTGCCGGACGTCGAGGTACGCACCAGCCCGCTGTCCCGCGCCCGGGAGACGTGCGAGCTGGCCGGGTTCGGCCCCCGCGCCAAGGAGTGGGAGACGCTCCTGGAGTGGGACTACGGCGACTACGAGGGCCTGACCCCGGCGGAGATACGGGCGGGCCGCCCGGACTGGCTGGTCTGGCGGGACGGCGCCGAGCGAGGCGAGACGGTCGCAGAGATGACCGCGCGGGCCGACGAGGCCGTGGCGTGGGCGCGGTCCGCCGACCGCGATGTGCTGGTGTTCGCCCACGGCCACTTCCTGCGCGCCCTCGGCGCGCGCTGGCTCGGCCATGACCTCGCCTTCGGCGCGACGATCAGGTTGGACCCGGCGTCGTTGTCCGTGCTGGGCTGGGCCTACGGCGCGCCCGCCATCGAGCGCTGGAACGACACGGGCCACCTCGACTGACGTCTCGGTGGGGATCGGGGCTTTTTTGGGGGGGCAAGCCCCCCAAACCCCCCAGCGGTCTTGGGTTGGTTGGGGGCATGCCCCCAAGCCCCCAGGACTCGAGTGGCTGGGGCAAGCCCCCAAATCTCACGGCGATCCGGGTTAGTTGGGGCGCAGGCCCCAAGCCTCCAGGGCCCGGCTAGTTGGGGGGCGAGCCCTAACCCCCCGGGCAAGCCCTCCAACCCCCAACCCCCCGGAGGGCGTTCTCACAGTGCGTGTTTGGCGATGTATCCGTTGAAGAACGCGGCCACCGCTGACCTGCGCCGGTACGGGCGCAGTGCGCGTGCCGCCAGGTCCAGCATGCCCTGGATGCGGGAGGACTTGACCCGCTCGCCCAGCAACTCCAGTGCCCGGCACCCCGCGTTGGCGGCCTCGTCGGGTTCGCCGCTCGCGGCCAGGTCACCGGCGAGCTCCGCGCTGTAGAGCGCGATGTTCCGGGTGAAGTGGGCGTCTTGGAGCGCGACGCCCCGGCGGGCGTGCGCCGCCGCGCGCCGGTAGTCGCCCAGTCGCGACCAGCACTGTGCCTCAAGCCCTGCCATCTCGGCCTCGCCGTAGAACGTCATCCACTCCGGATCGCAGTCGGCCGGGCCGCGCCCGTACAGCCGCTGCGCCCTCAGCAGCGCCCGCTCGCACGCCACCCGGTCGCCGAGCCCGGCCCAGCCGCCCGCCTCGCGCAGCGCCAGCAGCGACAGCAGCCGGGACGAGCCGAGCCGGGCCGCCGCCTGCTGGGCCGCCTGCGCGGCGCGTACCGCCTCCCGTGGCCGGTCGGCGTCCCGGGCCAGGAACGAGGTGTTGCAGAACGCGTGCGCCTCCAGCGCCGGATCGCCCGCCATCCGCGCGGTGGCCAGCGCTTCCGCGTAGTACGAGCGGGCCTCCTCGTGCCGCCCCGAGTCGTGCGCCAACCATCCGACGGAGATGGCCAGTTCCCCGGAACCGCTGTGCAGCCGGTCGGCCACCGGTTGGCTGTACGCGCCCTCTTCGAGCATCGAGTAGGCGTTGCGCAGCCAGTGCCCGGCGCGCTCGTAGAGTCCGTCCGCGCCGTGCCGGTCGTCGAGCAGCCGGATCTGGCGCACCGCCTCCTCCACGGTCCGCACCTCGGGGCCGCCGACGCGGCGGGGCGCGGCCGAGGCGGAGCCGCGCGGCAGCGTCGCCGCCAGCGCGGCGGCCGGGCCGCTGGTCATGAATGCGCGACGTAGCACGTCGCTCTCCTCGTCACTGTGGGTGTGTTCTTCGCGTGCGCCGAACCCGTACGCCTCCGGGCCGGAACCGGCCGCGGCAGCCGCCCGGCGGGCCTCGCGTGCCCGCCGCCCGCGCACCGTGTCGCGCGGTGCGAACCCGAGCTCCGCGAGCGAATAGCCGGGGAACATGTGCTTGAACACCCGCTCGTACGCGTAGTTGGGGCATCGGATCTCGCCGGACTCCACGCGCCCGATGTACCGGGCGTCGCAGCTCACTCGCTCGCCGATCTCGCGGGCCGCCCGCCGCACCGCCGCCGAGAACTCGCCCGGCGAAAGGTCGCCGCGCATCCGACGGAAGGCGGTGTTGGGTCCGGGACGGTCCGGTGTGGGTGAGGGTGCCATGGCGGGGCCTCCCCTGATCCTGCGGTCGTGTGCTGGTGGCTGATTCGGCGGACACGACCGTACCGACTGTGATCAGCCAACCACCCAATGTTTCGCTACAAAACGGATATCTCATCCAGCATTCGCCATTAAGTGCCATCCTTTGCGGCGGCACACGCCCGTAGCGGTTGACGGGGCGCGGCGTTGTGCATGGTGTACGGACGAGGCAGTTGCGCTCCCGACTGCGAGGAGGGTTCACCTTGTTGGACACCGGTGGGGCACACAGGTCGTATGCGACAGCGCGCGGTGACGGGCTGGCGCCCGCCCCCGCCTGGGAGCTGGTCACCGTGCCCTCCCGGCAGGGCCTGGAGGCGGTGGACATCCTGCGGCTGCGCACCGGCGTCGGACCGGTGCTGCACGACGCCTCCGGTGACACCCTCGGCTTTCTGGTGCCCACCGGTACCGCCGCCGACTGGGACCTGCCGGGCAGCGCCTGCACCCAGACCCACGGGCGGGGCCGCGACGAGGTCGGCGAGCCGCCGGTCGCGGGCACCCGCTGGCTGGTCGCTCCGGAGCACGGCATCCCGGTCAACGACCCGACGCTGCTGCGGCTGGCACTCGGTGAGGCCGCCCGTACCATCGAGGCCGCCGACGGCATCCAGGCTGTTGACGGGCGGTAGCCCCGCGGTGACCCGGGGGCCTCGCCGATACTGGTGGGGTGGCAGGCAACAGGCAAGGCAGGTCGCGCACCCCGGAGCCGGTGCGCGAGAAGGTCGACGGCGGCGTCGCGGAGCTGGTGCCCGACCGTGACCGGCCGCATGCCTGGTCACTGCTGATCGACGGTGCCCCGCAGTCCCATGTGGACCTTGACGATCCCACCCGGCTGGAGTTCGCCTACCAGCGGCGGCTCGGCCACGTCGTGGACCTGGTGAGCCCGCCCGGCCAGCCGCTGCACGTGGTGCACCTTGGCGGCGGGGCGCTGACCCTGCCGCGCTACGTCGCCGCGACCCGGCCCCGGTCCACCCAGCAGGTCATCGAGAACGACGCCGCCCTGGTCCAACTGGTGCGCAGGGAACTGCCGTTGGACCGGTCCTGGCGGATCCGGGTGCGCGGCGGGGACGCCCGCGAGGGCCTGGCCAAGCTCCCCGAGCACTGGGCGCACCTGATCATCGCCGATGTCTTCACCGGCGCCCGCACCCCCGCCCATCTGACCAGCACCGAGTTCCTCGCCGAGGTCGCTCGGGTGCTGCGGCCCAGCGGCTGGTACGCGGCCAACCTCGCCGACGGGCGGCGGCTGGACTTCCTGCGCTCCCAGGTCGCCACCGTACGGGCCTGCTTCACCGAGTGCCTGCTCGCCGCCGACCCGGCCGTACTGCGCGGCCGCCGCTTCGGCAACGCGCTGCTGCTGGGCACCGCGGGCGAACTCCCGGTCGCCGACCTGACCCGCCGCATCGCCACCGACCCGCACCCCGGTCGGGTCGAACACGGCCGCGCCCTGGCCGACTTCACAGCGGGCGCCGCCGCGGTCACCGACGCGACCGCCAAGCCGTCCCCGCCCCCACCGGACGACGCGTTCCACTGAGCGCTCCGCTGGGAGTGCCGCGATGCGCGGTCGATCGTCCGCGGCGCCGTTGTGGCTGGTCGCGCCCAGGCGGCGGAGCCGCACATGAACACAGCCCCGCGCCCCGTCAGGGCCCAACGGGGGTTCGGGGGCGAAGCTCCACCTGAGTCGTCAAGACTCATAGGTCTGAACGGTCGGCGCATGCCCGTTCCACGTACAGAACACCGAGGAGGCGTGACCGCCCGAGGTGAAGTCCACCCGTAGCCAGCCGTTCTGCTTCCATACCTGCATGGACCAGCCCGAGTTGGGCGTCGCGGACACCAACGAGGCCGAGGACGGCGCCAGATCGATCGCCACCCGGCCGCCGTTGACCGTGTAGCTGTAGACGGTCCCGGTGGACTGCGTCTGGTGCGGCGACAGTTGGGAGGCGGCGGGCTGGGACGGTGATGCTGACGGGGAGTCCTGCGGCCTGGGCCGGTGGGTGGACGAGGTCTCAGGACTGCTGCTGGGCAGCGCGCTGGCCGACGCGTCGCCCCCGGAGATCGGCAACGCGCGCGGCGGGTCGTACACCGTACCGGCCAACACGGTGTGAACCCCGTACCAGGACAGACCGATCGCCGCCCCCGTGGCCAACGCCCACGCACCGGTGTGAACCAACGCTCTTCGCACCCAACCATCCTGCCCCACCCGTCCCGGGCGCCGGAACGCGCCGGGAGCGGCTGGCCCGTTATGGCGTACGGTGCCGGGCATGGCAAGTGTGCTCGTGGTCGAGGACGACCAGTTCGTGCGTTCCGCGCTCATCCGCCACCTCAGCGAGGCATCGCACACCGTACGCAGTGTCGGCACCGCCCTGGAGGCGCTGCGCGAGGTGGCGCAGGTGGGGTTCGACGTGGTGATCCTGGACCTCGGCCTGCCCGACCTCGACGGCGCCGAGGCGCTGAAGATGCTGCGCGGCATCACCAACGTGCCGGTGATTGTGGCCACCGCGCGCGACGACGAGGCGGAGATCGTCCGGCTGCTCAACGACGGCGCCGACGACTACCTGGTCAAACCCTTCTCGGTGGAACACCTTTCGGCGCGGCTGGCCGCGGTACTGCGCCGCTCGCGCACCGCCGAGGCGTCCCCGGTGCTGCACGTCGGAGGACTGCGGATCGACGTGCAGCGGCGTGAGGCGCTGCTGGACGGCGCCGCGTTGGACCTGACCCGGCGCGAGTTCGACCTACTGGCCTTCCTCGCCGCCCGGCCCGGAGTGGTGGTGGCCCGCCGTGAACTGCTCGCCGAGGTGTGGCAGCAGGCCTACGGCGACGACCAGACCATCGATGTGCACCTGTCCTGGCTGCGCCGCAAACTCGGTGAGACCGCGGCGAGTCCGCGCTATCTGCACACCGTGCGCGGTGTCGGGGTCAAGCTGGAGCCGCCGGGGCCGCGGCCATGAGATGGGCACTGGTCAGAGTGGTCGTGGCGGTGACCGCCATGGTGGTGCTGGCGTTCGCCGTACCGCTCGGCCTGGTGGTACGGGAGATGGCCCGCGACCGCGCGCTGACCAACGCCGAGCGGCAGGCGGCGGCGATCGGCCCGGCCCTGGCCATCACCACCGACCGCACCCAGCTGGACCGTGCGGTCGCCTCCACCCAGGCGGGCGCCGACGGCCGGATCGCCGTCCACGTACCGGCCGCCGGATCCGGCGGGGAGGTCGAGATCGGCCGCCAGTGGGTCACCCGGGCCGACCTCGACACCGCCAGCAGGCTCGGCCGGGCGTCGACCCTGCGGGTGCCCGGCGGTTACGCGCTGCTGCAACCCACCGCCGTCAGTTCCGGCTCGATCGCCGTGGTCGAGGTCTTCGTGCCGGAGGGCGAGGTGACCCGCGGGGTGACCGCGGCATGGGCGGTGCTCGCGCTGGTCGGCGCCGGTCTGGTGGTGGGCTCGGTGGCGGTCGCCGACCGGCTGGGCACCCGGCTGGTCCGCCCGGCCCGGCGGCTGGCCGCCGCCGCCCGCGACCTCGGCCAGGGCCGGTTGGGGGTACGGGTACGTGAGGACGGGCCGTCCGAACTGCGCGCCGCCGCGGTCGCGTTCAACTCCATGGCCGACAAGGTCGCCCAACTACTCGCCAATGAACGGGAGTTGGCCGCCGACCTGTCGCACCGGTTGCGCACCCCGCTCACCGTGCTACGGCTGAACGCGGCATCGCTGGGCGACGGCCCGGCCGCCGAGCAGACACGGCAGGCGGTGGCCCAACTGGAGCGCGAGGTCGACCAGATCATCCGCACCGCGCGCGGCCAGGCCCAGCACTCCGCCTCGGCCAGCGCGGCGGCCGCGGGGTGCGACGCGGCAGAGGTGATCAGGGAGCGGATGGCGTTCTGGTCGGCGCTCGCCGAGGACCAGGGCCGCCGGGTGAGCACCGCGGGCGTGGACCGCCCGGCGCGGGTGCCGGTGGCCCGTGCCGAACTCGCCGCGGCGCTGGACGCGTTGCTCGGCAATGTCTTCCGGCACACCCCGGAGGGCACCGCGTTCGCCGTCGACGTGCACAGCTCCGAGGACGCGGTGATCGTGCTGGTCTCCGACGCCGGTCCCGGCATCAAGGACCCGGCGGCGGCGCTGCGGCGCGGGCAGGGTGACGGGCGCCCGGGCTCCACCGGCCTCGGGCTGGACATCGTGCGCCGGGTCGCCGAATCCACCGGCGGCGACGTGGCGTTGGGCCGCTCGGTGCTGGGCGGCACCGAGGTACGGGTGTGGCTGGCGCTGCAGCCCCGCACCCGGATCGGGGCGCGCCGGGGGCACCGGGTCGTACGGCGCCGCAGGGGGCTGGCGGCTGGGTCCTGGGTGTCGCGGATGCGGCCGTCCCGCAACCGCCGAACCGCGCCGTCTCGGCTGCTCGCCGCCGCGGCGGAGAACGTCCGCCGTCGCGACGGCTGATCGGCGTCCCCGAGGCCGCGTAGAAGCCCCCGAACCCCTCCCAGAACCGCTGCGACGGCGGGCGACCGAGGCGGCGCGGCGGCGAAGCATAACCCCTGCCGATGGGTTCCTTAAGCACGCCATAAGACCAGCCGTGCCCGCCCTGAACTGGCTTTTTGTCCGTTTTCCAGCCGCTAGCGTGCTGCCATCCCCCCACACCCCGGACACAGAGGTAGGCAACCCCGATGAGTAGTTCGCACCGCCACCGCGCCAGCCGCAGGCTCCAGTTGATCGGCGGCGTCGTGGTCTGCGCGGCGGTCGCGGGCACCGCGGTCGCCCTCGCGGGCTCGGCGCAGGCGGCCTCGCTGGGTGCCGCGTTCACCAAGACCAGCGGCTGGAGCGGTGGTTACACCGGCCAGTATGTGATCACCAACTCCTCGAACCAGGCGCTGTCCGGCTGGACGCTGAAGTTCGACCTGCCCAGCGGCACGAAGATCAGCTCGCTGTGGAACGGCAAGTACACCGCCAGCGGTCAGACGATCACCGTCACCGGTGAGTCCTGGGACAGCTCCATACCGGCCGGGAAGTCGGTCACCGTCGGCTTCGTCGCCATCGGCGGGTCCGCGGCCGCCCCGGCCAACTGCCTCATCAACGAAGGCAAGTGCTCGGCGGGTGAAGGACCCACCCCGACCCCCACCGGCCGCCCCACGGCCACCCCGCCCCCGTCCCCGACCGCCACTCCCACCCAGAGCCCGACACCGACCGCCACTCCCACCATCGTTACCGGCAACGGCAGTTCGGCCAACGCGGGCTTCTCCCCGTACGTCGACACCTCGCTCTACCCGGCGTACGACCTGGTGGCCGCCGAGAAGGCGACCGGCGTCAAGCAGTTCAACCTCGCCTTCATCACCGACGGCGGCTCCTGCACCCCCAAGTGGGGCGGCGTGACCGACCTGGGCGGTAACACCACCGCCGGTCAGATCGGCGCGCTGCGCGCGGCGGGCGGCGACGTACGGGTCTCCTTCGGCGGCGCCAACGGCAACGAGCTGGCCACCACCTGCTCGTCGGCGTCCGCGCTGGCGTCCGCGTACGGCAAGGTCATCGACCAGTACAAGCTCACCAAGGTCGACTTCGACGTGGAGGGCGGCGCGCTCACCAACACCTCCGCCAACACCCAGCGCGCCCAGGCCATCGCCCAACTGCAGAAGTCCCACCCGGGCCTTGAGGTCTCCTTCACACTGCCCGCCATGCCCACCGGGCTCACCCAGGACGGCATCAACCTGCTGGCCGACGCCAAGCGCAACGGCGTGGACATCAACGCGGTCAACATCATGGCGATGGACTACGGCTCGTCGTTCACCGGCGACATGGGCCAGTACGCCATCGACGGCGCCACCGCCACCCAGAGCCAGGTCAAGAGCGTGCTGGGGATCTCCGACGCGGACGCGTGGAAGAAGATCGCGGTCACTCCGATGATCGGGGTCAACGACGTCAGCACCGAGACCTTCACCGTGGCGGACGCCACCAAGCTGGCCGACTTCGCCAAGTCCAAGAACCTGGCGTGGCTGTCGATGTGGTCCGCGACCCGGGACAAGCAGTGCCCCGGTGGCGCCAAGAACTCCGCCGACGCGACCTGCTCGTCGATCAGCCAGGACCCGAACGCGTTCGCCAAGGCCTTCTCGGCATACGGCGGTTGATCAGCGCCGCCCCTTGAACCAGATGCCCCGACCGGACCCCCACCCGGCCGGGGCATCGCCATGCGCCATCAAAGGGGCGCGGGGCTGTGTTCATGTGCGGCTCCGCCGCCTGGGCGCGACCAGCCACGACGAAGCCGCGGACGATCGACGGCATATCACCGCACTCTCAAGCGACGGCATATCACCGCACTCCCAGCGGAGCGCTTCAGTAGTCCTGGGCGATCGCCTTGTGGTGCTGGACCACCTCTTCGATGATGAAGGTCAGGAACTTCTCCGCGAAGGCCGGGTCGAGATGGGCGTCCTCCGCCAGCTTCCGCAGCCGGGCGATCTGTGACACCTCGCGGGCGGGATCGGCCGGGGGCAGGTTGTGTGCCGCCTTGAGGTGGCCCACGGCCTGGGTGCACTTGAAGCGCTCGGCGAGCAGATGGACCAGGGCCGCGTCAAGGTTGTCGATACTGGCGCGCAGCCGCAGCAGCTCTCGCTGGGCCTGCTCGTCGAAGGCGGCGCCGTTGGTCACGTGGTCGCTCATCCCCGAAATGCTACAAGCCGCGCGAGGCCCTGCGGACCGCGTATCAGGAGGTGAGACGGTGGGTTCGGGTGCGCAGCTGGATCCCGTGCACCACCTCGACCACCCCGAGCACCACCAGCCAGACGCCCGCGACCACGGTCAGCACGGCGATGGAGCGGAACGGCTCGACGATCAGCACGATGCCGCCGAGCAGCGTGATGATGCCGAGGAACACCTGCCAGCCGCGCGCGGGCAGCTCATGGTGGGAGAGCGCGACCGCGGTCAGCATGACGCCGCGCAGCAGCCAGCCGAAGCCGATCCACAGGGCGAGCAGCAGCAGCGACTGCGCGGGCCCGCGGAAGCAGAGCAGTCCCAGCAGCACGCTCAGCGCGCCGGTGACGAAGCTGAGCACCCGCAGATGTCCCGGTACGTGGGTGCCGAACGCCCCCGCGAGCTGGAAGACACCGCTCACCAGCAGGTAGATGCCGAAGAGGTCGGCGACCACCACCAGCGAGGCCCCCGGCCACACCAGTAGGCAGATACCCACCGCCACCGCCACCACACCGGCGGTCAGCAGCACCTGCCAGGCGGAGTTGCCCAGTGCGGTCAGGAACGTCCCGGTGGGACCGGTGCCGTAGGGGCGCTGCTCGCCCCGCAGGCCGCCGGCGCTCGGGCTGTCGGAGGGGATCGTCATGAGCCTGCCTCCCTCATGGCGGACCGGACAACAGGACACAGCCATCCTCCCCCAGCAGATCCGTTCCCGCCCGCCGAGAACCCGCAGCCATGACAAAGGCCCGGTCCGCTTCCGCGGACCGGGCCTCACCGAGGCAACGAACCTCGAGCGGGGCCCGCCAAACACGGCCGGTTCGTGACGCACCAAGGTGCGGGTTGCGCGCCGATCTAGTCGAGTTCCCGGCCACTCCCTCCTGACATCCGGCAGCAGGGGTGGTTGGCTTCCGCGACGAGGTTCGCCGCGGTCAGGGCGCGCTTCCCGGTCGGCCGTGCCAGCTCCACCAGGTGGACGGCCCATGGTTTCCAGACGACGTCCCGGGTTCCGCTCCCGCCCGTCGGGTCCTCCCGCGTGCGCCGACCGGCCAGCGCGCGCCCTATCTCCTGCAGCATCGCCATCGGCTGGCGCGGTCGCTGGTCGGCGGGGGCCGGTCCCGCCTCTCGCGCCGCCGTTCCCTCGGCCGCGTGCGGGGAGAGCGACTCGTCGGTGACCCGATAGCGGACGGTGGTGACCTTCAACGGCAGCGCGAAGGAGGGCTCGGGAGCCATGGGCTCCTCGTGCGTCTCCTCGGCCACGGCGCGGTAGAAGGCGTCCGAGCCGCGCGCCTTCAGGGCCTTGATCAGCTCCGGCCCCGGGACCGCGGCATCGGGGAACTCCGATATGGCCAGGCCCGCGTACAGCCGGATGGGACGCGAGTGCTCGTCACACAGCACCTGGCCCGGGCGCTGCGGGTCGGCGGCGAGGAACGAGCGCATCAACAGCAGGGGGTGATCGGGGAGTTCGTACGCCCAAGCCGCCCACGCACCGCCAGGATGCTGCGACTCCTCCGCCCCCACGGCATCCTCCAGAAGGTGGTGCAGGCCGGCCTCCAGGTACGGCTGGGGCACCACCATCGCCCGGTGACCGTGATGGACCGTGCGGCCCACCAGAAAAGGCCACCCTCCTATCAGGCCGTCGCGGGAGCGGGAGGCGTTCACGGCGCGTCCTCTGGCCAGGCGTCCTCGGCACGCACCTTCGAGTCCGGGAAATGATGCTCGAAGTCGGTGAGTTGGGTTTCGATCTGCGCGAACATGCGATCGCAGGCGCGGCGCAGTTCCTCGGCGGCCCGGCTCTCCCTGCGGGACCTGCGGCGCGGCTCGGCGGCACGCTCGGTGCGTCGGCCGCCCCACCGAACCAGGCCCGTGAGAAATGTTCTCTCCAGGGTCTTCTCGGTGCCCTCACCGGCCACGTACCGGTTGATCCACTCTTCGAGCTGTGCCTCCGCGAACGGCATCAACCGGGCACCGCGCAGCAGTAACGACGCGGCCTTCCGCGGCAGACGACGCTCGTAGGTCAACCGGATGTCCTCCAGCATCCGGCTGTAGAAGTCGGGCAGCAGGGCCACGACCGGCACGTCGACGTTCCACGGAATCGGGCGCGCTCCGGGGACCTTGGTGATGCGGTCGTCGTCCTGGATGGCCGCGAAACCGCGGCCCACGGAGCTGACCGGGATGATCCGGACGGCGCCGCCCGTACGCTTGGCACGCCGATTCACCACCGCCGCGAAGTCCTTGTTCTTGCGGAGTTCGTCGATCACCAGGTCCAGGCTGATGTTCTGCTGCTCCAACAGGTCCCACTTGGTGATCACGAAGTGCACCACGCAGTCGGAGCGGCTCTCGGCGATCGTCGACAGGGTGGGCAGGACGTCATGGCGCAGATAGCGCTCGCCTTGCGGGTCCTTGCGCATCAGCTGCCGCAGCCGTCGGCCGTCGAGCAGCGCCAGCAGCACGTCCGCCTCTCGGATGTGGTCACGGAACTCCTGCTGGACAGGGCCCGCCGCGCCCTGCTCCTCGCCGGTCCTGCTAAGCCGCTCGCCGGAGTAGTCGATGTACTGGATCATGCACACCGGCTGTGCGTCGCCCGCGCTGTCCAGCGCGTTGAGGGTGAAGTTCAGCCGGGGTACGCGGTTGAGCGTGGTCGATTCCGGCCAGGGCAGGCCGGGGTCTGCGATGGTCGCCCAGAGTTCCTGGAGTTGGTTGCGTTCTGTGTCCGCCGCGGTGAGGTAGTAGGTCGCCGAGTCGAGGTTCTGCCGCTCGAATCCGAGCCTGCGGAACATCGCCGCCATGAACACGGTCTTGCCGGCGCCTACTTCGCCGAGCGTAACCACCTTGAATGTCTTCACCCGTCCCCCGAGTGCTGTGTGATGGTGCGTCAATAGTGGCAGAAAAGGTGCTTGAGCACAGAGCAGTTGGACGTGATGCGGTCGGGTCCCGATGACGCCCATCTGACCAGGGACAACACCCGCGGGGCGGCCGGAGCGGACGGGATGGCCCTCGGTTCCGCTGTGTTGACCGGAGCGGTACGGCAGTATGCGAGCAAGGCCAACCTGGTTGACCTGGCCGGTGGGGCAACGGCTACGGCATCACCGTGTACTCCACCGGTCCGGGCACACCACCCACATGCGGAAGGCCCGGCGGCGGGATCGGACATGGCCAGGCTGACGGGCCGTTCAGCCTGGCACTCTCGTGGCGCGGGTGAGGCGTCAGCGGGAATGCCTGTCGGCGACATCCTGCGGCGGCACGCCCGACGTCCCAAGCCCCCGCTGCCGCGTGCTCATCCTCGGTGGCGCCATCAAGGGCCGGCGGGCTGCGTTGGGCGGGCCAGTTCCGCTCTGCTGGTCGTGCCCTGTTTGCGGCCGATCTGCTCCATCAGACCGGTGACGTCCTGGGGTGTGAGAAGCAGGGCTTGGGCGACCTGGCGGTCGGTGTGGCCCGCGCGGACCAGCTCCAGCAGCCTGTGCTGGGTCAGGGAGAAGCTGGGACCCGGAGCCGGTGCTGGCTTCGGGTGTACGCCGAGCGCGGTCAGTGCCGTGCGTACCTGACCGGCCAGCAGGACGCTGCCGCAGGCGTCCGCGAGGCCCAGCGCCTCGCTGAGCGTCTGGCGGGCCTGGTCGGTTTGGTCGGCGCGCAGTAGGGCGGCCGCCAGGTCGTACTGGGCTCGGGCCAGTTCCAGGCGGGCGGGGGAGCGCTTCAGCAGGTCCACTGCCTGGTGCAGGAGCGCCTGACCTTCCCGGCCGCCCTGGATGGTGCCCAGGGTGCGCGAGGCGAGGCCGATCGCTCGTTCGGTCCCCCAGCGGTGGGCCAGCTCCAGCTCTTCGGTGGCGAGCTGGAGTGCGTCGGTGCGCTGTCCGAGCAGCAGGTGCAGCGCTGCCGCGCGGGACCGCCAGGGGGTCATCGCCAGGTTCGCCACGTGTGCGCGTGTCTCCTGCGCGCCGTATTCCTGCAGGACGGCAAGGGCGGCGGCCGGATTGCCGCGTGCCGCGTTCACGCGGGCGCGGGCCAGGTGCGCCAGGCCCTGCCAGGCCCAGCCCGCCCTGTCGTGTCCCGCATCCCGCGCGAGCGCCGCCGTCGCCGAGGGCAGGTCGCACCGTTCCAGCAGCGATTCGCCCAGCAGGGTCGTCATCGCCAGCCTGACCGACTCCATGCCTTCCTCGGTCGTCGTGCCGGGATACCCGAAATCGGTCGTGAGGGGGAGCTGTTGACCACGGCGGGCGTGGACGAGCAGTTGCCAGGTCATGGCGGCCGAGACCATCAGGAAGGAGCCGAACCGGCCGCCCACGTCGGCGATCTGGTCGAATTGCGCTACCGCGTCGTCGAGGCGGTCGGTGGCTACGAAGGCCAGTCCGGCCAGGCTCACGAGAATCTGCGAGGTGTCGATGCCCGCCAGCCCGCCCCTCAGGGCCCGGTCGAGGAGATCGTTGGTGACGGCGGCGCTGGCGTCCCCGGTGACGGCCGAGCCGGACAAGGCGGCCAGGACCACGCACTCACCGGGGGTGTCGCCAGCCAGCTTGTAGTCCCACAGCCGTCGGGCGAGCTGCCGGGCGGCGGGGAGCGTGGACAGCTGGTCATAGCCGATCAGCACCATCTGTGCCTGCAGGAACCATGACACCTCGCGGGCAAGGCCGGTGCCGTCGTCCGTGTGCCGCAGGTCCTCCACCGCCCGGCCGAGGACATCGAGGGCGCTTTCGTGCTGGTGCGCGAGGAACAGCGAGGTGCCGAGCCGGTAGGCCGCCTCGGCCCGCGAGTACGGGTCGGCCAACGCGTTCGAGGCCTGCGCCAGGTGGTGCCTGGCCGCGGCGACGTCGACCTGCAGCTCGTCCTTAGCCAACTCCAGCAGCAAGGGGCCACGCTCGTCGACGGACACGGGCTCGCGCAACGCCCGGCGCAGATAGGTCACGGTGGTCTCCGCGGCCCCCCGGCCGCGTGTCGTTCGCGCCGCCTGCCTCAACGCGGCCACCCGCCAGGCCTCACCGGCTGGTTCGGCCAGCAGGAGGTGGGCCGCCACGAGATCGTCGGCCGCGCCGTCGCGCCGGAGCAGTTCGGCGGCCCGCGCGTGTTCCACGGCCAGTTCCACCGGCCCCAGGACGGCTTCGGTGACAGCGGCGCGGACCAAGGGGTGATCGAACCGCGCCTGCTCGCCGGGCACGAGCACACCGATGTGCTGCAACCGGCGCCGGAGCTCGTTGGCCCTCGCCTCGCCCAGGCCCGCCAGCTCGGCCGTGACGTGCCAGGCAGTCCCGTCTCCCAGCACCGCCAGGGCCCGGACCAGCCGCAGGACGGGCTCCGGCTGGTCCGCCAGTCGCTTGACCACGGTGCCGGCCAGGATCCGGCCCCGGAACTCCTCGACCACGTGTGCCTGATCGTCGGTGGGCGTGACCTTGTCGCCAGCCAGGGTCCGCAGCAACCTGCCCAGCAGCAGCGGGCTCCCCTGCGTCGCCTCGGCGCAGGCAGCGACGAACCCGGGTTCGGCGGGCCCCAGACTCGCCCGCACCAGCCGCGCCACGCTGTCGGCCCCCAACCCCGACAGCTCGATCGTCCGGCAGTACGGCTGTTGGGCGATCTGGTCCAGCAGCGGTTCGACCTGGGGCCCGGCTTCCGGTCGTCCCGCCAGTACCAGCAGCAGCGGCAGGCCGCGAAGACGCCGCGCCAGGTACTCCAGCCATCGCACTGAGGGGACGTCCGCCCAGTGCACGTCGTCGACCACCAAGGCGACCGGGCCGTCATCGGTGATGTGCACCATCAGCCAGTACAGGCTGTGCAGGAGGCCCAGTGACGCCTCGGCGGGCAACTCCCCGGCCTCGCTGGCCCCCTGCGCGCGCAGCGCGTGTGACGCCAGCTCGGCCGGACCCGACAGCAGCCGCTCCCGCCCGGCGTGACCGGTTCGGGCCAGCAACGGCTCGGCCAGTTGCCGTAGCACCGAGAAGGCGAAGTCCTGCTCCATCTCCGCGCCACTCGCGCACGCCACCCGGATCTCCCGGGGGTGGTGGGCGGCCGCCCAGGCGTGCAGCAGCGAGGTCTTGCCCATGCCCGCGTCCGCCTGGACCAGTACCACGGCGCCCCGGCCCCCCAAGCCTGATCGGCCGCACGCGCCAGCACCGCCCACTGGTCCTGGCGCTCAAACAGCCCGGATTCCCTGACGCCGTCATCGGCGCCCCGGTCAACCCGCTTGCCCGTGCGGGCGGCCGCGAGCAGCGCGGCGGCGTCAGCGTCGGCCAGGCCCAGCGCCGATACCAGCCGCTGTACGGTGCGGCGTTGGGGGCGCTCCCGCCGCCCCCGCTCCAGATCCTGGATCGACCGGGCCGCCAACCCGGCGGCCTCGGCAAGCTCCTCCTGCGTCAGCCCCGCGACCCGGCGTAACTCCAGCAACATCTCACCGAATGCCGTCACCCCGCCCACCCCCAACTCCCCATGTCCCCCGGGACATCCCCCCGGGGGTATCCGGCACAGACTCCCCGCGCGCCGTACACCAGATCTCAACCACCGGTAATCGAACGGACCTTACCGACCGGACGGCCCTGGGCGCGTGCCCTATGCCCTGCGCAACGGGTTCGAGGCCGGGCCAGGCATCATCGCCGCCCGGTTCTTACGGTCCAACTTCCGGAAGTTCGTCGTGTCCTTCTTCGTGGCGCTCATGTCGGGGCCGGTGTTCTGCTGTACGCGATCAAGCAACTTCTCGTCGTCCACCCGCGCTTGTCCGCCTGGCTGTCTGCGCGTGCACTGAGAAAGTGGTGATCAGGGTGTTCGGTGTCCTGGGCCTGAGACCTGAAACCGAGGCCGTGTACGCGGCTCTGCTGGGCTGCCCGCAGGCGGACCTGTCGGATCTCCAGGTGATCACACAGCTGGCGGAGCAGGTCGTCCGAGAAGCACTGGACGACCTGGTCGACCGCTCGTTCGCGCGCCCGTCCCGGGACAACCCGGGCAGGCTCCGGGCCGTCAGCCCCCAACTGGCCCTGGATCTGATCATCCGTCGGCAGGAAGCCGATCTGGCACGCCGCAGCCAAAAGCTGGCCGCTGACCGGGCGGCCGCCGCCGAGGCGGTGGCCGCCTACGGCCACCTCACCCCCCACACCGCCGAGAACGGAACAGAACGCCTGGTCGGCCTGGACGCGATCGAGGCCCGACTCGAGATCCTCGCCACGGAAATGAAACGGGAGTGTTTGTCGGTCATGCCCGGCGGCGCGCAGTCCCAAGCCAGCCTGGAGGCCTCGCGCCCGCTGGACGCCGACGCGCTCAGCCGCGGCATGGCGATCCTCACGCTCTACCAGGACAGCGTCCGAAACGACCCGGCCACCCACACGTACGCGAAATGGCTGACCGATTCCGGAGGCGAGGTCCGCACCGCACCGCTCCTGCCCCCTCGCATGCTGCTCTTCGACCGCGAAGTCGCCCTCGTCCCCATCGATCCCAGCAACACCAAAGCAGGGGCACTGTGCACGCGCGAGCCCGGCATCGCGGCATCCCTGGTCAGCGTCTACGAGCAGGCCTGGGACACCGCCGTCCCCCTCGGCGCGGCAGTAACCCGTGACACCGAAAGCGGCCTGACCCAAGCAGAAACCGACCTGCTCGCTCTCCTGGCCGCTGGCATGACCGACGAAGCCGCAGCCAAGCGACTGGGCGTCGGACTGCGCACCGTACGCCGACACATGGCCGCACTCATGGAACGCCTGGGCGCCAGCAGCCGCTTCGAAGCGGGGCTCCGAGCCGCGCAAAAAGGCTGGCTGTGACATCGGAGCCGGTGCGGGACGCGTTGCGCAGCGGCGCGAGGAGGGCGCCTGCGACCTGGGGGAGACCTATCGAGCCGGTATGGCACCAAGATGCCGGGCATTCTGGTGCCACACCGAAACCGTTCCAGACAGTGCATGACATCGGGCATTCTCTTCGCAAGGCACTAGCCGGGCAGTCGAAATCCGACGGAAAACCGAGCTGAAATGCCCAAAAATATTAACCAAACATGCGGGGCTGCCATGTCGAAAATTTTCCTCCCTATCGCCGTCGTCGCCTTAGCGCTCTGCGGGTCGGCTTTCGACGCCGGATCCCTGACCTCGGCCGCTGGCACCGCCGGTACCGGATGGGCTGCGACTGCGGCCCCTGCCGGTGCCACAGCGACGGCGGGCCAGGCAGACGGCATCGGCTGGGACTGAGACCGTGTACCTCGTCCGCCTGGTACTTACCAACCCGGACCTGCCCCAGCCGGACTCCATGGCCGCCGAGAGGATTCTCGACGCGCTATGGGCGCACCTGGAACCGCGGTTCGGAATCGAGCACATACGAGCCCGGGCCGGCCCGGCAGGGATCAATCTCGGACTCTTCTTCCGCGACAACGAGTCGGATGCAGAGACAAACTCCGCCACCGCAATAGCAGATCTCCTGGCATGCATTCCGGAGTGGAAACCAGAGATACCGCCGTGAGTGGTCCATTCGCGGCACCATCGAGATCCCCGCAAATCTTCAATCAGGCAGTCATGCCGCGATTGCCGTCACATTGCACGGCGCACCCTGACGGTTCTCGCGGCGATTCGCCCCGTCCAACGCATTTCAAAGGAGAAGAACATGCACTCTGCCATAACCGGTGCCGCCGCCACGTCATCCACCGTCGGCACGGCACGATCCACGCGCCGTCGGCTCCCCCTGCGGAGAGCCTTGGTCGCCAGCGCAGTCCTGGCGTCGATGTTCTCCGCGGTCGGATCGGCGAACGCGGCCTCCGGCGTCACAATCCACAACCAGTACACCGGGAGCGTGCTCGACGCCCGGGGACAGGGCACCGGGAACTGGACCGAGATCTGGTCGTACTGGGCGAACGACCAGGACAACCAGAAGTGGACCTTCCATGAGGTGTCCACGGGCGTCTACAACATTCAGGGGCTGCAGAGCGGACGGTGCATAGACATCGCACACAGCGACTACGCCGGGCCCGGCTACAACCTCGTGCTGTGGGACTGCAACGGCAACGCCTCACAGAAGTGGATCGCCCATCCCCTGGCGAGCGGCGGCTACCAGCTACAAAGCTCCCTCAATCCCGCATGGTGCATGGCAACGGACGCGATCAACAACAACGTGAAGATCAACTGGTGCGACTCGGGCAGCGGCTCCCAGACCTACACCTGGTCCTGAGGTCAGCGCCCCGAACCAACTGGTGACGGCTCCCGTTTCGTCCGGCGGGCCGTCACCAGCCCCATTCGGAGGCCGCCCCGACCAGGAGGTCATCCTCACCGTCCACGAGCTCAAGCGCCTGGCCCGCAACGCCGCCGAGCTGATCACTCTGTCCGGCCAGCTCCAGGCCGCCGCCGCTCTCCTGCGGCTCGGCCTCGGAGACCAGGGGACGCCTCGTCTCCCGTGTCGCTGTCGCTGATCGGATCCTGTCGCTCGCCTGCGGATCGGTTCCGGGCCAAACGACGGACAAGCCCATGGTCTGCGGCTTCGCAGGCCATGGGCTTGTCTCTCAGGGTGAGTGACGGGACTCGAACCCGCGACATCCTGGACCACAACCAGGTGCTCTACCAGCTGAGCTACACCCACCATGACCGGCGCTTGACTGCTTCTCGCACCGGCCGAGAAGAAGCATACAGGGTTTTCGTGGGTGCTTGCGCCAGCCTTTTACGGGGCCTTGAGCTTTGACCTCATCCGGCGGGCAGCACGTACTTCGCCGCGATGGCCCGTGCGGTGTCGGTGTCCGGGCCGGGAGCCGGGACGAAGACCGCCTCGCGGTAGTAGCGAAGCTCCGCGATGCTCTCCTTGATGTCGGCCAGCGCCCGGTGGTTGCCGTTCTTCTGCGGGCTGTTGAAGTACGCCCGCGGATACCAGCGGCGGGACAGCTCCTTGATGGAGGAGACGTCCACGATCCGATAGTGCAGATGCTGTTCCAGCTCGGGCATGTCGCGGGCGAGGAAGCCCCGGTCGGTGCCCACCGAGTTTCCGCACAGTGGCGCCTTGCGCGGCTCCGGCACGAAGGCGCGCACATAGTCGAGCACCAGCTTCTCCGCCTCGGCGAGCGTCGTCCCACCGGACAGTTCCTCGAGCAGGCCGGAGGCGGTGTGCATCTCGCGCACCACCTCCGGCATGGTCTCCAGCGCCTCGGCTGGCGGCCGGATAACGATGTCCACCCCGTCACCGAGGACGTTCAGCTCGGAATCGGTGACTAGGGCGGCCACCTCGATCAGTGCGTCATGCCGGAGCGAGAGCCCGGTCATCTCGCAGTCGATCCACACCATGCGGTCGTTCATACGTCTCACCCTACGGGGCGATCCCGTTGACCTGGCATAGCCGTGCTACGAGCGGATCCCGGCAGCAGCCCCGGAACGGCTCCGGGACGCCCGCCCGGCCGCCCGCCGCGGTCGCCGCGCAGCCGGGTCAGCCCGGAGCCGGACAGTCCGGATATCTCCGGATTGTCCGCCCGGCCGTGCTGCTCGGGCATCCGCGCCGCGTACAGGTCCGACTCCGGCTTGCCCGGCTCGTACCGCTTGCCGGGCTCCAGCCGCCGTCCGGCCTGCGGGCCGTCCAGGGGCTGGGGGCCGCGCCGCTGGTGCGGCACGCCCTCGCTGGGCGCCTCACCGCGCTCGGGGCGCTCCGGTCGGTCGGCGCGGTCCTGGCGCTCGGTGCCCTCCTGTGGTCTGCGGGCCCGGAACGCCATCCGGTACGAGGCCGGGGACGAGCCCAGCTGCCGTCGGAAGTGCCCGCGCAGCGCCACCGGCGAGCGGAAGCCGCACCGTCCGGCCACCTCGTCCACCGAGTAGTCCGACGTCTCCAGCAGCCGCTGCGCCTGCAGCACCCGCTGGGTGATCAGCCACTGCAGCGGAGCGCTGCCGGTGAGCGAGCGGAACCGCCGGTCGAAGGTGCGACGGGACATATAGGCACGGGCGGCCAGGGTCTCCACGTCGAACTGCTCGTGGAGGTGCTCCAGCGCCCAGGCGACGACCTCGGCCAGCGGGTCCCCGCCGATCTCCTCTGGTAAGGACCTGTCGAGGTACCGCTCCTGCCCGCCGCTGCGCCGGGGCGGTACGACCAGGCGCCGGGCCAGCGCGTTGGCCGCCTCGGCCCCGTGGTCGGTCCGCACCACGTGCAGGCACAGATCGATACCGGCGGCCGTACCGGCCGAGGTGAGTATGTCCCCGTCGTCCACGTAGAGCTCGCGCGGATCGACGTGGACCGACGGATAGCGCTTGGCCAGCGTCGGCGCGTACATCCAGTGCGTGGTGGCCGGGCGGCCGTCCAGCAGCCCGGCGGCGGCCAGCACGAAGGCGCCGGTGCACAGGCCGATGATCCGCGCCCCCTCCTCGTGCGCCCGGCGCAGCGCGGCCAGCGCCGAGGCGGGCGGCGGCTGGGAGATCGAGCGCCAGGCGGGGACCACCACGGTCCCGGCCCGGCTCAGCGCGTCCAGCCCGTACGGGGCGGTCAGCTCCAGACCGCCGGTGGTGCGCAGCGGGCCGTCCTCACCGGCGCAGACCAGCAGCCGGTAGCGCGGTACACCGGCGTCCTGCCGGTCGACCCCGAAAACCGAGAGCGGGATGGAGCTCTCGAAGATCGGGCCGCCGCTGAACATGAGCACGGCGACGACCTCCTTGCGGCGCCGTGCGGAGAGTTTGCGGCCTGAGGTGCCGATGCTGGTGGCCGCGTTGGTGGTGATGGTGGTTCCTCCAGTGGCCGCACCACTGGTCGTGCCGCAGCAGCTCTGAACCGACGGGCGGAGGGACGGAGTTGACGAGATCGCGATCTCCGTCGCCGCACCGGTCCTGGAGTCCTGGGTCATGGCGGATGAGCCCCCCTCGGTCGACGCAACGTCCTTTCGGTACTGCACGTTTCCCCCGCCGTGTTACCCAAGATCGAATCTACTGTGTGTTCGCTCGGGATGCGGTGACAAGTTCACCATCCAGCACTAAGTCGACAAGACAACTTGGCGCGAAGCATTCGATCACGAAGCGTTCCACTCACCGGCTCCGCTGGGAAGTGCGCCTCGGTTATGCCCCTCGGTAACACACCGGTGCGGCTGGCTCGGTGAACCCCCCTGCTCCGCGTTTCCGCTGGTGGTGGGGGTGTTGGAAGCGGACGTTCCGGACACCCGTACGCCATGGAAAAGTTGGCCGAAAAGCATCGCCGATTCGACCGTGCCACCGAGCCAACGCGCCGTCGCGCGCCCCGATTTACACCTCGCGCCGCTGTGCCCACCGGGCGCCGCCCTGGTCCTGGGTGGATCGTGGGCACCGGCCATGACGCTCTGCGGCACGGCCTCGCGCGGGGATTCGCCGCGCCGGGGGGTGGTGGGGCGGTGTGAGGACGGCGGGTGGTTGAGCGTCAAACGGATTCCGCTCGGAAGTGCAACCGGCCGTCCGGTTTTCAGCCGCCAGGGCGGGGCGTCGGACGCCGGTTCGGGGCCGCGGTGGCCCACGTCGGCGACCAGAGAGGCATGAGGCGTTGCGCTTCCCGCCGGGCTCCGGCATTCTCCTGGAAACTCCGGGTACTAAGACCCACGGCGGGGCGTCCAACGGATCTGTCCACGAACGCGCCGCCGCCGTACTCTGGAGGCAGCGGGAGGGCAACGCCCTTACCGGCCAACCTGGCCGATCCCGCGGTCACCGCTGTCCGTGTCCGCTCTAGCGGCGCCCACCGCGCCGCCCTCGCCGAAAAACCCATCATGGCCGGTTACGAGCACCACGACCCCGCCGACGGCAAACCGCTCGCCGACTCGGCGGCGAAACCCGACGCGGCGGCGCAGGCGCGCCATTCTTGCGATCCGGCCTTCCAGCACGGCGTGGTCGTCGGATTCGACGGCTCGGTCTCCAGTGAGCGCGCCCTCGCCTATGCCATCGGCATGGCTCGGCGGTTGCGCTCGGGGCTGATCATCGTCCATGTGGCCAACCGGCTGCCCGCCACCGTCTGGGCCGGCTGCGAGCCGCCGGTCTTCGTGGACGTCCCGGACTACCGCACCGAGGTGCTCGGCCTGGAGCTGGCCTGCGCCGACTACCTGTCCGAGGTGTCGTGGATCCTCGTGGAGCGCGGCGGCGACATCTGCCACGAGCTGGAGGAGGTCGGCCGTGAGTACTCGGCGGATGCCATCGTGGTGGGGAGCACGCACGGTGTGATCGGCAAGATCTTCGGCTCGGTGGCGGGCCGCCTGGCCCGCCGCGCGCAGCGTCCGGTGATCGTGATCCCCTAGATAAAACGTTTTATCGGACCGGAGCTCCGGGGGTGGGCCCCCGGAGCTTCCCGCACCGCTACTCCACCGTCACCGACTTCGCCAGGTTCCGCGGCTTGTCGATGTCCCGGCCGAGCGCCAACGCCGCGTGGTACGCGAGGAGTTGCAGCGGGATGCCGAGCAGGATCGGGTCCAGCTCCGGCTCGTTGCGCGGCACAACGATCGTGTGGTCCGCGACCTCCTGCTCCTGGTGGCCCACCGCGAGGATGCGACCGCTGCGGGCCTTGATCTCCTCCAGCGTGGCGCGGTTCTTCTCCAGCAGCTCATCGTCCGGCACGATCGCCACCGACGGCACCTCGGGCTCGATCAGCGCCAGCGGCCCGTGCTTCAATTCCGAGGCGGGGTAGGCCTCGGCGTGGACGTAGGAGACCTCCTTGAGCTTCAGCGAGGCCTCGCGGGCCACCGGGTAGCCGCGCACCCGGCCGACGAACATCATGCTCTTGGCGTCCGCGTACTCGGCGGCCAGCTTCTTGATCTCCTCCTCGCCGCGCAGGATCTGCGAGATCTGGTCCGGCAGCTTGCGCAGCCCGGCGATGATCCGCTTGCCGTCGGCGACCGACAGGTCGCGCACCCGGCCCAGGTGCAGCGCCAGCAGCGCGAAGGCCACCGCGGTGTTGGTGAAGCACTTGGTGGACACCACGCACACCTCGGGCCCGGCGTGCACGTACACCCCGCCGTCCGTCTCCCGGGCGATGGCGCTGCCGACCACGTTGACCACGCCGAGCACCCGGGCGCCCTTGCGCTTGAGCTCCTGGACGGCGGCGAGCGTGTCATAGGTCTCGCCGGACTGGCTGACCGCGATGTAGAGCGTGTCGGGGTCCACCACCGGGTTGCGGTACCGGAACTCACTGGCGGGCTCGGCGTCGGCCGGGATCCGGGCCAGCTCCTCGATCATCTGGGCGCCGATCTGGCCCGCGTGGTACGCCGAACCGCAGCCGAGGATCTTCACCCGGCGCACCCCGCGCGCCTCCCGGGCGTCGATGCCCAGGCCGCCGAGGTGCACGGTGGCGAACCGGTCGTCGATCCGGCCGCGCAGTACCCGGTCCACGGCGTCCGCCTGCTCGCAGATCTCCTTGTGCATGTAGGTGTCGTGGCCGCCCATGTCATAGCTCTCGGCCTCCCACTCGATGGTCGTCGGCGAGGCGGCGGTACGGCTGCCCTCGGTGGTGTACGTGCGGTACTCACCGGCCTTGATGGTGGCCATCTCGCCGTCGTCCAGCGTGATCACCTGGCGGGTGTGCCGGACCAGGGCGGCCACGTCGGAGGCGACGAACATCTCGTTCTCACCGATGCCCAGTACCACCGGAGAGCCGTTGCGGGCGACCACGATGCGGTCGGCGAAGTCGGCGTGCAGTACCGCGATGCCGTAGGTGCCCTCCACGCGCGACAGCGCCTGCTGGACCCTGGCCTCCAGCGTCTCGGCGGTGGAGCGGCCGATCAGGTGCGACAGCACCTCGGAGTCGGTCTCGGAGGCGAACTCCACGCCGTCGGCGACGAGTTTGGCGCGAAGTTCGGCGGCGTTGTCGATGATGCCGTTGTGGACGACGGCGACCTTGCCCGCTGCGTCCAGGTGGGGATGTGCGTTGTCGTCGCTCGGCGCACCATGGGTCGCCCAACGGGTGTGGGCGATACCGGTGGTTCCGCTGAACCGCTTGGGTACCCGCGACTCCAGTTCGCGTACCCGGCCCTTGGCCTTGACGGTCTTCAGTCCCCCCGACTTGCCGCTGATCGCGACGCCCGCCGAGTCGTAGCCGCGGTACTCCAGTCGCTGCAGCCCCTCCAGCAGCAGCGGAGCGGCGTCACGTTTTCCGATATATCCGACGATCCCGCACATGGATGTCGTCCCTCCCTGGTGGTGCCTGATGCGTGTGGTGCTTGAGTGGCGCTCCTGCTGCCGCCGGAGGCGGTCAGCCGTAGACGATGCGGCGCAGTTGGCGCAGTGAGAACTCCGGTGGGGCCACCGCGCGGTGCGGCAGCTCCTCGGTGATCCGTTCGAAGATCTCGGCGTTCGCCAGGCCCTTGGCCTGTAGTTCCCGGTGGCGCCGGCGTACGTAGTCCTCCGCCGACTCGTCGAAGTACGCCAGCACGTCGAGGACCACCCGGGCGGCCTCGCCGCGTTGCAGCGTGGTGGTCCGCACCAGGTGGTCTACGAGCTCATCGTGAGCGGTCCGGCGTTCGAGCACCGGACGATCCTGCGGGAGGGAGGTCCCACAGTGCAACATTCCTGCCCGATATCGGGCAGCGACCGCCCGATTTCACAGCCAGACTGTGCGCGTAGTGGAATTTTGTCCCGGTTTAGGCTGTGAGCCCCAGCTCTCGGGCGATCAGCATGCGCTGCACCTCGCTGGTGCCCTCGCCGATCTCCAAGATCTTGGAGTCCCGCCAGAACCGCGCCACGGGGTACTCGTTCATGAAGCCGTAGCCGCCGTGGATCTGGGTGGCCTCACGGGCGTTGGTCACCGCGATCTCCGAGGAGTACAGCTTGGCCAGCGCCGCCTCCTTCTTGAACGGCTCGCCGTGCAGCAGCCGGGACGCCGCGTCCCGCCAGGCCAACCGAGCGGTGTGGGTGCGCATCTCCATGTCGGCCAGCTTGAACTGGATCGCCTGGTTGGCGCCGATCGGCCGCCCGAAGGCCTGCCGGGTCTTGGCGTACGACACCGACTCGTCCACACAGCCCTGGGCCAGACCGGTGGCCAGCGCCGAGATGGCGATCCGTCCCTCGTCCAGGATCCGCAGGAACTGGGCGTAGCCCCGGCCGATCTCACCCAGCAGGTTGGCCGCCGGGACCCGGCAGTCGGCGAAGGACAGCTCACGGGTGTCCGAGGCGTTCCAGCCGACCTTGGAGTAGGGGGCCGCGACGGTGAAGCCCGGCGTGCCGGACGGCACGATGATCGAGGAGATCTCCGGCCGCCCGTTCTCGTCCCGGCCGGTGACCGCGGTGACCGTGACCAGCCCCGTGATGTCCGTACCGGAGTTGGTGATGAAGCACTTGGTGCCGTTGATCACCCACTCGCCGGTGGCCTCGTCCAGCCGCGCGGTGGTGCGCGTGCCGCCCGCGTCGGAGCCGCACTCCGGCTCGGTGAGCCCGAACGCGCCGAGCATCTCACCCGAGCACAGCCTGGGCAGCCACTGGCGCTTCTGCTCCTCGGTGCCGAACCGGAAGATGGGCATCGCCCCCAGCGACACCCCAGCCTCCAGGGTGATCGCCACCGAGGAGTCCACCCGGGCCAGCTCCTCAAGCGCCAGGCACAGCGCGAAGTAGTCGCCGCCCATGCCGCCGTACTCCTCGGGGAACGGCAGCCCGAACAGCCCCATGCGTCCCATCTCGCGCACGATCTCGTACGGGAACTCATGGTGCTCGTAGAACTCCCCGATCTTCGGGGCGATCACGTCATGGGCGAACTCCTCGACGGTGCGCCGGAGTTCCTCGTATTCGGCGGGTAGCCGGTGGTCGATCGTCATGGAGTTCACTCCTTGTGGGAGAGGGCGCGAACGGTACGGGACGGGCTTGGTCGGCCCAGGTGTGCCGCCATCCACACGCTGGTGGCGGTGAGGCGGTCGAGGTCCACCCCGGTGTCGATGCCGAGACCGTTCAGCATCCAGACCAGGTCTTCTGTTGCGAGGTTGCCGGTGGCGCTCTTGGCGTACGGGCAGCCGCCGAGGCCTCCGGCCGAGGCGTCCACGGTGGCGACGCCCGACTGGAGCGCGGCCAGGGTGTTGGCGAGCGCCTGGCCGTAGGTGTCGTGGAAGTGCACCGCGAGCCGGTCGGCGGTCAGCCCGGCCTCGCGCAGCGCGGAGAGCAGGGCGGTGACATGGCCCGGGGTGGCCACGCCGATGGTGTCACCGAGGCTGAGTTCATGGCAGCCCAGGTCGAACAGCCGCCGCGCCACCGAGACCACCTGGCGCACCGGGACCGGGCCCTCCCAGGGGTCGCCGAAGCACATCGACAGATAGCCGCGCACCCGTGCGCCCGCAGCCCTGGCCCGGGACACCACCGGCTCGAACATGGCCAGTGACTCATCGACGGTCCGGTTGAGGTTGGCCTTGGCGAACGACTCGGTGGCGCTGCCGAACACCGCGATCTCCTCGACGCCGAGCGCCAACGCCCGTTCCAGTCCACGCTCGTTGGGCACCAAAGCCGGGAGCCGCACGTCCAGGCCGGACAGCATCGGCATCAGCTGTTCGGCGTCGGCGAGTTGGGGAACCCACTTGGGGTGGACGAAGCTGGTCGCCTCGATGGTCCGCAGCCCCGTCTCGGCCAGGCGCCGGATGAACTCCGCCTTCACCTCGGTGGGCACGACGGCCTTCTCGTTCTGCAACCCGTCACGCGGGCCCACTTCATGGATCCGCACCTGGCTCGGCAGGTCCTCCACGGGGAAGGGCATCGGCAGGCCGTTGCTTGTCATGACTCCTCCTGCGCAGCGGCGCTCGGGACGACCACGGCCAGCACCTGGTCCATGGCGACGGTGCTGCCCGCGGTGACGTCGATCTCGGTGACCGTGCCGTCGTGCGGGGCGGTGATGACGTGCTCCATCTTCATCGCCTCGACCACCAGCAGGCTCTGTCCGGCGGTGACCTGGTCCCCTGCGCTGACCTTGACCACGGTGACCGTGCCGGGCATCGGGGCGGTCAGGGTGTCGGTGCCGGACGCGCCCGCGGCACCGCGCAGCGCCGCCTCCACCGGATCGTGGTCGGTGATGTGCCAGGCGTCGCCATCCCGGCCCAGCCAGCCGTCGGCGTGGCGGAGGACATGGGTCACGCCGTCCCAGTGCAGTACCGCCCGGTCCTGGTCCAGGTGCAGCGTGGCGCTCACCGGCTCGGCGTCGCCGACCCTGACCAGCCCGGGGCGTACGCGCACCACCACCGGCTCTTGCCCGGGGACCCGCAGGTGGTGCACGGTCCACGCGGGCTCACCGCCCAGCCGCCAGCCGCTGGGCGCCGAGAACGGATCCGTCCACGTCGAGCCGTCCGGCGGGGTCAGCGCCGCCTGCCGTAGCAGCGCCGCCGCCGCGTACACCTCGTCCGGGACCCGGGCCGCGACCAGCGAGGCCGCGTCGCGGTCGATCAGACCGGTGTCCAGCTCCCCGGCGGTGACGGCCGGATGGCCCAACAGACGCCGCAGGAAAGCGGTGTTGGTGTCCACTCCGAGCACCACGGTGTCGGCGAGCGCGGCGCGCAGTCGGCGCAGCGCCGTCGGGCGGTCCGGACCGTGCGCGATCACCTTGGCCACCATGGGGTCGTACGCCGTGCCGACCTCGGTGCCCAGGGCCAGTCCCGAGTCGACGCGCACGCCCTCGCCGTCCGGTTCGTGCAGCGCCAGCACCGGTCCGGCCGAGGGCAGGAAGTCCACCCGGTCGCCGTTCACCCGGGCGGTCTCGGCGCAGATCCGGGCCTCCACGGCATGGCCGGTCAGGGCGATGTCGCCTTGCCCGAACGGCAGCCGCTCCCCGGCGGCGACCCGCAACTGCCACTCGACCAGATCGAGCCCGGTGACCAACTCGGTTACCGGATGCTCCACTTGGAGCCGGGTGTTCATCTCCATGAAGCAGTACGCGGCCGGATCCGCGCCGGGCACGATGAACTCCACCGTGCCCGCGCCCCGATAACCGCAGGAGCGGGCCGCCTGTACGGCGGCCTCGCCCATGGCCGCGCGAGTCGCCTCGTCCAGCAGTACGGAGGGCGCCTCCTCGATGACCTTCTGGTGGCGGCGCTGCAGCGAGCACTCGCGCTCACCGAGGTGCACCACCTGGCCGTGGCCGTCGGCCAGCACCTGGATCTCGATGTGCCTCGGGCGGTCGATCCACCGCTCGACCAGCAGGGTGTCATCGCCGAAGGAACCCAGCGCCTCCCGGCGGGCGGCGGCGATCTCCTCGGCCAGCCGCGCCTCGTCGCGTACCAGGCGCATACCCTTGCCGCCACCGCCCGCCGACGGCTTGAGCAGTACCGGCGTGCCGATCCGCCGGGCGGCGTCGATGAGTTGGGCATCGGTCAGGCCGCTGCCGTCGCTGCCGGGGACGACCGGGACGCCCGCCGCCCGTACCGTCTCCTTGGCACGGATCTTGTCGCCCATCAGCTCGATGGCCCCGGCCGGCGGGCCGATGAAGACCAGCTCGGCGTCCTCGCAGGCCCGGGCGAAGGCGGCGTTCTCGGCGAGGAAGCCATAGCCGGGGTGGACCGCCTCGGCGCCGGTGCGCCGCGCCGCCTCCAGCAGCCGCTCGATGGACAGATAGCTCTGGCTGGCCGCGGGCGGCCCGATGCGCACCGCCTGGTCGGCCTCCCGCACATGGCGCGCCTCGGCGTCTGCGTCGCTGTGGACCGCGACGGAGCGGATGCCGAGCCGCCGCAGGGTACGGATCACCCGGACGGCGATCTCGCCCCGGTTCGCCACAAGGACCGTCTCGAACATCTGGTGATCCCCCTACATCCGGAAGACGCCGTAGCCGGGAGCCAGTGGATCCCGTTGTGGAATGGGCGCGTTGGCGCAGGCCGTCAGGGCCAGGCCGAGGACCGTGCGGGTCTCCAGCGGGTCGATCACCCCGTCGTCCCAGAGCCGGGCGGTCGCGTAGTAGGCGTTGCCCTGAGATTCGTACTGGGCGCGGATCGGGGCCTTGAAGCGCTCCTCCTCCTCGATGGGCCACTGTTCGCCCGCCGCCTCCATCTGGTCCCGCTTGACGGTGGCGAGCACGGAGGCGGCCTGTTCGCCGCCCATCACCGAGATCTTCGCGTTGGGCCACATCCACAGGAAGCGGGGGGAGTAGGCCCGGCCGCACATCGAGTAGTTACCCGCGCCATAGGAGCCGCCGATCACCACGGTCAGCTTCGGCACCCGGGTGCAGGCGACGGCGGTGACCATCTTGGCACCGTGCTTGGCGATGCCGCCCGCCTCGTACTGCCTGCCGACCATGAAGCCGGAGATGTTCTGCAGGAACAGCAGCGGGATGCCGCGCTGGTCGCACAGTTCGATGAAGTGCGCGCCCTTGAGCGCCGATTCGGCGAAGAGGATGCCGTTGTTGGCGACGATGCCCACCGGGTGGCCGTGCAGCCGGGCGAAGCCGGTGACCAGGGTGGTGCCGTACTCCGCCTTGAACTCGGCGAACCGGCTGCCGTCCACCAGCCGGGCGATGACCTCCCGCACGTCGTACGGGGTGCGCGGGTCGACCGGCACCGCGCCGTACAGCCCGGCGGGGTCAACGGCTGGTTCCTCGACCGGAGTTACCGACCAGGGCAGCGGGCCGCGCTCTGGCAGGGTGCCGACGATGTTCCGCACGATGCGCAGTGCGTGTGCGTCGTCCTGCGCCAGGTGGTCGGTGACTCCGGAGACCTTGGAGTGCACCTCTCCGCCGCCCAACTCCTCGGCGGTGACCACCTCTCCTGTGGCCGCCTTCACCAGCGGCGGGCCGCCGAGGAAGATGGTGCCCTGGTTGCGGACGATCACCGCCTCGTCGCTCATCGCCGGGACGTACGCACCGCCCGCCGTGCAGGAGCCCAGCACCGCCGCGATCTGCGGGATGCCCCGGGCGGACATCGTGGCCTGGTTGTAGAAGATCCGGCCGAAGTGCTCGCGGTCCGGGAAGACCTCGTCCTGGCGCGGCAGGAAGGCGCCGCCGGAGTCCACCAGGTAGACGCACGGCAGCCGGTTGTCCAGCGCCACCTCCTGGGCGCGCA
This sequence comes from Streptantibioticus rubrisoli, assembly GCF_024436055.1. Lineage (GTDB taxonomy): Bacteria > Actinomycetota > Actinomycetes > Streptomycetales > Streptomycetaceae > Streptantibioticus_A > Streptantibioticus_A rubrisoli. The sequence continues at coordinate 52,964 of NZ_JANFNH010000029.1, read as the reverse complement.
GATGCTTCTTGACCGTGATCGGGTAGTAGGTGCCGCCCTTGACCGTGGCGTCGTTGGCGACGACCACCACCTCGCGGCCCGCCACCCGGCCGATACCGGCGATCACTCCGGCCGCGGGCGCCTGCCCGTCGTACATCCCGTCCGCTGCCAGCGGGGCCAGCTCGAGGAAGGGTGAGCCCGGGTCCAGCAGCCCGTCCACCCGGTCCCGCGGCAGCAGCTTGCCGCGCGCGGTGTGCCGGGCGCGCGCCTTCTCGCCGCCGCCGAGCCGGGCGGCGGCGAGCTTCTCGCGCAGCCCGGCCGCCAGTTCGGCGTGCGCGGCCGCGTTGGCCGCGAAGGCCTCGGATGCCGGGTCGACCGCGCTGCGCAGCGCGGGTGGTGCCGTGTCACGCATTGCCTTGAGCCCCCTTGCCCACGGCGCGGATGTTAGTGGTCGTTAACCTGATGACCTCAGGTTAACGCCCGCTAACGGCCCTGTCTACAATTAATTTCATGCAGCCGACGAAGGCCGGGGCGACCCGGCGTGAGCAGATCCTCAAAGAAGCCGCGCAGCTGTTCGCCGAGCGCGGTTTCCACGGCGTCGGCGTCGACGAGATCGGTGCGGCGGTCGGCATCAGCGGTCCCGGCCTCTACCGGCACTTCGCGGGCAAGGACGCGATGCTCGCCGAGCTGCTGGTCGGCATCAGCGGCCGGTTGCTCGCCGAGGGCAAGCGCCGGGTGGCCGAGGCGGCGGACCCGGAGCACGCGCTGGACGCGCTGGTGCGCGGCCATGCCGAGTTCGCCCTGGACGACCGGCCGCTGATCGTGCTGCACGACCGCGAGCTGGACCGACTGCGGGACTCCGACCGCAAGCTGGTGCGCCAACTGCAGCGGCAGTACGTCGAGTTGTGGGTCGAGGTGGTGCGCCAGCGCCATCCGGACGCCACCGAGGTCGAGGCGCGGGCCGCGGTGCACGCGGTGTTCGGCCTGCTCAACTCCACGCCGCATCTCGGCCTGAGCGGTGAGCTGCCCGGTCGGCAGGCCGCCGGTGCGCTGCTGCGTCGCCTCGCGCTCGGCGCCTTCGCCGCCCTGGACGGCTCCGTCGCCCGGTAGTGCGGCCCTGGACAGATCGCTAACCGGGAAGTAACTTGCTGAGCGCTTGCTTAGGCTGAAACTCGCCCATGGGGAGGCGCAAGTGCGTCGCACGGTTTTCCACGAGGACCACGAGGCGTTCCGTTCCACGATCCGCGACTTCATCGCCGCCGAGGTCGCGCCGGTCTACCACGAGTGGGAAGCGGCCGGGCACGCACCGCGTGACTTCTACTACAAGCTCGGTGAGCTGGGCGTCTTCGGCATCGAGGTGCCCGAGGAGTACGGCGGCGCGGGCGAGCGCAGCTTCAAGTTCAACGCCGTCATCACCGAGGAACTGGCCCGCGCCGGGGTGAGCTTCGGCGGCAGCAGCGTGCACACCGCGCTCTGCTTGCCGTACCTGCTCAAGTACGCCAACGACGAGCAGAAGAAGCGCTGGCTGCCCGGGTTCGTCAGCGGCGAGATCATGACCGCCATCGCCATGACCGAACCCGGCACCGGCTCCGACCTGGCCGGAATGAAGACCACCGCCAAGCTGTCCGAGGACGGCACGCACTACGTGCTCAACGGCGCCAAGACCTTCATCACCGGCGGCGTGCTCGCCGACCGCGTCCTGGTCTGCTGCCGCACCTCGCCGCCGGACCCGCAGGACCGGCGCGGTGGGATCTCGATCCTCGTGGTGGACACCAAGAGCGAGGGATACGCGGTCGGCCGCAAGCTGGAGAAGCTGGGCCTGAAGGCCTCCGACACCGCCGAACTGTCCTTCACCGACGTCAAGGTACCGGTGGAGGACCTGCTGGGCGAGGAGGGCAAGGCGTTCGGCTACCTCGCCCACAACCTCCCGCAGGAGCGCCTGGGCATCGCCGTCAGCGCCTACGCCCAGGCGTCCGCGGCCGTACGGTTCGCGACCGAGTACGTCAGGGAGCGCACCGTCTTCGGCAAGACCGTCGCGGAGTTCCAGAACACCAAGTTCGTGCTGGCCGACTGCAAGGCCGAGGTGGACGCCGCGCAGGCGGTGGTCGACCGGGCGCTGGAGGCCCACGACGCCGGGGAGTTGACCGCCGCCGACGCCGCCTCCGCCAAGCTGTTCTGCACCGAGGTCGCCGCCCGCGTCATCGACAAGTGCCTCCAACTGCACGGCGGCTACGGCTACATGATGGAGTACCCGATCGCCCGGCTGTACGCCGACACCCGCGTCACCCGCATCTACGGCGGCACCAGCGAGGTCATGCGCTCCATCATCGCCAAGTCGCTCGGACTGTGACCACGGCGCGATGAACGAACCACTGCGTTCCCTGCTCGAACTGCTCGACCTGGAGCCGATCGAACGGGACATCTTCCGGGGCACCAGCCGCGCCGCCCTGGTGCCCAGGGTCTTCGGCGGCCAGGTCGCCGCCCAGGCGCTGGTCGCGGCTGGCCGCACGGTACCCGAGGAGCGGCACGCGCACTCGCTGCACGCCTACTTCCTGCGCCCCGGCGACCCGGGCGCGCCGATCGTCTACGACGTGGACCGGATCCGCGACGGGCGCTCCTTCACCACCCGTCGGGTGGTGGCGATCCAGCACGGTCAGCCGATCTTCCACCTGTCGGCGTCCTTCCAGACCCCTGAGGAAGGGCTGGAGCACCAGGAGCCGATGCCGCCCGCGCCGGATCCCGAGTCGCTGCCGACCGCCGAGGAACTGCTGCCCGAGCACGCCGACCGGTTCCCCGACCCGACCGTGGTGGACCGGCTGCTGGAGGCCCGTGCGGCGGTCGACCTGCGGTACGCGCAGGACCCGCCGTTCCTGACCGCCGGGCAGCGGCGCGAGCCGCGCTCACAGGTTTGGTTCCGTACCCGCGGCAAACTGGACGACGATCCGCTGCTGCACGTGTGCCTGGCCACCTATGTGTCGGACATGACGCTGCTGGACTCCATCCTGCTGGCGCATGGCCGTGGCGGCTGGGCGGTCGGCGACGTGGTGGGCGCCAGCCTGGACCACGCCATGTGGTTCCACCGGCCGTTCCGCGCCGACGAGTGGTTGCTGTACGACCAGCAGAGCCCGTCGGCGTCAGGCGGCCGCGGTCTGGGCACGGCACGGATCTACACCCAGGACGGCCAACTCGCCGTCTCGGTGATCCAGGAGGGCCTGGTACGGGTGCCGCGGTGAGCCCCTACGGCGGACTCCGGGGACAACGCGCTTGTGGAACACGGCGGTTGAACAGGCACCGCTCACCGTCACCGTGACCGCTCGCCGCCGCGGCGGTAAAGGCATTCCGTCGCGTCGGCGGACAACCCCCGCGGCGTGGACCGGCGGTGCCGAACCGGCTATTCGGCCAGCCCCGCGGCCGACAGCAGATAGGCGGTCATCGGCTCGTAGTGCCCTGGCTCCACGTGGTCGTCCAGCGGAACCGTGACCCGCAGCGAGCCCTCCGCCTCGCCGAGGAACAGCGCCGGGTCGTTGCAGTCCGCGTAGCCCACCGCCTCGATGCCGCGCTGGCCCGCGCACCCGGCCCAGCCGTGGTCGGCCACCACCAGATGCGGCAGCGGGCGACCCTCCCGCTCCATGGCGTCCAGGATCGCCGCCATGGGGTCGGGGGAGTGGGTGTGCACCAGCGCGGCGCCGCGCAGCACCATGGCGACGCCGCCCATCTGCAGCACCCGGCCGTCGTCCGCGCGCAGGCCCTGGGGAATCCCGACGATCTCGCACCCCGCGGCGCGCAGCGCGGCGGCCGTCGCGAGGTGGACGCCCAGTAGGCCACCCGGGTGACCGGTGGCGAGCAGTACCCGCTGCTTCCCGGCAGCGGCCTTGCGCAGCACGACGGCCATCCGCTCCAGCGCCTCGACGGTCAGCTCCGGGTCGATGGTGTCCTGCCCGGTCCGGTGCGCCGGGTCGGCGACCACGCCGCAGCGCTCGGCCATCACCTTCAGCACGGCGTCCTCGTCGGTCCAGCGGTCGCCGAGCTCCAGCCCCAGCCAGTAGTAGCGGTTACCGGCCGCCAACTCGCGGTAGTGCTCAAGGTTGTTCTCGCGAGGGGTGGCGACGTCCCCGGCGATCCGGGTCCGTACGAGGTGGTCGATCAGGGCCTGGCGGGACGGAGTGCGAACTGTCGGCATACCGCCCATTGTCTCGTGCCGGGGAACGGACGTACGACCAGTGGCCAATCGCAACGAAGGCGTGACCCTACCGGGTGGTTTACCGCGACGGCCGCGCATAACCGTCGCGCTCATACATAGCGCAGCGCAAACCACAGGTCGGCACGCACCTCGGCGTCGTCCAGGTCGGCGTCCAGCAGCGCCGCGGCCCGGGCGACGCGCTGCCGCACGGTGTTGCGGTGCACCCCGAGCGCCACGGCGGTGCGATCCCAGCTGCCGTGCAGCGAGAGCCAGGCGCGCAGGGTGTCGACCAGCGCCGGAGAGCCCGCCAGCGGCGCCAGCCGCGCCACCGCATAGGCCCGCGCCTCCCCTTCCGCCACCAGAGAGGCGAAACCGCCCCGTGCCGACCGGTGCCGCTCCAGCGCGGCCCGGTGCGCCACCGCCCGCCGCAACGCCGCCGCGGCCTGCGCGTCCGCCGTGGGCAGCGCGTCCGCCGGAACCGGCTCGCTGACCCCCAGCGTCCAGCCGGGCCGCCCGGTGACCTCGCGCCCCTCGGGCAGCAGCGCCCGCAGCGTGCCGTCGGCCGCGTCCACCAGCGCGGTGCCCAGGGCCGCCGCCAGCTCCCCGGCGGCCCGCCCTTCGGTCTCGGCGCCCCGGCGGCGGGCGTGCACCACCGTCCAGCGCCGCGTGCCGTCCGCCGCCTCGGTGAGCAGCGCGGCGGCCTCGTCCGGGGAGCCGCCCAGCAGCAGCCGCACCAGGGCCGTGGTGTGCCGCTCGTCGCCCGCGCCGCGGTAGGGGCCGGTCAGCAACGACAGCAGTACCGCCGCCATCGCCGCGATGGTCTGCTCACGGAACTCCCGCCGTTCGGCGGCCAGCACCAGCACCGGACCGCCTCCGGCCAGCGCGTAGGCGGCCAGCCGGGTGCCGCCGACGGTGTCGGTGGCGGACGCGGGGGCGCCCGGCCGGTCCGGGCGCACCACGGCGGCCAGCGCGTCGAGTGCCGTGCGCGCCTCGGGGCTCACCGGCGGCCCGGCCGCGTACAGCTCGGTACCGCGCGGGTCGATCAGCGCCGCCCGCGCGTCCAGGTGGTGGGCGAGCTGGCGCAGTACCGCGGGCACCGGTTCCGGTCGGGCGGCGGCGGAGGCCAGCCCCTGCTGTGCCTCGGTGATCCGGCGCAGCTCCCGGTGCCGGGCCTCGGCCATCGCCTGCCACACGGCCCGGGCGACGGCCGTGAACGGGGTGCGCGGCGGGACCTCCAGCAGCGGTAGCCCGTGCCGCTCGCAGGCGGCCACCAGGGCGGGCGGCGTGGTGTCGTACACCGGCGCCAGACCGAAGCCCAGGGCCGCGGCGCCCGCCTCCACGGTGCGCGCCACATAGTGCTCCAGATAGGCGCCGCCGGAGTCGGATCCGCCGTTCGCGGCGGCGTCCCCCGTGCCGCCCGCGAAGTGCACCCCGGCGGTCAGCAGCAGCTCGCCGCCCAGCAGATACGGCACCGGGTCGGCCATCTCGCTGGTGTGCACCCAGTACAGCAGGACCTCGTCCGGGGGCGGTCCGGCCACCTGCCGCAATCCGAGGTCGGCACGGAGCAGCAGCGAGGACAGTGGAACCGCGGTGGTGGGAGGCGTCAGTTCCGCCATGGATGTTCCATCCACTTCAGTGGGCGCGTATGGAGGAAACGTACACTTCAAGGCCGTTCATCGGCCACCTAGGGTCAACGCACGACTCGCACCCCCCGAAGTGGAGGCATGCGCATGACCCTGGACTACCTGGTGATCGCCGCCTATCTGCTGGCCATGCTCGGCATGGGCTGGTGGGGCATGCGCCGCGCCCGCTCCAAGAGCGACTTCCTGGTGGCCGGACGGCGGCTCGGCCCGGTGATGTACTCCGGCACCATGGCGGCGATCGTGCTCGGCGGCGCCTCCACCATCGGCGGGGTCGGCCTCGGCTACCGGTACGGCCTGTCCGGCGCGTGGATGGTGTTCACCATCGGGCTGGGCCTGCTGGCGCTGAGCGTCCTGTTCTCCGCGCGCATCGCCCGGCTGCGGGTCTACACCGTCTCCCAGATGCTGGACCTCAGGTACGGCGGCTCGGCCGGGGTGATCTCGGGCGTGGTGATGTGGGCGTACACCCTGATGCTCGCCGTCACCTCCACCATCGCCTACGCCACCATCTTCGACGTGCTCTTCGGCATGGACCGCACGCTGGCGATCGTGCTGGGCGGTGCGATCGTGGTCGGCTACTCCACGCTCGGCGGCATGTGGTCGATCACCTTGACCGACATGGTGCAGTTCGTGGTCAAGACGGTCGGTGTGCTGCTGCTCCTGCTGCCGATCGCGGTCGTCAAGGCCGGCGGGTTCGCGCGGATGCGGGCCGAGCTGCCGCACGAGTACTTCGCCCCGCTGGGCATCGGCGGGCAGACCGTGTTCACCTATGTGCTGATCTACACCTTCGGCATGCTGATCGGCCAGGACATCTGGCAGCGGGTGTTCACCGCGCGCAGCGACAAGGTGGCCAGGGCGGGCGGAACCGCCGCCGGTACATACTGTCTGCTGTACGCCCTCGCGGGGGCTGTCATCGGCACCGCGGCCAAGGCTCTGTACCCGCGGCTGACCAACGCCGACGACGCCTTCGCGACCATCGTCAAGGACACCCTGCCGGTGGGCGTACGGGGCCTGGTGCTGGCGGCGGCGCTGTCCGCGGTCATGTCCACCTCTTCCGGCGCGCTGATCGCCTGCGCGACGGTGGCCAACAACGACATCTGGGCGCGGCTGCGCGGCCGTTCGGCGCGCACCGAGGGCGAGCACGACGAGGTACGCGGCAACCGGCTGTTCATACTGCTGATGGGCCTGGCCGTGATCGGCATCGCGACCGCGCTCAGCAACGTGGTCGAGGCGCTGACCGTCGCCTACAACCTGCTCGTCGGCGGGCTCCTGGTGCCGATCCTCGGCGGCCTGCTGTGGCGGCGCGGCACCGGAGCCGGCGCGCTCGCCTCGGTCGCGGTGGGCGGCGTGACGGTGATCGGCCTGATGGCGTGGAAGGGCGTGCTGGCCAACGAGCCCGTCTACTGCGGACTGTTGGCCTCACTGGCCGCCTACGTGGCCGTCAGCCTGGCTTCCAGGCCGACGGACGCGGCGACGCTCGCCGCCTGGCGGGACCGGCTGGCCGGGGTCGGTCCCAAGGAGGCGGCACAACTCAACTGACCTCACTGACGGGGGCTTGGCCCCGAACCCCCACCGGGGCCACCGCCCCGGACCCCGCGGGGCTTCGGCCCCGCACCCCCTGGGGCCGACCCGGAAACCCGTTGCGGGCCTGGCCCCAAACCGCTTGAGAAAGAAGGAAGTTCACCCTCATGAGCACCATCGAGCCGCGCGGTCCCGTCGACTCCTCGCGCATCCCCCGTTACGCGGGCCCCGCCACCTTCGCCCGGCTGCCGCGGCTGGACGAGGTCGGCACCGCCGACGTGGCCGTCGTGGGCGTCCCGTTCGACAGCGGTGTCTCCTACCGGCCCGGCGCCCGCTTCGGCGGCAACGCGATCCGTGAGGCCTCTCGGCTGCTGCGCCCGTACAATCCGGCACAGGACGCCTCGCCGTTCGCCCTCGCACAGGTCGCCGACGCCGGTGACATCGCGGCCAACCCGTTCAACATCAACGAGGCCGTGGAGACCATCGAGGCCGCCGCCGATGACCTGCTCGGCACCGGCGCCCGCCTGATGACACTGGGCGGCGACCACACCATCGCGCTGCCGCTGCTGCGCGCCGTGGCCCGCAAGCACGGCCCGGTCGCACTGCTGCACTTCGACGCGCACCTGGACACCTGGGACACCTACTTCGGCGCCGAGTACACCCACGGCACCCCGTTCTGCCGGGCCGTCGAGGAGGGCATCCTCGACACCTCCGCCCTCTCGCACGTGGGCACCCGCGGCCCGCTGTACGGCAAGCAGGACCTGGACGACGACGAGAAGATGGGCTTCGGCATCGTCACCTCCGCCGACGTCATGCGGCGCGGTGTCGACGAGGTCGCCCAGCAGCTGCGCGAGCGCATCGGCGACCGCCCGCTGTACGTATCCATCGACATCGACGTCCTGGACCCGGCGCACGCCCCCGGCACCGGAACCCCCGAGGCGGGCGGCCTGACCTCGCGCGAACTGCTGGAGATCCTGCGCGGACTGGCCGACTGCCACCTGGTCTCCGCCGACGTGGTGGAGGTCGCCCCGGCCTACGACCACGCCGAGATCACCTCGGTGGCGGCCTCGCACACCGCCTACGAGCTGACCACGATCATGTCCCGGCAGATCGCCGCCGCGAAGCAGCGCCAGCAGCACAGCGCGGCCGCTCGATGACCGTGCGCAACGGCGGCGACCTGGTCGTCGAGTCGCTCACCGCGCTCGGCGCCACCACGGTGTTCGGGCTGCCGGGACAGCACGCGCTGGGCGCCTTCGACGCCCTGCGCCGGTCCCGGCTGGCCTACGTGGGGCTGCGCGTGGAGAACAACGCGGGTTTCGCCGCGGACGCCTTCGCCCGCGTCACCGGCACCGCCGCCCCCCTGCTGGTCTCCACCGGACCCGGCGCCCTGATGACACTGGCCGCGCTCCAGGAGTCGGCCGCCGCGTCGGCGCCCGTGGTGGCCATCGGCAGCCAGGTGCCGGTGGCCGGGCTGGGCGGTGGCCGCCACGGCTATCTGCATGAACTGGCCGACCAGAAGGCCTCGTTCCGGGACGTGGTCAAGTCCGTGCACCCGGTGCGCACCGCCTCGCAGATACCGTCGGCCATCGCCGCCGCCTGGGAGTCCGCGCTCACCGCGCCCTACGGCCCGGTGTGGGTGGAGATCCCGCAGGACGTGCTGCTCGGCGCGGTGGACGTGCCGCCGGTCGGCGCGCTGGAGGCGGCGCCGCGTCCGCTGCGCCCGCGACCGGAGCTGATCGCGGAGGCGGCGGCCCGGCTGTCGGCCGCGAAGCGGCCGGTGATCCTGGCGGGCGGCGGAGTGATCCGCTCCGGCGGTACGGCCGAACTCCTCGCGCTCGCCGAGAAGTTGAGCGCCCCGGTGGCCACCACCTTCGGCGGCAAGGGCGCGTTCCCCTGGGAGCACCCGCTGTCCCTGCAGTCCTGGCTGGAGGACCGGCACACCACCGAGTTCCTGGCCGACGCCGACGTGCTGCTGGTGGTCGGCTCGGGCCTGGGCGAACTGTCCTCGAACTACCACACCTTCCGGCCGCGCGGCCGGGTGATCCAGATCGAGGCGGACCTGGGCAAACTGGAGTCCAACCATCCGGGCCTGGGCATCCACGCCGACGCGGCACTCGCCCTGCGCGCCCTCGGCGAAGCCGTCGAGCGGCGCGACGACCCCGGCGCCCCCAAGGCCGCGGCCGAACTGCTGGGCCGGGTCCGGGACCGGCTGGCCGCCCAGGACCTGGAGACCGAACAGCGCGTACTGGCCGCGGTACACCAGGCGCTGCCGCAGGGTTCGCCCAGCTTCTGGGACATGACCATCCTCGCCTACTGGGCGTGGTCCGCCTGGCCCGGACCGATGCACTCCGCCCAGGGCGCGGGCGGCCTCGGCTACGGCTTCCCGGCCGCCCTGGGCGCCGCCGCCGCGGACCGCGACCGGCCCGTGCTGGCCGTCTCCGGCGACGGCGGCGCGATGTACTCGATCGCCGAACTGGCCACCGCCCGCCAGTACCACCTGCCGGTGACCTGGCTGATCGTCGACGACGGCGGCTACGGCATCCTGCGCGAGTACATGACCGGCGCCTTCGGCACCGCGACCGCCACCGAACTGTCCCGCCCCGACTTCGTGGCCCTCGCCGAGTCCTTCGGCGTCCCCGCGGTCCGCACCACCGTGGAGCGCCTAACGGCCGACCTGAACAAGTGCCTGACAACCCCCGGCCCCTCGGTGGTGGTCCTCCCTGCGCTGCTGCGCATGTTCGCGCCGACGCATCTGGAGCGGGACTGACCGTACCGGCCCTAGGTCCGCCGTCCCGTTCACGTCGGACCTTTGGCCGACCGTTTGTTGCCGCAGGATGAAATCCGCACGCCAAGGCGTTTGCAGTCACCGGTGGCGAAGTGGACTACGGAGGTTCCGGGTGGCGGCGAAGCAGCGAGGCGAGCGGGGCTGGTTGCGGCGGATATCCGCCGACTGCTGGCGGTACAGGCGCAACGTTCTGCTGGCGCTGGGGGCGTCGCTCGCCGGAATGGCCGTCATGGCGCTGGTACCGCTGCTGCCCCGGCTGATCATCGACGACGTGATCGTCCGGCACACCCGCGCCATGGGGCCGTGGGCGGGCCTGATGGTGCTCTCCGCGGTCGCGGTCTACGTCTTCACCTTCATGCGCCGCTACTACGGCGGACGGCTCGCCCTGGACGTCCAGCACGATCTGCGGACCGCCATGTTCCGGACGATCTCCCGGCTTGACGGCGCGCGGCAGGACGAACTGGACACCGGGCAGGTCGTCGGCCGGGCCACCAGCGACCTGCAGTTGATCCAGGGGATGTTGTTCATGTTGCCGATGATGATCGGCAACGTGCTGCTCTTCGTGATGTCCCTGGTCGTGATGGCGGTGCTGTCCCCGCTGCTGACCGTCATCGCGCTCGCCGTCGCCCCCGCCCTGTGGTTCCTCGCCGACCGCAGCCGCACCCGGTTGTTCCCCGCCACCTGGTACGCGCAGGGACAGGCCGCCGCCGTCGCGGGTGTCGTGGACGGCGCGGTCATCGGCGTCCGTGTGGTCAAGGGCTTCGGCCAGGAGGCGCAGGAGGAGCGCAAGCTGCGCGCCGTCAGCCGCGAGCTGTTCGCCGCCCGGCTGCGCACCGTACGGCTCAACGCCCGCTACAACCCGGCGCTCCAGGCGGTGCCCGCGCTCGGCCAGGTCGCGATGCTCGCCCTGGGCGGCTGGATGGCGGTCAACCACCAAATCAGCCTGGGCACCTTCGTCGCGTTCTCCACCTACCTCGCCCAACTCACCGGCCCGGTACGGATGCTGACCGTCATGCTCACCGTCGGCCAGCAGGCCCGCGCGGGCGTGGAACGGGTTTACCAGCTGATCGACACAGAACCGCGCATCAAGGAGGCGCCCGACGCGCACGCGCTGCCCGCCGACGCCGACGCCAGTGTCGAGTTCGACAACGTGACCTTCGGCTACGACCCGGAGCGCCCGGTGCTGAAGGACTTCTCGCTGCGCATCGAGCCCGGCGAGACGCTCGCCGTGGTCGGCGCGTCCGGATCCGGCAAGTCCACCGTCTCGCTGCTGCTGCCGCGCTTCTACGACGTGACCGGCGGAGCGGTGCGGGTGGGTGGCACCGATGTGCGGGAGCTGACCTTCGACTCGCTGCGCTCGGCCATCGGCCTGGTACCGGAGGACAGCTTCCTGTTCTCCGACACCATCCGCGCCAACATCCTCTACGGCCACCCGGACGCCACCGAGGAGCAGTTGCTCGCCGCCACCCGCGCCGCCCAGGCGCACGAGTTCATCACCGCGCTGCCCGACGGCTACGACACCGTGGTCGGCGAACAGGGCCTGACGCTCTCCGGCGGCCAGCGGCAGCGCGTCGCACTGGCCCGCGCCATGGTCACCGATCCGCGGCTGCTGCTCCTGGACGACGCCACGTCGGCCGTGGACGCCCGGGTCGAGGCGGAGATCCACGACGCGCTGCACGAGGTGATGCTCGGCCGTACCACACTGCTGATCGCCCACCGGCGCTCCACCCTGGCACTGGCCGACCGCATCGCGGTGCTGGACCACGGACGGTTGGTGGACGTGGGCACCCACGACGAACTCCAGGAGCGGTGCGCCCTGTACCGCAGGCTGCTCACCGATCCCGACGAGCTGGCGGCCGACGTCCGGGCCCCCGATCCCGCCGGGGCGTGCCAGGCGCTGGACGGCCGGTCGGGACTCACTGACGGCGAGGCGGCCGCCCCCGCCGCCACCGGCCTGGCGCCCGCTCCCGCCGCGCTGGCCGACGGGGCGCGCCGCACCGTACGGCACGTGGTGGACGGCATCACCCCGCACTTGTGGCGCAGGCCCAAGGAGGATCAGAACCCGGCCGAGGGCACCCAACCCACGGCGGCGGCCGCGGGACCCGGCCTGGCGGGCGCGCTCGCCGGAATGCCCGCCACCCCCGAACTCCTCGAGCGTGTCGCGGCGTTGCCGCCCGCCACCGACACCCCGGACATCGACGAGCAGCGCGCCCGGCAGGCCGATCACGCCTTCGGGCTGCGCGCCCTGCTGCGCGGCTTCCGAATACCGCTGCTGGCCAGCCTGGCATTGGTGGCCGTCGACGCACTGGCCGGACTGCTGCTGCCCATCCTGATCAGGCACGGCATCGACCAGGGTGTGGAGCGGCTGGCGCTGGGCGCGGTGTGGGCCGCCTCCGGCCTCGCCCTGCTCGTCGTCCTGGCCCAGTGGGCGGCGCAGATAGGCGAGGTCAAACTGACCGGCCGTACCGGCGAACGTGTTCTGTACTCGCTGCGCCTGAAGATCTTCGCGCATCTGCAGCGGCTCGGGCTCGACTACTACGAGCGCGAGTTGACCGGTCGCGTGATGACCCGGATGACCACCGACGTCGACGCCCTGTCGACCTTCCTGCAGACCGGCCTGGTCACCGCGGTGGTCAGTCTGCTGACCTTCTTCGGCATCCTGGTCGCCCTGCTGGCCCTCGATGTGCAACTGGCCCTCGTGGTCTTCGCCACGCTGCCGCCGCTGATCGCCGCGACGATCGTGTTCCGCCGCAAGTCGGTCAAGGCGTACGGGCTGGCCCGTGACAAGGTGGCCGCCGTCAACGCCGACCTCCAGGAGCATGTGGCGGGACTGCGGATCGTGCAGGCGTTCCGCGGCGAGCTGTCGGGTGCCCGGCGGTTCGCCGAACGCAGCGCGGAGTACCGGCAGGCGCGGGTGCGCGGCCAGTGGTACATCTCGGTCTACTTCCCGTTCGTACAGCTGCTGTCCAGCGTGGCCGCCGCCCTGGTGCTGATCGTCGGTGCTTCCCGGGTCGACGACCACACGCTGACCGCTGGTGCGCTGGTCGCCTACCTGCTCTACATCGACCTGTTCTTCTCGCCCGTACAGCAGTTGTCGCAGGTCTTCGACGGCTACCAGCAGGCCTCGGTGTCGCTGGGCCGGATCCGCGAGCTGCTGCGCGAGCCCACCGCGACCCCGCTGGCGGAGCGGCCGCGTCCGGTGCCGGAGGGCGGGCTGCGCGGCGAAGTCGCCTTCAACGACGTGCACTTCGCCTATGGCGACGGCAAACCGGCGCTGTCCGGCGTGCGGTTGCGGATTCCGGCCGGGCAGACGGTGGCCTTCGTCGGCGAGACCGGCGCGGGCAAGTCGACCCTGGTGAAGCTGGTGGCCCGGTTCTACGACCCGACCAGCGGCACGGTGCGCGTGGACGGCACAGACCTGCGCGAACTCGATCTGACCGGGTACCGGCGGCGGTTGGGCGTGGTGCCCCAGGAGCCGTACCTGTTCGCCGGGACGGTACGCGACGCCATCGCCTATGGGCGGCCGGACGCCACCGACGCCGAGGTGGAGGCGGCGGCCCGGGCGGTGGGGGCGCACGAGATGATCGCCGGCTTCCCGGACGGCTACCTGCACCGGGTGGGCGAGCGCGGTCGCAACCTGTCCGCGGGCCAGCGGCAACTGCTGGCGCTGGCCCGCGCCGAACTGGTCGACCCCGATGTGCTGTTGCTCGACGAGGCGACCGCCGCCCTGGACCTGGCCACCGAGGCACTGGTCAACGCCGCCGCCGACCGGCTGGCGGTGCGGCGCACCACGCTGGTGGTGGCCCACCGGCTCACCACCGCCGCGCGCGCCGACCGGGTGGTGGTGCTGGACCACGGCCGGGTGGTCGAGGACGGCACCCACGCCGAACTGCTCGCCCAGGACGGCAGGTACGCCCAGCTGTGGCGCACCTTCGCGGGCACCGACGAACACGCTGCGGTGTAGCGCGGGGCGCGGTCGCGTCACAACTTCCGCGCGCAGCCCACCTTGTGGTGCTGTACGCCCACGTACAGCGAGGTGGCGCGCGGGCAGTCCGCACGGCCGGTCACGACGGCGATCACCTTGTACTGCGGCGGATGCTTGCCCGAGCCGTCGCAGGCGGTCTCCTCGGCCTCGTCCGAATCTTCGGTGTAGACGCAGTCACCGACGATCGTGTTCGGGCCGCCGCCCATGCCGGGGTCGCCCGGGTGCGGCGGGCGCAGGTCGCGCAGACAGGCGTAGCCCTGCGCGTCGGGGCGGGCCGAGGCCTGGGCGGCGCTGGTGCCGCTGATGCTGAGCACGAAGTCGGTGGTGTCGGGGCAGTCCGGGCTCGCCGCGGACCCCGTGGCGCGGCGCACCGTCACCCGCGCCACCGCCGACGGGTCATCGCAGGACACCTGGTGGAAGGAGCCCCCGGTGCCGACCCGGTCATGCGCCGCGCACGCCCCCGCGGCCAGGAAGGCCGCGGCGCTCGGCGAGTTGGACGGGCTGCCGGACGGCGGGGTGTACGCACCGCTCCCGGTGAACCCCTGACTGGGCGCGCAGCCGACCAGCAGCAGCACGAGCGGCAGCACCGGGCCGTAACGGCTGATCCGGCGCGGTGAATTCCGCATGATGACCCCCACTCGCACGACTTCCCCGATATCGTCGCATTCACTCCTTTGCTGACGGGGTATCAGTGGTGGATCCGCACCCGAACGTGTAAGGGATCACTGCCGTGGGGCTGACGGAAAGCGGGCGCTGTGTGGCGCGCGAGCGGCCAAACCTGGAATCGGGGGATCGGGCAACGTCCGGGTCAGGCCGACTCGTTCAGTAGCCGCCCCAGGTGGCCGCGCGCCCCGTCGAGCAGCCCCGGCAGCTCCGGCACCGCCGGGAACCAGCGCTTCTCGTACTCCCAGCACAGCCAGCCGTCCCAGTCGTCACGGCTGAGCACCTCCACGCACTCGGTCAGCGGCAGCACTCCCTGCCCGAGCGGCAGCGGGGTCCGGTCCTCGGCCGAGGCGATGTCCTTGACCTGGACGTATCCCAGGTGCGGTGCCAGCGTCGGGTAGGAGGCGGAGGGCTGCTCACCGCCCAGCCAGGTGTGCATCACATCCCACAGCGCGCCCACCGCACGGTGCCCGACCAGCCCCAGGATCCGCTGCACATCGGCCGCGGTGCGGTGCGAGTCATGCGTCTCCACCAGGATCCGCACCTCCCGGTCCAGCGCGTACGGGGCGACCGCCGCCAACCGCCGGGCCGCGACGGCGTCCGCGCCGGTGGTGGCCTCGGCCGCGCCGGGGAAGACCCGCACGTACGGGGCGCCGAGGTCCGCGGCGAGCGCCACATGGGCCCGCAGCTCGGCCAGCACCGGTTCGTCCTCGCCCGATGCGGCCACCTTCACATACGAGCCGACGCCCAGCACCTCCACTCCGGCCTCCTCGAACTGCCGCACCACGGCGGCGCGTTCAGTGGCGGAGAGTGCGGTGTGCACCGGCTCCTCGGTGGCGTGCGCGCGCAGCTCCACGCCGTGGAAGCGGTGGTCGGCGGCGAGCCGGACCACCTGGGCCACCGGCATCCCGGGCACACCGAGGGTCGAGAACGCGATCTTCACCGGTCGGACCCTAGTCCCCGGTCACGGCCGTGTCACGGACGCGCGTCAGAGCACCAGCCGCCAGTCCTGCCCGACCAGGTCCTGACCGAAACTGTGGTGCGGCTTCTCGGCGACGAGTTCGAACCCCACCCGCTGGTAGATCGTCCGCGCCGCGACCAGAACGTCATTGGTCCACAGCACCAGCTCCCGGTATCCGGCCTTCCGCGCGAACTCCACGCACTCGCACACCAGTCGGTCACCGATGCCGTACCCCCGCGCGCTGGGCTCCACCAGCAGCAGCCGCAACCTGGCGGTGTCCGGCGCGGAATCCCGGACGCAGAAGACACACCCGACCGGCTCGCCCTCGAACTGGGCGATCCACGCGGCCTCCCGCTCCGGATCGTGCTTGGCCGCGAAGTCCGCCACTATCCGGGCCACCAGTGCCTCGTACTCCTCGTTCCAGCCGAACTCGCGCGCGTAGACGGCCGCGTTGCGCTGGATCACCCACCCCAGGTCGCCCGGCGCCGGGCGGCGCAGCGCGATGGCCCCCAGCCGCGGATGGGTGAGGATGTCCGTCACCGTGCGCAGCGCCTCGCCCAGCCGGTACCGCTGGCCATCGCCCAACCGGCCCACCAGATCGGTCACCGCCTGCTGTGACCGCTCCTCCAGCAGCACCGCCGCGGCGCGCCCGGTGTCGGTCAGCCGCGCCACCTGCACCCTGCGGTCCGCGGCGAGCGGTGCCCGCATGATCAGCCCGGCCTTCTCCAACCGGGTGAGCACCCGGCTCAGATGCGCCGCCTCCGCCCGGACGGTGTGCCGCAGTCGGGGCACCGGTAGCTCGGCGGTCTGGTTCAGCTCGTACAGCACCCGCGCCTCGGTGAGCGAGTACGGCGTCCCCAGGCGGCCCTCGTAGTCGAGCGCGCCGATCAGACTGGTGTAGAAGCGGTTGAACGCCCGTACCGCTTCGATCGTCGGGGCAAGTGACGCGGCGTCGCTCATACGGCTCCCCTCGGCGGGACTTGATCCTTGCGCAAACCTTGTCACCGACAAGGTTAGGTTCCGTTCCGCGGAACATCACCGGTTACGGTGGCTTCGAGCCGCCGGTTCACCACCTGTTCAGGAGGCGCGCGGCGGGGCGGTGGAGGCGCGCCGGACCAGTTGCGCGGTCACCATGGCGATCCCGCCGGGCGGCACCTCCTCCCGGCCCGTCACCAGGCGCCCGGCCCGCGCGCCCGCCTCGTGCAGCGGGAGCCGAACGGTGGTCAGGGCGGGTGCCGCGTCCACGCTGAAGGGCAGGTCGTCGAAGCCCGCGACGGACACGTCCTGCGGGACGCGCAGGTCCCGTTCGCGCAGTGCCGCGCAGACACCGAGCGCCGCGGTGTCGTTGGCGGCGACGATGGCCGTCAACTCCGGTGCGCGAGCGAGGAGTTCGCATGCGCCCTGGTAACCGGCGTGCCGGTGGTAGTCGCCGCCCACCGTGAGCCGATCGGCGTCGGCCGCCAGGCCGTGTTCGGCCAGTGCGGTGCGGTGGCCCTCCAGGCGGTGCCGGGTGGTGCTGCGGTCCTTGGGGCCGGTGATGTAGCCGATGTGACGGTGACCCAGCTCCAGCAGGTGCCCGGTGAGCCGCCGTGCGCCGCCCCGGTTGTCGAACGCCAGGGTTGCGGCGTCGCCGTCCAGCGGCAGCGGGGGCCGCCCGCAGAGCACGATCCGGGTGCCGTCGGTGGCCAGCCGGGAGAGCTTGGCGGTGACGGCGCGGGTGTGCTCGGCGTCCTCGGCGGCGCCGCCGGTGACGATCACCCCGGCCGCCCGCTGCCGTTGCAGCAGCGTCAGGTAGGTCAGTTCGGCCTTTGGGCAGCCGCCGGTGTTGCAGACGACGGCGAGCTTGCCGCCTCCCGTACCGCCGCTAGCTGGCGACCCGTGCGCGATCTCGGCCTGCGCGGCCCCCGCCATGATGCCGAAGAACGGGTCCGCGATGTCGTTGACCAGCACCCCGACCAGATCGGAGGTGGCCGCGGCAAGCCCCCTGGCCTGCCCGTTGACCACGTACTCCAACTCCTCGACGGCCCGCAGGACCCGGGCGCGGGTGCTGTCCGCCACCGGGTAGTTGCCGTTGAGCACACGCGAGACGGTGGCCGAGGACACCCCCGCCCGCGCCGCCACATCGGCCAAGGTCACGGTCATCGACGCTCCGCCTCCACCTGTGCCACCGAAGGGTTGCCCGCTTCGGCGACATGGTCTCACCGCCCGCGGCCCGGCCCCTTGAAGGGGTCGCATCGCGACGGTAGGTTCGCGGCGCAGTAAGCGCTTGCTATGGGTGTGAGCTCGTGCTGGAGAGGACTTTTCCGTGACGCGCAGGACCGTGCGGATCGCGATGAACGGTGTCACCGGACGCATGGGCTACCGCCAGCATCTCGTCCGCTCCCTCCTGGCGATCCGTGAAGAAGGCGGTCTGGAGCTCGAGGACGGCACCATACTGTGGCCCGAGCCGGTCCTCGTCGGCCGCCGCGCGCCCGCTCTGCGGGCCATCGCCGAGCGGCACGGGCTGGAGCACTGGACCACGGACCTCGACGCGGCGCTCGCCGACCCCTCGGTCGAGATCTACTTCGACGCCCAGGTCACCGCCGCCCGCGCCGCCGCCCTGCGCCGGGCCGTAGCCGCCGGTAAGCACCTGTACTGCGAGAAGCCGACCGCTGCCAGCCTCCAAGCGGCCCTGGAGATCGCCCGGTTGGCACAAGACGCCGGGGTCAGGACCGGAGTCGTCCAGGACAAGATCTTCCTGCCCGGACTGCGCAAGCTCAAGCGGCTGGTCGACGGCGGCTTCTTCGGCCGGATCCTTTCGGTGCGCGGCGAGTTCGGCTACTGGGTGTTCGAGGGCGACTGGCAGTCGGCGCAGCGCCCGTCGTGGAACTACCGTGCCGAGGACGGCGGCGGGATCACCATGGACATGTTTCCGCACTGGGAGTACGTGCTCCATGAACTCTTCGGCCGGATCACCACCGTTCAGGCGCTGACCGCCACCCACCTGCCACAGCGCTGGGACGAGTACGGCAAGCCGTACGCCGCGACCGCCGACGACGCCGTCTATGGAGTCTTCCAACTGGACGGCGGCGTGGTGGCGCAGATCAACTCCTCCTGGGCCGTGCGCGTCCACCGGGACGAACTCGTGGAGTTCCAGGTCGACGGCGAACACGGCTCCGCCGTCGCGGGCCTGCGCGACTGCCGCGTACAACACCGTGCCACCACCCCCAAGCCGGTGTGGAACCCCGACCTTCCCAGCACCGAACCGTTCCGCCAGCAGTGGCAGGAGGTGCCCGGCAACGGCGAGTTCGACAACGCCTTCAAGGCCCAGTGGGAGCTGTTCCTGCGCCATGTGGTGCTGGACGAGCCCTGGCGCTGGGACCTGCTCGCGGGAGCCCGTGGCGTTCAGCTCGCCGAACTGGGCCTTCGCTCCTCCGCCGAGGGCCGCCGCCTGGACGTGCCGGAGCTGACCCTGTGATCCGACTCCCGGACGAAAGCGGCCAGTTGCGCCCCCATCGACCCGGGCGCGCCAACGCCACCTACCCGCCCGGCCCCGCGCCACGCAGCCGTACCGTCTTCGCCGCCGCGCACGTCGTGGCCGACCCCTACCGTGCTGCCGCGGACACGCCCGACGCCATCGACTGGGACGCCACCTTGGCCTTCCGGCGCCATCTGTGGCGCCACGGCTTAGCGGTGGCCGAGGCGATGGACACCGCACAGCGCGGCATGGGCCTGGACTGGCCGACCGCGGCCGACCTGATCCGCCGCTCCGCCGCCGAGGCGCGCGCCATGGGCGGCAGGATCGCCGCTGGCGTGGGCACCGACCAACTCACCACCTCCGTATCGTCGTTGGCCGCCGTGGCGGCCGCCTACACCGAACAACTCGCCGCCGCCGAGGCATGCGGCGCACAACCGGTCCTGATGGCCTCCCGGGCCCTCGCCGCCCTCGCCACAGGTCCCGAGGACTACCTGGAGACCTACGGGCGGCTGCTCGACCAGTGCGCGCACCCCGTGATCCTGCACTGGCTCGGCCCGATGTTCGACCCTCAACTCACGGGCTACTGGGGCAGCACCGACCTCGACGCGGCCACCGAGACCCTGCTGACGCTGATCGCGGCGCACCCCGGCAAGATCGACGGCGTCAAGGTCTCCCTCCTCGACGCACACCGCGAGACCGAGCTGCGCCGCCGCCTACCGGACGGCGTGCGCTGCTACACCGGCGACGACTTCCACTACCCCGAACTGATCGAGGGCGACCAACACGGCTTCAGCCACGCCCTGTTGGGTGTCTTCGATCCGCTGGCACCGGTCGCGGCCGAGGCCGTACGCGTCCTCGACACGGGGGACACCCAGCGGTTCCGGTCGCTGCTCGACCCGACCGTCGAGCTGTCCCGGCACCTGTTCGGCACTCCGACCCGCTACTACAAGACGGGTGTGGTCTTCCTCGCCTGGCTCGGCGGCCACCAGTCGCACTTCACCATGCTCGGCGGTCTCCAGTCCGCCCGCTCCCTGACGCATCTGGCGCGCGCCTACGAACTAGCGGACCGCCTCGGCCTGTTCCCCGATCCTGATCTCGCGGCCTTCCGCCTCACCTCCTTCCTCGCCGTACATGGAGTCTCCCAGTGACCACTGACAATCGGGTCGGTGCGCACGGCCCGACGGGTGCGGGTGACCTCGCCCGGCTGAGCATCAACCAGCAGACCGTCCGGCAGCTGTCCATCCCGCAACTGGCCCGGTGCTGCCGTGCGTTGGGCATTCCCGGCGTCGGACTGTGGCGCTCCCCGGTCCAGGCGTGCGGCGTGCGGCGCGTCGCCCAAGTGGTGCGGGACGCGGGCCTGACGGTCACGTCCCTGTGCCGGGGCGGCTTCTTCACCGCCTCGGATCCGGGGCAGTGGGACGCCGCGCTGGCCGACAACCGAACGGCGATCGACGAGGCGGCCGCCTTGGGCACCAACACCCTGGTACTGGTCAGCGGTGGGCTTCCCACGGGCAGCAAGGACCTGGTGGCGGCCCGCGAGCGGGTCGCCGAGGCCCTCGGCCAACTCGTCCCGTACGCGACGGAGCACGGCGTACGGCTGGCCATCGAACCGCTGCACCCGATGTTCGCGTCCGACCGCTGTGTGGTCTCAACGCTCTGCCAGGCGCTGGACCTCGCGGAGCGCTTTCCGGCGGAGCACGTGGGCGTGGTCGTGGACACCTACCACCTGTGGTGGGACGAGCAGGTGCCCGGCCAACTCGCCCGCGCGGGGCGCTCGGGGCGCATCGCCGCCTTCCAACTCGCCGACTGGATCACCCCGTTGCCCGAGGGCTCCCTACTCGGCCGTGGCCAGCTCGGTGACGGCTGCGTCGATCTGCGCGGCTTCCGCGAACGGGTGGACGCGGTGGGCTACAGCGGTCCGGTGGAGGTCGAGGTCTTCAACCCGGGACTGTGGCACCGCCCAGGTATGGAGGTGCTGGAGGAGGTCGCAGAACGTTATCGCGAACATGTTTGGTAGTCGTGCGGGATTGCCCGGCTCATCAAGTCGTCGCCGAAAAATGTTCGTCTCCGCGTGCAACCATCCGGCTACGAGCGGTGTCGTATACGTCGTCAGGTTCCCGAGGGGGGCTTCGGGGAGCCGATGAGGGGGGAACACGAAGGGGTCCGGCCTCGGCCGGACCCCTTTCGCCATCGGTCTCGGATCAACTGGTGCGGTCACCGGGCACCGCGCTGCCGGTGTACCGACCAGCCGACGCCGCGCTCTGTCATCCGTGGAGTTGCCTACCCCTACCGCCGGGTCCGGGGTTCGGGGGTCCCGTCACAGCGCCGCCACCTCCGCCGCCGTCGGGTACGACTGCTGCGCCCCTGGACGGGTGACGGCCGTTGCGCCGACCCGCACGGCGAAGCGCACCGCCTCGGTCAACTCGTCCCCGGCCCCCCACCGCCAGGCCAGCGCACCGGTGAAGGCGTCGCCCGCGCCAGTGGTGTCCACCGCCCGCACCCGGGGGCTGGGGATGCGCACGGCGGTGCCGTCACCGGTCGCGGCCAGGGCACCCGCCGCACCGAGCGTCACCACCACCGAGCGCGGCCCGCGGGCCAGCAGCGCCTTGGCCCAGGCCTCCGGGGTGCCCTCGGCCGCCGCGGGGGCGTCACGCAGCAGGTACCTCGCCTCGTGCTCGTTGACCACCAGCAGATCGCAGGCGGCCAGCACCTCGACCGGCAGCGGAGCGGGCGGGGACGGGTTGAGTACCACCTTGGCCCCGGCCCGCCCGGCCGTGGTGACTGCCTCCGCGACGGTCTCCAGCGGGATTTCCAACTGGAGCGACACCACCTTCGCGGCGGCCATCAGCTCTCCGGCCGCGCGCACGTCGTCGGGCGTGAGGCGGGCATTGGCGCCAGGGGAGACCACGATGCTGTTGTCGCCCGACGGATCCACCGTGATCAGCGCTACACCGGTGGGCGCCGCGCCGATCAGCACACCCCGGGTGTCCACCCCACAGGCGCGCTGGGTGTCCAGCAGCAGACGGCCGTGGGCGTCGTCACCGACCCGTGCGAGCAGGCCCGTGGCGGCGCCGAGCCGGGCCGCGGCGACGGCCTGGTTGGCGCCCTTGCCGCCTGGGTGGGTGGCCAGGTCGGAGCCGAGTACGGTCTCCCCGGCCGCCGGTCGTCGCTCCACGGCGACCACCAGATCGGCGTTCGCCGACCCGACGACCAGCAGATCGTAGCCGTGCATCCTCGCGCTCCTCACGTTGTCCACAGGCGCCCGCGCCGGTTGTCCACAGGGCGGCCGGGGTGTCAGCGGCCGACGGTAACGTCGTATCAGTTCGTAGCCGCGAAGGGAGGGCGGGGCGATGGGGGCTGGACAGAATGCCGCCGCAGGAGGGTTCCGGCTGACCGTCCTCGAGGGCGTGCTGGAGCGGATCACATACGCGAACGAGGAGAACGGCTACACCGTCGCCCGCGTCGACACCGGCCGTGGCTCGGGTGACCTGCTGACCGTCGTCGGGGCGCTGCTGGGCGCGCAGCCGGGCGAGTCGCTGCGGATGGAGGGCCGCTGGGGTTCCCATCCGCAGTACGGCAAGCAGTTCACCGTGGAGAACTACACCACCGTGCTGCCCGCCACGATCCAGGGCATCCGCCGGTATCTCGGCTCGGGGCTGATCAAGGGCGTCGGCCCGCGGATCGCCGACCGTATCGTGGAGCACTTCGGCACCGACACCCTGGATGTGATCGAGCGCGAGCCCAAGCGTCTGATCGAGGTTCCCGGGCTAGGTCCGAAGCGCACTAAGAAGATCGCCGCCGCGTGGGAGGAGCAGAAGGCGATCAAGGAGGTGATGGTCTTCCTCCAGGGCGTCGGCGTATCCACCTCCATCGCGGTGCGCATCTACAAGCAGTACGGCGACGCCTCGATCTCCGTGGTCAAGAACCAGCCGTACCGGTTGGCGGCCGATGTGTGGGGCATCGGCTTCCTCACCGCCGACAAGATCGCCCAGGCGGTGGGCATACCGCACGACAGCCCGGACCGCGCCAAGGCCGGGTTGCAGTACGCCTTGTCCCAGGCCACCGACAACGGCAACTGCTTCCTGCCCGAGGAACGGCTGATCGCCGACGCGGTGAAGCTGCTCCAGGTGGACAGCGGCCTGGTCATCGACTGCCTGGCGGAGTTGGTCGCGGAGGAGGGCGTGGTCCGCGAGCGGGTGCCGGATCCGGAGGGTGGAGACCCGATCCGCGCGGTGTATCTGGTGCCGTTCCACCGTGCCGAGATCTCGCTCGCCGGTCAGTTGCTGCGGCTGCTGCGCGGCCCGGAGGACCGGATGCCCGCGTTCCGCGAGGTGGCCTGGGACAAGGCGCTGGCCTGGCTCAGGGACCGCACTGGCGCCGATCTGGCCCCCGAGCAGGAGCAGGCGGTACGGCTGGCGCTCACCGAGAAGGTGGCGGTGCTGACCGGCGGTCCAGGCTGCGGCAAGTCCTTCACGGTGAAGTCGGTGGTCACCCTCGCCCGCGCCAAGCAGGCCAAGGTGGTGCTCGCCGCCCCCACCGGCCGCGCCGCCAAGCGGCTCGCCGAGCTGACCGGCGCCGAGGCGTCCACGGTGCACCGCCTGCTGGAGCTCAAACCCGGCGGCGACGCGGCCTATGACCGGGACCGTCCGCTGGACGCCGACCTGGTGGTGGTCGACGAGGCCTCCATGCTGGACCTGATCCTGGCGAACAAGCTGGTCAAGGCGGTGCCACCGGGCGCTCATCTGCTGTTCGTGGGCGATGTGGACCAGTTGCCGAGCGTCGGCGCGGGCGAGGTGCTGCGGGACCTGCTGGCGGACGGCAGCCCGATCCCCGCGGTGCGGCTGACCCGGATCTTCCGGCAGGCCCAGCAGTCCGGTGTGGTCTCCAACGCACACCGGATCAACTCCGGCATACCGCCGGTCACCCAGGGCCTCACGGACTTCTTCTTGTTCGCCGAGGACGACACCGAGGAGGCCGGTCGGCTCACCGTGGACGTGGCGGCCCGGCGCATCCCGGCGAAGTTCGGTCTCGATCCGCGCCGTGACGTCCAGGTGCTCGCCCCGATGCACCGCGGACCGGCGGGCGCCGGAGCGCTCAACGGCCTGCTCCAGCAGGCGATCACCCCGGCCCGCCCCGATCTGCCGGAGCGCCGGTTCGGCGGCCGGGTCTTCCGCGTGGGCGACAAAGTCACCCAGATTCGAAACAACTACGAGAAAGGCGCGAACGGCGTCTTCAACGGCACGGTCGGCGTGGTGACCGCCCTCAACAACGAGGAGCAGCGGCTGATGGTGCGCACCGACGAGGACGAGGAGGTGAGCTACGACTTCGACGAGTTGGACGAGTTGGCGCACGCCTATGCCGTGACCATCCACCGCTCACAGGGCAGTGAGTACCCGGCTGTGGTGATCCCTGTCACCACGGGTGCGTGGATGATGTTGCAGCGCAATCTGCTCTATACAGCGGTGACCAGGGCAAAACGCCTCGTGGTGCTGGTGGGGTCGCGAAGGGCGATAGCGCAGGCGGTGCGTGCCGTTTCCGCGGGCCGCCGCTGTACGGCCCTTGACCACCGGCTGATGGGCGCTTTTCCCGGGGCCTGAGCGGGCGGCAGGACACCTTTGCGTCACGGAGCGATCCTGGGTGTTGAAGGGGGTCCAGCAGGAGGAATATAGGCACTGCGTGCCACATTTTGGCCTCTGACTGACCCCGGGTGCACGTATGTCTGGCAAATGGGGGAAGGTAGTAGCAGTCAGGGCACCTCGAAGAAGAGGCACAACGTCGGTGAGGGATGACGTGAGCGACAACTCTGTAGTACTGCGGTACGGGGACGGCGAGTACAGCTACCCGGTGGTCGAGAGCACCGTTGGCGACAAGGGCTTCGACATCGGCAAGCTGCGTGCCCAGACCGGGCTGGTCACCCTGGACAGCGGTTACGGGAACACCGCGGCTTACAAGTCCGCGATTACGTTCCTCGACGGTGAGCAGGGGATCCTGCGCTACCGCGGCTACCCCATCGAGCAGATCGCCGAGCGTGGCACGTTCCTGGAGACCGCCTACCTGCTGATCAACGGTGAGCTGCCGACCGTTGACCAGCTCAGCTCCTTCAAGGGCGACATCACCCAGCACACCCTGCTGCACGAGGACGTCAAACGGTTCTACGACGGCTTCCCGCGGGACGCGCATCCGATGGCGATGCTCTCCTCCGTGGTGAGCGCGCTGTCCACGTTCTACCAGGACAGCCACAATCCGTTCGATGAGAAGCAGCGCAACCTGTCCACGATCCGGCTGCTCGCCAAGCTGCCGACGATCGCGGCCTACGCCTACAAGAAGTCGGTCGGCCAGCCCTTCGTCTACCCGCGTAACGACCTTGGCTATGTCGAGAACTTCCTGCGGATGACCTTCGCCGTTCCGGCGCAGGAGTACGACCTGGACCCGGTCGTGGTCAACGCCCTGGACAAGCTGTTGATCCTGCACGCGGACCACGAGCAGAACTGCTCGACCTCCACGGTCCGCCTGGTCGGCTCCTCGCAGGCGAACATGTTCGCCTCGATCTCCGCGGGCATCAACGCGCTGTGGGGTCCGCTGCACGGCGGTGCCAACCAGTCGGTGCTGGAGATGCTGGAGAGCATCCAGGCCAGCGGCGGTGACGTCGACGGCTTCATCCGCAAGGTGAAGAACAAGGAGGACGGCGTCAAGCTGATGGGCTTCGGCCACCGGGTCTACAAGAACTTCGACCCGCGGGCGAGGATCATCAAGGCGGCGGCGCACGACGTGCTGTCCGCCCTCGGCAAGTCCGACGAGCTGCTGGACATCGCCCTCAAGCTCGAGGAACACGCTCTCAGCGACGACTACTTCGTCAGCCGCAAGCTGTACCCGAACGTGGACTTCTACACCGGTCTGATCTACCGGGCGATGGGCTTCCCGACCGAGATGTTCACCGTTCTCTTCGCGCTCGGCCGCCTCCCCGGCTGGATCGCTCAGTGGCAGGAGATGATCAAGGAGCCGGGCTCCCGCATCGGCCGCCCCCGCCAGATCTACACCGGCGTCGAAATCCGCGACTACATCCCGGTCGAGGAGCGCTAGTCCGCTTCCGCGGCGCAGTTGGCTCCTGCGCACCCCCTCCGACGAGGACGCCCCGCGGCACCCCCGTCCCCGGGGCCCATCGCCCGCAACGGCACGCATCGGCCGCCCCGTTTCCAGCGGGGTGAGCGAGCAGCGCCCGCAGGCGAGCGAAACCACAAACAAGGCAGCGCCCCGCGCCGGATCCCCCCACGGGTCCGGCGCGGGGCGCCCTGGATCCCGGAATCGGATCCCCCCACGGGTCCGTACCGGGCGTTCGGATGGGCATCATGCTTCCGTGCGCCATGCCGGGACGAAACAGTCCGGGAGGGCCGCTCAAGCTCTCCGGGCTTCGCCCCGGCCACGCGGGCCTGCCGTCCCCCAAGACGGCCGACCCCACACCGTCACCGAGTCCGCCGGGAGCCCGGTGATCGATCGGTTAGACCAACGACCCCCCTCCATGGTTACGTTGCCTTGAGTGTGATCTAGGTCTCCCTTGATCGCTGCCGTAGTGCAGGGCAAATAGGCACGGGCTACGCCAGATGCACGAGGCTCGTCGACACCGCCCCCTGCGCCCAACCGAGATTGACCATCGCGTAGCGTTAAACGCCCAGTCAGCAGCGGGTGTTGGGGCGGGCGAACGAAATGGTGCGGAACGAGACGGACGGTACGGCGGGCATGGCGCCAAGGACCGTTGTGGTCACCGGCGGTGGCACGGGCATCGGGCGTGCGGTGGCCGCCCGGTTCGCCGCGGCCGGCGACGACGTGGTGATCGTCGGACGGCGCCGTGAGGTGCTGCGCTCCGCCGCGGACGAACTCTCCGCCGAGCACGGCCGCAAGGTCACCCCGGTCATCTGCGACCTGGCTGATCCGGACGATGTGGAGGCGGCGCTGGGCCGGCTCCCTGAGCGCATCGACGTACTGGTCAACAACGCGGGTAGCCGGGAGGCCGCCGCGGGTGCCGGTCCGCACGCGGTACTGGCCCGCTGGCGCGGTGACTTCGAGCGCAACGTGCTGACCGCCGTACTGCTCACCGAGTCGGTGCGCGACCGGCTCACCCCGGAACGCGGCCGGGTGATCACGGTGACCTCGCTGGCCGCGCTGCGCGGTGGCGGCTCGTACGGCGCCTCGAAGGCCGCGCTGCACGCCTGGAACCACTCGTTGGCCGCCCAACTCGGCCCGCAGGGCGTGACGTGCAACATCGTGGCGCCGGGGACGGTCGCCGGGACCGAGTTCTTCGGCGCTCGGCTCAATGACGCGGAGCTGACCCGGCGGGCCGGGCGCACCCTGGTCGGCCGGGTCGGTCGGCCGAGCGATGTGGCCGCCGCAGTGGTGTTCCTCGCCTCACCCGACGCCGGGTTCATCACCGGCGAGATCCTGCAGTGCAACGGGGGCGAGCTGCTCGGGCGTTGACACCGCGGCCAGCGGCGCGAGGGGTCCGGGCCCGGAACCGGTGCGTGGTTCTGGGCCAGAACCTGCGCGTACCGGTCAGGCGCGGCCGGTGAGTTCGTATCCCGCCTCGTCAACGGCGGCGCGTACCGCGTCGTCGTCCAGCGGGGCGGTGGCGGTCACCGAGACCCTTCCAGCCTTGGCGTCGGCCTCGACGGTGGTGACCCCGGGCAGCGTGGACAGCTCTTCCTTGATCGCCTTCTCGCAGTGGCCGCAGCTCATGCCGGAAACCGCGTAGACGACGGTGGCGGTGTCGGAGTTGGTGGCGGTCATGGGTGTCCTCCGGGTGTGCGTGTCCGGTGTCGCCGGGGAGGCGGACGCCGCCTCCGTACGGTGAACCCTATACCCCCCACGGGTATTCCCAGGATTTTGGGGCGCCGGTGTGTCACCGGCGGTGCGGAGTGCGCCAACGCGCCGGAGTCCCCCTCAGGGCGGACGTTCGACAGCCGCTCCTACACCGTACAGAGCAGGTGCCGTCGTACTGGCGGATGGATTCCGCTGTGGACCCGTCGGATTCGCCGGAACGCGATTGCCCGGCCGGTACGCCACCTGGCACCGTCGTCATGGAACTGGCTGCATCCCGGGGTGGGGCTGTTCGAGGAGCCGGGCCGGACCCGGAATGAGGGACGGCGGCATGAGCGCTTCATCGGTCGTGGCGGCACTGGACTCGCTGGACTTCACGTCTGCGCCCTCGCAGCACCTGGCGGGCAACACGCCGTGGGGCTATGTGCTGTTGGCGCTGACCACCGCCCCGCCGCTGGTGCCGAACTCCGCCCTGCTGGTGACCGGTGGCATCCTCGCGGCCGACGGGCGGCTGAACATCTCCCTCGTCCTGCTGGTGGTCGCCGGTTCAGCGCTCGCCGGGGACCTGGTCATCCACCGCACCGGCCGGGCGGTCAGCGACCGGGTACGGGCACGGCTCCATCGGCGCCGCAGCCGCGGGCAGTTGCTGGAATGGGCGGTGGGCCGGATACAGCGGTACGGGATCCCGTTCGTCATCGGCTGCCGCTTCCTGCCGAGCGGCCGGGTGACCGGCGGACTGGCGGCCGGGATCGTGCGGTACCCGGCGCGCCGCTTCCTGATCGGCGCGTCGCTCGCGGAGGCGCTGTGGGCCACGTACTCGGTGGGCATCGGATATGTCGGCGGCCAGGCCACCGGGAACTCGCTGTACGCGATGGGGCTTGGCCTCGGGGTTTCGCTGGCCGTGGCGATATTGGGCGGCCTGGTGCAGTTCGCCGCCCGCCGCCACGCCCGGTCGGCGCCGGGCGCGGAGCCGCCCACCGCCCCCGACGGCCCCCAGCCCGCTCGCGCCCCGGCCTTGGAGGAAACGGCGCCAGACGTCGCCAGCGGATGACCAATCGGCCAACCGGACGCGGCTGTTCAGGCCGTGGGTGCTTCCGCGCCACCCATTCGCCCCGAGATCGTCCGTAGCGCTTCGGCCAGGTCAGAGGCTGAAGGGGCGCTGTCCGGATCGATCATCCACTGCACCATCACCCCGTTCAGCAGTGCGTAGTAGAACGAGCCGACGGTACGCGACTGCTGCTCGTCGAGCGTGCTCTGGTCAACTCCCAGGAACAGCGCCGCCATTGCCGAACGCGCCTGCCGCAGCCCCTCGACGAGGAACGCCCGCACCTCGGGCAGCCGGTCGACCTGGGTGAAGCTCTCGAAACTGGCGGCCCAAACCGGACGTTGCTCGTCGAGCGAGGCGATCATTCGGGTCCAGACCGCGACGAAACGTTCGAGCGGTGTGGCGTCGAGGTCGATTTCGGACGCCAGCGCGGTGCGCAGTTCCTCGCCCCACTCCTCGACCGTCCGCATCAGCGCCGCGTTCAGCAGCGCCTCCTTGGAGCCGTAGTGATAGCCGATGGAGGCCAGGTTGGTGCCCGAAGCCGCCACGATGTCGCGGGCCGTGGTGCGCGCGTAGCCCTTCTCCCGTAGGCAGCGCTTGGCACCCTCCAGCAGATCCTCGCGATGTCCCATGGCTCGATCGTAGCCCTGATTCTTACAGTCGTCCTATACAAACGTCTAGGACGCTCGTATAGTAGTTGTCGGGGCACAACACGGCGGCGGCGCCAGAGCCCTGACGCCGCCGTGCCATGTGGTCCTGCGCCACGATCACCAGTCCCGTTTCCCGCGTGACCGGTTGCCCGGTCGTCTGGAGGTCCACAGTCGAATGGTGTCCGCGTACCAGAAGGGCTTACCGCCCTCCACGACATCCGGTGGCGGCAGCAGGCCGTGCTTGCGGTACGAGCGCACGGTGTCGGTACGCACCCGGATATGCGCGGCGATGTCCGCGTACGACCACAGCGTTAGGTCCGGCATCTCTGACACCTCCACAGGGGGAGAGCCACAACGGATAGTGGCTGCTGTGCAGCCACTGTGTGCCTGGGCAACGGCGCCACCCGTTGCCGGACAGGCCCTGTGGGACATCTGTGACGGAGAATCGGCCTAATAGTGACAATCGTGCCGAGAGCGAGAAATGCCGTCAGATCGCTCGCGGTTGCTGCCACCAGTGCCGGCCGGTCGGTAGCTCGGCTGCCTGCGGTGCGCTCAGGTGCAGTACCTCGTAGTGCATCTCACCGTCCTGCCGCTCGACGGAGTGCTCCCAGAGTGTGAAGCGGATCAACTCCCAATGCCGGGGATCGATGGCGAGCGCCGAGGAGTGCACCCCGGGGGCGGACGCATGCGCCCGCAGTGCGTCGAGTTCACGAGCTACGAAGGAGGTGGGGTCGACGCCAGACGGTACGGGCCGGGTGTGGCGCGTGGCAGCGCGCGGGGCGCTGGCGAAGGCGGGGCCGCGCTCATAGCCGACGCCCGTCCAGTGCTCCACGGGCGGGCGCCCGAAGTCCTCGACGATGCCGTGGAATCCGCAGCCGCCCCAAAGGAACCTGTTCATGCCGTCGACCGAGTGCCACAGGTAGAACGGCGCGTACTGGTTCACCGGCGAGCCGCTTGCCCGCTCGCGGATCAGGTAGGCCTTCAACCCCAGGCCCGCAAAGGCGTCGAGGGCCGCACCCCGGGTCCTGACGCGGTGCCTGATGATGCCCATGTCGTAGTCGGCGGGCAGCGTGATCTGGTACTGCATGGCGTACATGGCGGTGTCAATCCCCTTCGGTGGCCGGGCGGTTGGCTGGTGTCAGGAGCGCCAGTACGCCGGTTACGGCGTGCTCGAACGGTTCCGGCGAGTCGGCGGCGCGGGCCAGTACGTAACCGCCCTGCAGCGTGGCGGCGATGGCGGCCGCGGTGGCCAACGGGTCCAGGTGCCCGCCGAGTTCGCCATGGGACTGGCCCTCCGCGATGACGTCGGCGAGGCGCTGTCGCAGCCAGCTGAACAACTCCTCCAGCGGCGCGCGCAGTTCGGGGCTGGCGATGATGTCCGGGTCCATCGTCAGGCGCCCGATCGGGCAGCCGCGCAACACATCGCGGTCCCGGCGCAGGTACGCGGTGATCCGCTCCAGGGCGGTACCGGGCGCGGACAGCAGGGCGTCGGCCGTCGTCCGCATCTGCTCGGCGGATCGTCGCACGGCGGCCAGCGCGAGGTCGGCCTTGCCGCTGAAGTGGTGGTACATGCTGCCCTGGCCCGCCCCGGAGCGTTGCAGGATCGCCTTCGGGCTGGTCCCCACGTAGCCGCGCTCCCAGAGCAGCTCACGGGTACTTTCGATCAGACGGTCAGCCGTGTCCATGCGCTCAGTGTACGTACTAGTAGTTACAATGCCAACATGGCCGCCGGATCCTGGGTGTCGGGACGCCTACGGGGTTACGGCGCCAGGAACGGGGTCGACGGCCTCCACGGCGCGCACCAAGGGGGCCAACTCCGGTTCCTGGGCCGCCTCGTCGAGGGCCTCGCGCAGGGCGGCGTCGTTGGTCGGACGGGCGGCGTCGAGCAGGGCCCGTCCGGCCTCGGTGACCTCGGTGTAGATGCCGCGCCGATCGTCGGCGCACAGATAGCGGGTGAGCAGGCCCTGGTCCTCCAGCTTGTTCACCACGCGTGTGGTGGCGCTCTGGCTGAGCACCACGGCCTTCGCCAACTGCTGCATCCGCATGTGGTGGCCCTGCTGGCGGCTGAGCACCCGGAGCACGGAGTACTCGGTCACACCGAGGCCGTGCGCGGCCTGCAGGGCGCGCTCGACGCGGCCCGCGATACGGGAGTGCAGAGCGGCCAGCGCACACCAGCCCTGGGCCAGCGCCTCTGCCGACTCCGACTGGTCCGTCCGGGACATCGCGTGCCCTCCTCGCAGCAAACGTCCCGCCCAGTGTAATTCTGCCCATCGCAGGCTAGCGGCCCCTGC
The DNA here is from genome assembly GCF_024436055.1 of Streptantibioticus rubrisoli. Taxonomy (GTDB): domain Bacteria; phylum Actinomycetota; class Actinomycetes; order Streptomycetales; family Streptomycetaceae; genus Streptantibioticus_A; species Streptantibioticus_A rubrisoli. Next base: position 20,999 of record NZ_JANFNH010000029.1, on the reverse strand, counting down.
AAGCACTGGAAGGGGAGGCGCCCCGGTCCATGGGTTCTCCCGCGCCCCACGGCTCCGGTGCCGCCTCCCCTTCGGCCACCACAATGGCTCCCGCCGCATGGCCGCGTATTGGAAAAATCCGCACTGCCCGGTAAGCCCACCGCCTCCACCCCGGTTGGCGCCCGTGCGCTCCTCGCTGCGCCTCGCGCGCTCCTGGACGCGCCCCCGCCCGACGGCGGGAACGCGTCACGGATTCATATGGGAATGCGCCGTCAACTGGTTTCCCGCAGCCCCCCGCAGGCCCGGCCGACACCCCCAACCACCAGGCAGAACAGGGGGACTTCGATCGGTAGCCCCAGGCACTATCCGGGTGGTAGGTCCAAAGGTAGGGGTACCCCCTAGATCACCCGTTCTGCTAGACATGGAGCCGGGCCGAGGAGTTCATGTCGAAGTGCCGGACCGGCAACGGCGCCCTCGCAGCAGCATGCGCGTAGGCACTCCGCAGGGACGATCCCGTTCGGCCGCACGTCGGGGAACCATAGGAAAGAGTTTCGGTGCAGTGGGTGAACTCCAGGACACCAGCCGTTGGATACGCCGTTTCCACCCTGCCGAGGAAAGCGGAGTACGTCTCGTCTGCCTGCCGCACGCCGGTGGGTCGGCGCCTTTCTACTTCCCGATGTCCCGTGCGCTCTCTCCTGCGGTAGACGTCCTTTCACTGCAGTACCCGGGTCGCCAGGACCGCCGCCAGGACCGTGCCATCGAGAACATCGATGAATACGCCGACGCGATCACGGCCGAACTCAAGCCGTGGTTGGACCGGCCGACGGCCCTGTTCGGCCACAGCATGGGGGCCGTTCTCGCCTTCGAGGTGACCCGGCGTCTGGAGCGCGATCTCGACTTCGTTCCGCTCGTCGTTTTCGCCTCCGGTCGGCGGGCCCCGTCCCGATACCGCGACGAAAAGGTGCACCTGCGCGACGACGACGGCATCGTCGAAGAAATGCGGGTGTTGAGCGGTACCAACCCGGAGATCCTCGGCAACGAGGAGATCCTGCGAATGGTGCTGCCCGCGATCCGTAGCGACTACACGGCAATCGAGAAGTACCGGGCCGCGCCCGGCGCCACGGTACGGGCTCCGATCACCGTGCTGACCGGCGACGACGACCCGCGGACCAGCCTGGAGGAGGCGCAGGCCTGGCGCGAGCACACCAGCGGTGCGTTCGACATCCATGCTTTTCCGGGCGGCCACTTCTTCTTGGCCAACCATCAGCAGCAGATCGTCAAGATCGTGTCCGCGGCGCTCACCAACCGAAGTGCCGCACTCTCCTAGCACAACTCGCAGGAGTATGCGGAGACCTGGCTGACCACCGGTCTCCCGAACCGTTTCGGATCCATGGTGCGCCCACCACCCCACGGGCCGCCAGGACCCGATCCGGAAAGACCTGACGATCTGTTCCCGGCCTTCCAGGGCCTGCGAACCCGTAATGGTTCCGATTTACACGCATTGCCGAGACATTAACTCGGGTGCGTCCCGGCGCAATGCGAATCGGGGGAAATTGTGTCACTGTCCGCGAAGTTGGTAGAGCGCGAGAGCCACATGGCCGCGCTGCATGAGCTGCTGCAGAGCGCGATGAAGGGCCGGGGCCGTGTGGCCCTGGTCAGCGGTGCGGTAGCCAGTGGAAAAACGGAACTGCTGGAAAGCTTTACCGAGCAGGCGATCGAGGAATCCGCCCTACTCCTCGACGCCACCGGCTCGCGGGCCGAACGCCCGCTGCCGTTCGGCATACTGAGAAAGATTTTCGACCACCCCTCGATATCGCCGCAGGTGCGATCCGACACTATACGGCTGTTGGACGAGGCGTCCCATGAGGCGGCGCCGCACGCCCGGATGCGCGCCATGCCCTTCGCCTCCTGGGCGCTGCTGCAACTCGCGAGGGAGCGGACCGTCGTCATCGCCATCGACGATGTGCACTACGCCGACGACCACTCCCTGCAGTTCCTGCTCTACCTGGCCCGACGGGTGCGCCAGGCACGGATACTGATCGTGCTGACCGAGGCCACCAGGCTGCGCCAGGAGCAACTGGCCTTCCACGCCGAGTTGCTGCGCCAGCCGCACTGCACCCGGGTCCAGGTGGGCATGCTGTCCCCCAAGGGCACCGCCACCGTGCTGGCCGGCCACTTCGCACCGTCCACCGCGTCCCGACTCGCCGCCGAGTGCCACCACATCACCGGCGGCAACCCGCTGCTGCTGCGCGCCCTGCTGGAGGACTGCCAGGGCGCCGAGCGCGGCGAGCCGTTCGGGCGCGTCGCACCCGCAGAAACGTTCTCACAGGCGGTGCGCGACTGCCTGCACCGCGGCGAGCCCGAGATGTTGACCGTGGCCCGAGGCGTGGCCGTACTGGGCGACGCCAGCTCAACCACCCTGCTCAGCCGGGTGCTTGAGATCCACGCCGAGTCGGCGGAACAGGGCGTCCAGGACCTGTGCCGCTGCGCCGTACTGGACGGCGCCACCTTCCGCGACGCCACGGCGCGCGCCGCCGTACTGGCCGCGACCCCCGCCGCCACCCTGTCCGCCCTGCACCTGCGCGCCGCTCAGCTGCTGCACAAGGACGGCGCCAGCGCCCCCGACGTGGCCCGCCACCTGCTCGCCGCACAGCAGGACGTCGAGCCGGACATGGTGCCGGTGCTCCAGGAGGCGGCCGAGTACGCCCTCGTCGACGACGACACCGAGTTCGCGCTGCGCTGCCTCGAACTCGCCCACGGAGCCTGCCGGATCGGCGCAACCCGCGCCGAGATCAAGGCCAAGCTGGTCAGCGTGGTCTGGCGCGACTGCCCGGCCGCCGCCGAGAAGCACCTTCCGCAACTCACCGCCGAACTGGAACCGGGACGGCTGCCGCGCCGCTATCTGGCGATGTCCATGTCGTACCTGGCGTGGTCCGGGCGGCTGGACGACGCGGTCGATTCGATCCGCGAACTGCAGTCCCGTACCGAACTGTCGCGCACCGAGCAGGAGCCGGGCTGTGACGAGGCGGCACTGGAGGCCGCCCGCCGCTGGCTGGCCATGGTCAGCCCGCCGCTGCAGTCCGTCTTCCCGGACTCCGGGATCAGCCGGTCGACGGCACAGGGCGGGGCCTGTGGCACCGTGGGCGACGCCCATACCCAGGCGGCTTCCGCCATCGCCGCGTCGCTCGCCGACGGTCGCGGCGAGAGCGCCGTTGCCGAGGCCCAGCGGGTGCTCCAGCGCTACCGGCTCAGCGACAGCACCCTGCAACCACTGGTCTTCGCCCTGCTGGCACTGCTGTACGCGGACCGTGCCGACCTGGCGCTGGCCTGGTGCGAGCGGCTGCTGGGCGAGTGCTCGGCCCGCCGCGCGCCCGCGTGGCACGGCCTGCTGTCCGCGGTGCGCGCCGAGATCGCGCTGCGCCAGGGCGACCTGCCCGCCGCCGCCCACCACGCCCGCTCCGCGATGTCGCTGATCTCACTGCAGAGTTGGGGCGTGCTCATCGCGTTGCCGCTGAGCACCCTGATCCAGGCCGAGACGGCGATGGGGCGGCACGACGAGGCGATGGCGCTGCTTGAACAGCCGGTGCCCGCCGCCCTGTTCCGCACCCTGCCGGGTCTGCACTACCTACGGGCCAGGGGCCGCAGCCACCTCGCCACCGGCCGCTACCACGCCGCCTTGGAGGACTTCCTGGCCTGCGGTCGGCTGATGGAGGAGTGGGGCGTCGACGCCGCCGAGCTGGTGCCATGGCGGATCGACGCCGCCGAGGCCTGGCTCGCCCTGGACGAGGCCGGGCAGGCCAGGACGCTGGCCGAACGGCAGCCGCTGCGCGGGGGTACGGGTACCAACCGCGCCCGCGGCGCGCAACTGCTGGTACTGGCCCGCACCGCGGACCTCAAGCGCCGTCTGTACCTGCTCAAGGAGGCGGTCGAGACGCTGGAGAGCGGTGACGACCGCCTCCAACTGGCGGCCGCGTTGGGCGAACTGGGCAACGGATACCGTGCGCTGGGCGAGTTCAACCGGGCGCGGCTGCTGGTGCGCAAGGCGTGGCACGTGGCCAAGGCGTGCGGGGCGGAGCCGTTGTGCCAGCAGTTGATGCCGGGGGACGCCGACGGCGAGGTCACCGTCGCCGGTCAGACGGATGTCTCACGTGAGGCGGAGGCGCTCACCGAGGCCGAGTCGCGGGTCGCGGTACTGGCCGCGCACGGGCACACCAACCGGGAGATCGCCACCAAGCTGTATGTGACGGTGAGCACCGTGGAGCAGCATCTCACCCGGATCTACCGCAAGTTGAAGGTCAAGCGCCGCCGCGACCTGCCGTCGAAGCTGGCCGAGAGCAGCCTGGCGGGCATCGCCTAGCGGCGAGGCCCGCGTGGCGGGTGGCTTCGGGGTGTGGGGGCCCGCCTCCCGCACCCCTGTGGCTGGGGGGAGTGCCCAGCGCTCAGCCCCCAGACACCGTCCCTCGGGCCCGGGCAAAGCGTTTCGGCGTGGCGCCCCCCGGTATTTCCAACGCTCAGGACAGCAGGCCGCGTTCCAGTGCGGTGATGACCGCCGCCGTGCGGTCTGAGACGTCCAACTTGCGGTACGCGCGCAGCAGATGCGTCTTCACCGTCGCCTCGCCGATGAACAGCTTCCTGCCGATCTCCGCGTTGGTCAGCCCCTGGCTGACCAACCGCAGCACCTCGATCTCCCGGTCGGACAGCGGCGGGGTCTCCACCGCCCGCGCCCGGAACAGCTTGGACGCCAGCGACGGCGTCAGCACCGTCTCACCGCGCGCCGCCGCCTGCACCGCGTTGATCAACTCCATCCGGGAACTGCCCTTGAGCAGGTATCCGGCCGCGCCCGCCTCCACGGCGCGCAGGATGTCCGCGTCGCTCTCGTACGTGGTGACGATGACGACCTTGCTGCGCGGTGAGGCGTGCAGGATGTGCCCGGTGGCGTCCACCCCGTCCATCCCGCCCATCCGCAGGTCGAGCAGCACGATGTCAGGCGTCAGATGGGACGCGAGGGCCACCGCCTCCTCACCGGATCCGGCCTGTCCGACGACGGTGATGCCCTCGGCGGACTCCAACATGGCGCACAGGCCCTCCCGTACCACGGGGTGGTCGTCGGCCAGCAGCACCCTGATCACGTTGTGGTCGGTCACGTCCTCATCCCTCGCTGGTCGGTTCAGCGGGCACCGTGACCTCGATGGTGGTGCCCTGTCCCGGGCGGCTGCTGACGGTCGCCACCCCGTTGATCTCGCGCGCCCTGGCCTGCATGCCGCGCAGTCCGAACCCGCCGCCGTCGCGGGCCACCGGCTGGTCCTGGAAGCCCTCGCCGTCGTCCCGCACCAGCAGGCGGACGCTGGCCTCCTCGAAGACCAGCACGACGTCCACGTTCCGCGCCTGCTTGGCGTGCTTGCGCACGTTCGCGAACGCCTCCTGCACCGACCGCAGCAGCACCACGCTGACCGCCATCGGCAGTGGCCGGTCCGCGCCCCGCACCGAACAGCGCACCGCCACACCGGCCTCCGCCTCCAGCCCCTCCGCCTGCCGCCGTACCGCCTGGACCAGCGAACTCTCCCGCAGCGCCGGAGGGGTGAGCGCGGCGACGAAGTCACGCGCCTCGGCCAGGCTGTCCTTGGCCACCCGCCCGGCCAGCCCCAGGTGCTGAAGGGCCAGCTGGGGGGCGTGGGTCACCTCCGACTCAGCCGCCTGCACCAGGCTGATGATGCTGGTCAGGCCCTGTGCCAGGGTGTCGTGGATCTCCCGGGCCAGCCGCTCGCGCTCCGCGGAGATCCCGGCCTCGTGGGACAGCCGGGCCAGCTGCTCACGGCTGCGCCGCAGCTCGTCGATCAACTCGGCGCGCTCCCGGCTCTGCCGCACCACCCGGGTGATCCACAGCCCCAGCAGTACGGACAGCGCTATGCCCAGCAGGGAGATGGGCAGCACGGTGCCCATGTCCCCGCCGGTCAGCCAGACCACCGTCACCGGCATCAAGCTGGCCAGCAGCACCACCGCGATCGCCGACGTGGTGGGCAACGCCATCATCAGCATCGGAACGATGGCGAACAGCGCGAAGGAACCCGAGATGTCGAACCCGGTGGCCACCGCGAACAGCGCGAACAGACCCAGTCCGAACACGACGTTGCGTCTGCTGACGGTCCGGTGGACGGTGTTGTGCAGCATCAGGCCCCGACCCAGCGCCGCGTACCACGGGACCGCCAGCGTCAGCGCTCCGATGGCGATGGCGCGCCGTGCCTGGTCGCCGTGGGTGGTGAACAGCAGCACGGTGGTGACGGCGTAACTGATGGCGAAGTACCCGTCCCACAGGGCGAACCAGCGGTTCTTGGCCTCGGGGGCCTCGTCCGCGGTCTGCTCCACCGCGTCCACCTGGGAGTTCACCGGGCTGTGAGTGCGCACAGCACACTTCCTACCACCCTTCGGTGTCCGCTTGTCCACCGACTGGTGGACAGCAGGTCCAACCGTTCAGTCGTCCCGGTGGAACGGGGTGCGCCCCTAGCGTGGAGTGCAGTGGCGCAGGGAGTGGCGCCAGACCAGGGAAGGCCAGCAGTCACATGAGCCCGTTTCTGACCGCGCTGATCGCCAGCGCGACGATCCTCATCATCATCCTGGCGACCGACCTCGGCCGCCGGCGCCTGACCAACATGCGGATGGCGCGGTCACTGATCGCGGTCGCCATCGTCATCGCGCTGTTTGTGCACTCGCTGCCGACCGGTGGCAACGACATCTCGCTGCAGCTCGTCGGCATCGGCGTGGGGGCCATCTGCGGTCTGATAGCCGGTGCCCTGCTGCCCGCCCACCGGGATCCGGCCACCGGCCACATCTTCACCAGGGGCGGTATCGGATACGCTCTGCTGTGGGTCATCCTGTCCAGCTCACGCGTCGTGTTCGCCTACGGGACCGAGCACTGGTTCCCGCAGGGAATCATCAAGTTCAGCATCGACTACAAGCTCAGCGGGCAGGACGTCTACGCGAACGCCTTCGTCTTCATGTCGCTGGCGATGGTGCTGGCCCGTACCGCGGTGCTGTTGACCCGGCGTCGCAAGCTGCTGGCACAGGGCAACGCCGCCACCAAGCAGGCCGAGCCCGTCCGCACCCACTAACTGCCCAGCGGCAACGACCGGTTGGAACGCTCAAGGAAGCAGTGGAACGCAATGGATGATGTGAGGCTCCGTCCGCCTCGGAACCGCGTCGAGCGCCGCGCCGTCGCCTGGTGGACCACGCAGTCGTCGATCTTCGCGCTGCCGCTGCCGATCGTGTTCGCGGTGCTCTATCTGTTCATCCCGCCGGCCAGGACCTGGTTCGGCTGGTGCCTGGCCATCACACTGGTTCCCGGGCTCGCCTACATGCTGGTGATGCCGGCGTGGCGGTACCGGGTCCACCGCTGGGAGACCACCAACGAGGCGGTGTACGCCTCGTCCGGGTGGCTGTGGCAGCGGTGGCGGGTGGTGCCGCTGTCCCGGGTCCAGACGGTGGACACGCTGCGCGGCCCGCTCCAGCAGATGTTCCGGCTCTCCGGGATCACCGTGACCACCGCCTCGGCCTCAGGCGCCGTGAAGATCAAGGGACTTGACCATCGGGTCGCCGCCGACGTGGTGGAGCACCTCACCAAGTACACGCAGGCGACGCCGGGAGACGCGGCATGAGCGCCGACGCCCCGGTCCGGCACCGCACGGACGCCGCGAACCCCGAGTGGGAGCGGCTCAACGCCCGGCTGATCCTGGTACACGCCAGCCTGCTGGCCGCCCCGCTCGCCTCTTGGGCGGCCACCCTGGTGGCCACCGGCGGCAAGGTCAACCTGCAGGCCCTGATCACCTTGGGTTCGCTGCTCATCACCTTCCTGGTGGTGACCAGCATCGGCATGATGCGGTACCTCACCACCCGGTACCGCATCACCGAGGACCGCGTGGAACTGCGTTCCGGACTGCTGTTCCGCAGCCACCGCGCGATACGGCTGGACCGCATCCGCAGCGTCGACCTGACCGCCAACCCGGTCCACCGCGTCTTCGGGCTCACCTCGCTGCGGATCGGCACCGGCGAACAGACCCACTCCGCGGGCCGCAAGCTCACCCTGGACGGCGTCAGCAAGGCCCAGGCCGCCGAACTGCGGCAGCGGCTGCTCAGCCGCAGGGACGCGCTCGGCGCGGCGGCGGTCGAGGACGACGGCCTGATCGCCGACATGGACTGGTCCTGGATCCGCTACGCCCCTTTGACCATCTGGGGCGTCGGCGGTGTGCTGGCCGCGGTCGGCACCGCGTACCGCACACTGCACGAGATGAAGGTCGACCCGCTGCAACTGGGGTTCGTCAAGGACATCGAGGCCCACTACGGATCCGTACCCCTGTGGTTCGGCATCCTGATCACACTGCTGATCATCGTGGTGCTCGGCGCCATCTTCTCCACCGCCACCTTCACCGAGGGCTGGTACGGCTACCGGCTCGAACGGGAGGACGGCGGCACCTTCCGGGTCCTGCGCGGACTGCTCGTCACCCGCTCCGTCACCATCGAGGAACGGCGGCTGCGCGGCGTGGAGTTGGGCGAGACGATGTTCCTGCGCTGGGCAGGCGGCGCCCGCCTCAACGCGGTGGCCAGCGGCCTGGGCGACCGGGACGAGAACCGCAAGCGCCGGATGCTCACGCCCCCCGTACCCCGTGCGGAGGCGCTGCGCGTCGCCGCCGACGTACTGTCCGAGGCCGAGTCCCCGACCTCGCTGACCGATCTCAGGCCGCACCCGCGCATCGCCCTTCGGCGCCGCGTCAACCGGGCGCTGACGGTCACCGCGCTGATCGTCATCCCGCTGGCCGCCCTCGGCCTGTGGCTGTCCACCGCGCTGCTCTACGCGGCCGTGGCCGCCGCCGTGGTGTTGCTGCCGGTCACGCTGGCGCTGGCGTACGACGCGTACCGCACCCTCGGGCACGGGATGCGCGGCCGCTACCTGGTGACCCGCTCGGGCACCTTCGCGCACCGCACGGTGGCGCTGCAGCGGGAGGGCATCATCGGCTGGAACATCTCCAGCTCGTTCTTCCAACGCCGTTCAGGACTGCTCACCTTGGGCGCCACCACGTCCGCCGGTGAGCACTGCTACAAGGTGCGGGACGTGACCGTGAGCGAGGGGTTGTCCTTCGCCGAGGAGGCGGTGCCGCACCTGCTCACCCCGTTCCTGGAGCGGGTACCCACCCACCGGCGGGACCGCAGGCGCCGCTGAACCCCCAACAGGCCAACTGTCCCAACCCCCGGGAAGTGGGGGGCGACTTGACCAGTCGCCCCCCACTTCTAGTGGTGCGCGGGGTGCTGTCGCCGCCGACGGCTCATCGCGCGGCCAGTTCGACCAGCCGCTCGACGACCGACGCCGGAGACGGCATCGTCGCGATCTCCTGCCGCACCTCGACCGCCGCGGTGCGCAGCTTCTCGTCATCCACCAGCCGACGCAGCAACTCCACGTCGAGGTCGGCGGCCGTGGCGCTGATCCCGGCACCCCGGTCGTGCACCGCCTGGGCGTTGACGAACCGGTCCGCGCCGTCCGGCAGGATGACCTGCGGAACACCGGCGTTGAGCCCGGCCAGCGTGGTGCCCGCGCCACCGTGGTGCACGGCGCCGACACAGGTCTGCATCAGCACGGTGAGCGGCACCCAGCCGACAACCCGCACGTTCGACGGCAGTTCGCCCAACGCGCTGGTGTCCACCTCGCCGAGGGCCAGTACGAACTCCGCGTCCACCTTGGGCGCCGCGGCCAACAGCCGCTGCACCGGACCGAGACCGGTGACGTGCACCGACGCGGTTCCCAACGTCACCGCGATACGCGGCCGTTCCGGCTTGTCCAGCACCCAGTCCGGCAGTACCGCACCGCTGTTGTACGGCACCGGGCGCATCGACCAGCCGTACGGCTCGGGCTCGACCATGCTCGGCGGCGCGATGTCGATGGTGCGCACCTGCTCCGGCACGCCGTCCACGCCGTGACGGCGCATGGTCTCGGTGAGTTGGGCGACGGTCAGCGCACGGATGTCACCGCCGCGCGCGAAGCCGAAGTTGTGCTGCACCGCCGGGATCCCAAGCTTCTGCGCGGCGATCAGGCCGGAGACGAAGATCTGCTCGTAGACGATCAGGTCCGGGCGGAACGCCTCGGCGGTGCGCACGACGCCGTCCGCCAGATGGTCGTTGAGGTGCGCGAACAACTGGATACCGGCCATCGGGTCCGGGCCTTCGGGCCTGCGTACCCGCTCCAGCAGCTCTGGCACGGTGCTCTGGAAGAAGCTTTCCAGCTCAAGGCCCGGCGCCACATCCGCCACATGCAGCCCGGCGTTGGCGACTTCCAGACCGTAGCTTCCGGTGGCCACCAGCACCTCATGACCGGCGGCCCGCAGCGCCCACTGCAGGGGAACCGTGGGGAAAACATGGCCGATGGCCGGATAGGAGACGAACAGCACGCGCATCGCCACGCGCTCCTTTCGGACTGCGTGAAATGCAGTCGGTATTCTTGACTTTTCCTGCTTGCCCAGCGCATTCTCATCGGGTTGCCCAAAGCCCGTCAAGGCGCCTGTTCACACCCAACGGATAGGGGTGAATAGGGGGTTTGGAGGGGTTACTTAAGGGCTGTGCTCCATGACAGGCTGCGAAATGGTCGTTGGATTCTGTCTGTCACGGTAATGGAGCGCGTTGATGAGTGGATCCGAGGATTTCACGCCCGAAAGCAGCGACGTGAAGGGCTTGGGTCCTGGCGTAGCGGGTCCCGACACGGCGGCGGACGCCACCGGCGACACGCCGTCCTGGCGGCAGCGGCTGGCCGAACTGCCCGCGGCCGAACAGGAACAAGCGCTGCTGGAGTGGCTGGACACCCTGGTGCGCGCCGCCCTGCGTGACTCGGCACCGGACCACCTCGACCCGCACCGCCCGTTCCTTGAGCTCGGCTTCGACTCGCTCGCCGCGGTCGACCTGCACAGCCGCATCACCGCGGCCACCGGACTGCGGCTTCCGGTCACCCTCGCCTTCGACCACCCCACCCCGTTCGCGCTGGCCCGCCAACTACGCGCCGAACTCCTCGGACTGACCGGGCAGGACGCTCCGGCCGCGGTGCCCGCCGCCTTCGCCGACGACGAGCCCATCGCCATCGTCGGCATGGGCTGCCGCTACCCCGGAGACGTACGGTCCCCGGAAGACCTGTGGAACATCGCGCTGCGCGGCGTCGACGCCATCACCGAATTCCCGTCCGGCCGCGGCTGGGACCTCGCCGGACTCTACGACCCCGACCCGGACCGGCCCGGCACCAGTTATGCCCGCGAGGGTGGATTCCTCCACGACGCCGACCAGTTCGACCCGGCGTTCTTCGGAATTTCGCCGCGCGAGGCACTCGCCATGGATCCGCAGCAGCGGCTGCTGCTGGAAACCTCCTGGGAAGCATTCGAACGCGCCGGAATAGACCCCGCCGGTTTTCGTGGCGATCAGGTCGGCGTCTTCGTCGGCCAGGAGACCCAGGACTACGGCCCGCGGCTGCACGAGGCCGAAGAGGGCTTCGAGGGCTACCTGGTGACCGGCAACGCGGCCAGCGTCGCATCCGGCCGCATCGCCTACACCTTCGGCTTCGAAGGCCCCACCGTCACCGTCGACACCGCCTGCTCCTCCTCGCTGGCCGCACTCCACCTCGCCGTACAGGCGCTGCGCAGCGGAGAGTGCTCCATGGCGCTCGCCGGTGGTGTGGCGGTCATGGCCAACCCCGGCTCGTTCATCGCCTTCAGCCGCCAGCGCGGCCTGGCCCCCGACGGCCGCTGCAAGCCGTTCGCCGCCGCGGCCGACGGCACCGCCTGGGGCGAGGGCGCCGGAATGCTGCTGGTCGAGCGGCTTCGCGACGCCCGCCGCAACGGCCACCCGGTCCTGGCGATCGTCCGCGGCACCGCGATCAACCAGGACGGCGCCAGCAACGGCCTGACCGCCCCCAGCGGACCGTCCCAACAGCGCGTCATCCGCCAGGCGTTGGCCAACGCCGGGCTGCAGGCGGCCGATGTGGACGCCGTCGAGGCGCACGGCACTGGCACCCGGCTCGGCGACCCCATCGAGGCGCAGGCGCTGATCGCCACCTACGGCCAGCACCGCCCCGACGACCAGCCGCTCTGGTTGGGCTCGCTGAAGTCCAACATCGGCCACACCCAGGCCGCCGCCGGTGTCGCTGGAGTCATCAAGATGGTGATGGCCATGCGGCACGGCGTACTGCCCCGCACGCTGCACATCGACCAGCCGACCCCGCACGTCGACTGGACGGCGGGCGCCGTCGAACTGCTCACCGACACCCGCGAGTGGCCGGACACCGGCCGGGTACGCAGGGCAGGTGTGTCCTCGTTCGGCATGAGCGGCACCAACGCCCACGCCATCATCGAACAGGCCCCCGCCGACGACACCAACGACACGGCGGAGCAGACCGGCCCGGCCACCCCGCCCGCCGTACTGCCGTGGCCGCTGTCCGCGAAGACCCCGGCCGCGCTGCGCGCCCAGGCAGAACGGCTGCACGCCCAACTCGCCGCCGAGCCCGAGTACGACACCCTCGACATCGGCTTCTCCCTGGCCACCACCCGGGCCACCTTCGAACAGCGCGCGGTGCTCGTCGCCAACGACCGCCCCGCCTTCCTCGACGCGCTACGCGCCCTCGCCGACGACACCGCGACGCCGTCCGTCGTGACCGGCGCCCCCGTCGCGGGTCGCACCGCCTTCCTGTTCACCGGCCAGGGCAGCCAACGCCTCGGCATGGGACGCGAGTTGTACGACACCTACCCGGTCTTCGCCGACGCGCTGGACGACGCCTGCTGGTACCTGGACGAGCACCTCGAACTGCCGCTGCTGGACGTGGTGTTCGGCGACGATTCCGAACCGATCGACCAGACCGCCTACACCCAGCCCGCGCTGTTCGCCATCGAGGTGGCGCTGTTCCGGCTGCTGGAGTCCTGGGGGCTGCGGCCCGACCTCCTCGCCGGCCACTCCATCGGCGAACTGGCCGCCGCCCATGTGGCGGGGGTGCTCACGCTGGAGGACGCCTGCGCACTGGTCGCCGCCCGCGGCCGGTTGATGCAGGAACTGCCCGGCGGCGGCGCCATGGTGGCCGTCGAGGCATCCGAGGCCGAGGTCGCGCCGCTGCTGGTCGAGGGCGTGAGCATCGCCGCGATCAACGGCCCCACGTCGATCGTCATCGCGGGCGACGAGGACGCGGTACTGGACATCGCCGCGCGCCTTGAGCAGCAGGGCCGCCGCACCAAGCGCCTCACGGTCAGCCACGCCTTCCACTCACCGCACATGGACGGCATGCTCGCCGAGTTCCGCCGCGTCGCACAGGTGGTGGAGTACCAGCCCCCACGCATCCCCATCGTCTCCACCCTCACCGGAACCACCGCCACCGCCGAGCAGCTGTGCTCACCCGAGTACTGGGTACGGCATGTGCGAGAAGCCGTCCGATTCCTCGACGGCGTACGGACGTTGGAGGCGCAGGGCGTCACCACGTATGTCGAACTCGGCCCGGACGGCGTGCTGTCCGCCATGGCCCAGCACTGCGTCACCGCCACCGGCGCCGCGTTCCTGCCCGTACTGCGCCGGGACCGCTCCGAGCCGCAGACCCTGACCACCGCCGTCGCCCAGGCCCATGTCCGGGGCAGGGCCGTGGACTGGGCCAAGGTCTACTCCGGCACCGGCGCACGACGCATCGAGCTGCCCACGTACGCCTTCCAACGCGAGCGGTTCTGGCTGGACAGCACCACAACGCGGGCCGAGGCGAACGACGTTGACGCCGCGGACGCCCGCTTCTGGGACGCGGTGGAACGCCAGGACCTCGACTCGCTCTCCGCCGAACTGGCGGTCAACATCGACCAGCCGCTGACCGAGGTGCTGCCCGCACTGTCGGCCTGGCGGCAGCAGCAGCGCGACCGCTCGGTGATCGACGGCTGGCGCTACCAGGCCACCTGGCAGCCGCTCACCGAGTCCACCACCCCCACCCCGCGCGGCACCTGGCTCGTGGTGGCCCCCACCAGCGCGCACACCGACGTGATCGACACCGTGCTGGCCGCCCTGGACGCCCAGCGCCTCGACATCAACCCCGCCGACACGACCCGCGCCCAACTGGCCGAGCAGCTCGCCGAACACCGCACCGTCGACGGTGTACTGTCCCTGCTCGCCCTCGACGAGGCCCACGGGCTGACCGCGTCCGCCGCACTGCTCCAGGCACTCGGCGACGCACACATCGACGCACCCCTGTGGTGCGCGACCCGCGGGGCCGTGTCCGTCGTCCGCTCCGACCGCCTGCGGGCCGTACCGCAAGCCGCCGTATGGGGCTTGGGCCGAGTGGCCGCCATGGAACTGCCCGAACGGTGGGGCGGCCTGGTGGACCTGCCCGAGACCCTGGACGAACGGGCCGCGGGCCGTCTGGCCTCCGTGCTGGCGGGGATTGGCGACGAGGACCAGGTCGCCGTGCGCGCTTCCGGTGTCTTCGGCCGCAGGCTCGTCCGCGCCTCGCAGGACGGCGCCGAAGGCAACCCGTGGACGCCGACCGGTACGGTGCTGGTCACCGGTGGCACGGGTGCGTTGGGTGCCGAGGTCGCCCGTTGGCTGGTGGCCAACGGCGCTGAGCACGTCCTGCTTACCAGTCGCCGTGGCATGGACGCCCCCGGAGCGGCCGAACTCCACGCCGAGTTGACCGTCACCGGAGCCCGGGTCACGATCGCGGCCTGCGACGCGGCCGACCGCGACGCCCTCGCCGAACTGCTCGCCACCATCCCGGCCGAGCACCCACTCACGGCCGTCGTTCATGCGGCAGGCGTGCTCGACGACGGCGTACTCGACGCCCTCACCCCCGAGCGCTTCGCCACCGTGCTGCGCGCCAAGGCAGTCTCCGCGCACAACCTGCACGAACTCACCCGCGACCATGACCTGTCGGCGTTCGTCCTCTTCTCCTCCGTCACCGGCACCCTCGGCGCGCCGGGCCAGGCCAACTACGCAGCGGCCAACGCCTACTTGGACGCCCTCGCCGAACAACGCCGTGCCGACGGCCTGCCCGCCACCTCGATCGCCTGGGGTCCTTGGGCCAACAGCGGCATGGCAGCCGACGAGTCCCTGGAACGCCGCATGCGGCGCGAAGGCATGCCGCCGATGGCACCGGCGTTGGCCATCCGCGCCCTGAGCCAGGCCATCGCACACGGCGACGCGACAGTCACCGTCGCCGACATCGACTGGGACCGCTACGCGCGCGAGACCACCGCCACACGGCCCAACCCGCTCATCGCCGACCTGCCCGAGGTGAAGCAGATCGGCTCTGGCCGGGTCATCACCGACGCCAACGCCGCCACCACCCTCACCGAACGGCTCACCGGCCTCACCGCTGCGGAACAGGACCGCGAACTCCTCGACCTGGTCCGCACCCAGGTCGCGACGGTACTCGGCCACACCAGCCGCGACTCGGTGGAAGCGGACCGCGCCTTCCGGGAACTCGGCTTCGACTCGCTGACCGCGATCGAACTACGCAACCGCCTGGGCGCCACGACCGAACTGCGCCTTCCGGCAACGCTGATCTACGACTACCCGACCGCCTCCGCCCTCGCGGCCTACCTGCGCGGCGAACTGCTGGGCAGCGCGGACACCTCCGGCAGCGGCACGCTTCCCCTGGCGAAGCCCGTCGAAGACGACCCCATCGCGATCGTGGCGATGAGCTGCCGTTTCCCCGGCGGCGTACGGTCGCCCGAGGAACTGTGGCGACTGCTCGTCGGCGGCGAAGACGCCATCGCCGAGTTCCCCACCGACCGAGGCTGGAACCTCGACCGCCTCTACAACCCCGACCCCGACCAGCAGGGCACCTCATACGTCCGCCACGGCGGCTTCCTCTACGACGCCGACCAGTTCGACGCCGAGTTCTTCGGCATCTCGCCGCGTGAGGCGCTGGCGATGGACCCGCAGCAGCGGCTGCTGCTGGAAACCTCATGGGAGGCCTTCGAGCGCGCGGGCATCGATCCGGTGGCGTTGCGCGGTAGCCGCACCGGTGTCTTCGCGGGCACCAACGGCCAGGACTACGCCTCGCTGATCACATCCCCGCCGAAGGGCCTTGAAGGCCACCTCGGCACCGGCAACGCGGCCAGCGTGGTCTCCGGGCGCATCGCTTACGTCTTCGGCCTCGAAGGCCCGGCCGTCACCGTCGACACCGCGTGCTCCTCATCGCTGGTCGCACTCCACCTGGCGGTCCAGGCACTGCGCAACGGCGAGTGCGAACTGGCGCTGGCCGGTGGCATCACCGTCATGTCCACCCCGGAAGCCTTCGTTGACTTCAGCCGTCAGCGTGGGTTGTCGGTGGACGGCCGGTGCAAGTCGTTCGCTGCGGGTGCGGATGGTACGGGGTGGGGTGAGGGTGTTGGCATGCTGCTGGTGGAGCGGCTGTCGGATGCCCGCAGGAATGGTCACCCGGTGTTGGCGGTGGTGCGTGGTAGTGCGATCAATCAGGATGGTGCGAGTAACGGCCTTACGGCGCCTAATGGTCCGTCGCAGCAGCGGGTGATTCGGCAGGCGTTGGCGTCCGCTGGTCTTTCGGCTGTGGATGTGGACGCGGTGGAGGCGCACGGTACGGGTACCACGTTGGGTGATCCGATCGAGGCGCAGGCGTTGCTGGCCACGTATGGGCAGGATCGGGTTGACGAGCGGCCGCTCTACCTGGGTTCGATCAAGTCGAACATCGGTCATACGCAGGCGGCGGCTGGTGTCGCTGGTGTGATCAAGATGGTGTTGGCGATGCGGCATGGTGTGTTGCCGCGCACCCTGCATGTGGATGAGCCGACGCCGCATGTGGACTGGTCGACGGGTGCGGTCTCGCTGCTGACGGAGTCGGTGCCGTGGCCGGAGACCGGACAACCGCGCCGCGCGGCCGTCTCAGCCTTCGGACTGAGCGGCACCAACGCCCACACCATCATCGAGCAGGCCCCGGACACGGACGCTCCGACCGAGGCCGGGGAAGCCGCCGCGCTGCCGGTCGTCCCGGTCGTCCCGGTGGTGCTGTCCGGCAAGAACGAGGACGCGCTACGTGCTCAGGCGGAGCGACTGCGCACCCGGGTTGCCGAGGACGACTCCGTCAAACTCGCCGACGTCGCCTATTCGTTGGCGACCACACGTTCTGCCTTGGATCGGCGTGCGGCTGTGGTCGCTGGTGACCGGGATGGGTTGCTGGGTGGGCTGGAGGCGCTGGCTGAGGGTCGTAGTGCCTCTGGTGTGGTTGAGGGTTCGCTGGTGGGTGGGAAGTTGGCGTTCCTGTTCACTGGTCAGGGCAGTCAGCGGCTGGGTATGGGTCGTGAGTTGTATGCGGCGTATCCGGTGTTCGCGGATGCGTTGGATGCGGTGTGCGCGGTGCTGGATGGGCATCTTGAGCGGCCGTTGTATGACGTGGTGTTCGGGTCGGATGCCGGGTTGTTGGATCAGACGGTTTACACGCAGCCTGCGTTGTTCGCGGTTGAGGTGGCGTTGTTCCGGTTGGTGGAGTCGTGGGGGCTGCGGCCTGACTTCCTGGCTGGGCACTCGATCGGTGAGCTGGCTGCGGCGCATGTGGCGGGTGTGTTGTCGCTGGATGATGCGTGTGCGTTGGTGGCGGCTCGTGGCCGTTTGATGCAGGAGCTGCCGTGCAGCGGTGGGGCGATGGTGGCGGTGCAGGCGTCCGAGGACGAGGTCGTCCCGCTGCTGGTTGAGGGCGTGAGCATTGCTGCGATCAATGGGCCGTCGTCGGTGGTGATCGCGGGTGACGAGTCCGCCGTGTTGGAGATCGCTTCCGGTTTCGAGGCGCGGGGTCGTAAGACCAAGCGTCTGACCGTCAGCCATGCGTTCCATTCGCCGCGTATGGACGGCATGTTGGAGGCGTTCCGCGAGGTGGCCGCGGGCTTGTCGTATGAGGCGCCGCGGATTCCGATCGTCTCGAACCTCACCGGTGCTGTGGTCTGCGCCGAGGAGATCTGTGCCCCGGAGTTCTGGGTGCGCCATGTGCGTGAGGCGGTCCGGTTCCTCGATGGTATGCGGGTGTTGGAGGCCGAGGGTGTGGCGACGTTCGTCGAGCTCGGCCCGGATGGTGTGTTGTCGGCCATGGCGCAGGAGTGCGTCACGGTCGAGGACGCGGTGTTCGTTCCCGTGCTGCGTCGCGACCGGCCTGAGGCGGAGTCGCTGACCGTCGCGTTGTCCCAGGCGCATGTGCGTGGTGTGACCGTGGACTGGGAGGCGTTCTTCGCGGGCACCGGTGTGCGCCGGGTGGATCTGCCCACGTATGCCTTCCAGCGGCAGCGTTACTGGCCGGGTATCGAGGCGCTGGGCGCCGGGGACCTCGAATCCGTTGGTTTGGGTGTTGCTGGTCATCCGTTGCTGGGTGCTGCGGTGGGGTTGGCTGGTAGTGGTGGTTTCCTGTTTACGGGTGTGTTGTCTGCTGGTTCGCGTGGGTGGGTTGCGGATCATGTGGTGTTGGGCTCGGTGTTGTTGCCGGGTACGGCGTTTGTGGAGTTGGCGGTTCATGCGGGTGCTGCGGTGGGGGTGGAGCGGCTTGAGGAGCTGACGTTGGAGGCGCCGTTGGTGCTTCCTTCCGGTGTGGGTGTGCGGTTGCAGTTGGTGGTGGAGGCTGCGGACGCGTCGGGGCGTCGGGGTTTTGCGGTGCATTCGCGGCGGCGTGATGCGGTGGCGGGTGAGCCGTGGGTGCGGCATGCCACGGGTGTGTTGGCTCCTGGTGTGGTGCCGGTTGGCGGGGATTTGGCGGTGTGGCCGCCGCAGGGTGCGGTGCCGGTTGCGGTTGATGGGTTGTATGGGGAGTTGGCGGAGGCTGGTCTGGCGTATGGGCCGGTCTTTCGTGGGCTTCGTGCGGTGTGGCGGCGGGATGGTGATCTGTTCGCCGAGGTCGCGTTGCCGCAGGAGGCGCGGGAGGAGGCGGGCGAGTACGGGCTGCACCCCGCACTGCTCGACGCCGCCTTGCATGCCGTCGGCGTGGACAGCGCCGAGCGCTTGGACGAGCTGAACGCCGGTCCGCTCGTTCCGTTCGCGTGGAGTGGTGTCTCGCTGTACGCGGTGGGGGCCTCGACGCTTCGGGTGCGGCTTTCCGAGCTGCGGCCGGGTGCGGTGTCGCTGCTGGTGGCTGATGGTTCCGGTCAGTTGGTGGCGTCCGTTGACTCGGTGGCGTTGCGTGCGGCTTCGGCTGAGCAGGTACGAGCCGCCGCCGGTGCCGGACATCATGAGTCGCTCTTCCAGTTGGAGTGGACCCCGGTCCCGGCGCCGGGCGCCCCTGGACTGTTCGCCGAGGACTGGGCCGTACTCAACAACGGTGACCTGTCCGCCTTGGTGGAGGCGGTCGATTCCGGTTCGCCGGTACCAAGCACGGTTGTGGTCGAGTATGCGGCTTACGCGGCTGCCGATTCACCCGTTGATGCCGATGCGGTGCGGGGTGCTACGCATCGTGTGTTGGGTTTGCTCCAGGCGTGGTTGGCGGATGAGCGGTTCGCTGATTCGCGTTTGGTGTTGGTCACTCGGGGTGCTGTGGAGGCGGTTCCGGGTGAGGGGGTTCGGGATCTGGCGTTTGCGGCTGCGCGGGGGCTGTTCCGCTCGGCGCAGTCGGAGAACCCGGGCCGCCTGGTACTGCTCGACATCGATGACTCCACGGCGCGTGTCGATCCGGGGCTACTTGCGCTGGACGAGCCGGAGTTGGCGGTGCGCGGCGGTGTGGTGCGTGCGCCACGTCTCGTACGTGTGCCGGTGAGCGGGGACGCGGACGCGCCGGGTGTCTTCGCTGGTGAGGGCACGGTGCTGGTCACCGGTGCCACGGGCACGCTGGGCGGTCTGGTCGCCCGGCACCTGGTGGTCGAGCACGGCGTTCGGCACCTGCTGCTCGTTAGCCGCCGTGGGGCCCAGGCGCCGGGTGCTGCCGAACTTGCCTCTACGCTGACGGATTTGGGTGCAGACGTCACGTGGGCTGCGTGTGATGTGGCTGACCGGGAGGCGTTGGCGGGTCTGCTGGGTTCGGTGCCGGTGGAGCGCCCGTTGGTGGGCGTGGTGCATGCCGCGGGTGTGTTGGACGACGGTGTGGTTTCGTCGTTGACGCCGGAGCGGGTGGATGGGGTGTTGCGTCCGAAGGTGGATGCGGCGCTGCATCTGCATGAGTTGACGCGGGATGCTGGTCTGCGGGCGTTTGTGTTGTTCTCTGGTGCGGCTGCGGCGTTCGGTGCTGCGGGGCAGGGGAGTTACGCGGCGGCGAACGCGTTCTTGGAGGCGTTGGCGCAGCGGCGGCGTGCGGAAGGTCTGCCTGCCACCGCGTTGGCGTGGGGCCTGTGGGCGCAGGCCAGCGGCATGACCGGGCACCTTGATGCGGTCGACCTGCGTCGCATAACCCGTGACGGCATGGCTCCGCTGTCCTCCGAAGAGGGCCTGGCGCTCTTCGATGCTGCCGGTGCGGCCGACCAGGCCGTCCTGCTACCGATGCGGCTCGACCTCGGCGCCGTACGTGCGGAGGCGAGCGCCACGGGCAACGTACCGGCGCTGTTCCGCGGCCTGGTGCGCGCGCCGATGCGCCGGGTGGCCAACGCGGACGGAGACAACGGCGGCAACACGCTCGGCCGGCGCCTGGCCGGTCTGCCGTCGGTCGAACAGGACCGGGAGCTACTGGAGTTGGTCCTCCGCAGCGTTGCCGGTGTGCTCGGCTATGCCGGATCCCAGTCGGTGGACTCCAGCCGGGCGTTCAAGGAGTTGGGTTTTGACTCGCTGACGGCGGTGGAGCTGCGCAACGATCTGAAGACGGTCACGGGGTTGCGGCTTCCGGCTACGTTGGTCTTCGATTATCCGACTCCTGCGGACCTGGCCCGGTTCCTGCGCGATGAGCTGGTGGGTGCGGACGAGGCGGACGCCGTGGTGACGGCGGGCGGTGCGGTCACGTCAGCGGTCGAGGATGACCTCATTGCGATTGTGGGGATGAGTTGTCGGTTCCCTGGTGGTGTGCAGTCGCCTGAGGATTTGTGGCAGTTGGTGCTGTCGGGTGGGGATGGGGTTTCCGGGTTCCCGGTGGA
>NZ_JANFNH010000028.1 GCF_024436055.1 Streptantibioticus rubrisoli | reverse complement strand
GGTGCAACCGCCGGGCTCCACCGCAGAGGGCTGGTCGGCGTCGCGGCGGGGGCCTTGTTGCGGTGAGGTGCAACCGCCGGGCTCCACCGCAGAGGGCTGGTCGCCGTCGCGGCGCGGGCCTTGTTGCCGTGAGGTGCAACCGCCGGGCTCCACCGCAGAGGGCTGGTCGCCGTCGCGGCGCGGGCCTTGTTGCCGTGAGGTGCAACCGCCGGGCTCCACCGCAGAGGGCTGGTCGCCGTCGCGGCGCGGGCCTTGTTGCGGTGAGGTGCAACCGCCGGGCTGCGCCACGGAGGCTGGTCGGCGTCGCGGCGGTTTTGGGGGCTTCGCCCCAAATCCGGGGGCGGGGGGCGTTCGGTGCTGTGGCGGAACAGGCTGGCGGAGGGAGTTGCGGCGCGCCCAGCGCGTCGTCTCCGTTGCGGCGGCGCGGTCCGGCGGTGTCGAGCCGCGCCGGGCCGCCACAACTCGCTTACCGGCAACCGCAGTTGGAGACCGTGGCTGCCAGGCGGTCCAATGCCGCGACGGCCGTCCCCGCGTTGCCCGTTCCGGACGCCATGAACGCGAAGACCAGTAGGCGGCCGTCGGCGTCCACCACCGTGCCGGCGAGGGTGTTGACCCCGGTGAGGGTGCCGGTCTTGGCGTGCACCAGGCCCGCCGCATCAGAGGTGGCACCGCTGAACCGGTCGCTGAGGGTACCGGTGAAACCGGCGATCGGCAGCCCGCTGAGCACCGGCCGCAGCTGCGGGTGGGCCGGGTCGGCGGCGGTGTGGAGCAGCCGGGCCAGCAGCCGCGCGGTGAGCCGGTCATCGCGGTCCAGACCGCTGCCGTCGTTGAAGCGGGTACCGGCGAGCGGCAGCCCGAGCCTGCCCAGTTCCTCGCTGACCGCCTGCGCCGCACCGGCGAAGCTCACTGGCTGCCCGAGGCTGATCGCGGTCTGCCGGGCCAGCGCCTCGGCGATGTCGTTGTCGCTGTTGGTGAGCATCCGCTCGACCAGCGCGGACAGCGGCATGGAGTCCACCTCGGCGAGCCTGGCCTCCTCACCGGCGGGCGCGTTGCCCGGCCGTACGTCGCCGTCCACGGTGATCCCGCGCTCGCGTAGCAGCCCCGCGAAGGCCTGTGCCGCGGCGTTGGCCGGGTCGGCGGCCCTGGGGGCGGCCTCGACGGAGTTGGGGTCGATCCTGCCCTCGTCCACCATGAGCGGGGTGACCGAGGCGAGGTTCTCGTCGTCGACGCCAGCGAGGCGCGGCGGACCCGTGTAGAGCGAGGTGTCGTAGCTCAGTCGGACCTTCGTCCAGCCGCGCTCCTTGAGCGTTCTGGCGGTGGCGTCGGCGAGGTCGCTGAGGCTCGCCGGAGTGGCGTCCGGGTCGGCGCCCTGCGGGGTCGGCCGGATGGTGAGCGTGGGGTCGCCGCCGCCGACCAGGACGATGCTGCCCGGTGCGGCGCCGGGGACGACGGTGGTGGCGATCCGGTAGTCGCCGCCGAGGCTCTGCGAGGCAGCCACCGCGGTGGCGATCTTGGTGGTGGAAGCGGGTGCGGACGGCGTGTCCGGGTCATGGCCGTACAACTGCTGCCCGGTGGCGGCGTCCAGCACGATTCCGGTGCGCACCGCGCCGAGCGCCGGGTCGTCGAAGAGCGGGGAGAGGGCATTGTCCAGGCCCTGCCCGGTGGGCAGCGGTACCGCCCGCGGCGTCGCGCCGGGCCCGAGCCCGGCCAGCACCGGGGGCGCGCTGGGCGCGGTGGCGGGGGTACGGCCGGTGTGGTGCGCGGCCTCCCGCGCGGCAGCCAGGTTCCGTTCCGCCACCCGCTGGCCGTCCGCCCAGGGACCGGCCGCGGCGATCGCGACCAGCGCGAGGGCGAGCCCGACGCCACCAGCGCCAACCACCACCGGGGCGGACCCTCCCACCCGTCGCCCACCACCACCCTCAAACGACACCCTTCGGGCGGCCGCGACAACCCGTCGCCCACCACCACCCTCAAACGACACCCTTCGGGCGGCCGCGACAACCCGTCGCCCACCACCACCCTCAAACGACACCCTTCGGGCGGCCGCGACAATCCGTCGCCCACCGTCAAAGACCACCCGCCGAGCGGCCTCGACAACCCGCCGCAGCCCCTCGCCCCGCCGCGGCCCGGCCGCCGCCCGCGCCGCCGCCCGGACCAGGCCCGTGCGGAGGGACGCGCTGGCCGCCCAACGCCGGGACGCACGGGACGCACTGGCCGCCCCCCGGCGGATGCGGTCAGAATTGGTACGGATCCAGTCGCGACCGATCATGAACGGACCCCTTCGCGGACCACGTCCGGAACGTGGCCGGACCCCCGTCGTCGCACCCTGGACCAGCCCCTTTCGCGACCACACACCTGCGTGGGGGACACTTAATCATCCGAAGTATGTGCTGATCATGGCTGATGTTGGAGGAGCCTTGGAGTTCGACGTCACGATCGAGATCCCGAAGGGTTCGCGGAACAAGTACGAGGTGGACCACGAGACCGGTCGTATCCGCCTGGACCGACGGCTCTTCACGTCGACCATGTACCCCGCCGACTACGGCTTCGTCGAGGACACCCTGGGCGAGGACGGCGACCCGCTGGACGCCCTGGTCCTGCTGGACGAGCCGACCTTTCCGGGCTGCCTGATCAAGTGCCGTGCGATCGGCATGTTCCGGATGACCGACGAGGCGGGCGGCGACGACAAGCTGCTCTGCGTGCCGGCCTCCGACCCGCGGGTGGAGCACCTGCGTGACATCCATCACGTGAGCGAGTTCGACCGCCTGGAGATCCAGCACTTCTTCGAGGTCTACAAGGACCTGGAGCCCGGCAAGTCCGTCGAGGGCGCCAGCTGGGTCGGCCGCGCCGAGGCGGAGGCCGAGATCGAGAAGTCCTACAAGCGGTTCAAGGACCACGGCGGCCACTGAGCCTGGGTACCGCCTGTTGCCGAAGGCCTCCGCCGCGTCAAGTGGCGGGGGCCTTCGGTCGGTTGGGCCGGGGTCAGAAGCCGCGGGTGCGCTTCGCGGCGCGGCGGGCCGGGCCGCCGCCCGGGAACCTGATGACCATACGGGCGACCTCGCCACCGAGGTTGACGCCGATCGCGACCGCCAGCGCCAGCGCCGCCGCCTTGGCGAGTGACGCCACCCCCAGGTCCTGCTTGCCCTGGGTGAAGGCGAGCAGCCCGAAGTACGTGGCGCTACCCGGCAGCAGCGGCCCGATGGCGGCGGTGACGTACGGCAGCGCGGAGGCGAACCGGTACCGCGAGAGCAACTGCCCGAACAGGCCGACCAGCCCGGCGGCGATCGCCGTCGCGGCGATCGGCGACAGGCTCGCCTGGTAGTGCAGCGCACCGTAGACCACCCAGGCCACACCGCCGTTGAGCGTGACGATCGGCAGCACCGAGCGCTCGCACTGGAGCAGCACCGCGAACGCCAGCGTCAGCGTCATCGCCGCCACCAGCTGCACCGGCGCGTTCTGGTAGGTGTGGAGCGCCTCGTCCGGGTTGAGCTGGGCGTGCAGGCTCACCCCGACGTACAGCACCATCGTCACGCCGAAGACGATGCCGACGATCAGGTACATGACCTCCAGCAGTCGGGCCGAGGCGGTGATGTAGAAGCCGGTCAGTCCGTCCTGTACCCCGGCCACCAACGCCCGTCCGGGGATCAGCGCGTACAGCCCACCGGTGATCACCGCGGACGACTGCACATGGCCGCCGCCCGGCAGATAGGAGCCGTAGAGGTTCATCAGCACGCCCATCGCGGCGGCGGGCATCGCGGCGGCGACGAACTGGTAGAACTCCGGCAGCCCGCGCCCCGCGCACAGCCAGGCGAGCCGGTCGCCGAGCATCGCGCCGAGGGCCGCGGCCACGAAGACCGTCGGGCCGCCGCCGACCAGCATGCTCGCCGCGCCCGCGAGCACCCCGGCGCCGAGCGTCAGCAGCCAACCGGGGTACGGGTGCCGGTTGCGGCGTATCTCGGCCAGCCTGCCGTAGGCGTCCTCCAGGGTCGCCTCGTGCGCGGTGATGTCGTCGATCAGCCGGAAGACGGCGGAAAGCCGGGTGTAGTCGGTGCCGCGGCGGCGCACGGTACGGCTGGCCGTGACCGGGTCGTCGACGAGTGACGGCTGGTGGGTGATGGCCAGCAGGGTGAAGGTCACCGTGGGCTCGACCCGGTCGAGCCCGTAGGCGTGGGCGACGCCGAACATCGCCGCCTCGACGTCCTCCGCGCCCTCGCCACCGGCCAGCAGCAGCTCGCCGATGCGCAGCGTCAGGTCGAGGACGCGGGGCACCGCCGGGCCGCCGGACTCGGTCCTGGCGATCCGCTCCGGCGCCGGGCGCTCGGCGACCGGCATCCGCAGCATGGTGCGCATCCGGTCCTGCCAGGGGGCGTCACTGGGCAGCCGGACCACGGGGATGCCCTCGGGCGGCGTGAAGGCGGGCAGGCGGTGGCTTCCGGTGGTGCTGTTCGCCCCGCGAGACGCCACGGGAGACGCCGGGAGGGTGGGCGGGAGGAACGCAGAGCCCTCGGGTTCCGGTGCCGGGGGAAGGGGCACCCCCAGCGGCGGGCTGAACGCGGAGTGCGCCTCGTCGGAGTCGGGCTTGGCGTCCTGCGGGCTGGTGCCCAGCGCGCCGCCGTCAGTCCGCTTGCTCTCCGTCACCTGCTGCGATCCCTTTCCCGCTCCTCTTCGCCGGTTTCCCAGACAAGGCTACGGGCAAGCCGCAGGACTCAGCGTTTGGCCGCCCGGTGCCGGCCACGCTGCTGCGGGACCGGCGCGGGCGCGGCGCCGCGGCGGCCACCGGCGCCCGTGGTGACGGTCTTCGCGGTCTTGCGCCGCGACCGCAGGAACTCGAAGGCGATCGGGACCACCGAGACGAACACGATCACGACGAAGATCGCGTCGACGTTGTCACGGATGAACGCGAACTGTCCGAGGAAGTAACCGAGCACGGTCACACCCGCGGCCCACATCGTGCCGCCGATGAGGTTGAAGACGAAGAACGAGCGGTAGTTCATCCGGCTCACCCCGGCGATGATCGGGGTGAAGGTCCGTACGATCGGCACGAAACGGGCCAGGATGATCGACTTCGGGCCGTGGCGTTCGAAGAAGTCGTGCGCCTTCTCCACGTTCTCCTGTTTGAACAGCTTCGAGTCGGGCCGCCGGAACAGCGAGGGGCCGACCTTGCGGCCGAACAGATAGCCCGTCTGGTCACCGAGGACCGCGGCGACCGCCACCAGCAGGCACACCAGCCACAGCGGATAGTGCAGGTACTGCCCGTTGGCTATCAGCAGTCCGGTGGTGAACAGCAGCGAGTCACCGGGCAGGAAGAAGCCGATCAGCAGACCCGACTCGGCGAACACCACCAGCGCGATCCCGACCAGCGCGAAGCCGCCGAGGCTCTGGATCAACTGCTGTGGGTCGGTGAGCCAGGCAGGGCCCAGGGCAAGGGTCGTCACGGGTGGCGTACTCCTGGTCGTGGGCTCCGGACCGGCTCCTGCGCCACCTCCGGACTGGTCAAGTCCCCACCAGTATGAACGTAGCCCCGGCACACCGGGTTCCCGCCAGGTGGTGTGCCGCCGGGGCCGCGCCCGCCCTCAGGAACCCGCCCTCAAGAACCCGCCCTCAAGAACCCGCCCTCAGGAATCCTCCGTCAGGACCCCTCCGGGAGGGCGCGGGCGGCGTTGGCGAGCATCGCCGCCCGCATGAAGGCGGCCATACCGGGCTTGATCGCGTCGATGTTGGTGGTGAAGCGCTCGTCGTTCACGAACATCTCGGCGATGCAGCTGTGGATGTGATGGGTGCAGTCGTAGAAGTTGCGGCAGATGTGCTGCCGGTGCTCCTCGGCGAGGTCCATCGCGGCCTCGGACATCGGCTCTGCGCCGCTGTCCATCAGCGCGGCGATGCGGGTGTTGATGTCGTCCGCCTCGGCCTGGACGCGCAGCCAGTCCTCCTTGGTGTACGAGGCGGTCCTGAGCTGTGACTCCCGGTAGGCCTCGGTGCGGCCCCAGCGCTGCTCGACCTCCTCCGCGTACTGCTCGGGGTCGTGGTCGCCGAAGACCTCGAACTTCTCCTCGGGCGTGAGGTTGATGCCCAACTTCCTTGCCTCCATGGCTCGTTCGACGGCGGCCGCCATCTTCCGCAACCGCTCGATGCGTTCGGTCAGTACGGAGTGCTGGCGGCGCAGGTGCTCCATCGGGTCCGCTTCGGGATCACTGATGAGGACCGCGATCTCGTCGAGCGGGAAGCCGAGTTCGCGGTAGTACAGGATCTGTTGCAGCCGGTCCAGGTCGGCGTCCTCGTACCGCCGGTGGCCCGCGTGGCTGCGGCCGCTCGGGCTGAGCAGCCCGATCTCGTCGTAGTGGTGCAGCGTCCGTACGGTGACCCCGGCGAACGCCGCCACCTGTCCCACCGAGTGACCCATCGCCCCCGTCCTTTCGTTCGCGTTCAGACTGCATCCTCACGTCGCGTGAGGTGCAAGCGCACGGCCCGGACGGGGCCAGCGTGGCCGGATGTATACGTTGCCTCAGGCGACGGATGGCACGTACAACTAGATTGGCGTACCGTAGCCGGTGTGGTCCGGTGGCCGGACGTGCCGCGGGATCGCGACCAACGGGGGCAGAGCCGAGCCCCGGATCCGGGGCTGCCGACCGGAGGAGGGGAGACCGCCTATGTGCGGGATCACCGGATGGATCTCCTACGACAGTGACCTCACGCGCGAGCGGGCCACGCTCGACGCGATGACGCGGACCATGGCCTGCCGCGGCCCGGACGCCACGGGCGGCTGGCTGGACCGGCACGCGGCGCTCGGGCACCGCCGCCTCGCCGTCATCGACATCGAGGGCGGCAGGCAGCCGATGACCGTCGAGGCCGACGGACGCACCGTGCTCGTCACCACGTACAGCGGCGAGATATACAACTACCGGGAACTGCGGGCCGAGTTGGCCTCCCTCGGCCACACCTTCCGCACCAGCAGCGACACCGAGGTCGCCCTGCACGCCTACCTGGAGTGGGGCGAGGACTTCACCGAGCACCTCAACGGCATGTACGCCTTCGCGCTGTGGGATCCGCGGGGGGAGGAACTGCTGCTGGTCCGCGACCGGATGGGCATCAAGCCGCTCTACTACTACCCCACCTCGGACGGTGTGCTGTTCGGCTCCGAGCCGAAGGCGATCCTGGCCCATCCGTCGGTACGGCCGGTGGTGGACGCCGAGGGGCTCGCCGAACTGATCTCCTTCTGCAAGACGCCGGAGCAGGCGGTCTACAAGGGCATGAGGGAACTGCGGCCCGGCCATGTGCTGCGGGTGCGGCGCGGCGGGCTGACCGTCAAGCGGTACTGGGCACTTGAGGCCCGCGACCACACCGACGACCTGGACACCACCGTCCGCACGGTGCGCGAGCTGCTCGACGACATCGTCGCGCGCCAGCTGATCGCCGACGTACCGCTGTGCACGCTGCTCTCCGGCGGCCTGGACTCCTCAGCGATCACCGCGCTCGCGGCGCACGGACTGGCCGCGGCGGGGCAGGGCCCGGTGCGGTCGTTCTCCGTCGACTTCGTCGGACAGACCGAGAATTTCAGGCCGGACGACCTGCGCGGCACGCCCGACGGCCCGTACGCGCACGCGCTCGCCGAACACGTGCGGTCCGACCACCGGGACATCGTGCTGGACACCGCCGCGCTGATGGACCGCGGCAACCGGGACGCCGTACTGACCGCGCGCGACCTGCCGTACGGCCTCGGTGAGGGCGACACCTCGCTCTACCTGCTGTTCAAGGCGATCCGCGAGCAGTCGACGGTGGCGCTGTCCGGCGAGTCCGCGGACGAGGTGTTCGGCGGCTACCTGTGGTTCCACGACCAGGAGGCGGTCGAGGCCGACACGTTCCCCTGGCTGACCCGGCTGGGCATCAGCAGCTTCGCCGGGGCCAGGGCGGGCGCCCGCGAGTCACTGCTGGACGACGGGCTGCTGGCCAAGATCGACGTGGCCGGTTACCGGCACGCCCGGTACCGCGAGGCACTGGCCGAAGTCCCGTACCGCGAAGGGGACTCGGGTCTGGAGCGGCGGATGCGGGAGATCTGCTACCTGCACCTGACCCGCTTCGTGCAGTTCCTGCTGGACCGCAAGGACCGGGCGAGCATGGCGGTCGGCCTTGAGGTCCGGGTGCCGTTCTGCGACCACCGGTTGGTGCAGTACGTCTTCAACACCCCTTGGTCGATGAAGACGTTCGACGGCCGGGAGAAGTCGCTGCTGCGCGCGGCGGTCGCCGATGTGCTGCCGGAATCGGTGGCGCGGCGGGTCAAGAGCCCGTACCCCAGCACCCAGGACCCGCACTACACCGCGGCGCTGCGCGCCGAGCTGGGCGAGTTGCTGGCCGACAAGGACGCTCCGGTACGCCCGTTGCTGAACCTCGCGAGCACCCGCGAGGCGGTCAACACCGAGGGCGAGGGCTTCCGTTCCAGCACGGAACTCGTGCTGGGCATCGACGCGTGGCTACGCAGGTACGGGACGGCACTGGAGCTTTGACGGCACCGGAGCTTTGAGCTCCCCGCGGCGCGTCTCGCCGCCGTGGCGGCGAGACGCGTCGTGACGGCGGAGCCCGGCGGTGCCGGGCCCACCGGGATCCACGAGAACTACACGTCCACCAAGAAGGGCTTCAGGCGGCCCTCCCGCGCACGCTCCACCACGGGAGTGGCCAGACGGCCGACAAGCGGAACAAGGGCGGCGGCGACCACGGCGCCCACCACGGCGCCGACCAGCACGTCATGCGGGTAGTGCGCGCCGACGTACACCCGCGAGGCCCCCATCGCCACCGCGGCCAGCAGCGCCACCCAGCCGATCCTGCGGTGCACCAGCAGCAGCGCGACGGCCGCGCTGAAGGCGACCACGGTGTGGTTGCTGGGGAACGCCCAGTCACCCGGTCCGGCGCACGCCTCCAGGTTGAAGCTGTGCGGCAGCTGCTGGCACGGCCGTACCTCCTTGACCACGGACTTCAGCAGGTCGTTGACGACGTAGGCGACCACCACCACGACCGGGGTGGCCAGGACCCGGGTCATCGTCCAGGTCGGCTGCCGCCGCGCCGACCACCAGGCCAGCAGCATGAGGACGGCGAAGATCACAATGCCGTACGCCGACCAGTACTTGATGGTGTCGTCCAGCCAGCCCGGCGCGGTGCGCGCCCAGTCCGTTATGTCGGTGTAGAGACCACCGTCGATCCGCGCGCCGTCGAAGGCCAGGGTGGTGAGGGTGCTGTGGGCCACATCGGCGGCGGGCGGTGCGAGCACGGGCGGCTTTCCTCCGATAATCAACGACGAGCGGCGTGCCTGCAGCGGCCCACCAAATGTCTACAGACTCGTAGACTGTTGGCCAACTGTAGTCGACGGGGAAGGGGACGGATTCCGTGACGGACATCGCGCGGCGCCCGGCGGGCGAGCTTGAGGCGGCCGTCCTCGCCGCCCTGTGGGCCGCCCACGCCCCGCTGACTCCGCCCCAGGTCCAGCAGTCGCTCGGCGGCACGCTGGCCCGTACCACGGTGGCCACCATCCTGGCCCGGCTGCACGACAAGGGCACAGTGGTGCGCAGCCGGTCCGGGCGCGCCTACGCCTACACCCCGGCGGTGGAGGACGAGGCGGCGCTGGCCGCCCGGCGCATGCACAGCGAGCTGGAGAAGGGCGACGACCGCAACGGCGTGCTGGCCCGCTTCGTCTCCCGGCTCTCCCCCGACGACGAGCGGGTACTGCGGCTGCTGCTCGCCCAGACCGATGCTTCCCGCACCCCGGCGTCCACGGCGTCCACGGCGTCCACCCGAAACACCGCGTCCACCCGAAAGGGGTCGCCGGAGCCGAGGAGGCCGCGTTGACCTGGGCCGTCTGGGCGCCGCTGCTCGCGCCGCTGCTCGCCGTACCGGCCGCCCGACGGCTGGCCGAGATCCTCGCACCGCGCACCGCGGCGCTGCTGCTCGCCGCGACGGCCGCGCTGCTGGCGCTGCTGAGCACCGGGTCGCTGGCGCTGCTCACCGCCGCCGGGCTGCTACGGCTGCCGGTCATCGCCGAGATCGGGCACCTGTCGGCGACGCTGATGCGCCGCGGCAACCCGATCTACCTGCCCATCGGGGCGCTCGCCGCGCTGCTGCTGGCCGCGGCCGTCTGCGCGGCCTGCCGGGCCGCTGGGCGGCACCGGGCGGATCTGCTGCGCGCGGCCAGCACGGCGGACCGGCACGGGGGCGCGGGCGATCTGACCGTGCTGCCGGACTCCGGTGCCGACGCCTACGCGCTGCCAGGGCGGCCCGGGCGGGTGGTGGTCACCGCGGGGATGCTGCGCAGGCTCGACGCGCGGGAGCGGGAGGTGCTGCTGGCGCACGAGCGGGCGCATCTGCGGGGGCGGCACCATCTGCTGATCATCTGCGCCGACCTCGCGGCGTGCCTGCATCCCGCGCTGCGCGGGTTGCGGGCGCCGTTGTCGTTCCACCTGGAGCGGTGGGCGGACGAGTCGGCGGCGGCGCAGGTCGGTGACCGGCGGCTGGCCGCCCGCGCGGTGGGCCGGGCGGCGCTGGCGGCGTCGGCGGCTCCGGCGACGCTTCGCCCGGCGGCGGCGCTGGCGGCTTCGGCGGGGCCGGTGCCCAGGCGCGTGGCCGCGCTGCTGGAGACCCCGCCGCGTGCGCGCCTGACGGTGCTACGGCCCGCGGCGGCGATCGCGGCGGTCCTCGCGGCCTGCGTCCTCGCCTCCGGGGTGAGTGCGTTGGAGGCGGCGGACGATCTGCACGCCAACATCGAACTGGCCCAGGGCGAGCCCCACCACCACGTCCACCCCTTCACGGGGTAGCGCCTCCCGCCGGGGTCGCGGCCGCGTTGGGTCGCGGTTCGCAGGACACCGCGGGTCTCCGCCGTGGGGGTTCCTCGCCGTCGCGGCGGAGATCTTTTCGCCCGCGTTCGTGCACAGGCGGCTTGGGGCCCTGTCCTCGAACAGAAGACCGCCGCAGCGGCGAGTAACCACCACGACGACGCGGTTCGGCGGTGCAAACCACCGCGACCCCGCCCCGGGGCGTCAACCCGCCGTGCCCGATGCACCCCCAGCGGCCGCGGGAAGGGCGGAGGCGACGGTGAGCGTCTACACTCTCGTAGACCTTCACCTCCGCAGAGGGACGCCACATGCTTCTGACCCACGGCTCGCAGCTCGCCGTCAACGTCCTGGACCCCAACTCCCTGCTGTCGTCCTTCGGCGCCATCGGCATCCTCGTGGTGCTGTTCGCCGAGACCGGCCTGCTGGTGGGCTTCTTCCTGCCCGGCGACTCGCTGCTGTTCACCGCGGGCCTGTTCACCACGACCAGCGCGAAGTCCGCGGTCCACCTCTCACTGACCTGGGTGCTGCTCGCCGCGGCCGTCGGCGCCCTGCTCGGTGCGCAGACCGGCTATCTGATCGGACGCCGTGGCGGTCCCGCGCTGCTGGCCAAGGTCAAGAACCCCAAGTTGCACGAGGCCGTCGAGCGCTCCGGCGAGATGCTGGAGAAGTACGGCTACGGCAAGGCGATCGTGCTGGCCCGCTTCATCCCGCTGGTGCGCACCGTGCTCAACCCCATGGCGGGCGCGCTGGGCGTGCCCGCCAAGGTCTTCACGGTGTGGCAGGTCGTCGGCGGTCTGCTGTGGAGCCTCGGTGTCACCGTCGCCGGGAACGCACTGGGCTCGTCCATCCCCAACATCGACCACTACCTGCTGCCGATCATCGCGGTGGTGGTCCTGCTCTCGCTGGTTCCGGTGGCCCTGGAGATCCGGCGGGCCCGCCGCGCCCCCGCGAAGGCCGCCGCGATGAGCCGTGCGCCGGAGCACAAGGCGTAAGCCAGGAAAAGCCCGGCCCGTACCGGCCCGATCCGTCAGCCGGTCGGCGTGGTTCCGCGCAGGAACGCGTCGCCGTGCTGGCGGATGTGCGTTTCCACCGCCTCCAGCGCGCCGGTCACCGCCTCGTGCGAACCGGAACCGCGCTGCTCGGCGTAGTACGCGGCGCCGAGCCTGCGCAGCAGGTCACCGCCGGTGCGATGGGCCTGCACCTCCTCCACCTTCTCCTTGCCGACGTCCAGCCCGCGCTGGGCGACTTCCTTGGCCCGGTCCAGGAAACTGGTCATGCCGTGCCCTCCGTCCTTTGTGCCTACCAGGTCAACGCTCCCGCCCGAGGACCTAGTTCCCCGCCCGCCCCACGGCTGAGCGGGGCCATCCGGGGTTCCGCCGATGTTTTCCGGTGGGTGCTTCCGGTCAGGTACCCCGACAGGCGATACTCCGGAGGCAGGAAGCCCAATCGGACAGCCGTGCGTCACCGGGCGGTGGCCATGGCGGGAGCGAGGCCGCAGGATGTTCAGGAACGGACTCGAACCGTGGCACATCATCCTGGTCGTGCTGGTGTTCGTGTTGCTGTTCGGCTCCAGGAAGCTTCCGGACGCCGCGCGCGGCATCGGCAAGTCGCTGCGCATCCTGAAGTCGGAGACGCGCGCCCTACGGGACGACGACAAGCCCACCGGCGCACCGTCCGAAACCGGCGGCGGAACGGACACCGCCGCGCAGGAAAAGTCCCCAGACGCCTTGGAGCACAAGCCCGCCCCGGAATCCGCCTCGACGATGGAGGACCGGCGCAACACGGCCTGACCACACAACACAACGTGACTTGACCGGGTTTCGCCACGGAACATGGCGAAATCCGGTGTCGCTTTTTCATGCCGGGTTTTCACGGGCCGTCACCGCAACGTCCGTCATTGCACGACGCTTTCCCGTCAACGTACGGTCGGGCCGCCGGAACGGTCCACGTTGCAGGACTGCCGGAACGGTCCACGTTGCCGGGCCGCCGGAACATATACGTCCATCGGATTGCGGCCAGGATTCGCTCGGGCCATCCCGGCGAACACCTGTCGGCATATCACGGCGACGAGAACAGACGGCGGTTTTCGGCCGCCGCGCCTCGAATTCGCTTCGCGGGCGGGCCTGTTAGGGCCCGGCCGCGCGGCCGGGTGCGCGCTCAGACGCTGGTAGGCACGGCGCGACCACGGGCGCGGGCGTGACCGGACGGGGGGCTTCCGCCCCCCGTGGCGTGTTGTTCGGCGCCGGTCTCTCCCCTCGCGGAGACCGGAGCCGAACGAGATCGTTCACGCGTTCCGCATCCTGCCAGCTAAGCGCCCCACCACAGCGATTCCGGTTCCGGCCCGGCGACCTTGCCGCAGGTCACTGCGCTAGAGTCAGTTTTCCGGTCCGGACGGTACGGGCGGCGGGGGACGACAGAAGAGTCGACGGAGGAGACTTTGGACTCCGTTTCGGAGCCACGCGCGGCCTTCGCGGAACACCTCGCCCTGCTGTACAAGGAGGCCGGAAACCCTCCACTGAAGACCGTCGCCGAGGCGGTCCGCCGCCTTCAGCGGGTCGACGAACGAGGGCGTCCGGTCCAGGTGTCCGCCCAGCGGATCAGCGACTGGCGGCGGGCCCGCAACGTACCCGCGCAGTTCGCCGCGTTGGCGGCCGTGCTGCACGTCCTCATCCCGCAGGCTCGCCGACTGGCGCCGACGCCGGTGAGCGTGGGTCTGTACGACCTGTCCCAGTGGCAGAACCTGTGGGAACGGGCGGTTGGCGTCCGGACCGCCGCGACCGCCGATGACGAGACCCGCGATCCCGACCAACCGTCGCCCGAGGTGGGCGTCTGCCCGTACCGCGGCCTGGCCTCGTTCCGCCAGGAGGACGCGCGGTGGTTCTTCGGCCGGGAAAGGGCGACGGACGCCCTGGTGGAACAGCTGCGCACGGCCCGGAATTCCGGCGGCCTGGTGATGCTGGTAGGGGCCTCCGGAGCGGGAAAGTCCTCCCTGTTGAAAGCCGGTCTGATACCCGCACTGCTCAACGGAGCGCTTGACGACGGTGAATTCGCCGCGGGTCCCGCACTGCTCATGGTGCCGGGCGTTGACCCGCTCGCGGAGTTGACCAGGCGAATACCCGAACTCGCCGACGTGATACCGGATCCGGATACGTCGAAGGCCGCGGAATCGCTCAGCCCGCAATATCCGGAACGGGTGCGTGAGTCGATCACGGCATGGGCGCGGCGGGTGGCGGCGCCGAGCGCCCGTCCGATACTGATCGTGGACCAGTTCGAGGAATCCTTCACCCTCTGCCGCGACGAGCCGAGCAGGCGCGCGTTCATCCAACTGCTGCACGCCGCGGCCTCACCCGCCAAGCCCGGCGGTACCGCGCCGGTGCTGGTCGTGCTCGGCGTGCGAGCCGACTTCTACGGCCAGTGCCTGGGACACCCCGAACTCGCCGACGCGTTGCAGCACCGGCACATGGTGCTCGGCCCGCTCACCACCGCGGAGCTGCGCGAGGCGGTGACCGGCCCGGCCAAGGCCGTCGGCCTGGAACTGGAGCCGGGCCTGGCCGAGTTGATCATCAGAGAGGTCAGCGCCAGCGACGTGCGGGCGTCCCCCGACGGTCCGCGGCACGCGCATGACGCCGGGGTGCTGCCGCTGCTCTCGCACGCCCTGCTCGCCACCTGGCAGCGGCGGAAGGCGGGCAGGCTGACGCTCTCCGGCTACCGCGCCGCGGGCGGCATCCAGGGCGCGGTGGCGGCGACGGCCGAGCGGGCCTGGTCCGGGCTGGACCCGGCCGGGCGCACCGCCGCCAGAGTGCTGCTGCTCCGGCTGGTGCGGTTGAGCGAGGACACCCAGGCCACCCGACGGCGCGGCATCCGGCGGCAGTTGGCGGACGAGTCCAGCGATCCGGACAAGACCGTGGAGTCGCTGGAGGCCCTGGTGCGCGCCCGGTTGGTGACGTTGGACGCGGAATCGGTGGAGATCACCCATGAGGCGCTGCTGCACGCCTGGCCGCGGCTGCGCGACTGGCTGGACAAGGACCGCCAGGACAACCTGTTGCGGCAGAAGCTGGAGGAGGACAGCAGGGCCTGGGAGGGCTCCGGCCGGGACACCGCGCTGCTGTACCGGGGCAGCCGCCTGGAGGAGGCCCGCGCCTGGGCGCAGTCGACGGGGAGGACGTTCCTGACCCGTGGCGTGGCGGACTTCCTCGCCGCGTCGGCCCGTTTGCGGCGACGCACCGTCTGGCTGGCCCGGGCCGCGGTGTCGGCGCTGCTGGTCTTCGCCGTGCTGGCGGTGGTCTCCGCGGCGGTGGCCCGGCAGCAGCGGGACGACGCCGTCTTCGAGCAGGTGGTCGCCGAGGCGGACCGGGTCCAGTACACCGATCCCTCGCTGTCGGCCGAACTCAACCTGGTGGCACACCGGTTGCGGCCGGACGACCAGGGCGTCCAGGGTCGGCTGATCTCCACGGAGAACGCGCCACTGGCCACGCCGCTGCACGGCCACACCGGCGCGGTGTACCTGACCTCCTTCAGCCCGAACGGGCGGGTGCTGGCGACCGCCAGCTACGACCGCACGGTGCGGCTGTGGGACGTGGCGGACCCCACTCGCCCCGCGCCGCTGGGCAAGCCCCTTACCGGGCACACCAGTTGGGTGAGCTCGGCAGTCTTCAGCCCGGACGGCCGCACGCTGGCCAGCGCCTCGGACGACGGCACGATCCGGCTGTGGGACGTGCGCGATCCGCGGCAACCACGGCCGCTGGGGCCGCCGTTGACCGGGCACTGCGGCACGATCTACCTGGTCGCGTTCAGCCCTGACGGCCGCACGCTGGCCTCCGCCGACGAGGACCACACCGTCCGGTTGTGGGACGTGCGTGATCCGCGGCAACCACGGCCGCTCGGCGACCCGTTGACCGGGCACACCGCGGCGGTGCGCTCGGTGGCGTTCAGCCCGGACGGGCACACGCTGGCGGCCGGCAGCGACGACCGCACGATCTGGCTGTGGAACGTGGCCGACCCGGCCCACCCGCAGCCGCTGGGCGATCCGCTGGCCGGTCACACCAGCACGGTGCACTCGGTGGCGTTCAGCCCGGACGGCCGCACACTGGCCAGCGGCAGCGCGGACGACACCGTCCGGCTGTGGAACGTGGCCGATCCGGCGCACGCGGCACCGCTCGGCGCGGCGCTCACCGGGCACACCGGCGCCGTGTGGTCGGTGGCGTTCAGCCCGGACGGCACCATGCTGGCCGGGGGCAGCGGGGACAGCACCGCGATCCTGTGGAACGTCAGCGACCCGGCGTACCCGTCCCAGGTCGGCGAGCCGCTTGCGGGCAGCAGCGGTGAGATGTACGCCGTCGGCTTCAGCCCGGACGGGCGCACGCTCGCCACCGGGACGGGGGACAGCAAGGTCCGGCTGTGGTCGGTGCCGACATCGGACATGGTCGGCCAGGTGGGCGCGTTCCGCCCGGACGGCCGGGTACTGGCCACCGCCACGGCGCGGGGTGACGTACGGCTGTGGAACGTGACCGATCCGGCCAGACCGCTGCTGCTCGGCGGGCCGTTCACGCCGGGCCAGGGCGATGTGCGCTCGCTGACGTTCTCTCCCGACGGCCACACGCTGGCGATCCAGTTGGGCGGCCGTACCGAGGCGATCCGCACGATCCTGCTGTGGGACGTCACCGATCCGACCCGGCCCACCCCGTGTGGGCCGCCGCTCGTGCTGGAAACCCGCTACTCGGGTGCGAACACGGTGGCGTTCAGCCCGGACGGCCGCACCCTGGCGACCGGCCACGACGACCGCACCATCCAGTTGTGGAACGTCACCGATCCCTCGCACCCGGCGCCGCTCGGCGCTCCGCTCACCGGCCACACCGGGTACGTCGACAAGCTCGTCTTCAGCCCGGACGGGCGCACCCTCGCCAGCGGCAGCGCGGACAACACCATCCGGCTGTGGAACGTGGCCGACCCACGGCACGCGACCGCGCTCGGCGCGCCGCTGATCGGGCACCTGGGCCCGATCAACGCGCTCGCCTTCAGCCCGGACGGCCGCACCCTCGCCAGCGGCAGCGACGACGACACGGTCCGGCTGTGGAACATCACCGATCCGCTGCGGGTCACGGGGCTGGGCAGGCGCCTGACCGGTCACACCGAGGCGGTCGTGTCGCTGTCGTTCAGCCCGAACGGCCGCACGTTGGCCAGCGGTGGCGACGATGACACGGTCCGGTTCTGGAACGTCTCGCATCCGGCCGCGGCCACCGCGATCGGCCAGTCGATCAGCCCCAACGCCCGGGCGGGCGACTTCCTGTCGTTCAACCCGACGAGCCATCTGCTCGGCATATCGAGCGGCGCGGGAACCATCCGGCTGTGGAGCCTGGACGCGGAGCGAGCCGCGCGGCGCGTCTGCTCGCTCACCCGTGGCGTCCTGACGCCCGACGTGTGGCACCAGTACCTGCCACGCCTCCAATACGCGCCGCCCTGCGGAAGTTGATCCGACGGCACGTGACGTTCGTCACATCTGACTGTTCACCTGGAAGGTGATCTCCCATACAGGCCGAACCCTTGTTACCGTCACGTACGGCCCGATCGTTGGCGTATCCCCCGTCGCCAGCGCTCGGGCCCCTTGCTGTTCGGCCCCTTGTCGTTCAGATCCGTTCGTTCGCCGCCGCGAGCCAGCGGGCGATCGCGCGCACCGCCTCCTCGTCCAGGGCGTCGACGATCTGGGCCATGGCGGAGGAGTCCGCGGCGCCCAGATCGGTCACTCCGGCGGCGCCGAGCGCGGCCAGCAGCACCTGGTGCCGCCGGTCCCGCAGCCGCTCCTCGCGCGCGCTGCGCTCCGACTGCCGCTCCACGGGCGCCGGTTGAGCGCCGACCGTGCCGGATCGCGCGCGAACGGCGTCCAGCCGCCGCCAGCTTTGACGGTCCTCGGCCGGACCCCAGATCTCCACAACCGGCGCCTGGCCGCGCGCCCGCACGGTCTGGATCATCGCGGCGACCGCGTAGTCCACCGGCCCCCGACAGGGCGACTGCGCGGCGAGGGTCCAACCCGAGTCGGGTTGGTAGAACGCGGCGACATAGCGGGGTTCTCCGGGAGGGGCGGATGGCATCCGCACTGCTGACTCCATGAGCGCGCTCCTTCGCACGGGCGGTGACCGTCGCCAACACCGTTTACCCGACAGCCGCTGAGGAAGGAAGAGATTTTCTGACGGGTCGTCAGTTTCCTGGCGGGTTCCGCCAGCCGCCGAGTGCCGCGAGCGCCCGTGCCCGTGCTTCGATCACCGCCATCCGCGCCGCCCGCTCCCGCGCGTCCGTGTGGGCGGGCTGGCCGGTGACCTGACCGGGCCACTTGCGGTACAGCAGGCCCGTCTCAGCGGTGAACCAGCCGCGGCTCACCGCGTCGAGGGCGAGGAGCAGGCCGGTGTCCTCGGACGCGGGCAGGGCCATCCAGCCGCCCAGCGCCAGCAGCAGCTCACGTCGGACGAACAGCGAAGCCGGATGCACCGGCGCGCGGTGGTCGTGGGCCCTCCAGCGCGCGAGCACCGTGCCGCGCTCGATGATCCCGCCCGGCGGCTCCTGGTCGAAGCCGACGGTGGAGCCGTCCGGCAGCAGGTCCAGCACCCGGGACGTCGCCCAGCCGACATCGGGGCGACCGCCGAGCGCGGCCAGGTCTCGCGCCAGCGCGCCGGGGGTCAGCATGTCGTCGGCGTCGAGGACCTTCACCAACCGCCCCTCGGCCCGGGAGAGCGCCATGGTGCGCGCCATCGCGGCGCGCCCTGACCGCCCCTGCCCGAAACTGATCCGCGGATCGTCCGGCAGATACCGCGCGACCGCGTCGGTCTCGCCGTCCTCCTGGACGATCCACTGCCAGTCCCAGCCGTCGGGCATCCGCTGTCCGGCCAACGACGCGTACGCGTCCGGCAGGTAGTGCGCGCCGGGCGCGTGCACGGCGGTGATGACGGAGACGAGTTCGGTCACGGTCACCACCTCGCCAGCCGGGTCGTGAAGACCAGTTCGGTGCGGTCGGCTGGGAGGGTCACCTCGGAGACGTCCACCACCCGGCCGGTGACGTCCGTGCTCACCTTGCGCAGCGCCATCACCGGGAGACCGTCCGGCAGGCCGAGCTCCGCCGCCTCGCGAGCGGTCGCCGGACGTGCGGTGACGTGCTCCACGACGCGGTCGACCTCGACGCCGACGGTGCGTAGCTGGCTGTGCGTACCGCCCGGCCAGGGCTCGTTCGTCTCGTCCAGCAGGTCCGGGTTGGCCGCCACCAGGTCGTGCGGGAGGTAGGAGCGCACGATGCTGAACGGCGCGTCCTCCTCGCGGTAGCGGGTCCGGTAGCCGCGCTCCAGCAGCCGGGCCCCGGTGGGCAGCCCGAACAGCGCGGCGAGTTCCTCGGTGGCCTTCGCCTCGCGGTACTCGGCGTGGAAGACCAGATCGCGGGGGCTCAGCCCGGTCTCGTACTCGGTGGCCCCGGTGGCCGCCCGCTCCGCACGGGACGCCCGCGCCCGGTCCTTCTCCCACTGGTGCCGCTCGTTGGAGCGTACGACCTTCCTCCGGGGCGCGGGCCCGCGCACTTCATCCTGCTCCGCCATGGGTGCCTCACCGTCCCTGATCGCCGCGGTCCGGGCCACCTGAAATCATGGAGGGAGCGGGCCCGTACCACCAGCACGGTGGTACGGACCGGCATGCCGCGTCACACCCGGACCAGTGCCGCGTTCACCGCGTCGAGGAAGGCGCGCGGCGTCTCCACGCCGTCCAACTCGTCGTCCCGCAGCGAAACCCCGTATTCGCGGGTGATCCGTCCCGCCGCCTCCAGGAGGGCGAGGGAGTCGTAACCGAGTTCCGCGAACGGGACTTCGAGGATGTCACC
This sequence comes from Streptantibioticus rubrisoli, assembly GCF_024436055.1. Taxonomy (GTDB): domain Bacteria; phylum Actinomycetota; class Actinomycetes; order Streptomycetales; family Streptomycetaceae; genus Streptantibioticus_A; species Streptantibioticus_A rubrisoli. Next base: position 64,783 of record NZ_JANFNH010000028.1, on the reverse strand, counting down.
GTCGAGGTCGATCGACTCGTCCTCGCCCGCCGACTCCCGCATGATGCGCTTGAGGTCGTCGATGGTGATTTCGGTCGCGTCGCTCATGTGCGTTCCCTTCCTGGTTCGTTCTCACCGTCAGATCACGTCAGTTGACGTCAGTTCAGCCACTTCAGACAGTTCAGGCAGTTCAGGCAGTGCACGGCAGATCGAGGAGTCCGGGGGCCGGTCCCGCCCCCGCGTTCAGCTGGCGCGCCGGACGACCGCCGCCGCGTTGAAACCGCCCCGGCCACGGGCCACCACCAGGGCACGGCCGATGTCGGCGGTGCGGGGCTCGCCCACCACCAGGTCGATCGGATGGTCGGGGGCGCAGGCCTCGACGTTGGGAGTGCGCGGAATGACCCCGTCGCGGATGCTCAGCAGCGCCGTCGCCAGGTCCAGCGAGGCACCCCCGGCGTACAGGCGGCCGGTGGTGTTCTTGGGTGCGGTGACCGGTACCGCCCGCGGGCCGAACACGGCGGCGAGGGCTTCGGCCTCGGCGCGGTCGAGGTCGGGCACCGCGGCTGCGTCGGCGAAGACCACGTCGATCTGCTCGGGGCGCACCTGGGCGTCGTCCAGGGCGCGGCGGATCGCGCGTTCCAGTCCGGTGCGCGGCGTGCCGTCGGTGCCGGGGTCGAACGTGGCGGCGTAGCCCGCGAGTTCGCCGTAGACCCGCGCGCCGCGCCGACGCGCCGCGGCGGCCTCCTCCAGGACGAGGTAGGCACCGCCCTCTCCGGGGACATGGCCGTCGGCGTCGGCGGAGAAGGGCAGGTAGGCGCGGGCCGGGTCGGTGCTGGTGCTCAGCTCGCCGGAGGTGAGCTGGCCGACCAGCCCGAGGGGGCACAACGCTCCGTCGACGCCGCCGGTGACCATCAGCGTGGCGCCCTTGCGGATCTGCCGACGCGCGTTGCCCACCGCGTCGAGACCGCCCGCCTGGTCGGTCACCAGCGCGGAGCCCGGGCCGCGCAGGCCGTGCCGGATCGAGACCTGGCCGGTGTTGACGGCGTAGAACCAGGCGAAGGACTGGTAGGCGCTGACGAACTGCCCGCCCTTGCTCCACAGGTTCTCCAGCTCGCGCTGGCCGAACTCGAAGCCGCCCATGGTCGAAGCGCTGGAGACCCCGGCCGCGAACTCCGGCAGGCCGCCCAGGTCGACCTGGCTGTCGGCCAGCGCCTTGTCCGCGGCGTACAGCGACAGCCGGGTCATGTGGTCGGTCTGCGGCAGCAGTCGAGAGGGGATGTGGTCCTTGGCGGTGAAGTCGCGGACCTCACCGGCCAGGCTGACGGGGTACCGGGAGGCGTCGAAGCGGGTGATCGGCGCGATCGCGCTGCGGCCGTCGAGCACCGCGGTCCAGTAGGCCTCGGTGTCCATGCCGTTGGGCGCGACGACACCGAGGCCGGTCACCACTGCCGATGCGGTGCTCATTGCGGGAACATCCCTTCTGCGCGACGCGCCGGTGCCAGGGCGCGGGCAAGGCCGAGAAGGCCGCCGCGCGGGCCGAAGCGGTATGGAAGTCGACGTGCGGAACTCATGCGGCGGTCCGCTCGGGACGGGCGAGCACGACCGCGCTCTGGAAGCCACCGAATCCACTGCCCACGCTCAACACGGCGTCGACCCGCGCCTCCCGGGCGGTCAGCGGGACGTAGTCCAGGTCGCAGACCGGATCGGGTTCGTGCAGGTTGGCGGTGGGCGGGATCAGGCTGTACTGCATCGCCAGTACACAGGCGACCAGTTCGAGCGCGCCGATGGCGCCCAGCGAGTGGCCGATCATGGACTTGATGGAGCTGACCGGGACCCGGTAGGCGTGCTCGCCGAGGGCGGTCTTGATGGCGGCGGTCTCGTGCCGGTCGTTCTGCTTGGTGCTGGAGCCATGGGCGTTGACGTAGCCGATCGCTTCCGGGGCCAGTCGGGCCTCGGTCAGGGCGAGGCGGATGGCCTCGGCCATCTCGGTCCCGTCGGCGCGCAGACCGGTCATGTGGTACGCGTTGCAGCGGGTGCCGAACCCGGCGACCTCGGCGTAGATGGTGGCGCCGCGCCGCCTGGCGTGTTCCAGTTCCTCCAGGACCAGCACGGCCGCTCCCTCGCCCAGCACCAGGCCGTTGCGGGTGGCGTCGAAGGGCCGGGACGCCTGGCCGGGTTCGTCGTTGCGCGGGGTGGTGGCCTTGATCGCGTCGAAGCAGGCCACGGTGATCGGGGAGATGGGGGCGTCGGTGCCGCCGCTCACCACGATGTCCGCGCTGCCCTCCCTGATCAGGTCGGCACCGTGGCCGACCGCGTCGAGACCGGAGGTGCAGCCGTCCGACACCAGCGTCACCGGACCCTGGGCACCGGCGACCCGGGCCACCTCCACGGCGATGGAGCTCGGTACGAAGTGGTCGTAGAGCTGGGTGATGGCGTAGTCGTGGTCCACCAGCCACTCGGCGCCGCCGTCGCTGAGGACGGCGTACTCCCGTTCCATGCTCGTGGTGCAGCCGACGGCGCTGCCGAACGACACCCCGATCCGCTCGCGGTCGGCGTGGGCCAGGTCCAGGCCGCTGTCGGCCAGCGCCTCGCGGGTGGCGGCGACGGCGAACTGGCTGGCCCGGTCCATCCGCCGGATCTCGCGCTGGCCGAGCCCCGACTCCACGGGGTCGAAGTCGCACTCGGCGGCGACCCGGGAGCGGAACGCGGTGGAATCGAACGACGAAATGATGCGGGTGGCCGTGCGGCCCGAGGAAATGAGTTCCCAGTATTTCTTGACCCCGCTTTCCCCCGGGGCCACAGCACCTATTCCCGTGATGACGACGCGACGGTTCATGACATCCTCACTCGCAGTCGGCGGGGTCCGCCAATTGGCCCCGGCCGGTAACGTTGGCAGTCCCAACTGGAGAGGTGATCGTGCCCCTCTGAACATTCGGAGGACTTCACCGTGAATCACCCGCGCCGACCAGCTCCGCTTCGGCTCCGGACGCCAAGTGCCCTTCGGCCACGAGTTGTTCGAGCACCGAGCGCACCGCCGCCAGGTCACCGCTTCCGTCGCCGGGACGTGCCGGAAGCAGACTGACCACGGCGGATCGGCGGCTGGCCACCGCGGGGTGGCGCTTGGCCAGGGCGGTCAGGCCCTGCGCCGGACCGGCCTCGACCAGCAGCAGGTCACCGGTGGACAGCAGCCGGTCCAAAGCGGGCCCGAAGAGTACGGGCGCCGCGGGCTGCCGGGCCCAAAAGCGCGGTTCGGTTGCCTCGGCGCCGGTCATCGGAGCGCCGCTGTAGCCGGAGTACAGCGGCAGACGGGGTGCGCGCAGCGGCAGCGCGGACAGCGCGGGCACCGCCCGCAGGGCCGCCGGTTCGAGTGCGGGGCTGTGGAACGGGTTGACCGCGCGGGCCCGCATGCAGGTGAACCCGTCGGCCCGCAACCGCCGTTCCGACTCCGCCAGGGGTTCGGTGGACCCCGTGAGCATCACCTGGCGCGGCCCGTTGACCGCGCCCACGACCACGTCCGCGTGCAGATACGGGGCCATCTGTTCCGCGGAGGCGCGGACGGCGAGCATCCCGCCGGACGGTGCCCCACTGATGTGCTCGACGCGGTCGCGCATCACGGCGACCGCCTCGTCCAGGGTGAAGACCCCGGACAAGGTGGCCGCCGCCACTTCGCCCACACTGTGCCCGAGCAGGCCCACCGGGCGTATGCCCCAGTCCAGGACCATCCGGCCCAGTGCCCAGTCGATGGCGAACAACAGCGGCTGCGCCCGGCCGACGCTGTCCAGCGGGACCCGCGGGGTGTCGGTGAGCCAGTCGTCGCGCACCGCCTTCGCGCCGGGCCCCCATGCCGTGAACACCTGGTCCACCAGGTCGCGGAATCCGGGGTGCTGGCGGTAGAGCCCGACGGCCATCCCGGCCTGCTGCGAGCCCTGACCGGGAAACAGCAGCGCCACGCCGCGACGTGCGTAGGGCACCGTGTCCGAGGGTGGGGTGGAGCGCACGCCTGCCTCCTGATGAGCGATCGCTTGGCCGCACCGCCGGGCGGTCGGCACGGCGTGCGGAGGGCACGGCGGCACCGTGGCACGCACGGCTGGAGGATCGCTCGTCGCCAGGGCGCGGATCGGGCGGGACGGGCACGAGTGCCCCGGCGGCCACCGGCTGGCTCCAGCGCCCCTGTATCCCGCTCCCAGCAGCCGCTCCAATCATCAAGTCACCAGGCCTGAAGGGCGAGAACCGCTCGTGCAGGCCGACGGCGGTCCGCTCCCGGCCGTCGGGGGCGCCCCATCACGTCGCCGCCGACGGCCGTTCCCCGTATGACCGGACCGTCCCGCAGGGCGGGCCGCCTCCAGGAAGGACACATGACGTGAGGTTCGACGATCTGTACGTCGCGGGCGCCGCGGCCCACTTCCCGGGCCGCTTCGCCATGGCGGATGCCGTGACGGGCGGGCTGTGCGATGCGCGGATCGCGGAGCGCACCGGTGTGGTCTCCGTCGCCTTCTCCGAAGGCGAATCCGCACCGGAGATGGCCGTCCAGGCCGCCAGGACCGCGCTCGACCGCTCCGGCGCCGGCCCGCACGACATCGACCTGATCCTGCACGCCACCGTCTACTACCAGGGGCACGACCTGTGGGCGCCCGCCTCCTACATCCAGCGCGAGGCCGTGGGCAACCGCTGCCCGGCGGTGGAGGTCCGGCAGCTGTCCAACGGCGGTATGGCCGCAGTGGAGTTGGCCGCCGGATACCTCACCGCGGGCGACGGTACGAGCAGTGCGCTGCTGACGACGGGCGACCGGTTCTGCGGCCCGGGTTTCGACCGTTGGGGCAGCGATCCGGGCACGGTGTACGGGGACGCGGGCACCGCGCTCGTGCTCTCCCGCGGCGGCGGTTTCGCCCGCGTTCGCAGTCTCGTGACTGTCTCGGAACCGGAGTTGGAGGGCATACACCGGGGAGACGACCCGTTCGGTCCGGCGCCGTTCAGCGTGCGGCGCCCGATGGACCTGGAAGTGCTCAAGCGGGACTTCATCGGCAAGGTGGGCATCTCGTACGGCGTCGCCAGGGTGTCCGCCGGTCAATCTGAGGCGCTCAAGGGGGCGTTGGCGGCGGCCGAGGCCGAACTGTCCGACATCGCGGTGTTCGTCCTGCCGCAGTTCGGGCTGCGCAGGCTCACCTCGGCCTATCTGCGGCCGTGGGGGCTGGACCCGGCGGTCACAACGTGGCCGTGGGGACGGACCGTTGGCCATCTGGGCGCGGGCGACCAGTTCGCGGGCCTGGCGCACCTGGTGGAGGAGCGGAGGGTCAAGCCGGGGGACCTGTGCCTGATGGCCGGTGTGGGCGCGGGGTACACGTGGACCTGCTGCGTGCTGGAAATACAGGACGTGCCGTCGTGGAGCGTGTGACGTGCCCGTGAAGGTGACGCCGCCGGTGCCGTCGGCCCGTGCCGAAGTGCATCTGTGGCAGGGCTCGAACGCCAGGTGCGGCCCCGATGACACGCGCGTGCTGTCCCCGGCGGAACGGGAGCGGGCGGCACGGCTGCCCAACCCGGTCGCCGCGCGGTGCTATGTCACGGCGCACGCCGCGCTGCGCCGGATCCTCGGCGGCCATCTGGGGACCGCACCGGAGCGGGTGCGCATCGGCCGCGGACCGTGCCCGCTGTGCGGGCTCACCCGGCACGGCCCGCCGGTGCTGGCGGAGCCCGGGTGCGACCTCACCTTCAGCCTGGCGCGCTCCGGCGCCGAGTGGCTGCTGGGCATCGGCCGCGGGCACGCCCTCGGCGTGGACCTCGAACGGGTACGCCGGACGGATGTTGACGCGGTTTGCAGAGCCGCGCTGTCCGACGCGGAGCGCAAGGCCCTGCTCAACTGCGGTCACCGGCCCGGGGGTTGCCCGGAGTGCTTCTTCCGCTGCTGGACGCGGAAGGAGGCCGTGGTGAAGGCGTGGGGTGCCGGGGTCAGCGCCGACCTACGGCAGGTGGAGGTGTCCGCGCACCGCCCGGGGCCGGTGCTGGTCGGCCATGGCACGGGGTGCGGCGCTCGGCGATGGTGGCGGGTGCGCGACCTGCCGGTCGGATCGGGCCGCCACGCGGCGTTGGCGGTCCCGGCCGACGTACCGGTGCGGCCGGTCGTCTGGCGGTACTGGCCTGGTTGAATGCGACCCACCAAGGAAGGACGATCACGCCGGAACATGTGAGCGGGCGATCAGCATTCCCTCCCGCACCCCATCGAAGGTCTCTCCCGGCGGCCTTTTGCGCCCAATACCAAAGGGGCAAATCCCCCACGGGCGACTCCTCCGCCGCAACGTCAAACGGAATTAATCCTTCCCTTGCAAGTGTTTGATGGCAACAAATGTTTCACTTAGAATGCCCGAGATAGCCTGTCGGCCACGGGGGAGGTGAACAGGCATCGCGTACCGCCGCTGCCGCGCGGGCTGCGCGGATTGCGCCGGGCGTCGCGATCATCGGAGTCATGTGATCCGCCATGGTCCCTGGGGGCCGCCGACAACCCCAGGATGATCATTGTCGCGTCCGCCCGAAAGATGCTTCGTTCATAAATCCTCTCGTTACTCCTCGAAAGGTGTACGAGAACCGTTATGGAATTCGCCGTGCTGGGTCCACTCCGCATGCAGGAGCAGGGACGTAACTACACACCGACCGCACCCAAGCAGCGCCAACTGCTCGCACTGTTACTTCTCAACGCGAACCAGGTGGTATCAACCGGAACGTGCATCGAGGAGCTGTGGGACAGCTCCCCACCGAACAGCGCGCTTTCCACCCTGCAGTCCTACGTCCTCCAGCTGCGCCGCAGTCTGCGCCGCGTTCCGTGGATCGGCAGCCTGCAGGCGGCCCGACGCGTGCTGGAAACCCGCGACGGCGGCTACATGCTGACCGTTCGGAACGACGAGCTGGACACCAACATCTTCAAGTCCCTGGTCAGGGAGGGCAGGGCGGAACTCCGCCGGGACGACGCGATCGCCTCCTCGCTGCTCGGCCAGGCGCTGGCCCTGTGGAAGGGGTCCGCCCTGTCCGACGTACAGGTCGGCCCGGTCCTGCGGGCCCACCTGGTGGGGCTGGAGGAGGACCACATGAGCGTGCAGGAGCAGCGCATCGACGCCGACCTGCGACTGGGCCGGCACCACGACCTGATCGGTGAACTCAGCACGCTCGCCACGAAGTACCCGACCCGAGAGGGCCTGCAGAGCCAGCTCATGCTGGCTCTGTACCGCTCGGGCCGCCGCACCCAGGCCCTTGAGGTGGTGCACACACTGCGCCAGGTGCTCAACGACGAACTGGGGCTCGAACCGTCGCCCCGGATCCGCAGCCTGCACCAGGCCATCCTCGCGTGTGACCCCGCGCTCGACGTACCGGCGCACACCGAGTCGCTCCTGCGGCTCGACGCGGCCGACCTCGCCACCGCGCAGCGGTCCTGACCGGCGCCTCCCGCGGACGACGGTGTCGCGCCGCCGTCCGCGGGAGGATCAGCGGCCGGACCCCTGGGTCGCGTACAACCGCAGGAACGACTCGACCACGGCGTGTACGTACTCCGTGCTGAACGTGCGCTCGGCCAGCAGCCGGCGGAACATCAACGGACCGGCCAACTGGTCGATCGCCAGGTCGATGTCGAGATCGGCGACCAGCTCACCGCGTTTGCGGGCGCCCTCCAGGATCGACCGGAACCCATCCGAGCCCGCCCGGTACAGCGCCTCCTTGAGTTTGGTGAACGCCGGGTCGACCGCAGCGCGTTCGATGACCGCCCGCATTCCGCGCTCGCTCACCGGCTCGTGCAGCAGCACCCGCAACGCGTCCAGCTCACGGACCAGGTCGCCGCGAAGCTCGCCCGTGGGCTCGGGCCGGACCACCGACATCCGCTGGGCGATCGCGTCGTGGATCAGCGAGGCGGCGTCCGGCCAGTGGCGGTAGAGCGTGGTGCGGCCGATGCCGCTGCGGGCGGCGACCGCCACATGGGTGACCGCCGACCAGCCCTGCTCCACGAGCAGTTCCTGGGCCGCGGCGAGGGCCGCCGCCCGGCTGCGCGCCGCGCGGGGGTCGGGACCGCGAGGCGGCCCTCCAAAGGCGCCCTCCGTACCGGCCTGCGTGGTCAATCGCGGCTCCCATCCATCGATCACGGCCGCGGGCAAGCGAGCCGCCGGAGAAGTTACGGTACAATCTGCCCCAGAGCTTACTCCGTCATACGGGCATGAGACACACCTGCGGTTCTCCCCAGGCCGCGGGCCGTGCGGCGCACCGTGCCTGGTGAAGCGGGATCAGGCGCCCGCGGCACTGTGCGCCAAGAACGCGTCCTTGTGGTCCTCGGCCCACTCCCGCAGCGAGCGCGGCGCCCTGCCGAGCAGCCGCCGCACATCGTCGAAAACCGTACCCGCCAGCCGGTCCCCGGACTCGATCACATACCGGATCGACCGGATCACCCCGTCCACGGTCTCCGCGGAGAAGTACCGCAGCATCACCTCGCGCTGCTCCTCAAGGGTGACCGTCTCGAAGCGCAGGGTACGTCCCAGCACCTGGCCGACGATCTCCACCTGCTGCGGAACGGTGAGCCCGGCCGGGCCGGTGAGCGAGTACACCGCGCCCTCGTGCCCGGGAGAGGTCAGCACACGCGCGGCGGCCTCCGCGACATCGCGGGGATCGACCACCGCCTCCGGCACATCGGCCACCGGAGCGCGCACCACACCCTCGGCCCGGATGGACGGCGCCCAGGCGAACGCCATGCTCATGAAGCCGTTGGGCCGCAGGATCGTCCACGGCACCGCGGACGCCCGCAGTGCCTCCTCGGCGCTGCGGTGCCAGTCACCGATCGGGTAACGGCCCTCGCCCGCGGCGGTCTCCACCCCGAGGGTGGACAACTGCACGATGTGCTGGACACCGGCCTTCCCGGCCGCGGCCACCAGATTGGCGTCGTGGACCGTCTTGTCGGCCCCGAGCGACATCAAGAAGACCTTCCGTACACCGTCGAGCGCGGCGGGCAGCGTCTCGGGTCTGCCCAGGTCCGCGCCGACCACCTCGATACCGGTGGGCAGTTGGGCGCGGTCGGGGTCCCGGGTGAGCGCACGGACCGGGTGTCCGGCCGCCCGCAGTCGGGCCAGCACCTTGCCGCCGATGTTGCCGGTGGCACCGGTAACCAGAATCATCGTCATCTCCTTGTCGGGGGCCGGGCGGGCGTCAGTGGGCTTCTTCGCGGTCCAGCACGGTGCGTAGCGCCCGCTCCAACGCGCTGGCCTGCTGCGGCCCGGCCGAGCGCCAGGCGACGAACCGGTCCGGGCGGACCAGCACCGCCCCCTGCGGGGTGATGCCATACGCCTTCTCCCAGGTACCCGCCGGATCGACCAGCCCGTCGGGGCCGCCGATCCGGTGCACCGGAAGTTCGATGCCCAGCCGCGCCGCCACCTGCGCCGCCGCCACCTCCCACGGCGCGCCGTCGGATCCGGCGAGCAGCACGAACGCGCGCCCGAACAGCGCCGTGGTGGACGTGGCGCCGCCGTCCTGCCGCCGCAGCGGTACGTACGGCGCCCTTGAGCCGGGGCGGCCGGTGGGGGCGGTCGGGTCCTCCAGCAGAGCGCCGTCGTCGTCCGGCTCGCGGACCACGGCGCCGCCCGCGTACCGGTAGCCGAAGACCTGGACCACCGGTGGGATCTGCGCGACCTGCGAACCGTCGTCGAACTCCGGCGCCAGCCGCTCGACGGTGTTGGCGTACTGCTGCTGCGAGATCATGTCGGAGACCGGGCGGCGCTCCGCGTCATGGCTGTCCAGAAGGCGCGGCCCGGCCTGGCCCTTGACGACCATGGCGAGCTTCCACGCGAGGTAGAAGCCGTCCATGATCGCGGTGTTGCCGCCGAGCCCACCGGGCGCGAGCACCACCTTCGCCGCGTCACCGACGAGATGGGCCCGGCCGACGGTGAACCGGTCGGCCACCTCGTCCACGAGCGTGGTCTTCCCACTGCCGACCACGGTGAGCGGCAGATCGGGCATCCCGATGCCGTACCGCACCAGTTGCGCGCACTTCTCCTCGGTGTAGCCGGTGAAGTCGGGCTGCTCACGGGTCAGCCCGCGCCCGTAGCCGTACCGGCCGGGCACATCGGTGGTGTAGAAGACACCGGGTACCGGCGAGAGCAGGTGGAACAGGGCGAACCTGCGGCCTTCCGCGACGCCTGGCAGCTGCGCCAGCGGTCCGCTCATGTCCGCGTCGAAGAAGACCCGGAAGACCTCCCCCAGTCGGCCGCGGCCGTGCGTGCCCACGCCGAGCGCGGTACGCACCCGGCTGTGCCGCCCGTCCGCCCCCACCAGGTGGTCGGCCCGCACCGTGCGCTTGGCACCGGTGGTGGTGGAGCGGATGACCGCGGTGACGCCGTCCGCGTCCTGGGTGAAGGACAGCAGCTCGGTGGAGAAGCTCAGCCGGGCACCGAGCTCCACGGCCCGCTCGGCCAGGATCTGCTCGGTCAACTCCTGGCTGGCCATGGCCCACTGCTCCGGGGAGACATGGTCCATGGCCATCTCCCCCTGCGTCATGATGCCCTTGAGCACCGGCCCGGCGAGGGTCTCGGCGAGCGCCATGTAGAACTCGCCGGTGCCGCCGGGTGACGCGGCGGTGATCCGGTCGGCCACGCCCGCGATGCGCAGCGCCTCCATGGTGTGCGGGTACTGGCCGCGGGCCTTCATCACCACCGAGGTTCCGGGGTGCTTCTCGATCAGGAGCGGTTCGACCCCGTGCAGGCCGAGGAAGAGCGCGGTGGTCAGGCCGGACAGGCCACCACCGACGATGATGACGGGTACGTGCTCTTCTGACACGGCCGCTCCTGGTCGGTTCGCGAGGGAAAGTCCTGATCAGCGTGGTGCCAGGAACTGGTGCCCCGCTCGAGCCGCCGTCCACTCGCCGTCAATGGCCGGTCCCGGTCGGCCCGCGGCACGGTCGCCAGGCGCCGCGCGCCCTGCCTCCACCGGCCCCCCAACACGCCATCAGCGGCGGCGGAAAGGGTGGATCAGCGGCCGGTGCGCTGTGCGCCCACCGGACGCGGTGGTCCCGCGAACCGAGGGGCCGTCCCACCATCCACACCCGGGAGACGCCGTGGTTGTCTTCGTCAACAAGCTGACGCTCACCGGCTCGGCCGAGGACCTGGAGCGCATCTACGCCCACGTCGCCGAGTTCATGCTGGCCCAGCCGGGGATCATCCGCTACCAGCTGGTCCGCTCGCAGAAGGAGCCGGGCACCTACTTCAACGTCGCGGAGTGGCAGACGCAAGAGGCGTTCGAAAACGCTCTGTCGGAGCCGGAGTTCAAGAACCGGCTGCGGGCCCTGGGCAGCGTGATCAAGGGCGAGCCGCATGTGTGCGACGTGGTCGAGTCCGGCGAGCGCCAGACGGTCTGAGGCCTGAACCACCAAACGCCAGGCGCGAGTTGGAAGCGTGAGGAGAGCTGTGATGACACAGACCAGCCAGGCGACCGTCCCGGTCAGCGGCGAGACGTACGGGCAGATCCTGGACTTCTACGCCGGTCACATGCAGGCGCTCGACGAGGGATCCGTGGAGCTGTGGGCGTCCGGCTTCACCGAGGACGGTGTCTTCGCCCAGAACGTCAAGCCCGAGCCGTGGCGCGGCCGTTCCGCCATCGAGGAGAACATGCGCCGCGGGCTCGCCCGGCTCGCGCAGAAGAACGTCCAGCGCAGGCACTGGTTCGGCATGGTCACCACCGACCAGCGGGACCAGGACACCGTACGCACCCGCTACTACGCGGTGGTCTTCGAGACACCGGTCGGCGGCAAGGCGTCGGTGTATCTGAGCACCACCGGCGAGGACCTTTTGGTCAGGCAGGACGGGCAGTGGCGGGTCAAGCACCGGCTGATCACCCACGACGCGACCTGACCGACGTCGCCCGGCTCAAGGGCGCGCCAAGCCGAACCTTTCACCACGAGACGGGGGCGGGCAGGTACCCGCGCCGAGAAGGAGACACCGAATGTCGGATCTGACGAAGGAGCGCGTGGAGGCGGCCTACGCCGCACTGGCGACGGGCGACCGGGACAAGATCCTGGAGTACTGGTCGCAGGACGTGCGCTTCCAGATGCCCGGCAACCACCAGTTCGCCGGCTGGTACACCGGCCTCGACGACTACCTCGGCAAGATGGGCAAGTTGATGGAGGCGTCCGGCGGGCGGATCACCGCCACCACGCTGAACGTGCTCATCAACCAGGAAGAGGGCATCTCCGTCGACATCTACCGGCTGGACGGCTACCGGGCGGGCGCCGAGGAGGGCACGATCTCGCCCTACGAGCGCCTGCAGGTGGAGGGCGTGCACCAACTGCGCTGGGAGAACGGCCGGATCGTGGAGGGCCGCAGCGCGCTGTTCGCGGACGGTGTGACCCGGGCGAACCTGTGGTGGTCCCCGGTGGGCACCGACGGCGAGCGCACCGAACTCTGACCGCGGCAGCCGACGCCAGCCGTCGGTACGCACGGCCCGCGGCCCCGTCCGCGGGCCGTACCGCTACGGCCGTGCCCCAGTCCAGGAAGCGAGAAGCACACCCCATGACACAAGCCCAGCAGGGCGCGGTGCGGGACCGCGCGGTCGTCATCACCGGTGGCGGCACCGGCATCGGCCGAGCGGCGGCGCACGCCTTCGCCGACGAGGGTGCCAAGGTCCTGGTGGTCGGACGCAACGCCGACCGGCTGGCCGAGACCGCGCAGGCCCGCCCCGGCATCCGTACCCATCAAGCCGACATCTCAGCGCCCGGCGCGGCCAGCGGCATCGTGGCGGCCGCCGCACGCGAACTCGGCGGCATCGACGTACTGGTGAACAACGCGGTCACCATGAAGTCCGCGCCGCTCGGACACATCGAACAGGACAACACCCAGGCGCAGGTGGCGACCAACCTGCTCGCCCCGATCTTCCTCACCCAGGAGGCGTTGCCGCACCTGGAGGCGGCCAAGGGCCTGGTCGTGAACGTCACCACGGCCGGGAACCAGCGCGGTTGGCCCGGGCACTCGGTGTACGGAGCGACCAAGATCGCGCTCGACTTCCTCACCCGCACCTGGGCACTTGAGCTGGCGCCCAAGGGAATCAGGGTCGCCGGGGTGGCGCCCGGACCGGTGGAGACGCCGATCGGCGAGCACGCGGGACTCGGTCCCGAGGCCATCGCCCGGGTGCGGGCCCGGCAGCGCGAGCGGGTGCCGCTGGGACGCGTGGGGCAGCCGGAGGAGGTGGCGTGGTGGATGGTCAACCTCGCCCGCCCCGAGGCCTCCTTCGCCACCGGCCTCGTCCTGCACATCGACGGTGGCGCCGGCATCGTCTTCTGACCGAGGGCCTCAACCTTACGGAGCTCCCATGGAATTCGGCATCAACTTCTTCCCGACCGTCGGCCCTGACGACAAGTCCGCCGCGGAGTACTTCGGCCAGAGCCTGCGGCTCGTCGAACTGGCCGAGGAACTCGGCTTCGACCACGTCAAGACGGTCGAGCACTACTTCTTCAAGTACGGCGGCTACAGCCCGGATCCGGTGACCTTCCTCGCCGCCGCGGCGGCGCGCACCCACCGGATCAAGCTGGTCACCGGTGCGGTCATCCCGGCGTTCAGCCACCCGGTGAAGCTGGCGGGCAAGCTGGCGATGCTGGACAACATCTCACGCGGCCGGCTGCAGGTGGGCTTCGGCCGTGCCTTCCTGCCGGACGAGTTCGACGCGTTCGGCATCGACATGGACGAGAGCCGTCCGCGTTTCGAAGAGGGCCTGAGGGCCTGCCAGAAGCTGTGGAGCGAGCGGGACGTCGTCTGGAAGGGGCGGTTCTACGAGTTCGGCCCGGTGACCCTGCTGCCCAGGCCGTTCCAGCAGCCGCACCCGAAGATCCTGGTGGCCGCAGCCAAGACCGCGTCGTCCTGCGAGCAGGCGGGCCGGGACGGGCACGGCCTGATGATGGTGCCGTCCATCTCCAAGCGCGAGGTGGTGCAGGAGATGCTGGGCCTGTACCGCAAGGCGTACGCCGACGCCGGGCACGAGCCGGGCGGTGACGAGATCCACATGAGTTACAACTGCTACCTCAGCGAGGACGCCGACGAGGCCAGGGCGAAGGGCAAGCGGTACTCCGAGCGCACCAACGCGGTGATGCGCGACGCGGTGGCCGCCTGGGGCGAGCGCCGCAGCGAGGGGTACGCGGGCTACGAGAACATCGTCAAGAACATCGCCAGGGCCGACTTCGACCGCTCACTGGCGGAGAACAAGGTGCTGGTCGGCAGCCCGGAAGAGGTCACCGAGCGGCTGCGCACCATCCGCGAGTGGTACGGGGACGTGACCATCAGCCTACAGGTGATCTCCGGCAACCCCACCTTCGAGGAGTCGGTGCGCACCATGCGGCTCTTCGCCGAGCAGGTGATACCTCAGCTGCGCGGCGACGGTGCGGCCGGCGCGTCCTGACCCGCGACCGGCGACGAGGAGCGGCTCCCCCAACTGCCCGTGGGGGAGCCGCTCTTGTGTGCGCCGCGCCGGGCGCGCTACCTGGCCCGCACAACGGCCGGGACCAGGCGGGAGACCACCCGGGCCGCGACCGCGGCGACGGTGAGGGCGGGCGGCACGCTGCCGGACGATCCGTGCAGCAGCGAGCTGTCGACCACGTACAGGCCCCGGTAGCCGCGGACCGCCCCGCGGTCGTCGGTGACGATGCCCAGCGGTACGCCGCCCACCACGTTCCCGCCGGTCGTGCCGACCTTGGCGAACGCGGTGCGGCTGCCGGGGTTGGCGGTGTTGAGCCGCTCCAGCGTGTCCTGGACCGCGCTGGCCATCCGGGTCACCCGGGGATCGTCCACCGGCCAGCTCAGTACCACGTCGTCCTTGGCGGAGTCGTAGCGGAACGAACCGAGCGCGGGTGACGGGCAGGCGCCGATGGTGGTGATCCACCCCTGGCCCGAAGGCGCGTCCGGCCAGGGGAAGTTGAGCAGGGTGACCGGCGCGTACGGGTTGTCCTGCCAGTCCTTGACCAGGATCGAGGAGGGACCGCCCTGGGTGGGGTTGTTCTCCGGCATTCCGGTGCGAGCGGTGATGACCTCGCTGTTCCCGACCTTGGTGCCCAGCGCGTCGGGCAGGTCCGGTAGGGCACCGGCCGCCTTGGCCCGCATCAGCAGCCGAGTGGTGCCGAGCGTTCCGGCGGCCAGGACCAGGTTCCCGGTGGCGATGTGGTGGCGGGCCAGCACGGTGCCGCGCTCGTCGATGGTGTCGTACTCGACCACATGGCCGTTGCCCGCGGGACGGATCGCGGTGACCACGCTCAACGGCCGGACCTCCACCCGGCCGGTGGCCTCGGCGCGCGCGAGGATGGTGCGGTCGACGCTGCGCTGCGCACCGCTGTTGACGCCGAAGAGGTTCAGCCCGGCGATCTCCGCGGCCACCCGGGTCCCGGCCATCTCCGCGCGGATGACATCCCAGTCCACGGCCAGGTCGACCAGTTCGTACGGGATGCCCGCCCTGGTCAGCTGGTCGGCGAAGGACCGCGCGGCGGCGTAGAAGTCGGAGTCGTAGACGTCCTTGGGGATCGGGCTACAGCCGATCAGTTCCCGGGCCTGCGGGTACCACGTCCCGGTCATCTCCTCGTGGTCCAGGACATCGCCGAACGCCTGCCGGAACAACTCGGCGGACGGTTCGACCATCGTGGCGTTGCTCAGCAGCGAGGCGCCGCCCACCCCGGCCGCGGCGATCATCGTCAGGCCGTCCCCGTCCAGGGACTCCAGGACGCCGGTGTAGACGTCCAGGGTCTTGTCGGTCAGCGGGGAGCTGGGGCTCAGCCAGGAGGCGCGCCCGTCCGGGCCGCCCGGGTCCGCCTGGGTGGTGAAGGTGTCCCCGCGCTCGGAGACCGGCCATCGGCGGCCGCGCTCCAGGACCAGGGTGTCCACTCCCGCCTCGGCGAGCCGCAGCGCGGCGATCGACCCGGCGTATCCACTGCCTACGACCACTGCGTCGGCCTGGTGTTGCTGGACTTCCACGAGACGGCCTCCATCATCGGAATCGGTGTGCGGGTTCGGGCACGGCCGCGGTCACACGGCCGCGCACCGCGAAGTTCGCTGAGCGCGTTGGTGGTTCGATGGGGGTCGGCTGAACAGCGGTCAGCCAGCCACCGCCGCCAGCGTGCGGGAGAGCAGCCGGGCCGCGTTGCGGGCGAGCGGGACGTCGTCCTCGCAGGCCACGATGGAGTGCTCGACCAGCAGCCGTCCGACCCTGGCGGTGATCACGGCGAACCGCAGTCCGGCGAAGACCTCGTACCAGCCGAGGTGCGGCGCCACCGACCGGCCGGTCAGCTCCTCATAGCGGGCGACGGTGGCGGCCCGGTCCGGCAGGCCGGTCAGCCGCTCGGCCCCGATGCCCTCGCTGAGGTGCCGGTCCAGGTACAGGTACCAGGCCAGGTCGGCCTCGCCCGGGCCGAGCGAGACCATCTCCCAGTCGAGCACGGCGGCCGCCCGTACCCCGCGGAAGACGATGTTCCCCAGCCGGGCGTCGCCCCACAGCAGACCGGGGTCGGCGGGCTGCGGCGGCAGTGCGCCGCGCAGCAGCCGCAGGGCGTCGCGGACCTGCGGCGAGTCGGCGCAGCCGAAGTAGCCCAAGTGCTCCTCGTAGAAGTCGAGTTGGTCGGCGAGTGCGACCGGCGCGGTGGCGGAGTCGGCCAGGGACCGCAGGCCCAGCCGCCGAGGGTCCAGCCGGTGGACGCGGTGCAGGATGTCCACCCCGCTCCACCACAGCGCCTCCCGTGACCCCTCGTCGAGTGCGGCGACCGGCCCTTCCCGGTGGTAGGACGGCAGGTCCGGCGGCACCCAGCCGTCCTCCCGCGACATCACGTAGAAGGGCGCGCCGAGCACCTGCGGATCGGGTTCGTAGCCGTACACCACGGGGACGGGCACGTCGGTGGCGGCGAGCGCGCGCAGCACCTGGTACTCCTCGTGCAGCCGGGAGACCGGCATGACCTGGTACGTGGGCGAGGCGACCCGGACGACCAGCCGCTCGCGGTGCGGACCGCCCGCCGTCGGCCACACCGCGTCGACCAGCAGGGTCTCGTGCGAGAAGCCCGACCGCTCGGGCAGTTCGACCTCGACCCGTGGATCGGCCGCGCCCGGCAGCCGGTCGGTGAGCCACGCGGCCAGCCGTCGCTGGGTGACATCGCGATCGCGCTGCTGGGGAACGGGCACGTCAACTCCTCGGCGTGGCAGGCTGCTTGGTACTGGTCCGATGGTGGCCGCGGCCGCTGGGGGGACGGTGGTGGCCGGACCGGGCCAGCCGTGCCGTGAGCCGTACCCGCCGGTTCCTTCACCGAGCGTCCATCCGCTCCCCATGCGCGGTTGTCAGCATCTGCCTCGGCAACGAGTCCACCGGGGAGGTCAGTATGGGCACGGCTCCGCCCGTCCGGTCCCATGTCGATCCACAAGCGTTCCGCCAGGTCCTCGGCCATGTGCCGACCACGGTGACCGTGGTCACCGCCGGGACCGACGAGGGACCGGCCGGCCTGGTGGTCGGCTCCTTCGTCTCGATCTCCCTGCGTCCCGCCCTGGTCGGCGTGTTCATCGACGAGGCGTCGGTCAGCTGGCCGGCGATCCACCGCACCGGGTCGTTCGCGGTCAACGTGCTGGCCCATGACCAGCAGGCGGTCTGCGCCCGCTTCGCGCGCAGCGGCGGGGACAAGTTCGCCGGGCTCGACCACCGGCTCTCGCCGCACGGCCATCCGCTGCTGCCCGGCACAACCGCCTGGCTGGACTGCGAGATCGAGGACGTCCGGAAGCTGGGCGACCACTTCTTCGCGCTGGCCGGGGTGACCGACCTGGGCACCTCGCAGGGCGTGTTGCCGATGGTCTTCCACCGCGGCGCCCTGCACACCATCGCGGACGGCTCCGCGCCCGGCTCCTGAGCCGTAGTCCCGGCGGTGTCCTGCCAGGTCTACAGCAAGCCTCCAGACCGTCCCTCCAGGCTCCCAGTGGTAGCGGCAGCGACACAGACCCTTTGGAAGGGGACAGCCATGACGACGGAGCAGCAGGCCAGGGTGGCACTGGTCACCGGGGGAACCAGGGGTATCGGCCGCGCCGTGGCCAGCACTCTCGGTGCGGCGGGGATCAAGGTGTTCCTCACCGCGCGGACCTGCGAGGACGTGACCCGTACGGTCAAGGAGCTCGCCGAGCGCGGCGTCACCGCCGACGGCGTCGCCGCCGACGTGCGCGAGGGCGCGGACATCACCCGTGCCGTGGCCACCGCGGTCGACCGGTTCGGCACCATCGACGTCCTGGTCAACAACGCCGGACGCAGCGGCGGCGGCGTCACCGCGGAGATCACCGACGAGCTCTGGTACGACGTGATCGAGACCAATCTGAACAGCGTCTTCCGGATGACCCGTGAGGTGCTCACCGCCGGTGGCATGCGCGAGAAGTCGACCGGGCGCATCATCAACATCGCGTCGACCGGCGGGAAGCAGGGCGTCGTCTTCGGCGCGCCCTACTCGGCCTCCAAGCACGCGGTGGTCGGCTTCACCAAGGCGCTCGGCCTCGAACTGGCCAAGACCGGCATCACCGTCAACGCGGTCTGCCCCGGCTACGTGGAGACGCCGATGGCCCAGCGGGTGCGCGAAGGGTACGCCGCGCACTGGCAGATCAGCACGGACGACGTACTGGAGCGGTTCAACGCCAAGATCCCGCTGGGGCGTTACTCCACACCGGAGGAGGTCGCGGGGCTCGTCGGCTATCTGGTGACGCCGGCCGCGGCGCCGATCACCGCGCAGGCCATCAACGTCTGCGGCGGCCTGGGCAACTACTGACGCCCCGTCACGCACCGCCGCCCGCGTTCCGCCCACCCCGACACCCAGACACACGGAAAGCCGGTCATCACCATGCCACAAACGCATCACGCACAGCACACCATCACCGTCGCGGCCCCGGCGCGGACCGTGTACGGCATCGTCGAGGACGCCGCCAGCTGGCCGCGGGTCTTCCCGCCGTCGGTGCATGTGGAGCGCACCCCGGTCAACGAGGGCGAGGAGATCATCCGCATCTGGGCCACGGCCAACGGGGAGGTGAAGAACTGGACTTCACGGCGGCGGCTGGATCCGGTGGGTCTGCGGATCGCCTTCCGCCAGGAGGTCTCGCAGCACCCCGTGGCCTCGATGGGCGGCGACTGGCTGATCACCCCGCTGACCGAGGCCAGTTGCGAGGTCGTGCTCAACCACGACTTCACCGCCGTCGACGACGACCCCGAGCACGTCAGCTGGATCACCAGGGCGATGGACCGCAACAGCGCCGCCGAACTGGAGACCCTCAAGGCCACCGCCGAGCAGGCCGGGCGCCTGCCTGAACTGCTGCTGAGCTTCGAGGACGAGCTGCGGATAGCGGGCTCGGCCGCGGACGTCCACGAGTTCGTCTGGCGGGCGGACCGGTGGGAGGAGCGGCTGCCACACGTGGCCCGGGTGGAGCTGACCGAGCCGTCGCAGCACACACAGGTGCTGGAGATGGACACCAAGGCGAAGGACGGATCGCAGCACACCACGCGATCGATACGGGTCAGCTTCGCGCCGCGCCGCATCGTCTACAAGCAACTGCTCGTCCCCGCCCTGATGACCGCGCACACCGGGGAGTGGCTGCTGCGCGAGGAGGGCGGGGTCACCACGGCCACCTCGCGCCACACGGTGGTGCTCAAGCCGTCGGCGGTGACCGAGGTGCTCGGCGCGCGGGCCACGGTGGCCGACGCGCGGGAGCTGGTGCGCGGCGCGCTGAGCGCCAACAGCCTGACGACGCTGCGGCACGCCAAGGAGTTCGCCGAGCGGCGCGGTGTCCGCGCCGCCAACTGAGGACGCCGCGAGCCGTCGGGTCCTGCCCGAAACCCGCGTACGGGCCGTGCACCGCGTTCCCTTCACGGAGGCGGTGCACGGCCCTTGTCGATCAGTGCGGCGGGCACACCGGAACAGCTTGCACCGAACAGGTTTTAGGTACACACTGTTCCATAGATTCGGAGCTTCTTGCTCCACACATTGCTCGTCCGCTTCGACGTTCGTCACGCATCCACGTATCGAGAGCTCATGACAGGGAGTGACTCGTGCCCGAATCCAGCGGCCGTTCGGCGGCGTCCCAGCTGAACGCCTCACCACCGGTGGACCTCGCCCCCACGACCGCCAGTACCCACAAGGGCCTGGCACTGGCGGTCATCGCGATCGCCCAGCTGATGGTGGTGCTCGACGTCTCGATCGTGAACGTCGCCCTGCCGTCGATCCAGACGGCCCTCAAACTCTCCCCGACCAGCCTGGAGTGGGTGGTCAACGCCTACGCGCTCGCCTTCGGCGGCCTGCTGCTGCTCGGCGGGCGCATCGCCGACATGTGGGGCCAGCGCAGGACCCTGATCGCGGGGCTGGTCGTGCTGACCGCCGCGTCCCTGTTCGGCGGTATGGCGACCGGCCAGGCCTGGCTGCTGACCGCGCGTACCGCGCAGGGCGTCGCGGGCGCGCTGGTGGCGCCCTCCGCGCTCGCCCTGCTGGCCGGCACCTTCGCCGAGGGCAGCGAGCGCAACCGCGCCATGGGCATCTACGCGGCGGTGTCCGGCGCGGGCGGCGCGCTCGGCAACGTACTGGGCGGCGTCTTCACCGACCAGCTCAGCTGGCGGTGGGTGCTCTTCGTCAACGTGCCGATCGGCCTGTTCTCACTGCTCGCCGCGCCCCGGGCGTTCCGCGAGTCCCAGCGCAACCGCGGTCAACTCGACCTGGCGGGCGCCCTGTCCGCGACCGCTGGCATGACCCTGCTGGTCTACGGCTTCATCCACGCCGCCTCGCACACCTGGGGCGAGACGGGCACCATCGTTCCGCTGATCGCCGGCGGCCTGATCCTGGCGGCCTTCGTGCTCATCGAGGCCCGCAGCCGCTCGGCACTGATGCCGCTACGGCTGTTCGCCAACCGCAACCGCTCCGGCGCGTACGCGATCATGCTCACCCTCGGTGCGGCGCTGATCGCGGTCTTCTACTTCCTGACCCTCTTCATGCAGATCGTCCTCGCGTACAGCCCGCTGAAGACCGGTTTCACCTTCCTGACCTTCGCGGTCGGCGCCGGTGTCATGTCGGGCGTGTGCGGCAAGGTACTCGACCGTACGGGGCCGCGGCCGGTGCTGCTGGTGGGCACGCTGCTGTCGGCGGCCAGCCTCTTCTGGCTCTCCAGGCTCAGCCCGACCGGCGGCTACACCTCCGACCTGCTCGGTCCGCTGCTGCTGTTCGGCGGCGGCGTGGGCCTGTGCTTCGTACCGCTGACCCTGTCGGCCGTCGCGGGGGTGCGGGACGAGGAGTCGGGTGTCTCCTCCGCCCTGCTCAACACCGGCCAGCAGGTGGGTGGCGCGCTCGGGCTCGCGGTGCTCGGCACGATCGCCGCCACCGCCACCAAGAACCGGGTCACCTCGCTGCTGGGCAGCGCCGCCGCGCAGCAGATGAACAACCACAGCGCCTCCGAAGCCGGGTCGATGCCGCCCCAGTTGAAGCACGCCATCTTCGACTCGCTCACCCACGGGTGGAGCATCGCGTTCCTGGTGGGCGGCTTCGTGCTGGTCGGCGCGTGCCTGATCGCCGCCGCGGTCATCCGCGTCTCGGCCGAGGAAGCGGCCGCGAGCAAGAACGCCGGCGTCGTCATCTGACGCGGGCACGCGGTGGCCACGGGCGGCACCGGCACCCCCTTCGCCGGTGCCAGCCAGCGGCCCGGACGAACAACACCCACGTGCCACCGGGCACATGACGACAAGGAAGTCACCCCTTGAGCACCAACGCGGAACCCAGCACCAACAGCCGCATCGACCTGACGATGATGTACGCCACCCACAACGCTTTCCGGCGCGACCTGACGCTCCTGGTGTCGGCATCGGACGGGACGCAGAACTGGGCGGCGTACAAGGCGGGTTGGCAGACGTTCAAGAACTACCTGACGATCCATCACACCGCCGAGGACGTGGCGCTCTGGCCGATCATGCGCAAGAAGCTCGCCAACCGGCCCGACGACCTGCGGCTGCTGGAGGAGATGGAGGCCGAGCACGCGGAGCTCGACCCCATGATGGACGCCGTCGACACCGCGATCGCCGAGTCCAACCGGTTAAGGCTGCGGGAGTACACGGAGGACCTGTCCACCACGCTGCTCGGCCACCTCGACCACGAGGAGGCCGAGGCGCTGCCGCTGCTGCAGTCGGTGCTCACCCCCGAGGAGTGGGCGTCCTTCGGCGCCGAGCAGCGGCGCAACGTCGGCATCAAGGGCGGCCCCGCGTTCTTCCCCTGGCTGCTCGACGGCGCCCCGGAGGCCACCCAGCGCAGGGTGCTGGGGCTGCTGCCCGCGCCACTGCGGCTGATCTACCGTGCCGTGTGGCGTCCGCGCTACGTGCGGCAGTCGCCGTGGAAACTCGCGCGCGCCTGACCGCCGCCGCCAGCCCGGCTCGCGGCGGCGAACCGCAGTCCCGTCCCTTCCGTTTCGCCGGCCCCGGCGCCTCGGCGGCAGCCGGGGCCGGCCGTTGGAGAGAAGTCAGCAGTGAAAGAGCCCCAAGCGCCGCTACCGCCGCGCTGGCCCCTCCTGTTATTCCGCACCATCGCCACCCTCGAAGCGCTCCTCAGCCTGGCTGAGACGTCCCTCGCGGGCAGCTTCCTCAACGGGCACTACGACATGCTCAAGGCGCACCGGATCACCGCCATGGTCATCGTCGCGGTCGCCGTCGTACAGGCCGTCGCCGCCTTCCTGGTCCGACGCGCCGGGCGCGTTCCCGCATGGCTGCTGCCGACCACCCTGCTGCTGCTGATCGCACTGGTGGGACAGACGGGCCTCGGGTTCTCCCGGGTGCTGGCGGCGCACGTCACGCTCGGCGTGATCGTGGTGGCCTGCCTGCTGCTGCTCACCGGCTGGTCCTGGCGGACCCCGCTACCGGCCGCGGACGGCGGGCGGCACACCGAGGCGGCCGACGAGCCGATCGGGGTCTCCTCATGAGTGCGGGCGGCACACCCGCGGCGGCCCGGCGGCTGACCCGGCGCCGGTTCATCGGCGCGGGCTCCGCGGTGGTGGGCGTCGGCGCGATCGCCGCCGTCGGCTGGCCGTTGCTGCAGGGCCAGGGCAGGCCGGGCCATCTGCTGCCCAGCCAGGTGCCGCTGCCCAGGCCGTACCAGGTGCCGCTGCCGGTACCGCCGGTGCTCGAACCGGCGCGTTCCGACGGCACGAGCGACAGCTACGAGATCACCCAGCACCAGGCCGACCTGCACATCCTGCCCGGGCTGCGCACCAGGGCCTGGACGTACGGCGGCAGTTTCCCGGGGCCGACGATCGTCTCGCGCTCCGGACGGCGCACCGTCGTGCGGCACCGCAACGAGCTGCCGCAGCCGGTCGTGGTGCATCTGCACGGCGGCCACACCCCGGCGGCCAGCGACGGCTACCCGGTCGACCTGGTCATGCCGGTGTCCGGTGGCGGCGATCCGATGGCCGGTATGGACATGCCGGGGATGGATGGCATGCCGCGGATGTCCGGTGACATCGCCCACGGCGAGCGCAGCTACACCTATCCGGTCAACCAGCGGGCGGCGACCCTGTGGTACCACGACCACCGGATGGGCTTCACCGGACCGGGTGTCTGGAAGGGGCTCGCGGGCTTCCACCTCGTCCACGACGACGAGGAGGACGCCCTACCGCTCCCGCGCGGCGAACGGGACATCCCCCTGATGATCGCCGACCGGTCCTTCGCCGCGGACGGCTCCTTCCGGTACCCGGCGATCGACCCCGCCATGCACAGGGCCGGAGTGACCGACGCGTACACCAACGGGGTGCTCGGCGATGTCGTGCTGGTCAACGGAGCGCCATGGCCGGTGCTCCAGGCCGACCGGGTGCGCTACCGGCTGCGGCTGCTGAATGCCTCCAACGCCCGCGACTACCGGCTGGAGTTGAGCCCGCAACCGCCGGGCGGCGCGGCGTTCGTACAGATCGGCGGCGACGGCGGGCTGCTGGCGCGGCCGGTGCGGCACGACGCCCTGGAGCTCTCCCCCGCCGAACGCCTCGACGTGGTGGTCGACTTCTCCCGCTACCGTCCCGGCACGAAGGTGCGGCTGATCAACCGGTTCGGCTCGGGGCCCACCAGCGAGGTGATGCGGTTCGACCTCTCCCCGTCCGGGCGCCCACCCGCCGACGACTCCCATGTGCCCGACCAGCTCAGCGAGTTGGCCGCACTGGACCCGGGCAAGGCGGCGGTGACCCGTACCTTCGCCTTCCAGCAGAGCGAGAAGGGCGGCTGGACGATCAACGGCGAGCTGTACCAGCCCGGTCGCACCCTGGCCCGGCCGAAACTCGGCACCACCGAGGTGTGGCGGTTCGTCAGCGACTTCCATCACCCCGTCCACCTGCACCTGGAGCACTTCCAGGTGGTCTCGCGCAACGACGCCGATCCGGGTCCGTACGACGCGGGTTGGAAGGACACGGTCAGCCTGCGCCCGTCGGAGGCGGTCGAGGTCGTCACCCGATTCACCGACTACCCGGGCAAGTTCATGCTGCACTGCCACAACCTGGAGCACGAGGACATGGCCATGATGGCCGACTTCGTCACCGAATGAGATCTGCCGCGGCATCCCTGCGCGCCCCCGTCGCGCGGGGGTGCCGCGGTCACCGGCTCGCCCGTGCTCCCATCGCCTCCTCACCTGCGCACCACTGGTTCACCAGCGCCTGATCCCAGTCTCGAACCGAAGAGGCGGTCCAACTGGTCACTGGAGTGAAGGTGGTTGCCGGGTGAAGGCACTCGTCACGACGGAAGACAGTGGCTTCGGGCTGCGCATGGCCGATGTGCCGGAGCCCGAACCGCGCCCCGGTCAGGCGCTGGTCGAGGTGCGCGCGGTGGCCGTCAACCGCGGTGAGCTGTCCATGATGGCCATGCTCCCGCCCGGTTCCCAGCTCGGCTGGGACATCGCGGGCACCGTGCTGCGTCCTGCGGCCGACGGCAGCGGACCAGCGGCCGGAACCCGGGTCACCGGCCTGGCCGACGGCGCGGGCTGGAGCGAACTGGCGGCGGCGGACACCGCCCGGCTCACCCCGGTACCGGACGATCTGGACTGGACCGCCGCCACCGCGATCCCGGTCGTCGGCCTCACCGCGCTCTACGCGCTGCGCCACGCCGGGCTGCTCCTCGGCCGTACGGTGCTGGTCACCGGTGCGGGCGGCGGCGTCGGCCGGATGGCGGTCCAACTGGCGGCCGCCTCCGGAGCCCGGGTGGTCGCCTGGGTCGGCTCCGCGGAGCGCGCCAAGGGCCTGCGGGAACTCGGCGCGGCGGCCGTCAGCACCTACGACGCGGAGGAGACCGGGCCGGTCGACGTACTGGTCGACAGCGTGGGCGGGCAGGTACTGAACCGGGCCTACCGCCTGGTGGTGCCCGGTGGCAAGGTCATCGTCTACGGCAACACCACCCGCAGCGAACTCAACCTGCCGGTGGACTGGGGCCACGCCAGGCCGGGCGTCCAACTGCGCTATGTCCACCTCTTCCACGAGTTGCCGGCGCACCCGGTCACCCGGGACCTCGGCTTCCTCGTCCAGCGGGTGGCCGACGGCCTGCTCGACCCTCAGGTGGCCACGGTCGCCCCATGGACCGACGCCGAACCGGCGCTGCGCGCTCTCGCCCAGCGCCAGGTCAACGGCAAGGTGGTACTGACCATCTGACCGGTCGCGGGGGGAGGCGGCGCGCGCCGGACCCGGTGCGGCCCCGCCGTCACCGAGCGGCCCGGCGCGCGCCGAACCCCGAGAACGCGATCACGGCGAGAACGAACAGCAGCCCGGCGGTGACCCGGTAGCCGACGGCGACCGCGTTGGCGAAGTCGACCACCACCTCGGAGTGCAGTGCGGCACCGTGCTTCGCCGCCTCGGCCAGCGCGGCCGACGCGGAGTGGACGTGCCCGGCCAGCGCGGACGGCAGCTGATCGGTGAACCGGATGCTGAGCACGGTACCGATGGTGGCGATGCCCAGCGCCGCCCCCAACTCCCGGGCCGCGCTGTTGAGTCCGGAACCCACGCCCGCCTGGTGCTGCGGCAGCGAGGAGACCACGCCCGCTGACAGCGACGGCATGGCCATGCCGACACCGAGCGCCATCACCATGAGGTAGACGGTGTAGAGCAGGTACGGCGTGGCCCGCGTCGCCGTGGACAGCAGCAGTAGCCCGACCACCAGCAGCAGCAGTCCGATGCCGATGGTGGTCCGCGCACCGATCCGCCGGGCCCAGCTCACGCTCGCCTGGGTGACCACCATCATCCCGACCGCCATCGGCACGATGGCCAGCCCGGTCTGCAACGGTGAGAAACCCTTGACGTACTGCAGGAACTGGGCGTTGACGTAGAACAGCGCGAACATGCCGAAGAACGAGGCGCCGACACCGACGGTGCCGGAACGCAGACGCGGCAGCTTGAACAGCCGCGGGTCGAGCAGCGGGTGGGCGGTGCGCAGTTCGTAGCGGGTGAAGGCGGTCAGCAGAACCACGGTGGCGGCGAAGCCGCCGAGCACCGGCACCGACCCCCAGCCGAGCTCCGGCCCCTCGATGATGCTGAACAGCAGCGGCACCAGCCCGAGGACCAGCAGCACGGACCCGACCAGGTCGAGCGACGCCGGGTTGCGGCGGGTACGCGGGGTCACCAGCGCCACCACCGACAGCAGCACCAGCGAGACGGGCACGTACACCCAGAACAGCACCCGCCAGGAGAAGTACTGCAGGATCACCGCGCCCCCGGCGTTGCCGACGATGCCGCCGATGGCGACGGCCGCGCTCCAACTGGCGATCGCGGAGGGGCGGCGCTCAGCGGGCACCACGTGCAGCAGCACCGACATCGAGGCCGGCATCACCAGTGCCGCACCGGCCCCGGCCAGGCCGCGCCCCGCGATGAGCACGGCGACACCGGACGCCGCCGCACTCATCGCGGCCCCCGCGCAGAAGACGCCGATTCCCAGCAGCAGCAGGCCTTTGCGGCCTAACCGGTCGCCGAGCGCTCCGGCGGGTATCAGCAGCCCCGCGAACACGATCACATAGGCGTCGACGATCCACAGCATCTGCGAGGAACTGGGATGCAGACTGCTCGCCGAGAGCTTGGCTATCGCGAGGTTGATCGCCGCGACCAGCGACTGCAGGGTGAGCACGCAGACGCACATCAGCACCAGAGTGGGACGTTGCGGAGGCATACGGGCGTGCTGTGCGACACCTGAACTGCGCGTCGTGGCAAGAGACATGGACACATCCTGGCTAGTTGTTCCAGAGACAAAGCCGCTGGAGTCTCGAGCGATCGCGGATTGCGTGCGGCGGCGGATCAGGCGCCGCGGAACATCTCGGCGACGAGGAAAGCGAGGTCGAGGGACTGGTTCCGGTTCAGTCGCGGATCGCATGCGCTCTCGTACTTCAGGTGGAGGTCCCCGTCGGTGACCTCATGTGCGCCGCCAAGGCATTCCGTCACATGTCCCCCCGTCAATTCGATGTGAATTCCCCCGGGATGTGTCCCGAGGGCGCGGTGCACCTCGAAGAACCCCTTCACCTCGTCGACTATGTGGTCAAGTCGGCGGGTTTTGTAACCCCCCGACTTGAACGTGTTGCCATGCATCGGATCGCAGGACCAGACGACCTGTGCCCCCGAAACCGCTACCTTCGCGACCAGTTCCGGTAGCACATCCCTTATCTTATCCGCGCCCATGCGGGTAATGAACATCAACCGGCCAGGTTCCCGATTCGGATCAAGACGGTCGATGAGCGCCAGGGCGGTATCCGCGGTGGCGTCCGGTCCGAGTTTCACCCCGACCGGATTGGCCACCCGGGCGGCGAACTCGATGTGGGCGCCGTCCAGTTGGCGGGTCCGCTCGCCGATCCACACCATGTGCCCGGACAGGTCGTACAGCTTCCCGGTGCGGCTGTCGACCCTGGTCAGCGCGGATTCGTAGTCCAGCAGCAGCGCCTCGTGGCTGGTGAAGAACTCGTCGAAACGCATGGTGGCCGGGTCGGCGCCGCAGGCCCGCATGAAGCGCAGCGCGGCGTCTATCTCCGCGGCCAGTTCCTCGTACCGGCGACCGGCCGGGGAATCCGCGACGAATTCCCGGTTCCACTCGTGCACCTGGCTCACGTCGGCGAATCCGCCCGCGGTGAAGGACCTCAGAAGATTCAGTGTGGCGGCCGATGACTGGTACATCCGCTTGAGCCGGTCCGGGTCCGGAGTGCGTGACCGCGCCGTGAAGTCCAGGCCGTTGACGGCGTCACCGCGGTAGGTGGGAAGCGTGACCCCGTCCCGCGTCTCGACCGGCTCGGAACGCGGCTTGGCGTACTGACCGGCGATCCGGCCGATGCTCACCACCGGCAGCGCCGCGCCGTAGGCCAGCACCGCCGACATCTGCAGCATCGTCTGCAGCTTGTCGCGGATCTGCTCCGCTGAGACGGCGTCGAACGTCTCCGCGCAGTCGCCGCCCTGGAGGACGAACGCCTCGCCGCGTGCGACGGCCGCCAGTCGGCGGCGCAGCAGGTCGCACTCCCCGGCGAACACCAGCGGTGGAAGGGCGCTCAGCTCGGCGGTGGTGGCGGCCAGGGCCGCCGGGTCAGGCCAGTCAGGCTGCTGGGCGGCGGGCAGGCCGCGCCAGGAGCGGACGGTCCGCGCGGCGCTTCGGGAGGCGGTGGGGCGGCCCGGTTCACGGCCGGGCTGACTCGGTTGGTTGGTAGTCATGGCGTTGCTCGCGGGGGGTCGGGACGACCCCCCGCATCCCCCTTGTCTTGGCTGCGGAGAAGGCGGTTGACGGCGTTGGCTGGTAGCGGGCGCACCGAAGCTGGCCTCACCGTCGCAGCGCCCGGTCGACCAGCGCACCGGCCGCCCCGGTGTAGTGGGCGGGGTCGAGCAGGTCGACCAGTTCCTGCGGGCTCAGCACTTCCCTGACCTCGGGCAGGGCGGCGAGCACATCGCCCAGCGGTGTGCCGGACTGTGCCGCCTGCTGGGACGCGGTGGACAGGAGCCGTTTGGCCGCTGCCTTGCCCAGTGCGGGCGCGAGCACCGCGCTGGCGCGCTCGGAGACGATCTGGCCGCCGGTGAGCTCCAGGTTGGCGCGCATCCGCTGCGGGTTCACGCACAGCCCTTCGGCGAGTTCCGCGGCGCAGGACGCCGCGCCACCGACCAGCCGCAGGCACTCGCGCAGCGGCTGCCACTCGGCGTGCCAGGCTCCCGCGGACCGCTCGTCCTCGGTGGCCAGGCACTGCGTCAGCACGGCGGCGAGCGCGGGCACCTGCAGGGCGGCGGAGCGGACCAGGGTGGCCAGTACCGGGTTGCGTTTGTGCGGCATGGCGGAGGAGGCACCGCGCCCGGCGGCGCCGGGTTCGGTGGCCTCGGCGATCTCCGTCCTGGCCAGCACCTGGACGTCCACGGCCAGCTTGCCGAGGGCGCCCGCGGTGTGGGCGAGGGCGGCGGCGAGGTCCGCGACCGGGGTGCGCAGCGCATGCCACGGCAGTACGGGCACGGCCAGTCCGGTCTGCTCGGCGAAGGCCGCGGTGAGCTCGTCGAGGTAGGCGTCCGGCACGACGCCGTTGTGACCGGCACCGATGCGGGCGTACTCCAGGTACCCGGCGAGTGTCCCGGCCGCACCGCCGAGCGCGACCGGCAACCCGCCGTCGGCCAGCCGCCCCAGCCGCTCGTCCGCGTCGAGCACCAGCTCACGCCAGCCCGCCGCCTTCAACCCGAAGGTGGTCGGCACCGCGTGCAGGGCCAGCGTGCGACCCGCCATCGGGGTCTCCCGGTGCCTGGCGGCGAGCGTCGCCAACGCGCTTGCGGCGCGGGCGAGATCGCAACGGATGAGCCGCAGTGCCCGGGTGGCGACCAGCATGGCACCGGTGTCCAGGATGTCCTGGCTGGTGGAGCCGCGGTGCACGTACTCGGCGGCGTCCGGGCACTCGGCGGCCACCACCGCGGTGAACGCCCGCACCAGGCCGACGACCGGGTTGGCGGTCTCCCGGGCTTCCACCGCCACGGCGCGCAGGTCGAGACGGTCGGCGTCGGCGGCGGCGGTGATGGCCCTGGCGGCGCGCTCCGGCAGGGTGCCGAGGCTGGCCTGTGCCCTGGCGAGCGCCGCTTCCGCGTCGAGCATGGCCTGTAGCCACGCCCGGTCGCAGGTCGCCCGTTCGACCGCCGTGCCCGCGCGGACCGGCGACAGCAACCCGGCGTCCAACGGGGCATCGGGGCACGGCACTTGGGAGGTGCTCATCGCGCCACCTCCGTCCGGCCGCCGCCCGGCACCGCTTCCCGCTCGGTGACGGGCGGCAGGGCGAGCACGGTACGGGCGATGGCGTCGGAGTCGGCCAGGGTGACCGAACCGACCCCGGGGCGGATGCCCGCGGCGGTGACCCAGTGCACCGACTCGGTGGGGACGCCGTAGGCGAACCGCCGCGGATGGCGGCGCCCCGCCGCGTCGATGAGGTGGTACGGGCGCTCGGAGACCGCGAGGCCGCCCGTCTCGTACTCGCCACCGCCTGCCGAGCGGATCCGGTACGGGCGGCACTGGCCGCTCTCCATCAGCTGCCGCAGCAGGGGGTCGGCGGTGCGGCGCAGGTCCGGCTCGGGCAGCCGGGCCTCGATCAGTACGGAGGCGCGCACCGTCACACCCGGAATGTCGCACGTCGCCACGAACGCCGGTGGCTGGGTGCCGTCCTCCTCGGTGTCCACCGCCAGGCCCGGGCCGATCACGGTGAGGACGCCCGCGTTGATGAGGGCGATCATCTCCTCGATGCGGGAGACCGGCGGGCCGATGGACAGGAACGCGTTGAGCGGGGTGTACCAGCCGTCCAGATCGTCGCGGTGCGAGTCGCCGTCCAGCCCGCCGTGGTCGACCGCGAGGCGGACCTCGTTGCGCAGGTCGCGCAGGACGTCGAGGGCCGCCTTGAGCGGGCCGCTGACGTTGCCCGCCCTGGCCTCGCGTACATCGCGGTCGAGGTGGTCGAGCAGCCAGGACTGGAAGTCGGCGAGCCCGGTGAACCGGCGGTCGCCGTACGGCCGGGCGATCCACGCCCAGTCCCAGCGGTCGGCGGCGGGGATGCCCACGGCGTCCAGCAGCGCCTGCTCGGCGGCCTCGTCCGCCGTGGCCAGGTAGCGCTCGGTGAAGTCGGCCGCGTCCGCGTCCGGTTGGCAGTCGGCCAGCAGAGCCGCGTAGTAGACGCTCTGCACCTCCTTGGCTATCAGCGGCCACAACTCGGTTCGGAAGACGGCCGGTTCACCAGCGCTCGACCTGGCGCGCCGGGCCTCGATCCATCCGACGGTGAGCAGCTTCGGCAGGTAGCGGCCGTGCGGACCCTTCTCGTTCTCCCCTCGCGCGTGGTACGGGACGCCGCGGCGCGAACCCGCGTACATCCGCGGCTCCCTGCCGGACGGCCGGTAGACGAGCCGGTCCTCGACCCGCTCGAACGTACCGCCGCGGCCGATGGTGAACAGGGCCATGTGGTCGAAGAAGTTCAGCCCGAGGCCACGCAGCAGGACCGTTTCACCCGGGGCGACCGCGGAGAGGTCGAGGTCGGCCGGATTGGCCGGTGGGACGTACCGCAGACCGTGCCGGCCCGCGAACGCGCCGAGCCGCTGCTCGGCCGCCGACGGCACCACGTCCACATGGCCCTGGGCCAGCACCACCGCCGACAGCCCGGTCAACCGGCTGCCGTCCGCGAGCCGCACGGTCTGCGACCCGCCGGGTCCCTCCTCGCCGTCCCACAGCGCCACCGCCCGTAGCCGCCACGGACGGATCGCGAGGTGGTCCGGCGCTCCGGCGACGATCCGCCGGTAGCACCATTCCAGGTAGTGGCCGTAGAAGGCGCGGGTCGGATAGGAGTCGGGCCCCAGACGGCGGGCCTCGGCCAGCGTCTCGGCTGAGCAGCCCCCGGCCGCGCCGTGCACCGCCAGGGACCGAGCCCATTCGTACAGGCTCGGTCCCTCCTCGATCGGGCCGCCGATCTCCACGCTGTCGTCGGTGAACACGGTGACCTGGGACGCCACGGTGTTCATCAGCAGGACCCCGGACTGCCCGGTGCGCCAGACCCGGCCGGGTCCTGGCGAGTCGGGGTCGACCAGGTGCACCGTGACCCGGTCGGCCGAGGGTGACTTTCGCTCACAGGCGCACAGTCGCTCCAGCACCGACAGGCCGCGGGGTCCGGCGCCAACGATGCAGATCTCCAACTGTCCGGTCTCCAAAGTGTTCTCCACTCCACGGGAAAGGGGGCGTCGCGGTACCGTACGGCCTGAGCGACCCCGGCTACCCGGACGCGGCTCCGCCGGGCCCACGCCCGCACCGCTGGTCACCGCGGTGCGGGCAGCAAGCGGCGGCCGAGAGCCGCTACGGCGTTGTCGACGACACGCTGACCGGCCCGGCCACCGGCGGTCATGATCGACTCAGGGTGGAACTGGACGGCGGCCAGCGGCCTGCTCACGTGCTCCAGGGCCATCACCACGCCGTCATCGGCCGTCGCGGTCACCCGCAACTCCTCGGGCAGCGCCGCGGCTTCGGCGTACAGCGAGTGGTAGCGGCCGACCTCGAACGTCTGCGGCAGACCGGCGAACAGCCCGCAGTCCGGGTCGGTCACCCGCACCCGTGACGCCTTGCCGTGCACCGGTTCGTCGAGCACACCGAGCTGACCGCCGTAGTGCTCCACCAGACCCTGCAGTCCCAGGCAGACGCCGAAGACCGGCAGGCCCAGCCGCTCGGCCTCCTTGAGGGTGGCCGCCAGCTGGAAGTCCGCCGGGCGGCCCGGCCCCGGCGACAGGACCAGCAGGTCCGGCAACTCCCGCTCCAGCAGCGGAAGATGGCGGCCACTGCGGTATGTGGTGACCTCGGCACCGGTCTGCCGCAGGTAGTCGGCCAGGCAGTGGACGAAGGAGTCCCGGTGGTCGACGAGCAGGATGCGCACTCCCGCCCCGGGCGCGGAGCGGGTCACCGCCATCGTCGGGGCGACCGGGGCGGGTGGGTCGAGCACCTCCAGCAGGGCCTTGGCCTTCAACTCGGTCTCGGCCTCCTCGTCCTGCGGCGACGAGTCGTGCAGCAGCGTCGCACCGGCGCGAACGGTGGCGACCCCGTCGCGTATCTGGATGGTGCGCAGCGTCAGGACGGTGTCGAGCGAGCCGTCGAACCCGACGCTGCCGACCGCACCGCCGTACCAACGCCGCGGCGAGCGCTCCTCGCGCTCCAGGAACTCCACCGCGGCCAGCTTGGGGGCACCGGTGACGGTGACCGCCCACAGGTGGGCGAGGAAGCCGTCCAGCGCGTCCAGACCCGGGCGGATCCGCCCCTCGACGTGGTCCACCGTGTGGATGAGGGCGGAGTACATCTCGATGGTGCGGCGGCCGGTGACCCGTACCGAACCGGGCACGCACACCCTGGCCTTGTCGTTGCGGTCCACGTCGGTGCACATCGTCAGCTCGGACTCCTCCTTCAGGGAGCCGAGCAGTGCGCGCACCTGGGCCGCGTCCTCCAGCGCGTCGCGGCCACGGGCGATGGTCCCGCTGATCGGCGAGGAGTCGACCAGCAGCCCGGCACCGTCCGTGCCGTGGTCGTGCCGGACCCGGACGAACATCTCCGGCGAGGCGCCGACGAGGTACTCCCCTTCGCCGAGGTTCACCAGCAGGCTGTGCGGCGCGGGATTGCGCTGCCACAGCCGACGGAAGAGCTCCGAGGGCGGCTGTACGCAGCCGCGCCGGAAGAGCTGCCCTGGCACGACCTCGAACAGGTCCCCCGACCGGAACAGCGGCTTCGCCCGCTCGACCACCTCGGCGTACTCGCCCGGGCGGTGGTCGCGCGGCTCGGTGGTGGTGCCGGGCACGAACGGTTCGGCGGAGGTCCGCCTGGGCAGTCCGGTCGTGTGCGCTCGCTCGGTGGCGAACTCGTACCGGTGGCGGACCACCTCGTCGCGGCGCAGATCGAACTCAAGGATCTCGTCAGGCAGTTGCAGCACCAGGTCCCGGTCGTCCGGGCGGCGCGGCTGGTGCAGCTCGATCTGCTCGAACTGGAAGATCAGGTCGTAACCGAACGCACCGTAAAGGCCCAGTAGTTGGTCGTCGGGCGCGGCCATCGCGGCGATCAGCGCACGCAGTGCGGAGAAGACACCGGCATGCCGTGTGCGGTCCTCCTCGGCGAAGGTCTCGGCCTGCGTGGCGAGCACCCGACCGCCGAACCCGCCGGGCACCTCCCCCGGTTCGCCCAGCACGCCGTCCAGCGCGCCGCGCAACACGGGCAGCAGCACGGCACCCCGCTCGTTCAGCGCCCGCACCGTAAGGCGGCCACCGGCGAAGGCGATCTCGACCGGCGGATCCACGAAGCCGACGGCCCGGTCATGGCCGCGGAAGACGAGCATCCCGCGGCGCTCGTCCAGGGCGTTCTCCAACCGGACCCGAGCGGTACGGGCGTCCGGCAGCCGCCGACTCTCGCGGGTGATCCGCACTCCGCCCGCCGTGCTCCACCGCCCGTCGGCGCCCATGCCGTCCGGTCGTCCCTCGGACGTCTTGAGCGTGGACATTGACACTCCCTCGTCTGGATGTGGCCGGAAACGGGCGACGGGGTGGCCCGTGCGGACCACCCCGTCGCCCGTTGCCCGGGCCGGATTACGACTTGTCGGCGTAGACGGTGCGCATCGTGCGCTTCAGTGCCTTGCCGGTGATGCCCACGTGCTCCTCGCCCGACTTGGCCAGGATCGTCTGGACCAGCGGCTGGCCCTCCTGCGCGAGCAGGGTGTTGATCCGCCCGCGCAGGTCCACCAGGTCGATGTCGGGATCGGCCAGGTCGACGGTGAGCACCAGCTTCTCCTCGCCCTTGCCCGCCCCCTCGGTGCCGACCAGCGTGCAGTCGAAGACCTCGGGGAAGCGGCGCAGGATCAACTCCTCGGTCTGGGTGCTGTAGATGACGCCCTGCCGGGTGACGATGCGGTCGGTGGTGCGGTCGACGTGGTAGACCAAGCCGTCCTCGTCCCGGTAGGCGAGATCGCCGGTCAGCCAGTAGCCCCGCACCCGGTTCTTCTCGCTGAGCACCGAGTTGTTCCAGTAACCGGCCGTGACGGTGGGCGACTTCAGCGCGAGACGGCCCACGGTCATCGGCGGCACCGGCTCGTCGTCGGCGTCGAAGATCTGCACGTCCACCCAGGCGAACGGCTTGCCTATGCACCGCCCGTAGCGGTTGCTGGTCGGCGTGTGGACGGTGCGGAACATCGCGAAGCCGAACTCGGACGAGCCGAAGTTGTCGATGAACAGCGAGCCGGGACGCCGCACACCGTCCCGGTCGATGTGGTTGCCGAGCTTGACCAGCTTCCTGATGTGCCGCTCGTGGTTGGCGTCGCCGGTGGACATCCAGCGGGAGACCGAACCGAAGTCGTAGGAGTCCAGGTCGATCCGGCACAGGTCGACGAAGGTCTTGGGGAAGCCCGCGACGAGGTGCGGACGGAAGACCTGGATGGCGGCGGCCAGGCTGTGCGGTTCGCGGTCGGTGGCCAGCAGCACCGTGGCGCCACGGGCGACCGATGACATCAGCACCGAGATCGCGGAGCCGTGGCTCTGCGGCAGCACGGAGAGGATACGGCTACCGAGATCGGCCTTGATCTGCCGCTTGATGCCGTAGAAGAACCCGCCGTGGTTGAACTGCACGGCCTTGGGCACACCGGTGGTACCGGAGGTGTGCGCGATCAGGGCGGGGTCGCTGTCCTGGTGGGTGAAGACCTTGAACGGCTCGGTGCCGTACGGCTCCTGCGCGTAGTACGGCAGGCCCACCCGGTCCTCGGTCAGCCGGTCGGCGTCAGAGACCACGGCGACCGCGCCGACGTTGCTGATGAACCGGGCCGCGATGTCCGGCGCCAGCTGGCTGTTGAGGAAGACCGGAATCGCGCCGATCTTGGTGAGCGCGATGTAGTGGACGAGGTAGCGCACGCTTTCCGCCACGAACACCGCCACCGGGTCCTTGGGCCGGATCCCATCACGGTAGAAGCCGCTCGCCACCCGGTCGGTCAGCTCGTCGAGCTCGGCCAGGGTCAGCTCGTTGTGGACCCCTCCGGCCGGGTCCCGGTAGGGCCGGTCGAGCACGATGACGCTCTTCGCGGCGGCCGACGCCGAGGCGGCGGCCAACCGGAAGAAGTTCCCGGCACCCAGACCGTCGAGCTCCAACAGATCAGTCGTCATTTGGCTTCTTCCTCTTTCACGTTGGACGCTTCGCGGGATTCCTGCGACGGCGCGCAGTACTGCTCCATGGCCTTCCTGATGTCTTCCGGAATGGGAACCGACCGGTGGTCGTCCAGCGACATGGTCACCAGGACCGCCCGGATCCTGACCCGCACGTCCTGCGGCTCCTGACCCGTGCACTCGAAGCGCAGCTCGAACGAGGACGTGCCGATCCGCTGCACGGTCAGGGTGAAGGCCACCGTGTCGCCGAGCCTGCTGGGGGCCAGGAAGTCGCACTCCAGGCGAATGGTGGGGATGCCGATCCGGCGCTCGGCGAACAGCCCCGCGTAGTCGACTCCGAGGGCGGTCTGGAACCAGTCCTGCAGCACCTCGTTCATCAGCAGCAGGTACTGCGGGTAGAAGACGATGCCCGCCGGGTCGCAGTGGTGGAACCAGATCTGCTTGTCCTGCCTGAATCCGGCTTGGCCGGTTCTCTCAGTTCCCATGGGTTCCTGGTGCACTGACCGCCTCTTTCGGCTCCTGGGTACCGACCGCCGCACGCAGCCGGAAACGCTGGATCTTTCCCGTCTCCGCCCTTGGCAACTCCGCGCGGAACTCGATGGCGCGCGGGTACTTGTAGGGCGCGATCGACTCCTTGACGAACTTCTGGAGCTCCTCGGCGAGTTGGCCGGACGGCCGGTGCCCGTCGGCCAGGACCACATGGGCCTGGACGAGGGAGCCGCGTTCGCTGTCGGGCACGCCGACCACTGCGCACTCCGCCACCGCGGGGTGGGCGAGCAGGGCGTCCTCGACCTCGGCGGGCGAGATGTTGTACCCCGCGGAGACGATCATGTCGTCGACCCGGGCGTGGTAGTACAGATAGCCGTCCTCGTCCGCCCAGCAGGCGTCGCCCGTGATGTTCCAGCCCTCCCGGACGTAGTCCTTCTGCCGTTCGTCATCGAGGTAGCGGCACCCGGTGGGTCCCTTCACGGCGAGCCTGCCGACCTCACCCGGCGGCAGCGGCTGGCCCGCCTCGTCGAGCACGGCGGTCCGGTAGCCGGGGACGGCCCGGCCGATGGCGCCCGGCCGGTTCAGACCCTCCTCACCGCGCATCGAGATGAAGATGTGCAGCATCTCGGTGGAGCCGAGGCCGTCGATCAGGTCGATGCCGGTGTGCTGCTTCCACAGCTTGCGGGTCACCGGCAGCAGTGCCTCACCGGCCGAGACGCACTCGCGCAGCGAGGACAGGTCGTGCTGCTCCCGGTCGGCGGCGATCATCCGGTACGCCGTCGGTCCGCTGAAGCAGATGGTGGCCTTGAACTCGCCTATCGCCCTGGCCAGATGGCTCGGCGCGCCCCGGTCGAGCAGCACCGTCGAGGCCCCCACGTGCAGCGGGAACAGCAGCAGTCCACCCAGACCGTAGGTGAACGCCAGCGACGGCGATCCGATGAACCGGTCGTCGCAGGTGGCCTTGAGGACATGCCTCGGGAAGGAGTTGCAGATGGCCATCACGTCGCGGTGTGAGTGCACCGTCGCCTTGGGCGCTCCGGTGGTCCCCGAGGTGAAGCCGATCAGGCAGGGGTCGGTGGCCGCCGTGTCGACCGCGGTGAACCGGTCGGGCTTGGCCGCCATGGCATGCTCAAGACCGGACTCCGTTTCGTCGCGGAAGAACATCATCCGGGGCGCGCCGCCGGTACGGGCCCGCGCGGCCGCCGCGACCATCTCGGCGTCAAGGGCGCGTTCGCACAGCACGTGGCTGATGCGCGCCTTCTCCATGACGTAGACGAGCTCTTTGGTGCGCAGCAGCGGCATGGTGGTGACGACCACCCCGCCCGCCTTGATCACCGCCAGCCAGACGGCCGACATCTGCGGACTGTTGACGCCACGGAGCAGGACCCGGTTGCCGGGCACCAGACCCATGTCCTCGGTGAGCACATGGGCGATCCGGGAGACCACGGCGTCCAGCTCCGCGTACGTCCAGCGCACGCCCTCGGGCGAGAGCATCGCCAGCCGATCCGCCCATCCCGCGGGCCCGACCGCGCGGTCGACCAACTCCGCGGCGCAGTTGAGGCGAGCCGGGAAGCGCACCGCGGGCTCGTCGAAGAGGAATTCCGGTTGCAGTGATTCCGGCGGCAGGTTGTCTTGTACGAACGTGTCGGTATGAGCCGTTCCGGAGCTCGGTTTCGGTGGAGCGTTCAACGGTGCGTCTCCTGGCTGGGAGATGTGGATCACGGACGGTGGACACAGACGGCCAGGTGGTACGACCAGCGAAAAGGTCCCCGCGCACGGGTGTGCGGGGACCTTGACTGTTTTTTCGGCTGTGTTTTCCCGGGGCGGGCCCGGTCGGCCAGGCCTGAGCTGCGGCCTGCCAGCTATTGGGGTGCGCTGCGTTATCCCGGGGGCAACCCCCGCAACCCCCGGCCGCGTTAGGCGACCGCTTGCCAGCTGTGGGGTGCGTAGAAGCCCTGGGCACGCTCGAGTCGGCGCCAGTGGGCGACGGTTCGGATGTCGTTGTCGGCCGCGGCTGCGGTGCGCGCGGTGGCGGCGCGGGCCAGGAGCACGGCGGTGATCGCCGCCAGCTCCTCGGGCTCGGCGTGCCCGCGCCGCACGGTCACCACGGTCGCGGCAGCGGCATCTACGGGAGTGCTCACAACGTTCTCCATCTCCATAACTACGCGATTACTGCGGCGGGTTGCCGTGCTTACGGGACGGAAGATCAGCGTGCTTGGTACGCAGCATCGCCAACGAGCGGATCAGCACCTCACGGGTCTCGACCGGATCGATCACGTCATCGACCAGACCGCGTTCGGCCGCGTAGTACGGATGCATCAACTCGGACTTGTACTCCTTGACCATCGCCGCCCGCATCGCGTCCGGATCATCCGCCTCCGCGATCTGCCGACGGAAGATCACGTTCGCCGCGCCCTCGGCACCCATCACCGCGATCTCGTTCGTCGGCCACGCATAGGTCAAATCCGCACCGATGGACTGCGAGTCCATCACGATGTACGCACCCCCATACGCCTTGCGCAAAATCAGCGAGATCCGCGGCACCGTGGCGTTGCAGTACGCGTACAACAACTTCGCACCATGCCGGATGATCCCGCCATGCTCCTGATCCACCCCCGGCAAGAACCCCGGCACATCCAGCAACGTCACGATCGGGATGTTGAACGCGTCACACATCTGCACAAAACGTGCGGCCTTCTCCGACGCCTCGATGTCCAGCACACCCGCCAACGTCTGCGGCTGGTTCGCGACAATCCCCACCACCTGCCCATCCAGCCTAGACAGCGCACAGATGATGTTCGTCGCCCACCGCTCATGCACCTCAAGGAACTCGCCGTCATCGACGATCTCCTCGATCACCTTGCGCATGTCATACGCCCGGTTACCGTCGGCCGGAACCAGATCCAGCAGCGCCTCACCACGCCGGTCAACCGGATCCGTAGTGGGCAGCACCGGCGGGTTCTCACGGTTGTTCCGCGGCAACAGCGACAGCAGGTAGCGCACCTCTTCCAGGCAACTTTGCTCATCGTCGTAGGCGAAATGGCACACGCCCGAGGTCTCGGCATGCACATCCGCACCACCCAGACCGTTCTGCGAGACCTTCTCCCCCGTCACCGCCTGCACCACATCCGGCCCAGTGATGAACATCTGCGAGGTCTCCCGCACCATGAACACAAAGTCCGTCAGCGCGGGGCTGTAGGCGGCGCCTCCGGCGCACGGGCCCAGCATCACCGAGATCTGCGGGATCACACCCGAAGCCCTGGTGTTGCGCTGGAAGATCCCACCGTAACCAGCAAGAGCGCTGACACCCTCCTGGATCCGAGCCCCCGCACCATCGTTGAGCGACACCAACGGCGCACCCGCCGCGATCGCCTTGTCCATGATCTTGTGGATCTTCTGCGCATGCGCCTCACCCAACGCACCACCAAAGATCCGGAAATCATGCGCGTACACAAACACCGTGCGCCCATGCACGGTCCCCCACCCCGTGATCACACCATCGGTGTACGGCCGCCTCGCCTCCAACCCGAACCCCGACGCACGATGCCGCCGCAACGGCTCCACCTCGTGGAACGACCCCGCATCCAGCAACAGCTCGATCCGCTCACGCGCAGTCAACTTCCCCTTGGCATGCTGCGCCTCAGTCGCCCGCTCACTCGGCCCCCGCCGCACCTGCTCACGAATCGCGTGTAATTCCTCGACCCGATTCGCCGTCTCATGCGTACCGTCCTTGTGAATGCTGCTCATGCGCGTCCTCCAAAGATCCGTGGGACTGAAGCGCAGGGTTCGGCACCGATAGCGCGGGGCTTGTGCGTGGGTCGGCCAACCGGCGGCAATGGCTGATTCACGGAAGCGCCATCCACCTGGCGCCCGGTCCGGCTTGGTTGACGCCGGAGGCCCTGAAGCATCTGACGGCCACATCTGATGGGCACATCTGGCAGCCACATCCGACGGCCATCTGGCGGTCACATCTGGCGGTCTCAACTCGGCACAGATGACAGGGAACTTAGTCCTCATCCTCTTCGGCGCTGGTCGGGAAGTCAAGGGATTTCCGCCATCGCTACCCGCACCAACCGGACGGATCGGCACTTTCCCCATCGCTGACCGGTTGCTCTCCAGTGTCCCTGGATCGGCAGGCCCGAGAGTTCTCCCAACGGGCTTCCACCGGGCCGTATCGGCTTCGCCCGCCGGAAGCGTGGTGAGTTTAAGGGGGACAACAGGTGAACCGAAACACGGGCCGCACGGCGACCGGGGGGGCGTTGTGCGCGGGGGAGGGCTGCCGGCTCCGTGATGGCAGCGGGCAGCCTCGGCATCGTGTGATCGCTGGACGCCGACTGTGCGGGCTGTGCAGGGACAGGCTCGTCGCACAACTGAGGAGCCTGCCCAGGCTCTATGACGAATGCGGGCAGTTGCTCGGCGGCTCCCGCCAATTCAACGAAAAGACATCGGGCGGCCCCCTGCCGGGAATGCCGTTCAACACCGCGGCGGCCGATGCCCGCGCCGCGATCCTGACCGTGCTCAGTTCCTGGAGTGGGCTAATAGCCAGGGAACGCAAGCTTGCCCCTCCGGCGCGTACCGTGCGGAGCCTGGTCGAATTCGCGGTCCGGCACATCGACTGGCTGACGGCGCACTTCGCGGCCGCCGACCT
Organism: Streptantibioticus rubrisoli; assembly: GCF_024436055.1. GTDB lineage: Bacteria > Actinomycetota > Actinomycetes > Streptomycetales > Streptomycetaceae > Streptantibioticus_A > Streptantibioticus_A rubrisoli. Next base: position 23,578 of record NZ_JANFNH010000028.1, on the reverse strand, counting down.
CACCCGCGAGGTGGCGCACCTGGTGCGCGGTGCGCAGCAGGTGGTGCAACCGGGCGCCGGGCGCCGGGTCGTGGTCGGCGCCTGCATGGAGCCGGAGTGCTCCGGCACGCTGGTCGCGGTCGTATTGCCTCGCGAGCACGGCGAGCCGAACCGGATCGTGTGCACCGCCGACCACGGCCACGCCTGGCCGGAGCACGAATGGTTGCGGTTGCGGCACCGTATGGAACGTGGGCAGACCCGGACCGCCGTCCCATCGGTCGCACGCACCATACGCTGGCTCAGCGCCGCCGACATCTCGCATCTGTGGCACGTCGCGCCGGGCAGCGTCTACCGCCTCGCCAGTGAGCACCAGTGGCGGCGCCGTAACCACTCCGGCCGTACCTACTACCACGAGGCGGACGTCCACCACGCGTTGAGCAGGCGCGTTACCAGCGTCTGACGTCCCGGCATCCGCCCGGCCCGGGTGCCGACGCCCCGCGCGGTGGCGTCGGCACCCGCGTTCCGTCACCATCCCACGCCGCCGTCCACGTTGAGCACATGGCCGTTGACGTAGGAGCTGTCCTGCGAGGCGAGGAAGACCGCCACCTTGCCGACCTCCTCGCCGGTGCCCGGCCGCCCGGCGGCCAGCGCGCCGGAGAAGCGGCCCCACAGCGCCTCGTTGGCCATCAACTGACGCCCCATGCCAGCGTCGATGAAGCCGGGTGACAGGCAGTTCGCCGTGATGCCCAGCGGTCCCAGTTCCAGGGCGCATACCTGGGTGAACATCTCCACCGCCGCCTTGGACGCGCAGTAGGCGGCGGCGCCGGGCATGGGACGCCGGCCGATCAGCGACGAGAGCGTGATGACCCGGCCGCCCGGTGACTCCTTCAGGTAGGGGATCGCGGCGCGCACGGTGTGGAAGACACCGTTGAGGTTGGTGTCGATGACCTCGCCCCAGTGCTCGGCCGCCAGCGCCGCCACCGGACCTGGCCTGCTCACCCCGGCGTTGGCCACCACGATGTGCGGCCCGCCGAACTGCTCCTGCACCGTCGCCATCAGTTCCGTCATCGACTCGGGAACGGTCACGTCGGCCTTGAGCGTCGCGACCCCGGCCGGGGTCCGCCACTCACCCGGGTTGCGCCCCGCGGCCACGACGACGGCACCCGCCGCGGCGAGGGCCTCGGCGACATGGCGCCCGAGCCCGCGGCCACCACCGGTGATGACCGCCGTCCTGCCGTCCAACTGCATGATTCCTCCCGGCCGATGAGCCGCGCCGCTGCCGCGCCCTGTCCCCCGCGATGGTGCGCCAGTGCGGTGGTGATCCGCCGGAGCGCTGGTGGAGCGGTGGTACCGGCCGCTGGGAGTTCGGCCCGAGCGCCGCTCCACCCAGACGCGACCGTCCGTGCCGAGACTCGCTGCCACGAAGGCACGGAACCGCTACGAAGGCGCGGAGACGGGAGGGGAAGTTGGCACCGCACCGCTCCCCGACTCGCCCCTCGGCTCGCCCCCCGGCTCGCCCTCCGGCATCAGGCCGTACAGGTCAGCGGGCGGCCTCCGTTGTACTCGACCATCTCGCGCATCACCGGCGTGGAGCTGATGTAGCCGCCGGGAGCGCCGCCTTCCAACTCGAAGTAGGCGCGGTGCAGATTGGCCACCAGCCGCTCGGGATCGCGAAGTCCCGCGAACTCGCCGAGGTCGGCGCGGCGCGCCGCCTCCAGCGGTGTGAGCCCCTGTGCGCGGGCGGCCCTCGCCGTCTCCCGCACCCAGCGCAGATACGCCTCGTTGGCGTCGATGACCTCAGGGCCGCACACCTCACCGTGACCGCACACGATCACCCGCGGCTCAAGCTCACGCAGCCGCGCCATGGCCCGCAGCGACCCGTCGAGGGAACCCATCAGAACGAAGGGGGTGCAGCCGGAGAACAGGATGTCACCGGCGAACAGCACCCGGTGCTCCGGAAGCCAGGCCACGATGTCGTCCTGGGCGTGCGCCGTCCCGTAGTGCGCCAGCTCCACGCGCGGCCCGCCGGTGTGCAGCGTGAGATGGTCGCGCATGGTCACCGAGGGCAGGGTGATGTCGATCCGCCCCCAGGCCACGTCGTGCCACATCCGCTGCATCCCAAGGCCTTTGCGGACCACTTCGGCCGGTCCCAACTCGTGTGCGATCAGCGTCGCGTGCGGTGCGAACACCCAGTTGCCGAAGGTGTGGTCGCCGTGGTGGTGCGTGCTGACCACGAGTTGCCTACGGCCCGGGGCCAGGGTGAGCACGGTGTCGAGCAGTGCGCGGGCGCGCGACTCGGTCGCCGCGGTGTCGATCACGACCACCGCGTCGGTCCCGACCACGATGCCGGAGTTGCTGACGCACCAGCCGCCGTGGGGTTGTACGTACGCGTGGACCCCCGGGGCGATCTCCTCGGTCCTGGGCCGCGCTTCCGACCCGTTCTCGCCGACCTGTGAACGCATGTCTTCTCCGCAACGATGGGAATCAGGTGCCAGCCGATTAAGCCGCCGCGGGCTTGAGTACCGCTGGAGAGCCGCCCCATCGCCCAACCGCCCGCGCCGATCGGAGGACCACCGTGCCCGCGCTCCTTCAGCGTGATCCCGAACTGACCCGAGCCGTGCTCTTCCACTGGTTCGCCGGGCGCTCCCCCGGGTGGACCGGCGTCGATCTCGGACCGATCCGGCTCCCCGCGTCGATCGGCTGGTGCGCGGAGACCCTGCACTTCGACGCGGAGTGGACGCAGCACGGCAGGCGCCGCGCGGAACCACTGGCGCTGCGCATCGCGCCCACCCTGGAGCGGGTCCACCCCACCGCACGCTGGACCCGTCAGATCCGGCTGCACACCTGCTTACGGGGCACGGGCGTACCGCTGCCCGAGATCGTGGCGCACGAGCCCACCGGCACGGTGCTTGGGGCGCCGTTCCTGGTGTTGCGGCGAACCCCCGGCAACACGCCGTCCGATCTGCCCTCGTACCACCAGCACGGCTGGCTGGCCGGACTGCGGCCGGATGAGCGGCGGACCGTCTGGTTGGGTGGTCTGGAGGTGCTGGCCCGCATCCACACACTGGATCAGCTGCGGCTCGGCGCGCACTTCCTCCCGCGATCCGACCGGCAACTGGATGGCGCGGATGGTCAGTTGGCCTTCTACGGCGCGGGGGCCGACCCGACCGTACGGGCCGCGTTGCGGTGGCTGCGCGACAACCGGCCCGCCCCGTGCGGGGCCGACCATCTGCTGTGGGGCGACGCCAGGATCGGCGGCATCGTCTACCGGGGGAGTACGCCCGCCGCCGTACTCGGCTGGGAGATGGCCGAACGGGGTCGGCCCGAGGCGGACCTGGCCTGGTATCTGCACACGGATCGGTTCCTCAGCGAGGGGATGGGGATACCGCGGCTGGAGGGGCTGCCGGAACGCGACGAGACCGTCGCGCACTATGAGGATCTCGTCGGGCGCCCGGTGAAGGACCTGCCGTACTTCGAGGTCCTGGCGGCCTTCCGCCTCAGCGTGCTCACCGCCCGCCTCGCCCGACTGCTCGAGGAAAGCGGCGTACTACCCTCCGCTTCCGCCGCCGAGCTGCACCGCAACGCCGTCGCACTGCTCGACCTGGCGCTGTCGGCCACTCATGACGCGCCCGTCCACTCCGGTTGAACCGCGGTCGCGGTTGGCCGAAGCCCGCGAAGGGCGCTCGTACCATGACCGCCATGGAGCTGATCTTCTCTGATGTGGCGCCCGGCGACTCCGCCATGGCGGCCGAGGTCGCACCGTTAATCCGCGCGCTGCGTCCCACGCTTACCCACGAGTCGGCCATGGCGTTCGCGGCCGAAGCCCACCAGCAGGGTCTGGTGTTCACCGTCGCACGCGACGGGCGCGGCCGGTGCGTCGGGGTCGCCACGCACCGGGTGCTGGCAACCAGCCGTGGCCGACTGCTGTTCGTCGACGATCTCGTCACCGATCCCGAACTGCGCTCGTGCGGAATCGGCGCCCGGCTGTTGGCCGAGCTGGAGCAGCGCGGCCGAAAAGCGGGATGCGTCCGGATCGAACTCGACTCCGGAGTCACCAATCACGGCGCCCACCGCTTCTACCACGCCCACCGGCTCTCGATAACAGCCCTGCACTTCTCGGCAGAACTGGGCTGAGCCGGTTGGAGCCCGTTCGGTAAGGCTCTTGACTCACACACACACGCGCGTGCCTATGGTGGCACCTGTCCTTCCCCAAAGGGCAGGTGCCCGTATTCCGTTCTGGCTCGGCTGGTCCAAGGGCGCTGGAGAGCGGGCGGGCCCGCACCGTACGTGCGCTGGACGGAATTGCCGAATCCACTGACCACCAAAGCTTCGCTACCACTTCGCACTTGACGCCCAATGGGCAGCGAACAAGCCAGCCACTGGATTCCTCCATCCGGCCCCGCCTTACCATCGCGTGCCGCGGTTTAAAGCTGCCGCTGGGGCAGTGTCGGCTTTCAGCAGCTGCAACGCTGCCTTGGTGGGGGTGTCCTGCCCCGGGCTGAAGGTGACCAGGTGGTGGCGGGGGATTGCCTGGGAAGTCGAAGTTCTCGTAATCGAGCCTCAACACGCCGACCGCTGGGTGCTGAAGTGTCTTGGCCCCGTACGTGCGCTGCTCCACGTCCCCGGTATCCCAAAGTCGACGGAAGTCCGCACTGCGTCGGCGCAATTCGCCGACGAATGACGCCAGTTCGGCATCATCGGGGTGGCGTGCGGCGGACAGCCGTAGTTGTCCCACGGTTGCGGCGGCAACCTCTTCCCACTCGACGTGGAAGTCCCGGGCCGCCTGGTTGAGGGACAAGGCGCGGCCGACCCAGTTGCTCACCGCCTTCGACGCCACCCAGCACCTCCTCGGCAACCACCTGGTGACCGTCCGGGGGGACAGCGCGGAACTCGCCGCGGTGTTCCAGGCCGCCCACATCCTTGCCACCCGGTTCGGCTCACCACGGTGGACGCTGGGCGGCACGTACCGCTTCGGCCTCGCCTGGATCGACGACCGCTGGCTGACCAACGAGGTGGTGATGACCGCCACTGTGGCCCACGGCCGGGGTCGGCGCTGGTGGGATCAGCGGGCGCCGATGGTGTCCTTCCGAGTATCGGCCCTTGAAGTCCTGGGGCTTGGGTCATCCGGCACCGGCGAGCTTGAGCACGACGTGGAGGTCGTGGGCGGCGGCGAAGGCGCACAGGCCGCTGGCGCCCACCACGGCGGCGCAGGCGCCCAAGGGCAGCAGCGGGTACCGCGGCGGTCGCGGTTTCAGCAGTGCGGCGACGCGGCGAGGGACGGGCCCGGCGCGGCGGACCGGGTCGCGGCGCATCCCCAGCAGGCCCAGGGCGGCGGCCGAGAGCCGCCCTCGATCAGGAGTGTGCCTGGAGGCCAGTGCCGCCTTGCCCACCGCGCGGGCGACCTGGCGTCGGTCGCCGCACACGGCCGCCGCGTGCTCGTCGGCCCAGCGTTCCACGGTGTACGCGACGGCCGTGGCCGCCGGACGCAGCAGGGGGTTGGCGGCGGCGGCCAGGTGGGTGGCGGCGACGAAGGCGTAGTGGTGGGCTGCCAGATGGCCGCGTTCGTGGGCGAGCATGGCCTCGCGGTCGGCCTCGTCGAGGGCGTCGAGCATGCCGGTGGAGACCACGACCCGTCCCGGCAGACCGGGCAGCGCGTACGCCTCGGGGGCAGGGTCTTCCAGTACGACCAGTTCGTCGATGCCGGGCAGGCAGGCGGCCTCGAACCCGGCGGCGACCAAGGCCCGTACCCGACGCCACAGCAGGCGCAGCGCCGCGTACACCGCGGTGGCCAACAGCAGGCACGAGAGGGCGGCTTCGGCCGTCGAGACCGGGTCGCCCGCGCGTACGGTCGTCGCCGACCAGTGGCCGACCCAGGCGACCAGGGGCAGGCGGACCAGCCCGGCCACGGCGAGGACGCCGAGCGCGGCAGTACTGAAGGCGGCGAGTGCCACCGTCGAGGCGGTCAACAGCCAGGTCGCCAGGCGGGGTTCCAGGTGTTCGGCGAGCGGCCGGGCCGCGACCGCGGCCAACGCCGGGAAGAGCAGCGGCAGATACGCCAGCAGGTGCATCACCGGGCGGCCCTCACTGGCCGTCGGTGAGGTCGCCGTCGAGCATCTGACGCAGCAACTGCTCGTCGTCGGCCGACAGATCGCTGATGAAGCGGGAGAGCACCGCTTCCCGGTCGGGGTCGCTGTCCAGGACCTGCCGCATGCGCCGCGCGGTTATCCCATGGGCGTCGGCCACCGGCGCGTATGCGTAGGCGCGGCCCCGCTTTGCGCGGGTGAGCAGCCCCTTGTCGTGCATCCGGGACAGCACGGTCACCACGGTGCTGTAGGCCAGGTCGCCGCCCAGACGCTCCAGCACCTCCCCCGGTGAGAGGGCTTGCGGGGCCGCGTGCAGCAGCCCGAGGATCTCGGCTTCGAGCGCCCCACCGGGCCGCCGCCCGCCTGCCGGTTCCGCCGACTCGTGCTCGCCTGCCGCCATCGGTTGGTCGACCTTCCGTTCATGGTCTACAGCCCATAGAACTTCTACGATCATGTAGAAGTTCTTACCCTTCCAGAGTGTGCCATGACCGCGCGGCCTTTCTACCTCTGCCGCACCGAAGGTCCGGTCCGCTTCCCGATTGCGTCGACCTCCATCCCGCGCCGCTGTCGGCTCGAACGAGGGTGGTGGGCGATGGAGACCCCGCACGTTGCCGGGAGGCAGTAGTGGCCACATGGCTACATGACTTGGCTTCATGGCCAGGCCAAGGCCCGACACGATGGCCTCCACACCAGGTTCGTCAGTGACTTCGATGGGCGTTGAGCCGGGCTGCCTGGCGCGTCAGGTGGTCGCGCTCGGCGAGGTTGGGTGCCTTTTGGGCCGCCTCGGCGTACAGCCGTGCCGCCGTCGCCAGGTCGCCGTCACGCTCGTGGAGGTACGCCGCCACCGCTGCGTGGCGGGGCAGGGAGGCGTCCAGCGCCGCGAGTGCCGCCAGGCCCGCGCGCGGTCCGTCGGCCTCGCCGACGGCGACTGCGCGGTTGAGCCGGACGACCGGGTTGTCGGTCAGCCGCGTGAGTTCGTCGTACCACTCGACGATCTGCACCCAGTCGGTCTCCTCGGCGGTGGGCGCGTCAGCGTGGAGTGCCGCGATGGCGGCCTGGGCCTGGAACTCGCCCAGCCGGTCGCGAGCGAGAGCCGCCTGCAGGATCCCGACGCCCTCGGCGATCGACTCGGTGTCCCACCGGCCGCGGTCCTGCTCGGCGAGCGGTACCAGGCTGCCGTCAGGCGCGGTCCGGGCGGCGCGCCGGGCATGGTGGAGCAGCATGAGGGCGAGCAGCCCCGCCACCTCGGGGTCGTCGACCCGGGCGGCGAGCTGCCGGGTGAGCCGGATGGCCTCGGCGGCGAGGTCGACATCGCCGGAATAGCCCTCGTTGAAGACCAGGTAGAGGACGCGCAGCACGGTGGCGACGTCGCCGGGCTGGTCGAACCGCGCGCCAGCCACGGTGCGTTTGGCCCGGCTGATCCGCTGCGCCATGGTGGCCTCGGGCACCAGGTAGGCCTGGGCGATCTGGCGGGTGGTCAGCCCGCCGACGGCGCGCAGCGTGAGTGCGACCGCGGACGAGGGCGTCAGCGACGGGTGGGCGCACAGGAAGTAGAGCTGGAGCGTGTCGTCCGACGCGGGCGCGGGTCCGGGCACCGGCTCCTCCTCGACGAGGCTCTCACGGCGGCGGCGTGCGGCGTCCGACCGGGCCGCGTCGATGAACTTGCGCCAGGCCACGGTGACCAGCCAGCCCTTGGGATCCCGCATGGGGTATCCGCTGCTCGAAGAGCTCGCGGAGGGGTCGGCCGGCCACACGCGGAGCGCCTCGACCAGCGCGTCCTGCACGGCGTCCTCGGCCGCCGCGAAGTCGGCTCCGCGGCGGACGAGGATCCCGAGCACCTTCGGGGTGAGGCTTCGGAGCAGGGCCTCATCCATCGGCGGGGTCACTCCGTGATCGTGGGCGGGCAGCCCAGGAACGGGCGCAGCTCAAGCCACTCGTGGATCGGCTTGCCGCCCGCGCCGGGGGCGGCCGACAACTCCCCCGCCAACTCAAGGGCGCGCTCGTAACTGTCGACGTCGATCACCATCCAGCCGGCGATGAGGTCCTTGGTCTCGGCGAACGGGCCGTCGGTGACCGGCTGGCGCCCCTCACCGTCGTACCGCACGAACGTGCCCTCGGGGGCGAGCGCCTGGCTGTCGACGAACTCGCCGGTCTTCTGGAGCCGGGCCGCGAAGTCCCGCATGTACTGCATGTGCGCCGAGATCTCCTCCGGCGTCCACTGATCCATCGGCACGTCGTTAACCGGAGCCGGGGCGCCGCGGTAGTGCTTGAGCAGCAAGTACTTGGCCATCGTGTTTCTCCTCGCTGGTGCGATCCATTGTGGCCGCTTCACCTCGGAGACGGAGCCGGTCACGGGTTCTCGACATCACCGTCCGATTTTTTTTGGGCTCTCGCGGATGAGCCTGGGCGAGCCGTCTCACGACGTCCGGGTCCACAGCGTGGCGCGAGGACGAGCGCTTCGAAGATCGACACCGACCAAACACCCGACTCTTGGCCCATGAGTAGGCCTTCCAGCACCCAGCGCGTGCGCTGACGCGCTCCCCCTCGCGCTCCCCTTGGGTTCCGTGGCACGGCTTGATGCGCGGCCACCTTTCCCGAAAGCGCTGCAGGATAAGCAAAAGACCAGGTCAGAAACTGTCTGACCTGGTCTTCCAGGGAGCCGCCTAAGGGAATCGAACCCTTGACCTACGCATTACGAGCAAGCCGGACGTAGTCCGGCGACGTCCGGCGGTGTCCATCTGCGCTGGTCAGCCCAAGGGGCGGACAGTGGTGGGCACCGCTGGACAGGGGTGTACTGCTACTGATCTTGCAACGGAGGCTGCCGGGGCGGGTGCCTACTTGCAGGCATCCGCCTCATTGCTTCGATCAGCGACTAGCGAGTGCCAGCGCAAGCGCGACCGAGCACCGCTTTGCAGGTTCGATCCAGGGGGCTGGCTCTGCCTAGCGCCTTCGCTGCTGTACAGCCACAACGGATCAACGGCGGCCGCGACCTGCGTCCGCCTAATCGATCAACGTCCTGACCTGCTGCTGAGCTGTCGGTATCTGTCGGCGTTGATCATCGTTGAGCGCCCTTCCACGGCCCCAGGACAGGCCGGGAGGGCGTTCCGGCCTAGAGAGCGCTAGCTGCTCGCGAAGTCCCCCGTCCAGACAACTCGCGGCAGACTTCGCGCATCTCTGGGTGAACTGTCACGGTGTCAGTCCATAATACGAGGAACGCCAGCAGGGGACGGGAGTTATGGAGAACTTCGATCTAACTAGGCTAACGGACTTCGATTTCGAGGCTGTCTGCAAGGACATTTTCGAGGCAGAGTACGGGTTGAGGCTTGAAATATTCTCACCTGGCGCCGATTCTGGAGTCGATCTACGCTATCTCCATGCAGGCAATACTCACCTAGTGGTCCAATGTAAGCACTGGGTCCGCTCGCCGCGCTCAAAGCTGATAGAGCGCATCAAGGATTCCGAACTCCCGAAAGTGCAAAGGCTGCAACCGGATAGATATATCCTAGCCACTTCCGTAGAGTTGACGAAGGGCGCCAAGGATAAGATATACAATATCCTGTCACCATACGTGAAGACGCCGAGCGACATCTACGGCATCACGGAAATAAATGCACTGCTCCGCAAACATGAAAGTGTTGTCAGGCGTCATGTCCGCCTATGGCTGACCAGTGCTTCGGTCTTGTCTGCACTGCTGTCCAAAAGTGTTTTGACGCGCTCTCAGCAACTCGCAGAAGAGTTGGATTCCACGCTGCGAACATATGCGCCTAACGAGAGCTACGGCAGGGCTGTGGACCTTCTGGAGACGCGGCACACGTGCGTCATAGCGGGGATCCCTGGTATCGGTAAGACAACCTTGGCGCAAGTTCTCTGTGCTGGCTATGTGAGCGAAGGATATGAGCTAGTCGAGATATCTGCGGATCTTGAGGAAGCGAACTCTCTCTGGGACGACAAAGTTGCGCAGATCTACTACTATGACGATTTTCTAGGGCAGACAACTCTAGAAGAGAAGCTCGGAAAAAATGAAGACAGCCGCCTTATTGCCTTTATGGGCAGGATTGAAAAGTCTCGTAACAAGCGGTTTGTCCTCACGACGCGTGAGTATATTCTCGCTCAAGCGCGCCAGCGATACGAAAAGCTCCATAGGCACCGCTTCGATCTGCAGACCTGTGTTGTCGACATGGCGGATTACACGTATCGCGCCAGAGGAACCATTCTCTATAATCACGTCTATGCATCCGGGCTCAGCGATGATATAAAGTCAACCTTTGCGGATCCTGCAGTATATCGACCAATTATTCAGCATCAGAACTTCAATCCCCGCGTGGTGGCAGCAACTATTGCCGAAGCGGATAGCTTCCCGTCCGCCGATGAGGATATCGGGGGACGTATCCTGGAGAATCTCGGAGACCCTCGAAGCGTGTGGTCCCATATAGTGAGTCATCAACTGAAAGACCCTGACGTTCAACTTCTGGCGCTCACTTACTCGTTTATGGGCGGCGTTTACCTGGGGGATATGCAGGATCTCTGGACTTCCTTGGGGCGAAGTTCTAGAGATCTGCGAACCTCTCTCGCCATGCTTGACGGAACAATGTTAAGGACCTATCGAAAATCCGATAGAATCTTCCTGGCCTTCCATAATCCATCCGTTCGCGACTTCATGCGAGAATACCTATTTGAGGATCGCTCGAGTTTCCTTCAGCTCGTCAAGTGCTTCTCTCATTTTGAGCAGATCGAGGCTCTCTTGGTGATGGCTAATCAACAAGAAGCAGTTCTTCGGTTCTTCAAGCAGAATTTGAAGATCGTCGAAAGTGTAGTGCTGAAGGCATTTGACTCACAGGGTCTACGTAGTGACGGTGTAAACACGAGCACCGATCCAGCGCAACGTGCGAGGATGTATCTGCACCTTGGTGAAGTCCTCGCCTCTGAACCGATCCTAGAGTGTGCGCGAAAGGCGATCGTTGAAGACGAAGCCATTCTCGACGCATACGATCCACAGGATGTTATCGATATTATCCAGTTTTTGAATGAGTCGGATCGGGAGTCATTGCGTAACGCCCTCCCGGACGCTGTCGATATGGCGGTTGAATGGATCACGGGAGATTTGTCGTCCTGGGACTTGATGGAATCTGCTAAAAGCTTCCTTGAGAGCGACTCCGATATTTTTCCGAATTCGGCAATTCTAGACGTCGAGGAGCATATGCAGAGATACGCCGAGGATGCGATTGCGGCATGGGCAGAGGAGGGGCCTGACTCGATGATTGATCACTCGGTAATGGAAGGGGTCTTGGCTTTCGCGAATGAATATAAGGATCCGGAGCGAACTTTCCCCGGCTATGGTGAAGCGGTAGATAAGGTGGCGGACCTTGATGAGGACGGAGGTGATTACGGCAGGCGTGAGCTATCGGGATCTGATTCCGGGATGAGCTATATTCAGGAGATGAGAGATGTTGCGGACATGATGGGTTCGCTTCGGGCTGATGATTCAGGTTGACGCGATCTACCGCGGCGCTGGTAGGCGACCCACGGCCCAGCACACTTCTTCCGCCAAGGCCAGGATCTCGCCGAGCGCGCTCAGGATCTCGCTTTCGTCGTTGGGGACTTTCCGGCTCCAGATCGTTGCCCCGGTGGCATCGATGGCGGTCATCCAGTGATGGGCTTTACCGGCGTCGATACCGACCCAGAGACGGGCTGGTCGATCGGCCATGGGCATCTCCTCACCGTCGGGCAGTATCCATTCGTCCGGAGGACACCCGCCGTCAGCTCCGTAAACAGCGACCAATGCGCACATCTCAATCGGCGGCCGGGCGTCCCGGAGAGCCGGGCGGCCACTCCGCCGGAGCCACCGAGGGCAAGCGGCTTTAGAGCCACACCCGACTCTCCCGGACAGCCGAACAACTTACGGAGCGGCTTTGGGCTGGAGCCGCTTTGGCGCGAGTGATCATGGACCCGTAAGCTTCCGGCGCGTAGGGCAGTCTGTGGACCTCCCCGGTAAAGCACGACGTTGGAACCGTGATCTTAGAGACTCTGCCCCAAAGTGGCTGCCTAAAAGTCGTGGAGCCGACCGCCTCAGCCACAAAGGGTTTCTCCCACCTTCTTGCCCGCAGCCGCCGGGCGCGGCCAGCCGGGGCGGATCTCGCTTTATAGCCAATCTATCGGTCCCGCTTCTTGCCATACCCTTTGGAAGCTTGCCTCATAGGCGTTGACTATCGCTGCCTTGCCTGTCGCGTTGAGGTGCACCACTGGGGAGAGAGATGCAGGCTGCCCGTAGACATGCGCGTTGATCAATATCTCATCATCGACACAGAAGATCGAATTATAGAGAGTCGTGCTGTGCTTACGAATTACAACGTTCGGCGCATGACTTAGAGGGTGCAGTAGAACACAGGAATTTCGTATGCGTGCCGCCATAGCGTCACCAATGCCTTCTTCGCCGCCGCGGGTGGTGACGTAGTCGCTGTCTGGGTCGCCCAGAAGCAGGCGCACCCTGACTCCTGCCGCTGCTTTGCCCGCCCAGATACGGAGGATGGCGGCGTCCTCTACGAGGAAAAGTCCGCTGTAGACCAGGACGCCGATCTCATGCTCTGCGCGAGCGAAGAATGTGCGCCAGACTTCCTGGGGGACCATCCAGCGGTGGGGGTAGATCGCTTGGATTTCTGGGCCCAGGGAGCGTGGTTGGCGGCGTCGGCCAGCATCTGGCCATAGCTCGGGCTCCTGTACGCCGACCAGCTCACTGACACGCCTACGGTGACGAGCGTGCGGCACTCGGCCGCCTAGCCAGCGGCTCACTGTCTTGGGGTCTACCTCGCACCGTGCCGCCACGTTGACGACGTCCAGACCGGCACGCGAAAACGCCTGCTTCAGGGCGTAGTTCATTGGCTGCTCCCGCCCGGAGGGACGTTTCCAATGTAGCGAAGACGTCCCAAGACGTCCCTAGAACGCGGTACTTGAGCAGGTCCGCCGTCAGAAGACTCCTGCACATGCAGAGCCTGTTGGCGACAGCCTCAACCTGTGAGGTACCCCTGTGAGCAGTTCCCCAAGTCGGCCTCTGGCCGCCCAAGGGCACCCGGACCACGATGAGTTGCTTGCCTACCTGGTCCTCGACAATGCCCCGGCTTCCGTACCTCTCGCTCGTCAGTTCGCGAGACTCGCGCTGACGGCGCGCGGGTACCAGGCCCACACGGGCACCCTGGAGTTGGTCACATCGGAGCTCGTGACCAACTCGGTGGTCCATGCGCAGCCCTCTTGCGACGCGCCGATCAGCGTTCGTCTGTTGGCCCAGGGGGCTGTGCTACGCCTCGAAGTGAACGATGGGAAGCGGCGACGGCCGACGCCGCGCACAGCACGTCCCGACCACGAAAGCGGTCGTGGACTGCGGATCGTCGAAGCGCTGACGATGAGCTGGGGCAGCTACCTCACCAACCACGGCAAGTGCGTGTGGTGCGAGGTGGACACGAAGTGCCGCGTGGAATGGCGGTCACAGTGAAGCCCACGGCAGTGAGCGTGACCAGCCGCGGAGCGTACGCGTGGCCCGGCTATTGGTGCGAGTGCCTTCTCTACGGTGCCACGGACCACAGTGTGGACTTGGTGGCCTCGTTCGACGCGACCAGGCCCGAGCAGGCCATTCGGTGGGTTCGCGTCGCGCTCCGGACCCTCGTTTCCGTGCTCTCCCCGGAGGAGACGGAACGAGTCCACGACTGGCTTGCACTCGGGCACCACGAGTCCATCCACCGCCTACGGGACGGTAAGCCGTTCTCCTTCTCAATCTCACATGCGGACAAGCACGTTGAATGGACGGCAAGGCAGGTGCTTTTTCTGCCTCTGCCGCATCGGAAGTCCGGTCTGCTCCCGCCATGCGTCGACCTGTATCCCGGACCGCTGTCGGCTCGAACGAAGGTGGTGGGCGAATGAGGGCCTGCACGTGGCCGGGACGCACCAGCGGCTACACGACCAGACCAAGACCCGAGACGATGGCCTCGGCACCAGGTTCAACGAGCGCGAACGACCCACGAGAGGACAGCGTGAGTCCGAGATCGACGGCATGGGGCGCGTACACGAAGATCGCGAGCGCTCTGCGGGAACGCATCCGTTCAGGGGCCGTACGCCCGGGGGAGCTGCTGCCCTCCGAGGCCGCGCTGTCGGCCGAGTTCGGCGTCGTCCGCAACACCCTGCGGCGGGCGCTCGCGCAGCTCGAAAGCGAGGGGCTGATCGAGTCTCTTCCGGGGCGTGGGCGGGTGGTGCGCCCGGCGGACGAGCAGGGAGCGGGTCCGGCACGGCCCAAGCCCCCGCAGTACCGCCAGATCGCCGCGGATCTCCGGTCGGCGATCGAGAGCGGGGAACTGGCGGCGGGTGCCGCTCTTCCCAGCGAGGCCACGCTGACGGCCCGCTACGGCGTCTCTCGCGGCACGGCACGGCAAGCGCTGGCCGATCTATGCGGTGCTGGACTTGTCGAATCTGTGCAAGGCAAGGGCTGGTTCGTGTGCGGCGGTTAGCCTCGATGCATGGACGTCACACGGGCTCGCGACCTTGCACGTCGACTGCTTGAGGAACCGCTACCTCGTCGCTGGGCGCATTCCCAGGGCGTTGCGGCTCAGGCCGAGCGTCTGGCGCCGATCCTGGGGGACGATGCCGAACTCCTGCAATGTGCCGCATGGCTGCATGACATCGGCTACTCCCCCACCATCTCGAAGACCGGATTCCACCCGTTGGACGGCGCGCGTTACCTGCGGGACGTCGAACATGCCGACCGCAAGCTGTGCAATCTCGTGGCGCACCATTCCTGCGCTCTGATCGAAGCCGAGGAGCGGTCCCTCGATCATGAGCTTTCGGAGGAATTCGGCGTTGAGGACGGCGAGTTGGTCGATGCACTGATCTACTGCGATATGACGACGACTCCCGATGGGCAGGAGACAACGGCGGGCGAACGCCTCTCGGAGATCCTGTCCCGATATGGGCCGGGGCATGTCGTCAGCCGGTCGATCGAGCGTGCTGCGCCGCAGATCCAGGCGGCGGAGAGCGCGGTGCGGGCGCGGCTCGCGCGGTGGTGATCCACCCCCTACCCGAGGTGGAGAGTGCCGCTGTTGTCCACGTAGTGCTCGATGCGCATACGCATCGACCTGTCCATCTGGAGTTCAGCGAGCCTAGCTCGCGGGACCCACTCCACCTCGCGTGACTCGTCGCTCGGCGTTGGCTCTCCGCCGGTCGCCCGAGCGGTGAAGACGACAGAGAATTCCTGCCTGCACTCGCCGTTGCTGGTGTAGAGGATCACGTGCCGAGGGTCGGTGTAGATGCCGACGAGTCCGGTGATCTCGCAGGTAATGCCCGTCTCCTCCTCGACCTCTCGGACGCCGGTAGTGGGAAGCGACTCGCCCAAGTCCATGGCGCCGCCAGGGAGAGCCCAGTTTCCGTTGTCGCTTCGGCGGATCATCAGGATCTCGTCGTGCTCGTTCAGGACGACGACGTTGGCCGAGGGAACGAGGCTGTTGGCCTTCGGAGCCTGCGCGTCGTCGAAGTAGTCAATCCTGCTCGCCATGCTCATCCCCACGTAAGAGGTTTCGCCTGTGCCCAGACCTTTTCGAAGCTTTCGAGGTACGTGTTCACCATCTCACCCCCGGGGATCCGCTTCAGGTGCAGGACCGGAGCGTGGGACGCGGCGAAGCCGTACACGTGCGTGTTCACGAGGAGTTGATCGTCGGCGCAGTACATGGAGTTGTACAGGACCGTGTCATGTAGGCGGATGTCGATCCCGGAGACACCGCCTACAGCACGCTCATACAGCACCATCACATTGCGGATCTTTGCCGCCATGGCGTCGTCGATTCCTTCGTCGGCCCCTCGGTTCGCCACGTGGGGGCTGTCCGGGTCGCCCAACAGGATGCGCACGTGAACCCCCGCCCGAGCCTTCTCAGCGAACGTGCGCAGGACTCCGGCGTCCTCCGCGAGGAACAGGCCGCTGTAGACCAGGACGCCGATCTCGTGTTCCGCCGTGGCGAAGAGATGTCCCCAAGCATCCCTGGGCACTGCCCAGCGATGGGGGTACACCGTCAGGATCTCGCTCTCCGAGGCGCTGGCCACCTGTTGGCGCGGCAGGGCCTCGGGCCACAGGTACGCCTCGTCGACGCTGAGGAAAGTGGCCACGGCGTACCGGTGCCGCCGGTACGGCATGCGCCCGCCTATCCAGCGCTCGACCGACTTCGGATCGACGTCCACAGCACTGGCCAGGGCGTTTGGGGTCACGCCTCGTTCCAGAAGGGTCGCTCGTAATCTCTCGTTCGGCATGTACCCCCACTTGGGACATCTGAGGACGTCCATGTCCTCGGGGACGTCTTGCACACGTCCAGTCATGTGGTGATCCGGTCCCATCCTCTCATCGGATGCTCGTTGTCGTGCGGATTCGTCCGCACAGATCCATCGACAACTGCGAGTCGAGATCCCCTCGTTGACAGTGCTCGGCGCTGCCGCGACGCTTAGAACTTGCGCATGTTGCGCATGCTCAAGTTCGCAGCTCCTCCGGTCTCGACTCCGATCTCGGAGAGGAGGCGCGATGCGATCCAGGAAGAGGAACGTCCAGGAAGCACAGCCGGATACGCCCCGGATCTGCCTGTGTGGCGCGCAAGTCGAGGGGAGCGGCGATCTGTGCCGGAAGTGCCGTGGTCGGCTCCGCTGGCTGCGGCGGGCGAGCGGCAAACGGCGGGACCAGTGGCGCGAGTTCAACCGGTCCAACTTCTTCTTCAACGAGGCGGTGAGCGCATCGTGACCACGCAGACGACCCAGTTGGTGCCCGCAAAGCACAAGGGCCACCGCCCGTGGGGGAAGCAGCCAGCGGCCGTCGAACTGAGTGCCATCTCGGTTCGGCCCGCTGTGCACTACACCCGCCCGTGGTCCGCCGCCACCGAAGATGTCCCGTTCGCGTTCCGGCTGGCCGTGCTGCCTGTACGGGCTATGGCTCTCGTCGTGCTCTGGGCGACGTCGTCGCCACAGCGGCTGTCCGTCGCCGTTGCGCTGTCCAGCGTGCTCGCGCTCGTGCTTCTCGGCTGAACCAGGAAGGAGGTGCCATGTTCCTCTCAATGTCGGCAATCGTCCTGCTCGGAGCCGCGATCTTCGCGCTCTGGCGCTTCGGGCGGCTCTCGCCCTGGCATGCCGTGCTCTGCACGCTCTTCGGCTTCTTCCTCGCGTCCAGCTCCGTCGCGCCGTACATCGGCGCGACGGTCCGCGCGGCGGCTCGCCTTTTGGCAGGCATCCATCCGTGAAGTCCCAACCCGTAGAAGGAGGAATGCACTTGAACCGAACTCCTCGTAGGTATGCGCGGCGGCTCCGCAAGCAGATCGGAGGTGCCGATGCGCCGCCGTTCATGCTCGTGGTGAACGACCGCTACTCCGGGGCCGTACTGGAGGCTGTTGCGCGGTGGCTGTTCCGCTATCGCTCCGAATTGGCACCCATCGTCGTCGGGCTGTGGGTCGGAGTCGCCGGCCTGGTCCTGCACTCGACTCATCCGGGTGTGTGGCCGTTGATCGCGATTGGGTCCGTGCTCCTGTCTGGGGCGGTGCTCAAGGGGTGGCTGCTACGGCGTCTCGACCGCTTTGAGGAACGGCTGTACGCGGCTGTGACGGCCTTCGCGGCGGGTGGCTGGCTGGCCAGTGCCACGGCGCTCGGCGGGGGCTGCTTCCCCTTGCCCTGGCTGCTCCTCGTCGGCACGCTGGCAGCCGCGGTGCCGTGGTGGACTCACCGGCGGCGTAGGGCACGGGTCGCCGTCGATCGCACCATCCGAGCGTGGCCTGACGTCGCCGAGTCCATCGGCCTGGTCGGCTCGCACGTCGTCTCGGCTGCCGTTGATCTGTGGGGCTGGCGCGCCCGTGTCAGCCTGCGCCGGGGCCAGACCGTGGCGGACGCGTTGAGCCGCGTCCCGGCCATCGAATCGGGGCTGGGGACGCGACCCGGGGCGGTACGCGTCACGCCGGACGAGAGCCGGGCCGACCGGTTCACGCTGCGGGTGCTCGATCGCGACCCGCACGCGGAACCCATCCCGTGGGCCGGTCCGTCCGTGGCATCGATCTGCGACCCCATCGAACTCGGCGTCTACGAGGACGCCTCTCCCGTCCGAGTCTCTCTCCTACGTCGTCACGCACTGATCGGCGGTATCGCCGGTTCCGGCAAGAGCGGAGTCCTGAATGTCATCCTCGCGAATCTCGCCGCGTGCCGGGACGTCGTGCTCTGGGGCATCGACCTTAAGGGAGGCATGGAACTCCAGCCGTGGGCCGCCTGCCTCGACAGGCTGGCGACCACGCCCCGAGAGGCCGCCGCCCTACTGCACGACGGAGTACGGGTGTTGGAGGGGCGGGCGGGGGCGCTGAGCCGTCGTGGGCTGCGCGTCTGGGAGCCGAGCGAGACAGCTCCAGCACTGGTGATCGTGGTGGACGAGTACGCGGAGCTGGCCGAGGAAGCCGGAGACGCGCTCGTACACGCCGACTCGATAGCGCGACGTGGCCGAGCCGTCGCTGAGACGCTGCTCGCCGCCACCCAGCGACCGACCCAACAGGCCATGGGCAGGAAGGCCGTTCGCTCGCAGATGGACGTACGGGTCTGCCTGCGCGTACGGGAGCGGCGGGACGTCGACCTGATACTCGGGCAAGGGATGCTCGCCGCAGGGTGGGCAGCGCACATGCTGGACGCGCCAGGGAAGTTCCTGCTCTCCGCCCCCGGTGCCGACGCTCCGCAGCGTGCTCGCGCGTTCCTCGTCAGGGACGCGGATGTCCACGCCACCGTGGATCGGTACAGCCCCAGTCGGACCGCTCTCGACTCGCTCTCGCTGTCGGCCACCCGTCCCGACGTCACGCCTGATGAGGACTCCGACGTCGTCGACGCCGAACTCGTCGACGTTTCGGCTAGCGCACCGCCCCAGGGGCCAGAAGCGGTACTACTCGATGCCCTCAACGACGCACCGCCACAAGGCCGTTCCGTCGCCGAGCTAATGCGGGCCACCGGCATGGGGCGCACGTGGGTCTACGACCGTTTGCAGGAGTACGCCAGCGCCGGACGCGTCGTCCAAGTCTCCCGAGGCCGCTGGCGAGCGCACCAAGGCGGCGACTCGGCGGCAGCCATGACCGGATAGCCGTCCGCGTCCGCCGGACGTCCGCGCCACCCCGCGCGCCTGCGCGTATGGGGCCGCGGACGCCGCTCGCGGACGGGCCCACGGACGACCCCACACCCCGAAAGAAGGTGATCACCACGACCATCGCCAACCCGACCGAACGCCTCGTCTACACCGTCGCGGAAGCCGCGTACGCCCTACGGATCGGCAGGAGCAAGCTCTATGAACTTCTCGCCTCGGGTGAGATCGAATCCATCCACATCGGCCGGAGCCGCAAGATCCCCGCCAGTGCGCTCGACGACTACCTGACCGACTACGCGAACAGGAGGTATCCGCATGAGCAAACGACAACCCAACGGCAACGCCAAGATCTTCCTTGGCTATGACGGTGACTACCACGGCTTCATCACCGTCGGCCTCAAAGACGACGGCTCGCCCGATCGACGGCATCGTCAGGGCAAGACGGCAGGCGAAGTACGCGACAAGCTGCGCGAGTTGGAGCGCAAGCGGGACGCTGGCCACGTGCCCGGCAAGGGGCGCGTCCCGACCGTCGAGGAGTGGGTCACGGCCTACCTCGACACCATCGCGCCGCGCACCCTGGCGCCCCGCTCACTCGACGACTACCGGTCCAAGGCGAAGAACTGGATCATCCCCGGACTCGGGCAGCACAAGCTCGACCGAGTCCAGCCCGAGCACCTTGATCGGCTCTACGCCAAGATGCTCGACGCCGGTAAGGCTCCGAGCCACGTGCTCAAGGTCCACCGCGTCCTGTCCCGGATGCTCAAGATCGCTGTGCAGCGTGGCATCGTGGCGCGCAACGTAGCGCAGCTAGTCCAGCCGCCCACGGTTCGGGAGGCGGAGATCATCCCGTTCACGCGGGAGGAGACACGCAAGATCCTCGCAGCCGCGCAAGCCCAACCCAGCGCGGTCCGTTGGGCGGTGGGGCTCGCGCTCGGGCTCCGGCAAGGCGAGGCGCTGGGGCTGCGCTGGACGTACCTCGACCTGAACACCGGCCGCGTACGCGTGTGGTGGCAGCTCCAGCGCAACACCTGGCGGCACGGGTGCGACGACCCGCACGCTTGCGGCGCGAAGCGCCACAAGACCAGGCCGTGCCCGAAGACGTGCAAGCAGCACAAGCGGAAGTGCCCGCCACCGTGCCCGAAGGACTGCGTGCGCCACGCCAGCACGTGCCCGGAGCGCAAGGGTGGCGGGCTTGTCTTCCGGGAGCCGAAGGGCAAGAGCAAGCGCACCATCTCGCTCCCGCCCGAACTCATCCCCGTGCTCGAAGCGCACCGCGTCGCCCAGCAGCGTCAACGTGCCTTGGCGGGCACAGCCTGGGAGGAGCGCGATCTCGTGTTCTGCCAGCCGGACGGGCGGCCGGTTGACCCTCGGGACGACTGGGAGGACTGGAAAGGGCTGTTACGCGCCGCGGGAGTACGGGACGCCCGCGTGCATGACGGTCGCCACACGTCGGCGACGCTGCTCCTCGAATACGGCGTCGACGTCCGGATCGTGATGGAGACCCTCGGTCACTCCGATCTGCGCGTCACCACCCGGTACACGCACATCGCGACGCCGCTGGCGCAGGAAGCCGCTCGGCGGATGGGACAGGCCCTCTGGGGCAACAACACCAGTCCTCAGCCGAGCACGGCGGAACCCATCGCCACAGCCGCGCACGAAGGCCCTACTGCTACGGGCGCTGCTACGGAAAAAGCCCAGGTCTCCGACGCGAACGTCGTTGACCTGGGCTTTTATCGGAGCCGCCTAAGGGAATCGAACCCTTGACCTACGCATTACGAGTGCGTCGCTCTGGCCGACTGAGCTAAGGCGGCGTGTTGCAACGGCGCTAAGTCTACACAGTGTGCGGGGGTGCTCCGCACGGGACGTGTTTTACGGAGCGTAGGGGCTGTCCACGGTGATCCGGGGTGTCTTCGCCCGTCCGCGCGAGTGCGCCCTCGGGCTGGGGCGCTGGTGTCAGGAGCAGGTCTTGCCGGGGGGTGGGACCCTGCCCTCCAGAAGGTAGAGGTTGACGGCGGTGTCGATGCAGTCGTTGCCGCTGGCGTAGGCGGTGTGGCCGTCGCCCTGGTAGGTCAGCAGGTGTCCGGACGACAGCTGGCTGGCGAGCGAGCGGGCCCACTGGTACGGGGTCGCCGGGTCGCGGGTGGTGCCGACGACGAGGATGGGTGCGGCGCCCTTGGCCTCGATGCGCATCGGTCGGCCGGTGGCCTTGACCGGCCAAGGGGCGCAGCTCAGGGTCATCCAGGCGAAGTCCGGTCCGAGGTGCGGCGAAGCCTTGCGGAAGGCGGGCAGCACGGCCTGGACGTCGGCCACGCTGCGGGTGGCGGGGGGCAGGTCGAGACAGTTCACGGCGGCGTTGGCGTACATCAGGTTGGAGTAGGAGCCGTCGCTGGAGCGTTCGTAGTACTGGTCGGAGAGGGCGAGCAGCGGGCCGCCGTCGCCGCGGTTGGCGGCGGCCAGGGCGACCCGTAGCACCGGCCACAGCTGCTTGGCGTACATCGCCTCGATCAGCCCGGAGGTGCCCAGCGACTCGCCGAGCTGGCGGCTCTGGCCGGTGGGCAGCGGGTGCGCGTCGAGGCTGCTGAGGAAGCTGACGATGTACCGGCCGGCGGCGTCGGTGGTCTGGCCCATGGGGCAATCGGGGTGCTGCGCGCAGTCCTTGGCGAACGACTGGAAGGCGGTCTCGAAGCCCTCGGCCTGGGTGCGGCTCTCTTCGAGGGAGGACAGCGAGGGGTCCATGGCGCCGTCGAGCACCAGGCGGCCCACCCGGGACGGGAAGAGGCCCGCGTAGGTGGCGCCGAGCATGGAGCCGTAGGACTTGCCGAGGTAGTTGAGCCTGGCGTCACCGAGCAGGGACCGCAGGATGTCCATATCGCGGGCCGCCTCGATGGTGCTGATGTGCCGGAGCAGCTTCGCGGCGCGCTGCTCGCAGCCGTCCGCGAAGCGCTTGTCGGCGGCGCTGATCGCGTTGATCTCCGACCGGTTGTGCGGGTCGTTGTCGACCTGGGTGAACGCGTCCATCTGACGGTTCGTCAGGCATACGACGGGATCGCTGTGGGCGACGCCGCGCGGGTCCATGCCGACGATGTCGTAACGGGCGCGCACCGGCGCGGGGTAGTGGGTGGCGGCGATCTGCGCGTAGTCGATCGCGGAGCCGCCGGGTCCGCCCGGGTTGACCAGCAGTGAGCCGATCCGCTGGCCGGGTCCTGTGGCCCTCTTGCGGGTGATCGAGAGGGTGAGGTCGTCGGCGGCGACTGGGTGGTGATAGTCGAGTGGGGCCTTCATGGTGGTGCACTGGAAGCCCCCGGAACCACAGTCGTGCCACACCAGCTTCTGTTCGTAGTACGGCTTGAGCGCGTCCGGGATGGTGGCGGGTAGCGGCGCCAGGGGGGCGGCCGCCCGGTTGGCGGCCGTCGTCTGTGACGCGGCGACGGCGCCGGTGGGCGTCGAGGCGGCGGCGCTGTGTCCGGCGCCCGCCGAGCAACCGGACAGCAGCAGGCCCGCGACGGCGAGCACGGTCGTGGAGGTACGGAGCAGGCGTGCGGTGTCCATGGGTGCCACAGGTCCTCCCGTCGGGTTTCGCGAGCCTATCCACACCGTCGTCCGGTATGCGTGCTTCCGCGAGTTCTTATGAGTGACTGTTCGGCCGGGTTTTCGATCGAACCGAAGGTCAGCGGGCCCGTCGGGCGGTGCCCAGTCAGTGGATGTGGAAGACGGCCATCCGGGTGAGCCGGTGCCTTCGGCGGAAGTACGCCAGGCGGTGCCCGTGCGAGTGCCTGTGGCGGTACGGGTGCGGGTGCAGTTCCTCGGTGAGGTAGCCGGAGACCAGGGCGAGCAGATGGCGGTGGGCGTCGCCGCCGAGGGCGGGGTCGCGGGTGACCTCGTCGAGGAACCGGGCCCGCACCCCTACTCTGCGCAGCGCGGCGCGCAGCCGCAGCCCGGAGGCCCGCTGCCGTACCTCGTCCACGGCGGCGGCGAGCAGCAGCCGCGGCCGGGCACCGGGCGTCACACGCGGGACGGCGTCGTACGTACCGGAGACGCCCGCCGCCGCGCGGTACCGCTCGGGGTGCGCCAGTTCGGCGCGCACCGCGCACTGGGCGCGGTCCCCCAGGCCGATCACCGCGCGGGCGGCGCGGCCCCGGGCGGCGTGGTAGCGGCGGGCGGCGGCGTCGAGCGCGGCGGACGGGTCGGTGGCGCAGTCGCGCGCCTGGACGACGATCAGCGGATCGGCCAGCCCATGGGCAACCGAGCCAGCCAGCGCGGCGTACAGCCGCCCGCCGTCTCGATCACCCGGTAGATAGGCCGCGACCAGCGGAAACGCCGGTTCGCCCGGACGGTCGTACTGGGCGGGCAGCCAGACCCTGGTCCCGTCCGGCAGTTCCTGCAGGGTGCCGCCAGCCGGGTGGGCCACGGT
>NZ_JANFNH010000027.1 GCF_024436055.1 Streptantibioticus rubrisoli | reverse complement strand
GGCTACGGGTTTTCCGGGGATGAGCCGACCAGGGTTGGGGAGGCGTAGCGGGACCAGGACAGGCAGCCGTCCGGAGGGCAGTGTTCGGGGTTGCGCGGGTCGTGTCCCAGCTCGCGCAGCTTGGTGCGGACCGAGTCCGGGGTGCGCCCGAAGCGCGCGGCGGTCCGCGCTATGGACTCCCCGTCGTGGAAGCGACGCAACAGTTCCTCCTCGTGCTGCGGCACCCACGGCGCCCCGTGCCCGGGGAACAGCTCGCGCAGCACATCGCGGTCAGGTATCGGCTCGGCCACGTCGGCGACGAGGGCGAGGGCGCGCAGCGCTCGGTTCAGCGCGATCCGCACCGTCGCCACGTCCCCCATCGGCAGCCGCAGTTGGCCGGAGGCCAGCGGCGTCTGCGGGTCGGCCTCGCTCCAGCCGCTGAGCGTCAGCGTGACGGTGGTGTCGTCCTCACTGGCGAGTTCGATCCGGAAGACCTTGTCGCCGAGCGGCAGTTCGTTCAGATGGCGAAACGCCATGATCCAGCCCCCTAGGGTCCAAGTCAGCCCATCCACGGTCGGATTGGCTCGGACTGGTTCCATTCTCCCAGGGGGGTCTGACAATTCACCGGTCCCGAGACCGCGTTCAGCCCTTCTCCAGATACCCCTCGCGGGAGGCGTCGACCAGACTGTCCAACGCGCTCAACAGGTCCGGATGACCGGCCAGTTCGGGGTCCTCGGCGACCAGCGCGGTGGCCTCCTCGCGGGCCGCCTCGATGACCTCCACGTCGTCGATGACCGCGAGCATCCGCAGGGACGACCGGGTGCCGGACTGCGCCTGCCCCAGCACATCGCCCTCCCGGCGCTGCTCCAGGTCGATCCGGGACAGCTCGAACCCGTCCAGCGTGGCCGCCACCGCGTCCAGCCGCGCCCGTGCGGAGCTGGCCTCGGGCATCTCGCTGACCAGCAGGCACAGGCCTGCCGCGCTCCCCCGCCCGACCCGGCCGCGCAACTGGTGCAGCTGCGAGACGCCGAACCGGTCGGCGTCCATGATCACCATCGCGGTGGCGTTCGGCACGTTCACCCCGACCTCGATGACGGTGGTGGCGACCAGCACGTCCACCTCCCCGGCGGCGAACCGCCGCATCACCTCGTCCTTGGCGTCCGGCGCCATCCGGCCGTGCAGCACCTCCACCCGCAGGCCGCGCAGCGGCCCCTTGGCGATCTGCTCGGCGACGTCGAGCACCGCGAGCGCCGGACGGCGCTCCGCCTCGTCCTCCGGGGACTTCTTCTTCGGCTCCTCCTCGTCGCCGATGCGCGGGCACACCACGTAGGCCTGGTGCCCGGCCTCGACCTCCTCGCGCACCCGCTCCCAGGCCCGGGTCAGGAAGTGCGGTTTGTCCTTGGCCGGTACGACATGGGTGGCGATCGGCGAGCGCCCGGCGGGGAGTTGGTCGAGCACCGAGGTCTCCAGGTCGCCGAAGACGGTCATGGCGACCGTGCGCGGGATCGGGGTGGCCGTCATCACCAGCAGGTGCGGCGGCTGCTTGCCCTTGCCGCGCAGCGCGTCGCGCTGTTCGACGCCGAAGCGGTGCTGCTCGTCCACCACGACCAGCCCGAGGTCGTGGAACTTGACGGTGTCCTCGATCAGCGCGTGGGTGCCGATGACGATCCCGGCCTCACCGGTCACCAGGTCGAGCAGCGCCTGGCGGCGGGCGGCCGTGCCCATCGAGCCGGTGAGCAGCACCACCTTGGTGCCGAGGTCCGAGCCGCCGAGCATCCCGCCCTCGGCCAGGTCGCCCATCATCTCGGTGATCGACCGGTGGTGCTGCTGGGCCAGCACCTCGGTGGGCGCCAGCATCGCGGCCTGGCCGCCCGCGTCCACCACGGCGAGCATCGCGCGCAGCGCGACCAGCGTCTTGCCGGAGCCGACCTCACCCTGCAGCAGCCGGTGCATGGGGTGCTCGGTTGCCAGGTCGGCGAAGATCTCCGCGCTGACCGCGCGCTGGCCCTCGGTGAGGGTGAACGGCAGCTTGGCGTCGAAGGCGCTCAGCAGCCCGTCCTCGCCCGGCACCCGCGCTACGGCGGGCAGCGCGGCGTCGGCGGCGCGCCGCCGGGCCAGCGCGACCTGGAGCACGAACGCCTCGTCCCACTTGAGGCGTTCGCGGGCGGCGGCGATATCGGCCTTGGTGCGCGGCCGGTGCACCTTCTCCAGCGCCTCGGGCAGCGGGGCCAGCCCTCGGGACGCCCGCAGCTTCTCGGGCAGCGGTTCGCCGACACCCGTCCAGCCGGTCGCGGCAAGGGAGTTGAGCGCGGTGTCCACGGACTGGGCGATCTGCCAGGAGGCGATCTGCTTGCACGCCGGATACAGCGGCAGCAGTCGGCCCGCGAACGCGTCCACGGCCTCCTGGCCGTCCTCCGCGTCCAGCAACTGGTAGTCGGGGTGGGCCAGTTGGCGCACCCGGTTGAAGACCGTGACCTTGCCCGCGAACATCCCGCGGCGACCGGGGATCAGCTTCTGGTGGTGGTAGTGCGCGGCCTTGTTGAAGAACACCAGTTGCAGCGAGCCGCTGCCATCGGTGACCACGACCTCCAGGCGGACGCCCTTGCCGTGGTTGTAGGTCTTCTTCTCGGCCTTGGCCACCCGGGCCACCACGGTGACGTGCTCGTCGAGCGGGAGGTCGGCGAGGCGGGTGAGTTCGCCGCGCTCGGCGTACCGGCGGGGGTAGTGGTGCAGGAGGTCGCCGACGGTGTGCAGGTCCAAGTGGTCGGCCAGCACTTTTGCGGTGCGGTCGCCGACCACTTTGCGCAGGGGTTCGGTCAGGGGTGCCATCGGTGTCCATACTCGCGCATGGCACGGACAGTTTGGCCTAGGCGGCTTCTCGCCGTTCCGGGTGCTCGCCGTCGCCGTCTGCCGGTCCGGTTGTACCCACCCTCCCCCAGCTACCGCTGGGAGGTGCCCCCTCCGCCCTGCGGAACGACTGCCCACAACTTTTCGGGCGTTACTCGACGCCGATCAGGAGCAGGCGGCTGCCGTGGCCGCCTTCGTAGGTGATCGTGTCTACCGCCAGGTGGGATTCGCGGACGTGGGACTGGAGGCGGTCGGACAGGTCCGGTGGGGCGTCCTCGCCGAGTACCAGGGTGACCAGTTCGCCGCCCGCGGCGAGCATGCGGTCGAGGACGGTGATGGCGGTGATCGTCACATCGCGGCCGATGACGGCCACGTCGCCGTCGATCAGGCCGAGGGTGTCCCCGGCCTGGCAGACTCCCGCCATGGTCCACGACTCGTGCTCCGCGACGGCCAGTTCGGCGTAGCGGGTGGCCCCGGCGGCGGCCGTCATCGCCACCACGTCCTCGTCGAACCGGCGGGACGGCTGGTGCACGGCGAGCGCGGCGATGCCCTGGACGACGGACCGGGTCGGGATCAGCGCGACCCGCACGCCGTCGGCGCGCAGCCGTTCCGCGGCCGCCGCGACGGTGGGCCGCAGCTCGTCCTCGTTGGGCAGCAGCACCGCCTCCCGGGCCCCCGCCCGCCGGACGACCTGCGCGACCTCGCCGCTGGCCAGCGGTTCGCCGGGGCGCGTCGGGACGACCACGGCCCCGGCCTCGGCGCACAGTCCGGCCAGCCCGTCGCCCTCGACCACGGCCACGATCGCCCGGCCCGCCGCCGTCGCCGGACGGGATGGCGCGGCCGGGGCCGGGGCGCCGAAGTGCGTGATGCGGATCCGGTACGGCCGTCCCGCCTCCACCCCGGCCTCCACGGCGGCGCCCGCGTCATCGACATGGACGTGCACGTTCCACAGCCCGCCGCCGCCCACCACGACCAGGCAGTCGCCCAGCGCGTCCAGCTGGCCCCTGAGCCGTTCGACGGCCGCGTCCTGGGCCTCCAGCAGGTAGATCACCTCGTAGGCGGGACCGCCGGGCACCAGGTGCGGGTCGCCCGCCGCGTCCCGGCCGTGGTCCGCACAGCCGTACGGCACCAGCGGCGGGTGCAGGCCGGGCGCGGCGGGCAGCCGGTCCGGGGCGGCGCCGCTCAGCGCTTCGGCGAGCGCGCCCAGCACCGCGACCAGGCCACGTCCGCCCGCGTCGACGACCCCGGCCCGGCCCAGTACGTCGAGTTGGGCGGGGGTGCGGGCCAGTGCGGCGTGGGCGCCCTGGTAGGCGGCGGTGGCGACGGCGGCCGGGTCGTCGGTGGCGGCGCAGGCGTCGGTGGCGTCGGCCGCGGCGGTGGCTACGGTGAGCATGGTGCCCTCGACGGGGTGGGCGACCGCCTGGTACGCCGACCCGGCGGCGGCCCGCAGCGCCTTGCGCAATCCGGCCGCGTCCGGCTGTTCGGCCAGTACCTCGCTCATGGCGCGCAGCAGTTGGGCGAGGATGGTGCCGGAGTTGCCGCAGGCCCCGATCAGCGCGCCGTGCGCCATGGTGCGTACCGCGTCGGCGACCGACGGGGTCTCGCCCGAGGCGGCGTAGCCGTCGAAGACGGCGTCCACGGACTGGGCGGCGGATTCGACGGTCAGATAGAGGTTGGTGCCGGTGTCACCGTCCGCGACCGGGTACACGTTGATCGCGTCGATCTCCTCGCGCTCCTGGCCGAGCGCCCGCAGGGCCAGCCTGCACCAGGTGCGCACCGCGGCGGCGTCGAGCGTGTGCGGCACCGGTTTCCTCCTGTGGGGCGGCCGACGTGTGGCACCCGACAGTAGTGGCGCCGGGACCCGCGGCGGTCCCTAGGGTGCCCCGGCCTGGGCGGCTGCCGTTCTGCCCGTCGCCCTCAACGGAGACCCTGCGGGCCGCTGCCGTTCTGCGAGGGCCGTGGGGACCATGGTAGTTTTTCTGTACGGAGCGGGCGTTGTATGCTGCTCCGGTTGCCCGGCACCAGTCGGGCCTTTCTCTCGGCCCGCCGCCGAGAACTCACCGTACGTGCATCTGAAGTCTTTGGAGTGACCCGTGGCTGCCAACTGCGACGTCTGCGGCAAGGGGCCGGGCTTCGGCAACAACATCTCCCACTCGCACCGCCGTACGCGCCGTCGTTGGAACCCCAACATCCAGACGGTGCGCGCTGTGGTCGGTCGGACGCCGAAGCGCCTCAACGTCTGCACCTCGTGCATCAAGGCCGGCAAGGTCGCGCGCTGACGTCCACCGCGTCGTCGTAGCGCAGCCCTGCGGCTCATCGAAATCCGGTCCACCTGACGGTGGACCGGATTTTTGCCTTCCGTGGGAAGGGCGGAGAGGCCGGACGTTCCGCTTCCCGCTCAACGCCACTGCCAGGCGTGGTCCACCGGGCCGATTCCGGCGCCCAGCGGATAGCCCGCGGCGATCGCCCCGGTCACATAGCTCTTGGCCGCGCCCACGGCCTCCGGGACGCCCATCCCCTTGGCCAGGTGGACGGCGATGGCGGTGGCCAGGGTGCAGCCGGTGCCGTGGGTGTGCCGGTTCTCGTGCCGGGTGGCGCGGAACCAGTGCTCGTCGGTGCCGTTGGTGAGCAGGTCGACCGGGGCGCCGGGCAGATGCCCGCCCTTGACCAGCACCCAGCGCGGCCCGAAGGCCAGCATGGCGCGGGCGGCGTCCGGCATCGCCGACTCGTCGGTGACCTTGACGCCGGTGAGCTGTTCGACCTCGTCCAGGTTGGGGGTGGCGACGGTCGCGGTGGGCAGCAGCCGGGCGCGCACCGGGTCGAGCGCCTCGGTGGCCAGCAGGGTGTCGCCGTGCTTGGAGATGCCGACCGGGTCGACCACCACCGGCACGTCGAGGCCGTCGAGCAGTTCGGCGACGGTGCGCACGAGCTCCGCGGAGGCCAGCATGCCGGTCTTGACGGCCTGGACCCCGATGTCGTCCACGACGCTGCGGAACTGGGCGCGCACCGCGTCGGCGGGCAGTTCCCAGGCGCCCTGCACACCGAGCGAGTTCTGCGCGGTCACCGCGGTGATCACGCTCATGCCGTGCGCGCCGAGCGCCTGCGCCGTCTTCAGATCGGCCTGGATGCCCGCGCCGCCGCCGGAGTCGGATCCGGCGATGGTCAGGACACGTGGGGGAATCCTCATAATGACCGAACCTAACGGGTCCACGTTCAACGGGCCGTGAACGGCCCTCGAACGTTGGATCTTTCTGGAGTGCGGTCGGTTCGTTGTCCCGGGGCGCGCCCCGAACCCGCGGGCCGCTAACCGCCGAAGTGGTCCCAGCCACCCGCGCGGTCCCACGGCGCTCCGTCGACGGTCACCAGGGGCGTACCGGCCGCCACGACCTCGCCGATCACCCGCCAGCGGGCGGGCAGCTTGGTGTCCGCCGGGAACGTCGCCACGATCGCGTGGTCCTCCCCTCCGGTGAGCACCCACTGCATGGGGTCGACGCCGACCGCCTGGCCGATGTCCTTCATCTGCGCGGGCACGTCGATGTCGCCGGACTTCAGGTCGATGCGCACTCCGCTGGCCGCCGCGATGTGCCCGAGGTCGGCCACCAGCCCGTCGCTGACGTCGGTCATCGCGGTGGCGCCCAGGTCGGCCGCGGCGGGTCCCGCGTGGTACGGCGGTTCGGGGCGCCGGTGCGCCTCGACGAACGCGCGCGGACTGCGGAACCCCCGGGAGAGCACCGCGAATCCGGCCGCCGACCAGCCCAACCACCCGGTGACCGCCACCAGGTCGCCGGGCCGGGCGCCGGAACGGGTCACCGGCTGGCGGTTGCGCAGGTCGCCGAGGGCCGTGATCGCCACGGTGATGGTGTCTCCGCGCACCACGTCGCCGCCGACCACGGCCGCGCCCGCGACGTCGCACTCATCGCGCAGCCCGTCCATCAGCTCGGTCGGCCAGGTGGCGGGGAGTTCGGCGGGTACGACCAGGCCGAGCAACAGCGCGGTGGGCACCGCGCCCATGGCGGCGATGTCGGCGAGGTTCTGGGCCGCCGCCTTGCGGCCGACGTCATAGGCTGTGGACCAGTCCCGCCGGAAGTGCCGCCCCTCCAGCAGCACGTCCGTGCTGGCCACCACGCGCCGGTCCGGCGCGGCCACCACGGCCGCGTCGTCGCCGGGCCCCAGCCGTACGGCCGGGGTGGCGGTGAGCCGGGAGGTCAACTCCCTGATGAGCCCGAACTCCCCCAGCTCACCCACGGTCCCCTTCATCCCACTCGCTCCTTCAGCAACGCCTTGCGCAAGGCAGTCCCCTTCACCCGCGGGCCGTCGGCCGCCCGGCCGCCAGCTCGTCAATCCGCCGCCCTGGGACGGCCCCCATAGCCTTAGGGCACGGGAGGCGCCCCCTCCCGCCGCGCCGATCGCACCGCGCGGGTCTCCCCGCCGCACGCGACGACGCGGTACGGTTGCCGTCCCCTTCCCACATGATCCTCGTAGCCGCCCTGGAGGTTCCGTGGTACAGGCGTACATCCTGATCCAGACCGAGGTCGGCAAGGCCTCGGCCGTAGCGGAGGTGATCTCCAGCATCCCCGGAGTCATCATGGCCGAGGACGTCACCGGCCCATATGACGTGATCGTGCGCGCCCAAGCGGACACCGTCGATGAACTCGGTCGCATGGTGGTCGCCAAGGTCCAGCAAGTGGACGGCATCACCCGCACGCTGACCTGCCCGGTCGTCCATCTGTAGCCCCGCCTATGCTCGGTCGGTGAGCTCTTCCATCCACCGGCCGCGCCATTTGTCCAAGTTGTCCCGACTGGCTCGTCTTCGTGGTTCCCTGCCCGTCGCCGCCGTTCTGCTGGCGGCGGCGGGCTGTTCGTCCAGCGCCCCGGACACCGTCGCCGTGCCGACCCCGTCGGCGGCCGTGGCGACGCTGTGCCGGACGCTGCACAACGCGCTGCCGGAGAAGGTCAACGGGCTGGCCCGGCACGCCACGCACCCGGCCTCCGACCTCACCGCCGCGTGGGGCGACCCGGCCATCGTGCTGCGCTGCGGAGTACCCACCCCCGATGTCCTCGATCCCGGCAGCGCACATTACAACCCGACGGCGGACGCGGCGTCGATCAACGGCGTGGACTGGCTGCCTCAGAAGCAGTCCGACGGCAGTGTCCGCTGCGCCACCACGTTGCGCAAGGCGTTCGTGGAGGTGACGATCCCGGCGAAGTACACCGGCCCCTACGGTGACATCAGCGCGCTCACCGATCTCGCCGACGCGGTCAAGAAGTCGGATCCGGCGGGGCTTTGAGCGGCGCGCCGCCGGACGACATGACTAGCGCAGCCCGGTGGAGCGGCGCAGCGCGGCCTGCAACAGCCGGTCGATCAGCTCCGGATAGCTGACTCCGCTCTCCTGCCACATCCGTGGGTACATCGAGATCGGTGTGAAGCCCGGCATGGTGTTGATCTCGTTGATCACGAACTCGCCCTCGTCGGTGAGGAAGAAGTCCGCGCGCACCAGGCCCTCGCAGGACGCCGCCTCGAACGCGGCGATCGCCAGCCGCTGCACCTCGGCCGTCTCCTCGGCGGTGAGCGGCGCGGGCACCACGCCCTCGGCGGAGTCGATGTACTTGGCCTCGAAGTCGTAGAAGTCGTGCGCGGTGACCGGTGGGATCCAGGCCGGGACACTGGCCCGCGGACCGTCCTCGAACTCCAGCACCCCGCACTCGATCTCGCGCCCGGACAGCAGCGCCTCCACGATCACCTTGGGGTCGTGGCGGCGCGCTTCCTCCATCGCCTCGTCCAGGCCCGAGAGGTCGTCGACCTTGCTGATGCCCATGGACGAGCCCGCCCGCGCGGGCTTGACGAACACCGGCCAGCCGTGTTCGGCGGCGAAGTCCACCACCTTCTTGCGGGCCGCGGCCGGGTCGCGCTCCCACTCGCGCGGCCGGATCACCTCGTACGGGCCGACCGGCAGCCCGAAGGAGGCGAACACCCGCTTCATGTACTCCTTGTCCATGCCCACCGCGGAGGCCAGCACCCCGGCGCCCACGTACGGCACCCCGGACAGCTCCAGCAGGCCCTGCAGCGTGCCGTCCTCGCCGTACGGGCCGTGCAGCACCGGGAAGACCACGTCGACCTCGCCAAGCGCCTTGGGGACGGAGCCCGGTTCGGTGTAGACGACCTCGCGGCTGGCCGGGTCGACCGGCAGCACGACCGTGCCTTCGGGTGACTCGGTGAGCTGCTCGACGCTCGGCAGGGCCCGGTCGGCGATGGCCATCCGCTCCGGGTCGTCGGCGGTCAGCGCCCAACGCCCGTCGGTGGTGATGCCGATGGGCAGCACGTCGTACTTGGTGCGGTCGATGGCCCGCAGCACCGCTCCCGCGGTGAGGACGGAGATGGCGTGCTCGGAGCTGCGCCCGCCGAAGACGACGGCGACCCGTGGCTTGCGCGGCGGCTGCTCGCCGCTGTGGAGAGAAGGCATGTTGCTCATGTCGCTCTGACCCTACCGTTCGGTTCCGGACACCCTAACGACGCTCGGCCTTGGCGGAGCGCGACATCAGCTCCTTGAGCGCCACGAGCGGGGGTTTGCCCTCGTGCACGATCTCCACCACGGTCTCGGTGATCGGTACCTCGACACCGTGCCTGTGGGCCAGATCCAGCACGGATTCACAGGATTTGACCCCCTCCGCGGTCTGCTTGGTGACCGCGACCGTCTCCTCCAGAGTCATACCGCGCCCGAGGTTGCGCCCGAAGGTGTTGTTGCGGGACAGCGGTGAGGAGCAGGTCGCCACCAGGTCGCCGAGTCCGGCCAGACCCGCGAAGGTGTGCGCGTCGGCGCCCATCGCGAGTCCCAGCCGGGTGGTTTCGGCCAGTCCGCGGGTGATCAGCGACGCCTTGGCGTTGTCGCCGAGCCCCATGCCGTCGGCGATGCCGACGGCCAGCGCGATCACGTTCTTCACCGCGCCGCCGAGTTCGACACCGACCACGTCGGTGTTGGTGTACGGCCGGAAGTACGCGGTGTGGCAGGCCGCCTGCAACCGCTGGGCGACCGCCTCGTCCCGGCACGCCACCACCGCGGCGGCCGGTTGCCGGGCGGCGATCTCCTTGGCCAGGTTGGGGCCGGACAGCACGGCGACACGTTCCGGACCGGCCTTGGCGACCTCCTCGATCACCTCGCTCATCCGCTTGGCGGTGCCGAGTTCGATGCCCTTCATCAGGCTGACCAGCACCGCGTTCGAGGGCAGCAGCGGCGCCCACTCGGTGAGGTTGGCGCGCAGCGTCTGGGACGGGATGGCCAGGATCACGAAGTCCGCACCGCGCGCCGCGTCGGCGGGGTCGGTGGTGGCCCGTACGCCGGGCGGCAGTTCGACGCCGGGCAGGTAGTCCGGATTGGACCGGG
This sequence comes from Streptantibioticus rubrisoli, assembly GCF_024436055.1. Lineage (GTDB taxonomy): Bacteria > Actinomycetota > Actinomycetes > Streptomycetales > Streptomycetaceae > Streptantibioticus_A > Streptantibioticus_A rubrisoli. The sequence goes on along the minus strand of NZ_JANFNH010000027.1, from coordinate 74,471 downwards.
TGGTGTTGATGGCGTCGACCGGGGCGGCGCGGCGGCCCCACAGGGCCACCTCGCATCCGGCGTCCGCCAGGATCATCGCGAAGGCCGTGCCCCAGGATCCGGTGCCGTACACCGCGCAGCGCGTCGTCACTTACGCTCCACTCTTCTCTTCGTTCTCGGTCGCCGCCGCCTCGCGTTGCGCCGCCTGCTTCGCGCGGACCGCCTTGCGGTGGTCGTAACGCTCCGTGGGCGCGGGCTCACCGCGCAGTTCGGCGAGCAGCTCGGTGATCGCGTCCATGATCACGTCCGTGGCGGCGCGCAGGGTCTCCGCGGTGGGCTCCTTGTCGTAGAACGCGGACAGGTCGACCGGCGGACCGGCCAGCACCCTGAACGTCTTGCGCGGGAACAGCTTCAGCTTGCCGTACGGCGGCAGCGCCTCGTTGGCGCCCCACTGCGCGACCGGGATGACCGGCGCCTTGGTGAGCAGCGCGACCCGGGCCGCGCCGGTCTTGCCCGCCATCGGCCACTGGTTGGGGTCACGGGTGAGGGTGGCCTCGGGGTAGAACGCCACGCACTCGCCGGAGTTGATGGCCTCGACGGCGGCCCGGAAGGCGTTGGCCGCGTCGGTGGACTCGCGGTAGACCGGGATCTGGCCGATGCGGCGCAGCATCGTGCCGACGAGCGGGGTCTTGAACAGCGCGTACTTGGCCAGGAACCGCGGGACGCGGCCGGTGTTGTACTGGAAATGCGCGTACGAGAGCGGATCCAGGTACGAGTTGTGGTTGACCACGGTGATGAAACCGCCGTCGGCCGGAATGTTCTCCATTCCGCGCCAGTCCCGCTTGAAGAACACGATGAGCCATGGTTTCGCGATGACGGCGGCCAAGCGGTACCAGAAGCCGATTCTGCGGCGGGACACCAGGACATCCTCCTCGATTGGCGCTGTCCACGGTTTCATCTGGGCTTTCGGACAGCCGCACAAGTTTCGCCCCAGGCCCGCGCTGTGTCGAGAAGCCCCCGCCGTCAGCGGTTCGCGGCCGGCGGCCACGGGGACGGTACCGACACCGTAACCCGGGTCCCTAAGGGCGTCGCGACCGCCCACGGGGAGAATGACCGGATGCGCAGCGAAAGGGTGTGGGATCTCGTCATACCGCTCAAACCCCTGGTCCTGGCCAAGAGCAGGCTGGGCGACCTGCGCCCTGGTCTGGCCCTGGCGTTCGCCCAGGACACGGTGGCCGCGGCGCTGGCCTGCGCGGTGGTACGGGGGGTGTGCGTGGTGACCGACGATCCGCTGGCCGCCGCCGAGCTGTCCGCGCTGGGCGCGCGGATCGTGCCGGACGCGCCCGCGGCGGGCCTCAACGCGGCGCTGGCGCACGGTGCGCGGGTGGTACGGGCCGAGCGGGCGTCCAGCGCCGTGGCGGCGCTGAACGCGGATCTCCCGGCGCTGCGGCCCGCGGAGCTCGCGGCGGTGCTCGGCGCCGCGCGCGGCGGGCGGGCGTTCCTGGCCGACGCGGCGGGCGTCGGCACCACGCTGCTGGCGGCCTCACCCGGCGTTCCGCTGCGCCCGGCCTTCGGGGGGCCCTCCCGGGCCCGGCACCTGGCGAGCGGCGCGAGGGAGATCGCCCTGCGCCTGGTCGACTCGGTACGGCGCGACGTGGACACCGCTGAAGACTTGCGCGCCGCGCTGACACTGGGCGTCGGCCCCCACACGACCAGGGCCACGGCAGCGCTGCGGCTGTAGCGTTCGGGCTCGCGCCCGGTACGGCACCGCGGGGATCCACCGCCGCGTCGCCGCCGCCGCGGCGGGCAACCGACGAACCGGTCCGGCGGTTCGGCGCCCACCGCAACCCGGTCAACCAACCAGCCGCACCGGAAGACACACGCTGCCACGCAGCCGACTAGGCTGCACCGCATGCAAGCCACCGCGTACACCTTCGACCCCGAAACCCGTACGGGCAGCGTGCTGCTCGACGACGGCACGCCGGTGCCGTTCGACGCGGCGGCGTTCGACGCCGGAGGTCTGCGGCTGCTGCGGGTGGGTCAGCGGGTCCGCATCCGAACCGAGGGCGAGGGCGACGCGCGCCGGGTGGTCTTCGTGACGCTGCAGACCTTCGACGACCCCCAGGCGTAGTCAACTCGCGGCGCGGGCCGGGCTCCCGTGTGGGGGCCCGGCCCGTCGCGGCCTGTGGGGACTGCTCCGCCCGGCGGTTTACCGCTTGCGGGCCGTGGTCTTCTTGGCAGTGGTCTTGCGGGTGGTGGTCTTCTTCGCCGGCGCCTTCTTGGCGGTGGTCTTCTTCGCCGTGGTCTTCTTGGCGGTGACCTTCTTCGCCGTGGTCTTCTTGGCGGTGACCTTCTTCGCCGGAGCCTTCTTCGCCACCGCCTTCTTGGCGGCGGCCTTCTTCGCGGCCTTCTTCGCGACCGCCTTCTTGGCCATGGGTGCGCCGGTGAGGCTGCCCTTGGGCGCCTTCTTCACCGCGACCTCGCCCTTGGGCAACTTCTTGGAGCCGCTGACCAGGTCCTTGAAGCCCTGACCCGCGCGGAAGCGCGGCACGGAGGTCTTCTTGACCCGGACGCGCTCGCCGGTCTGCGGGTTACGGGCGTAACGCGCCGGCCGGTCAACCTTCTCGAACGAACCGAAACCTGTGACCGAGACCCGGTCGCCAGCGACAACCGCGCGGACGATCGCGTCGAGAACGGCGTCGACCGCGTCCGCGGCGTTCTGCCGCCCGCCGACCTTGTCGGCAATCGCTTCTACGAGCTGCGCCTTGTTCACGTCTTCCCCTTCGGAAACTTTGCTGGAACGAAAACCGTGTCCTAGCAGATCAAGCTTTTTCGCACGTTAGGCAGATATATACCGCAAATCAAATACGAAACGGGCGAATCACCCTTGTGCCGCAACGAACTCGGTGCTCATCGAGTTCCGGGATCGGTGAACCGCCCCTCGTCTAAGTCCCGCATGAAGCGCTCCAACCGCTGCTCTGCGCCAGCCACGTCGTGCTTGGCGGCGGCGGTGATGACTAGCAACTTGCGGGTCATCGCCACCCGTACGTCGTCGGGGACTTGCAGTGCTCGCACCCTCGCGTGCGCCACCTTCAGGCGTGCCGCAACGACCCCGTAGAGCTTGAGTTGGTCATCGCGGTCCATGTGGCAATTGTGCCATCTGTTACGAGTTGTCGCCTCCGCAGGGGTCAACTCGCCGTACAGCACACGCTTCCAGCGTCCCTCATACGCCGAACGCGCCCCTGGCCTCGGAGGCCGGGGGCGCGTTGCGGATGGTACGTGTTGAACGTGCGGAACGGGAGGTCAGGCCTCCACGGTACGCGGCTTGTGAGCGGGTCGACGTGCCTCGTACTCGGCGATGTCGGCCTCGTGGCGCAGCGTCAGGCTGATGTCGTCCAGACCTTCGAGCAGCCGCCAACGCGCGTTGTCGTCCAACTCGAAGGACTGCGTCAGGCCTTCCGCGCGTACCTCGCGGGCCACCAGGTCGACGGTGATCTCCGCCGCCGGGTCGGATTCGGTGAGTTTCCACAGCCGTTCGATGACGTCCTGCGGCACAACGACCGTCAGCAGGCCGTTCTTCAGCGAGTTGCCTCGGAAGATGTCCGCGAAGCGGGACGACAGCACGGTCTTGAAGCCGTAGTTCTGCAACGCCCACACCGCGTGCTCACGGGACGAGCCGGTACCGAAGTCGGGCCCGGCGACCAGCACGGTGGCGCCCTGCCGTTCGGGCTGGTTCAGCACGAACTGGGGGTCCTTGCGCCAGGCCTCGAACAGGCCGTCCTCGAAACCGTTGCGGGTGACCTTCTTCAGCCAGTGGGCGGGGATGATCTGGTCGGTGTCCACGTTGCTGCGGCGCAGCGGGACCGCACGGCCGGTGTGCGTGGTGAAAGCTTCCATGACCGCTCAGGCCTCCACGGGGGTACGGACGTCGGACAGGTCGGCGGGCGAGGCGAGGTGTCCCAGCACCGCGGTGGCGGCGGCGACCTGGGGCGAGACCAGATGGGTACGGCCGCCCTTGCCCTGCCGTCCTTCGAAGTTGCGGTTCGAGGTGGACGCCGACCGCTCCCCCGGGGCGAGTTGGTCGGGATTCATACCCAGGCACATCGAGCAACCCGCGTGCCGCCATTCGGCTCCCGCCGCGGTGAACACCTTGTCCAGGCCCTCCGCCACGGCCTGCAGCGCGACCCGTACCGAACCGGGCACCACCAGCATCCGCAAGCCCTCGGCCACCTTGCGGCCACGCAGTACGTCGGCGGCCGACCGCAGGTCCTCGATGCGGCCGTTGGTGCACGAGCCGACGAACACGGTGTCCACCGCGATGTCGCGCAGCGGCTGGTTGGGGGCCAGGCCCATGTACTCCAGCGCCTTCTCGGCGGCCAGCCGCTCACTCGGGTCGGCGAACGACGCCGGGTCCGGTACGACGGCCGACAGCGGCGCGCCCTGGCCCGGGTTGGTGCCCCAGGTGACGAACGGCGCCAGTCGGGAGGCGTCGATGTGCACCTCGTGGTCGAACACCGCGTCGTCGTCGGTGCGCAGCGTCTTCCAGTACTCGACCGCCGCGTCCCACTCCTCGCCCTGCGGCGCGTGCGGGCGGCCCTTGAGGTAGGCGAACGTGGTCTCGTCGGGGGCGATCATCCCGGCCCGGGCGCCCGCCTCGATCGACATGTTGCACACGGTCATCCGGGCTTCCATCGACAGCTTCTCGATGGCCGAACCGCGGTACTCGATCACATAGCCCTGGCCGCCACCGGTGCCGATCTGCGCGATGATCGCCAGGATCAGGTCCTTGGCGGTGACTCCGTCCGGCAGTTCGCCGTCGACGTTGACCGCCATGGTCTTGAACTTCGGCATCGGCAGCGTCTGGGTGGCCAGTACGTGCTCGACCTGGCTGGTGCCGATGCCGAACGCCAGCGCGCCGAACGCGCCGTGCGTGGAGGTGTGGCTGTCACCGCAGACCACGGTGGTGCCCGGCTGGGTCAGTCCCAGTTGCGGTCCCACCACGTGGACAACACCCTGTTCCACATCACCGAGCGGGTGCAGCCGCACACCGAACTCGGCGCAGTTCTTACGCAGCGTCTCCAACTGGGTACGGGAGACCGGGTCGGCGATCGGCTTGTCGATGTCGAGGGTGGGGGTGTTGTGGTCCTCGGTCGCGATGGTCAGGTCCGTACGGCGCACGGCGCGGCCACTGAGCCGCAGTCCGTCGAAGGCCTGCGGGCTGGTCACCTCGTGCAGCAGGTGCAGATCGATGAAGAGGAGGTCGGGCTCGCCCTCGGCGCGCCGAACGACGTGGTCGTCCCAGACCTTCTCCGCGAGTGTCCGTGCCATCGCTTTCCCTCCGACCGGCAGCATGCCGGCCTGCTCGTCATGGCGGGGTTGCCATCCAGCGTGACGGCTTCTCCGGAAAATTGAACTTGCGTTTCACACTGTGAGACGTAAGTATCGTTGCATGGACAACTCTAGCGGCGTCGGCGTTCTCGACAAGGCGGCTCTGGTGCTCAGCGCGCTGGAGTCGGGACCGGCCACCCTGGCCGGGCTCGTCGCCTCCACCGGCCTCGCCCGCCCCACCGCACACCGGCTCGCGGTCGCGCTGGAGCACCACCGGATGGTGGCGCGCGACATGCAGGGCCGTTTCATCCTCGGCCCACGGCTGTCGGAACTGTCCGCCGCCGCGGGCGAGGACCGGTTGCTGGCCACCGCCGGACCGGTGCTCACCCATCTACGGGACGTGACCGGCGAGAGCGCGCAGCTCTACCGTCGCCAGGGTGACATGCGGATCTGCGTGGCGGCGGCCGAGCGGCTGTCCGGCCTGCGGGACACCGTGCCGGTGGGCTCCACGCTGCCGATGAAGGCCGGGTCGGCCGCCCAGGTGCTGCTGGCCTGGGAGGAGCCGGAGCGGCTGCACCGCGGCCTGCAGGGCGCCCGCTTCACCGCCACCGCGCTGTCCGGCGTACGGCGGCGTGGCTGGGCCCAGTCGATCGGCGAGCGGGAGCCGGGCGTGGCGTCCGTCTCCGCGCCCGTACGCGGCCCGTCCAACCGCGTGGTGGCCGCGGTCTCCGTCTCCGGCCCGATCGAGCGGCTGACGCGCCATCCCGGCCGCATGCACGCCCAGGCAGTCGTAGACGCCGCGGCCCGCCTCACGGAGGCCCTCCGCCGCAACGGCTGAGGCCGCCTTCCCGGCGCGGTTCCGGGTTGGGGTTCGCCCTCACGACGCCCGCGGCGCGGTTCCGGGGTTGCGGTTCGCCCTCACGACGCGGCACACACGCGGCGTGCTTGCGCGGTTGCGGTTCGCCGGGCACCGCCGGACTCCGTCGCGGGGGTCGCTCGCCGTCGCGGCGGATAGAGATGCGGCGGCGAGCCGCCACACCCACGTTGCGCTTCGCCGTGGCAGTCGCTCGCCATCGCGGCGGAAGAAGAAGGATCAGCCCGGCGCCTGGAAGCCTTGCCGTGAACCCACCCGAAGGGCTCGTACCGGAGGTTTGGGGGCGTGCCCCCACAAGATCTTCCCGCCGCGACGGCGATCAACCCCCACGACGGAGCCCGGCGGTGCCGAACCCACCGAACCCACCACACGCGAGCCCGCCGCACACGAGCCCACCGCACCCGAAGCAACCACACGCGAACCCACCGCACGCGACCCCATCGCCCGCGAGAATCCGCGTACCCGAACCTCGAACCCCGAACCCGAACCCCCGCCCCCGCCAAGGGACTTGGTGTGCCCCCAACCGCGGCACGTGCCGCACAAAAGCAAAAGGCCTCCTGCGCGAGCAGGAGGCCTTACCGTACCCCCGACCGGATTCGAACCGGCGCTACCGCCTTGAGAGGGCGGCGTGCTAGGCCGCTACACAACGGGGGCCCTAGCGATCCTTCAGGATCAGTACCCCCGACCGGATTCGAACCGGCGCTACTGCCTTGAGAGGGCAGCGTGCTAGGCCGCTACACAACGGGGGCTTGATCGAATTTCATCGACCAGCTGGGGTACCAGGACTCGAACCTAGACTAACTGAACCAGAATCAGTCGTGCTGCCAATTACACCATACCCCACCGAACTCAACCCCCCGGTGGAGGCCTTGTTTGGCGCTTGCGCTTCCCGGTCCGGCCTTTTTTCGGCCCGCCCGGGCGGCGCAGAAAGAACATTACCGGATGCCCGCCCCAGCACCAAAATCGAATACCCCGGCCTGCGGTTCCGCACGCTCTGTGACCACCCGGCCACCGCATGGAGTGCCCGTGAACAGCAGAAGGGGGCGGCGGCCACACGGGCCGCCGCCCCCTCACGGGCGTGCCGGAATCAGCCGCCGAGCTTGGCCAGCGCGGCGTCGATGCGGGCCAACGTCCGCTCACGCCCCAGCACTTCGAGCGACTCGAAGAGCGGCAGGCCGACCGTGCGGCCGGTGATCGCCACCCGGACCGGTGCCTGCGCCTTGCCGAGCTTGAGGCCGTGCTCCTCACCGGCGGCCAGCACGGCCGACTTGAGCGCCTCGGCGTGCCACTCCGCGTCGACGAGCTTCGCCCGCGCCGTGCGCAGCAGCGCGTCCGAGCCCTCCTTCATCGCCTTGTTCCAGGACGCCTCGTCCTCCACCGGCTCGTCCAGGAAGAGGAAGTCGACGTTGTCCGTGATGTCGGACAGCACCGTGAGCCGGGTCTGCGCGTGCGGCGCGATCGCCTCGAAGGCCGCCTGGTCGAACGCCTCCGGCCGCCAGGGCGCGAAGGGGGCCTTCAGCCACGGGCCGCAGGCCTCGATGAACGCCTTCGGGTCCAGTCGGCGCAGATGCTCGGCGTTGATGTGCTCGCACTTCTTCAGGTCGAACCGCGCCGGGTTGGCGTTGACGTCCTCGATGTCGAAGGCGGCGACCATCTCGTCCATGGTGAAGATGTCGCGGTCCTCGGCCAGCGACCAGCCCAGCAAGGAGAGGTAGTTGAGCAGTCCCTCGGGCAGGAAGCCGCGCTCCCGGTAGAGGTTGAGCGAGGACTGCGGATCACGCTTGGACAGCTTCTTGTTGCCCTCACCCATGACGTACGGCAGGTGCCCGAACTGCGGCACGGTGCCGCCTCCGACGCCGATCTCGGCGAGCGCCGCGTACAGCGCGATCTGCCGCGGGGTGGAGGACAGCAGGTCCTCGCCGCGCAGCACGTGGGTGATCCCCATCAGCGCGTCGTCCACCGGGTTGACCAGGGTGTACAGCGGCGCGCCGTTGGCCCGCAGGATGCCGTAGTCCGTCACGTTCTCCGGGCTGAAGGTCAGCTCGCCGCGCACCAGGTCGGTGAAGGTGATCGGCCGGTCGGGCATCCGGAACCGCACGATCGGGGTGCGGCCCTCCGCCTCGTACGCCGCGATCTGCTCGGCGGACAGCTCCCGGCACTTGCCGTCGTAGCCGGACGGCCTGCCCGCGGCGCGGGCCGCCTCGCGGCGGGTGTCCAGTTCCTCGGTGGTGCAGTAGCAGCGGTAGGCGTGCCCGGCCTCCTGCAGCCTGCGGGCCACGTCCGCGTAGATGTCCATCCGCTGGGACTGCCGGTACGGCGCGTGCGGGCCGCCGACCTCGGGCCCCTCGTCCCAGTCCAGACCGAGCCAGCGCATCGAGTCCAGGAGTTGGGTGTACGACTCCTCGGAGTCGCGGGCCGCGTCGGTGTCCTCGATGCGGAAGACCAGGGTGCCCTTGTGGTGCCGGGCGAAGGCCCAGTTGAACAGGGCGGTGCGGACCAGGCCCACATGGGGGTTGCCGGTCGGCGAGGGACAGAACCGTACGCGTACTGGTGCGCTAGCCACGCTTGATCACCTTGTTGGTGAGAGTGCCGATGCCTTCGATGGAGACGGCGACCTCGTCGCCGACGTTGAGCGGGCCGACCCCCGCCGGGGTGCCGGTGAGGATGACATCACCGGGCAGCAGGGTCATCGCCTCGCTGATGTTGACGATGAGGTCGGCGATGGCGTGCGTCATCTGGCTGGTGCGGCCCGCTTGCCGCAGTTCGCCGTTGACCGTGCAGGTGATCGCCAGGGCGGCCGCGGTCTCCAGATCCATGTCCGTCTCCACCCACGGCCCGAGCGGGCAGGAGGCGTCGAAGCCCTTGGCGCGGGCCCACTGCTTCTCGGTGCGCTGTACGTCGCGCGCGGTGAGGTCGTTGGCGCAGGTGTAACCGAGGATCACCTCGGCCACCCGGTCCCGTGGCACCTCGCGGCACATCCGGCCGATGACCACGGCGAGTTCCGCCTCGTGGTGCAGTTCGGCGGAGAAGGCGGGGTACGGAACGGGGTCGCCGGTGCCGATGACCGAGGTCGACGGCTTGAAGAAGGCGAACGGCGCGTCCGGCACCTCGTTGCCCAGCTCCGCCGCGTGCTCGGCGTAGTTGCGCCCGAAGGCGACGACCTTGCTGGGCAGTACCGGTGGCAGCAGCCGGACCTTGCTGAGCGGGACCTTGGTGCCGCTCAGCTCGAACTCGGCGAACGGGATGCCCTTGATGATGTCGATGGCGAGGGTGTCCGGCTCTGACGGATCCCCTTCCACCGCGCCGAAGGCGACATTGCCGTCGATGGAGAATCTGGCGATGCGCACGGATGCCGCGCCCTTCACAGGTTGGAGACTGACGCTCCAGGCTATCGCGGGGTGGCGGCGCGCCTTCGGCTCTTTCCCGGGTGCGCGGGTCAGGCGCTGGGCAGGGTGTCCAAGGTGGTGCGGCGCGGGTTGGCGGTCTGCTGCGGAAGGGCGCGGACCTCGGCGGCCGACTCCTCGGCGGCCGGGGCCGGGATGAGCTCGTCGGCGTCCTTCAGGTGGGCGAGCGTGGTGCGACGCGGGTTGGCTATCGGACGCATCAGCATCGTCGTCTTCACGTTTTGGGTCCAGACCTTTTGAAGTTGCGGCGCCGCGGGCGCCGTTTGGCGAAGTAACACCTTGTGTAAAGGCCCAGGCTATGTCCGCCTATTCCGGGGGCTCCGTGACCAAGGCAACGATCATCGTGTGATTTTGCTCACGAACACCAGGGCAATTCGCCGCAAATCGCCTTCCCAATTCCGAACGGGGAAACCGGCATTGAGGACTCATCACCTCTTATCTCCGCCGATGGGCGTTACCGGGTCAGCACGGCCACGTACCGGGCTCGCGGGTAAAAGTCCGTTATCGCCGACATGGTCCTCGACCCACGGTGATCCACCGCCTGCGGTGGGTAACCATAATCACAGCTCGGGCACGCACCTTGTTGGACTTCCGCGCCTGTGCTGGAATTCCACGGACCGCCGCGACCAAGTCGACCAGCACGCAGGGGGCGCGCAGCAGCGTCGAGCGGCGGTGCAACGGGCACTCGCCGGTCAACCGTCCCCCAGGAGGCCGCGGGCCCCAAGAACCGACACCGTCCCGCCGCGCGCGCGGGGGACGCCTGGTCCAGAGGTTGCGACGCTAGTGCAGGGACGTTTCAAGAGGGATGGCGGCGCCGCGGGAGACCCGGAGGCGCGCGACGGAGCCGGTCGCGGCCCGGAGCCGCGGATGGCTCCTTCCGCACCGTCAACCGACCCGGGCAGCCCGGGCACTCCGGCCACCGGCCAGCCCGGCCCCAAGGGCGGCGCCTCCGTGAAGGGCGCGTCCCCGAAGGGCCCAGCCCTGCCGGGCGCTCCCGCCAGGGACGCCAAGGACGGCAAGTCCGCCAAGGACACAGCCACCAGCGCCCTGCCCGCATCGGGCGGCGACGTGCAGCCCCCGGCCCCCTCGGGCAGCCAGGGCAAGCACGCCTCCCGGATGTCCATGCGCAACTGGAGCATCCGGACCCGTCTGGTCTCCCTGCTCGCCCTCCCCGTGGTCGCCGCGACCACACTGGGTGTGCTGCGCATCCAGGACCAGCTGAAGAACGTCGACCAGCTGGACCACATGAAGCTGCTGACCGAGATGACCGGTCACGCCACCAAGCTGGCCGACGCCCTGCAGAACGAGCGTGACTCCTCGGCCGGTCCGATCACCAGCCACCACTCCAACGACGACGCCGTCGTCGCCGCCCGGCAGGCCACCGACCAGCAGATCCAGGGCTTCCAGGACGCCACCGCCGGGATCAACACCAACGACAGCTCGCTGGTCGGCGTCCGCAGCACCATCATCGACATCACCCGGCAGTTGCAGAGCCTCAAGCAGATCCGCGGTGACGCCTACAACCAGCCGCAGTACATCTCGCAGACGGTCAGCGGCTACGACCAGTTGATCAACTCGCTGCTCTCGCTCTCCCAGGACATGGCGCAGGCGACCAGCAACTCCGACATGATCAAGAGCACCCGGGCGCTCGCCGCGTTCACGGCTGCCAAGGAGTACGAGTCGATCCAGCGCGCGGTCATCAGTGCCGCGCTCGCCAACCCCTCCGGCCCGCAGCTGTCCAACAGTGACCGGCTGTACGCGCAGACCGCGTCGGACAGCGAGAACTCGGAGATCAAACGGTTCTCCGAGATCTACGGCCCCGGCTCCGCCGAGCTGATGAAGGCGCTGGACGGCGGCAACGTGGTGATCACCCAGGCCGACCAGTACCGCGACCGGGTGCTGCAGACCCAGAACGGCATCGCCCAGGAGCCCAAGTCGTACCTGGACTGGTACGACCAGGCCGACACCAAGATGCAGGAGATGTCCCGCATCGAGACCGAGCTCCTGGACCAGATGCAGCAGCAGGCCCTCAAGCTGCGCTCCGCCGCACAGCAGGACGCGTTGATCAACGGTGCGCTGATCCTGCTGGTCCTCGGTGTCTCGCTGGTCGGCGCGTTCGTGGTGGCCCGCTCCATGATCCGCTCGCTGCGGCGGCTGCAGGACGCGGCGACCGACGCAGCCCAGCGGCGCCTGCCCGAGCTGGTCAAGCAGCTGTCCGAGTCCGACCCGCAGGACGTGGACACCTCCGTCGAAGAGATCGGCATCAACACCCGCGACGAGATCGGCCGGGTGGCCCGCGCGTTCGACGACGTCCACCGCGAGGCGGTCCGCCTCGCCGCCGAGCAGGCGCTGCTGCGGGGCAACGTCAACGCGATGTTCACCAACCTCTCGCGGCGCAGCCAGGGGCTGATCCAGCGCCAGCTGTCGCTCATCTCCGAGCTGGAGAGCCGCGAGGCCGACCCGGACCAGCTGTCCAACCTGTTCAAGCTGGACCACCTGGCGACCCGTATGCGCCGCAACGGTGAGAACCTGCTGGTTCTCGCGGGTGAGGAACCGGGACGCCGGTGGACCCGCCCGGTGCCGCTGGTGGACGTGCTGCGTGCCGCCGCGTCCGAGGTGGAGCAGTACGAGCGCATCGAGCTGACCGCGGTCCCGCCGACCGAGGTCGCCGGCCGGGTCGTCAACGACCTCGTCCACCTGCTCGCCGAGCTGCTGGAGAACGCCACCTCGTTCTCCTCCCCGCAGACCAAGGTGCGGGTCACCGGTCACGCGCTGCCGGACGGCCGGGTGCTGGTGGAGATCCACGACACCGGTATCGGTCTGTCCCCCGAGGACCTGTCGGACATCAACGAGCGGCTGGCCAACCCGCCGACGGTGGACGTGTCCGTCTCCCGCCGCATGGGCCTGTTCGTGGTCGGCCGCCTGTCGCTGCGGCACGGCATCCGGATCCAGCTGCGCCCGTCGGACTCCGGCGGTACGACCGCGCTGGTCATGCTGCCGGTGGACCTCACGCAGGGCGGCGCCAAGCCCGCCGCTGGCCAGGGCCAGGGCCAGGGCAAGCGCGGCGGCGTCATACCCCCGGTTCCGGGCGGCAGGACCACCGCCGGGGACATCGCGGCGGCCCGCGGCGCCTCCCCCGAGGGCGGGGTGCGCCGGGCGGGCCAGGTCGGCCGCGGTGCCCAGCCGGGGCCGCAGCCCAAGGGCCAGGTGCCCCCGGTCGGCCCGCGCCCCGCGCTCACCGGCAACCAGGATTCCGGGCAGGACCGCCCTCAGCAGCGCACCCCCTCGGGCCTGCCGACCCGGGCTGGCACGGCCAACCCGGGCGCCCCCGCCAACCCGCAGCAGCAGCGGCCCGCGGCGCCCACCCCGGCGGCGTCGGGTGAGCGGCCTGCGCCGAGTTGGGCCGCCCAGCAGGGCGCGGACACCCCGCGCGGACACGACGACGTGGAGTCCACGGCCCAGTTCGAGCGCCCGGCGTTCCCGGACACCCGGTCGGCGGCCAACTCCGGCGCCCAGCGACCGGGTTACCGCGACCAGGGCACCGGCGAGTTCCCGATGGCGCAGCAGCCCGGGTACGCCGACAACGCCACGACCGGCGAGTTCCGGCAGCCGGGCTACGACGGCTCCGGCACCGGCGAGTACCGGCAGCCCGGCTACGACGGCTCCGGCACCGGCGAGTACCGGCAGCCCGGCTACGACGGCTCCGGCACCGGCGAGTACCGGCAGCCCGGCTACGACAACGCCAGCACCGGCGAGTACCGGCAGCCCCAACAGGCGCCTGCCACCGACTTCTTCGGCGGTCAGCCCGCCGGTTCCGGCTCCGACGTCTTCGGCCCGCGCGGCCGTCAGGTGCCGCCGCCGCGGCAGCAGCGTCCGGCCGCCGAGCCCGCCGGGTACGAGGCGACCGCCGAGTTCCCGGCGGTGAACGACGCGCCGCGGGCGCAGCGGCAGCGGCGCGCGGAGCCCCAACTCCCGCCCGCCGTCGAGCCGATGGCGCTGCCGCCCGCCGACTCCCCCGGCGACGGCCGCTCGCCGATCTTCGAGTCGCTGGAGTCCGACTGGTTCCGCCAGCAGGACGAGCGCGACCTCCCGGCCGCACCGCAACAGCAGCGGCAGCAGCCGCCGTTGACCGGCGGCCCGCGGCGGTCCCCGGCGCAGCCCACGCAGCCCGCGCCGTCCGCCGAGACGACCCCGGAGTGGCAGCCGTCGCCCAACGACGAGCGGTGGCGCCGCGCCGAGCAGGTACGCGAGCCCGCCTCCGGCGGGGTAACTTCCTCCGGCCTGCCGCGCCGGGTGCCGCGGGCGAACCTCGTCCCGGGCACCGCGGAGCAGACCCAGCACGCCGGTCCGCAGGTCTCGCGGGCGCCCGACGACGTGCGCGGGCGACTCACCAACCTTCGCCGCGGAATCCAGCAGGGCCGCAGCGCCGGCTCCGGCCGGACGGACGGGCGCGGCTTCGGTACCGGCACTTCTCACCAGCAGGAGCGTTAGTTGAGTCCGATGAGCCAGGCGGCACAGAATCTGAACTGGTTGATCACCAACTTCGTGGACAGCACGCCCGGGGTGTCCCATACGGTGGTGGTCTCCGCCGATGGGTTGTTGCTGGCGATGTCCGAGGGCTTCCCGCGCGACCGGGCCGACCAACTCGCCGCCGTCGCCTCCGGGTTGACCTCGCTGACCGCGGGCGCCTCGCGTATCTTCGAGGGCGGCAGCGTCAACCAGACCGTGGTGGAGATGGAGCGCGGCTTCATGTTCATCATGTCCATCTCCGACGGTTCCTCCCTCGCCGTACTGGCGCACCCGGAGTGTGACATCGGCCTGGTGGGCTACGAGATGGCCCTGCTCGTGGACCGGGCGGGAACCGTGCTCACCCCCGACCTGCGCGCCGAGCTGCAAGGCACCCTGCTCGGCTGATCCTCGCTCTTTGCAGTACTCCCCCCGCAATGACCCGGACCAGCTTGCTTCTGCTTCTGCTTCGCTCGGAGGACGACGTACATGACCCCGCCACCCGCCCCATCCGACCCGTACGGTGCTTCCCACCACCTGCCGTACGAGGCCGACGAGGGCGAACAACCGCTGGTGCGGCCCTATGCCATGACCGGTGGTCGCACCAGACCCAGATACCAGTTGGCCATCGAGGCGCTGGTGAGTACCTGCGCGGACCCGTCGCTGTACGCGGGTCTGCTCCCTGAGCACCAGCGCATCTGCAACCTGTGCATGGAGATCAAGTCGGTCGCGGAGATCTCCGCGCTGCTGGCGATCCCGCTCGGTGTGGCGCGGATCCTGGTGGCGGACCTCGCTGAGGCCGGGATGGTGGCGATCCACCAGCCGGGCAGCGGCGAGGCCGGTGGACAGCCCGATGTGACGCTGCTGGAGAGGGTGCTCAGTGGACTTCGCAAGCTCTAGGCCGCAGGGCACCGACCCGTACGCACCGGGTGCGGGCGGGCTGCCCCAGCACGGCGCGGCCTACGGGCAGCAGACGGCGCGTTCCACCACCTCCGCCAAGATCGTGGTGGCGGGTGGCTTCGGCGTCGGCAAGACCACATTCGTCGGTTCCGTGTCGGAGATCAATCCGCTGCGCACCGAGGCGGTGATGACCGCGGCCTCGGCCGGGATCGATGATCTTAGCCAGGTCAGCGACAAGACGACCACCACCGTGGCGATGGACTTCGGCCGCATCACCCTCGATGACGACCTGATCCTCTACCTGTTCGGCACCCCAGGACAAGACCGTTTCTGGTTTATGTGGGATGACCTGGTGCGCGGCGCGATCGGTGCGGTTGTCCTGGTCGATACCCGTCGGCTGGCCGACTGCTTCCCCGCGGTGGACTACTTCGAGAACTCGGGTCTGCCGTTCGTCATCGCGCTCAACGGCTTCGAGGGCAAGCAGCCGTACACGCCGGACGAGGTCCGCGAGGCGCTGCAGATCGGTTCCGACGCGCCGATCGTGACCACCGACGCCCGCCAGCGGGCGGACGCCAAGGGCACGTTGATCACGTTGGTGGAGCACGCGCTGCTGGCCAGACTCAAGTAGCCGTTGGATCTTGCCAGTTGTGATCGCCTCGGAGCGGGTCGGCTGTGTCTTATGACACGGCCGACCCGCTCCTTCATAACGTTTCGACAGAGAATCGCCGGCGGGCGGACACCCCCCGCATACGATCCGTTCCACAGCGCTCACTTAGCGCCCGTCATTTGCCGCCGAATAGCGCTTATGCCCGTTTTAGCAGTCCTGTCTTGGCGGTTGGCGAACTCTGTCCAGACGTTTGGAAAGGACCGCCGTGACGTGCTGGAATTCGTTGAACCAGCGAGTAGACACGGCACGTCGGTGTGTCGGCGCCGAGAGGTTGTTGGTCGAGTGAGGAATACGACGCGGACACGGCCTGACACCGTGCAACCGGCCCGAGGCAATTTCACGCCGCCGGGCCGCGGTGGCGGGTTGTCGGTCGACGAAGCCGTCCCGCCCGAACCCACAGGCAGCCGCTTCTCGCCAAGCAACTGGCGAGTGCGGACCCGGCTGAACGCGATCCTGCTGATCCCCGTGCTGGTCGCCCTGGTGGTCGGCGGTTTCAACGTCAAGGACTCGGTGGACCGCTACCAGCAGGCCGACGACGCGGAACGCACCGCGAAGCTGGTCGTCGCCGCGTCTGCCTATAGCCACGCATTGATTGACGAGCGGGACCGCTCGGCGGTTCCACTCCTCAAAGGTGACACAAAGAATTCCGACGTGGTCGCCGCCCGGGCCACCACCGACGCCGCCGCCAACGCGTTCAACGCCGCCGTCGCGCAGATGCCCGATGCGCCGGACCTGAAGCGCCGGTTGGCCTCCTTCCGCCAGGTCGAGCCCAAGCTCACCGCGCTGCGCCAGGCCGCGTACACCAGCAAGCTGCCGGCCGTGCAGACCGAGGAGGGCTACGTCCAGGTCCAGCACCCGCTGATGGAGTTCGCCAACGACCTGGGCTTCGGCACCAACAACATGACGAGCTACGGCCGTACCCTGTACGCCATCTCGCTCGCCAAGGCCGCCGAGTCGCTGACCCGTTCCATCGGCATGCACGTGATGTCCGAGGGCCAGGTCCCCGAGTCCGAGCGCAGGCTCCAGCTGACCGCGCTGTCCTCCTACGCGTACCTGGAGAACATCGCGCTGCAGGAGTACGAGGGCGGCGGCACCCCGCAGGACATGCAGCGGCTCCAGGACGCCAACGACGCGGCGCAGCAGCAGGGCAAGCAGCAGCTCGCGGACGCCAAGTCCCAGGCGCAGGCCGCGGGTCTGCCGTTCGTCGCCCCGCCGGACCGCGTCACCATGGTCAAGGCGATCGCCTCCGGCGAGTCGCTGACCGCGCTGCGCGCCCAGGGCATCACGCCGCAGAGCTGGTGGGCCTCCTCCACGCTGGCTTTCAACGCCTACCGCACGATCGAGTCGGCGCTGGCCAACCAGGCCGAGAGCGACGCCGCCGCGGTGGCCTCCGACGCCAAGAACAACGCGATCGTCAACTCCGCGGCCGTGCTCGCCGGTGTCCTGCTGGCCTTCGTGGTGGCCGCGCTGATGGCCCGCTCCATGAGCCGCAGCATGCGCAAGCTGCGCACCTCCGCCTTCGAGGTGGCCGAGCAGCGCCTTCCGGCCCTGGTCGACCAGCTCTCGCGAACCGATCCCGGCCGGGTGGACACCCGGGTGACGCCGATCCCGATCAACACCAGGGACGAGATCGGCGAGGTGGCCAGGGCGTTCGACCAGGTCCACCGGGAAGCGGTACGGCTCGCCGCCGAGCAGGCACTGCTGCGCGGCAACGTCAACGCGATCTTCACCAACCTGTCGGTGCGCAACCAGGACCTCATCCAGCGCCAGCTGTCGCTGATCACCGAGCTGGAGAACAACGAGGCCGACCCGGACCAGCTGGAGAACCTGTTCCAGTTGGACCACCTGGCCACCCGTATGCGCCGCAACGGTGAGAACCTGCTGGTCCTCGCGGGCGA
This sequence comes from Streptantibioticus rubrisoli, assembly GCF_024436055.1. Taxonomy (GTDB): domain Bacteria; phylum Actinomycetota; class Actinomycetes; order Streptomycetales; family Streptomycetaceae; genus Streptantibioticus_A; species Streptantibioticus_A rubrisoli. The sequence goes on along the minus strand of NZ_JANFNH010000027.1, from coordinate 56,915 downwards.
GGAGCCCGGCCGCAGCTGGAACCAGCCGGTGCCGCTGGTGGACGTGCTGCGCGCGGCCTCCGCCGAGGTGGAGGACTACGAGCGCATCGAGCTGACCTCCATACCCGAGGTGGAGATCCACGGCGCGGCCGTCACCGACCTGGTCCACCTGCTCGCCGAGCTGCTGGAGAACGCCACCACGTTCTCCTCCCCGCAGACCAAGGTGCGGGTCACCGCCACCCGGCTGCCGGACGGCCGCGTCATGGTGGAGATCCACGACAAGGGCATCGGCCTGACCGCCGAGGACTTCGCGGACATCAACCACAAGCTGGCCGACCCGCCGACGGTCGACGCCTCGGTCTCCCAGCGGATGGGCCTGTTCGTGGTGGGCCGCCTGGCCGACCGGCACAACATCCGCGTCCAGCTGCGCCCCTCGGGCGAGCAGGCGGGCACCACCTCGCTGGTGATGCTGCCGGAGCCGATCACCCACGGTGGTGGCGGCGAGGAACCGGCGCCCGACGACTTCACCGTCTCCCGGATCGTCCCCGAGCACCAGACGGACGACTTCCACTCCGGTCAGTTCACCGCCGCGGAGCTCGGCTTCGACGACCGGGCCTACGAAGTCCCGGACGACGCCCGGGCGCTGGACCCGATCAGCCGCCAGATGCGGCGCGAGGAGCGCCGGGCGGCCCTGGAGGCCGCCGCCAGCGAGCGCCAGCAGGCCGAGCCGCGGCCGCTGTTCCGCGACGAGGTGGCCCCGGCCGCCCAGCCCGAGCAGCAGCCGTACCCGCGACCGGAACCCTCGTACGACGCCGAGTCGTCGTACCAGCCCGAAACGGCGTACCAACAGCAGCCGTCGTACGACCCCGAGTCGTCGTATCCCGGTTTCGAGCAGCCGGTGTCACCGGTGCCGCACGAGTACACCGGGGAGTACAACGCCCCCCAGCAGCCCGCGCACGGCTACCAGCAGGAGGCTGAGTCCACCTCCGAGCAGTGGCAGCCGGGGTACCAGCAGGACGGCTGGTCGGCACCGGGTTCGGATTCGCGCTCCTCCTTTGGAGCCGCGGAGCGCGTAGGCTACGACGCACCGGAAGCCGAGCCGACGAGCGGGCCTTCGCTGACCGACGCGGGGCTGCCACGTCGCAACCGGCAGTGGCAGCAGCCTGAACCGGCCGCACCGCAGCGGCAGGACAACGCGCTCGCGGACGGCCCCGTGCGGGAGCAGGGAGGCGATGGCAACGCCGAGGACTGGCGTTCCGCGAACGATGAGCACTGGCAGCGGGCCGAGCAGGTCCGCGTGCCCAAGGCTGGCGGAGTGACCAGCTCCGGCCTGCCACGGCGAGTGCCGAAGGCGAACCTCGTCCCCGGCGCCGCACACCAGACCCCGCAGGGTGGCCCACAGGTCTCCCGCGCCCCCGAGGACGTACGCGGCAGGTTGAGTAACCTGCGCCGCGGCATCCAGCAGGGACGCAACGCTGGAACTGATTCCCCAACTGACAGCCAGGGCCTCGGCCCCAACCACCAGGAGCGTTAGTTGAGTCCGATGAGCCAGGCGGCACAGAACCTGAACTGGTTGATCACCAACTTCGTGGAAAACACCCCAGGTGTCTCCCATACGGTGGTGGTCTCCGCCGATGGTCTGCTGCTCGCGATGTCCGAGGGCTTCCCTCGGGACCGGGCCGACCAACTCGCCGCCGTAGCTTCCGGTTTGACCTCGCTGACCGCGGGCGCGTCGCGTATCTTCGAGGGCGGCAGCGTCAACCAGACGGTCGTCGAGATGGAACGCGGCTTCATGTTCATCATGTCCGTTTCCGACGGTTCCTCGCTGGCCGTGCTGGCCCACCCGGAGTGCGACATCGGTCTGGTGGGCTACGAGATGGCGCTGCTCGTGGATCGCGCGGGCAACGTTCTGACCCCTGATCTGCGAGCCGAGTTGCAGGGCAGCCTGCTGGGCTAGCCTGAAGGGCTCTACGGCCGTCTGGCCCCAACTACCGGACAGGCGTGCGCCGATGCGTCACCGGACCGTAAGGTGCGTTAACGCATCGGCAACCCTGCGGCGGAGACGGTGAAGGGCACCCCGCCCAGCTGGAGGAGGAACCGTGGCAACGCCCCCAGGCGGATATGGCGATCCGCAACAGCAGCAGCTGAAGCGATTCAACTTCCCCTCGGCGCCCAGCCCACAGCTGCAGTCGTCGCCGGAACCGGTACGGCAGGAGCCTCAGCAGCCCGCGCCGCGGATCCAGGCGCACATGCCGCCGCAGGGGCCACCGCCGCGCTCCCGTGGCGGCGTACGGGGCCGTACGCCGCTCGGCTCCGACCAGCAGCCGCTGGTGCGGCCGTACGCCATGACCGGCGGGCGGACCCGGCCGCGCTACCAACTGGCGATCGAGGCGTTGGTCTCCACGACCGCCGATCCGGAGCGGTTGCGCGGCCAACTCCCGGAACACCAGCGGATCTGCCATCTGTGCCGCGAGATCAAGTCGGTGGCAGAGGTCTCGGCACTTCTCTCCATCCCCCTCGGCGTCGCCCGAATCCTCGTAGCCGACCTGGCGGAGGCCGGACTCGTCGCCATCCACCAGCCCGGTGGCGATGAAGCCGCCGGTGGCCAGCCAGATGTGACACTGCTCGAAAGGGTGCTCAGTGGACTTCGCAAGCTCTAGCGGTGCAGCCCGCTCCACCACCTCCGCGAAGATCGTGGTGGCGGGCGGCTTCGGCGTGGGCAAGACCACGTTCGTCGGTGCCGTATCGGAGATCAACCCGCTGCGCACCGAAGCCGTGATGACCTCCGCCTCCGCGGGGATCGACGATCTGACCCACGCGCCGGACAAGACCACCACGACCGTGGCGATGGACTTCGGCCGCATCACGCTCGACGAGGACCTGATCCTCTACCTGTTCGGCACCCCCGGCCAGGACCGCTTCTGGTTCATGTGGGACGACCTGGTGCGCGGTGCGATCGGCGCGGTTGTGCTGGTCGACACCCGGCGGCTGGCGGACTGCTTCCCGGCGGTCGACTACTTCGAGAACTCAGGGCTGCCGTTCGTCATCGCGCTGAATGGTTTCGACGGCCACCAGCCGTACAGCCCGGAAGAGGTCCGCGAGGCGCTGCAGATCGGCCCCGAGACGCCCATCATGACCACCGACGCGCGGATGCGCGGTGAGGCCAAGAGCACGCTGATCACGCTGGTCGAGCACGCGCTGATGGCGCGGCTGCGGTAGGCACGGTCAAGCGCCAAGGCCCCCGACTCCGAAGGGAGTCGGGGGCCTTTTTGCGTCATGTCGTCAGGCGACCGCTTGCCAGCTGTGCGGGGCGCTGCGTTATCCCGGGGGCAACCCCCGCAACCCCCGGCCGCGTTAGGCGACCGCTTGCCAGCTGTGGGGTGCGTAGAAGCCCTGGGCACGCTCGAGTCGGCGCCAGTGGGCGACGGTTCGGATGTCGTTGTCGGCCGCGGCTGCGGTGCGCGCGGTGGCGGCGCGGGCCAGGAGCACGGCGGTGATCGCCGCCAGCTCCTCGGGCTCGGCGTGCCCGCGCCGCACGGTCACCACGGTCGCGGCAGCGGCATCTGCGGGAGTGCTCACAACGTTCTCCATCTCCATAACTACGCGATTACTGCGGCGGGTTGCCGTGCTTACGGGACGGAAGATCAGCGTGCTTGGTACGCAGCATCGCCAACGAGCGGATCAGCACCTCGCGGGTCTCGACCGGATCGATCACGTCATCGACCAGGCCGCGTTCGGCCGCGTAGTACGGATGCATCAACTCGGACTTGTACTCCTTGACCATCGCCGCCCGCATCGCGTCCGGATCATCCGCCTCCGCGATCTGCCGACGGAAGATCACATTCGCCGCGCCCTCGGCACCCATCACCGCGATCTCGTTCGTCGGCCACGCATAGGTCAAATCCGCACCGATGGACTGCGAGTCCATCACGATGTACGCACCCCCATACGCCTTGCGCAAAATCAGCGAGATCCGCGGCACCGTGGCGTTGCAGTACGCGTACAACAACTTCGCACCATGCCGGATGATCCCGCCATGCTCCTGATCCACCCCCGGCAAGAACCCCGGCACATCCAGCAACGTCACGATCGGGATGTTGAACGCGTCACACATCTGCACAAAACGTGCGGCCTTCTCCGACGCCTCGATGTCCAACACACCCGCCAACGTCTGCGGCTGGTTCGCGACAATCCCCACCACCTGCCCATCCAGCCTAGACAGCGCACAGATGATGTTCGTCGCCCACCGCTCATGCACCTCAAGGAACTCGCCGTCATCGACGATCTCCTCGATCACCTTGCGCATGTCATACGCCCGGTTACCGTCGGCCGGAACCAGATCCAGCAGCGCCTCACCACGCCGGTCAACCGGATCCGTAGTGGGCAGCACCGGCGGGTTCTCCCGGTTGTTCCGCGGCAACAGCGACAGCAGGTAGCGCACCTCTTCCAGACAACTTTGCTCATCGTCGTAGGCGAAATGGCACACGCCCGAGGTCTCGGCGTGCACATCCGCACCACCCAGACCGTTCTGCGAGACCTTCTCCCCCGTCACCGCCTGCACCACATCCGGCCCAGTGATGAACATCTGCGAGGTCTCCCGCACCATGAACACAAAATCCGTCAACGCCGGACTGTAGGCGGCGCCCCCCGCACACGGGCCCAGCATCACCGAGATCTGCGGGATCACCCCCGAAGCCCTGGTGTTGCGCTGGAAGATCCCACCGTAACCAGCAAGAGCGCTGACACCCTCCTGGATCCGAGCCCCCGCACCATCGTTGAGCGACACCAACGGCGCACCCGCCGCGATCGCCTTGTCCATGATCTTGTGGATCTTCTGCGCATGCGCCTCACCCAACGCACCACCAAAGATCCGGAAATCATGCGCGTACACAAACACCGTGCGCCCATGCACGGTCCCCCACCCCGTGATCACACCATCGGTGTACGGCCGCCTCGCCTCCAACCCGAACCCCGACGCACGATGCCGCCGCAACGGCTCCACCTCGTGGAACGACCCCGCATCCAGCAACAGCTCGATCCGCTCACGCGCAGTCAACTTCCCCTTGGCATGCTGCGCCTCAGTCGCCCGCTCACTCGGCCCCCGCCGCACCTGCTCACGAATCGCGTGCAGCTCCGCCACACGCCCGCGGGCATCGTTCGCGTCGGCTGGCACCTCGTCCACAACGGTCATGTATCGACCTTACGAGCGGCCCCCCTGTTTTCACGGCGTTGACTTCTCACACTGTCGGGAGCGACTTCATGGAGGATCTCAACAGAAGGGAGTGACGAAAGGGCCCCGTGCGAAGCGCACGGAGCCCTGCCGTTTGTACCGTTCGCACCAGCCGGGCCGACCGGCCGGGGTGGGCGCCCGGCGGCGAAGACTGGGGTCGGTTCTGGGGTTGCGGGGTCAGCGAGCGGCGACCGCGGCGGCCAGCGCCAGGATCCGCCGGGCCTCCTCGACGTGCAGGTTCTCGATCATCCTGCCGTCCACCGTGACCACGCCGCGGCCCTCCCGGGTCGCCTCGTCGAACGCCTCGATGATCCGCTGGGACCGCTCGACCTGCTCCGGCGAGGGCGCGAAGATCCGGTTGCACGGCTCGACCTGTGCCGGGTGGATCAGGGTCTTGCCGTCGAATCCGAACTGCCGCCCCTGGACGCACTCGGCCTCGAATCCCGCCAAGTCCTTCACGTCGTTGTAGACACCGTCCAGGATCACCTTGCCGGTCTCCCGGGCCGCGAGCAGCGCCAGCGACAGTCCGGTCAGCAGCGGGGCGCGGCCTGGGACGTGTTCCGCGTGCAGTTCCTTGGCCAGGTCGTTGGTGCCCATCACCAGTACCGTGAGCCGCTCGCTGGCGGCGGCCACGGCGCGCGCGTCCAGCATGGCGCGCGGGGTCTCCACCATCGCCCAGATGGCGGTGTGGTCCGGAGCGCCCGCCGCCTCCAGGGCCCGCTCGACCTCCAGCACGGTGTGCGCGGACTCCACCTTGGGGACGACCACGGCGTCCGGGCCCGCCTCGGCGGCGGCTCGCAGGTCGTCGGCGTGCCAGGCGGTGCCGGGACCGTTGACCCGGATGGTCACCTCGCGGTGGCCGTACTCGCCGGAGGCCGCGGCGGCGGCCACCCGCTTGCGGGCGTCGGCCTTGGCGTCGGGGGCGACCGCGTCCTCCAGGTCGAGGATGAGGGCGTCGGCCGGGATGGACTTGGCCTTCTCCAGGGCGCGTTCGTTGGCACCGGGCATGTAGAGCACCGAACGGCGCGGTCGCGGGCTCGCGTTGGACATGGTGCGGGTCACTCCTTTTCGGCGGCCGCGTAGGCGTCCGCAAGCTCAGGGTCGCGGGCGGCGAGCGCGTCCGCGAGCTGGGCCACCACCTGGCACTGCTTGTAGGTGGCGTCGTCCTGCATCTTGCCGTCGATCATCACCGCGCCGGTGCCGTCGCCCATCGCGGCGATCACCTTACGGGCCCAGGCGACATCGGCGGGCGCCGGGGAGAAGACCCGCTTGGCGATCTCGATCTGCACCGGGTGCAGGCTCCACGCCCCGACGCAGCCGAGCAGGAAGGCGTTGCGGAACTGGTCCTCGCAGGCGACGGTGTCCCGGATGTCGCCGAACGGCCCGTAGTAGGGCAGGATCCCGTGCGCGGCGCAGGCGTCGACCATGCGCGCGATGGTGTAGTGCCACAGGTCCTGCTGGAAGGTGGCGCGCGCCTCGCCCGCAGCGCTCTCGGGGTTCGGATCCTCTCGAACCAGGTAGCCGGGGTGCCCGCCGCCGACCCGGGTGGTCTTCATCCGGCGGCTGGCGGCGAGATCCGCCGGGCCGAGCGAGATGCCCTGCATCCGCGGGCTGGCTCCGGCGATCTCCTCGACGTTGGCCACGCCGGTGGCGGTCTCCAGGATGGCGTGCACCAGGATCGGCCGTTCGATGCGCGCCTTGGCCTCCAGTTGGGCGAGCAGCCGGTCCACGTAGTGGATGTCCTCGGCGCCCTCGACCTTCGGCACCATGATCACGTCGAGCTTGTCGCCGATCTCGGTGACCAGGGTGATCAGGTCGTCCAACGCCCAGGGAGAGTCAAGGCTGTTGACCCGGGTCCACAGTTGGGTGTCGCCGAAATCGGTGGTCTTCGCGATGTTGACCAGACCGCTGCGCGCCGCCTCCTTGCGGTCGGCGGCGACCGCGTCCTCCAGGTTGCCGAGCAGCACGTCCACGGTGGGCGCGATGGCGGGGATCTTCGCCGCCATCTTCTCGTTGCCGGGGTCGAAGAAGTGGATCATCCGGGATGGCCGGAACGGCACTTCCCGTACCGGGGCGGGGGCACCGACGGCCAGTGGGCGGAAGAAGTCCTTCGGAGAGCGCATCCAGTCTCCCTGGTCGGATCGAGGGGTGCGGGTCGCCGCCCGTCCCGGCGGCGCCATCCGGCGTTCACTCTAGGGGTGGCGACCCGGTTACGTTACTGGTCAGTACGTGTGCCGTTGGTCACCGCACGGGTGCGCCGGTGCCGGATGGGGCGGCGGCCGCCGCCTTAGAGTGCCGTGCAGAGCGCGTGCCACCCACCCGACCGACGCTGGAGCGCCCGTGTCGTCCTTCCGCATCGTCCCGCCCGGCTTCGAACTCGACGGCCGCCCGCTGCGCGTGCTCTCCGGCGCGCTGCACTACTTCCGGGTGCTGCCCGAGCAGTGGCCGCACCGGCTGCGGATGCTGCGCGCCATGGGGCTCAACTGCGTGGAGACGTACGTCCCGTGGAACCTGCACGAGCCGCGCCCGGGCCGCTTCGACTTCACCGGGATCGCCGATGTCGAGGCGTTCTTGACCGCCTCTACCGAGGCCGGGCTGTACGCGATCGTCCGGCCCAGCCCGTACATCTGCGCCGAGTGGGAGAACGGCGGGCTGCCCTGGTGGCTGCTGGCCGACCGCGAGGTACGGCTGCGGGTGTCGGACGCGGCCTATCTGGCGCATGTGCGGCGCTGGTACGACGAACTGCTGCCGCGGCTGGCCGCCCACCAGGTCACCCGCGGTGGCAACGTGCTGATGATGCAGGTGGAGAACGAGTACGGCTCCTACGGCAGCGACACCGTGTACCTGGACGGGCTGCGCACGATGATGCGCGAACGCGGCGTCGACGTACCGCTGTTCACCTCCGACGGTCCCGAGGACGCTCCCCTCACCGGTGGCACGCTGACCGGCGCCATCGCCACGGTGAACTTCGGTAGCCACCCGGAGGACGCCTTCGCGGAGCTGGCCCGGCTCCGGCCGGACGACCCGCCGATGTGCATGGAGTTCTGGTGCGGCTGGTTCGACCACTGGGGCGAGAAGCGGGCGCTGCGCGATCCGGCCGACGCCGCCGACACCCTGCGCCGGATCCTGGCCTGCGGGGCCTCGGTCAACGTCTACATGGCGCACGGCGGCACCAGCTTCGGCACCTGGGCCGGGGCCAACCGCGGCGGCCCCGCGCACGACGGCCCGTACCAGCCGATGGTGACCTCCTACGACTACGACGCCCCGATCGACGAACGCGGCGCGCCGACGCCGAAGTTCTGGGCGTTCCGCGAGGTGCTCACCGAGTTCGCCGAGGCCCCGCCGCCGCAGCCCGAACCGCTGCCCCCGCTGCTGCCGCCGAGCCGGGTCGAACTCACCGACTCGGTGCGGCTGTTCGACCTGCTGGACGCCATCGCCACCCCGGCCGTGCACTCCCCCGTACCGCCGTCGTTCGAGGACCTCGGGCTGGCCCACGGCCTCGCGCACTACGAGGCCCATGTGCCGGGGCCGCGTGTGGAGTACCCGCTGGTGCTGGAGGGACTGGCGGACCGGGCGCACGTCTACCTGGACGGCCAGCCGCTCGCGGTGCTGGAGCGGGACGAGGAGGACGACCTTCCGCAGATCTCCGTCGGCCCGTCGGGCTCCCGCCTGGAACTGCTGGTGGAGTCGATGGGCCGGGTCAACTACGGGCCGCGCCTGGGCGACCGCAAGGGGGTGGCCGCGGTACGGCACGGCCAGCAGTACGTGCACGGCTGGACGGTACGCACGGTACCGCTGGGCGGGCCGCTGGCCGATCTGCCGTGGGCCGCCTCGGCCACCGCCACGGCCGGTCAGCGGCCGGGGCCGGTCTTCCACCGGGCCGCCTTGGAGGTGACCGAGCCCCGCGACGGATATCTGGCCGTGCCCGGCGGTGCCAAGGGCTATGTCTGGGTCAACGGCTTCTGTCTCGGCCGGTACTGGGAGCGCGGTCCGCAGCGCACCCTGTATCTGCCCTGGCCGCTGCTGCGCCGGGGCCGCAACGAGATCGTGGTGCTCGAACTCGACGGCCTGCGGGACCGGTTCGTGGAGATCCGCGACGAGGCCGACCTCGACTGAGGAGGTACCCGGATGCCGCACGGTCAGCAGGGCACCCCGCCCCTACCACTGAAGCCGAGCAGCCCGCGCCGTCCGCGCGCCGTCCTCGCGATAAGCCGTGCGGCGCGCGAGGCGCTCTTGGACCCCACGGCGCTGCGCCGGCTGCGCCACGTCGCCCGCGTGGACCCCGAGCTGCTGATCAGCTCCCCCGCTGACTTCACCGGCCGCGCCGCCCAACTCGCCGACGCCGAGGCGCTGTTCACCTGCTGGGGCTGCCCGCCGCTGACCTCCGACGCGCTGGCCGGGATGCCCCGGCTGCGCACCGTGGTGCACGCGGCCGGTTCGGTCAAGGGGCACATCACCGAGGCGTGCTGGGAGCGCGGCCTGACCGTCTCCTGCGCGGCGGCGGCCAACGCGCTGCCGGTCGCCGAGTACACCGTCGCCGCGATCCTCTTCTCCGGCAAGCGGATCTGGGAGCTCGCCCGGACCTACCGCGCCCGGCGCACCCCTCCGGAGGGGCTTCTAGGCTGCCCGGCCCTGGGCAACTTCCGCCGTACGGTGGGCGTGGTCGGCGCCTCCCGGATCGGCCGCCGGGTGATCGAGCTGCTGCGCCCGTTCGACCTGCGGGTGCTGGTGTACGACCCGTACCTGACCAGGGAGGCGGCACGCCAACTCGGCGCGGATCCGGTGGAGTTGGACCAGCTCGCCCGGCGCAGCGACGTCGTCACCCTGCACGCGCCCGCGCTGCCAAGCACCCGGCACCTGTTCGACCGGGCCCGGCTGGCGCTGCTGCCGGACGGCGCCACGCTGATCAACACCGCGCGGGGATGGCTGGTGGACACCGAGGCGCTCACCGACGAACTGGTGCGCGGCAGGCTGTACGCGGTGCTGGACCACACCGAGCCGGAGGTGCTGCCCGCCGACTCACCGCTGTACGAGCTGCCGAACGTGCTGCTCACACCGCATGTCGCCGGATCGCTCGGTACCGAGCTGACCCGGCTGGCACACGCCGCGATCGACGAGCTGGAGCGCTACGCCGCCGGGCTGCCCTACGCCCAGCCGGTCACCCGGCGGATACTGACCTACTCGGCGTGAGCAGCGCCCCGAAGAGGCACGGGGCCGTGTTCATGTGCGGCTCCGCCGCGTGGGCGCGACCAGCCACAACGGCACCGCATACGACCGACAGCACATCGCCGCACCCCCAGCGGAGCGCTCAGCGCTCCCGTGGCTCGGCCCCGGCGCGGATCAGCCCGTAGGTGTAGGCGTCGTCCAGTGCCTGCCAGGACGCGGCGATGACGTTCTCGCCGACGCCGACCGTGGACCATTCGGCGCGCCCGTCGCTGGTGGAGACCAGCACGCGGGTGGTGGACTCGGTGCCGTGCCGTCCCTCCAGGATGCGCACCTTGTAGTCGACCAGCTCCATCTTCGCCAACTGCGGGTAGATGCGCTCCAGTCCGGCGCGCAGCGCCCGGTCCAACGCATCCACCGGGCCGTTGCCCTCGCCGGTGGCGACGATCCGCTCGCCCTTCGCCCACAGCTTCACCGTCGCCTCGTTGACCTGGGCACCGTCCGGCCGCTGCTCCACGATGGCCCGCCAGGACTCGACCCGGAAGAAGCGGGTGGCCTCGCCGCGCACCTCGTCGCGCAGCAGCAGTTCGAAGGACGCGTCGGCCGCCTCGTAGGTGTATCCGGCCAGTTCGCGCTCCTTGACCCGCTCCACCACCCGTCCGGCCAGCTCCCGGTCACCGGTCAGGTCGTAGCCCAGTTCCTTGCCCTTGAGCTCGATGGAGGCGCGTCCGGCCATGTCGGAGACGAGCATCCGCATGGTGTTGCCCACGAGTTCGGGATCGATGTGCTGGTACAGGTCCGGATCGACCTTGATCGCGGAGGCGTGCAGTCCGGCCTTGTGCGCGAACGCGGAGACCCCCACGTACGGCTGATGGGTGGAGGGCGTGAGGTTGACGACCTCGGCGATGGCGTGCGAGATCCGGGTCATCTCGGCGAGCGCGCCCTCGGGCAGCACCCGCTTGCCGTACTTCAGCTCCAGCGCGGCGACCACGGGGAAGAGGTTGGAGTTGCCCACCCGCTCGCCGTAGCCGTTGGCGGTGCACTGTACGTGGGTGGCGCCCGCGTCGACCGCGGCGAGGGTGTTGGCGACCGCGCAGCCGGTGTCGTCCTGGGCGTGGATGCCCAGCCGGGCGCCGGTGTCGGCGAGCACGGTGCGCACCACGGCGGCGACCTGGGCGGGCAGCATCCCGCCGTTGGTGTCGCACAGCACGACCACGTCGGCCCCGGCCTCGTGCGCGGTGCGCACCACGGACTTGGCGTACTCGGGGTTGGCCCGGTAGCCGTCGAAGAAGTGCTCGCAGTCCACGAAGACCCGGCGTCCCTGATCCCGGAGGTAGCTCACCGTCTCCCGCACCATCGCGAGGTTCTCCTCCAGCGTGGTGCGCAGCGCCAGCTCCACGTGCCGGTCGTGCGACTTGGCGACGAGGGTGATCACCGGCGCCCCGGAGTCCAGCAGCGCTTTGACCTGCGGGTCCTCGTCAGCCCGCACCCCGGCCCTGCGGGTGGCGCCGAAGGCGACGAGCTGCGCGTGCCGGAAGTCGATCTCGTCCCGCGCCCGCTCGAAGAACTCGGTGTCCCGCGGGTTGGCCCCCGGCCACCCGCCCTCGATGAACCCCACCCCGAACTCGTCCAGGTGCCGGGCGATCGCCAGCTTGTCGGCGACGGAGAGGTTGATGCCCTCACGCTGCGCGCCGTCGCGCAGCGTGGTGTCGAACACATGGAAGCTGTCGTCGGGCAGCGTCATGACGGTGCACTCCTGTCGAGTGTGTGGTTTAGCGGAACAACCAACTCCACTTGCCCCCAATGATCCCTCGCGCTTCGCCGCCCGGTTCGGGTTGGTCCAGGAAACGAAAAAACCTCTCGCGGATGCGAGAGGTCTGCGCGCGGGTCTGGGACACGGCGCCGCCCCCGGGCTCTGGTCCGCCCAGCGACGGTCACTGCGGACCGGCGCGCCTAGCCAATAATCATGGCGAAGGACACGGAGGCAGTCTGCCACAGCCGCGCGCCCCGCGGACGCGCGTCTCAGGATGCGGGCGATTCGCAGTCCGTATCGTGGCGCTCACGCTCAGCGACGCGACGTGAGAATAATCGAGAATCACGCCGGACAGCGGGGGCGTTCTCACTCCATCCTGGGGCTGACCTTTCCGACGACGAAGGGATGCGCCCATGGCACGACGACTGCGGTTCATCGGGACGAACTCTGACGACGGCAACTGCCCGACGCTCTATGAGGACATGGACACCGGGGAAGTGCTCGTCCAGGGGAAGAAGGTGACCAACCCGGAGGACATCGCTCAGCTGCGCAACGTCGAGGAGGACGAGGGGTTCGTCCTCGTACCTCGTCAACTGCTGGTGAACTTCGCCCCGAAGGAGGCGGGTGAGGCGCGGGAAATCGTCCCGTGGGACCAGTTCAAGAGCATGTTCGAGACGTACAAGCACACAGCGTGGCGTCTGGAGAACCGGCGCCGGTACCGGTCGGACGAGGAAACGGAGTCGTATCGTCGGTTCGCCCGTGGCGAGGAGCCCGGCTGGGATCCGGACCGCTCATGGCTGGTCGACCGCCGCAAAGCAGCAGATCAGGGCAAGCGGTGCGAGCGAGTGCGGATTGTCGATAACCCGCCCAGTCTGGGGCAAAGGTATCTGCTCCAGAGCGCCCGCACGAACATCGAAGCTGGCGAAGACATCCGGAACATGTGGCGGAGCGACGCGGAGAAGCTGAAGCTTCCGGAAGAGGACTTCTGGCTCTTCGACTCCCGCGTGATGGCGGTCCTCCTCTTCGACGAAGACGACGACTGCGACAAGGTGGAGCTGATCAGGGATCCCGCGAGGGTCCTCCTCGCCTGCCAGGCTCGCGACGCCGCTTGGCATCACGCAACGCCGAACAGGGAGTTCATCGCTCAGGTACCGTCCGACGTGTGAGCACTGACTTCCAGCACGCTCGAACTGCTCTCGGCGCGCGGCTGCGTGAGCTACGCGTCGAGAGTGGCATGACGGGACGCGAGTTGGCCGATGCTCTGGGCTGGTCGCAGTCCAAGGTCAGCAAGTTGGAGACCGGCAGACAGACCGCGACGGTTGAGGATCTCCGGGCTTGGGCCGAGAGCACTGGCCACCCGGAAGCCGCCAATGGGCTGGTCGCGCGGCTGCGCGGAATGGAGTCGCGCACCCGCTCGTGGCGGCGGCAACTCGCGGCCGGGCACCGGCCCGTGCAGGACGCCATCAACACCGAGCATGAGCGTTCAACAGTCCTGCACGGCTGGGTACCGATGCTGATCCCCGGAATTCTGCAAACCGCCGACTACGCACGCCACGTATTCTCGGCGTTCGCAGATCTGCATCAGTGTCCCCGCGACTTGGACGCCGCCGTGCAAGGCCGTCTCAAGCGGCAGGAGGCGCTTTACCGGCGGGGCAAGCACTACCACATCCTCATGTGGGAACCCGCTCTCCGGATGCAACTGTGCCCGCCCGCTGTGCTCGCCGCCCAGCTCGACCGGCTCAGTGGCGTGATCGGCCTCGACACCATCTCCCTCGGCATCATCCCGTACGAGGCGCGCCTGAAACTCCCCCCGGGAAACGACTTCTGGATCCACGACGAACGCCTCGTCGTAGTAGAGGACTGGCACGCCGAACTCTGGCTGGACGACGCCCAGAACATCGCCCTCTACCTCAAGATCTGGGAAACCCTGAACACCTCCGCCGTCTACGGCGCCGAAGCGCAGCGCATCATCGCCCGTGCCCGCGCAAGCCTGAACGCACTTGAGAATCATGCTGAAGACACGCAAGCCGCCCGAGAATAACCGCGAATCGCACACCGCCTCACGAACCCCCGCTGCTTACCGTGCTGTTCATGACCGAAACCGCACAAGCCGAAGGCACCGCCTGCCGTGAGTGCATGAGCCTGGCCGCCGAACTGACCAAGGCGCGGGAGGCGCGGGACAAGAGCCGTGAGACGGACCTGATCGTGCTGACCCGCCGCCACAAAACGGCGTACCACGCCGAGGAGTTGCTCAAGGCCCGCCTCACCGAGGTGAACGCCCGCAGCCGGGGCGCGCGGTGACCGCCAAATCGGTGCTCCGCTACGTCCTCCACAAGATCACGCCGCACCCGGACACGGACATCACCTTCGAGGCGGAGTGCCTGCGCTGCGGCTGGACGGCGGAGCCCGCCGACGACTCCGCGCCGGTGGACGTGGCCTGTATGAGCCACACCGGCCTCACCGGCCACGCGGCCTTCCGCCGCGTCTGCACCTCGTTCGCGCTGGTGGTCCGCGCGCAATAGCGACGGCCCCCGAACCAGCCGGGGGCCGTCGCGTCAACGCTTGGTCACGACCAGGGCGTCGCGCCCTTGAAGTCGTTGGTTATCACCTTCTGGACGCCACCCGCGATCTTGGCGTCGTCCAGGATGAGGCCCAGCTCGCGGTTCTTGTTCAGGGACGTGCTGGAGAAGTTCTCCGAGCCCACGAAGACCTTCTGGTCCGCGACGATCGCCTTGGCGTGGATGTAGAGGGGCGCCGTGGCGGCGTACGTGCTGACCTTCACGCCCCCTGAGGTGAGGGTGTTGAACTCGCTGGCGTAGGTGTTGCCCGTGTTGCTCATCACCACCTCGACCTGGACCCCGCGCTTGGCCGCCGCGGTGAGCGCGCTGACCACCTGCGAGTCGCCCATCTCCTGGTTCTCCACGTACAGGTTGGACTTCGCGCCGTCGATCAGCGCGAGGAGCTGGGACTGGGAGTCGGTCGGGGACCACACCAGGTGGTCGCCGTCGCCGGGGGTGACGGACTTGGTCGCGTAGTCGGCGTTGAAGACCTTCTCGATCGCCGAGACATCGGCGCTGTCGGTGTCGGTCACGCTGTAGTTGCGGTCCGCCGCGTAGTACTGCGAGGTCATGTTGCCGCTCATGATGACGGCCTGGCTGCCGTCGACGACCATGGTCTTCTCGTGCGTGAAGTAGTACGTGCTGCTCGACCAGACCACTGAGACGCCGTTGTTCTTCAGGTACGTGTACGTGCTGGAGTTGGTGGACTTCCTGCGCTGGTCGAGGATGACGCGGACCTTGACGCCCGCCTTCTCCTTGGCCACCAGGTCCTTCTGGGCGGTGGTGTCGACCAGTTCGTACATCGTCAGGTCGATGCTCTTGTGGGCCGAGTTGATCAGGTCGTAGATCGGCTGGATGCCCTGGTCCGGCTGGACGATCAGGGAGTACGTGCCGGAGGCGGCGTGGGATGTGGGGGCGATCAGGGCGATGGCCGTGGAGGCGGCGACGGTTGCCGTCGCGAGTCCGGCTAAGGTCTTACGGCGCATGCTTCCTCCTGTTGTGGGGGGTGAGGATCAATGCGGCATCGTGGCGACGCCCGCGCCCATGCATACAGCGCGGACATGACAACCGTATGGCTGGACGTCGACATGTGAATGACGCGCGTAGAGTTTTGGCCTTGGCTTTACCGGCCTTACAAGGTCCGTTTGCGGTACGGCCTCAGCGCCCCAGCGAATCCACCACGAACTCGCCCACGTGGCCCAGCACTTGCCCGCGATCCGCCCCCGGCAGTCCCACCACCAGATGCGTGCCGAAGCCGTCCAGCAGCGCCCGCATCCGTACCGCGAAGCGTTCGGGGTCCACGGAGCGGAACTCGCCGTGTGAGATGCCCTCGGCGACCAGGGCCACCAGGTCGCGGTGCCAGACCAGTTCGAGGTCGAGTTGGCGGCGCAGCGCCTCCTCGGTCGGGTGGGAGCGGTTCCACACCTCGGACCACAGCACCCAGCGCGGGTCGCGCGGGCCGTCGGGCAGGTAGAGGTCCACGAACGCGTCCAGCCGCTCCCGCGCCGGGACCGGCCGGGACAGCACCGCCCGGCGCTCCACGCCGAGCTGCTCCTCGCTCCACTCCAGGGTCTGCAGCAGCAGCTCGTCCTTGCTGCCGAAGTAGTACATGACGTGTCCGCTGCTCATGCCGACCTCGCGGCCGAGCCCGGCGATGGTCAGCTCGGCGAGGCCGCGTTCGGCGATGGCCGTCATCGCGGCGGCCATCACCTGCTCCCGGGGCTGCTTCAGCCGTCGCCTGGGGCGGACGGGTCCGGGCACCGCGACCTCCGAGTCCGTACCGGGTGGGTCACACCCGGGGCTGCTGTTGGGTGATGCAGTGGATGCCGCCGCCGTGCGCGAAGATCTCACGGGCGTCGACCAGGACCACCTCGCGCTGGGGGAACAGCCGCGCGAAGATCTCCGCGTTGCGTTCGTCCGCCGGGTCGTCGAAGCCGCACAGCACGACGCCGCCGTTGCACAGGTAGTGGTTGACGTAAGAGTAGTCGACCGGTTCCCCGTCGGCCTCGGTGACCGTGGGGGCGGGCAGCTCGACCACCTCAAGGCTTCGGCCCCGGGCGTCGGTGGCGGCGCTCAGCTCTGCGATGACCTCGCGGGAGACCTCGTGGTCGGGGTGCGCCGGGTCCTGCTGGCTGTGCACCACGACCACCCCGGGCCGGGCGAACGCGGCGACGATGTCGACATGGCCGCGGGTACCGAACCTGCCGTAGTCGGCGGTGAGCCCGCGCGGCAGCCAGATCGCCTTGGACGTGCCCAGGTACCCGTGCAGCTCCTCCTCGACCTCCTCTCGGCTCCAGCCGGGGTTGCGGCCCGGGTCGAGCTGCACGGTCTCGGTGAGCAGCACCGTGCCCTCGCCGTCGACGTGGATGCCGCCGCCCTCGTTGACCAGCTTGGACGGATAGCGGCGGGCCCCGGCCAGCTCGGCCACCCGCGCGCCGATCTCCGCGTCCAGGTCCCAGCGCGCCCACTCCTGCGCGCCCCAGCCGTTGAACGTCCAGTCGGCGGCGGCCAGTTGACCGCCACCCACCAGGAAGGTGGGCCCCATGTCCCGCATCCAGGCGTCGTTGAGCGGCAGTTCGACCACCGCCACGCCGGGACCGAGAGCGGCGCGCGCACCCGCCGCGTCCCCGGGCGCGGCGACCATGGTCACCGGCTCGAAGCGGGCCACCGCCTCGGCCACCGCGCCCCACGCCGCCCTTGAGGCGGCCAGATCCTCGGGACCGTCGAAGGTGATGGACGACGAGGGCCAGGCCATCCAGGTGCGGTCGTGCGGCGCCCACTCGGGGGGCATGCGGAAGCCGTCGGCTGCGGGCAGTGCGGTCATGCGGTCAGGTCCTTAGGGGATCAGAGGAAGTACAGGCGGTTGAGGCAGACCCGCTCGGCCGGATCGGAGCGCACCGGCTCGCCGTCCAGCGTCACCAGGCCGCTGGCGCCGTCCACCTGGACGTGTCCGATGCGGGAGTTGAGCACCAGGTCGGCCGGGCCGATGCCACGGGTGCCGCGCACCGCGACCCGGCGGCGCCGGGTGGGCATCCGGTCGTCCCCGCGGGCGACGGCGGCCCCGGCGACGAACGCCACCGACAGATCAGCGGGTGTCGCCCCGTGCGCGCCGAACTGCGGTCCCAGTACCAGGGGTTCGCAGGTGTCGGTGGCCGCGTTGGGGTCGCCGGTCACCCCGTACGCGGGGAAGCCGGACTTGAGCACGAGTTGCGGCTTGGCCCCGAAGTAGCGCGGCTGCCACAGCACGATGTCGGCGAGCTTGCCGACCTCGAGCGAGCCGACCTCGTGCGCCAGGCCGTGGGCGATCGCCGGATTGACGGTGAGCTTGGCGATGTAGCGCAGCACCCGGGCGTTGTCGTCGTCCGGGCCGTCGCCCGCCAGCGGTCCCAGGTCGGCCTTCATCTTGCCCGCCATGGCGAAGGTGCGGCGCACGGTCTCGCCCGCGCGGCCCATGCCCTGTGCGTCGGAGGAGGTGATGCCGATCGCGCCCAGGTCGTGCAGTACGTCCTCGGCGCCCATGGTTCCGGCGCGTATCCGGTCCCGGGCCATGGCCGCGTCGCCGGGCAGGTCCGGCTTGAGGTCGTGGACGGAGACGATCATGCCGTAGTGCTCGGCCACCGCGTCCCGGCCGAACGGCAGGGTCGGGTTGGTGGACGAGCCGATGACGTTCGGCACGCCCGCCATCTTCAGCACGTTGGGGACGTGGCCGCCGCCGCAGCCCTCGATGTGGAAGGCGTGGATGGTGCGGCCTTCGAGCACCCTGAGGGTGTCCTCGACGGTCAGGCACTCGTTCAACCCGTCGCTGTGCAGGGCGACTTGGACGTCGTGCTCCTCGGCCACCCGTAGCGCGGTGTCCAGGGCGCGGGCGTGTGCGCCCATGTCCTCGTGCACCTTGAACCCGGACGCCCCGCCCTCGGCGAGCGCCTCGACCAGCGGCGCCGGGTCGGAGGACGAACCCCGGGCCAGGAAGCCGATGTTGACCGGCCAGGCGTCGAAGGCGTTGAAGGCATGACGCAGCGCCCACGGCGAGTTGACACCGACGCCCCACACCGGGCCGAACTCCTGGCCGATGATCGTGGTGACGCCGGAGGCCAGGGAGGCCTCCATCACGCGGGGCGAGAGCAGATGGACGTGGGTGTCGACGGCGCCCGCGGTGGCGATCAGGCCCTCCCCGGGCACGATCGTGGTGCCGGTGCCGACCACCACGTCCACCCCGTCGAGCGTGTCGGGGTTGCCCGCCCGGCCGATGGCGTGGATGCGGCCCTCGCGGATGCCGATGGACACCTTGCGGATGCCCAGCGCCGCGTCGATCACCACCACGTTGCTGATCACCACGTCACAGGTCTCGCGCACCGCGGCGGCCTTCAGGTGCAGCCCGTCCCGCGCGGTCTTGCCGAACCCGGCCAGGAACTCCTCGCCGGGGCGCTGGGAGTCCGACTCGACCCGGATCACCAGCCCGGAATCGCCCAGCCGGACCCGGTCACCGGCGCGCGGGCCGTGCACGGCCGCGTACTCACGGGTGTTGATCATGACTCCCCCTCCGCTCCCAGGTAGCCACAGGCCACCGCCCGCCGCAGGGCCTCGCGCTTCGCGCCGGGCGCGTCCAGCGGCCCGTCGACCAGACCGGCGAAGCCGATCGCCACCCGGTCGCCGCCGATCGGCACCAGACCGACCTCGACTTCCGCGCCCGGGTCGAACCGCACCGAGGACCCGGCGGGCACCGCCAGCCGCATCCCGTACGCGGCCGAACGGACGAAGTCCAGCCGGGGGTTGGCCTCGAAGAAGTGGAAGTGCGAGGTGACGGAGATCGGGACGGTCGCGGTGTTGCGCACGGTCAGCCGCACCGCGGGCTCGGTCGGCGGGTCGGCCGGGCCTGGCAGTACGGCGCCGGGCGCGTCGTCGCCGAGCGAGCCGCCGGATATCGGGTCGCTGACCACGGCGAGCCGGGAGCCGTCGTCGAAGACCGCCTCGACCATGACGTCGCCGATCACATCGGCCACTCCGGGCAGCACGTCGTCGGGCCGCAGCACGGTGCGCGCGGCCTCGATCGCCTCGGCGAGCCGCTTGCCGTCCCGGGCCGCCTCGCAGACCGTGTCGGCGATCAGCGCGGTGGCCTCCGGCACGTTGAGCCGCAGCCCGCGGGCCCGGCGCGCCCGCGCCAGCTCGGCGGCGCCGAACAGCAGCAGGCGGTCGCGTTCCGTCGGGGTCAGCCGCATGCCCCGCCTCCTCCCAGCGGAAGATCAAGAATTTGAACGTCACTCTAACAATTAATCCCCTGAAACTGAACCCTTGATTTGCCGTACAGCGTGAGCCACATTGAGCGGCGTTCTAAACCGTCGCTGGTCAAGGAGACCGCGTATGCAGATCGAACAGCGGGGCGTCGACACCGTCCCGGAGGAGGAGCGAACCAGCGGGCCACGGGACGTGATCAGCATTCTGCTGGGCTCGAACCTCGCCCTGGGCGTGATCGTCTTCGGCTGGCTCCCGGTCTCCTTCGGGCTGGGCTGGTGGGGCTCGTTCACCTCACTGGTGGCGGGCACGCTGGTGGGGACGGTGCTGGTGGCGCCGCTCGCGCTGGTGTCCCTGCGCACCGCCACCAACCTGTCGACCAGCAGCGGTGCGCATTTCGGGGTCCGGGGGCGGCTGTTGGGGTCGATGATCGGCCTGCTGCTCTCCCTCGGGTACACCGCGCTCACCCTGTGGGTCGGCGGGGACGCGGTGGTGGGCTGTCTGCACCGGATGCTGGGGCTGCCCACGGGCGCGGCGAGCTATGCGACGGTCTACGCGGTGCTGGCGCTGACCACCGCGTCGTCCGCGGTGTTCGGTTACCGGATGCTGCTGCGGCTGAGCCGACTGCTGACCATCTCGTTGACGGTGCTGCTGTTCATCGGCGTGATCGGTTACTTCGGACTGTTCCACACCGCGCCACCGCACGGCTCGTCGTATCTGCTCGGCGGCTACTGGCCGACGTGGCTGCTGTCCGCCGTCTCGGCCGGGCTGAGCGGGCCGATCGCGTTCATCACGTTGCTCGGCGACTACACGCGCTATGTCTCACCGAACCGGTTCAGCCAGGCCAAGGTGTTCTGGGGCACCTGTTTCGGGCTGGTCGTGGGGCTGTTGGTGCCACAACTCTTCGGCACGTTCACCGCGCTGTGCGTCAGCGCCGGTGGCGACTACGCGACCTCGCTGGTGGCCGCGTCGCCCGCGTGGTACCTGCCGCTGCTGCTGCTCAACGGGTCCGCGGGGTCGGTGGGCAACGCCGGGTTGATGCTCTACAGCATGGGTCTGGACCTGGACGCGATCCTGCCCAAGGCGACCCGTACGCAGGCCACTTACGTGGTGGCGGCGGTCTCCACCGCACTGGTCTACCTCGGCCACTTCGCGTGGGCGGCGCAGGACGCGATGACCTCGTTCGTCCTGGTGCTCACCGCGGTCGGCACGCCGTGGGCGGTGATCACACTGATGGGCTTCCGGCGGGTGCGGGGGGTCTACGACGCGGACGCGCTACAGGTCTACAACCGCCGTACCCGCGGCGGGATCTACTGGTACCGGGCCGGTTGGAACGTGTCGGCTGTGGCCGCCTGGGCCCACGGCTCGGTGGTGGGGCTGCTGGAGGTTGACACACCGCTGTACAGCGGTCCGTTGCTGCGCTTCACCGGTGGCATCGACATCAGTTTCTTGCTGTCCGCTTCGGTGACGGGGGTCACCTACGCGGTCCTGAACGCGGGCCGCCCGCACCCGCTTCCGGCGTCAACTCCGGTGCCGGAGAAGGCGGTTACGGCCACATGAGGTGGGTTCGGCACCGCCGGTCACGTTGAGTGTGGTTGCGCGCCGCTGCGGCGGGAAAAAGATATGCCGTTGCGACGGGAGTGTGCGAGAACGCAGCAAATTCCCTCCCGCCGCACCGGCAGATCTTTTCACCGCCGCGACGGCGAGCAACCACCGCAGTGGAGCCCGGCGGTGCCGAACCAACCGCGACCCGCCAGGCGAACCGTCAGGCCAGCCGGTGCATCCAGCCGTGGGTGTCGGGCGCGAGACCCGTCTGGATGTCAAGAAGCGCCCTGCGCAACCGCATCGTCACCTTGCCCGGCTCACCGTCCGCCACGGTCCAGTTGGCGCGGGTGGACTTCACCGAACCGACCGGCGTGATCACGGCGGCGGTCCCGCAGGCGAAGACCTCGGTGAGCGAGCCGTCCGCGTTGCCGTTCTTCCAGTCGTCCACCGAGATCCGGCCTTCGGCCACCTCGTAGCCGAGGTCCTCGGCGATCTGCAGCAGCGACAGCCGCGTGATACCCGGCAGCAGCGAACCGCTTAGCTCCGGCGTGACGATTTTGTCCCCGTACACGAAGTACAGGTTCATACCGCCCATTTCCTCGATCCACCGGCGCTCGATCGCGTCCAGCCAGACCACCTGGTCGCAGCCGTGCTCGATGGCCTGGGCCTGCGCCACCAGCGAAGCGGCGTAGTTGCCCGCGCACTTGGCCGCACCGGTGCCGCCGGGCGCCGCCCGCACGTACTCCTCGGAGAGCCAGACGGAGACCGGCTTGACGCCACCGGGGAAGTAGGCCCCGGCCGGAGAGGCGATCACGATGAACAGGTACTCGTTGGCGGGCCGCACGCCGAGCCCCACCTCGGCGGCGAACATGAACGGCCGCAGGTAGAGCGACTGCTCACCCTCGCTCGGCACCCACGCCTTGTCCTGGCTGACCAGCGCGTCGCACGCGGCGATGAACGTCTCCACCGGCAGTTCGGGCATGGCCAGTCGGCGTGCCGAGGCCTGGAAGCGCTCGGCGTTGGCCTCCGGGCGGAAGGTGGCCACGCTGCCGTCCGGCTGCCGGTAGGCCTTGAGCCCCTCGAAGATGGACTGCGCGTAGTGCAGCGTCATGTTGGCCGGGTCGATCGACAGCGGCGCGTACGGGACGAGCTGGGCGTCGTGCCAACCGCGGCCTTCGGTCCACCGGATGGTGACCATGTGGTCGGTGAAGTGGCGGCCGAAACCGGGGTTGGCGAGGATCGCCTCCCGCTCAGCGTCGGAGAGCGGGTGCGCGGAGGGCTTGAGCTCGATCGTGGGCGTCGTCATGTCTGCGTGTCCTTCACCGTGAGGTAGTGGCGGACCGCGTACTCCGCCTGCGGGCGTTGCTAGGACGTCCTAGCTTCCACCCTTAGTGCGGCCCTCTGTCCGATTATCGCTGAGAGGGGTGGGGGTGAAAACCACTCGCACATGTGGCGCGGATCGCGGTCCAGGGGTCGATGGTGGCATCCGGGATCGCCGTTGCACAGCAAGAGGGCCTGTCCGACGGAACCGATGTCCGCCGGGCAGGCCCTCTTTGGGGGTCGGGATCCGGCGGTCAGCCGGATACTCGGGCGGCGAGCGCGTCGCCGATCGCGCTGGTGGAGCGCTGGGCGTCGCCCCGCTCCGCGAGGTCGGCGGCGACCGCGGCCTCGATGCGGGCGGCCTGCTCGCCGTAGCCGAGGTGCTGCAGCAGCAGGGCGACCGACAGCACGGTGGCGGTCGGGTCGGCCTTGCCCTGGCCCGCGATGTCCGGCGCGGAGCCGTGGACCGGCTCGAACATCGACGGGAACTCCCCTGAGGGGTTGATGTTTCCGCTGGCGGCCAGACCGATGCCGCCGGTGATCGCGGCGGCGAGGTCGGTGAGGATGTCACCGAAGAGGTTGTCGGTGACGATCACGTCGAACCGCTCGGGCTGGGTGACGAAGAAGATCGTCGCCGCGTCCACATGCAGGTAGTCCGTGGTGACCTCGGGGAACTCCTGGCCGACCCGGTCGAAGATGTTCTTCCACAGGTGGCCGGCGTGCACCAGCACGTTGTTCTTGTGCACCAGGGTGAGCTTCTTGCGCGGCCGGGCCTGGGCGCGGGCGTACGCGTCCCGCACCACCCGCTCGATGCCGAACGCGGTGTTGACGCTGACCTCGGTGGCCACCTCGTGCGGCGTACCGGCGCGCAGCACACCGCCGTTGCCCGCGTACGGGCCCTCGGTGCCCTCGCGGACCACCACGAAGTCGATCTCCCGGTCACCCGCGAGCGGCGACTTCACTCCGGGGAGCAGCTTGCCGGGGCGCAGGTTGACGTGGTGGTCGAAGGCGAACCGCAGCTTGAGCAGGAACCCGCGCTCCAGCACCCCGGAGGGCACCGACGGGTCACCGATCGCACCGAGCAGGATGGCGTCGTGCTCCCTGAGCCGGGCCAGGTCGCTGTCGGTGAGCGTCTCCCCGGTCTCGTGCCAGCGCTTGGCGCCGAAGTCGTAGGTCTTCGTCTCCAGCTTCACGTCCTGCGGAAGGACGGCGCTGAGCACCTTGAGGCCTTCGGACACGACTTCCTGGCCGATGCCGTCACCGGGGATCACTGCGAGGCTGATGCTGCGGGACATGCTGGGCACTGTACGCCTCGTCCCAGTCAATGACATGGAGTATCCACATTCTGGACGCCCGGTTGGCCGAGCGGCCAAGTCGCCTGGCCTACGGGAGAGTTACGGGTCGTCAGCGGCGCTCGTGTCCGGTGGCACCGCCGTTGTCGCGGCGGTCCAGGGCGCGCTGCAGGGCTTCGGCGGCGTTCTTGCGGGCGGTCTCATCCATGGGAGCACAACTCCAACCATGACGCTGGGGTCCCCCGTACCGGGGGCGACGGGTGCGCCGGATGGGGCGGGGAGCGGGGGCCGCAGGGGTGGCCTGCGCGAAGGCACCGGCTCTCGTCCGCCGTTCGCTGGATCAAGCGAGACGTTCGGCTCTTACAACGCTAGGACGACTTCGCCGTTCTGTCGCCACGAATACTCGGACTTCCTACTATCTGAGACGGCAACCACGCCAACGGCCCCCTGGCGGTTGCCAGGGGGCCGTCGATCGGCTGGGGCTCAGCCCATGTGCGGGTAGCGGTAGTCGGTCGGCGGGACCAGCGTCTCCTTGATCGCACGGGTGGACGTCCAGCGCATCAGGTTCTGCGCGGCGCCCGCCTTGTCGTTGGTGCCCGAGGCCCGGCCGCCGCCGAACGGCTGCTGGCCGACCACGGCGCCGGTGGACTTGTCGTTGATGTAGAAGTTGCCCGCCGCGTACCGCAGCTTGTCCATGGCGTCCCGGGCGGCGGCCCGGTCACCGGCGATGATCGAGCCGGTGAGCGCGTACTTGGAGACGGACTCCATCTGCGCCAGCATCTGCTCGTAGTTGTCGTCCTCGTAGACGTGCACGGCGAGGAACGGGCCGAAGTACTCGTCCTTGAAGACCTCGTTGTCCGGGTCGGTGCACACCACCACGGTCGGGCGGACGAAGTAGCCGACCGTGTCGTCGTAGGTGCCACCGGCGACGATCTCACAGGTCGGGTCGGCCTTGGCGCGGTCGATGGCGGCCTTGTTCTTGGCGAAGGCACGGTCGTCGATCACGGCGCCGATGAAGTTGTCCAGGTCGGTGACGTCACCCATGGTGATGCCCTCGACCTCGGCGACGAAGGCCTCCTTGAAGCCGCCGTCCCAGATGGAGCGCGGGATGTAGGCGCGGGAGGTCGCCGAGCACTTCTGGCCCTGGTACTCGAAGGCGCCACGGGTCAGCGCGGTCTTGAGCACCGCGGGGTCGGCCGACGGGTGGGCCACCACGAAGTCCTTGCCGCCGGTCTCGCCGACGATCCGCGGGTAGTTCTTGTAGTTCTCGATGTTGGCGCCCACCGTCTTCCACAGGTACTGGAAGGTCTTGGTGGAACCGGTGAAGTGGATACCGGCCAGGTCCGGGTGGTTCAGCGCCACCTCGGAGACCGCGATGCCGTCACCGGTCAGCAGGTTGATGACGCCCTTGGGCAGGCCCGCCTCCTCCAGCAGCTCCATCAGCAGCACGGCGGCCCGGGTCTGCGTCGGGGACGGCTTCCAGATCACCACGTTGCCCATCAGCGCGGGCGCGGTCGGCAGGTTGCCCGCGATCGCCGAGAAGTTGAACGGCGTGATCGCATAGACGAAACCTTCCAGCGGGCGGTGGTCGAGGCGGTTCCACACACCCGGCGAGTTGGCCGGGGGCTGCTCGGCCAGGATCTGCCGGGCGTAGGCGACGTTGAACCGCCAGAAGTCCACCAGCTCACAGGGGGTGTCGATCTCGGCCTGCTGCGCGGTCTTGGACTGGCCCAGCATGGTCGCGGCGGCGATGGTCTCCCGCCACGGCCCGGCCAGCAGTTCGGCGGCGCGCAGGATGATCGCGGCGCGGTCGTCGAAGGACATCTCGCGCCAGGCGGGCGCCGCGGCCAGCGCGGCGTCGATGGCGTCCCGCGCGTCCTGGGCGGTGGCGCCGCGCAGCGTGCCGAGCCGGGCCGCGTGGTTGTGCGGCTGTACCACGTCGAAGGGCTCCCCGCCGCCCATCCGCTTGACGCCGCCGATGGTCATCGGCAGGTCGACCGGGTTCTCGCTCAGCTCCTTGAGCTTCACTTCGAGGCGGGACCGCTCCGGGCTGCCCGGCGCGTAGGAGTGCACCGGCTCGTTGACCGGCGTCGGGACCTGGGTCACGGCGTCCATGAGAGGGGGTCTCCTTCTACGTTGGGTGGTGCGGTGGCGCCCGGTCAGGCGCCGGGGACGAACGAGCGGAGGAAGAACGCGAGGTTCGCGGGGCGCTCGGCGAGACGGCGCATGAAGTACCCGTACCAGTCTGCGCCGTACGGCACGTAAACGCGCATGCGCTCGCCCTCCCCCGCCAGGCGGCGCTGTTCGGCGGTACGGATGCCGAAGAGCATCTGGAACTCGTAGTCACCGGGCTGCCGCCCGTTGCGCCGCGCCAGGTCCTCGCCGATGGCGATCATGCGCGGGTCGTGCGAGCCGATCATGGGGTATCCGCCGCCCGCCATCAGGATCTTCAGGCAGCGCACATACGCCCGGTCCACCTCGCGCTTGTCCTGGTAGGCGACCGAGGCGGGCTCCTTGTAGGCGCCCTTGACCAGGCGGACCCGGGAGCCGGGGGTGGCCAGGCGGCGGCAGTCGTCCTCGGTGCGGAACAGGTAGGACTGCACCACGGCGCCGGTGCCGGGGTGCTCCTTGCGCAGCTCGTCGAGGATGGCCAGGGTCGAGTCGACCGTGGTGTGGTCCTCCATGTCGAGGGTGACCGTGGTGCCCGCGGCGGTGGCCGCCTCGGCGACCTGGCGGACGTTCTCCAGCGCGATGTCGTGCCCGTCGACCGGAAGCGCCTGACCGAAGGCGGACAGCTTCACCGACACCTCGGCGCGCTTGCCGAGCCCCTCGGCGGCGATGGCGTCCAGCAGCCGCAGATAGGCGTCGCGGGTGGCGTTGGCGGTGGCCCGGTCGGTGACGTCCTCGCCCAGGTGGTCAAGGGTGACCTCAAGCCCGGCGGCGGTCAGCGCCCGGACGTTGTCCATGGCGGGCCGCAGCTCGTCACCGGCGACGAAACGGTCGACGACCGGCCGGGTGACGGGGGCGGCCGCGACGATGCGGCGCATGCGGTCGCTGCGCGAGGCGGCGAGCAACACGGGACCCAGCACGGGCTCCTCCAATGTGCGCTTAGAGCAAGGGAAGTGCGTGGAGCGGGCGTACGTGCGGCGGGGCAGGCGAAGCGGCCACATCGTGCGGGTGGCTCCGCCATGAAATCTAGGTTTCTCCCTCACCGTGAGCTATCGACAGTTGTCACGCATCCGTGACCGGCCCCTCATACATGTGTATGAGCGACAATGGCCCGGTGCGCGGGGACTACAGCGAATACCAGGAACTCGTCGACGAGGTGTCGGCGCTGCTCGGCGCGCCCGCGACCCTGGAGGACCGGGACTTCCGGCTGATCGCCTTCTGCGCGCACGACAGCGACGCGGGCGCGATGGACCCGATCCGTACCCGTTCGATCCTCACCCGAGGCTCCACCGCCGAGGTCCGCGCCTGGTTCGAGGGCTTCGGCATCGCGCGGGCGCAGGCCCCGGTACGGATCCCGGCCGACCCCCAGGCGGGGATACGGGCGCGGATCTGCCTGCCGGTGCGGCACCGCGGCGTGGTCTACGGCTATGTGTGGCTGCTGGACGACGGGCAGGCCCGGCCGCTCGGGGCGGCGATGGCGGTCGCCGCGCGCATCGGCACCCTGCTGGCCGCGGAGGCGCGGGCCGGAGCCGACCTGGGCCGGGAGCTGCTGGCGCTGATCACCGGGCCACGCGAGCGCCGGGAGACCGCGGAGTACGTGCTGCGCGCCACCCTGGGCCGGGCCGCGGACGGGCCGTTCGCCCTGGTCTGCGTGAGCCCGTGGGACACCGCGGACACCGGCGAGGACGCCGACGCGCTGCCGGACGTACGCGGGGTACCGGGCACCGCGGCGCTGTGCACAGTGCGCGACGAGGGACTGGCGGCACTGGTGCGGCTGCGCGCCCAGGACGTGGTGACCCCCGCCCGGACCGCCGCCGCACGGCTGCTGGAGTCCTCCCGCGCGGCCCGGGGCGCCGCCGGGATCAGTGAACCGCGTTCGGGTCTGGGTGAGTTGGCGGACGCCTGGCGCGAGGCGTCCGGCGCGGCGCGGGCGGCGCGGGCGCAGCCGAAGCTGGGGCCGGTGGCCCAGTGGTCGCAGATCGGGCCGTACCGGCTGCTCACCGGTCTGCCGACCGGTGGCGACCGCAGCGTGGCCGAACTGCTGCGGCCCGCGCACGCCGAACTCGCCCACACCGCCGAGGTGTTCCTGGACTGCGCGGGCCAGGCGAGCCGGGCCGCGGCGGCGCTGGCGATCCACCGCCAGACGCTCTACTACCGGCTGTCGCGGGTCGAGCGGCTCACCGGACTCGACCTGGACGAGGGCGAGGACCGGTTGCTGCTGCACATGGCCCTCAAGTCGGCCAGGCTGTGAGCCCGTTCAGGACTTCACGCACACCTTGGACAGCTCGGCCGCCGCGTCACCCAGCGGCTTGACATCCGGCGAACCGCCGTTGTCCGCCGCGGTCTTGACCCCCCGCGCGGCCCTGGCCACATCGTCGGCCGCCTTGCGCTGGTCGACGTCGTGGCTGTTGCTGGCCACGTCCTTGACGTCCCGCTGGAGCCTGTCGAGCGACTCGGAGGTCTGCTTGCGCCGCTCGGAGTCCACCAGGTTCCCGACGTTGGTGACGGCGGCCACCACATCCTGCACGTCACCGGCGATCTTCAGCGCGGACTTGCCGCAGTCCACCGACCGGTTCACGTCGTTGCACGCCACCAGGCCGCTGGCCGCTAAGGCGACCCCGACCACCGCGCCCACCACCCGTGCGTATAACGCCATTTGGCCCCTCCCCTTTCCATGCTAGGCGCTCCGCTGGGGGGCGGCGATGTGTTCGCCGATCGTCTGCGGCGCCGTTGTGGCTGGTCGCGCCCATGCGGCGGAGCCGCACATGAACACAGCCCCGCGCCCCTTCGGGGCACCACTCCTGCGGCGAGTTGGGCCGCTACGCCGTGGTGTGGCGGCGCCTGCGGATGACGTACACGCCGATGGCGGTGACGACCAGCAGGCCGCCGGACGCGCCGAGCCAGCCGGTGCCGGGGCCCGCGGTGACGCTGCGCCTGGGGGCCGGACCGGCCGTGATGGTCAGGGAGTTGGTCCTCTTGACCCGGCCGTGGTGCGCGACGACGGTGACGGGGTACGTGCCGGGCCTAAGACCGGTGCGGACGGTGGCCAGGGCGTAGTAGCGCGGGTCGTCGCCGTCCGCGGCCTTGCTGTCATCCCGCCTGAGGTTGACCGGCTGGGTGAACGCCGGGGAGGAGGCGTACAGCCGGTTCTCCTCGCCTGGGTCCGGGTCCGCGTCCTTCCACAGCACGTAGACCCTTCCTCCGGCGCGAACCCGGTAGCCGTGCTCGCGGGCCTTATCGATGTCGAACGGCGGGAAGAAGGCCGGGCCGCGGGCCTTGCCCAGGTAGTCGCTGTCACCCGGCCGTGCCGCCCGCACCGTGATGGACTTCTCGGCGATCCGGCGGCCATCCGGGCCGTACAGGTCGAAGGCGTACGTACCGTCCGCCAAGTCCGCGCGCAGCCGCGGCACGGCGGTGAACAGGCGGGGGGTGAAGTGGTCCAACTGGTTGTTGTGGACGAGCCGGACCGGCCCGGCCAGCGCGGTGGAACGCACGGTGAAGTCGGTACCGGTCTCTCCCGGGTACAGGTCGTCGAACTCCGCGTCGACCGACTCCCCCGGCCGCGCGACTGGCGCGTAAAGCGTCTGCACCTTGAACGACGGCCGCTCGGACGGCAGGACCCGGATCCTGTCGCGGGCCACGACCCGGTCACCGATCGTCACGGCGAGCGGATACACACCCGGCTTGTCGGAGATGCCCAGCGTGGCCACCGCTTCGTAACCGCCGCGGTACTCGGACCACTTGAAGGTGACCGGGCGGGAGAACGCCGAGGAGGTCGCGGTCACGGCCTTCAGCCCACGCGGCTCCCCGTCCAGGGACAGGTCCGCGAGTTCCCCGGGGCGGGCGCCGTCGCTGCCGTACGTCTCCACGTCGAGCTTCGGCCCGGGCGCGGCGAACGCGGTCCCCGTCGCGACGCAGCCGCTCAGCAGGATCCCCGACACCAGCGCGGCCACCCGCCTGGACCATCCCATCGCGCTCCCCCACTCGTCGTGACGGCTCCGGCTCGTTGCCGGGGCCCGTCGCACACATAGACGGCGAAAGAGGGCGGTTGGTTGTCCGCCGTACACAGCGGACACACAGTCCGCGGCCCGCCGCCTCGGTGAGGCGGCGGGCCGCGACGGGTGACACGAACTGGGCGGTCAGTCCACCAGGTTGACGGCGCGGGCGGAGGTGGCGCCGATCTCCTGGGCGATCTCGGCGAGCACCGGCTGCGGGATGGAGTCGTCCACGGTCAGCGCGACCAGGGCCTCGCCGCCCTCGGTGGTACGGGCGACCTGCATACCGGCGATGTTGATCCCGGCGTCACCGAGGATGCGGCCGATGATGCCGACGATGCCGGGGCGGTCGCCGTAGCGCAGGAAGGCCATGTGCTCGGTGAGCACCAGGTCCACGTCGAAGTCGCCGACGCCGACGATCTTCTGGATGTGCTTGGGGCCCGCGAGCGTGCCGGAGACCGAGACCTCGTCGCCGCCCGCCAGCGTGCCGCGCACGGTGACCAGGTTGCGGTGCTCGGGCGACTCCGAGCTGGTGGTCAACCGGACCTCGATTCCGCGCTCCTGGGCGAACAGCGGGGCGTTGACGTAGGAGACCGTCTCCGCCACGACGTCCTCGAACACACCCTTGAGCGTGGAGAGTTCGAGCACCTTCACGTCGTGCTGGGTGATCTCGCCGCGCACCTCGACGTCCAGTCGCACCGCGACCTCGCCCGCGAGGGCGGTGAAGATCCGGCCGAGCTTCTCGGCGAGCGGCAGCCCGGGGCGTACGTCCTCGGCGATCACGCCGCCCTGGACGTTGACCGCGTCCGGCACCAACTCGCCGGCCAGCGCGAGCCGTACGGACTTCGCCACCGCGATGCCCGCCTTCTCCTGGGCCTCACCGGTGGACGCGCCCAGGTGCGGGGTGGCCACCACGGAGTCGAACTGGAACAGCGGGGAGTCGGTGCACGGCTCGGTGGCGAACACGTCCAGGCCCGCGCCCGCGACCCGGCCCTCCTTCAACGCCGAGGCCAGCGCCTCCTCGTCGACGATGCCGCCGCGCGCGGCGTTGACGATCCGGACGCTCGGCTTCACCCGGTGCAGCGCCTCGTCGCCGATCAGGCCGAGGGTCTCCGGGGTCTTGGGCAGGTGCACGGTGATGAAGTCGGAGACCTCGAGCAGCTCGTCGAGCGAGAGCAGCTTGACGCCCATCTGCGCGGCGCGCGCGGGCTGTACGTAGGGGTCGTAGGCGACGATCTTCATCCCGAAGGCGGACATCCGCTGGGCGACCAGTACGCCGATGCGGCCGAGGCCCACCACGCCGAGGGTCTTCTCGGACAGCTCCACGCCGGTGTACTTGCTGCGCTTCCACTCGCCGTTCTTCAGCGCGGAGTTGGCCTGCGGGATGTTGCGGGCGGTGGCGATGATCAGGCCGCAGGCCAGCTCGGCCGCGGTGACGATGTTGGAGGTCGGCGCGTTGACGACCATCACGCCCGCCTTGGTGGCGGCGGAGACGTCCACGTTGTCCAGGCCGACTCCGGCGCGGGCGACAACCTTCAGTTTGCGGGCGGCGGCGATCGCCTCGGCGTCGACCTTGGTGGCGCTGCGGACGAGGATCGCGTCGACGTCGGTGATGGAGCTCAACAGGTCGGAACGGTCGGCGCCGTTGCAGTGCCGGATCTCGAAGTCCGGCCCGAGCGCGTCAACGGTGGCGGGAGACAGTTCCTCGGCGATGAGTACGACGGGCTTGGTGGATGAAGCAGTGCTCACGGAGTCCTCACTTGTCCTTCGGGCTGGCCGGTCCCGTACGGCCGCTCCAGAGAGGGAGGGATGGCATGCCGCGTGGAAGACGCACGACGCTGTGAGCCTGACGCGCTTGTTAACGAATTGTATCGGCGCTCCACCGATCCTCTCCCGCCGTTCCGTAAGGATCACCCTGACGGGTCTGTACGAGGTGGCCAACCGCGGGCGGTCGGCCCCGCACGGGCGGCAGCCGCGGGGGCCGGGCCCGGCGACCCCGAATCGGATTCCGGCACCGCGGCCGCGATGCGACCGCCGGGTGGTGCCAGCGCGGTTACTCGCCGTCGCGGCGGACATTTCCTACCGGGGTACGGGACGGAGCAGTGGTGGTCCGGGGGCGGAGCCCCCGGACCTCGGTCACCGCGCCGGAGGCGGTCAGTCCTCCTCGTTGACCCAGCTCATCAGCTTGCGCAGCTTGCGGCCCGTGGCCTCCAGGAGGTGGTCACTGTCGGCCTTCTTGTACTCGTTGTACTTGGGCAGGCCCGCGTTGTACTCGTTGATCCAGTTCCTGGCGAACGTGCCGTCCTGGATCTCCCCGAGGACCTTCTTCATCTCCGCCTTGGTGGCGTCGGTGATGATCCGCAGACCGGTGACGTAGTCACCCCACTCGGCGGTCTCGGAGACCGACCAGCGCATCTTCTCCAGGCCGCCCTCGTACATCAGGTCGACGATGAGCTTCAGCTCGTGCAGGCACTCGAAGTACGCGATCTCCGGCTGGTAGCCCGCCTCGACCAGGGTCTCGAAGCCCGCCTTGACCAGTGCGGAGGCGCCACCGCACAGCACCGCCTGCTCACCGAACAGGTCGGTCTCGGTCTCCTCGGTGAACGTGGTCTTGATGACGCCCGCCCGGGTGCCGCCGATGCCCTTGGCGTACGACAGCGCCAGCGCGAACGCGTTGCCGCTCGCGTCCTGCTCGACCGCGACGATGCACGGCACGCCGCGCCCCTCCTCGTACTGGCGGCGCACCAGGTGGCCCGGGCCCTTGGGGGCGACCATGCACACGTCGACGTTGGCCGGGGGCTTGATCAGGTCGAAGCGGATGTTGAACCCGTGCCCGAAGAACAGCGCGTCGCCGTCCTTGAGGTTGTCCTTGATGGACTCCTCGTAGACCTTGGCCTGGATCGGGTCCGGCACCAGGACCATGATCACGTCAGCCTCTTCGGCCGCCTGGGCCGGGGTGACCACCCGCAGGCCCTGCTCCTCGGCCTTCACCCGCGACTTGGAGCCCTCGGGCAGGCCGACCCGCACGTCCACTCCCGAGTCGCGCAGCGACAGCGCGTGGGCGTGGCCCTGGCTTCCGTAGCCGAGAACCGCGACCTTGCGGCCCTGGATGATGGACAGGTCGGCGTCTTCGTCGTAGAACAGCTCGGCCACTTTGGGCTTCTCCTTGGCTGATGTGAAGGTTGTGCTTCCCACCGTATGCCGGTGGGCGGAAACGGGTCGTGAGGTCTCGCCATGCGGTCGGCGGACCGGTCAGGCGCTGCGGTCCAGGGCGCGCAGCGAGCGGTCGGTGATGGAGCGGGCGCCGCGGCCGATGGCGATGGTGCCGGACTGGACCAGTTCCTTGATCCCGAACGGTTCCAGCATCCGCAGCAGCGCCTCCAGCTTCTCGGCGCCGCCGGTGGCCTCGATGGTGACCGCCTCGGGTGAGACGTCCACGGTCTTGGCGCGGAACAGCGAGACGATCTCGGTGATCTGCGAGCGGGTCTCGTTGTCGGCGCGGACCTTCACCAGGACGAGTTCCCGCTGCACCGCCGCCGACGGCTCCAGCTCGACGATCTTGAGCACGTTGATCAACTTGTTGAGCTGCTTGGTCACTTGCTCCAGCGGCAGCTCCTCCAGCACGTTGACCACGATGGTGATGCGGGAGATCTCGGGGTGCTCGGTGGTGCCGACGGCGAGCGAGTCGATGTTGAAGCCGCGGCGCGAGAACAGCGCGGTGATCCGGGCGAGCACGCCCGGCTTGTTCTCGACCAGGACGGAGAGCGTGTGCTTGGACATGACGGCGGTTCTTCCTTCGCTTCCTGACTCGGTCCTGGTCTCAGTCATCCATGTCGCCGAAGTCCGGGCGGACCCCGCGCGCGGCCATCACCTCGTCGTTGGAGGTGCCCGCCGCGACCATCGGCCAGACCATCGCGTCCTCGTGGCAGATGAAGTCCACCACCACCGTGCGGTCGTTGATGGAGTTGGCCTTCTCGATCACCGAGTCCAGGTCGGCCGGGTCCTCACAGCGGATGCCCACGCAGCCCATCGCCTCGGCGAGCTTGACGAAGTCAGGGGTACGGGTGCCCAGGTTCGGCTGCTTGCCCTCGGCCGTGGGGCCGGAGTGCAGCACGGTGTTGGAGTACCGCTCGTTGTAGAACAGGGTCTGCCACTGCCGGACCATGCCCAGCGCACCGTTGTTGATGATGGCGACCTTGATCGGGATGTTGTTCAGCGCGCAGGTGACCAGTTCCTGATTGGTCATCTGGAAGCAGCCGTCACCGTCGATCGCCCACACCGTGGTGTCCGGCATGCCCGCCTTGGCGCCCATCGCGGCCGGGACCGCGTAGCCCATCGTTCCGGCGCCGCCGGAGTTCAACCAGGTGTACGGCTTCTCGTAGTTGATGTACTGCGAGGCCCACATCTGGTGCTGGCCGACGCCTGCCGCGTAGATGGTGTTGGGCGGCGCGAGTTGGCCAATGCGCTCGATGACCTGCTGCGGGGACAGGCTGCCGTCGTCGGGCAGGTCGTAGCCGAGCGGATAGGTCTTGCGCCAGGAGTCGATCTGCGCCCACCAGTCGGCGTAGTCGCCGCGCTGGCCCGCCTCGTGCTCGGCCTGGACGGCGACGATCAGATCGGCGATGACCTCGCGGGCGTCACCGACGATCGGCACGTCGGCGGCCCGGATCTTGCCGATCTCGGCCGGGTCGACATCGGCGTGCACGATCTTGGCGTACGGCGCGAAGGTGTCGACCTTGCCGGTCACCCGGTCGTCGAACCGGGCGCCGAGGGCGATCAGCAGGTCGGCCTTCTGCAGTGCGGTGACCGCGGAGACCGAGCCGTGCATCCCCGGCATGCCGACGTGCTGCGGGTGGCTGTCCGGGAAGGCGCCCAGCGCCATCAGCGTGGTGGTGACCGGTGCCCCGGTCAGCTCGGCCAGGATCCGCAACTCCTCGGTGGCCCGGGCCTTGAGCACTCCGCCACCGACGTACAGCACCGGGCGCTTGGCCTGGACGATCAGCTTGGCGGCCTCGCGGATCTGCTTGGCGTGCGGCTTGGTGACCGGGCGGTAGCCGGGCAGGTCGGTCTGCGGCGGCCAGCTGAAGACGGTCTGTGCCTGCAGCGCGTCCTTGGCGATGTCGACCAGCACCGGCCCCGGACGTCCGGTGGAGGCGATGTGGAAGGCCTCGGCGATGGTGTGCGGGATGTCCTCGGCCCTGGTCACCAGGAAGTTGTGCTTGGTGATCGGCATGGTGATGCCGCAGATGTCCGCCTCCTGGAAGGCGTCCGTGCCGATCGACTTGGAGCTGACCTGGCCGGTGATCGCCACCAGCGGCACCGAGTCCATGTGCGCGTCGGCGATCGGCGTCACCAGGTTGGTCGCACCGGGCCCCGAGGTGGCCATGCACACGCCGACCTTGCCGGTGGCCTGGGCGTAGCCGGTGGCGGCATGACCGGCACCCTGCTCGTGGCGGACGAGGATGTGGCGCACGCGCTTCGAGTCGAACATCGGGTCGTAGGCGGGAAGGATGGCCCCGCCGGGAATGCCGAATACGGTGTCGGCGCCGACTTCCTCCAGAGAGCGGATGAGGGACTGGGCACCCGTCACGTGCTCGGTGACGGGCTGTGCTGCCTGTGCCGCGCTGCGGGCCCGCGGCTGCGGATGGTGGGCCCCAGTGGCCTGCTCGGTCATCTGCGTTTCTCTTCTCGAAGAGGCCGCCCCGGCTCAATGGTATGGGGGGCGGTGGGTGCCAGTGCAACAAAAAACCCCTCGTGCCGTTAGGCAAGCGAGGGGAGCGCGCCGGTGCTGTCAGCGGGGCGGACAGGGGCCCCGGGATCAGCCGACGCGCTTTCCAAGTACGAGAATTCGGGTGCGCATGGCTCCGACCCTCCTCCCCCTTGGATATCAGTGTCAAGTGGGTGGGACGGACATCTCATTATGTGAGCGCGATGTGTTTATGTGAACGCGGTGTTCTGCTGGTCAGAGGCCACCCCCCGAAGCCCTGCCCCGCTACCGGCCGGTACGACGTCCCGTTCCGCGCACAAGGGCACCGGATAGCCGCCGCGGGCCAGCGAACCGCGCAGCCGGGGCTCGTCCAGCGGCCCGGCGAACGCCATGCCCTGCCCGTGTGTGCACCCCATCTCGCGCAGCGCCACGACCTGTTCCGGCCGGTCCACCCCGTCGGCCACCGAGCGCAGGCCGAGGTCGCGGGCGATCCTCAGCAGCCCGGCGGTGATCTTGTGCACCCGGGCCGACTCCACCAGGTCCGCGGTCAGCGCCCGGTCCAGCCGCACCACGTCGACCGGCAGCCTGCGCAGCGCCAGCATCCCCGCGTAACCGGTGCCGAAGCCCTCCAGCGCGATGGTCACCCCGGCGCGGCGCAGCGCGAGCAGCCGCCGCTCCAACTCATCCAGGCAGATCCCCGGATCATGGCCGGTGAGCGCCAGCATCAGCGCACCGGCGGGCAGCTCATGGCGGGCCAGCAGCGACTCGACGGTCCTGGGCGGCAGGTCGCGGCCCATCAGCCGACGCGCCGACATCCGTACCGACACCGGTACCCGGTGGCCCATGCGGTGCCGGTGCGCCGCCTGTTCGACGGCCTGCTCCAGCATCCAGCGGCTGACCTCGGCGCGGTCCTCGTCCACCTCCCGGCGGTTGTCGGCGAGCCGCAGGAACTCGGCCGGGGTGAACAGGATGCCCTGCGCCGAGCGCCAGCGGGCCTGCGCCTCGACCGCGTCCACCACGCCACTCTCCAGGTCCACCACGGGCTGGTGCAGCAGGGTGAACTCGCCCCTGTCCAGGGCGGTTCGCAGCCGTTCGGCGAGTTCGGCGCGGTGCGCCACCTCGGCCTGCATCTGCGGGGCGTACAGCTCGACGCGGTTCTTGCCCGCGGACTTCGCCCGGTACATCGCCAGGTCCGCGTTGCGCATCAGCTCGGCCGGGCCGATGCCCGGGCCGGCGAAGGCCACGCCGATGCTGGCGGCCACCCGTACCGTGGTCTCCCCGACCCGCGGCCCGGTGTGCTCGGCCGCGGTGCCGCGTCCGCCGTCGGACGGGCCGCGCGCGGCGGTGCCCGCCAGGACCGCGTAGGGCTCGGACAGGGTCATCCGCAGCCGTTCGGCGATCTCCACTATCTGCTGCTCGCGCACGTGCCGGTCGCCTGTGCCGCCACAGATGAGGGCGGCGAATTCATCGCCGCCCAGCCGTGCCGCCGTGTCCCCCGCTCGTACCGACTCCTGGAGCCTTCGGGCGGCCTGGATGAGGAGTTCGTCCCCGGCCTGGTGGCCGACGGTGTCGTTGACCGCCTTGAAGCCGTCGAGGTCGATGTAGAGCACGGCGGCCTCGCCGTCGTCGGCCCGGCGGCCGCCGAGCGCCTGCCGTACCCGTTCGGCGAACAGGGCGCGGTTGGGCAGGTCGGTGAGCGGGTCGTGGGAGGCGTTGTGCTGCAACTGGGCCTGCAGCCGCACCCGTTCGGTGACATCGCGGCTGTTGAAGATCAGGCCGCCCTGGTAGCGGTTGACGGACGACTCCACGTTGAGCCAGCCGCCGTCGCCGGAGCGGATGCGGCACTCGATACGGGTGGCGGGCTCCTCGGCGGGCGACGCGGCGAGGAACCTCCGCACCTCGTGCAGCACTCTGCCGAGGTCCTCCGGGTGGATGTGAGAGGCGAGTTCGGTGCCGACCATCTGCTCGGCGTCCCGCCCGTAGACGCCTTTGGCGGCGGGGCTGACGTAGCGCAGCACGCCGGTGTGCGCGGCGATCATGATGACATCGCTCGACCCCTGGACCAGGGAGCGGAAGTGGTTCTCCTTCTGGGCCAGTTCCTGGGTGAGCGCGATGTTGTCGAGCAGCATGATGCCCTGCCGCGCCACCAGTACCAGGGCGACCGTGCAGCCGGTGAACAGCACCACCCGGTCGATCTTCTGGTCGTCGAGCACGTTGTACAAGATCCCCAACGTGCAGACGGCGGCGGCCAGATACGGGGTGAGCGCGCCCAGCGAACCGGCGCCCCTGGGCTCCGGTGAACCGCGCGGCGGCACCGTACGGCGGCTGGTCTCCCGCTTGCCCACCCACGGCGCGTACGCCAGCAGTATGCTCCCGGCGAACCAGCCCGCGTCGAGGATCTGCCCGGAGCGGTAGTGCTCACGCAGCAGTGGCGAGGTGAACAACGCGTCGCACAGCACGGTCAGGGCGAGCGCGGCGATCGCGGTGTTCACGGCCGAGCGGTTGGCCGAGGAGCGCCTGAAGTGCAACACCAGCACCATGGACACCAGCATGATGTCCAGTACCGGATAGGCCAACGACAGCGCGATCCTGGCCGTGCTGCGGCCGTCCCACTGCGCGGTACGGGCCAGTGCCAGGCTCCAGGTCAAGGTCAGCAGCGAGCCGCCGATCAGCCAGGCGTCCAGGCCGAGGCAGATCCAACCGGCCCGGTTCACCGGGCGTTTGGCGAGCACCAGCAGTCCGACGATGGCCGGTGGGGCGAACAGCAGGAAGCAGAAGTCGGCGGCGGAGGCCCGCGGTACGGGCTGCCGCAGCACCACCTCGTACCAGCCCCAGACGCCGTTGCCCGCCGCGACCATCGCGGAGGAGACGGCGAACAGCACCCAGGCGGGCCGGTTCCGGCCGGGTACGGCACGCGCGTACCACAGACAGGACCCACAGGCGGTCAACGCGGCGGCGGAGAGCCCGAAATCGCCCATGAACTGTGCGAGCGCGGGCGATCCCCAGCCCAGGGCGGCGCCGACCGCGTAACCGCCGCAGAGCACGGCGACGAGGAGTTGGGGCACGAGTGCCGTCCGGCCGCCCGCGGCGGCGGGACCGGTCAGCACCGCCCCGGACGCGCTCACCCGCCCGCCCGGCGCCGCACCCGGCGGTGTGTCCGTACCGGTGAGAATCTCCATTGGCCGCACATCGCCCGTCATCCCCCTCGCGTCCTGAAGTGTCCGGTCCGGCGGTTGTCCGCAACCAACCGGACAGCCTCGTTCCGGTGCGCGTCGTTCGTCTCCGGTGCGCGCCAGGGCCAAGCGTGGCCGGTTCGGCGCACCCCCGATCGGGACGATACACCAGAATCGTCACTCAGGGACATAGCTCCTCTACACAGCGTAACCGGGCGGATGATGGCGGTTTCAGAGCGTGTTCATCCGGTGCCTTTCGGTCAGATCTTCGGGGGCTCAGGGGCGCTGACGATGTTGCGCAGCGGCTCCCCGGTGAGGTAACGGCGCAGTTGCTCGCGCAGGAGGCGCTGGGCGCGCGGGGGGAACGCGGAGGAACTACCGCCGACGTGTGGGGAGATGAGTACCCCCGGCGCATGCCACAGCGGGTGCCCCGCGGGCAACGGTTCCGGGTCGGTCACGTCAAGGGCGGCGGTCAGCCGTCCGGACTCCAATTCGGCCAGCAGCGCCTTGGTGTCCACCACGGCACCGCGCCCCACGTTCACCAGCAGGGCACCGTCCGGCATCCGGGCCAGGAACTCGGCGTCCACCAGGTAGCGGGTCTCCTCGGTGAGCGGGGTCACCAGGATCACCACGTCGGCGCGGGGCAGCAGTTCCGGCAGGTCGCTCATGGCGCGCACCGGGCCGCGTGCCTCCTGCCGGGCCGAGCGGGCCACCCGCACCACCTCGCACTCGAACGGGGTGAGTCGGTCCTCGATGGCGGCGCCGATCGCGCCGTAGCCGACGATGACCACCCTGCGGTCGGCGAGCGCCGGATACATCCCGGCGTACCACTTCTCGCTGTCCTGGCCGCGTACGAAGCGCGGGATGCCGCGCAGCGAGGCGAGGGTGAGGGTGACCGCCAACTCGGCGGTACTGGCATCGTGCACCCCGCGGGCGTTGCACAGCACCGTGCCCCGCGGCACCTCGTCCTGTACGTGGTCGATCCCGGCGGTGAGCGTCTGCACCACGCTCGGCCGGGCGCCGTGCCGCAGCGGGCGGGTGGCGACCTCGGCGCCGCGCATGTACGGCGGTACGTAGAAGTCGATGTCACGGGGGTCGGCGGGGTACTCGTCCTCGCCATCCCACCACAGGTATCGCGGCCCTTCGGGGAGACCGTCGATGGTGGCCGGGTCGATCGGCAGCCAGACCGTCACGGGAGTGTTCGCGCTTCGCTCCATGTTCAGGAGGCTATGCGACAGCCCGTACGACCGCGTCCGCTACCAGCGCGTTACCTTGGGGGGCGCCTCGCGGGGCGCTAGCTGGGAGGACGGGGACAGGTGGAGCGCAGGACGATCGGTGCGGCGACCCTCGAAGTGGGCGCGGTGGGGCTGGGTTGCATGCCGATGAGTTGGGCGTACACCACTTCGCAGCGGGACGGCGAGGGCTCGTTGCGGGCCGTGCACACGGCGCTCGACGCGGGCGTCTCGCTGATCGACACCGCCGACATGTACGGGCCGTTCACCAATGAGCTCCTGGTGGGGCGGGTGCTCAGGGAGCGGCGGCGGGACGCCTTCGTCTCCACCAAGTGCGGGCTGCTCGTCGGCGACCAGCACATCGTGGCCAACGGGCGCCCCGGCTACGTCAAAAGGGCCTGCGACGCCTCACTGCGACGGCTGCAGACCGATGTGATCGACCTGTACCAGCTGCACCGGGTGGACCCGGAGGTGCCGATCGAGGAGACCTGGGGCGCGATGGCGGAACTGGTCGCCGCGGGCAAGGTGCGCTCGCTGGGATTGTGCGCGGTGGGCGCGCGCGGCAACCGGCGCAACGGTGCCGGACTGCACACGGAGACGGTGCGCCAACTGGAGCGGGCGCAGCAGGTGTTCCCGGTGAGCTGTGTGCAGGCCGAGCTGTCGGTGTGGGCCAGGGAGGCACTGGACGAGCTGCTGCCGTGGTGCGCGGCGCGCGGCGTCGGCCTGCTGGCCGCGATGCCGCTGGGCAACGGCTTTCTGACCGGCACGCTCACGCCGGGCCAGGGGTTCGAACCGGATGACGTACGGGCTCGGCATCCGCGGTTCACGGCCGAGATGATGGCCGCCAACCAGCC
The DNA here is from genome assembly GCF_024436055.1 of Streptantibioticus rubrisoli. Classification (GTDB taxonomy): domain Bacteria; phylum Actinomycetota; class Actinomycetes; order Streptomycetales; family Streptomycetaceae; genus Streptantibioticus_A; species Streptantibioticus_A rubrisoli. The sequence continues at coordinate 15,716 of NZ_JANFNH010000027.1, read as the reverse complement.
CATCGTCGCTGGTTTGCGGAGGGTCGCGGTACGGCACGGGGCGACGGTCGCGCAGGTCGCGTTGGCGTGGGTGCTGGCCCAGTACCGGCATGTGGTGCCGGTACCGGGTACGAAGCGGGCGCAGTGGGCCCGGGAGAACGCGGGGGCGGCGCAAATCCGGCTTTCCACCGCCGATTTGGGGGAGATCGGCGGGTTGCCGCCCGCCCGGGGGTCGTGGGACTGACGGTGCGTTGCGGCTGGTTCTGGACCGCCGGGCTCCGCCGTGGAGGTTGCTCGCCGTTGTGGCGGATTTGTTTTCGGGGGCGAGCCCGGCGAACCCCCGGCAGTTCTGGAGCTTCATGGCAAGCACTGGGTGGCTCTGGGTTTTCGGGGCAAGCCCGAACCCCCGGCTCCGCGGGTGACCTGTCGCGGCGGGAGTCCGTGCCCTACCCCCGTGGGCACGGACTCCGCCGCCGTCAGTGGGGAGCCGGGGCGGGCTCCGGGGTGAACAGCCTCAGCCGGTGCGCCAGCGCCGCGGCTTCGCCGCGGTTGGAGACGCCCAACTTGGCCAGGATGTTGGAGACATGGACGCTCGCCGTCTTCGGCGAGATGAACAGCTCCTCGGCGATCCGCCGGTTGCTCTGCCCCGCCGCGACCAGCCGCAGCACATCGCGCTCGCGCGGCGTCAGCCCCAACTCCTCGGCCGGGTCCGGCTCGTCGCCGTCAGCCGTCTCGTCCAACGGCAGCCGGGCCCGCCGGGCCAGCAGCTCTATCCGCTCGCGCAGCGGACCGGCGCCCATCCGCTCGGCGGCCGAGTGCGCCAGGGCGAGCGGGCGCACCGCGCACCGCCGAGCCGCGCCGTCCGCACCGGAGCCGAGCAGTGCCCGCGCCCAGTGGTACCTGGCGGTCGCCAACTGGTGTGGCCGGTCAAGCGGTTCGAAGGCGGCGACCACCTCGACCCACACCTCGGGCGTGTCCTGGCCCTCGGCGCGCAGCAGTTCGGCGTCCACCAGCCGCGCGTACGCCTGCCACACCGGCAGGGTGCCGGGCAGCCGACGCGCCGCGTGCCGTATGCGGTCCAGGACCTCGGCCCGGCCGGGTGCGGCGGCGGGCAGCCCGACGGCGTCCGCCTCGGCGCTGGCCGCCGAGAGCAGCAGCGGCCAGGCGTACCGCTGGGTACCGGGCGGGAAGCCCACCGCGAGCGCCTCGTCCAGTGCGGCGCGGGCGTCTTGGATGCGGCCTCGGGCCGCCGCGAGGTCGAGGGCGTTGCGCAGCACCGGCAGGGTGTACTGCGGCTGCTGGTCGTGGATGCCGTAGTGCTCGCGGACCACGGCCAGTTCCTGCTCGGCGGCGTCCAGATCGCCGCGGCCGAGGGCGAGTTGGGCGAGCCTGATGACCGCACTGGCGCGGGGCTTGGCCCCGGCGGCCAGCCGCCGGGCGGAACTTGCCGCCTCCTCCGCCTCGGTCCAGCACCCGAGCGAGAACAGTGACTCGGACAGATTGCCGTACAGCCAGGCCCCGGCGTCGGACAGTCCGAACCGCCGCACCACCTCGATGCCGCCGCGCGCCGCCGCCACCGCGTCGGCGGAGCGGCCGACACCTTCCAGCGCGTGCGCGTGGTTGACGTAGCAGCGGCCCAGCACACTGACGTTGCCGATCTCGGTGACCCGCTCGCACAGCTCGGCCATCTCCGCCAAGCCGCCCGCCACGTCTCCGGAGTCCACCTTGAGCCAGCCCAGGGTGAGCCTGGCGTGCAGTTCGGTGCCCTCGGCGCCGACCAGCCGGGCCAGCTCCACCGCCCGTTCCGCCGTGCTGAACGCCTCCGGTCCCGGCTCGTGCAGCGCGCACCAGCCCGCGACCTGGGCCAGCACCTCGGCGTGCACGGCGGACGGCGGCAGACCGCGTACCAGCTCCTGGGCGCGGCTGAGTTCCGCCCAGCCGTCACCGCGGCCCAGGCCCTCCACCAGCTTGCCGCGCTGGGTCCAGAACCAGGCGGCGCGCAGCGGGTCGTGCCCGTCGTCCAGCGCCCGCAGCGCGCGCTTGATGATGGCCAGCGCCCGCTCGCGCTCCCCGGACAGATGGGCGGCGACCACCGTCTCGGCGAGCAGGTCGAGGTGGCTGAGCGCCTCGTCGTCGCAGCCGCAGGCCGGGTACACGTCCGCGTAGTCGAAGGGCCGCTGGGCCTGGCGTATGTGCGGCGGGGTCTCCTCCCACAGCTCCAACGCCCGGTCCAGCAGCCGCATCTGCTCCGCGTAGGCGTACCGCCGACGGGCGTCCACGGAGGCGGCGAGCACGGCGGGCAGCGCCTTGGCCGGATCGTGCGCGTGGTACCAGTAGCTGGCCAGCCGGGCCGCCCGCTGGTCGGCCCGGACCAGTGCGGGGTCGGCCTCCAGGGCTTCGGCGTAACGGCGGTTGAGCCGGGAGCGCTCACCGGGCAGCAGGTCGTCCACCACCGCCTCGCGGACCAGCGCGTGCCGGAACCGGTAGCCGTCGCCGTCGGCGGTGGGCAGCAGGATGTTGGCGCCGACGGCGGCCCGCAGCGCCTCGATCAACTGCTCCTCGCCCAACCCGGCGACCGCGGCGAGCAGCGGATACTCCACCTCGGAGCCGCCCTCGGCGATGATCCGCACCACCCGCTGGGCGTCCTCCGGCAGCGCCTCCACCCGTACCAGCAGCAGGTCGCGCAGCGACTCGCTGAGCCCGCTCTCGCAGCCCTTGGCGATGCTGCACGCCAACTCCTCGACGAAGAAGGCGTTTCCCTCGGAGCGCTGGAAGACCCGGTCGACCAGCGCGGGGCCGGGCTCGGCGCCGTTGATCCCGGCCAACTGCGCCTGCACCTCGGCCCGGTTGAAGCGGCGCAGCTCGATGCGGCGCACCACCCGCATGCGGTCGATCTCGGCGAGGAACGGACGCAGCGGATGGCGGCGGTGGATGTCGTCGGAGCGGTAGGTGGCGACCACGACCAGCCGGGCGCGGTGCGGCGAGCGGAACAGGTAGCCGAGCAGTTCGCGGGTGGAGCTGTCCGCCCAGTGCAGGTCCTCGACGGCGACGACCAGCGTACGGCTCGCGGCGAGCCGCTCCAGCAGCCGGGCGGTCAGCTCGAACAGCCGGGCCCGACCGGTCTCGTTGTGCGCCTCACGGGTGGCCTCGCCCAACTCCGGCAGCAGCCGGGCCAGTTCGCCCTCCAGTCCGGCGGCGGCGGTGGCCAGCTCGTCCCCCAACTGCCGGTGCAGCACCCGCAGTACGGTGGCCACCGGGGCGAACGGCAGCCCGTCGCAGCCGGTTTCGACGCAGCCGCCGGTGGCGGTGACCGCGCCCGCGGCGCGGCAGCGGGCCAGGAACTCCTCAAGCAGCCGGGTTTTGCCGACCCCCGCCTCACCGCCGACCAGCAGCGCCTGCGGCTCGCCCGCGGTGGCGCGGGCGAGCGCGGCGTCGAGGTCGGTCAGCTCGCGGATGCGGCCGACGAACACCGGGGACACGGACTGGGTCTGCACGATGCCGAGCATCGCACAGGGGTCTGACAATCCGGCGCGCAGTGTACTGCCCACCGGCACGGTGACGGTCATACCGGCTGGTCAGGCGGCCAGTCGCGGGTGGATGAGGGACCGCAGCCGGGCCATCGTGCGGCCGCTCGCCGCCGGTGCGGCGGCGGCTCCGCCGCGGCGCGCCTCCTGGGCCTGCCGCCACTGGTAGGCGGCCTGCCGCAGTTCGGCGGCGCGGGACCGGATCTCGGACTCGTAGTAGTACATGACGCCCCCTGTGACTGGTGACTCGGGCTTTCTCGATCTGCCCCAAGCCTCGTCTCCCAGGGGGGTGCGCCACATCGGGCGACTTCCCGATCTATGCGCTGCCCGGTGCCTTAGGCCGCAGCGCCTGCGGCGGTGGGAGGGCCTTAGGCGGTCGCGGTACCGCCTCAGTCTCGGGCGGCTCGATGCTCAGCCGGGGCAGTACGCGCTCCAGCCAGTCGGGCAGCCACCAGTTGGCCCGGCCGAGCAGGTGCATCAGCGCCGGTACCAGCAGGGTGCGCAGCACGAAAGCGTCCAGCGCCACGGCGGCGGCCAGTCCGACGCCGAACATCGCGATCACCCGGTCGCCGCTGAGCACGAACGCCAGGAACACCGAAATCATGATCACCGCGGCCGAGTTGATCACCCGGCTGGTCTCGGCCAGCCCGACCCGTACCGCCCGCCGGTTGTCGCGGGTCTCCTGCCACTCCTCGTACATCCGGCTCACCAGGAACACCTGGTAGTCCATGGAGAGCCCGAACAGCACCGAGACCATGATCACCGGCAGGAAGGGTTCGATGGGACCGGCCCGTCCCAGGCCCAACAGCTCGCTGCCCCAGCCCCATTGGAAGATCACCGCCACGACGCCGAACGAGGAGGCGACGGCGGCGAGGTTCATCAGCCCCGCCTTGACCGGGATGCCCAGGCTACGGAAGGCGAGCAACAGCAGTACGCCGCCGAGTGCGATCACCACGCCGACGAAGACCGGCAGCTTGCCGACGATGACGGAGGCGAAGTCGTCGTATCCCGCGGTGACGCCGCCCACCTCGACCCGCAGGTCCGTTCCCTTCTCGGCGGCCGGGATCACCTCGTGCCGCAGCCGGTTGATCAGGTCGGTGGTGGCCTGGGACTGCGGTTCGGTGGTGGGGACGACGGTCAACACCTCGACGTCACCGGCGCGCTGGGCGCCTCCGGCGGCCACCGAGGCGACGCCGTGGGTGGCGCGCAGGGTGTCGGTGAGCTTGTCCAGGGCGACCTTGGCGGCCGCGTCGTCGGTCCGCGCGACCAACTGCAGCGGGCCGTTGACGCCTGGCCCGAAGCCCTCGGCGACCAGGTCGTACGCCTTGCGGGTGGTGGAGGTCGACGGATCGTTGCCCTGGTCCGAGGTGCCCAGCCGCATCGACACCGTGGGCACCGCGAGGACCAGCATCACCACGGCGGCCACCGCGGCCAGCAGCCGCGGATGGCGTTCCACGAAGCCCGACCAGCGAGCGGCCAGCCCGGTGGGCAGCTCCGGCTGCGGGCCGTGTTCCGCGAGCCGCCGCCGTTCCCGCTTGCTGAGCGCGAACCTGCCGATGACGCCCAACAGCGCGGGCAGCAGGGTGACCGAGGCGGCGACGGTCAGCAGTACGGTCACCGCGGCGGCGATCGCCACCCCGGTGAGGAAGCTCAGCCGCAGCACGAGCATGCCCAGCACCGCGGCGCACACCGTGCCGCCCGCGAACACCACCGCGCGTCCCGAGGTGGCGATGGCGCGCTCCGCCGCCCGCGGTACGGACAGGCCGCGCCGCAGTCCTCTGCGGTGCCTGGTGACGATGAACAGCGCGTAGTCGATGCCCACGCCGAGGCCGATCAACGTGCCGAGCATGGGTGCGAAGTCGGCGATGTTCATAATGTGGCTGAGCAGTTGGATGCCCATCGTCGCCGCGCCCACGCTGACCACGGCGGTCACGATCGGCAGGCACATCGCCGCCAGCGAGCCGAACGCCGCGAGGAGCACCACGGCGGCCACCGCCACCCCGACGACCTCGCTGAGCTGCCCGTGGCTCGGCTGGGTGAGCGCGATCGCGTCACCGCCTAGCTCCACCTGGAGGTCCTTGGCCGCGGCGGACTTCGCGGTGTGGACCACCCGCTTGACCTGGCTGGCGCTGAGGTGCTCGGCGTCGGCGTCGAAGGTGACGGTGGCGTACCCGGTGTGCCCGTCCCGGCTGATCTGCGCGCCACCGGCACCGGAGGCCGCGGCCTGCGGGCCGTACGGGGTGCTGACGGTGCGGACGCCGGGCAGCTTGGCGACCTCGTCCAGCGCGTGGCCGATCCGCTGCCGCACCGAGGCGGTGCGCACGGTGCCGTGCGCGGTGTGCCAGACGATGGTGTCGGCGGAGCCCGCCGCGCCGGCGAAGGCCTTGTTGAGCAGCGCCGCCGCCCGTCCGGCCTCGGTGCCGGGCACGTTGTAGACGCTGGAGTACGCGGATCCGGTGGCGAAGGCCGCCGTACTGAGTCCGACGAGCGCCGCCAGCCACAGCACGATGACGGCGAAGCGGCGATTCACACACCACCGGGCGAGTGCGGCCATTCCCCTGCTTCCTGGCGCTTGTTGGAACTTCCCCGATCAAAAGGATCTTTCATACCGAAGACCCTCAAAGAACACCGGGTACAGCCGTCCACTCTCGCAGCAGGAAGAGATCGTTTGCGGCTTTCGTGGTCTTCCTCACAGCCTTGGACGGGAATTTTCAGCGAGCGCTCATCAGGGGCTTATCCAGGCCTTATGCGGCGCGGGGCGGATGCGTGGCGGTATGTGGAAGGCGGCGACCCGGAGGAACCGGATCGCCGCCTTCCGTAACCTGTGGCGGGCCTCAGCCCTGGACGCCCAGGCGCTCCAGGATCAGCTCACGGGCCCGGGCGGCGTCGGCCTGGCCGCGCGTGGCCTTCATCACCGCGCCGACCAGCGCGCCAGCCGCCGCGACCTTGCCGTCCCTGACCTTGTCGGCCACCGCGGGGTTGGCCGCGATGGCATCGTCCACGGCCGCGCCCAGCGCGCTGTCGTCGGAGACGATGGCCAGTCCGCGCTGCTCCACCACCTGGTCCGGGTCGCCCTCGCCGAGCAGCACCGCCTCGATCACCTGGCGGGCCAACTTGTCGTTGAGGGTGCCCTCGGCGACCAGCGCGCAGACCCGGGCGACCTGCGCCGCGGAGATCGGCATCGCGGCCAGGTCGGTGCCGGACTCGTTGGCGCGGCGCGCCAGTTCGCCCATCCACCACTTGCGGGCCTGGTCGGCCGGGGCGCCCGCGTCGATCGTGGCGACGATCGAGTCGATCGCGCCCGCGTTGAGCACCGACTGCATCTCGTGGTCGGAGATGCCCCACTCCGCCTGCAGGCGCATGCGCCGCACCCGCGGCAACTCCGGCAGCCCGGCCCGCAGTTCCTCGACCCACTCGCGCGGCGGCGCGACCGGGACCAGGTCGGGCTCCGGGAAGTACCGGTAGTCCTCGGCCTCTTCCTTGATCCGGCCGGAGGTGGTGGAGCCGTGCTCCTCGTGGAAGTGCCGGGTCTCCTGCACGATCTTGCCACCGGCGCTCAGTACGGCGGCGTGCCGCTGGATCTCGAACCGGACGGCACGCTCCACGCTGCGCAGCGAGTTGACGTTCTTGGTCTCGGAGCGGGTGCCGAACTTCTCCTCGCCGATGGGCCGCAGCGACAGGTTGACGTCGCAGCGCATCTGGCCCATCTCCATGCGGGCCTCGGAGACGCCCAACGTCTTGATCAGCTCGCGGAGTTCGGCCACGTACGCCTTGGCCACCTCGGGAGCCTTGGCACCGGCGCCGACGATCGGCTTGGTGACGATCTCGATCAGCGGGATGCCGGCCCGGTTGTAGTCGAGCAGCGAGTGCTGGGCACCGTGGATACGGCCGGTCGCACCGCCGATGTGGGTGGACTTGCCGGTGTCCTCCTCCATGTGGGCGCGCTCGATCTCGACCCGGAAGGTCTCGCCGTCGACCTCGACGTCCAGATAGCCGTTGAAGGCGATCGGCTCGTCGTACTGCGAGGTCTGGAAGTTCTTCGGCATGTCCGGATAGAAGTAGTTCTTCCGGGCGAACCGGCACCATTCGGCGATCTCGCAGTTGAGCGCGAGCCCGATCTTCACCGCGGACTCCACGCCCACCGCGTTGACCACCGGCAGCGAGCCGGGCAGGCCGAGGCAGGTCGGGCAGGTCTGCGAGTTGGGCGGCGCGCCCAACTCGGTCGAACAGCCGCAGAACATCTTGGTCTTGGTGCCCAGCTCGACATGGACCTCAAGGCCCATGACGGGGTCGTACGCCGCCAGCGCGTCCTCGTACGACACCAGGTCTTCAGTGACAGTCACGGAAACTTTCCCTTTTCTGACCCGTCAGTCGGCGAGGACGTCGCCGCTGTCGAGGCGGCGCAGATCGCGTACGAGCAGGGCCACGCCGGTGACGATGGCCGTCGCACCCACCACCGCGTCGATGAGCTTGAGCTTGTCGCCCTCGCTCCGCGCGGTACGCAGCTGCTTGATCACGGAGACGGCACCGAACAGCGAGGTGCCGATCTGCAGGTAGGTGCCGGGCCTGGAGTTCTTGAAGCACTTGACCTTCTTCACGGTGCTCATAGAGTCGGTGCCTCCTCAAGCAGCGGGTGTCCCCAACGGGCGGTGAACGCGGCCTCGACCGCCGCGCCGACCCGGTAGAGCCGGTCGTCGGCCAGCGCGGGGGCGATGATCTGCAGGCCCACCGGCAGACCGTCCTCCGGCGCGAGCCCGCAGGGCAGCGACATGGCCGCGTTGCCCGCGAGGTTCGCCGGGATGGTGCACAGGTCGGCGAGGTACATCGCCATCGGGTCGTCCGCCCGCTCCCCGATCGGGAACGCGGTGGTCGGGGTGGTCGGCGAGACCAGGACGTCCACGTCCGTGAAGGCCCGCTCGAAGTCCCGGGTGATCAGCGTGCGCACCTTCTGCGCCGAGCCGTAGTACGCGTCGTAGTAGCCGGAGCTGAGCGCATAGGTGCCCAGCATGATGCGGCGCTTGACCTCGGGGCCGAACCCGGCCTCACGGGTGAGGGAGGTGACCTCCTCGGCGCTGCGGGTGCCGTCGTCGCCGGTGCGCAGCCCGTACCGCAGGCCGTCGAACCGGGCCAGGTTCGAGGAGCACTCGGACGGCGCGATCAGGTAGTACGCGGCCAGCGCGTAGCTGAACGACGGGCAGGACAGCTCGACGACCTCGGCGCCCAGTTCGCGCAGCAGCTCCACGGACTCGTTGAACCGCTGCATCACACCGGCCTGGTAGCCCTCACCGGCGAACTCCTTGACCACACCGACCCGCAGGCCCTTGACGTCGCCGTTGCGCGCCGCCTCGACCACCGGCGGAACCGGCGCGTCGATGGAGGTGGAGTCCAGCGGGTCGTGCCCGGCGATCGCCTCGTGCAGCAGCGCCGCGTCCAGCACGGTGCGGGCGCACGGGCCGCCCTGGTCGAGCGACGAGGAGAAGGCGACCATGCCGTAGCGGGACACCCCGCCGTAGGTCGGCTTGACGCCGACGGTGCCGGTGACGGCCGCGGGCTGGCGGATCGAGCCGCCGGTGTCGGTGCCGATGGCCAGCGGCGCCTGGAAGGAGGCGAGCGCGGCCGAGGAGCCGCCGCCGGAACCGCCCGGGATACGGGTGAGGTCCCAGGGGTTGGAGGTCGGGCCGTAGGCGCTGTTCTCGGTGGAGGACCCCATGGCGAACTCGTCCATGTTGGTCTTGCCGAGGATGACGATGCCCGCGGCCTTCAGACGCTTGGTGACGGTCGCGTCGTACGGCGGGATCCAGCCTTCGAGGATCTTGGAGCCGACCGTGGTCGGCACGCCCTCGGTGGTGAAGATGTCCTTGAGCGCCAGCGGGACACCGGCCAGCGGGCCGAGCTTCTCGCCCCTGGCGCGCTTGTCGTCCACCGCGCGGGCGGCGGCCAGCGCGCCGTCGGTGTCGACGTGCAGGAAGGCGTGCACCTTCTCGTCGATCGCGGCGATGCGGTCCAGGTGGGCCTGGGCGACCTCGACGGCAGAGGTCTCGCCGGAGGCGATCTTCGCGGCCGTCTCGGCCGCGGTGAGCCTGGTCAGGTCGGTCATGGTCAGTCCTCCCCCAGGATCTGCGGCACCTTGAAGCGCTGCTGTTCCTGTGCCGGGGCACCGGACAGGGCCTGCTCGGGGGTCAGCGACGGGCGGACGGTGTCCGGGCGCATGACGTTGGTGAGCGGCAGGGGGTGGGAGGTCGGCGGTACGTCCTCGCCGGCCACCTCGGAGACGCGGGCGACCGCGCCGATGATCTCGTCGAGCTGCTCGGCGAAGTGATCGAGCTCTTCGTCCTTCAGCTCAAGACGCGACAGCCGGCCGAGGTGGGCGACCTCCTCGCGCGTGATGCCAGGCATGTGGCGATCCTCAGGGAGTGAGTCTGTAGTTTCCGCGCCCAATCCTATGGCTCCGGGCCGCACGCCCGCGAAACGGTTAACCACCGGGGCTCCCCCGGTCACGGGCATGACGCGGCCCGGCGCGCCGCGCGCGAGGGCGGGGCGCGCCCCGGCGCGCGGTTGGGGCCGCGGCCCGCGGGTGGGGTGCCGGGGCGAGTGGGCGGGAGAACTACTTCACCGGCTGGCCGGAAGAGGACGCCTCCGCGACCGCGTCCGCGTCGCCCCGGTGCCAACCGCTCTTCGCCCGGATCCGCAGCCAAGCCGTCGTCTCCTCCGGCGGCATCGCCGCCGCCACCAGCCACCCCTGGATCGCGTCACACCCGAGGTCCCGCAGCCGCTCCCATGTCTCGTCGTCCTCGACACCCTCCGCGACCACCAGCAGCCCCAGGGAGTGCGCCAGGTCCACCGTGCAGCGGACGATCTCCGCGTCCTCGGTGTCGACCACCAGCCGGGCGACGAACGACCTGTCGATCTTCAACTCGCTCACCGGCAGCCGCCGCAGATGCACCAGCGACGAGTACCCGGTGCCGAAGTCGTCCAGCGACATCTTCACCCCGTGCCCGGTCAACCCGGCCAACGTGTCGGCGGCACGCTGCGGATCCTCCAGCAGAACGTGCTCGGTGATCTCCAACTGCAGCGCCCCCGGCGGCACTCCATGCCGCGCCAGCCGCGCGGCGACCGCCCCCGCGAACCCGGGACTGTGCACATCGCGCGGCGAGACGTTCACCGCGACCGGCACCTCTATCCCCATCTGCCGCCACCGCGCCACCTGCGCCAGCGCGGTCTCCAGCACGTACTCAGTCAACTGCGGCATCAGCCCGGAGCTCTCGGCGATCGCGATGAACTCCTCGGGGCTGACCCGGCCGCGCTCCGGATGCTCCCAGCGCAGCAGCGCCTCAAGCCCGGCGACCTGCCCGTCGAACCGGACCTTGGGCTGGTAGTGCAGCTTGACGTCGCCCACGTCAAGGGCGCGCCGCAGATCGCCCAACAGGCCGAGCCGGTCAGGGGTGTTGCCGTCCCGGGTGGCCTCGTACACCTCGACCCCGCTACGGTCCTGCTTGGCCTCGTACATCGCCACGTCCGCGCGCCGCAGCAGCCCTTCGGCGTCCACCGCGTGGTCCGGGAAGACCGCCACCCCGGCGCTGGCCTCCAGCACCAGCGTCAGCCCGTCGAGGTTGAGCGGTGAGCTGAGGGCCCCCACCAGCGTGCGGGCCACCCGCTGGGCGCGGGTCGGCGAGTCGCAGGCGGGAAGCAGCACCGCGAACTCGTCACCGCCGAGGCGGGCGGCCTCCGCACCGCGCGGCAGGGCGAGCCGCAGCCGGTCGGCTATCTGCAACAGCAGCCGATCACCGGCGAGATGACCGAGTGTGTCATTGACCGAGCGGAACCGGTCGAGATCGATCAGGACCAACGCCGCCCGTTCACCGTTGCGTTCGGCGTGGTCCAGTGCCGACCAAGTGCGCTCCAGCAGCCACTGACGGTTGGGCAGCCCGGTCAGCGGATCACGCAACTGCTCCTCCGCGCGGGCCCTGGCGATCCACAGCGTGGAGTCCAGCGCGATCAACGGCACCGCGAACAGCGGAAGCACCACCGGCATACGGTCGGCCACCACGACGATCAGCGGTGAGATGCCCAGCAGCGCCACCCCGACCAGGCCCTGCCGTATCAGCGCGGTACGGGCCACCGTGGGCAGCCCGCCGCCGCGCGGCGCCACCGCGTACCACAGCAGGGCGCGGGTGGCCGCGAGGTAGCACATCGAGGCCGCGATGACCACCGGCAGCGCGGACAGCTGCCAGGTTTCGGGCCGCCAGGGGCTCTCCACCGAGGGGTGGTTGCCGGAAACGGCCAGCGCCAGCGCCGCCGCACCGATGCCCAGGATGTCCACCGCACCGTGCAGCACCGCCTGCCGCCATCGGTGCCTGCGTGCCGTGCCGACCAGCACCACCACGGCCAGGCTCACCAGTACCGACGGCACCCAGCCGTACAGCATCAGCATCGCCAGGGTGAGCGCGGCGCCCGATCCGGTGCCGCCCCACCAGCGGTCGCGGCCGAGCGCCACCAGGTGGCCGACGATGATGCCGGTGAGGATGGCGAACGCCCAGCCCGGCGCGCCGCCGGGGAACAGCGCGTGACCGTCCGCCAGTATCCGTGCCACGCCCGCCGTGAGCGCCAGCGCGGCACCGGCCACCAGCCCTCCGCGCAGCACCGCCGGGGGTACCGGCGGCACGGCGGACCGCCGTCGGCGCGAAGCCGGTTCGGCGCTGTCCGTCGGTTTCATGCCCGTCCCTCTCACAGCCGGGGGTGCTGCGCCTGTTGGTTGCCACGCCCGGCTTTGGGACTGATGCCCGGCAGTAGCGCTCCTCAACAGTAGGCCGGATAAGCCCGCCGCGGGCAGCGATCCACCGTGGTTGCCCGAATGGAACACTGCTTCCCTCATCCTTCTGGTATGCGCCGAACGGGTGACGTATACCTGTTATTCGGTCGGGTTGACCGCCACCTCACGAGCCGCGTCCGCGCCCTGTTCGAGCAGCACGGCGAACCCCGCCTCGTCGAGGATCGGCACCTTCAGTTGGACCGCCTTGTCATACTTCGAACCGGGGTTGTCCCCCACCACAACGAATCCGGTCTTCTTCGAAACAGACCCTGTCACTTTGGCACCGCGGCTGGCGAGCGCTTCTTTCGCGCCATCTCGCGTGTACTCCTGGAGGGTTCCGGTAACCACCACGGTGAGCCCTTCGAGCGGCCGGGGGCCCTCGTGCGAGCCCTCCTCGGTGAAGCGGACTCCAGCCCTCCGCCACTTCTCGATGATCTCCCGGTGCCAGTCCTCGGCGAACCACTGCTTGAGCGAGGCGGCGATGGTGGGGCCGACGCCCTCCACGGCGGCCAGCTCCGCCTCGTCGGCCTCCGCGATGCGGTCCAGGTCACGGAACTCGCGGGCCAGCGCCTCCGCCGCGACCGGGCCGACATGACGGATGGACAGGCCGGTGATGATCCGGGCCAGCGGACGCTCCTTGGCCGCCGCGATGTTCTCCAGCATGGCGAGGGTGTTCTTCTTCGGCTCGCCCTTCTGGTTGGCGAAGAAGGTGACGACCTTGTCCTCACCGGTCTTCGGATCGCGCTTCGGCAGACCGGTGTCCGGATCCAGTACGTACGACCGGATGGGCAGCAGCTCCTCGAACGTCAGGTCGAACAGGTCGCCCTCGTCGCGCAGCGGCGGATCGGCGGGCTCCAGCGGCTGGGTGAGCGCGGCCGCCGCGACATAGCCGAAGTTCTCGATGTCCAGGCACTTGCGGCCCGCCAGGTAGTAGATGCGCTCCCGCAACTGGGCAGGGCAGTAACGCGAGTTGGGGCAGCGCAGGTCGACGTCGCCCTCCTTCATCGGCTGCAACGCCGTGCCGCAGTCCGGGCATTCGGCGGGCATCACGAACTCCCGCTCGGTGCCGTCGCGTAGGTCCACCACCGGCCCCAGGATCTCCGGGATCACATCACCGGCCTTGCGCAGCACCACCGTGTCACCGATCAGCACACCCTTGGCCTTGACCACGTCCTGGTTGTGCAGGGTGGCGAACTCCACCTCGGAGCCCGCCACCGTCACCGGCTCCACCACGGCGTACGGCGTGACCCGCCCGGTGCGGCCGACGCCGACCCGGATGTCGACCAGCTTGGTGTTGACCTCCTCCGGCGGGTACTTCCAGGCGATCGCCCAGCGCGGTGCGCGCGAGGTCGAGCCCAGGCGGCCCTGGAGCGCGATCTCGTCCAGCTTGACCACCACACCGTCGATCTCGTGCTCCACGGAGTGCCGGTTCTCGCCGTAGTACGCGATGTACTCGCGCACCTCGTCGATGGAGTCGACCACCTTGAAGTGCGCGGCCGTCGGCAGCCCCCATTCGTGCAGCAGCTCGTAGGCGTGCGACTGGCAGTCGATGTCGAAACCGGTGCGGGCGCCGACGCCGTGCACCACCATGTGCAGTGGGCGGCTGGCGGTGATGCGCGGGTCCTTCTGTCTGAGCGAACCGGCCGCCGCGTTGCGCGGGTTGGCGAACGGCTTCTCACCAGCCTCCACCAGCCGGGCGTTGAGCGCCTGGAACTCCTCCATCGGGAAGTAGACCTCGCCGCGCACCTCCACCAGTTCCGGGATGCGGTCGCCCTTGAGGCGGCCCGGGATCTCGCCGATGGTGCGGATGTTGGGCGTGATGTCCTCGCCCGTGCGGCCGTCGCCACGGGTGGCGGCACGGGTCAGCCTGCCTCGCTCGTAGGTGAGGTTGACGGCCAGGCCGTCCACCTTCAGCTCGCACAGGAAGTGGTACGGCACACCGTCCAGATCCTGCTGTACACGCTCCGCCCAGGCCGTCAACTCCGCCTCGTCGAACGCGTTGTCCAGCGAGAGCATCCGCTCGCGGTGCCGGACCTCGGTGAACTCGGTGGCGTACGTGCCCCCGACCTTCTGGGTCGGCGAGTCGGGAGTGCGCAGCTGCGGGTACTCCTCCTCCAGGGACTCCAACTCGCGCATCAGCCGGTCGAATTCGGCGTCGCTGACGACCGGCGCGTCCTTCACGTAGTACCGGAAGCGGTGCTCCTCGACCTGCTCGGCCAGCTTGGCGTGCCGCTCCCGTACCTCTGCCGGTGTCTCCATGCCGGTCCTCCGTTGTCCTCTTGCGCGCTGCGAGCGGCTACTCAGGGTCGTCAACGAGTGTCCTGGCCGCCTTCACGCAGTGCGCCAGCGCCGCGCGGGCGTACGCTGGCGAGGCGCCCGCGAGACCGCACGCGGGAGTCACCACCACGGACTCCGCGAGCGTCCCCGGTGCCAGCCCCAGCCTGCGCCACAACGACCGGACCCCACTGACGCTACCGGCAGGGTCTGACAATGCCCTCGAATCGGTGCCCGAATCCGCGTCGGCGCCGGGCACCACTCCGGCGAGCAGTTTGACGCCTCCCTCAACGGCTTCCCCGATGGCGTCCCACTCACGCTCCGTGAGCAGTGCGAAGTCGAACGAGACACCGGTGACACCGGAGCGCCGCAGCAGCGCGAAGGGCACGTCGGGGGCGCACGAATGCGCGATCACCGGCGTGCGCACCGCCGCCACGATCTCCCGCAACGCGCCCTCGACCAGCGCGCGGTCCACCGCGCGGTACGTCCGGTAGCCGCTGGCGGTGCGCACCTGTCCGCGCAGCACGGCGGTGAGCGACGGCTCGTCCAGTTGGAGCACCACCTCGGCGCCCGGCACCCGGCGCCGCACGTCGGCCACGTGCTGCCGGAGGCCCTCGGCGAGCGAGGCGGTCAGGTCGCGGCAGGCGCCGGGGTCCCCGAGCGCCGCCTCGCCGCCCTTCAGCTCGACGCAGGCGGCCAGCGTCCACGGCCCCACGGCCTGCACCTTAAGCGGGCCGGTGTAGCCCTGGGTGAACTCCTCCAGCGCGTCCAGGTCCTCCACCAGCCAGCCGCGGGCGCGCCGGGTGTCGCGGCCCGGCCGGTCGCCGAACCGCCAGCCGCTGGGCTCCACCCGGGCGTACAGCTCCACCAGCATGCCGAGGGAGCGGCCGATCATGTCGGCGCCGGGTCCCCGTGCGGGGAGCTCTGGGAGGAACGGCAGCGCCTCCACCGTGCCGACGGCGGTCCGCGCGGCCTCCCGCGCATCGCCACCGGGCATCGATCCCACACCGGTGGCCGCTCCGGCGGGTGGGGTGAACGGGCGGGGCTGGGTCTCGTTCTCGGTGCTCACGCCCCGAGCGTATGAGACGCCCGGGGCGGCCTGCGCCCCGGCCGCCTTCGGGAGCGTTTCC
>NZ_JANFNH010000026.1 GCF_024436055.1 Streptantibioticus rubrisoli | reverse complement strand
GGTTTGGGGGTGCGTGCGGCGGGGTGGGTTTGGGGGGTGCGCGGCGGGGGTGGATTTGCGGGTGCGCACGGCGGGGGTCGCGGGGACGGGGGTGCGTTCGCGGCGGCGGGTCGCCGGGGACGGTGGGTGCCGGGGGCCGCCCCTCGCGGCGGCGGCGAGTTGGGGCCGCCGGTGGGTTGGGGCCAGGTTGGGACCGCCGGGCTCCGGCGTCGTGGTCGCTCGCCATTGCGGCGGAGAGAATTCCTGCCGCGTCCGCCGTGGTCTCGGCGCCGACGCGGTAACCCTCTGCCGCCGCGACGGTGATCCAGCATGACGGCGCAGACCCGGCGGCGTCGAACCAACAGCGACAGGCGCCGCCTCTGCCCGCGCCAACCCATCGCGCAGAACACCGCAAACAACCACAAACCTGTACGCCCGCGTTGCTGTTCCAACCGCGACGAGCGCCGCCCCCCGGACCGCGGCAACCCGCCACACACACCACAACGACAACCCGACGCCACAACGACAACCCGACACCACCGCGGACAACCGCAACCGCGCGGACCGCGGGGTGCGTGCGGACCGGCAGTGCCGGAGGAACCGAGGGCCGGGGGCATGGGCGGTGCGTGCCAGACTGTGGCGCATGCGCCGCTTGTTTCCTGTGTGCCCGCCCGGCGAGGCCTCCTTGGACAGTCTGGACGCGCTGGCCGACGCGTACGCCTATCCGGCGCCGCGCGCCGCCGCATCGGCCTGGCTGCGGGGGAACATGGTCGCCTCGCTGGACGGGGCGGCCCGGCACGACGGGCGGTCGCAGCCGTTGTCCTCGCCCGGCGACATGCGGATCTTCGGCGTCCTGCGCGGCCTGGCGGACGCCATCGTGGTCGGCGCGGAGACGGTGCGGCAGGAGCAGTACCGCCCGGCGAAGGCCAGGGACGCGTTCGCCGAGCGCCGCGCGGCGCTCGGCCAGCCGGTCGCGCCGGTGATCGCCGTGGTCAGCGCCAGCCTGGAGCTGGACTTCTCCCTTCCGTTGTTCACCGAACCGCTGGTACCGACCCTGGTGCTCACCGGCGCCCAGGCCGACCAGGACCGGGTGCGCGCCGCCCGGGACTGCGGCGCCGAGGTGGTCGTGGCGGGCCGGGGCCCGGGCGTCGACCCCGCCGAGGTGGCGCGCGTACTGGCCGCCCGTGGGCTGACCAGGTTGCTGACCGAGGGCGGCCCGCGGCTGCTCGCGCAGTTCGCCGCCGCCGAGGTGCTCGACGAGCTGTGCCTGTCCATCGCCCCGCTGATCGCCGCCGGTACCCAGCCACGGATCATGGACGGTGCCGGTCTGGCCGTACCCACCCGCTTCGCTCCGGCGGCCATCCTCGAAGAGGACGGATTCTTGTTCACCCGCTACGTCCGGGCCTGACCTCCGTTGTCTCTGGGGAAGCCCCCCAGGGCATCCAGACATCCGCACGACCCCCACTACGGAAGGGCTTGGTCCGCTTTTGTCGTCAGAGAAGGGGATATTCGGCGCGCCCCACAGGCACTCGGGGCAGGATGGTTTCTGTGGGGTTCAGTGGCCCGCGAGAAAGAAGGACGAGTCCGTGATCACGACCGTACTCATGATCGAGAAGCCGCTCGCCCCCGTCGACGTGCAGCTTGTCACCACCTTGCACGCGGATGAGCCCGTCTCCTTCGTGGTCCTGATGCAGCCGCGCGGCGACCAGGAGCGGCTGCTGCGCGCACTGGACGACGTCGCCCTGGGCGAACTGCGCAGCGCCGCGCACGAGGACGAGGTGCCCGAGGGCAACCAGGCCCTGGCCCCCGCGGCCCAGGCACTGGAGCACAGCCTGCGCGAACTCCGCAGGGCGGGAGCGCAGGCGGTCGGCGAGATCGTCGAGGACCATCCGCTCGTCCTGCTGCGCTCGGTCGTGGAGAAGACCAACGCCGATGAGGTGATCGTGCTCACCGCCCCCCACCTGGTGGAGGAGTTCTTCCACCGTGACTGGGCCTCCCGTGCCCGCCACAGCGTGGGCGTGCCCGTACTGAAGCTGTACGCGCACAACGAGTGATCACTGACCGCTCGGCCGCGGGCAGGATGCGACAATCACGGCCGAGCAGTTGTCAGCCACCATCGAAGGAGCCCGCGTATGGCACCCGCCGTCCCCACTGCCATGGCCCGACCGCACTTCATCGGTATCGGCGGCGCCGGGATGTCGGGCATCGCCAAGATCCTCGCGGCGCGCGGCGCGCGGGTCGCGGGAAGTGACGCGAAGGACTCCGAGACCGCGGCCGCCCTGCGGGCGCTCGGCGCCACCGTGCACATCGGGCACGCGGCGGAGCACCTGGCCGAGGACGCCACCTGTGTGGTGGTCTCCAGCGCCATCCGTGACGACAACCCGGAGCTGGCGGCGGCCCGCGAACGCGGCGTTCCGATCGTGCACCGCTCCGACGCGCTGGCCGGGCTGATGACGGACCGCCGGGCGATCGCCGTGGCCGGAACACACGGGAAGACCACCACCACCTCGATGCTGGCGGTCAGCCTCACCACCTTGGGCCTGGACCCGTCCTACGCCATCGGCGGCGACCTGGACGCCCCCGGCTCCAACGCGCGGCACGGCGCCGGTGAGATCTTCGTGGCCGAGGCCGACGAGAGCGACCGCAGCTTCCACAAGTACGCGCCCGAGGTGGCGATCGTGCTCAACGTGGAACTCGACCACCACGCCAACTACGCCTCGATGGACGAGATCTACGAGTCCTTCGAGACCTTCGCCGACCGCATCGTGCCCGGCGGCACCCTGGTGATCGCCGCCGACCACCCGGGCGCCCGCGAGCTGACCGCGCGGCTGCGCGGCCGGGACGGGCTGCGGATCGTCACCTACGGCGAGGCGGCCGACGCGGACGTACGCGTCGTGGGCATCACCCCGCACGGCCTGACCAGCGAGGTCACCGTGCTGCTCGACAACGAGGAGCTGACCTTCACGGTCTCCGTGCCCGGCCGCCACTACGCGCACAACGCCGTCGCCGCACTCACCGCGGGCACCGCGCTGGGTGTCCCGGCCGCCGACCTCGCCCCCGCGCTCGCCTCCTACACGGGGGTCAAGCGCCGCCTCCAGCTCAAGGGCAGCGCCGCCGGGGTACAGGTCATCGACTCCTACGCGCACCACCCCACCGAGATCGCGGCCGACCTCGAAGCCATCCGCGGCAGCGCGGGCGACGGCCGGGTGCTGGTGGTCTTCCAGCCCCATCTGTTCAGCCGCACCCAGCAGTTGGCGACCGAGATGGGCGAGGCCCTCGCGCTGGCCGACGCCTGCCTGGTGCTGGACATCTACCCGGCCCGTGAGGACCCGATCCCGGGCGTCACCAGCGCGCTGATCATCGAGGCGGCCGCCGCCAAGTCCGCCGACGTCGACGCGGAGCACGACAAGGGGGCCGTCCCGGACCGGATCGCCGGAATGGCCAAGCCCGGTGATCTCGTTCTCACCATGGGGGCGGGCGATGTGACCGAACTCGGTCCGAAGATCCTGGCCCGCCTTGCCGCCGTGGAGAGCTGAGGAGCGAGCGATGCCGTACGAGGTCGACAAGCCGGACGAGCAGTGGCGTGCGGAGCTGTCCCCCGCCGAGTACGCGGTACTGCGCCAGGCGGGCACCGAGCCCGCCTTCACCGGCGAGTACACCGACACCACGACGAAGGGCGTCTACTCCTGCCGCGCCTGCGGGGCCGAACTGTTCCGTTCCGACACCAAGTTCGCCTCGCACTGCGGCTGGCCGTCCTTCTACGACCCGAAGGACAGCGACGCCGTCGAACTGCTGGAGGACCGCTCCCACGGAATGGTCCGCACCGAGGTGCGCTGTGCCCGCTGCGGCTCCCACCTGGGCCATGTCTTCGAGGGCGAGGGCTACCCGACCCCGACCGACCAGCGGTACTGCATCAACTCGATCTCGCTGCGGCTCACCCCCGACGAGGACTGAATTGCGCGGCGCCGCCCAGGTGGTTGGGGTTCATCTTGGCCGTGCCGAGGACGGCTCCGTCGTCGTCCACGGCCACCACCGTCCGGCCCGGTGGCTCCAGCAGCCACATCGCGCGGGCCTGCTCCTCGGACAGGTCGCGGGGGTAGGTGTAGGTCTCCCCCGCCGCCACGATCTCCCGCACTGAACTGCCAGATCGCGGGCCAGTCGGCAAGCATCGCGTCCCTGATCAGCATGGGTTCAGCATGCTCCGGCCGCCGCCAGGGCCGCCAATGCTTTGCCGCCATCCCCCGGCCCGCGCGGTCTTCAACGTCTCGCTGCCAGGCGGCAGCTGAGCGCCGTGGCCGCGGCGCAGATGGCCGCCGTGAGAGCCAGCGGGAGTACCGGGGAGTGCACCGTGCCGGTGTGCGACCCGCTGACCAGGCCGCTGACCGCGGCGTTCGCCGGGGAACCCGAGGCGACCAGGACCAGCAGCGCCGCCAGCGCGGTGACCGGTATCGGCCAGCCGGGACGCCGCAGCACCGGCGGATTGCACAGCGCGCCGACCGCCGTACCGAGCAGGGCGCAGGCGAGCGTGGCCAGCAGCCCGGCGGCCAGGGCCGGGCCTATCGGCACCGGCAGGGTGTGGTCGTCGGTGTAGGGGCTGGTGATGGCGGCGACCGCCAGCGTCCCCGCGGTGCCGAGCGCCAGGGAGGCGCTGAACGCCGTTGCCACACAGGCGAGTTGCACCTTCACGGGACCGGCCGCGGCCTGGGTGATGGCACGGGCGGCGGGCGGCTCGCCGGTCGCGCAGACCCGAACCAGCCAGGCGGCCACCGGCAGGATCGCCCCGGCCGAGAAGCCGAGGGAGTCCAGCAGCGGCTGGCCCGACTGGATGCCGATGCCCGTGATCACGCCGTAGAGCAGCAGCGGCGGAAGCCAGCGTTGCGAGCGCAGCAGCAGCGCCGCCTGGTAGCGCAGTAGGGCTTTCATCGCACCGCTCCCGAAGAACTCGCGCCGCCGGTGGTGCGCACCGCGCGGATGTGCCAGGGCGGGTCCGCGCCCAGCAGTGCGCGCAGCGCGGCGTCGGACTGGTCGGCGGGCACGGTGATCCGCAGCCGCCCAAGGCCACCCGCCCGCGGCCCGGCCTCCCGGTTGTGCGGCACAAGGGCGGCGGGCGGTTCGCCAGTGCCCTCCGCCTCGATCACCACCCGGGCCACCGCGTCGGCAGGGGCCCGCCCGCCGGTGAGCCGTCCGCCCGCCACCCGGTGGACCTGGGGGGCGGCGTCGGCGAGCCGCCGTGGATCGTGGTCGACGTACACGGCGGTGCCGCCCGCCGCCACCCGCTCGGTCACCGCGTCGTCCAGCAGGGCGCGGGCCGCTGTGTCCAGCCCCGTCCACGCCTCGTCGAGCACCAGCAACTCCGGCTCGGCCAGCAGGGCTTGGGCCACGGCGACCTTCTGCGCGGTCCCCTTGGACAGCCGGTCCAGCGAGGTGTCCGCGAAGCCGGTGATGCCGAAGCGCTCAAGCCACCGCTCGGTGCGGGCGGCCGCCTGCCGACCGGAGAGCCCGTGCACCCGGCCCATATGGACCAGGTATCCGACGGCGTCGAACGGCAGGGTGGCCGCGAAGCGCTCCGGTACATAGGCGGTTCGGGGACGGCCGGTGATCCGGCCGGTGGTCGGCGCGTCGATCCCGGCGAGCAGCCGAAGCAGCGTGGACTTACCGCTGCCGTTTCCTCCCGCCACCCGCAGCAGCGCACCGGCGGGCACATCGAGATCTATGTCCCGCAGCACCCATGGCCCGCGCATCCGGTAGCGCCGTCCCACCGCTTCCAGCTTCATGCCGATCACCCCCCGTGCCCGATGCCTCCGCCGTCGCGCGGAGGACTGTCGTACGGATCAACGGGCCCTGCCGCGGGCGCGTTCCCCCATCACCGATCGTTCACCCGTTCGAGGTAGGGGGCATGGCATGCTGGGCCGGTGACCAGCGCTGACCCCTTCGCCGATCCCGCCGCCCCGGCGGCCGCGGACCGTGACGCCGCACCGCAGTTCGTCCTGCCGCTCGTGGTCCGCATCGAGCGCGACGCTCCCCCGGCGCGTACCGACGCCCTGGAGACATCGGCGCGGGCGGTGCTGGCCTTCCTCTCCGACCCGCGCACGGCGGACGGCGGCGAGTGGGCGGAACTGCTGCGCGGCTGGGAGGACGGCCGGATACGCAAGGTGGTGCGCCGGGCGCGCGGCGCGGAGTGGCGGCGGGCCGAGTCGCTGCCGGGCATCACGGTGGAGGGCCGGTCGGCGCGCGTGCGGGTGTATCCGCCGGTACCGCTGGACGGCTGGCCGAAGGAACTGGCCAAGCTGCAGGTCTCCGGCACCGAACTGGCCGACCCGGAGCCAGTGGGCGCGCCGGACCCGCAACTGCCCGTGCTGTGGCTCAATCCCGACCTGGAGATGTCGGCGGGCAAGGCGATGGCCCAGACCGGGCACGCCGCCCAACTGGCCTGGTGGGCGCTGCCCGACGCCGCCCGTACCGCCTGGCGGGACTCCGGCTTCGCACTCGCCGTGCGCACCCCGAAGCCGTCGTACTGGGCGGAACTGGCCGAAAGCGGGCTGCCGTTGGTGCGCGACGCGGGCTTCACCGAGATCGCGCCCGGTTCCTGCACGGTCATCGCGGACCACCCGGCGCTGCGCTGACCGCCCCCGGGCCGTCTCTCACGAGACGTCGCCCGTGGGCGCCACCGCGGGCCACAGCGCGATGACCCGGTCGGCCACCTCGCGTACGCCCACGCCGCCAGTGTCCACGACCAGCGTGCCCGGGGGGTCGGAAAGCGCGATCTCCTCCAACTGGCGTGCCGCCGCTTGCAGTTGTTCCTCGGCCCGGCCGCGAATCCGCTGGCGCAGCACCCGTTCCCTGAGCACATCGAGTCCGGCGGTGAGCCGTACCACCGTGAACGCCGCGGCGGGCACCGCCTCGGCTATCCACGGCAACTCCTGTCGCAGGTCGGCGAAGACGCCGGTCAGCATCAGCCGATGGTGGCCCAGATCGGCGTAGTTGGCCCACACCGCGGCGAGATTGCGGCGGGCCATCTCCCACGGCGGCAGGCCCGGCATAGGCCAGGGGTGGATACGGTCCAGTTCGTCGCAGTCGAGGACCGCGTGCGCCATCGAGTCCGCGGCCAGCCAACGCGACACCTCGTGGGCGGTGGACCTCTTCCCCACGCCCGCCGCTCCGCAGATGACGAGCACGTCCACCGTGTCCGGGATGTTTCCGCGGCTTCGCCCGTCCGTTTCGGACCCCATGGCGCGCCAGTCTGGTCCGGACCGCGGTGCACCGCCAGAGCGCAACCTCAAATCCAGCTCTGAACCGTCTGGTTGGGGACTTTTCGGCGGATGCCAATGGTCGCCCGGACCCCCACGGCCGAAATTCCGGGGCGGTTTGTCAGTGGCATCCAGTACAACACGCGTATGTGGGTTTTCCTGGTCGTCGTCGCCTGGGGGGCGGCGCTCGTGTCCTGCGCACGGCTGTGCCGGGCGGCGGTGGTCGCCGCCCGTGAGTCGCCGGTGCCCGCCGACGGTTCCGGCCGCGTGGCGGCCGGAGAGGGCGAACTCGGCTTGTATGAGGCGGCGTTCCTCGCCGGTGGGCCCGGCCGGGTCACCGATCTGGCGATGGTCGCGATGTCCCGGCAGCGACGGCTGCTGCTCGCGCACACCGGTTGGGCGACGGTGGTGGATCCGGTCGGCCGCGATGAGGTGGAGCGTTCACTGATCGCCTCGATAGGACCGGGCGGCCAGTGCCTGATACCGGCGGTGCGTACGGTGCACGCCGCCGCCGACTGTGTACGCGCGCTCGGTGACCGGCTGGCCTCGGCCGGTCTGGCGGTGCCCGCGACGGCCCGGGACGCGATGGCGGCGGGGATCCGGCAGACGTGGGCCGCCACCGTGCTGGTGTGCGGCCTGCTGGCCGCCTCCACCGGTCTCGACCGGCCTGGTGGGGACGGCTCGGACGCGCTGTGGTTCGTGCTGCCGCTGGTGCTGACCGTCAGCTGCCTGGTCATCGCCCGAATCGAGGTGCATCCCTACACCCGCTGGGCTTCGCCCGCTGGGCAGGAGCTGCTGCGGGCGATACCCGTGCCCCGGCTGCGGCACCCCCTGGCCAGTGGTACGGCGGCGCTTGCCGGTCGCGCGGACGACCGCACCCTGCTGATGGCGTTGGCGCTGCGCGGTCCCATGGCGCTCGGCGATCCGGCGCTGCGCGCCGCGCTGGGGTCACGCCGGGCGGCGTGAGGCGCGGCCTGCGGCCCGGTTGTCGGCCGGGGTCGCCAGCCCGTTGCGGTCGGTTGGGCACCGCCGGGCTGCGGTGCGTGGCTTTTCGCCATCGTGGGGGGAGAAAGGGCGCCGCTGCCCGCCGCGACGGGCGGAGGGAACCGCGGGTCGGGCGGGGAGGTCGGCCGTCCACTCGGGAAGTCGGCCGACGGCGGCGAGTTGCGCACCGCCGGGCTCCCCGGTCGTGGTCGCTCGGCGTCGTGGCGGCATGGAGTCCGCGCCGCGACGGCGAGCAGCCACGACGGTGTGAGCCGGACCCGCCTCGGCCCCCGGGCGGGCGACCCGCCGGAAGGGCCTTACGCCAGGCCCGCGACCAGGTCGGCGACGGCCTTGCGGCGGCCGGTGAAGAACGGGATCTCCTCGCGGACGTGGCGGCGGGCCTCGGAGGCGCGCAGGTGCCGCATCAGGTCGACGATGCGGTACAGCTCGTCGGCCTCGAAGGCGAGGATCCACTCGTAGTCACCGAGCGAGAAGGAGGCGACGGTGTTGGCGCGCACGTCCGGGTAGCCGCGGGCCATCTTGCCGTGCTCGGCGAGCATCCGGCGCCGGTCCTCGTCGGGCAGCAGGTACCAGTCGTAGGACCGCACGAACGGGTAGACGCTCACATAGTCGCGCGGCTTCTCATCGGCGAGGAACGCCGGGATGTGCGCCTTGTTGAACTCGGCCGGGCGGTGCAGCGCCATGTTCGACCAGACCGGCTCCAGGGCGCGGCCGAGCCGGGTGCGGCGGAAGAGGTTGTACGCCTCCTGGAGCGCGTCCGAGGTCTCGGAGTGCCACCAGATCATGATGTCGGCGTCGGCCCGCAGACCCGACAGGTCGTAGGTGCCACGGATCGTGACGTCCTTCGCGGCGAGCTGCTCGAACAGCTCCTCGACCTCGTCCGCGTAGCCGGAGCGGTCCTCGGGCAGCGGGGTGCGCAGCCGGAACACCGACCAGAGGGTGTAGCGGATCACTTCGTTGAGGTCACGGGCCTTCTTGCCCGCGTTGGGGGCCTTGGCGGGGGCAGCATTCTCGGTCATGCGGCTATTCTCCCGCGCCGTCCTGGATGCCCGGCCGCAGGGTGCCCGCCGACCGTCCGGCGAGGGTCCGCAGCACCTCGTCGGCGGCCCTGCGGGCGCTGGCGACGCACGCCGGGATGCCCACACCCTCGTAGACCGCCCCGCACACCGACATGCCCGGCAGCTTGGCGACCTGCTCGCGGATCCTGGCCACCCGGTCCAGATGTCCTACCGGGTACTGCGGCAGCCCGCCGTCCCACCGGGTCACCCGGGCCGCGACGGGCGCCGCGGTGATCCCGGCCGCCTCCGCGAGGTCCTCCCGGGACAGCCGCACCAGGTCGGTGTCGTCCCACGCCAGGTCGGTCTCCTCGCCGTACCGGCCGACCGAGGTGCGCAGCACGAAGGTGTCCCCTCCGGCCTCGTCGAGCCAGCCCCACTTGCGGCTGGAGAAGGTGGACGCCTTGATGGTCTGGCGGTCCACCGGGGGCACCAGGAAACCACTGCCGTCGGGCATGTTCAGCAGGTCGCGACGGCGGAACGCCATGGTGACCAGCGCCACGCTGGCGTACTCCACGGTGCCCAACTCGGCCGCGGCGACGGGCGATTCGGCGCCGAGCAACCGGGCGGCGGCCGGTGCGGGCACCGCGAGCACCACCGCGTCGGCCTCCAGCACCGTCTGGCCGCCGGTCCCCCGGGTGACCACCTGCCAGCCCGAGGAGGTGCGGCGCAGCTCGCGCACCTCGGTACCGGTCCTGATGTCCGCGCACGCCTCCCGGCAGGCGTCGGCGACGGCCAGCGGCAGCCGTCCCACGCCGCCGCGCACGCCCATGAACACAGGTGTGTCCTGCGCGGCCGCGTCGGTGCGGCGCTGCATGGCGCGTACCGCCTCGATCAGCGAGCGGCGGCCGCGCGCCGCCTGGTAGAGCTGTGGGACGGCGGCGCGCAGCGAGATCTGGTAGGCGTTGCCCGCGTAGACCCCACCGAGCAGCGGCTCGACCAGCCGGTCGACGACCTCCCGGCCGAGCCGTGCGGCAACGTACTCGCCGATGGCGACGTCCTCGCCGATCTCGGTGCGCGGCAGCACATGGTCCAGCGGCAGCCGGGCCAGCCCGGCGGGCGAGAGCACTCCGGAGGCGGACAGCGGCCCGAGGTCGCCGGGCACGCCCATGATGTGGCCGCGCGGCATCGGCCGCAGCCGACCCCGGGTCCACAGCGCGGCCCGTGCGGTGGCGGGCGGCTCCAGCTGGTCGCCGATACCGACGTCCCGGGCCAGCCGCACCGCCTCCGGGCGCCGCGCGAGCATCGCCTCGGCGCCGAGGTCGACCGGCACTCCGGCGATCTCGTCGGCGTACAGCTTGCCGCCGAGCCGGTCCGAGGCCTCCAGCACCGTCACCCGGGCCCCGCCGGTGACCAGGTGGAACGCGGCGGCCAGTCCCGAGATGCCGCCGCCGACCACGAGGACGTGCCCGGTGTGCGCGTTCATGCCCTCCACTGTGCCACCCGCCGTCAGCGTGCCTCGGTCGTGGTGTGGACGTACTCCACGAGGCGGGTGAGCGCGTCCGGGTCGGTGTTGGGCAGCACGCCGTGCCCGAGGTTGAAGACGTGCCCGGGCGCGGCCTTGGCCGACTCCAGCACCTCGTGCGCCTTGGCCCGTACGGCCTGCTCGGGGGCGAACAGCACGGCGGGGTCGAGGTTGCCCTGGAGCGCCTTGTGCGGGCCCACCCGGCGGGCGGCCTCGGCGAGCGGAACCCGCCAGTCGACGCCCACCACGTCCGCGCCCGCTTCGCCCATCAGGCCGAGCAACTCGCCGGTGCCGACGCCGAAGTGGATGCGCGGCACGCCGTACGGCGCGACCGCGTCGAAGACCTTGGCCGAGGCGGGCATGACGGAGCGACGGTAGTCGTCGGGGGCGAGCGCGCCGGCCCAGGAGTCGAACAGCTGCACGGCCGAGACGCCCGCCTCGATCTGCACCTTCAGGAAGGCGGCGGTGATGTCGGCGAGCCTGTCGAGCAGGTCCGCCCACAGCTGCGGGTCGCCGTACATCAGCGCCTTGGTGCGCTCGTGGTTGCGGGACGGGCCGCCCTCGACGAGGTAGCTCGCCAGGGTGAACGGCGCGCCCGCGAAGCCGATCAGCGGGGTGGCGCCGAGTTCACCGGTCAGCATGCCGACCGCTTCGGTGACGTAGCCGACGTCGTCCGGGTCCAGCGGGCGCAGCCGGTCGAGGTCGGCGCGAGTGGTGATCGGCTCGGCGACCACCGGGCCGACGCCCGGCTTGATGTCGAGGTCGAGGCCGATAGCCTTGAGCGGGACGACGATGTCGCTGTAGTAGATGGCGGCGTCCACCTTGTGGCGCCGAACCGGTTGCAGCGTGATCTCGGTGACGAGGTCGGGGCGCGTGCACGATTCGAGCATCCCGGTGCCCTCGCGGACCTTGCGGTACTCGGGCAGCGAACGCCCGGCCTGCCGCATGAACCACACCGGGGTGTGCGGCACCGGCTCGCGTCGACAGGCCCGGATGAACGCCGAATCGGCGGTCCGGTGGCGTGCTTGGTCTGTCCGCTGCTCAGCATTCACGGATGAATCTTCGCACGGGCCGAATGTCCGCCGAATGCCGACCGGGTGTCAGCCGAAGGGACGACCCGCCCATACCGGTGTTCCTCCGATGCCGAAGGGGGCCAGCGGCCTAGTCTTCCGGGCATGGTCGCGGCTCAGGGGCACCTCGCGGACGAGGATGGGGTACCGCTCGTATTCCAACGGGCGGTGGAGGCACTGGAAACCGCCCGGACGCGGGCCGAGGTGGAACTGGCGCAGATCCCGGCCCCCAAACGGCTGGCCCGGTACGCGT
This sequence comes from Streptantibioticus rubrisoli, assembly GCF_024436055.1. Classification (GTDB taxonomy): domain Bacteria; phylum Actinomycetota; class Actinomycetes; order Streptomycetales; family Streptomycetaceae; genus Streptantibioticus_A; species Streptantibioticus_A rubrisoli. The sequence continues at coordinate 74,243 of NZ_JANFNH010000026.1, read as the reverse complement.
ACGCGGTGGAAGCGTCGGTGGTCGTCGAGGGGGAGGAACTGGCGGACGGCAGGCTGGTGCTGCTGCACGACCCGGCCGGGCAGGACGCCTGGCACGGCACGTTCCGGGTGGTCACCTTGGCCCGCGCCGAGCTTGAGCCGGAGATGGCGGCCGATCCACTGCTGCCGGACGTGTGCTGGTCCTGGCTGACCGGTGCGCTGGAGGCACGCGGCGCGGGGTACAGCGAGCCGAGCGGCACCGTCTCGTGCAGCTCCTCGCACCACTTCGGGACGCTGGCGGACCGTGCGGCCAGTACGGAGATCGAGGTCCGGGCGTCATGGACGCCCGCGGACACGGCGGCCGGGTTCCCCGACACGGCGGCGCATCTGGCGGCCTGGTGCGAGCTGCTGTGCACCGGTGCCGGGCTGCCTCCGGCGTTGGGTGACGGGGGCGGCGACGGGGTGGTGTCGCTACCGAACCGGCGTGGGCCGCGATAACGATCCACGGTCACGGTCGGTTGCCGGACGGCGGGCCGCATGCCCTTCATTGATCGATCCGTTGGCTCTTTTGTTCGGAATCGATCACCCTGGTAACCGACTTGCCCGGAATGTTACGGAATAAATCGTGATCTTTGCCTAAAGGACCGTTCCGATACTGCCGAAGAGGACTGTGACCTTAATCCCCCTCGGAGCACCGGCCCCCTCCCCCACCGGCCGGTCCGGTTCCGCCACGTCACAGGAGGCCCGGTGTCGGTTCTTCTCGACCACCCCACAAGCCTGGTCGCCTACCGCCCGATCAAGCCGACTGCCATGGTCGTCGTCGCCGACCCGCGTGTCCGCAGCACTGTCACCCGGCATCTGTGGGCACTCGGCGTACGCGACGTGATCGAGGCGTCGTCGATCGCGGAGGCCCGTCCCCGGGTCGGCACTCCGCGCGATATCTGCGTCGCCGACGTACATCTGCCCGACGGTTCCGGGCTCACCCTGCTCGCCGAGACCAGGGCGGCGGGCTGGCCCAACGGACTCGCGCTCTCCGCCGCCGACGACATCGGCGCGGTGCGCAACGCGCTGGCCGGCGGCGTCAAGGGCTACGTCGTCACCGGCACCCGTACGAATGTAGGTCTCGCCCAGCGCCCCGGTGCCGCCCCGATCGGGGCACCCGGCGCCCGACTGCAGCGCCGCCCGCCGGGCGCGCCCGGCCACCCCGGCGGCTACCGGGAGCTGTCGGGGCGCGAGGTGGAGGTGCTCCGGCTGGTGGCCGAGGGGCAGTCCAACAAGGCGATCGGCGTGTCGATGGGCCTGTCCGCCCTCACCGTCAAGAGCCATCTGGCCCGTATCGCCCGCAAGCTCGGCACCGGCGACCGGGCCGGGATGGTGGCCGTGGCGCTGCGTACCGGCATCATCCACTAAGCCCGCCGCCCCACCACGGCCGACCGCGCCCGTTCATGGAACGTTCCATCGACGGGCGCGACGCATGAGTGGTCCCGGCTACCCTTGACGGGTGACCGACGCCCGAGAGACCGCAGCAAGCGAAGCAATCCCGGCGCCGGTCCCGCTGCTGGACCCGCGCGAGGGCATCCCGCCGGTGACCGCAAGCCCGGAGGCGCTCGCCGCAGTCGTGTCGGCATTCGCCGCGGGCACCGGTCCCGTCGCCGTCGACGCCGAGCGCGCTTCCGGCTACCGCTACGGACAGCGGGCCTATCTGGTCCAGCTGCGCCGCGCCGGAGCAGGGACCGCGCTGATCGACCCCGTCGCCTGTTCTGACCTGTCCGCGCTCGGCGAGGTGCTCGCCGACACCGAGTGGGTGCTGCACGCGGCCACCCAGGACCTGCCGTGCCTGGCCGAGATAGGGATGCGGCCGGGCCGGATCTTCGACACCGAACTCGCCGGACGGCTGGCGGGCTTCGCCCGGGTGGGCCTGGGCGCCATGGTGGAGAACGTGCTCGGTTACGCCCTGGAGAAGGGCCACTCGGCCGTCGACTGGTCCACCCGCCCGCTGCCCGAGCCGTGGTTGCGCTACGCCGCGCTCGATGTGGAACTGCTGGTCGACCTGCGCGACGCGCTGGAGGCCGAGCTGCGCGAGCAGGGCAAACTGGAGTGGGCGCTGCAGGAGTTCGCGGCGATCGCCGCCGCACCGCCGCCCGCGCCGCGCACCGACCCCTGGCGGCGCACCTCGGGTATGCACAAGGTGCGACGGCGCCGACAGCTTGGCGTGGTACGGGAGTTGTGGACGGTACGGGACGAGATCGCGCGACAGCGCGATGTCTCGCCCGGGCGGGTGCTGAGCGATGCCGCGATCGTCGCGGCGGCGCTTGCGATGCCGCCGAACGTGCACGCGCTCGCCGCGCTGCCCGGGTTCGGCAACCGGATGGGCCGCCGTCAACTGGACGTCTGGCAGGCCGCGGTGGACCGGGCGCGGGCGCTGCCCGAGCGGGACCAGCCGCAACTCGGCCCTGTCCAGGGGGGTCCGCCGCCGCCCCGCTCGTGGACCGACAAGGATCCGGCCGCGGCGGCCCGGCTCAGCGCCGCGCGGGCGGCGGTCAGTGCGCTGGCGGAGCGGCTCAATGTGCCGCAGGAGAATCTGGTGGCGCCGGACGCGGTGCGGCGGGTGTGCTGGGAGCCACCGGCGGAGCCGAGCGCGGAGGCGGTTGCCGCACGGCTCGCGGAGCGGGGGGCGCGGCCCTGGCAGGTCGAACTCGTCGCGGGCGTGGTCGCGCAGGCCCTGACGGCCGTTCAGTCCGACTCCTGAGGGGGCGCGCCGACATTCGGGGGCTCGCCCACCCACCCGCCCACCCGATTGCCGTCGGCCTTCGCTCGCCGTTGCGCACGGCGGGCGCGGGGCTTGGGCTGGCGGCCGCGCTGCGGGGGCTTTTTCCCACCCACCCGCCGCGAACCGGAACCGGACGCCCGTCGTGCGCGGCGGCACCGCGAAGGTGGACGGGACCAGGGCCGAACCCCGAAACGCCAGCGCGAGCGCTCACGTACGCTGACCCCCATGAGCCTGTCCGGTCTGCTCGACGTCGTCACCCAGGATCCCCACCTCGCCGAGGCGCTGAAAGCCGCAGGCGACGGCACCCGCCCGCACCTGGACCTGGTGGGCCCGCCCGGCGCCCGACCGTTCGTGATCGCCGCACTCGCGGCCCGCTCCGGCCGCCCCGTACTCGCCGTGACCGCCACCGGCCGGGAGGCCGAGGACCTGACCGCCGCACTGCGCTCACTGCTGCCGCCCGACGCGGTCGTGGAGTACCCCGCGTGGGAGACGCTCCCGCACGAGCGCCTCTCCCCTCGCTCCGACACCGTGGGCCGCCGCTTGGCGGTGCTGCGCAGGCTGGCGCACCCCAGCAAGGACGACCCGTCCACCGGCCCGGTCAGCGTCGTGGTCGCCCCCGTACGCTCCGTACTGCAACCGCAGGTCAAGGGCCTGGGCGACCTGAAGCCCGTGAGCCTGCGCAGCGGCGAGACCGCCGACCTCGGCGAGGTCGTGGACGGCCTGGCCGCCGCGGCGTACGCCCGTGTCGAACTCGTCGAGAAGCGCGGCGAGTTCGCGGTCCGCGGCGGCATCCTGGACGTCTTTCCGCCCACCGAGGAACATCCGCTGCGGATCGAGTTCTGGGGCGACGACGTCGAGGAGATCCGTTACTTCAAGGTCGCCGACCAGCGCTCGCTGGAAGTCGCCGAGCACGGCCTGTGGGCGCCGCCGTGCCGTGAGCTGCTGCTGACCGACGAGGTGCGGCGCAAGGCCGCCGAGCTGGCCGAGTCGCATCCGGGTCTGGCCGAGCTGCTCGGCAAGATCGCCGAGGGCATCGCGGTGGAGGGCATGGAGTCGCTGGCCCCGGTGCTGGTGGACGACATGGAGCTGCTGCTGGACGTGATGCCCGCGGGCAGTGTGACCGTCGCCTGCGACCCGGAGCGGATCCGCACCCGGGCGGCGGATCTGGTGGCCACCAGCCGGGAGTTCCTGGAGGCGTCCTGGGCCGCGACGGCCGGTGGAGGCGAGGCGCCGATCGACCTGGGCGCCGCATCGCTGTGGTCGCTGGCCGACGTGCGCGACCGCGCCCGGGAGATCGGCATGGCGTGGTGGTCGGTGAGCCAGTTCGCCGCCGACGCCGAACTGGACGACGACACGCTGAAGTTGGGCATGCACGCCCCCGAGACGTACCGCGGTGACAGCGCCCGTGCGCTCGCCGACACCAAGGGCTGGCTGGCCGACGGCTGGCGCGCCGTCTACGTCACCGAGGGCCACGGTCCGGCCGCCCGTACCGTCGAGGTGCTCGGCAACGAGGGCATCGCGGCCCGGCTGGACGCGGACCTGCCCAGCGCCCCCGAGCCGTCCGTCGTGCACGTCGCCTGCGGTTCCATCGAGCACGGCTTCGTGCACCCGGAACTGAGGCTGGCGGTGCTGACCGAGACCGACCTGTCCGGCCAGAAGTCCGCCAGCAAGGACATGGGCCGGATGCCGTCCCGGCGCCGCAAGACCATCGACCCGCTCACCCTGCAGTCCGGCGACTACATCGTGCACGAGCAGCACGGCGTGGGCCGGTATGTGGAGATGGTGCAGCGCACCGTGCAGGGCGCCACCCGCGAGTACCTGCTGGTGGAGTACGCCCCGGCCAAGCGCGGCCAGCCGGGCGACCGACTCTTCGTGCCCACCGACCAGTTGGAGCAGATCACCAAGTACGTCGGCGGCGAGGCCCCGACCCTGCACCGGCTCGGCGGCGCCGACTGGACGAAGACCAAGGCGCGGGCGAAGAAGGCGGTCAAGGAGATCGCCGCCGACCTGATCAAGCTGTACTCGGCGCGGATGGCGGCCCCCGGCCACGCCTTCGGCGCGGACACCCCCTGGCAGCGCGAGCTGGAGGACGCGTTCCCGTACGCCGAGACCCCCGACCAGCTCACCACGATCGCCGAGGTCAAGGAGGACATGGAGAAGTCGGTCCCGATGGACCGGCTGATCTGCGGCGACGTGGGCTACGGCAAGACCGAGATCGCCGTGCGGGCGGCGTTCAAGGCGGTGCAGGACGGCAAGCAGGTGGCGGTGCTCGTCCCCACCACCTTGCTGGTACAGCAGCACTTCGGCACGTTCTCCGAGCGCTACGGCCAGTTCCCGGTCAATGTGCGGGCGTTGTCCCGGTTCCAGACCGACACCGAGGCCAAGGCGGTGCTGGAGGGGCTGAAGGAGGGGTCGGTGGACGTGGTCATCGGCACCCACCGGCTGTTCTCCTCCGAGACCCGGTTCAAGGACCTGGGCCTGGTGATCGTGGACGAGGAGCAGCGCTTCGGCGTCGAGCACAAGGAGCAGTTGAAGAAGCTGCGGGCCAACGTGGACGTGCTGACCATGTCCGCGACGCCGATTCCGCGCACCCTGGAGATGGCGGTCACCGGCATCCGGGAGATGTCCACCATCACCACCCCGCCGGAGGAGCGGCACCCGGTGCTGACCTTCGTCGGCCCGTACGAGGAGAAGCAGATCGCGGCGGCGGTCCGCCGTGAACTGCTGCGTGAGGGGCAGGTCTTCTACATCCACAACCGGGTGGAGTCGATCGACCGGGCCGCGGCGAGGCTGCGCGAGATGGTTCCGGAGGCACGCATCGCCACCGCCCACGGGCAGATGAGCGAGCACACGCTGGAGCAGGTGGTGGTCGACTTCTGGGAGAAGAAGTTCGACGTGCTGGTGTCCACCACGATCGTGGAGTCCGGTATCGACATCTCCAACGCCAACACCCTGATCGTCGAGCGCGGCGACAACTTCGGCCTGTCGCAGCTGCACCAGCTGCGTGGCCGGGTGGGCCGGGGCCGCGAGCGCGGCTACGCGTACTTCCTGTACCCGCCGGAGAAGCCGCTGACCGAGACCGCGCACGAGCGGCTGGCCACCATCGCCCAGCACACCGAGATGGGCGCGGGCATGTACGTGGCGATGAAGGACCTGGAGATCCGCGGCGCGGGCAACCTGCTCGGCGGCGAGCAGTCCGGCCACATCGCGGGCGTCGGCTTCGACCTGTACGTACGGATGGTGGGCGAGGCGGTCGCGGACTACCGGGCGGCGCTGGAGTCCGGTGAGGTGCAGGAGGAGGCGCCACTGGAGGTCAAGATCGAACTGCCCGTGGACGCGCACGTTCCGCATGACTACGCGCCCGGGGAGCGGCTGCGGCTGCAGGCCTACCGTTCGATCGCCGCGGTCAACTCCGAGGACGACATCACCGCGGTGCGCGAGGAACTCACCGACCGGTACGGCAAGTTGCCCGAGCCGGTGGAGAACCTGCTGCTGGTCGCGGGGCTGCGGCTGCTGGCCCGGCGGGCCGGGGTCACCGACATCACCCTGCAGGGCAACAACATCCGCTTCGCGCCGGTGGAGTTGCGCGAGTCGCAGGAGCTGCGGCTGAAGCGGCTGCACCCGCGCAGCGTCATCAAGCCCGCGGTCAAGCAGGTGCTGGTGCCGCGCCCGTCGACCGGCACGATCGGCGGCAAGCCGGTGGTGGGCCGTGAACTCCTGCAGTGGACGGCCGAGTTCCTGACGACGGTGGTGGGCGGGTAGCGCGGCCAATGGTGGCCGCGTAGTGGATATCGCCCCCGGCGGTCCCTATTCTCGATCAGCGCCAGGTCGTGCACCGCCGCTCGATCAACCGCCGGGAGGCACCATGGTCCGCCGTCGTACCGCCACGCTCTCCTTGACCGCCGTCGCCGTGCTCGCCGCCGCGCCGCTGCTCACCTCCTGCGGTGCGGAGCATCCGGGGACGGCGGCCGTGGTCGGGGGGCAGACGATCTCGATGTCCACGTTGCAGTCGCAGGTCAAGGCGGTACGGCAGGCACAGGGCGGCTCCGCGCAGTCCGCGCAGCTGATCGAGTCGACCGGTGATCTGGACCGTACGACGCTGGGGGCACTGGTCTTCGACCGGGTGCTGGACGCCGCCGCCCGGCAGAACGGGGTGACGGTCACCCGGGCCGAGGCGCAGCAGGCGCGCGCGGCCGCCGAGGCGCAGGCGGGGGGCGCGGACGCGCTGCGCGACCAGCTCCTGCGGCAGTACGCGGTCGCGCCGGGCGGCATCGACGACTTCTACCGGGTGCAGGCCGAGGCGCAGGCGCTCGCCCACAAGCTGGGTGTGGACCTGGCCACTCCCGACGGGCAGGCGGCGGTGACGAAGTCCTTGGTCAAGGCCGCCCAGGCGATGCGGGTGGACGTCAATCCGCGCTTCGGCACGTGGAACGCCCAGACGTTGACGATCGGCTCCGCCAGCACACCCTGGCTGCGCCGCGCCGTCGCGCCGACCCCGGCCGCTTGAGCCGTTCCCGGCTGCGGCCACATGCCGCGCGACGTACGGCTCCGTGGCCCGGCGGTGCCACTGGCGGCTGGGGCTCGCCCCGAGACAACCACTGCCGGGGACGGCGGATCGCGGCCGACGCCGCAGCGGTAGCGTCTACGTGTGAACGACAACGCCGACACCGCCCCTGGTCGCCTGGTCCTGCTCACCACCTCGCACCGTGTCGCCCCCGGTCTGCTGTCCTGGCCCGCCTGGCGGGTGCTGCGGGAGGCCGATCTGGTGGTGTGCCCGGACGCCGGGCACCCGCAGCTGCCGTATCTGCGCGAGGCGGGCGTCGAGGTCGAGCACCGCGCGCCGACCGGCCGTGAGCTGGTCGACCTGGCGGCCGGTGGCCGTACGGTCGTGGTCATACCGCCCGGCGACGGCGACCCGGCGCTCACCGACGAGCTGGCCCGGCTGGCCGGTTCGGGCCGGGTGCGGATGCCGGAGCTCGAACTGCTGCCCGCCTCGTACGACCTGCCGGGCGGGCGGCTGCTGGACCTGGTCGCGGTGATGGACCGGATCCGCGCCGAGTGCCCGTGGAGCGGTCAGCAGACCGGCGAGGGCCTGGTGAAGTACCTGATCGAGGAGGCGTACGAACTCGTCGAGGCGATCGAGGACGGTGACCGGGCCGCGTATCGGGAGGAGCTGGGAGACGTGCTGCTCCAGGTGGTCTTCCACGCCCGGATCGCGCAGGAGGATCCGCAGGAGCCGTTCTCCATCGACGATGTCGCGGGCTCGATCGTGGAGAAGCTGGTCCGCCGCCATCCGCACGTCTTCGGCAGCGAGCGCGCCGAGACCCCGGAGGAGGTCAAGGAGCACTGGTTGCGCACCAAGGCCGCCGAGAAGCGCCGCGACTCGGTGACCGACGGCATCCCGCTGGACCAGCCCGCCCTCGCGCTCGCCGCCAAGCTGGCGGGCCGGGCGCGTACCGGCGGGGTGGCCGCGCCCCCGCCCCCGCACGACGCGGACGACCTCGGGGACCGGCTGCTCGCCCTGGCCGCCCTCGCTGAGCGGCGGGGGGTGGACCCGGAGGCCGCGCTGCGTTCCGCCGCCCGCCGGTACCGGGACGCGATCCGAACGGCCGAGCGAACGGAGTGATCCGACCGGCGTATGGGTAAGAAATCCACATGATGTGGACATTCGGCGTGGAGAACATAGCGGCTGGCCTCAACGTCGGCCCCCTGCTGATCGGCATCGGCGTCGTGGTCGCCCTGGCCCTGGTCGGAGTGTTCTACGGGCTGCTGCGGCGCGGCCTCGGACCCGAGCGCACCCCACAGCCCCCACCGGAGCAGCCCCCGCCACGCGCCCGGGCATGGGCCACGCCGACCGAGGTCGCCGAGGGCGAGGCCCCGCCGAACCACGGCCCCGGGCACCAGGACTCCCAGCCCTCCGAGCCGGAGGAGGTCAGCCGGGAGCCGGATGAGGTGCCTCGGGACGGCAGGCGGCGGATGCCGTACGAGCTGCGCGGCTACCCGGGGCCGCGGACCTGAACCCGGTACCGCGCCCGCCCGGCGCTGGGCGATCATGGCCGTATGCGCATCGACATCCCGCACCCCTGGCCGCGCACCGAGGCCGACGCCATCGCCATCCAGGACCGGCTGCGCGCACTGGTCGACCGCGCGGGGCCCGGGCCGCAGGACCCGCGGCTGGTGGCCGGGCTCGACGTGGCGTACGCCGAGGGCTCGGACCGGGTGGCCGCCGCCGTGGTGGTGCTGGACGCCCGGACGCTGGAGGTCGTCGAGCGCGCCACCGCGGTCGGCGAGGCCACCTTCCCGTACGTCCCCGGACTGTTCGCGTTCCGTGAACTGCCGGTGCTGGTGGAGGCGTTGAGCAGGCTTCAGACGGTGCCGGAACTGCTGCTGTGCGACGGTCAGGGGCTGGCGCATCCGCGCCGCTTCGGGCTCGCCTGCCATCTGGGGGTGCTCACCGGTATACCGGCGGCCGGGGTCGCCAAGACCACGTTCGTCGGCGGCTACGACGCCGCCGCGCTGGACCCGCGGCGCGGTGCGGGCGCGCCGCTGGTCGACGCCGGGGAGACCGTCGGCCGGGCGCTGCGCACCCGGGACGGGGTCAAGCCGGTGTACGTCTCCACCGGGCACGGCATCGACCTGGACACCGCCTGCCGCCATGTGCTGGCGCTCGCCCCGAAGTACCGGCTGCCGCAGACCACCCGGCTCGCCGACCGGCTCAGCCGGGACGTGCTGCGCGCTCACGCCACCGGTTAACGTCAGGGGGTGAGTGACGTACCCGCCCCCACCCTGTTCACCTGGGAGTTCGCCGCCGATCCCTACCCGGCGTACGCCTGGCTGCGGGAGCACGCGCCGGTGCACCGCACCACACTGCCCAGCGGGGTGGAGGCCTGGCTGGTCACCCGCTACCCCGACGCCCGCCAGGCACTCGCGGACGCCCGGCTGAGCAAGAACCCCGTACACCACAGCGAGTCCGCCCACGCCAAGGGCAAGGTCGGCATCCCCGGCGAGCGCAGCGCCGATTTGATGACGCACCTGCTGAACATCGACCCGCCGGACCACACCCGGCTGCGCCGACTGGTCTCCAAGGCGTTCACGCCGCGCCGGGTCGCCGAATTCGCGCCGCGGGTAGCGGAGTTGACCAATCGCCTTATCGACTCCTTCGCGCCCCGCGGCGAGGCGGACCTGATCCATGAGTTCGCCTTCCCGCTGCCCATCTACGCCATCTGCGACATGCTCGGCGTACCGGCCGAGGACCAGGACGACTTCCGCGACTGGGCGGGCATGATGATCCGGCATGGCGGCGGTCCACGCGGCGGTGTCGCCCGGTCGGTGAAGAAGATGCGCGCCTACCTGCTGGACCTCATCCACCGCAAGCGTTCCGACCTCGGTGACGACCTCATCTCCGGCCTGATCCGTGCCAGCGACCACGGCGAGCACCTCACCGAGAACGAGGCCGCGGCGATGGCGTTCATCCTGCTGTTCGCCGGTTTCGAGACCACGGTCAACCTGATCGGCAACGGCACCTACGCGCTGCTGCGCAACCCGGAGCAGCGGCGGCTGCTGCAGGAGTCGGTGGGCCGCGGCGAGGCGGGGCTGCTGGCCACAGCGGTCGAGGAACTGCTGCGCTATGACGGGCCGGTTGAGTTGGCGACGTGGCGGTTCGCCACCGAACCGCTCAGCATCGGCGGCCAGTTGATCGGCACCGGCGACCCGGTGCTGGTGGTACTGGCCGCCGCCGACCGCGACCCGGAACGCTTCGATGGTCCCGACATCCTCGACCTGGCCCGCCGGGACAATCCGCACCTTGGCTTCGGGCACGGCATCCACTACTGCCTGGGCGCCCCGCTCGCCCGGCTCGAAGGCCAGACCGCGCTGGGCGCGTTGCTCACCCGGCTGCCCGACCTCCAACTCGCGGTAGAGCCGGGGGAGTTGCGCTGGCGCGGAGGGCTGATCATGCGCGGGCTGCGCACCCTTCCGGTCTCCTTCACCGCTGTCCAAGATGTCTCCAACGGGTGATAACGCATGGTGAATACAGACACCTGACGGGATGTCGGCCGAGCGTGACCTCCACGTGATCTCCACTACATCCACCCGTGACCGACGCCGTTACCGGCTACGCTCTGCGCTCGTCCCAGCCGTCGGAGAAAGGCCTCACATGCTCAGGTCGGGCAACGGTCAGCATCGCAAGCCGCGTCAGGCGCCCGCGTTCGTCGTCACCGCCGGAGTCACCGGCGCCGGGATCGCGCTACCGCTGCTCGGGGCGACAGGTGCGCACGCCGCGACCGCCAGCACCTGGGACAAGGTGGCGCAGTGCGAGAGCGGCGGCATGTGGAGCGCGGACAGCGGCAACGGCGCGTACGGCGGGCTGCAGATGACCCAGGACACCTGGGAGCGGTTCGGCGGCACGGCCTACGCCGAGCGGCCCGACCTGGCCAGCCGCCAGCAGCAGATAGTCATCGCCGAGAAGGTGCTGGCCGCCCAGGGGGCGGACACCTGGGGCGGTTGCGCGGTGGACGCGGGCCTGGCCAAGGGCGGCGCCTCGGCGGACGTGGACCCGGGAACGCTCAACCCGTCGACGGACGGTTCGTGGAACGACTCCGGCGCCTCCGGTGGATCCGGCCTGTCCAACGTGCCGGTGCTCGGGAACGGGTCCGGTGTGACGGACTCCTCCGGTTCTTCCGGTCCTTCTGGAACCTCCGGTTCGTCGGCTTCGCCCGTGCCGAGTGGATCCTCTGATTCGTCCGGCTCGGTGGACGCGTCCTCGCCCGGTTCGGTGGACGCGTCGGGCACGCCGTCCGCCAGCCCGTCGCCCTCTTCCTCCGCTTCGTCGGCTCCCTCCGCCTCGGCCAGCAGCGCGCCGTCGCCCTCGGGCGGCTCCGGCGGCGGGCGGCACGCCAAGCCGTCTCCTTCCGCGTCCGGTCCTTCCGCTTCCGGTTCGGCCAGCGCCGACCCCACGGCGCCCGGGGCGCCTTCCGGCGCGCCGTCGGCCTCGCCCAGCGACCCGGCGCCGACTACGCCCGGTGACCGCGGTGGTGACCGTGCCTCACGCGGCGGCGACGACGCACGCCAGCAGGGCCTGGGGACGGACGGGCAGGGGAGTGGGTCCTACACCGTTCAGCCGGGCGACAACCTCTCGCAAATCGCGACAGACCACTCGGTGCCTGGTGGCTGGCCGTCGCTCTACGAGGCCAACAAGTCCGTGGTGGGCTCCAACCCCGACCTGATCCTGCCCGGACAGCACCTCACTCTCGGTTAAACCTGTGACATACCTCTCCCGGTCCGTTGGGGCGACGCGCCGTCAGGCGTCCGCTTATCCCGGTTCCGACCTGCGGATCTGACGTTCCACTGACGGCGCGTCAGCAATTCGGGGTTCCCGGGCGGTGTTTGTCAGCCGCCCGGGAGGTGTGTTTATGGTCGTGACCGCTCGCCACCGCGAGCCCTGTCGGTCAGGTACGCCGAGTCCTGCCGCCGACCGACGGGATCAGTCGACGCGAAAGCGCCGTAGGCAGGAGCGGGGGACCCAAGGTTCTCCGCCGGGCCGGCCAACTGGCCGGACCGGCTAGGGGTTAAGTCGCGCCGCCGCGACCGGGCAACTCACTCGGCCCGAACCCGACAGCTGACCTCGTAGGCGTCGGTGAGGAAATCTCCATGGGTAAGCACCGTCGTGCCTCGAAGGCTGTCCGCATCGCCACTGTCGCCGGTGTCGCCGGTGCGGCCGTCGCAGCCCCGATCCTGAGCGCCACCTCGGCATCCGCCGCCTCCGTGGCCGTGTGGGACCGCGTTGCCCAGTGCGAGTCCAGCGGTAACTGGTCCAACCACGACACCGGTGGCAACGGCCACTACGGCGGCCTGCAGTTCTCCCAGTCCAGCTGGGCCGCCGCCGGTGGTCTGAAGTACGCCTCGCGCGCCGACTACGCCACCAAGGACCAGCAGATCGCCGTCGCCGAGGTGCTGCTGAAGATGCAGGGCCCGGGTGCCTGGCAGTGCGCCTACGCCGGCCCGCTGACCTCCGGTGGCCCGGCCCCGGAGATCAACACCTCCGGCTCGGACCACGCGGCCAGCACCCAGACCGTCAAGGAGACCCCCGCCCAGGCCCCGGCGCCGAAGAAGGCCCGCAAGCACGCCCGGCCGGCCGCCCCGGTCGAGCAGGGCACCGGCAGCTACACCGTCAAGTCCGGTGACACCCTCTCGGACATCGCCGCCGACCTCGGTGTCACCGGTGGCTGGCAGAAGCTGTTCCAGCTCAACGAGGACATCGTCAAGGACGCCAACCTGATCTTCCCCGGTCAGCACCTGAAGCTCGGCTGAAGCCCGACAACAGCACAACGGCCTTGACAGCCTGCCGCGTTGGCAACTTGCGCGGCGGCCCCAGCAGGCTCCCCGGCCGGACACGCACTCCCCCCGAGCGTGTCCGGCCGGGGCATTTTGGGTTCGGTCGCAGTCCCGTCGACTGGCCGGACCGTGCGCGCCGGTTAGGCTCATCCCGCAGAGCACCAGCGCACCAACGAAAGCAACACATCCCAAAGGAGATGCTCGTGCCGTCCATCGACGTCGTCGTAGCCCGGGAAATCCTCGACTCACGAGGCAACCCCACCGTCGAGGTCGAGGTCGGCCTCGACGACGGGAGCACCGGCCGCGCGGCCGTACCCTCCGGTGCCTCCACCGGTGCGTTCGAGGCCCTCGAACTGCGCGACGGGGACAAGTCCCGCTACGGCGGAAAGGGTGTGGAGAAGGCCGTTCTCGCCGTCATCGAGCAGATCGGCCCGGAGCTGGTGGGGTACGACGCCACCGAGCAGCGGCTGATCGACCAGGCGATGCTCGACCTGGACGCCACCCCGGACAAGTCCTCGCTCGGCGCCAACGCCATCCTCGGCGTCTCGCTGGCCGTGGCGCACGCCGCCTCCGAGGCCTCCGACCTGCCGCTGTTCCGCTACATCGGCGGCCCGAACGCCCATGTGCTGCCGGTCCCGATGATGAACATCCTCAACGGCGGCGCGCACGCGGACTCCAATGTCGACATCCAGGAGTTCATGATCGCGCCGATCGGCGCCGAGTCCTTCTCCGAGGCCCTGCGCTGGGGCGCGGAGACGTACCACGCGCTGAAGTCGGTGCTCAAGGAGCGCGGCCTGTCCACCGGCCTCGGTGACGAGGGCGGCTTCGCGCCGAACCTGGAGTCCAACCGGGCCGCCCTCGACCTGATCGTCGAGGCCATCAAGAAGGCCGGTTTCCAGCCCGGCCAGGACATCGCCCTCGCCCTGGACGTGGCCGCCACCGAGTTCTACAAGGACGGCTCCTACGTCTTCGAGGGCAAGTCCCGTACCGCCGCCGAGATGAGCGCCTACTACGGCGAGCTGGTCGCCGCGTACCCGCTGGTCTCCATCGAGGACCCGCTGAGCGAGGAGGACTGGGAGGGCTGGAAGACCCTCACGGACCAGCTCGGCGACAAGGTCCAGCTGGTCGGTGACGACCTGTTCGTCACCAACCCCGAGCGGCTGCAGCGCGGCATCGACAACGACACCGCCAACGCCCTGCTGGTCAAGGTGAACCAGATCGGTTCGCTGACCGAGACGCTGGACGCCGTCGAGCTTGCCCAGCGCAGCGGCTACAAGTGCATGATGTCGCACCGCTCCGGCGAGACCGAGGACGTCACCATCGCCGACCTGGCCGTCGCCACCAACTGCGGTCAGATCAAGACCGGCGCACCGGCCCGCTCGGACCGCGTCGCCAAGTACAACCAGCTGCTGCGCATCGAGGAGATCCTCGACGACGCCGCGGTGTACGCGGGCCGCAGCGCGTTCCCGCGCTTCCGCGCCTAAAGGTCCTGTGACGGCCCGGGGGCAGCGCCCCCGGGCCCCGGGGGGTTCGAGGGCGAGGCCCCCGAAACACAACTACGTACGTGCTGAGGGGTGAGCGACGTGCCAGCGGACCGCTTCTCGACCGCAACGAGGCTCAAGGCCCTGGGCGCGCAGGCGCAGGCGCGCGTCTACCGGGCCACCGGCCGTACCCCGCGGCGCGGCAGGCTCACCGGCCGCGCCGCGCTGCTCGCGCTGACCGTCTGCGCGCTGGTCGTCGCGCTCGCCTACCCCATGCGGCAGTACGTGGCCCAGCGCTCGCAGATCGCCGACCAGCGCGAACAGGCCCGCCAGGCGCGACAGCGGGTGGAGCGGCTACAGGAGGAGAAGGCCCGCTGGGCCGATCCGGAGTACGTCAAGGCGCAGGCCCGCGAGCACTTGCACTACGTCATGCCGGGCGAGACCGGCTACACCATGTCCGGCCAGCGCGAAAGGGACGCCGACCAGGGCGACAGCGCCTCGGGGACGGTGGCCAACCGCGCCTGGTACGACAATCTGTGGAACGGAGTGAACTCCTCCGACGCCAGCCACTGACCGGGCCCGCCCGGCACCCGCACCACCAACGAGCCCGCACCACCGGCGAGCTCCCGCACCACCACCATCGAGCCCCGCACCACCATCGAGCCACCGCCGAACCAGAAAGCCGCCCGTGAAGAACCCGCCGCCCCGCACCGAACCCGCCCCGCCCACCGACGCCGACGTCGCCGCCATCGGCGAGCAGCTCGGCCGCGTGCCGCGCGGGCTGCGGGCCGTCGCGCACCGCTGCCCGTGCGGGCTGCCGGACGTGGTGGAGACCGCGCCCCGGCTGGAGGACGGCACACCGTTCCCCACGCTGTACTACCTGACCTGCCCGCGTGCCGCCTCGGCCATCGGCACGCTGGAGGCGGAGGGCGTGATGAAGGAGATGACGGCGCGGCTCGCCGAGGACGAGGAGCTGGCCGCCGCGTACCGGGCGGCGCACGAGGACTACATCGCGCGCCGGGACGCCATCGAGGTGCTGGAGAACTTCCCGAGCGCGGGCGGTATGCCGGATCGGGTCAAGTGCCTGCACGTGCTGGTCGGCCACTCGCTGGCGGCCGGTGCCGGGGTGAACCCGCTGGGCGACGAGGCGATCGCGATGCTGCCGGAGTGGTGGCGCAAGGGACCGTGCGTGTGCGCGGAGGAGGAGGCCAAGTGACGAGGGTCGCCGCCATCGACTGCGGTACGAACTCCATCCGGCTGCTGGTCGCGGAGGCCAACCGGGAGACCGGTGAGATCAAGGACCTCGACCGGCGGATGAAGATCGTGCGGCTCGGCCAGGACGTGGACCGCACCGGTCGGCTGGCGCCCGAGGCGCTGGAGCGCACCTTCGCCGCGTGCCGCGAGTACGCCGAGGTGATCCGTGAACTCGGCGCCGAGAAGGTGCGGTTCGTGGCCACGTCGGCCTCCCGCGACGCGGAGAACCGCGCCGAGTTCGTGCGCGGTGTGCGGGACGTTCTGGGCGTCGAGCCCGAGGTGATCTCCGGGGACGACGAGGCGGAGTTCTCGTTCACCGGGGCGACGAAGGAGTTGGCTGGCCGGGACGACCTTGACCAGCCGTACCTCGTGGTGGACATCGGTGGGGGCTCGACCGAGTTCGTGGTCGGCTCGCAGCACGCCCACCCGTCGCCCACCACCACCCTCAACGGAGGCCCTTCGGGCCGCGGCCAAGTATCGTCGCCCACCACCACCCTCAACGGAGGCCCTTCGGGCCGCGGCCAAGTACCGTCGCCCACCACCCTCAACGGAGGCCCTTCGGGCCGCGGCCACGTTTTCGCGGCCCGCTCGGTGGACATCGGCTGTGTCCGGATGACCGAGCGGCACCTGGTCCGCGACGGCCGGGTCAGCGATCCGCCGACGCCCGATCAGATCGCGGCGATGAGGGCGGACATCGCCGCCGCGCTGGACCTCGCCGCCGAGACGGTGCCGTTGGAGCGGGCCCGTACCCTGGTCGGCCTGGCCGGTTCGGTCACCACGGTGGCCGCCATCGCGCTGGGGCTGCGGGAGTACGACTCGTCGGCGATCCACCACTCGCGGATCGGCATCGACCAGGTCCGGGAGATCACCGGCCGTCTGCTCGCCTCGACGCACGCCGAGCGCGCCGCGATCCCGGTGCTGCACCCGGGCCGGGTCGACGTGATCGGCGCGGGCGCCCTCGTACTGCTGATGATCATGGAGCGGGTGGGGGCCGAGCAGGTCGTGGTGAGCGAGCACGACATCCTCGACGGGATCGCGTGGAGCGTGCTCTGAGCGTCGTCTGAGCAGGGCGAACATCAGTTGAGCGGGGGTATGGCGGCCTCGCGCGGGGGACCGGGAAACTGCTTCGTGAATTTCTTCACATGAAGAACCGGGCTTTTGTTGGGGTGGAGTTGAGGTTCCGCGCCCCCCGCGCGCCGGACTGCTGCCTCGACGGTGTTCCACGGCCGGTGGACAGCTAGCCGCACACCCGGAGCGAAAGCGGATCGTGGCTGCTCAGCGCGGTGGCTCAACGTGTCCAGGGCGCGTCCGGTTCCAGCCGCCGCTGTGGCGTCGATCACGAAACCGCGCAGTGTAGCAGAGGCCTGCAAGAACCTTGTGAAGGGGCTCACGAAGGGCGGCCATCCGGGTGCTGGATACTCATCTTCATGAGCACCACGGAGCGTCCACGGATCCTCGTAGTAGGCGGCGGTTACGTCGGCCTGTACGCGGCGCGCCGCATCCTGAAGAAGATGCGGTACGGCGAGGCGACCGTCACGGTCGTCGACCCCCGGTCGTACATGACGTACCAGCCCTTCCTCCCTGAGACTGCCGCCGGCAGCATCTCCCCGCGCCACGTCGTGGTCCCGCTGCGACGCGTGCTGCCCAAGGCGGAGGTCCTCACCGGCCGCGTCACCTCGGTCGACCAGGACCGCAAGGTGGCCGTCATCGAGCCGCTCGTCGGCGAGTCCTACGAGCTGCCCTTCGACTACCTCGTCGTCGCCCTCGGCGCCGTCTCCCGCACCTTCCCGATCCCCGGCCTGGCCGAGAACGGCATCGGCATGAAGGGCGTCGAGGAGGCCGTCGACCTGCGCAACCACGTGCTGGAGCAGCTCGACCTGGCCGACTCCACGACCGACGAGGAGGTCCGCCGCAAGGCGCTGACCTTCGTCTTCGTCGGCGGTGGCTTCGCGGGCGCGGAGACCATCGGCGAGGTCGAGGACATGGCCCGCGACGCGTGCAAGTACTACACCAACGTCAAGCGCGAGGACATGCGGTTCATCCTCGTCGAGGCTGCCAACCGGATCCTCCCCGAGGTCGGCCCGGAGCTCGGCACGTGGGGCCTTGAGCACCTGCGCGAGCGCGGCATCGAGGTCTACCTGGAGACCTCGATGAAGTCCTGCGTCGACAAGCACGTGGTGCTCGCCAACGGGCTGGAGGTCGACGCCTCCACCATCGTGTGGACCGCGGGCGTCAAGCCGAACCCGGCGCTGGCCAACTTCGGCCTGCCGCTCGGCCCGCGCGGCCACGTCGACACCGCCCCCACCCTGCAGGTCCAGGGCATGGACTACGTGTGGGCGGCCGGTGACAACGCCCAGGTGCCGGACCTCGCCTCGGGCGAGGGCGCCTGGTGCCCGCCGAACGCCCAGCACGCGCTGCGCCAGGCCAAGGTGCTCGGCGACAACGTGGTGGCCGGGATGCGCGGCTTCCCGCAGCACGAGTACAAGCACAAGAACATGGGCGCGGTCGCCGGTCTCGGCCTGCACAAGGGCGTCGCCCTGCTGTTCGGCAAGGTCAAGCTGCGTGGGCGGCTGGCCTGGTACTGCCACCGTGGCTACCACGGCATGGCGGTGCCGACCTTCAACCGCAAGTTCCGGGTGCTCGCCGACTGGACGCTGGCGATGTTCCTCAAGCGCGACGTGGTGGCGCTCGGCGCGCTGGAGAACCCGCGCGACGAGTTCTACGAGGCCGCGGCTCCGGTGACGGCGGCGGCCGCCGCCAAGACCAGTGCGCCGGAGGCTGAGAAGGCCAAGGCCTCCTG
This sequence comes from Streptantibioticus rubrisoli, assembly GCF_024436055.1. Lineage (GTDB taxonomy): Bacteria > Actinomycetota > Actinomycetes > Streptomycetales > Streptomycetaceae > Streptantibioticus_A > Streptantibioticus_A rubrisoli. The sequence goes on along the minus strand of NZ_JANFNH010000026.1, from coordinate 55,628 downwards.
ACCTCCAGCCGGTTCTGATCGACGCCGAGGGCGTCCGCCATCCGTGGGGCGGACGCCCTCGGCGCTTTCGCCTACGGGATTTTCCCGCGCTTGGTTCCCGATTCGGGACTACGATTGGGTCGCAAATCTGTTTTCGTGATGCAAGGACCTTGTCCAGGTCTGTCGGTTGACGCACCATCACGGAGGTTTTGCACCATGGCCGACGCAGCCGTACGGCTCCTCGCGCTCGCCGAGGGCGCTCTGGGCGCCCCGCTTCCGCTCCGGATCCGCGCCTGGGACGGCACCGAGGCGGGCCCGCCGGACGCACCGGTACTGGTGCTGCGGCACCGGCGCGCGCTGCGCCGACTGCTGTGGAAACCGGGGGAGTTGGGGCTCGCCCGGGCCTGGGTGGCCGGGGAGATCGAGGTCGAGGGCGACCTGTACGAGGCGCTGGACCGCCTCTCCGGGCTGATCTGGGAGCGGGCGGAGCCGGGCGGCGGGATGCGTGCGCTGGACGCTGTACGGTCGCTGCGCGACCCCGAGCTGCGCCGACTGGCCCGGGAGGCGCTCCTGCTGGCCGGGCCGGGGCTGCCGCCCGCGCCGCCCGCCGAGGAGACGCCGAGGCGGGGCGGGGTACGGCACACGCTCAGCCGGGACCGCGAGGCGATCCACCACCACTACGACGTCGGCAACACCTTCTACGAGCGGGTGCTGGGGCCCTCGATGGTCTACTCGTGCGCGTACTGGCGGCAGCCGGGCGGCACCCTGGAGGACGCGCAGGAGGCCAAGCTCGACCTGATCTGCCGCAAGCTGTCGCTGACCGAGGGCCAGCGGCTGCTGGATGTCGGCTGCGGTTGGGGCTCGATGGTGCTGCACGCGGCCCAGCGGTACGGGGTGCGGGCGGTGGGCGTCACCCTCTCCACCGAGCAGGCGGCGTACGCCCGTAAGCGGGTGGCGGACGCCGGGCTGACCGACCGGGTGGAGATCCGGGTGCAGGACTACCGCGAGGTGGCGGACGGGCCGTACGACGCTATCTCGTCCATCGGCATGGCCGAGCACGTGGGCGCCGCGCAGTACCGGGCGTACGCCTCGGTGCTGTACGGGTTGTTGCGGCCCGGCGGCCGACTGCTCAACCACCAGATCGCGCGGCGGCCGGTGGAGCGCGAGGACGCCTACCGGGTGGACGAGTTCATCGACCGCTACGTCTTCCCCGACGGGGAGTTGGCGCCGGTCGGCACCACAGTCGCGCTGCTGGAGGAGGCGGGATTCGAGGTGCGGGACGTGGAGGCGCTCCGCGAGCACTACGCGCGCACCCTGCGCGCCTGGGTCGCCAACCTGGAGACCCACTGGCCGGAGGCCGTCCGCCTCACCAGCCCCGGCCGCGCCCGGGTCTGGCGCCTTTACATGGCCGCGTCCGCTCTGGCCTTCGAACACAACCGCATCGGCGTCAACCAGGTCGTGGCGGTCAAGACCACCACGACCGGGGACGCGTCCTTCCCCCGTACCAGGGAGGGCTGGCTGACACCTCGCTGACCCTGTCCGCCCACCCGCCTTTTTTCCGGGGGCTCCGCCCCGGGGCGGAGCCCCCGGAAAAAAGGCGGGTGGGCGGACAGGATTACTCCGTCTTGATCGCGTCCAGAACGTCCAGCTTCGCCGCCCGCCTCGCGGGCCATACCGCGGCCAGGATGCCCACCAGGGCGGCCAGGGCCAGGAAGACGGCGATGCGGGTCCAGGGCAGAACCATCACGTAACCCTGGAGGTCGGCGCTGATGGAGTCACCCGTGGCCCAGGCGATGAACAGGCCGAGGACGACGCCGGTGACCGCGCCGAACAGGGAGATGACCACCGCCTCCAGGCGGATCATCCGCTTCACCCGCCCGCGGTCCAGCCCGACCGCGCGCAGCATGCCGATCTCACGGCGCCGCTCGAAGACCGACATCGCCAGCGTGTTGACCACCCCGAGCACCGCGATGATCAGGGACATCCCCAGCAGCCCGTACATGATGTAGAGCATGTTGTTGATCAGGCCGCCGAACGTGTCCCGGATCCCCTGACGATCCATCACCGAGATCGCGGGGTTGTCTCCCAGCCCGTCGGTGATGGCCTGCGTCGCGGTGGGCGTGGCGCCGCCGGAGACGGAGACCAGCACCTGCCGTACCTCGGGCTTGTCGACGTGCGGCGTCAGCATCCGGTCGGGCATGACGACGTCCGACAGCACCAGGTTGTCGGCGAACGTCCCACCCACCGTCACCTCAGCCTTCGTACCGTCCGGGTAGCTGGCCTGGACCGAGTCACCGACCCGCCAGCCGTGGCTCTTGGCGGTCTTGTCGGAGACCAGGACCTTGCCGTCGGCCAGCGCGGACCGCGAACCGTGCACCATCGTGATCTTGACGGTCCTGGCCAGCCCGGCCGGATCGGCCGCGGTGACCGACGAGAACCTGCCGTCCACGTCGAAGTACGAGCTCTGCAACGCGGTGGCCGCGGTGACCCCCGGCACCTTGGAGATCTCGCCCGCGACGGAGTCGTCCAGCGGCATGCCGTTCGCCATCCGGACCATGTAGTCCGCCGACAGGTTGTCCACGGTGGCCTTGTCGATCGTCCGCCCGATGGAGACCCCCAGCACCGAAAGCCCGGTGATCAGCGTCAGCCCGATGGCAAGCGCCGAGGCGGTGGCCGCGGTACGCCGCGGGTTGCGCCGCGCGTTGCGCGCCGCCAGGTTGCCGGACACCCCGAACGCCCGCGCCAGCAGCGGCCGTACCGCCGCGATGACCGGCTGCGACAGCAGCGGCGTCAGCACGATCACGCCGATCACCAGCAGGAACGCCCCGACGCCGACCTCCCAGCGCCCGGTGTCGCCGCCCGTCGCCCCGCCCAGTACGACCAGCGCCGCACCCAGCGCGGCCAGCAGCACGCCGAAGGTGTTGCGCAGCACCAGGGACTTGGTGGGCGCCGGCAGTTCCGCACTGCTCATCGCGGCGACCGGCGGGATCTTCGCGGCCCGGCGAGCGGGCAGCCAGGCGGCGAACATGGTGATCAGCACACCCACCGCGAACGCCGCGATCACCGTCGTCGGCGCGACCACCAGCGGGCCGGAGGGCACCTTGGCGCCGAAGGAGGCCATGGCGGAGCGCAGCCCCACCGCGATGCCGATACCGGCCACGAAACCGGCCAGCGAGGCGGTGGCGCCCACGATCAGCGCCTCGGTCAGCACCGACCGGGTCACCTGGCGGCGGCTGGCGCCCAGCGCCCGCAGCAGCGCCAGCTCCTTGGTGCGCTGCGCGACCAGCATGGTGAAGGTGTTGGCGATCAGGAAGATCCCGACGAACAGCGCGATGGCGGCGAACACCAGCAGCATGGTGCTCATCGAGTTGAACTGCTGCTCGATCTGCCTGGCCTGCTCGTCGGCGAGTTGCTTGCCGGTCTGGGCGTCGACGTTGCCGCCCTTGGGCAGCAGCGGGGTGATCTCGTCGAGGATCTTCTGCTGCGCGGTGCCCTTGTCGGCGGTGACGGTCACGTCCGAGAAGTGACCGGGGGTCAGGTAGAGCGCCTGGGCGCTGGCGGTGTCGAACAGCACCAGCGACCCACCGGCGCTGACCGCGCCGTCGTCGGTGGTGAAGATGCCGGTGACGGTGTACGTCTTGACCGGCCCGTTGGTCGCGATCCGCGCCGGGTCGCCGACGTGGAAGCCGCCCTTGTCCGCGGTGTCCTTGTCGAGTGCGACCTCACCGGTCTGCGCCGGGCCGTGGCCGGAGGTGAACGTGTAGCGCGGGTCCTTGCCGTTCTTGCCGGGCGCGAAGTTGGCACCGGAGTTGGTCCAGCCGTTGCCGATCAACTTGCCCTTGGCGTCGGCGACTCCGGCGAATCCGGAGACCCGCCCGGTGGTGGAGGCGACGCCGGGCAGCTTGCCGATCCGGTCGAGGGTCTGCTGGCTGATGCCCTCGTCCTGCTGCTTGCCGTGCTGGCCGGAGGGGCTGCCGTAACTGGTGATGGCGACGGCGACGTTGTCGTACGACTTGGCCGACTGGTTCTTGTAGGCGTTGCCGAGGGTGTCGGTGAACACCAGGGTGCCGGAGACGAAGGCCACGCCGAGCAGTACGGCGAGCACGGTCATCAGCAGTCTGGCCTTGTGCGCGAGCACATTGCGCAGGGCGGTACGGAACATGGTTCAGTCCTGGGGGATACGGGTGCGGATCGGCGTGGACGGGCGGCGGCTGGGCGTGCGCTCAGCTGGTGCGGGCCGTGGCGTCGAAGCCGGGGGTCCGGGGGTTTCCCCCGGGAAGGCGCCGCATCCGCTCCAGTACGTCGTCGGCGGTCGGGTCGCGCAGTTCGTCCACGATCCGGCCGTCGGCGAGGAAGATGACGCGGTCCGCGTACGAGGCGGCCACCGGGTCGTGGGTGACCATCACCACGGTCTGCCCCAACTCCCGTACCGAGTTGCGCAGGAAGCCCAGCACCTCGGCGCCGGAGCGCGAGTCGAGGTTTCCGGTGGGCTCGTCGGCGAAGATGATCTCGGGCTTGGCGGCGAGCGCCCGGGCCACCGCGACGCGCTGCTGCTGGCCGCCGGAGAGCTGGGCGGGCCGGTGCGCCAGCCGCCCGGACAGGCCGACGGTCTCGATGACCTTGGACAGCCACGGCTGGTCCGGCCTGCGGCCCGCGATGTCCATCGGCAGGGTGATGTTCTCGGCGGCGGTCAGGGTGGGCAGCAGGTTGAACGCCTGGAAGATGAAGCCGATCTTGTCCCGGCGCAGGCGGGTGAGCTGTTTGTCCTTCAGCGCCGACAGCTCGGTGTCGCCTATTCGAGCGGATCCGGAGGAGACCGAGTCGAGCCCCGCCATGCAGTGCATGAGCGTCGACTTGCCGGAGCCGGACGGCCCCATGATCGCGGTGAACTCGCCCTTGCGGAACTCCGTGGAGACATTGTCGAGTGCGACCACGCGTGTCTCGCCCTGGCCGTAGACCTTGGTGAGATCTGTCGCGCGGGCGGCCACCGCGGTGGCACGGTCGTCGGCGCGGGTGCCGGTCTGGGTGGTGGTGGTCACGGGTGGGGCTCCTGTCGTGTGCGGCGGTGTCCACTCCATCCTTCCTGTGCCCAGCTCCGGCCGGATCAGCCCCTGTCGTGGTTCCGCGGGGCTCCTTGGGAGGTACGAACGGCAGGCGCGTCATCCTCAGGTAGGAGATGAGACGAGGGGCGCATTGGGTCCGCGAGGGGGCGCACGGGGGCGCGCGTGCTGTGGCATGACACGACTCAGCGAATTCCCGTCAATCACTTCGAGTGGTGCATGCACGGGTTAGCGCGGCCTCTTGCGGAATGCGCGCCGGTGGGGGCATAAACCCGGGCAATCGCCCGGTTTTGACGGTCTTTCAGCTGCCCATAAAATCGGACAACGCCAGGCGGATTTTCACCTGTTCGGGGGTCAGTTCCGGATAGGCTCTTGCTAGTTCATGGGGGTCGCCCGCTGTGCCCGCGGCGTGTTCCCATGCCCGGGTGGTGGAATGTAGACACGGTGAGCTTAAACCTCACTGACCTACGGGTCGTGCCGGTTCGAGTCCGGCTCCGGGCACTCTCCTCCCGTGGTGAGCCTTCCCCGGGAGAGGTCCGGCGGAACCCTGGTTAATTCTTCAATTAATCAGATCGGCGTACGAATCGGCGCGGGAAGATCCTCCTCTGGTAGCAGTCGCGGTACTTTGCCAATCCATTACGGTGGGGCGGAGCCGTACCGTGCGGCCATGGAGGAGTGAGATGAGGAGCAGCAGCAACCCGGTCTTCTCGCGGCGGGGCTTCAGCCGGGACAACGGCTACGCGGGCTTCGGGTACGGCCCCGCGCCCACCGCCGGACACCCGTACGCCCAGGGCGCGCCGCAGGACCTCACGGCCGAGGAGCTGCGGCGGATGTACCAGGCGCCTGCCGCCAGCCCGGCGCAGAGCGGCCGGATGACCATCGACGACGTCGTCATGCGCACCGCGATGACGCTGGGCACGGTCCTCGTCGGCGCACTGCTCGCATGGGTCGTGCTGCCGGTGAGCCGCACCAGCTACGGGGTGGCCATGGTGGCGGCGCTGGTCGCCTTCGTGCTGGGCATGGTGCAGACGTTCAAGGCGGCCCCCAAACCGGCGCTCATCCTCGGCTACGCGGCCTTCGAGGGCATCTTCCTCGGCGTCGTCAGCAAGATGTTCAACGCGGCCTGGGCGGGCGCCCCGGTGCAGGCGGTACTGGGCACGATGGCCGTTTCCGCGGGCATGCTCATCGCGTACCGCACGGGGCTGGTGAAGGTCACCGACCGGTACAAGCGGGTCGGGATGGCGATCGCCATCGGGTTCGTGCTGCTGACCTTCGCCAACCTGCTGTTCGCGGCCTTCGGCGGCGGCGACGGGCTCGGCCTGCGCAGCGGCGGGCTCGGCGTGGTCGTCGGCATCGTCGGCGTGCTGCTCGGCGCGTTCTTCCTGTCGCTGGAGTTCAGGTGCGTCGAGGACGGCATCCGGCACGGTGCCCCGCAGCGCGAGTCCTGGCTGGCCGCGTTCGGCCTGACGGTCTCGCTGGTGTGGATCTACCTGGAGATGCTGCGGCTGATCTCCATCCTGCGGGACTGATCCGCGGCCCCGCACGACCGGTCCGCGCGGACGCGCCGACGGGCCTCCGGGGGCGGCGGTGTCGCTCCTGGAAGCCCTTCGGCAGCCTTGTGGGGCCTGTGGATCAACGGGCTGCGGGACTACCCGAGTTTGCGGGCGGCCCGCCTGAGGTCGTACTCGTGGACGAGGGCCTTGGCGTAGCCGTGCGACAGGTCCGAGTGCTCGCGGCGGAGCCAGTCCACCTTCTCTTCGAAACGAAGGAGCGCGGGGCCGTTGTCGAATTCGCGGAGCCAGTCGGAGACGCTCCGGCCGGTGCGCTCGGGGATGCGGGACAGCAGGTTCCGGTGGGTTTCTTCAGAGAAGATCATCTGGGACATCGGCGCCTCCAGTGTGCGTTCCGTTACCCCACCGTGCCTTAGCCGTTGGGCGTTGGCAACCGTCCCGGACCTACGAGACGGCGCGGGCGGCCGTATAAAGTCACCGCATGCTCGACTGCGCGCCCCTGGTGACCGCCGTGGAGCGGCTCGCCGACCGCTTCCGTGCCCTGCCGCAGAGCCGCCTGCACGGTGTCGCTGAGGCCGGGCTGACCCTCGCGCGTGAACTGTCCTGCGCCGCGCAACGGCTTGAACTGCCCGGCCGCGAACCGCTGTTGATGCCGGACAACGGGATCTTCGCGCTCGGCGACCAGATCGCCGTGGCGGGCCATGACCTCGTGGTGGCCCTCGCCGGACACCCCGGCCGCCACGATGTGCTGGAGGAGGCGCTACGCGGCGTGGCGAAGGTGGAGGAGCTCCTCTGAACAGGTCAGGCGAAGTCCGCCGCGGTTCTGTAGCGCCCTGAAGGGGCGCGGGGAACCGCCCGACCAGCCGCAGTGGCGCCGCAGACGAACAACGGCACGATCGGCGCCCTCCCGGCGGAGCGCTTAGCCGCTCACAGCGAGGCGACGACCCGGTCGGCGAGCACGAACACGCTCTCCTCGCCGTAGCTGAAGGTCAGCGCGAACGCGCCGGAGACCGCGGACCCGCCGAGCAGCGCAGGAGCCTCGCCGCGCTCCAGTGCGGCGGCCAGTTGCTCCGCCGTCTCCCGGTGCCCGGGGGTCAGGCACAGCGTCGTACCGTCCGCGAAGACGTACAGGTCCAAGGTGCCCAGCGGCCCGGGGCGGACGTCGGCCAGCGGGGTGCGCGCGTCGGCCAGCGCGGCCAGCCGGGCCACCGTCTCCTCGGGGTCGGCGACCACCGGGGACGGTACGAAGTCGGGGTCGGAGGGGTGGCGCCGGTGCGGCAGCTGCGGCTGCGGCTCGAAGCCCGACCAGTCCGCCTGGCGGGGCACGTAGGGCAGCGCCTCGATCTCCGGGAACTCGATGCCGTGACCGTCGAAGAGCGCCGCGTCGGCGGCCTCCCGTGCTTCCTGCGCGGCCCAGAACGCCCGGGCGTCGGCCAGCTCCCGCTCCCGCTCGTCGGCCAGCGCCGCGGCCACGGCGGTGCGTATCTCCTCCACGGCCGGTGCCGTGCGGGCGCCCGGTACGACGGCCTGGGCCTGGCGCACGGTGAGTTCACGGCGCAGTGCCCCCAGCTCACCGCGTAGCGTGCGCACGGCGAACGCGGTGACGGCCGCCGCGGCCACGGCGGCGGCCGCGACGAGCAGCGAGACGAGGGCGACGGGGTTGATGGCGCTCACTGACGTAACTCCTGGCGGGTGGGGGCCCTACGGCGGTTTGCGACGGCTTGCAGCGGAACTGTTTCTCCCCCACGGACACTCTGCACTGAAACCGTTGGCCTGCGCAGTGCGGAATGTCACGAAAGGGACATGTCGCCGCTTGAATTCGCCCGCTGACCAGACTGTGACCTGCGCAAAAGAGGATCCCCCGGGATGTTGGACACATCCCGGGGGAACGCCGAAAACAGTCAACCCAGCGCCACCAGGTTCAGCTCAGCCACGAGGCCGGCGCGCGCTGCGCCCGCTGCGGCTCAGCTCAGCCGCTCGTGCTCTTGGTCGCGCTGCGCTTCGCCTCCGCTGCGGGCGGGTGCCGCCTCCCTCCTTCGTCGGGAGGCGACCCCCACCCTCCGCTGCGGCTCAGCTCAGCCGCTCGATGACCATCGCCATGCCCTGGCCGCCGCCGACGCACATCGTCTCCAGGCCGAACTGCTTGTCGTGCCACTGCAGGGAGTTGATCAGCGTGGTGGTGATCCGGGCGCCGGTCATGCCGAACGGGTGGCCGACCGCGATCGCGCCGCCGTTGACGTTCAGCTTGTCCAGGTCGATGCCCAGGTCCCGGTAGGACGGGATGACCTGCGCGGCGAACGCCTCGTTGATCTCCACCAGGTCGATGTCGTCGATCGTCAGGCCCGCCCGCTTGAGCGCCTGCTTGGACGCCTCCACCGGGCCGTACCCCATGATCTCCGGGGACAGCCCGGACACCCCGGTGGACACGATCCGGGCCAGCGGGGTCAGGCCCAGCTCACGCGCCTTGGTGTCGGACATGATCACCAGCGCCGCGGCACCGTCGTTGAGCGGGCAGCAGTTGCCCGCCGTGACCAGGCCGTCGGGGCGGAAGACCGGCTTGAGACCGGCGACGCCCTCCATCGTCACGCCCGGGCGCGGACCGTCGTCCGTGCTGACCACGGTGCCGTCCGGCAGCGTGACCGGGGTGATCTCGCGCTGCCAGAAGCCGTCGGCGATCGCCTTCTCGGCGAGGTTCTGGGACCGTACGCCGAACTCGTCCATCTCCTGGCGGGTGATGCCCTTGAGCCGGGCCAGGTTCTCGGCGGTCTGGCCCATCGCGATGTACGGGTCGGGCAGCAGGCCGTCCTCGCGCGGGTCGTGCCAGTCGGCGCCCTCGCTCTCCGCGCGGGTGGCGGTACGCGCCTCGGCGTCCGAGAACAGCGGGTTGTGGGTGTCCGGCAGGCCGTCCGAGGTGCCCTTGACGCTGCGCGAGACCATCTCGACACCGGCCGAGATGAACACGTCGCCCTCGCCTGCCTTGATGGCGTGCAGCGCCATCCGGGACGTCTGCAGCGACGAGGAGCAGTAACGCGTGATGGTGCAGCCGGGCAGGTGGTCCATGCCCATCTGCACGGCGACGATCCGGCCCAGGTTGTGCCCCTGCTCGCCGCCGGGCAGACCGCAGCCGAGCATCAGGTCGTCGATATCGCGCGGGTCGAGCTCGGGGATCTTCGCCAGCGCGGCCTGGATGATCGTGGCCGTCAGGTCGTCCGGACGCAGCTCCTTCAGCGATCCCTTGAAGGCGCGCCCGATGGGCGAGCGGGCGGCAGAGACTATTACGGCTTCTGGCATCGCGAGATCTCTCCTCCGGAGACGTGACGGGCTCAGCTGGAAGTTACCGGTAGGTAGGGCGGGAGTCACGGGGCTGGTGCTGTGACGTTGCGCTCGCGCTCTGCGGCCAGAGTAGTTTTCCCGCCCGCCCACCGGTCAGGGGTGCCCGGGACGGAGGCCTACGTGAGCGCGGAGACGCCCGCCTCGGTGCGCCGTCCACCGCCGAAGGCGACCCGCCGCCGCAGCAACGCCCACGGCCCCCGGTGCCCGTCCGCGGCGGTGGCCCCGGTACCGGCCGCCTCCGCGGCGGCGACCTCGGTACCGGACGCGCCCGCGGCGGCCGCCGCCGCGTCGGCGACCGGAAGCACGCTCTCGTCCGCGTCCGCGTCCGGCCAGACGCCCAAGGCGGCGCACAGCGTGGGCAGCACCGCCATCGCCGCCGTCGCGTACCCCGTGGCCGACGGGTGGTAGTTGTCCGGGCCGAACATCTCCCGCGGGTTGGCCGCGAACTCCGGCCCGAGCAGCTGCCCGAGCGACACCGTGCGGCCGCCCAGCTCGATCACCGCGATGGTCTGCGCGGCGGCGAGCTGGCGGCTCAGCCGCCGGGCCACCCAGCGCAGCGGCTGGTAGACCGGCTCGATCGTGCCCAGGTCGGGACAGGTCCCGACCACCACCTCGGTGCCCGCGTCGCGCAGTCGGCGCACCGCCGCCGCCAGGTGCCGCACCGAGTCGGCGGGCGGCATGCGGTGCGTCACGTCGTTGGCGCCGATCATGATCACGCTGACGTCGGGCGCCGGGCCCGGGCCGTCCAGCAGCAGGCCCACCTGGCGTGCCAGGTCGTCGGAGCAGGCGCCCGGCAGGGCCACGTTCACCAGGTCCACCGGGCGCTCGGCCACCGCCGCCAGCCCGGAGGCGAGTATCGCCCCCGGTGTCTCGCCCACCCGGTGCACGCCCTGCCCGGCCGCCGTCGAGTCACCAAGGAACGCCAGCCGCACCGGCTGGGCACCGCCGTCACCGTAGGCGGCGAAAGCCGCCCCGTAGCGCCCGTCAGCGGTCGGTGGCGCGGCCTCCGAGCCGCCCACGGTCCTGCGGGCCAACCGCACCTCGGTGAGCAGCAGTCCGATCACCGCCCCGCCGAGCAGACCCACCCCGCCGCCGCCGTACGCAGCGGCGGCCGCGATCCGCCGTGCCACCCTCGCCCTCGACATCGGCATCCCCGTTCACTCGGTCCCGTAACAGGTTGTTGCCCGTTACCGAGCCCTGCGCAACGCGACCGTTCGGGGGCGCTTGCGCATAGGCTCTGACCACACACAGGGAAACATCCGGAGGACGTCGTGCAGTTCCACGACTCGATGATCAGTCTCGTCGGCAACACCCCGCTGGTGAGGCTCAACAGCGTCACGGCCGGGATACAGGCCACGGTGCTGGCCAAGGTCGAGTACTTCAATCCCGGCGGTTCGGTCAAGGACCGCATCGCCCTGCGCATGATCGAAGCGGCGGAGAAGTCCGGCGAGCTGAAGCCGGGCGGCACCATCGTCGAGCCCACCTCGGGCAACACCGGCGTGGGCCTGGCCATCGTGGCGCAGCAGAAGGGCTACAAGTGCATCTTCGTCTGCCCGGACAAGGTGTCGACGGACAAGATCAACGTGCTGCGGGCCTACGGCGCCGAGGTCGTGGTCTGCCCGACCGCCGTCGACCCCGAGCACCCGGACTCGTACTACAACGTCTCCGACCGGCTGGTGCGCGAGACGCCGGGTGCCTGGAAGCCCGACCAGTACAGCAACCCGAACAACCCGCTGTCGCACTACCACTCCACCGGTCCCGAGCTGTGGCAGCAGACCGACGGCAAGATCACCCACTTCGTGGCGGGCATCGGCACCGGCGGCACGATCTCCGGCACCGGCCGGTATCTGAAGGAGATCTCCGACGGCAAGGTCAAGGTCGTCGGCGCCGACCCGGAGGGCTCGGTCTACTCCGGCGGCTCCGGCCGCCCGTACCTGGTCGAGGGCGTCGGTGAGGACTTCTGGCCGACCGCGTACGACCGGGACATCACGGACGAGATCGTCGCGGTCTCCGACAAGGACTCGTTCCAGATGACCCGCCGCCTGGCCAAGGAGGAGGGCCTGCTGGTCGGCGGCTCCTGCGGCATGGCCGTGGTCGCGGCGCTGCGGGTCGCCGAGCGGCTCGGTCCCGATGACGTCGTGGTGGTGCTGCTGCCGGACAGCGGCCGCGGCTACCTCAGCAAGATCTTCAACGACGAGTGGATGGCCGACTACGGCTTCCTGGAGGAGGGCGGCCAGCAGTCCCGGGTCGCCGACGTGCTGACGTACCGCAGCGGCGGCATCCCGGAGCTGGTCCACATGCACCCGGAGGAGACCGTCGGTGAGGCGATCGACGTGCTGCGCGAGTACGGCGTCTCGCAGATGCCGATCGTCAAGCCGGGCGCCGGGCACCCGGACGTGATGGCCGCCGAGGTGGTCGGCTCGGTGGTGGAACGCGAGTTGCTGGACGCGCTGTTCACCAAGCGCGCGCAGTTGGACGACCCGCTGGAGAAGCACATGTCCGCGCCGCTGCCGCTGGTCGGCTCCGGCGAGCCGATCGGCGACCTGATGGAGGTGCTGCAGGGCGCCGACGCGGCGATCGTGCTGGTGGAAGGGAAGCCGACGGGTGTGGTGAGCCGTCAGGACCTGCTCACCTACCTCGCCAAGGTCGGCAGGTAAGCACGGCGACTGGCCCGGATGGCTGGGCGATTGGCCGGATTTCGCGGAAACGGTACGCGCGTGACACGCGTGCGCAGCACGCGCTTAACACGCGTCCGGCACATTGGTGGGCGTCGGGAAACCGACCCCACCGATGCGGCAGCCAGGAACGACGGAGCGGCTCCCGGACCTCCTGGGTTGCCCCGGACGCGATGCCCGGCCCTGACCCGGTCCCGCGTCCCACGGGGGACCGCCGTCGTCCCGCCCCTGGCGGCCAAGCCGGGGTGCGGCGGTCCCCCGTTTTTTGTGTTCGCTCCGCGTGCCATCACGGTTGGGCTGCTGCCCGGCGGGAGGCGGCGACAACTGCTGCCCCGCGACCGCGAGTTACCGCGACGACTCAGTCCGGCGGCCTCGAACTCACCGCAACCAGCCCCGCTGGACGGCGCCTGGCCATCCCGCTAGCCGTCCCACTCGTCGTTGCCGCTACGGGAGTTGCCCCTGCTGACGGAGAGGGAATGGGCGACGTTCACGCCCACGATGCCCGCCCAAGTGATCAGCAGGCCCGGAAGATGGGCGTTCACCACGCCGATGGCGGACAACGGCACCGCGAGGACCATGGATATGCCCGCGAGGCCGAAGCGGCGATTCCGGTTCTCCGGATCGGCAGGCGAACGTCGGCCCCCGCGGGAACCCGCGGGGGCGACCCGTGCCCCCGCCATCCGCTGCTCGGCGAGTTCACGGCGGACCCTGCGCTCCACTTGGCTGTCGAGCCGCTGGTCCACCTTTTCCAGGAACGAGTCGATCAACTCCGCCTCGTATTCGGGACCGAGGTCCTTACGCGTCTGCAGCGTGGCGTTGAGCTCTTTCTTGAGCTCGGGGTCAGACACACTCATGCCATTCACGGTAGAACCGGCCGCCCGCTGTGTGAGTGGGGTTAGCCCCCGAATCTTGTCAGGGGCGCTCTCCTCCTTGGGCAGGTGTGTACGGTCACGGATGGACCGCGAAGGGGAGGCGTTGATGGAACTGTTGACCGCGCTGGACGCGCCGGACCGGGACCGCCCGGACGCCGTCACGATCGATGGCCGCGCGTTGGACCGCGAGGCGCTGCTCGGCGCGGCCGGTGCGGTCGCCGCCCGGATCGCGGGGGCACCGGCGGTCGCCGTGCACGCCGCGCCCGTACTGGAGACGGTGGTCGCCGTGGTGGCCGGGCTGCTCGCCGGAGTGCCGGTGGTGCCCGTACCGCCGGACGCCGGACCGGCGGAACGCCAGCACATCCTGCGCGACTCCGGCGCCGCTCTACTGCTCGCCGCCCAGCCGCGGGAGGCCGCGGAGTTGGAGACCATCGAGGTCTCCGCCGCCGAGCGAGCGGACTTCACCGGCGCCGAACCGGCCGCCGACTCCACCGCGTTGGTGCTCTACACCTCGGGAACGACGGGCGCGCCCAAGGGCGTACTGGTCTCCCGCCGGGCGATCGCCGCCGACCTGGACGCGCTGGCCGCGGCCTGGTCCTGGACGGCCGAGGACACGCTGGTGCACGGGCTGCCGCTGTTCCATGTGCACGGCCTGGTGCTGGGCGTGCTCGGCGCGCTGCGCACCGGAAGCCGCCTGGTGCACACCGGCCGCCCGGCCCCCGCCGCCTACGCGGCGGCTGGCGGCACGCTGTACTTCGGGGTGCCGACGGTCTGGTCGCGGGTGGTACGGGAGCCGTCCGCCGCGAAGGAACTGTCGGCGGCGCGGCTGCTGGTCTCCGGCAGCGCGCCACTGCCCGCGCCGGTCTTCCGCGACCTGGAGGCGCTGACCGGGCAGCGCCCGGTGGAGCGGTACGGGATGACCGAGACGCTGATCACCGTCAGTACCCGGGCGGACGGCGAGCGGCGACCGGGCTCGGTGGGGCTGCCGGTGGCCGGGGTGACCACCCGGCTGGTGGGCGAGGACGGGTCGCCGGTCCCGTACGACGGCGCCACGGTCGGCGAACTCCAGGTCAGCGGGCCGACGCTGTTCGACGGTTATCTTGGCCGCCCTGAGGCGACCGCCGCCGCGCTGACCGCGGACGGCTGGTTCCGCACCGGTGACATGGCGGTGGTGGAGCCGGACGGCATGCACCGGATCGTCGGCCGGGCCTCCACCGACCTGATCAAGTCCGGCGGCTACCGCATCGGCGCGGGCGAGGTGGAGAACGCGCTGCTGGACCATCCCGCGGTACGGGAGGCGGCGGTGGTGGGCGTGCCGCACGACGACCTCGGGCAGCAGATCGTGGCCTATGTGGTCGCGGACGGAGTGACCGAGCGCGAGCTGATCGATTTCGTCGCGGGTCATCTGTCCGTTCACAAACGGCCGCGCATAATCCGCTTTCTGGAGGCGCTGCCGCGTAATGCGATGGGCAAGCCGCAGAAGAAGCTACTGCCCCCGTTCTAACGGGAGTTGGCGGGGGGCGGAGAAAACCGATTTGGCAGACTCAAATATGCTTCTTACGATGCACTAGCCCAACTACCTACCGGCCGGTCAGTGACGGCCGGGTCGCCCCTGCCCGGGTTCCGCTCCAAAGGGTGGCGGTGATTTTTCCTGCAATGGGGGACAACACCGCATGTTTCACCGCATAGGACGCACAGTCGTCCGGCATCCGATATGGACGATCGTGGCGTGGATCATAGCCGCCGTCGCGATCGTCGCCACCGCACCGAGCCTTCCCTCCAACAGCGACGAAAGTAGCTTCCTCCCCAAGAGCTACGAGTCCATTCAGGCCGCCGACCTCCAGTCGAAGGCGTTCCCCAGCGCCTTCACCCCGTCCGCGATCGTGCTCTACAGCCGTACCGACGGCCAGAAGCTGACGCCCGCGGACCTGAAGGACGCTCAGCACATCACCGGTGAGCTGGGTGCCAAGGGCATCGACCAGGTACAGAAGGTCATCCCCGGACCTCCGTCGAAGGACGGCAAGTACGACCTGGCGCTGGTTCAGATGGACGCCAAGAACGCGGGCCAGCCCAAGCAGTCCGACGCGGCCAAGACGCTGCGCGCGGACGCCAAGCAACTGGCCGCCGGTACCCATCTGGACGTGAAGGTCGGCGGTTCCGCCGCACAGGCCCTGGACCAGCAGGACGCCTCCCAGAAGGGTTCCGCGCTGATCGGGATCGGCACCTTCGTGATCATCCTGGTCACCTTGCTGATCATCTTCCGGGCGCCGATCCTGGCGGTGCTGCCACTGGTGCTGATCGGTCTGGTCTCGGCCGTCGCCAACGGGCTGATCTCTTATGCCACCAAGCTGTTCGACCTCCAGGCCAACAGCTCGATCTCGGAAATGCTGATCGTGGTGCTGTTCGGCGTCGGTACGGACTACTTCCTGTTCCTGATGTTCCGCTACCGGGAACGGCTGCGGGCGGGTGACGAGCCCAAGGAAGCGATGATCAACGCGGTCGGCCGGGTCGGCGAGGCCATCGCCTCGGCCGCGGGCGCCGTCATCATCGCGTTCCTCGCGCTCACCTTGTCCACCCTCGGCTTCCTGCGGCAGATGGGTCCGGCGCTGGCCATCGCCGTCGGTGCCACGCTGGTGGCGGGCCTCACGCTGATCCCGGCGGTGGTCTCGCTGATCGGCCCGAAGGTCTTCTGGCCGTCGAAGTCGTGGCAGAAGGAGCCGGACAACGCCCGGTTCGCGGCGCTCGGCGGCATGGTGCGCAAGCGTCCCGGCCTGGTCGCTGCCGTGTCCGGTGTGCTGATGGTCGCGCTGGCGCTGGGCACATTCGGCTTCAAGGCCACCTTCGACATGGCCTCGGGCTCGATGCCCAAGACCAAGGAGTCGATGGTCGTCCAGACCGAGATGCAGAACGCGTACTCCGCCGGTGCCGCCGAGCCCACCAGCGTCTTCGTGACCAGCACCGACGGCAAGCCGCTGGACAAGGCGGCGCTGCCCGGGTTCGCCAAGCAGCTCCAGGGCGTCGACGGTGTCGCCGACTCCCGGCTGACCGCGCTCAGCAAGGACGGGATGACGGCCAACATCACCGTCACCCTCAAGTACGACGCGGCCAGCGACAAGGCGATCAGCACCGTCGGCACCGTCCGCGACACCGCGCACGCGGACGCGCCTTCGGGCACGAAGGCCCTGGTCGGCGGCATGTCGTCGATCTACAAGGACATCAACACCGCCGTCGACCACGACTACAAGACGGTCTTCCCGGTCGCCGCGGTGCTGATCATGGTGATCCTGGGCCTGCTGCTGCGCAGCGTGGTCGCCCCCTGGTACCTGATGGCCTCGGTCGGCCTCGGCTTCGGCGCCACCCTCGGCGCCACGGTGCTGATCTTCCAGAAGGGCGAGGGGCACTCTGGCCTGATGTTCATGCTGCCGGTGATCATGTACCTCTTCGTGGTCGCCATCGGCACCGACTACAACATCCTGATGATCGCCCGGCTGCGCGAGGAGGCCCGCGAGGGCCGCGAGCCGCGCGAGGCGGCGGGCCAGGCCCTGCGGCACGCGGGCCCGACGGTGGCCGCGGCGGGCTTCATCCTGGCGGCGACCTTCGCCACGATGATGCTCGCGGGCAACGCGATGCTGTCCGAGATGGGCTTCGCCGTCTCCTTCGGCATCATCGTCGCCGCGTTCGTCATGGCGATGTTCTTCACGCCGAGCCTCACCGCACTGATCGGCCACGCGGCCTGGTGGCCGGGCCACGGCGACCGAGCGGCGGCCAAGCAGCCCGCTCCGGGCCGCGAGGAGGCCCGCGAGCTGGTCTGACAGTACGTCAGGAGGCCGGGTGCGCACACCGCGCACCCGGCCTTTTCGCTTAAGCTGTGCCGACCGGTGGTCAATTGCCTTTGGGGCGAACGGGATTGACTGACACGCCCGACATCGGGATAAACACGGCGGGCGTCGCCAAGGCGGGCGGCGATGTCGGCGCCCTCGCGGACGCCGCGAACAAGCACGTGTCCCATGCAGTGGACGCCAGCTACGACGTGGGCGACAGCCAGTGGGGCTGGCAGTCCGGTACGTATCTGAACGTCTGCGCCCGGACGTGGGAGGACCACATGGTCGACCTCGTCAACCGGGTCGGGCAGACCGCGAAGGACCTCAGCGACGCCGCCAAGGCGTACGACGTCACGGACGCGGAGGCTGCGCGCCGCATGCGGCTGGCGCTGGGCGACCTGGGGAAGGGCTGAACGTGGGTCGACTACGCGAGCCTGAACAACCTCAGGATCAAGCCCTGGCAGGACGCCGCCGACGAATGGCTCAACCTGTCGAAGTGGGCGCTGCAGGCCGCCCACGACATTCGGGACCAGGGCACGGCTCCGCTCGCCAAGAACTGGACCAACAAGGTCGGCCAGGACGCCGGGAGGAAACTCGCCGCGCTGGCCGACGAGTTGGAGGCCGGTGCCGACATCATGCGCGGCGTGACGATGGTGCTGGACGGCCTCACCGAGTCGATGCAACTCGCCCAGCAAACCCTGAAGACCGCTTATGACATCGCCCGCGACAACGGCATCGGACTGGACGACAACGGCAACTTGCTGCCGAACCCGGACCACATCTACTCCCCGGACGAGCAGCGCCTCCGCTCCGAAATATCCGGCCTGATCACCGAGGCCCTCCGCCAGGCCACGGACGCGGACAACAAGGCGTGGCCGGAGTTGGACCGGCTCACCGCGGCGGTGAACATCACCGAGCCGTACAAGGCTCTGCAGTTGCAGAACGATGCGTCGCAGACCGAGGCAGACTTGCTGGCCAGCGACATCCCCGATGGAAGGAATCCAGCGCTGGTCAAGGAGTGGTGGAACGGCCTAACAGACAAGCAGCGGTATGACCTCATGCGCGCCGAGCCGGTGGCTCTGGCGAACCTCGACGGGATTCCCGACTCCGTGAAACAGGAGCTGTACGGGGACGGGAAGTACAACCGCGTCAAGCTGGTGCAGTGGGCACTGGACAACTGGAACTCACCGGACTCACGCACTTCGAGGACAACTGCACCAACTTCGTGTCCGAGGCGCTCTGGCGAAGCGGTATGCGGCCCAAGAGCGACTGGCTGCTGGGGATCCATGGTGACAACGCCTGGGGCCGGTCGGACGACCCCTCGCTTCTTCCCGACTCGTGGGCAGCGTCGTTGTCCTACTCCAGGACATGGGCCTACGCCGACGGCCTTCAGGGCTTTCTCTTGAACAACGGCGGTAAGGAAGTCCCGCCATCGCAGGCGCAGCCCGGGGACATCATCTTCTACGACCAGGACGGTCCGAGAGACGGTGTCCAGCACGGCGAGGCTCACCATGCGGCGGTCATCACCTCGGTGACCCCCGATGGCGATATCAAATACACACAACACAATGCCGACTACAAGAACGTCAGTCTGGACGGGCACCTGCCTTCCTTCGTCGAATCGAAGGGTGCTCAGCGAATCCGGATAGTGCGTCCGATGCCGAACTGGTACTGAACCTTGAAGATCGCGGACATCATGGATTCGGCCGCTCCCGGCGAGGCGGGTCCCATGCCAGTGGTGTGGCGGCGGGCGCTGTTGCTGGTGCCCGGGCTAGTGGCCTTGAGTATCGGCTTGTTCGCCGTCTACTGGATCGCTTCCGACGCGCATGCGGCTGAGCAGGCGGCGGCTTGTGTGGTGATCGGCACTCCGTGGACGGTATACGCCAGTGCTTACGCGGCACTTATGTGTGGCCTGGCGGGGTTCGGGCTGCATTTCGTGTTGTCGCGCGGTGTCCGGCGGCGAGGATGGGTGCTCGCTTCGGCCTGGCAGGGGAGAGTCAGCTCTCTGACGGCGCTTGTGGGATGGGTGCCGTTGGCGACGGAAGCGCTGAACATCTATTTCCTTTATCGGCCGGATCCTTCTGGTGGGGTGAATTGCGAGGGATGGGGGATCATCCACAGCGTGCTGTCGCTGTTGACGTAGTAGGTGTACGACCGCCCTCACGGGCGTGGCGCCGCTGGGCGATGCTGGTGCCGAGCCTCGTCGTTGCGGGTGTGCTGTTTGCTTCCGCATACATCTCCGCAGACAACGCATACCGCCGGAACTGGTGTAGCGAGCACGCCGCGCCATGGACGATGTACGTCACCGATTACCTGGGCCTGGCTTGCGGGTTGGGTGGCGTTGTGCTGGGTTGGGCGCTGTGGCTGGGATCGCGCCGCCGGGGGTGGACGGCCAGTTCGGTGTGGCAGGGGTCGCTCGGTCTTGTCGCGGCCGGGCTCGGCGTTCTGCCCGTCATGCTGGAGTTGTTCCTGGCCTGGGATCCGAGCGACGCCGACCCGTCGGGGAACGGCGACTGCGGAGGCACGACCGTCGTTCATGGCGTGCTGGCGTTCCTGACGTAACCGGGTGGTTCGGGCGACACCTGTAGGTAAGGCGGGTTTTCGGGTGGTTTGGGTGGATACCCTCGCCAGCGGATCGTCGGGCCACCGGATCGTCGGAACACGAGGAGTGCAGTCATGGCTGAGGTGCGGCTGAGCGCTGAGCTGCGCAATGAGTACGGCAAGGGCGCGGCCCGCCGGGCCCGCCGGGAGAACAAGGTCCCGGCCGTCGTCTACGGGCACGGTGCCGAGCCCAGACATGTGCTGATCGACAGCCATGAGCTGATGATGGCGCTGAAGACCCCCAACGTGCTGATCAACCTGGACATCGAGGGCAAGAAGCAGCTGGTCATCCCCAAGTCCGTGCAGCGGGAGGCAGTCCGGCGCTTCCTGGTCCACGTGGACCTGCTGGAGGTGAAGCGCGGTGAGAAGGTCACCGTCGAGGTGCCGATCCAGACCGAGGGCGACCTGGCCCCGGGCGGCAACCTGATCGAGCACCTGCTGGACGCCCTGCCGGTGGAGGCCGAGGCCACCGCGATCCCGGAGACGCTCACCGTCTCCATCGCGGGCCTGGACGCCGGGCACGCCATCTACGCCAAGGACGTCCCACTGCCCAAGGGCACCGCGCTGGCCGTCGACGGCGACACGGCCCTGCTGCAGGTGGTCGCGGCCCAGGCGGAGGAGGTCCCCGAGGAGGAGGTGGCCGCCGAGGAGGCGGCGGAAGCCCCCGCGCCCCCCGAAGCCGAGTAGCCCCGCCCCGTCCGCGGACCCGCGCCCTGCATGGATCCATGCAGGTCATGGCAGGCTGAATGGGGGGCCATGCGCGGGCGCTAGTCTGCTCGGGCGGTGGACGGGACCAGGCCAGGAGGGGCGATGGCGACGCAGGACGGGGGAGCGGCGCGGCTGATGCGGCTGTTCGACGGGCATCGGCTGACGCCCACCCAGCGGCGGATCGCGCACTGCCTGGTGCGCAGGGCCGCCGACGCACCGTTCCTGTCCTCCGTTGAGGTCGCCGAACTGGCCGGGGTGAGCCAGCCGTCGGTGACCCGGTTCGCGGTGGCGCTGGGCTTCGACGGGTATCCAGCGCTGCGCCGCCATCTGCGCGAGGTCGCTCCCGCGCCGCAGGCCGAGCGGAGCGAGCGCCACAACGAGTACCAGCAGGCCGTGGACGACGAGATGGAGAACCTGCGGCAGCTGCGCGCGCTGCTGGCCGATCCGGAACCGGTGGCCCGGGCCGGACGGCTGCTGGCCGCCTCCCGGCCGCTGCTGGTCCTGGGACTGCGGGCGGCCGGGGCACAGGCGCGCGGCTTCGGGTACTTCGCGGCCAAGGTGCACCCTGACGTACGAGTGCTGGACGAGGGCGGCAGCGCGCTGGCCGACCGCATTGACGCCGCCCGGCGGGCGGGCGCCAGCGCGCTGCTGTGCTTCGCGCTGCCGCGCCACCCGCGCGAGGTGGTGGACGCCCTGGGGTACGCCAAGCAGGCCGGGCTGACCGTCGTCACCGTCGCCGACAGCTCGTTCGCGCCGGTCGCCAAGGACTCCGACCTGCTGCTGCCCGCCGCGGTCGGCACCGGGCTGGTCTTCGACACGCCGTGCGCGCCTATGATGCTGGGCCGGGTGCTGCTCGAGGCGATGTGCGACAACCTGCCGGACGCACAGGCCCGGCTTGAGGAGTTCGACGCGCGGGCCGCGACCCGTGGGCTGTTCGTCGACTGATGGTGTCCGGTTTACGTCCGCACGCTGCTCCTCGCCCTGTTCCTCACGCTGTTTTGAGGTTCGCTGAGTAATCTCCCGACCGGAAAGTGTCGATTACGGATCGGAGGAGGACGGTCGTGGGGCGCGGGGCGTATGCGCTGGCTCGGGTGGCGGTGATGGTACGGATGGCGGCTCGGTGGTGCTGGTGGCTGGGGGTGCTGGCGGCGGTCGCCGGAGCCTTCGTGCCGGGCTTCACCGGGCGCCGGATCGGGGCGCTGGGCGGCGCCGTGGTGTTCCTTGTCGCCGCGGTGGCCGCGTTCCTCACCCGGCGCGGGCGGTACACCGCGCTGGCGGGTGCCGCGACGCACGCCGCCAAGTCGGCGTTCCTGCAGGACCGTTCGGTCACCGCCCGCCAGTGGCTGCGGCCGCGCGGCTGGTGGCTGCTGCTGGCGTTCGCGCTGGCGGTCGGCAGTTCGGCGGCGGCTTCCGCGGCGGGCGGCATGCTGCTGGCCGGGGTGGGGGCCGGACTGTGGGCGAAGGCGCTCTGGCTGGGCCGCTGGGAGCGGTCGCACGAGGCGTTGCTGTGGGTGCGCCCTGAGCAGGCGATGCGCCGCGGACCCGCGGGCCGGGACGTACGCGCGTACCTGACCACCGGTCCGGCCGCCGGAGACGCCCGGCCGGGCGGCGCCCGACGGGTGGTCAGCTCAGTGCGCTGAGCGCCTCCGGCTGGGCGCCGCCGCTCTCCGCGACGATCTCGTCGAGCGTCTGCGGCGCCCGTACGGTCGCGAACCGCACCCTGTCGCCGTCGCACACGTACCCGTAAATCCCGGGCCTGGGCAGCGAGTTGTACTGGTAGTGGTTGGAGAAGTAGTACGCGCCGGTGTCCAGCAGCGCCACCAGGTCGCCCTCCCGCAGCGGCGGCAGCTCGCGGGCCTCGGCCACGATGTCGCCCGCGAAGCAGCACGGCCCGGCGACGTCCTGGGCGACCGGCGCGCCGCCCTTGGGGTGGCCCCTGGCGTCCAGCGCGGTGACCCGGATCGGCCAGGCGCCGGGCGCGTAGACGGTACGGGTGGCGAGCTGGGCGCCCGCGTGGGTGACCGCGATCCGACGGCCGCCCGCGGTCTTGGCGTACTCCACGCGGGCCAGGATCGTGCCGTGCTTGGCCAGCAGCGAGCGCCCGAACTCGGTGACGATGCCGTAGCGGCCGTCGAACAGGCCTGGCACGGTGGCCCTCAGCAGCCGGGCGTACTCGTGGTGCGTCGGCTTCGTGTCGTCGGAGGCGAAGTTCACCGGCAGGCCGCCGCCGATGTCCAGGGTGTCGATCTGCCGCCGTCCGACGGTCGCGTTGATCCGCTCGGCGAGTTCGTATGTGACCCGCACGCCTTCGGCCATCAGCTCCAGCGGGCAGCCCTGGGAGCCGGTGTGCGCGTGCAACCGGGTGAGCCAGGGGCGCCGCGCGCAGGCGTCCACCAGCCAGTCCACCACGCCCGGATCGCGTAGCGGCAGGCCGAACTTGGACCGGTCGGTGGCGGTGCTGGTGGCGGCGATGCTGCCGCCGCCGATCTGCGGGTTGACCCGCAGGCCCACCGGGGACGCGGTGTCGCGGCCGGCGAGCAGCGCGTCCAGGCGGTCCAGCTCCTGCGGGTTGTCGGCGTTGACGGCGACCCCGAGCGCCAGGGCCGCGCGCAGTTCGGTGCCGGTCTTGGCGGGGGAGTCCAGCACGATGTGGTGCGCGGCCACCCCGGCCGCCCGGGCCAGCGCCAGCTCGCCGGGGCTGGCCACCTCACACCCGATGCCCTCGGCATACAGCAGCCGCAGCACCGGGACCAGGGACGCCGCCTTCACCGCGAAGGCGTGGCTGACGCTCACCCTAGGAGTGGCGAACGCGGCGCGCAGTTCGCGGGCCGACTGCCTGATGCCCTGGACGTCCAGCAGTCCGACGACCGGCAGCTCCGCGCCCAACACCCCCTGCTCCACCGCGGCGCGCAGGGCGTGCGCCCGGCGGGTCGCCGGGTCAGGCTGGAACTCCGCGGATGCCATGGCCCCACTCCACCACCGGCGGCGTCCGCCCGCCAGTAGCCGCGAACACCGGCCGCGCCACCTGTTGACTGGAACTATTCACGCGGCAAGTATGTGAATGACCCGATCCAGTCCTGGTCGGGAGACGATGCGTGAGGAGGCGACCCGCATGTCCGCGACGGCCGTAGGTGAACCCGGCCCCCGACCGGTCCGCGCCCCGCGAGGCACCCAGCTCAGTGCCCTCGGCTGGCAGCAGGAGGCCGCGCTGCGGATGCTCCAGAACAACCTCGACCCCGAGGTCGCGGAGCACCCCGACAAGCTGGTCGTCTACGGCGGCACCGGCAAGGCGGCCCGCGACTGGCGCTCGTTCGACGCCATGGTGCGCACCCTCAAGGGGCTGAAGCAGGACGAGACGATGCTCGTCCAGTCCGGCCGCCCGGTAGGCGTGATGACCACCCACGAGTGGGCGCCGCGGGTGCTGATCGCCAACTCCAACCTGGTCGGGGACTGGGCGAACTGGGAGGAGTTCCGCCGCCTGGAGGCGCTCGGCCTGACGATGTACGGGCAGATGACCGCCGGGTCGTGGATCTACATCGGTACCCAGGGCATCCTCCAGGGCACCTACGAGACCTTCGCGGCGGTGGCGGCCAAGCGGTTCGGCGGCTCGCTGGCCGGAACCATCACGCTGACCGCCGGACTCGGCGGCATGGGCGGCGCCCAGCCGCTCGCCGTCACCATGAACGGCGGCGTGGCGATCTGTATCGACTGCGACCCGCGCGCCATCGAACGGCGCATCGGCCACCGCTACCTGGACGTGAAGGCCGACTCCCTCGACCACGCGCTCCAGTTGGCCACCGAGGCCCGCGACCAGCGCAAGGCCCTGTCCATCGGCCTGCTCGGCAACGCGGCCGAACTCCTGCCGCGCATGCTGGAGATGGGCGCGCCCATCGACATCGTCACCGACCAGACCAGCGCCCACGACCCGCTGAGCTATCTGCCGCTGGGCGTGGCCTTCGAGGACATGGCGGAGTTCGCGCGGGAGAAGCCCGCCGACTTCACCCAGCGGGCCCGGGAGTCCATGGCCAGGCACGTCGAGGCGATGGTCGGCTTCCTGGACGCGGGCGCCGAGGTCTTCGACTACGGCAACTCCATCCGCGGTGAGGCCCAACTCGCCGGTTACGAGCGGGCGTTCGCCTTCCCCGGCTTCGTGCCCGCGTACATCCGGCCGCTGTTCTGCGAGGGCAAGGGGCCGTTCCGGTGGGCGGCGCTGTCCGGTGACCCGAAGGACATCGCGGCCACCGACCGGGCGATCCTCGACCTGTTCCCGGAGAACGAGTCCCTCGCCCGCTGGATCCGGATGGCCGGGGAACGCGTCCACTTCCAGGGCCTGCCCGCCCGCATCTGCTGGCTCGGCTACGGTGAGCGGGACAAGGCCGGTGAGCGCTTCAACGACATGGTGGCCAGCGGTGAGTTGACCGCGCCCGTCGTCATCGGCCGCGACCACCTCGACTGCGGTTCGGTGGCCTCCCCGTACCGGGAGACCGAGGCGATGCTGGACGGCTCCGACGCGATCGCCGACTGGCCGCTGCTCAACGCCATGGTCAACGTGGCCTCCGGCGCCTCGTGGGTCTCCATCCACCACGGCGGTGGAGTCGGCATGGGGCGCTCGATCCACGCGGGCCAGGTCACCGTCGCGGACGGCACCGCGCTCGCGGGCGAGAAGATCCGGCGTGTGCTGACCAACGACCCTGGGATGGGCGTCATCCGGCACGTGGACGCCGGGTACGACATCGCTGACGCGGTCGCGGCGGAGCGCGGGGTCCGGGTTCCCATGCGGGAGGAGGCGTGAGCAACGCTGCGGGCGGTCGTTCCGCCGGAGCGGAGGGGGCACCTCCCAGCGGTAGCTGGGAGAGGGCGGGCGCAACGCGCCCCGCACCCGGGAGACGGCGGGTAGGGACAGACGAACCCTCGCCGTCTGCGGGTCCGGCTGCGCCCACCGTCCCCCAGCTACCGCGGTCAGGTGTCCCCTCCGCCCAGCGGGACGACTGCCCACAGCCGGGGCAGGAGGACTGCCCGCAGTCGGGGGCCGGATTCCACGAGATGTGGCGGGAACTGCTCCCGATCGGGCGGGACGCACGATCGGGCGGGTACCGCCGGTTCGCCTGGACCGGGGCTGACGCCGAGTGCCGGGAGTGGTTCCGCGCGCAGGCCGCGTCACGGGGCCTGACGTACGAGGTCGACCGGAACGGCAACCAGTGGGCCTGGCTCGGCGATCCGGCCGCCGGGGACGCCGTCGTCACCGGCTCGCACCTGGACTCCGTGCCCGATGGCGGCGCGTTCGACGGCCCGCTCGGCGTGGTCTCGTCCTTCGCCGCCCTCGACGAACTGCGGACCCGCGGCGCCGTCCCCACCCGCCCGCTGGCGATCGTCAACTTCGGCGACGAGGAGGGCGCCCGGTTCGGCCTGGCCTGCGTCGGCTCCCGGCTGACCGCGGGCCAGCTCACCCCCGCCCAGGCCGCCGAACTGCGGGATGCGGACGGCATCAGCCTGCCGCAGGCCATGGAGCGCGCCGGACACGATCCCGAGGCCATCGGCCCGGACCCGGAACGGCTCGCCCGGATCGGCGCGTTCGTCGAACTCCACGTCGAACAGGGCCGGGCGCTCGACCTGAGCGGTGACCCGGTCGGCGTGGCGTCCGCGATCTGGCCGCACGGCCGCTGGCGGTTCGACTTCCACGGCGAGGCCAACCACGCCGGGACCACCCGGCTGGAGGACCGCCGCGACCCGATGCTGACGTACGCCAACACCGTGCTGGCCGCCCGCAAGAAGGCGCGGCTGGCCGGTGCCCTGGCCACCTTCGGCAAGGTCGCGGTGGAACCCAACGGCGTCAACGCCATCCCCTCCCTGGTCCGTGGCTGGCTGGACTCCCGCGCCGCCGACGAGCCGACGCTGGCCGCCGTGGTCGAGGAGATCGAGCGGGCGGCCACCGAACGCGGCGAGCGGGACGGCGTCCAGGTCCGGGTCACCCGGGAGTCCTTCACCCCGGTGGTGGAGTTCGAGCACGCGCTGCGCGACGAGGTCGCCAGCCTGCTGTCCGCCGCGGACCGTCCGGTTCCGGTGCTGCCGACCGGCGCCGGACACGACGCGGGTATTTTGTCCGCCTCCGTTCCCACCGCCATGCTGTTCGTACGGAACCCGACCGGGGTTTCGCACTCCCCGGCCGAGCGTGCCGCCGAGGACGACTGCCTCGCCGGAGTGCTCGCGCTCGCCGACGTACTGGAGGGCCTGGCGTGTCGCTGACGCCGCAGACCTACTGGGCGGAGTTCGCCTGGATCGACGGGCGGGTCGAGGACGAGGTGGTGATCGAGTCCGCGCCTGACGGACGGATCGCCGCCGTGCGCTCCTCGGTCCACACCCCGCCCGCGGGCGCGGTACGGCTGGCCGGGCTCACCCTGCCCGGCCTGGCCAACGCCCACTCGCACGCCTTCCACCGCGCCCTGCGCGGCACCGTCCAGGCCCAGTACGGCGCCGCCGTGCCGCAGCCGCCGGGCCAGGGGGCGGCCGCCGCGGACGGCGAGCGGGCGCCGGACTCGTTCTGGACCTGGCGCGAGGTGATGTACGCCGTCGCCCAGAACCTCACCCCCGAGCGGTACCTCGACCTCGCCCGCGCCGTCTACGCGGAGATGGCGCTGGCCGGAATCACCTGCGTCGGCGAGTTCCACTATGTGCACCACCAGCCCGACGGCACTCCCTACGACGAGCCCAACGCGATGGGCGACGCGCTGATCGCCGCCGCGGCGGACGCCGGTATCCGCATCACCCTGCTCGACACCTGCTACCTCTCCTCCGGTTTCGGCGCCGCCCCCCAGCCGCGCCAACTGCGCTTCAGCGACG
Source organism: Streptantibioticus rubrisoli (assembly GCF_024436055.1). Taxonomy (GTDB): domain Bacteria; phylum Actinomycetota; class Actinomycetes; order Streptomycetales; family Streptomycetaceae; genus Streptantibioticus_A; species Streptantibioticus_A rubrisoli. The sequence goes on along the minus strand of NZ_JANFNH010000026.1, from coordinate 28,231 downwards.
GCGACGCGGACGCCTGGGCGGCCCGCGCCGCCGCGATCAAGACCGACGGCGAGCACGCCAGGATCGGCGCGGCCATCCACTCGGTGCGGGCGGTGCCCGCCGAGCAGCTCGCCACCGTGGTGCGCTGGGCCGACGAGCGGCACGCACCGCTGCACGTCCACCTGTCCGAGCAGCCCGCGGAGAACGAGGCGTGCCTGCGCGCGCACGGCCGCACCCCCACCCAACTGGTCGCCGACCACGGCGCGTTGGGGCCGCGCACCACCGCCGTCCACGCGACGCATCTGACCGACGAGGACATCCGGCTGATCGGCGGCGCCTCGGCGACCGTGTGCATGTGCCCCACCACCGAGCGGGACCTGGCGGACGGCATCGGCCCGGCCGTCCAACTGCAGCGCGCGGGCAGCCCGTTGAGCCTGGGCAGCGACAGCCACGCGGTCATCGACCTGCTGGAAGAGGCCCGCGCGATGGAACTGGACGAGCGGCTGCGCACGGGCGCGCGCGGCCACTGGACGGCGGCCGAACTGCTGAGCGCCGCCACCGAGGACGGACACGCCTGCCTCGGCTGGTCCGACGCGGGCCGCATCGAGCCCGGCTACCTCGCCGACCTCACCACGATCGCGCTGGACTCGGTCCGTACCGCGGGCACCCCGGCGCGACTGGGCGCCGAGACGGCCGTATTCGCCGCCTCCAACGCGGACGTGCGGCACACCGTGGTCGCGGGGCGGCATATCGTGCGCAACGGGCACCACCAACTGGTCCAGAACGTCTCCGGAGCGCTCGCCGACGCCATCGCCGCCGTACGCACCCCATGACCCCGCAGCCGAAGGACACCACCACACCGATGGCGACCGCGATCACCAACATCAGCAGCCTCGTCACCAACGATCCCTCCCTCGGTCATGGCCCACTGGGCATCATCGACAGCGCGGCCGTCGTCATCGACGGCGACCGCATCGCCTGGGTCGGCACCAACAGCAAAGCACCCGCCACTGACAGTCACCTCGACGCCGAGGGCCGGGCGGTGCTCCCGGGCTTCGTCGACTCCCACTCCCACCTGGTCTTCGCGGGTGACCGCACCGCCGAGTTCAACGCCCGTATGGAGGGCCGCCCCTACTCCGCGGGCGGCATCCGCACCACCGTCGCCGCCACCCGCGCCGCCTCCGACGCCGAACTCGACGCCAACGTGGCCCGCTACGTGGCCGAGGCGCTGCGCCAGGGCACGACGACCTTCGAGACCAAGTCCGGCTACGGGCTCACCGTTGAGGACGAGGAGCGGGCGCTACGCGTCGCGGCCCGGCACACCGACGAAGTGACGTTTCTGGGTGCGCACATCGTCGCCCCCGAGTACGCCGAAGACCCGGCCGGATACGTCGAGTTGGTGACCGGGCCGATGCTGGAGGCGTGTGCCCCGCACGCCCGCTGGATCGACGTCTTCTGCGAACGTGGCGCGTTCGACGGCGACCAGGCCCGGGCGATCCTCACCGCGGGGGCCGCGCGCGGGCTGACGCCGCGCGTCCACGCCAACCAGCTCGGACACGGCCCCGGTGTCCAACTCGCCGTGGAACTCGGTGCGGCGTCCGCCGACCACTGCACGCACCTCACCGACGCGGACGTGGACGCGCTGGCCAGCGGGGAAACCGTGGCAACCCTGTTGCCCGGCGCGGAGTTCTCCACCCGCTCCCAATACCCCGACGCGCGGCGGCTGTTGGACGCTGGAGCCACGGTCGCGCTGTCCACCGACTGCAACCCCGGTTCGTCCTTCACCAGCTCCATGGCGTTCTGCGTCGCGCTGGCGGTACGGGAGATGGGCATGACGCCGGATGAGGCGGTCCGCGCCGCCACCTTCGGCGGGGCGCGGGCGTTGCGGCGCACGGACGTCGGCCGCGTCGCCGTCGGCGCGCGGGCAGACCTGGTGCTGCTGGACGCCCCCTCGCACGTGCACCTGGCCTACCGGCCGGGTGTGCCGCTGACCGCGGCCGTGTGGCGCGCGGGCGCCCGGGTCCTGTGAGTCGCGCCTGGGCTGTGTGAGTTGTGCGCGGGTTCCGTGAGTCGCAGTTGCGTCCGGGCTCTGTGACGTGCGTGCCGGTTCCGTGACGTGCGCCCGCTTTCTGTGAGTTCGGGACCTCCGGTCTCCGCCGTCGCGGCTGCCCGCTGTCGCGGCGGAGACGCTCCGCGCGGCCGCGCCGCGCCGTGTTCCTCGACCCGCAGCCCGTGACTCCTCAGCGGCCCCGTTACTCCTCGACCAGCAGCCCCCGTCGCAGGCGGGACAGGGTGCGGGACAGCAGTCGCGAGACGTGCATCTGGGAGATGCCGAGCTCCTCGCCGATCTCCGACTGGGTGAGGTTGCCGACGAACCGCAGTGAGAGGATCTTGCGGTCCCGCGCGGAGAGCTCCGCGATCAGCGGCTTGAGCGACTCGACGTACTCGATGCCCTCCAGGCCGTGGTCCTCGTAGCCGATGCGGTCGGACAGCGCGGCCTCGGAGTCGTCCTCCTCCGGCTGGGCGTCCAGCGAGCTGGCGGTGTAGGCGTTGCTCGCCGCCATGCCCTCGACGACCTCGTCCTCACTGAGGCCGAGCCGTTCGGCCAGCTCCGCCACGGTGGGGGAGCGGTCCAGGCGCTGGGCGAGCTCGTCGCCCGCCTTGGCCAGGTCGAGCCGCAGTTCCTGGAGCCGTCGCGGCACCCGTACCGACCAGCTGGTGTCCCGGAAGAATCGCTTGATCTCGCCGATGATCGTCGGCATGGCGAAGGTGGGGAACTCCACACCGCGGCTCAGTTCGAACCGGTCGATCGCCTTGATCAACCCGATCGTGCCGACCTGGACGATGTCCTCCATCGGCTCGCTGCGCGAGCGGAAGCGGGAGGCCGCGAACTTCACGAGTGCGAGGTTCAGCTCGACCAGGGTGTTGCGGACGTACGCGTACTCGTGGGTGCCCTCCTCCAACGTCTCCAGGCGCTGGAAGAGCGTCTTCGACAGGGCCCGCGCGTCCAGCGGCGCCACCTCGTCGAACGGCGGGATCACCGGTAGATCGGCCAGTCCCTCCGGGTCGGGGAGCGGCGTCGACGCGTCTGGCGTCTCCAAGGTTCCGGTCTCCGGCTCCACAGCGGATCCGTCGTCCGTCTCCTGAAGCGTCTGTGCGTCGAGCTGGGATGCCATGATCTCCTCCCTCGGGCGGGCCGAAGGCTGCCGCTGCCAATGCTTGGCGTACTGCTGTTGCGGCGCCTCCCACCGGCCGTGTGCGGACATCTCCTATCCAGCCCTACCCGCTTTCGTATCCGAGTTGCAAGTTTGCGTGGAAGTCCTCACACAGCTCTTACGAGCGGTGACGATCACCCTCCGTGGCCGTTGTACCGACTACCGTCGGGTTCTCGGACGGCGTAAGGTTCGAGGGCGCAGTCAAGGTAACCAGGAGGAACGGCATGGACCGCGGGTTGGTCGGGACCGCCGGCCGGGACCGTCTCAGTGTCGCCGTGCAGCGGCGCGGCCCCTGTGCGATCTTCACCCCCGCAGGTGAGCTGGATCACCACACAGCCGAACTCCTGCGGGAACCGATGGAGAGCAGTGTCGACGAGGGGTGCAGCAAGCTCGTCGTGGACTGCTCGCAGCTTGAGTTCTGCGACTCCACCGGCCTGAACGTGTTGCTCGGCGCCCGGCTGAAGGCCGAGGCCGTCGGTGGCGGGGTGCACCTCGCCGGACTGCTTCCGGTGGTGGCGCGGGTGTTTGAGATCACCGGCGCGGAAGCCGTCTTCACCGTCCATGACACTCTCGCCGACGCGTTGAACGAGTGACGTGAACCGTGGCGGGCGCCCTTCTGCGAGGGCGACCAGCGCCACACCGGCTCGCGAGAATCCGGGGGTGTTGCCCGGGTTCCGTCGGGCAGGAGAGTCCTCGAACTGTCGGACATCGGTGAGGTGAAGCGCTGATGAGCACCACCCGGCCCTTTGCGCCGGACGACCGTGATCGTAATCACGGCGACGTCGGCGAATCAGCCATGCCCATGACGGGTATGTCGGGGTACCAGGTGCGCAACCTCACCCTCGCCGACGCCAGCGGCGTCGTTCCGCTCGCCCGCGACTTCACCCGCCAGGCGCTGTACGACTGGGGCTGGCTGCCCGCCACCACCGCCGACCGGCGGGCGAGCGCGGAGGACATCCTGCTGGTCGTCTCCGAGCTGGTCACCAACGCCTGCCTGCACGGCGGCGGACCCCAGGAACTGCGGCTGCACGGCGCCCACAGACTGCTGCGGCTGGAGGTGTCCGACAGCAGCCCCGGCGACCCCGCGCCCCGTACCCCGCACCGGGCGGGCCGCCCCGGCGGGCACGGGATGTTCATCGTGGAGCGGCTCTGCCTGGACTGGGGCGTGGTGCGGGATCCGGTTGGTCCCGGGAAAACCGTTTGGGCAGAGGTCGCCTGGCCGGGCTGACGCCCAGCGAGGACCGGTACGGCCGTGCCCGCGCCGGTCGCCGCCTTTTGATCAGGAATTGCCCGTGCGCCGTAATCGAGCACGGGTGCGGAGGCGTGGGGGCGTTGGCGAGATTCCGTTGGTGGCCTGGCTCGCGCTGATCGGCTGGATGTCGGCTGGATGTGGCGCTGATCGGCTGGATGTCGGCGGCGGAGGACGTGACCCTCGACTGGCTGGACCACCAGGAAGCGCGCCGGGAGAACCGCGCGCGCTGTTGGTGTGCGTGCTGGGGGACGCGCTGGGCGCCACCGAGGACGTCGAGCCGGGGCGCCCGGCGCCGGTGGCGGGCGGCTGAGTCCGGGGGCAGGTGAAAAACCGGCACGGTGGCGTGAGTGAACCCTCTTCCCTTGGCAAGGGCCCCGGCGTACCGTCGGATCCCCGAATCTGATGTTCCGTCAGTAACTTTTCGGCCGAAGGGAGTTGGCGATGTCGTACGCCGGGAGCGGGACCACGGTCCGGGGCGGAGCGCTCGCCCTGGCCGCGGCGGTGGTGGTGGGAGTGGCGCTGGGCGCCGCCCCGGCCGCCTACGCCACCACGGTGCCCGTCGACTACCAGTGCCAGACCCCGATCGGCAGCAAGGGCGCCGTCTCGCCCATCGACATCAAGGCCGCGCGCAGCGGCTCCGACTACAAGCTCACCATGTCCTTCGAGAAGGGCGTCTCGTCCAGCCCCATCGAACTCGGCAAGGGCGCGATGAACCCCAGCGCCGTCATCAAGGTCGGCGGCGCCGACTCGGGCACCGTCAACGTCTCCGGACCACCCAACGACGCGCCGATCCCCGCCAACACCCCGATAAAGATCAACGACCTGACGGGTACGTACACCCCGCGCGCCACCGGCAAGGTCACCTTCACCGCGGGCACCCTCACCATCAAGGCGCTCGGCACCACCACGACGTGCAACGCCAGCAACAACCCCGGGCCCTCGCTCACCCTCGACGTCACCGCGGCCAGCGGATCAGGCGGTTCCTCCAGCTCGGGTTCCGGCTCGGGTTCCGCCCCTGGTTCCGGTTCCGCCTCCGGTTCGGGATCCGGCGGGCAGTTGCCGCAGACCGGTCCCGACGACTCCACGGTCGCGCTGGGCACGCTCGGCGGGACGGTGCTGCTGCTGGGCGCGGGCGGCGTGCTGTGGCTGAACCGGAGGAAGCAGCCGCGCTAGGCGCTGCGCTGGGGGTGCGGCGATATGCCGTCGATCGCGGCTGGTTGCCCGGTTCCCCCACCCCCTCCAGGCGCTGCCGAACCGCAGCGGACTTCGCCCGCACCTGCTCAGGACACGCCCCAGGCCCGGTACGGCGGAAGGAGTGCGGCTCATGGCGTCCCCCAGCCCGGCCCCCGAGCCCCCGGCCACGGCACGGCGGATGGTCGGTGCCGTCATCGCCGTGCTCGCGGCGTGCGTCGCCCTCGGCGGCTGGACCGCGGCGCCCGCGGGTGACCGGCCGTACTTCTACCTGGAGACCGGGCCGGGAACGGTCGCCCGGGACACCGTCTCGGTGGCCAACTCCTCCGAGGAACCGGAGCGGTTCACCCTCCAAGGTGTCGACGCGCACCTCACCGCGCACGGCGCCATCGCGGTGCGTGACGCAGCCGACAGCTCCGACTCCGGCACCTGGACGCGCTTCGCCGCGTCCTCGATCCGGGTACCGGCCAGGACCCGCGCCGACATCCCGTTCACCGTCACGGTGCCCGGCACCGCACCGCCCGGTGACCATCCGGCCGCCATCGTGGTCGAGGACGGCACCGGCAGGCGCACCATCGTGCCGGTCCGGCTACGGGTCACCGGCCACCCGCTGGCCGCGCTCGGCGTGGAGGACGTGGCCGTGGCCCGCACCGCGCACGGCACCGAGATCCGCTACGTCCTGGCCAACCGCGGCAACACCCCGTTGACGCCGAGCGTCACCGTGACCGCCGACGGACTGCTGGGCACGTCACTGCACCGCCAGGGGCGACCGCCGACCGTACTCCCGCCCGGCCAGCGGATCCGACTCGCCGAGCCGTGGCCGCGTCCGCCCGCGCTGGACCGCACCAGGATCCGGGTGACCGCCACCGCGGGCGGCGTGACGGCGGTGGGCACCGCGGGTTACGCGGCCGTGCCCTGGGCACCGCTCGGCGCGGTGTGCGCGGGCGTCGGCTGCGCTGGCGCGGCGCTCCTGGTACGCCGCCGACGGGTGCCCGACGGGGCCGCAGAGGACGGACAACAGGGGGCCGGTTCAGGGCAGTTGGCCGGAGCGGCGACATGACGCGGCGGAGCCGGTGCCCGGCGGCCGTACTCGCCCTGCTGCTGCCCCTGCTTGTGCTGGCCGCACCTGTTCAGGCGAGCGCCGACGGCCCGGCCGTGAAGCTCTCCGCCCAACAAGCGGGCGCGGGCGGCACGATCACGGTGACCGGGACCGGCTGGCGGCCGAACTCCCTGCTGACGGTGCTCATCTGCGGCCAGAACGCGATCGGCGGCACCAACTCCTGTGCGAACGCCACCGGTAGGGCGGTTACGACGACCAGCTCCGGCGCGTTCAGTGAGCGCCTCCCGGTCGCCGACCCGCCCAAACCGTGCCCGTGCGTGGTGCACGTCGCCACGGTGATGGGCGATCCGGTCATCGTGGACGCCGGGTTCAGCGTGGCCGGGCATCCGGTGGCGCCGCTGCCGCCGGACACCGGTGGCGGGCGGCTGGCCGCGCTGGCCGCCCGGCTGGACGGCAGCAGCGGACTGCTCACCTGGTTCGGTGCCCCCGCGCAGCGCCGACTCGTGGTCACCGTGGGCAATGTGGGCTCCGACCCGGCCAAGGACCCGGTCTTCAAGATCGGCGTCTCACACGGCGTCTACGCCCCGCAATGGCAGGACCAGCGCTGGCGGGGCACCGTGAACCCCGGCGCGAAGGCGCGGGTCAGCCTGCCGGTCGAGCTGGCCGCCGGGGCGCACGGCGACTACCGGGTGACGCTGGAGTACGGCGGCAAGGTGCTGGTCGAGCAGCCGTGGAGCGTCTCGCGGCCGTGGGGCGTGACGCTGTTTTGGATCCTGCTGTTCGCCGTGGTGCCGACCGGGGTGTTCCGGATCGGCATGGCGATCGTCGACCACCTGCGCCCCGCGACGGCCACCCCCGCTCGGCGCGGCACTCCTGCTCGGCGCGGCACTCCCGCTCGACGTGGCACTCCCGCTCGACGCGGCACTCCCGCTCGACGTGGCACCACCGCCGCTCCGGCGCCCGCCACGACGCACCGCCCGGCAAGCCTGCCGTGGTTCGCCCCCGACAACCGTCCGGGGGACCTCGGCGCACCCTCCGCACCGTCGACGGATGACCACCCCACCGCGAAGGGAAGCACGTGATACGTACCCGAACACGACCACCCGCGAGCCGGGCCGCCGGCGCGGTCTGCGCCGCGCTGCTGCTCGGCGGGGCGTCACTGGTCTGGGCCGCGGGACCGGCGCACGCCGCCGAGTCGGACTTCGCCACCCAGTGCGTGCCGCCGCCGATCTCCGGTCTGCCGCCGGTGAACGGCACCACCAAGGCCGACATCACCGCACCGGCCACCGCGAAGGTCGGCGACGAGGTCACGGTTGTCTGGAAGACGCTCCAGGCGGCGTCCAACAACCCCGGCATCATCGACCTCGGCAAGGACACCGTGCAGCCGAGCGGCGACCTGACGGTCGGCGGCGCGCAGACCGGCACCCTGGCGGTCCAGGGGCCGCGCTCCAACCCGCCGATCCCCAAGAACAGCCCCATGGTGCTGTCCGACATGAGCGGCAAGCTCAAGCTCACCGCGCCGGGGGACGTGACGCTGGCCCCCGCCGACTACGACATCAACGTCAGCCAGCCGATCTCGACCGACACCAAGTGCAAGGCGACGGCCGCCGTTCCGCCCGCCGTCACCATCAAGGTGACGACGGGCGGCGGCACTTCGGGCGGCACCAGCAGCGGCGGCACCACCGGCTCCGGGGGCACCACCGGTGGCGGAACGAGCGGTTCCGGAGGCACCACGAGCGGCACCAGCAGCGGTGGCACCACGAGTGGCACCACAAGCGGTGGTACCACAAGCGGCGGCACCAGCAGCGGTGGTGGCACCACCGGCGGCTCCGGCGGCGGAACCTCCTTCACCGGCAAGCCGGTTGACGTCGACTACCAGTGCGTGACCCCCATCGGCAACAAGAGCGCGGTCTCCCCGGTGCAGATCAACGCCACCAAGAACGGCGGCGACTACGGCCTGACCGTGCACTTCGGCAAGAGCGTGATGAACAGCCCGGCCGACATCCCGGCCAACTCCGTCAAGCCGTCGATGAAGGTGGCGGTCGGTGGCGCGGACCACGGCACGGTCCCGGTCTCGGGGCCGACCAACCCCAAGCCCATCAAGGCCGGTGACCCCATCGCCATCCCCGACCTGACCGGCACCTACAAGCCCGGCGCCACGGGGAAGTCCACGCTCACCCCGGGCGTGCTCACCGTCAACGCGCTGGGCACCACGACCACCTGCACCCCGGCCAAGGACCCGGGCGCCTCGCTGACACTGGACACCTCCGGCCAGCCGGGCGGCACCAGCGGCGGCGGCACGAGCGGTTCCGGCGGCACCTCGGCCGGTACCGGCGGCACCGGTGACACCAGCGGTGCCGGGAACGCCTCCGGTTCGGGTTCCTCCGGAAGCCTGGCGGCGACCGGTGCCGGTGACATCGGCGCGCTGCACGCCTTGGCGCTGGTGGCGGGCACCGTCATCCTGCTGGGTTGCGCGGTCTTCGCCTTCACCCCCCGGCGCTGGCTGCGCCGGTGAAAACCCCGAAGACCCCCGGGACTTGGTCCCGGGGGTCTTCGGCGCAGATGCTCAGCGCGGCGTCAGTGCACGTCGCCCATGAGCGCGATGATCCGCTTGCGGTAGACGATGACCGCCACACCGGCGAGCGCGGCGACCGCGCCCTGGATCGCGAACGACGCCTCCGACAGGAACGCGTTGCCCGCCACCAGCTGGATGATCGCGGCGGTGCAGTCACCCGCCGTCACGGCCAGGAACCACAGACCCATCATCTGGCCCGCGTACTTGGCCGGAGCCAGCTTGGTGGTGACCGACAGACCGACCGGCGACAGGCACAGCTCCGCGACCGTCTGCACCAGGTAGACCATGGCCAGCCACAGCGGGGTGACCTTGGCGCCGCCCGCGGCGGCGGCCTGCGCCAGCATCATCACGCCGAAGGAGAGGCCGATGCCGATCAGACCGTAGGCGAACTTCACCGTGGTGCTGGGGTTGCGGTCCTTCAGCCTCACCCACAGCATCGCGACGAACGGCGCCAGCGCCATGATGTAGAGCGGGTTGAGCGACTGGAACCAGCTGCTCGGGAAGTCGAAGCCGAACAGCTTCGACGCGGTGTTGTCGCTGGCGAAGACCGTCAGGGTGGAACCGGACTGGTCGTAGATCATCCAGAACACCGCGGCCGCGATGAAGAACCAGATGTACCCAGTGACCTTGGACCGCTCGTCGGTCGTGATCTCCTTGTCGCGGCGGATCTTCACGAAGTACAGCGCGGGCAGCGCCAGACCGGCCAGCGACAGCGGCCACAGGGCCCAGTTGATGGTGAACGAACCGGTGGCGACCACGATGGCGTAGAAGACCACCGCGGCACCGGCCCACATGCCGGACTTCTTCAGCAGCGCCGAGCGCTCCTCGGCGCGCAGCGGAGCCGGGACCCGGTGGCTCTCCTCAGCGAGGTGACGGGTGCCGAGCAGGAACTGGCCGAGGCCCAGCGCCATGCCGACACCGGCGAGCGCGAAGCCCAGGTGCCAGTTGACGCTCTGGCCCACCGTTCCGATGACCAGCGGCGCGGCGAAGGCACCGAGGTTGATGCCCATGTAGAAGATCGTGAACGCACCGTCGCGACGCGGGTCGTTCCGGTCCGGGTACAGGTGGCCCACCATCGTGGAGATGTTGGCCTTCAGCAGACCGGAGCCGACCGCGATGAAGACCAGGCCCACGAAGAACGAGGCCTCGAACGGCACGGCCAGCAGGAAGTGGCCGATCATGATGATGGTGCCCGCGACGGCGACGGTCTTGCGCGGGCCCCACAAGCGGTCCGCGATCCAACCGCCCGGCATCGCGAGCAGGTACACCGTCGCGTTGTAGACGGAGTAGATGGCGGCGCCGGTGGCGGCGGCGAAAGCGAGACCGCCCTTGGAAGCCGGGGCGACCAGATACAGCACGAGCAGTGCGCGCATGCCGTAGAAGCTGAACCGCTCCCACATCTCGGTCATGAAGAGGGTGGCCAGGCCGCGGGGGTGGCCGAAGAAGGTCTTGCCGCCGTTCGCAGGGGTCGCCTGCGCTGCGGCATCCTTCGTCAGGCTGGACGCCATGGTCGTTCCTTGGGTGCTCAGAGAGTGCGTCGGGGGGAACGCACACCCGGTGGGGGTTGGCCGGCACCGCCGTGTGCACCGCCCGCCCCCAACGCCCAGGGGGTTCGCTCCCGTTGATCGAGAGCGGCAGAGCGGCCGCACGCCGGGATCCACGCCCATCCTTCGCGGTATGGGCCCGGCCGACAGGTCGTTCACTGGTGGGGGTGGCGGTCAGCCGCCCCCGCACAGAAAGAGACCCTTGGCGCGTCGTTCGGCCCAGAGTCTCTTGGTCGTGCTAACGGACGTTCGCCCCAAGGTAGGTCAAGAGTGTCGGCTATTGCACCGTCTTGAGACATACGTCACAGGGGGGCGTGAAAGGTCACCTGATCCACTACGCGGCGCGCCGAGCCCCATCGATGATCCGGTGGCGTCCGCCCGCGCGCCCCCCTGGCCAGCTACGCGGACTACCATCAGCCCATGACCCGCGTACTGCTCGCCGAGGACGATGCTTCAATCTCGGAACCGCTCGCTCGCGCACTTCGCCGCGAAGGCTACGAGGTCGAGGTGCGCGAAGACGGACCCACGGCACTCGACGCCGGACTACAGGGTGCCGTGGACCTGCTCGTTCTGGACCTGGGCCTGCCCGGCATGGACGGCCTCGAGGTGTGCCGACGGCTGCGCACCGAGGGCCATGGTTTCCCGGTGCTGGTGCTCACCGCCCGCGCCGACGAGGTCGACACGGTGGTCGGCCTGGACGCCGGTGCCGACGACTACGTGACCAAGCCGTTCCGGCTGGCCGAACTGCTCGCCCGGGTACGGGCGCTGCTGCGGCGCGGTAGCGCCGAGGCCCAGCCGACCACCCAGGGCGTGCGGATCGACGTCGAGTCGCACCGCGCCTGGATCGGTGAGGAGGAACTCTCCCTCACCGCCAAGGAGTTCGACCTGCTGCGCGTACTGGTACGGGACGCGGGCCGGGTCGTCACCCGTGACCAGCTGATGCGCGAGGTGTGGGACACCACGTGGTGGTCCTCGACCAAGACCCTCGACATGCACATCTCCTGGCTGCGCAAGAAGCTCGGCGACGATGCCGCCAATCCCCGCTACATCTCCACCGTCCGGGGCGTCGGCTTCCGTTTCGAGAAGAACTAGCAGAACGACTGAGCTCCCATGCGCCGCCGTCTGATCAACTCCACGCTCGCCGTGGTCCTCGTCGTGATCGCCGTCTTCGGGATCTCGCTGGTGATCGTGGAGAGCCGGACGATCGAGAGCAGCGCCAAGGAGAGCGTGCAGTCCGACGCCGTCCAGCTGATCGGCGTCGTGGAGAACCGCATCGCCGCGGGGGAGAAGGTCTCACCGCCCGCCCTGACCCGGCAGATCACCTCGCAGCGGTATGCCGTGATCAGGATCCCCGGCCAGGCGCCGATCACCCTGGGCACGCCCCCGCAGGGCAATGTCGTCCAGTCGCTGCAGACCGGGGTGCACGGCGAGTCGGTGCTGGTCCAGGAGTCCCGCTCGGTGATCAGCCAGGAGATCGGCCGGACCCTGCTGGTGATCCTGGCGGTGGCGCTGCTGGCCATCGCCGCGGCCGTGGTGCTCGCCGTGCAGCAGGCAAGACGGCTGACCTCCCCGCTGATCGACCTGGCCGAGACCGCCGAGCGGCTGGGCTCCGGTGATCCGCGCCCCCGGCACCGCCGCTACGGAGTGCCGGAGCTGGACCGGGTGGCCGACGTGCTGGACGCCAGCGCGGAGCGGATCGCCAAGATGCTCACCGCCGAGCGGCGGCTGGCCGCCGACGCCTCGCACCAACTGCGCACCCCGCTGACCGCGCTGTCGATGCGCCTTGAGGAGATCATCGCCACCGACGACCACGACACGGTCAAGGAGGAGGCGACCATCGCGCTCAGCCAGGTCGAACGGCTCACCGACGTGGTCCAGCGGCTGCTGACCAACTCCCGTGACCCGCGCACCGGATCCGCGGTCGCCTTCGACCTGGACGAGGTGATCAAGCAGCAGTTGGAGGAGTGGCGACCGGCCTACCGCGGTGAGGGCCGCAGCATCTCCAGCACCGGCACCCGAGGGCTGCGCGCGGTCGGCACGCCCGGCGCGGTCGCCCAGGTGCTCGCCACGCTGATCGAGAACGCGCTGATGCACGGCTCGGGCTCGGTGGTCATCCACACCCGGGTCACCGGCAACCAGGCCGTCGCCGAGGTCACCGACGAGGGCCAGGGCGTACCGCCCGACCTCGGCTCCCGGGTCTTCGAGCGCACCGTCAGCGGCCGCAACTCCACCGGCCTGGGCCTCGCCGTCGCCCGCGACCTGGCGGAGGCCGACGGCGGCCGTCTGGAGCTGCTGCAGCAGCGTCCGCCGGTGTTCGCGCTGTTCCTCGCCAGGGAGAGCGGCGAGTCCGCCGCGGGCCGCGCGGAAACGCCGAAGGGCCGCCCTGAACAGGACGACCCTCCGGTTCGCTGAAGTGTGCGCGGGGTGACTACTTGCGCGCCGCGTTGACCCGGGAGCGCTCCGCGTCGCTGAGGATGGCCTCGGCCTGCTCGACCGCCTGCGCGGGCAGCGAGCGGAACACCCAGGTGCGGTAGGACCAGAAACGGAACAAGGTGGCGACACCGATGCCGGTGAACTTCCAGAAGTTGTTGGCCAGCGGGCCGTCCCAGCCCATGCCGTAGGTGGCGCCGTACAGCACGCCGTTCTCGATCACCAGGCCGATCGCGCTGAAGAACACGAACAGGCCCATCTCCTTGCCGCGCCCGCTCTTGTCCGCGTCGCGGTAGGTGAAGTAGCGGAAGCCGACGTAGTTGAAGGCGATCGCGACGATGGTCGCCACCACACTGGCCCGCACGGTCTGCAGGTGGGTCGCGCTGCGTAGCAGGTTGAACACCACGAGGTTCACGACGATGCCGGCGATGCCGACGACGCCGAACTTGGCGATCTCGCGGTAGAGGAGCCTCAATCGAGTGTTCAGCGCGCTCAGTCGACTCATGATGTCGCTAGACCCTGTCTGTCGGTGATCGTCGGTTGCCGGTGCTGTTGTGCCGGTGCCGGTTCATTGGGCTGTTCGGCTGCTCCCCCGAGGCTTCATGCTAACCACCAAGGGTGAACGCCCGCCTCCCGTCGAGGTGTAACGGGCCGTGCCCAAGGGTAGGTAGCCGCCAACTTGTGCCCATGTGTCGGTAAAGGCGGGCCTCCTATCAGTAGGACGGACCGCTGGTCACCGGGTTCGGTGCGGGCGTCTTAAATTCGTCTTACATTCTTGGGATGATCGCATGCCCGGGCGCGTCTAGCCCGGCGACGCGGGGATGTCTAGTCGACGGTCACGTGGTAGACGGCCAAGTAGGTGGGCCGTTCGTGCTGGCCCGGCGGCGTGTAGCCGGTGTGCAGACGTGAGAAGTCGGTCATGTCCCCCTCGGGCTGCCCGCATGCGTGGCAGGTGCACGTCAAACTGCGGGAGTCAATGTAGCGGACCTGAGCGGTGTCCCCGCACGGCTCGGCGCAACGCGCGTAGATTCGTCCCGAACGTCCTCGCCTATACCCTGGCCTGGTGACATTCCCGGTAGTCGGCATGGTGGGGGGCGGACAACTCGCCCGTATGACGCACGAGGCGGGCATCCCGCTCGGCATTCGTTTCAAGCTGCTCAGTGACGGACCGCAGGACTCCGCGGCACAGGTCGTCTCGGATGTGGTGGTCGGTGACTACCGCGATCTGGAGACGCTGCGGGCGTTCGCCAAGGGATGCGATGTGGTCACCTTCGACCACGAACACGTTCCGACCGAGCATCTGCGGGCGCTGGAGGCCGAGGGCGTCGTCATTCGACCGGGCGCCGACGCGCTGCTGCGCGCCCAGGACAAGGGGGCGATGCGGGACGCGCTGACCTCGATCGACGTGCCGTGCCCGCGGCACCGGATCGTCGCCGACCCCGAGGACGTGGCGGCCTTCGCCGCCGAAGGCGATGCTGCGGCGCGCAGCGCCTCGGTTGAGGGTGGTGGCGGGCGACGGGAGGGCGAGGGCTTCCCCATTGTGTTGAAGACCGTGCGCGGCGGATACGACGGCAAGGGGGTTTGGGTCGTCCACGACACGGAAGAGGCGGCTGAACCCTTCAAGGCCGGTGTCCCGGTGCTGGCCGAGGAGAAGGTCGACTTCGTACGGGAGCTCGCCGCCAACGTGGTGCGCTCCCCTCACGGCCAGGCCGTCGCCTACCCGGTGGTCGAGTCGATCCAGGTCGACGGCGTCTGCGACACCGTGATCGCGCCCGCGCCGAACCTCTCCGAGGAACTGTCCGCCCAGGCCCAGCGGCTCGCGCTGAGCATCGCCAGTGAACTGGGCGTCATCGGCCATCTCGCGGTCGAGCTGTTCGAGACCCGCGACGGCCGGATCCTGGTCAACGAGCTGGCGATGCGTCCGCACAACAGCGGCCACTGGACCCAGGACGGCGCCGTCACCTCGCAGTTCGCCAACCACCTGCGAGCGGTGCTGGACCTGCCGCTGGGCGACCCGCGCCCGCGCGCCCGGTGGACCGTGATGACCAACGTGCTCGGCGGCGACTATCCCGACATGTACCACGCGTACCTGCACTGCATGGCCCGTGACCCCGCCCTGAAGATCCACATGTATGGCAAGGACGTGAAGCCGGGCCGTAAGGTCGGCCACGTCAACACCTACGGCGACGACCTGGCCGACGTGCGCGAGCGCGCCCGGCACGCCGCCGACTACCTGCGAGGAACGATCACCGAATGAACTCCCCCCTCGTCGGCATCGTCATGGGATCCGACTCCGACTGGCCGGTAATGGAAGCCGCCGCCAAGGCGCTCGAAGAGTTCGAGGTCGCCTACGAGGTCGACGTCGTCTCGGCGCACCGCATGCCGCGCGAGATGGTCGGGTACGGGGAGCGGGCGGCCGGGCGCGGCCTGAAGGCGATCATCGCGGGCGCGGGCGGCGCCGCCCATCTGCCCGGCATGCTCGCCTCGGTCACCCCGCTCCCGGTGATCGGTGTGCCCGTACCGCTGAAGTACCTGGACGGCATGGACTCGTTGCTGTCCATCGTGCAGATGCCCGCCGGGGTGCCGGTGGCCACCGTCTCCATCGGCGGGGCGCGCAACGCGGGACTGCTCGCGGTGCGGATGCTGGCCGCGCACGACGAGGAACTCTTCGAGCGGATGCGGCACTTCCAGGAGGACCTCAACCAGCAGGCCACCGAGAAGGGCAAGCGGCTGCGCAACAAGGTCGCGGGCCAAGCCTCGTTCGGGTTCGCGAAGTGAGTGCGGCGCCGGACCACCTCGCCCGCGCCCGTGAACTGCTCGCCGCCCACCCGGTGGTCGACGGCCACAACGACCTGCCGTGGGCGTTGCGCGAACAGGTTCGCTACGACCTCGACCGGCTCGACCTCGCGGGCGACCAACGCGCCTCGCTGCACACCGACATACCCCGGCTGCGCGCGGGCGGCGTCGGCGCCCAGTTCTGGTCGGTGTACGTACGCGCCGACCTCACCGGTGACGACGCGGTCAGCGCGACCCTGGAACAGATCGATGCCGTACGGCAGTTGACCGAGCGCTACTCCGCGGACCTGCGGCTGGCCACCACCGCGGACGACATGGAGGCCGCGCGGGCCGAGGGGCGGATCGCCTCGCTGATGGGCGCCGAGGGCGGCCACTCCGTCAACAACTCCCTGGCCACGCTACGGGCGTTCCACGCGCTCGGCGTGCGGTACATGACGCTCACCCACAACAGCAACGTGGCGTGGGCTGACTCCGCCACCGACGAGCCGCGGGCGAACGGACTCACCTCCTTCGGCGAGGAGGTGGTGCGGGAGATGAACCGCTGCGGCATGCTGGTCGATCTCAGCCACGTCTCGGCCGACACCATGCGCGACGCGCTGCGGGTCACCTCGGCACCGGTGGTCTTCTCGCACTCCTCGGCGCGCGCGGTCTGCGACCACCCGCGCAACGTCCCCGATGACGTGCTGGAGTCGCTGCCCGGCAACGGCGGTGTGGCGATGGCGACGTTCGTACCGAAGTTCATCCTCCCCGAGGCCATCGAGTGGACCCTGGCCGCGGACGAGAACATGCGCGCCCACGGTCTGCACCCGCTGGACACCACGCCCAAGGGCATGGCGGTGCAGCAGGCCTACGAGGAGCGCAACCCGCGCCCGCTCGCCACCGCGGCCACCGTCGCGGACCACCTCGACCACATGCGCGAGGTCGCGGGCGTCGACCACATCGGCATCGGCGGTGACTTCGACGGCACCGCGTTCGTGCCGGAGGGCCTGGACGATGTCGCGGGCTACCCCAACCTGATCGCCGAACTGCTGCGCCGCGGCTGGTCGGACGCTGACCTGGCCAAGCTGACCTGGCACAACGCGGTACGGGTGCTGCGCGACGCGGAGGCGGTCGCCCGCGAGGAGCGGGCCAGGCGCGGCCCGTCCAACGCGACCATCGAACAGCTGGACGGAACGCGCTGAGCGCTCCCGGCTGGAGTGCGGTGATGCGCCGTCGATCCTCTGCGGCACCGTTGTGGCTGGTCGCGTAGTTCCCCGCGCTCCTTCACGGCCCTACCGAGCCGCAGCGGACTTCCGACGACCCGCTGAGTCGCCGGGTGCGGCCGCGTAAGGGGCGTGTCAAACCGCGCGGCCGCACCGCCAAGGCCGCATAAAGAGCGTCCGGGCGCGCTGCCCGGAGCCGATTGGCTGGACGGCACCGGTACCCGCCGGTGCCGCGCCGGGGCGGTCAGCCGCGGGGCGGAGTCTCCCCTCGTCACGTAGCGATGGATCCGCCATGCCCTTGTCGGCGCCCGAGAAAGTCGTTGTCCCTGAACATCAGCCCGCCCGGCACTCCGCGTCCGGCTCGCCGCGGGTCTCCGCGGGGCTGATCGATTACCGGCAACTGGTCGAGGCGCTGCCCGAGGCGCTGCGCAAGCTGCATCCACGGCGCATGATCAGGACGCCGGTTCTGTTCGTGGTCGAGGTGGGGGCCACGCTCACCGCGCTGTCCGCGCTGCTGGCGCCCACCGTGTTCGCCTGCGTGATCACCGTCTGGCTGTGGCTGACGGTGGTGTTCGCCAACCTTGCCGAGGCAGTGGCGGAGGGCCGCGGCAAGGCGCAGGCCGAGTCGCTGCGCAGAACGCGGACGCGGACCACGGCGCGGCGGCTGCACCGCTGGCGGGTGGGTCTTGAGGACTGTCCCGAAGAGATCGTCCCGTCAACGGAGTTGAAGCCGCAGGACTTCGTGGTGGTGGAGGCCGGGGAGATCATCCCCGGTGACGGCGAGGTGATCCACGGCATCGCCTCGGTCGACGAGTCCGCCATCACCGGCGAGTCCGCCCCGGTCATCCGGGAGGCGGGCGGGGACCGTTCGTCGGTCACCGGCGGCACCAAGGTGCTCTCCGACCGCATCATCATGCGCATCACCTCAAAGCCGGGCGGTACCTTCATCGACCGGATGATCGCGCTGGTCGAGGGAGCGCAGCGGCAGAAGACGCCCAACGAGATCGCGCTGAACATCCTGCTGGCCTCGCTGACCATCGTCTTCATCCTGGTCGTGGTCACCCTGCAGCCGATGGGCCGGTACGCCGGTTCCGAGCAGTCCACGATCGTGCTGGTGGCGCTGCTGGTGACGTTGATCCCGACGACCATCGGCGCGTTGCTGTCGGCGATCGGCATCGCGGGCATGGACCGCCTGGTGCAGCGCAACGTACTGGCCATGTCCGGCAGGGCGGTTGAGGCGGCGGGAGACGTCTCCACGCTGCTGCTGGACAAGACCGGCACCATCACGCTCGGCAACCGGCAGGCGGCCGAGTTCCTGCCGCTGGACGGCGTGGCGGACTGGCAGCTCGCCGACATCGCCCAACTGTCCTCACTGACCGACGAGACGCCCGAGGGCCGCTCGGTGGTGGTGCTCGCCAAGCAGCGCTACGGGCTGCGGGAGCGGCATCAGGGGGAGTTGCCGGGGGCGCGGTTCGTGCCGTTCACCGCGCAGACGCGGATGAGCGGCGTGGACCTCGCCGACGGCCGGATGATCCGCAAGGGCGCGGCGGCGGCCGTCGCCGACTGGGTCGTGCGGCGCGGCGGTTCCGTCCCGGACGGCCTGGGCCAGATGGTCCAGGCGGTCTCCTCCTCCGGCGGCACGCCGCTGCTGGTAGCGGTCGAAGACGCCTACGGCGCAAGGGCGTTGGGCGTCATCCACCTCAAGGACGTGGTCAAGGACGGCATCAGGGAACGCTTCGTGCAACTGCGCCGGATGGGCATCAAGACCGTCATGGTCACCGGCGACAACCCGCTGACCGCCCGTGCCATCGCACAGGAGGCCGGGGTGGACGAGTTCCTGGCCGAGGCCACACCTGAACAGAAGCTGGCGCTGATCAAACGGGAACAGGCGGGTGGCAACCTGGTCGCGATGACCGGCGACGGCACCAACGACGCGCCCGCCCTCGCCCAGGCGGACGTGGGCGTGGCGATGAACACCGGCACCTCGGCCGCCAAGGAGGCCGGGAACATGGTGGACCTGGACTCCAACCCCACCAAGCTGATCGACATCGTCCAGGTGGGCAAGCAACTGCTCATCACCCGGGGGGCGTTGACGACCTTCTCGATCACCAACGACGTGGCGAAGTACTTCGCGATCATCCCCGCGATGTTCGCGGGCGTCTATCCGGGCCTGGACAAGCTCAACATCATGGGCCTGCACAGCCCGCAGTCCGCGATCACCTCGGCGATCATCTTCAACGCCCTGATCATCGTCGCGCTGATCCCACTCGCGCTGCGCGGCGTGCGCTACACCCCTGCCTCGGCCCACGACCTGCTCCGCCGCAACCTGGCCCTCTACGGCCTGGGCGGCCTGGTCCTGCCGTTCCTCGGCATCAAGGCCATCGACATGGTGGTGCGGTTCGTACCGGGGATCGGGTAGGGAGCCCAGGACTGCCGCTGAGCCGGTGCGACGCACGCTGCGGCGCCCCGCCTCACCTCCCCGCACTGAGACGTACGGCGACCTCGCCTATCCGCAGCGTAGCGTCCGGTCAGGCAACCGCTACGCCGTCGGCCGCCCCATCGCGCGGAACGTCCACCCGGCGGAGCGCCAGGCCATCGGGTCCAGGGCGTTGCGGCCGTCCAGGATCCGCCGTTCCGCGGCGACCTCGCCGAGGGCGGTCGGGTCCAGGTCGCGGAACTCGCGCCACTCGGTCAGGTGCAGCACGACGTGGGCGCCGCGGACTGCCTCCAGGGCGGTGGGGGCGTAGCCGAGGGTCGGGAAGAGCTTGGCGGCGTTGTCCATGCCCTTCGGGTCGTAGACGGTGACCTGGCCGCCCTGAAGGTGTATCTGGCCCGCCACGTTGAGCGCGGGCGAGTCGCGCACGTCGTCGGAGTCGGGCTTGAACGAGGCGCCCAGTACCGCGATCCGCTTGCCCAGGAAGCCTCCGCCGCACGCCTCGCGGGCCAGCTCCACCATGTGGCCGCGGCGCCGCATGTTGATCGAGTCGACCTCGCGCAGGAAGGTCAGCGCCTGGTCGGCGCCGAGCTCTCCGGCCCGGGCCATGAAGGCGCGGATGTCCTTGGGCAGGCAACCGCCGCCGAAGCCGATCCCGGCGCGCAGGAACTTGTGGCCGATCCGCTCGTCATGGCCGATCGCCTCGGCCAGCTTGACCACGTCGCCGCCCGCCGCCTCGCAGACCTCGGCCATCGCGTTGATGAACGAGATCTTGGTGGAGAGGAACGAGTTCGCCGCGTTCTTCACCAGCTCGGCGGTCGCGTAGTCGGCCACGACGAAGGGCGTGCCTTCTGCGACGGGCGTCGCGTAAACCTCGCGCAGCAGCTTTTCCGCCCGCTCGGACCGTACGCCGACCACGATCCGGTCCGGGTGCAGGGTGTCCTGCACCGCGAACCCCTCGCGCAGGAACTCCGGGTTCCAGGCCAGCTCCGCGGCTTCCCCGGCCGGGGCCAGCTCGGCGATCCGGTCCGCCAGCCGGGCCGCGCTGCCCACCGGCACGGTGGACTTGCCGACCACCAGGGCGGGGCGGGTCAGATGCGGGGCGAGGGACTCGACGGCGGCGTCCACATGGGACATGTCGCAGGCGTACTCGCCGTGCTTCTGCGGGGTGTTGACGCACACGAAGTGCACATCACCGAACTCGGCCGCCTCCTGCCAGGAGGTGGTGAACCGCAGCCGCCCGGTGGCGCCCTCGATTCCCGCGACGTGCCGGGCCAGCAGCTCGTCGAGCCCCGGCTCGTACATCGGCACCCGGCCTGCCGACAGCGCCTCGATCTTCGCCGGATCGACGTCCAGACCCAGCACCTCGAAGCCCAGTTCCGCCATGGCGGCGGCGTGGGTGGCGCCCAGGTAGCCGGTGCCGATCACGGTGAGCTTCAGCGTCACGGGGTCTGCCTTTCGGGGTTCGCCTGGGTGCCGCGCCCGGGGCGCCGCTAGGTGCGTCAGCCGAGCATAGTCGGGCATAGCGCTGGGAATATCCGCCGCTGTCGGCAACCTCACGTATCCGTGGTACGGGCCGCCGCTCTAGAATTAGGTTACTTAACGGTAGTTAGCAGGCGCACAGCAGATCTTGGGAGTGAGACACCTTGGCGGGTTCGACCGATTTCGATCTCTACCAGCTGTCCGAAGAGCACCAGATGCTCCGGGACACGGTGCGCTCGCTCGCCGAGGCGAAGATCGCCCCGTTCGCGGCCGAGGTGGACGAGCAGGCGCGCTTCCCGCAGGAGGCGCTGGACGCGCTGGTCGGCGCCGACCTGCACGCGGTCCACGTACCCGAGGAGTACGGCGGCGCCGGCGCCGACGCGCTGGCCACCGTCCTGGTGATCGAGGAGGTCGCCCGGGTCTGCGCCTCCTCCTCGCTGATCCCCGCGGTCAACAAGCTCGGCTCGCTGCCGGTCATCCTCTCCGGCTCCGAGGACCTGAAGAAGAAGTACCTGGGCCCGCTCGCCAAGGGCGACGCGATGTTCTCGTACTGCCTGTCCGAGCCGGACGCCGGTTCCGACGCCGCGGGCATGAAGACCAAGGCGGTGCGCGACGGCGACCACTACGTGCTCAACGGCGTCAAGCGCTGGATCACCAACGCGGGCGTCAGCGAGTACTACACGGTGATGGCCGTCACCGACCCGGAGAAGCGCTCCAAGGGCATAAGCGCCTTCGTGGTGGAGAAGTCCGACGAGGGCGTCTCCTTCGGCGCTCCCGAGAAGAAGCTCGGCATCAAGGGCTCGCCGACCCGCGAGGTCTACCTCGACAACGTGCGCATCCCCGCCGACCGCATGATCGGCGCCGAGGGCACCGGCTTCGCCACCGCGATGAAGACCCTCGACCACACCCGCATCACCATCGCCGCCCAGGCCCTCGGCATCGCCCAGGGCGCCCTGGACTACGCCAAGGGCTACGTCAAGGAGCGCAAGCAGTTCGGCAAGGCGATCGCCGACTTCCAGGGCATCCAGTTCATGCTCGCCGACATGGCGATGAAGCTGGAGGCCGCGCGCCAGCTCACCTACGCGGCCGCCGCCAAGTCCGAGCGGGTCGAGGCCGACCTGACGTTCTTCGGCGCCGCCGCCAAGTGCTACGCCTCCGACGTGGCCATGGAGGTCACCACCGACGCCGTCCAACTCCTCGGCGGCTATGGCTACACCCGCGACTACCCGGTCGAGCGCATGATGCGCGACGCCAAGATCACCCAGATCTACGAGGGCACCAACCAGGTCCAGCGCATAGTGATGGCGCGCAACCTGCCGTAAGGCGGCACCCAAGAGCGACGGCCCCCGGCGTCATGCCGGGGGCCGCCGCGTTAGGCGGGCGCGTCAAGTGGCGTCAGCCGCCCACGCGTTCGTCGTTCTGGAGCTTGTCGAAGAGGATCTTGGCCTCGGACTTGTTCCACAGCAGCGCGTCGCCGTCCGCCGTCGGGTAGTTGGGGTTGGCGACGGGGACCACCGTCGACGTGCCCTGGCCGCCGGAGACGTCCTTCATGGCCAGTGCCATCTTCGTCAGGTCGTACAGGCTCATGCCCTTGTCCACGGTCAGCGTCTCAAGGCCCGCGCCCAGCACCGGGTACAGCTTGAACGGGTTCAGCAACGTGCCCGGGGTTGCCGTCTGCTGGGCGACCGCGTGCAGGAACTGCTGCTGGTGCTTCTCACGGCCCAGGTCCTGGTTGGCCTCCTGGTGCCGCTCCCGGACGAACGACAGCGCCTGCGGGCCATTGAACGTCTGGCAGCCCGCCTTGAAGTCCGCGCCCGAGTCCTTGTCCTTGAGCGGCTTGTCCAGGCACATGTTCACGCCACCCAGCGCGTCGACCAGGTTCACGAAGCCGCCGAAGCCGATCTCCGCGTAGTGGTCGATGTGCAGGCCCGTGTTGTACTCCACCGTCTGCGCCAGCAACTGCCCGCCGCCCCAGGAGAACGCCACGTTCAGCTTGTGCTTGGACGCCGGGTACTGCTTGCCCGACGTCCCGGTGAACGCCGGGATCGTCACATAGCTGTCCCGCGGCAGGCTGATCAGCGTGTCCCCGTTGGAGCCCACGTGCAGGATCATCATCGTGTCGCTGTTGCCGAACTGACCCTCGTTGTCGCTGCCGACGTGCAGCGCCTGCTGCTGGTCGGAGGAGAGGTTGCTGCGGTTGTCGGAACCCGCGATCAGGTAGTTCGTGCCCTTGTCCTGCGGCGGACGGTTCTGCAGCGCGCTGAGGTCGATCTTCCGGTTCAGCTTGCCGTCCGCCCAGAAGTACGTGCCCACCGTTGTGGCGAGCAGCACGAGCACCAGCGTCAGCACGCCGTACGTGATCCGCTTGCGCCAGTTCTTCGGGCGGCCCGGCTGGGCCCGGCGCCCCGCACGGTACGTGCCGCTCCCGTCACCGCCCGCCTGCTGCGGCACGCCACCGCGCGCCGCGGCCCTGCGCGGCGACAGCTCGGGCGGCAGCGGCGGCTCGGCGGCCGACCCCTGCGGCGGGGGCGGGGCAGAGTACGACGGCGGCCCGTAGCCGCCCTGCCGCCGCTGTACGTGCGGCATCACGCGAGCGCCTTCCGGCTCGCCGTCCTCGGTCCAACCCTCGGGCCATCCGTTCATGCCTTGCAGTGTGCCTGCTGGACCTTCGAGAAACTGTGGCCGGAACCATTCTGTAGCCGGACTGATGGATTGGTCACAGGACTGCCATGATCGCGGACTTTCCGTGATCATGGAATCGTGCGGCTACGTACCGTGAACGCCTTCGCTGAACGCGTTCAGCACGAACCACACCTCCTTACCGGTCGCCTTCGGTTCAAACCCCCACGCATCCGCCGTCTCGCTCAAAAGGAACAGTCCACGCCCCCGCTCCGACATGTGATCCGGTTCCCGCATCACCGGCGGCGACGGCTCGGTGTCCCGCACCGAAACCCGAATGCCCTGCGCAATACGGCGCAGCTCCAGCACGCACTCCGGCGTCGCCGCGTGCTTGTGCACGTTGCTCAGCAGCTCCGTCACACACATCGCCGCCGCGGGCCGCAACTCCTCCAGGCCCCACTCGCGCAGCCGCGCACCGACGAAGCGCCGCACAGCGGCCAACACGTGCGGCTCCGCACACAGCATCAACTGGCACTCGGCACCGCTTACTTGGGAGGGTGCCGCGATCGGGGGAACTTCCGGCTTCATGACCTCAACGATTCTCGCCTGGGGCTAGCGTGACCAGTCCGACAGACGGTACGGCCAGTTAGTGCGGTTACCCGCCGTCGCGGGACGGAGCAGGGGTGGTGCGGGGTGGACGAACACGACGGCACGCCGGTGGGGTTGCTGATCTATGGCTGCCAGCAGCGGGCGCTGCGGGAGCGGGCGGGTTTCACGCAGGCGGAGTTGGCCCGCAGGGTCAACTACTCGGAATCGCAGGTGCGGTCGGTTGAGAGCGGGCGGCGGCGCCCAAAGCCCGAGTACGTGCGGTGCGTTGATGAAGCGCTGGGCGCGCAGGGGGTGTTGAAGGCTGCGGCTGAGCCGATTGTGGAGCTGAAGCATCCGGCTTGGTTCCTCCGGTATGTGGAGACAGAGGCAGAGGTCGTCAAGCTCTACGCCTACGACTCGGTCGTGTTAAACGGCTTGCATCAGACGGAGGCTTACGCACGCGCTGTCCTCAGCGCTCACATCCCGACGCTTGACGAGGATGAGGTGGAGCGGCGTGTACAGGCGCGACTTGAACGCCAGGCCCTCTACATCCGCAAGCCTGCGCCCACTTTGGGGTTCGTGATCGAGGAGTGGCTGCTGCGGCGCCCTGTCGGTGGCCGCGTTGCGATGAAGGCGCAGCTTCAACGGTTGCTGGAAATCGGTGAGATGCGCAACGTGTCCATTCAGGTTCTTCCACTGGAAATCGAGTCGCACGCTGCGTTTGACGGGCCGCTGACGCTCCTGGAAACGCCGGAGGGGCGCAACGTTGGGTACGTCGAAGGGCAGGCCGGGAGTACCTTCGTCACGAAGTCGAACGAACTCAGTGTGCTCGAACAGCGATATGGCACGCTGCGGGCGCAAGCCCTCAGCACGGGGGAGTCCGCGAGCCTCATCGAACGCCTGGCAGGAGAGCTATGAGTACCGCCAACCTCGTGTGGTTCAAGAGCAGTTACAGCGGCAGCCAAGGCGGCGCGTGCATCGAGGTCGCCCTCGACTGGCGCAAGTCGAGTTACAGCGGCAGCAACGCCGGCCAGTGCGTCGAGGTCGCCGCATGCCCCACCGCCATCCACGTCCGGGACTCCAAGGACCCCGAGGGTCCCGCCCTCACCTTCGCCCCCGCGGAGTGGTCCGCCTTCCTTCGGCTGGCCGCCGAGGTGGGGAAGCCGTAGCCCACCCACCACGGCGCCCCCACCGGGGGCGCCGTATGGTGGCCGCATGGTCAATCTCGTCACCAACAGCCCGGAGGGTGACCTTCCGGGTAAGCCGACCTCCGCGTCCCGTACCACGCTGTCGCACATCATGACGGCGGCCGACACCAACCTGTTGGGCACCGTGCACGGCGGCGTGATCATGAAACTCGTCGACGACGCGGCGGGGGCGGTGGCCGGTCGGCACTCCGGCGGCCCGGCGGTGACGGCGTCGATGGACGAGATGGCGTTCCTGGAGCCGGTGCACGTGGGCGACCTGGTCCACGTACAGGCCCAGTGCAACTGGACCGGCCGTAGCTCGATGGAGATCGGGGTGCGGGTGCTGGCGGAGCGGTGGAACGAGTCCACGCCCAGGACACACGTGGGCAGCGCGTACCTGGTGTTCGCCGCGGTCGACGCGGACGGCAAGCCGCGCACGGTGCCGCCCGTGCTGCCGGAGACGGACAAGGACCGCCGCCGCTTCGAAGAGGCCCAGATCCGCCGTACCCACCGCCTGGCCCGCCGCCGCGCGATCAAGGAACTGCGCGCCCGCCGGGCGGCCGACGGGATCGACGACTAAGCGGTCCGCTGGGAGTGCGGCGGGATGCCGTCGATCGGCTGCGGCAACGTCGTGGCTGGTCGCGCCCACGCGGCGGAGCCGCACATGAACACAGCCCCGCGTCCTTTTAAGGCGCGCCCGCTGGGATCGGGCGGTCCCGGCGGAGCGCGCGGAAGAGTACGGACGCCTTCGCGTCGTCCCACTTCACCGTCGAACCCACGCCGGGGACCTGGTAGTTGACGTCGGCCGTTGGGACGGGGGCGAACTCGGTCGTGGCCGGGTGAAGGTCGCGCACCGCGTCGACGGGCGCCAGGACGGTGTCACTGCGGATCGTGTGGCGGATGATGTTCACGGTGTGCTTGAGGACCTTGGGATCGCTGGAGCGCACGCGGTCCAGTACGCCCGCGGCGAAGTCGCGTTGGCGGCGCATGCGGCCGATGTCGGCGCTGGGATCGGCGTAGCGCACGTACCGCAGCGCACGCTCGCCGTTCAGCAGGGCCGTCCCCGCAGGAAGGTCGAGGCCGGATGCGGGGTCGTGCAGTGGGTGCCGGATGTGGACGGGGACGCCGCCGAGCGCGTCCACGGTCCTGACCAGCGCGGTATGGTCCAGTTCCGCGTAGTGATCGATGTGGACGCGGGTCATCCGCTCCACCGTGCGGATGGTCAGCGGGAGTCCGCCGAGCGTGTAGGCCGCGGTGATCCTTCCTGGTCGAATCGTTTCGCTGAACCGGTCCCTGCGCGGCGGGAGTTCGGAGAACGGGACATAGGAGTCGCGCGGGATGCTGACCACCGAGATCCGGGAGCGGTCCTGGGACAGGTGCACCAACATGATCGTTTCCGCGCACTGGCACGCCCGGTCCGTGCCGACGAGCAGGGTGTTCACGCCCGGGCCTGCCTTCGGCTTCTGATCGCCGAAGCCGCCGAAGGCGTGGACGCCGTAGCCCAGGCCGCTGGTGGCCAGTACCGCCAGTGATACCGCCGAGGCGATGCGCAGCAGGCGGCGGTCGCGGAGCCAGGGGCGGTACGGGTTCGGGCGCGGCGGGCGCCAGGGGACTGAGGCGGGCATGGGCGGCGGGACCTCCCCGGGTACGGCCTGCGGAACCGTTCACGCTAGGTGTGGTGCGGCCGTGACCGTGGCGTCCACGCCGCCGCGCAGCCGGGGGCCACCCGGGCGGCGCGCGCCGGGCTCGGCCGTTCGCGGTAACGTGTCGGCCGATGAACGCCGTGAACACCACTCCACCCGCCGTCTCCGTGATCATGCCGGTGCTCAACGAGGAGCGCCATCTGCGCGAGTCCGTTCGGCACATCCTGGCCCAGGACTACGCGGGCGAGCTTGAGGTGGTGATCGCGCTCGGGCCGTCCACCGACCGCACCGACGAGATCGCGGCCGAGCTGGTCGCGGAGGACCCGCGGGTGCACACGGTGCCGAACCCGACCGGACGTACGCCCGCCGCGCTCAACGCGGCGATCAAGGCGTCGCGGCATCCGATCGTGGTCCGGGTGGACGGGCACGGAATGCTCTCGGCGAACTACATCGCCACCGCCGTGCGGCTGCTGGAGGAAACCGGGGCCGACAACGTCGGCGGGATCATGCACGCGGAGGGCGAGAACGCCTGGGAGCGGGCGGTCGCCGCGGCGATGACCTCCAAGATCGGCGTCGGGAACGCCGCGTTCCACACCGGTGGGCAGGCCGGTCCGGCCGAGACCGTCTACCTGGGCGTCTTCCGGCGTGAGGTGCTGGAGCGGCAGGGCGGTTACAACGAGGAGTTCATCCGCGCGCAGGACTGGGAGCTGAACTTCCGCATCCGCGAGGCGGGTGGGCTGATCTGGTTCTCGCCGGAGCTGAAGGTGTCCTACCGGCCTCGACCCAACGTGCGGGAGCTGGCCAAGCAGTACCGGAACTACGGGCGTTGGCGGCATGTGGTCGCGCGGTACCACTCCGGGTCCATCAACCTACGGTATCTCGCGCCGCCTGCGGCGGTGCTCGGTATTGCCGCTGGACTTCATCTTCCGGATCAGCGAACTCAGGAACTGCTGCTGGAGTTTGATGCGGTCGAGGTCGCCGCCGAAGCCCACCGAGTGCCGGGTACGGACGAACGCCAGCGCCTGCTCGCCCTC
>NZ_JANFNH010000025.1 GCF_024436055.1 Streptantibioticus rubrisoli | reverse complement strand
GGCCCCGCCCCACGACAGACCGCGCGCAACGGAAGGACCCGCATGCGGCACGCATACACCGTAGAGACCGTCCGAGCAGCCGAACGCACCCTGATGTCCCGCCTCCCCCCGGGCACCCTGATGCAACGCGCCGCCGCAGGCCTGGCCGCTGCCTGCGGCAGCCTCATGCACGGCACCTACAGCAGGCGCGTCGTCGTACTGGCCGGATCCGGCGACAACGGCGGCGACGCCCTCTACGCCGCCGCCCGCCTGGCCCGCCGCGGCGCCGGAGTCACCGCCGTACTGCTCACCCCCGACAAGGCCCACCCCGGCGGCCTGGCCGCACTACGCCGCGCGGGCGGCCGAACCCTCCCCCCGGAGCCGGAAGCCGCCGACCAGGCGATCGCCCAAGCCCACCTGATCCTGGACGGGATCGTCGGCATCGGCGGCAGAGGCGGACTGCGCCCGCAGGCCGCCCACCTCGCCCGCACCGCCCGAGAGTCCCGCGCCACCGTCGTGGCCGTCGACCTGCCCAGCGGTATCGACCCGGACACCGGCGAGACCCCCGGCGAAACCGTGCACGCCGACGCCACCGTCACCTTCGGCAGCTACAAGCCCGGCCTGCTCATCGACCCGGCCGCCGAACACGTCGGCGCGCTACGGCTGATCGACATCGGCCTGGGCCCGTACCTCCCGCCCCCCGAGCTGGAAGCGCTCCAGCACGCCGACGTGGCCGCGCTGCTCCCCACCCCCGTCGGGGAGACCGACAAGTACCGGCGCGGTGTGGTCGGCGTGGTCGCCGGTTCCGAGCGCTACCCGGGCGCGGCGGTGCTCGCGGTGGGCGGCGCACTGCGCGGCGGCGCGGGCGCCGTGCGCTACGTGGGACCGGGCGCCGAAGCGGTCATCGCCCGCTACCCCGAGACGCTGGTGACCTCCGGCCCACCGTCGAAGGCGGGCCGCGTCCAGGCATGGGTGGTCGGCCCGGGGCTCGGCGACGACCGGGCGGCCCGCCAGGCGGTCGCCGAGGTGCTCGGCTCCGACGTACCGGTCCTGGTGGACGCCGACGCCCTGCGGCTCGCCGACCGCGACCAGATCCGCCGCCGTACCGCCGCCACCGTCCTGACCCCGCACGCCGGTGAGGCCGCCGCGCTGCTCTCCGCGGACCGCGCGGACGTCGAGTCGGCCCGGCTGGCGCACGTGAAGCAGCTGGCCGAGGCGTACCAGGCCACCGTGCTGCTCAAGGGCTCGACCACACTCATCGCCCAGCGGGGTCACCCGGTGCGGGTGAACCCCACCGGAACCGCCTGGCTGTCCACCGCGGGCAGCGGCGACGTGCTGTCCGGCCTGACCGGCTCACTGCTGGCCGCGGGCCTGACCGCACGCGACGCGGCATCCGTCGGCGCGTACCTGCACGGCCTGGCTGGCCGTGAGACCCCCGTGCCGTTCGGCGCGCACGAACTCGCCGACCGCATCCCGCAGGTGTGGCGCTCGGTGCACCCCCGCACATGAACGCCGGGTTACCCGGTCGCACAATGGTTCCCGTGTCATCACCGACAACCGCCGCCCGCCGCGAGGCGACCCCGTACGTGGACCTGTCCCGCGCCGAGTGGAGCGCGCTGCGCGAGCGGACGCCGTTGCCGCTGACCGCCGAGGAGGTCGAGCGGCTGCGCGGGCTCGGCGACCTGATGGACCTGGACGAGGTCCGGGACATCTACCTGCCGCTGTCCCGGCTGCTCAACCTGTACGTGGGCGCCACGACCGGGCTGCGCGGCGCGCTGAACACGTTCCTCGGCGACACCCGCACCGGGCACGGCGCACAGTCCGGCACGCCGTTCGTCATAGGCGTGGCGGGCAGCGTGGCCGTCGGCAAGTCGACCACCGCCCGCATCCTGAAGGCCCTGCTGGCCCGCTGGCCGGAGCACCCCCGGGTGGAACTGGTCACCACCGACGGCTTCCTGCTGCCCAAGGCCGAACTCCAGCGGCGCGGTCTGATGTCCCGCAAGGGGTTCCCGGAGTCGTACGACCGACGGGCGCTCACCCGGTTCGTCGCGGACGTGAAGGCGGGCAAGGAGGAGGTCAGCGCGCCGGTCTACTCGCATCTGATCTACGACATCGTGCCGGGCGAACGGCTCACGGTGCGGCGCCCCGACATCCTGATCGTCGAGGGACTGAACGTGCTGCAGCCCGCGCTGCCGGGCAAGGACGGACTGACCCGGGTCGGTCTCGCCGACTACTTCGACTTCAGCGTGTACGTGGACGCGCGCACCGAGGACATCGAGCGGTGGTACCTCGACCGGTTCCGGATGCTGCGGCGGACCGCGTTCCAGAACCGGCTGTCGTACTTCCACAAGTACACCGAGGTGCCCGAGGAGGAGGCGGTCGACTACGCGCGCATGCTGTGGCGCACCATCAACCGCCCCAACCTGGAGCAGAACGTGGCCCCCACCCGGGGCCGGGCGACGCTGATACTGCGCAAGGGCCCGGACCACAAGGTCCAGCGACTGTCACTGCGAAAACTCTGAGAAAGCACCGCACGTCTGAGAAGCCACCGCCGAACCCCTGAGAACGCACCGCGGAGTCCATGAGAACGCACCGCGGACCCCACGAGAAGGCACTGGGGGGCCGGGCAAGCCCGGCCCCCCCCAACTCACCTAGCCCAGCGTGGACTTGACGACGTCCGCCAAGCGGCTGGCGACGGCGTGGGCCTGGTCGATGTCGGCCGCCTCCACCATCACGCGGACCAGCGGCTCGGTGCCGGACGGACGCAGCAACACCCGCCCGGTGGTGCCCAGTTCACGCTCCGCCTCGCCGACCGCGGTAGTCAGCTCCGGCGTGCTGGCCACCCGGGTCTTGTCCACATCGGGTACGTTCACCAGCACCTGCGGCAGCCGCTCCATCACGCCCGCCAGCTCGGCCAGCGGGCGACCGGTGGCGGCCACCCGGGCGGCCAGCATCAGACCGGTCAGCGTGCCGTCACCGGTGGTGGCGTGGTCGAGGATGATGACGTGGCCGGACTGCTCGCCGCCGAGCGCGAAGCCGTTCTCCTTCATCGACTCCAGCACATAGCGGTCGCCGACCGCGGTCTGCACCAGCTCGATGCCCTCGCGCTCCATCGCCAGCTTGAACCCGAGGTTGGACATCACGGTGCCGACGACGGTGTTCTTGCGCAGCGTGCCGGACTCCCGCATCGCCAGCGCGAGCACCGCGAGGATCTGGTCGCCGTCGACCTCCTCGCCCTTGGCGTCCACCGCCAGGCAGCGGTCGGCGTCCCCGTCGTGCGCGACGCCCAGGTCCGCGCCGTGTTCCACGACCGCGGCGCGCAGCTTGTCGAGGTGCGTGGAGCCGCATTTGGCGTTGATGTTGAGGCCGTCGGGGTCGGTGCCGATGGTGACCACCTCGGCCCCGGCCCGCGCGAACGCCTCCGGGGAGACCCGGGCGGCGGCGCCGTGCGCCCCGTCGATGACGATCTTCAGCCCGTCGAGGCGGTTGGGCAGCACGCCGATCAGATGGGCGACGTAGTTGTCGAAGCCCTGGTCGTAGTCGCGTACCCGGCCCACTCCGGCGCCGGTCGGACGGCTCCACGGCTGACCGGTGGAGTGCGCGCGGTAGGTCTCCTCGATCCGGTCCTCCAACTCGTCGGCGAGCTTGTGGCCGCCGCGGGCGAAGAACTTGATGCCGTTGTCGGGCATCGGGTTGTGGCTGGCGGACAGCATGACTCCGAGGTCGGCGCCCAGCGCACCGGTGAGATACGCCACCGCAGGGGTGGGCAGCACACCGACCCGCAGCACGTCCACGCCCGCGCTGGCCAGTCCCGCCACGACGGCGGCCTCCAGGAACTCGCCCGAGGCACGCGGATCACGCCCGACGACGGCCACCGGCCGATGATCGTCGAAAGTCCCCGCCTCACCGAGAACGTGCGCCGCGGCGACCGACAGGCCGAGCGCGAGCTCGGCGGTCAGGTCGGCGTTGGCGACACCGCGGACTCCGTCCGTACCGAAGAGTCGTCCCACTGTGCTTCCTCCGAGAAGTTGGGGGTCTGGGTGACTTGTCCCCCGGGTAATGCGGTCCCAAAAAGCACCGGTTAAGCGAACGCCCCGGAGGCGCACAAAGTGCCTCCGGGGCGTGTCGACAAGGCGTGATCAGCGCTTGCTGTACTGCGGCGCCTTGCGGGCCTTCTTCAGACCGGCCTTCTTGCGCTCGATCTCGCGAGCGTCACGGGTCAGGAAGCCGGCCTTCTTCAGGGTCGGACGGTTGTTGTCGACGTCCGCCTCGTTCAGGGCGCGAGCGACGCCCAGGCGCAGCGCACCGGCCTGGCCGGAGATGCCGCCACCAGCGATGCGGGCGATGACGTCGTAACGGTTGTCCAGCTCAAGAACCTTGAACGGCTCGTTGACTTCCTGCTGGTGCACCTTGTTGGGGAAGTACTCCTCCAGGGTGCGGCCGTTGATCTTCCACTTGCCGGAGCCCGGCACGATGCGGACGCGGGCGACGGAGCGCTTGCGGCGGCCGGTGCCGGCGGCCGGCTGCGGCTCGCCGAAGCGGGAGGCCAGGGACTCGGAGGTGTACTCCTCCAGGCCCGCGACGGTCTCGGTGGTGTACTCGCCGGCGAACTCGTCCTCGGCGAGCGGAGCCTCAGGGGTGGTCTCAGCCACGATTCTCCTCAGATGCTTTCTCTAGTAGACGGTGGCTGGGACTCAGCCCTGCGAAATCTGGGTGATCTCGAACGGCACCGGCTGCTGGGCGCCGTGCGGGTGCTGGTCGCCCGAGTACACCTTGAGCTTGGACAGCATCTGGCGGCCCAGGGTGTTCTTCGGCAGCATGCCCTTGACGGCCTTCTCGACGGCCTTCTCCGGGTTCTTCTCCAGCAGCTCGTCGTAGCGGACGGAGCGCAGACCACCCGGGTAGCCGGAGTGGCGGTACGCCATCTTCTGGGTCCGCTTGTTGCCGGACAGGTGCACCTTGTCGGCGTTGATGATGATGACGAAGTCACCAGTGTCGACGTGAGGCGCGTACACCGGCTTGTGCTTGCCCCTCAGGAGGGACGCGGCCGTAGAGGCCAGACGGCCCAGGACAACGTCCTGCGCGTCAATGACGTGCCACTGGCGCTGGACATCGCCGGGCTTGGGGCTGAACGTACGCACGGTCGTAGCCTTCGCTTCTTCAGTGAGTGGGTCCTGACAAGACCACCCGGACGATCACGACAGCCTTGGCGGCGCACGGTTGACGCATACCGTGTGCTCCTGCTGGTCATCGGCCCGGTGGACCGGCGTAACGGCCTCTCACGTGAGAACGAGCAAGCCAATACGCATAAATTTCGAACCTGAAGCGTACCTGGGCAGCGCCGCGCAGGTCAAAACGCGGCCCGGGACCCCGCGGCCCTGGCCTCCGCGGCCCCACCCTGCTCGGGCACCAGCACCCGGCGGCCGCGCATGCACCGCCAGGCCAGCAGGGCCGCCAGGCCGCACAGCATCGCCGCGTCCTTGAAGGCCCGCCGGGTCACCGGCACCAGCAGCGGCCACTGGATCACCGGCACCTGCGGCACCAGCGCCAGCCAGAACCACGGTGTGCGCGCCACCGAGTCCGGCACCACCGCGGAGGCCAGCAGGGTGGGCAGTACGACCAGCGCGTAGTGCTCGAACGACGGACGGGAGACCAGGAAGGCGCTGAGCATCAGCATCGCAGCGGTCTCCACCAGCCGCAGCCGCTCGGCCCGATGGGTACCGCCGATTCCGGCGCCCGACCAGCGCCGCCAGGCGCACCACACCCCGGCTCCGGCCGCGGCCAGGGCGACCAGCAGCGCCACGTCCGGCGGCACGCCGAGCCGGGGCAGTACGGCGATCAGCGATGCGTCGAAGGGGCGGGCGAACTGGTCCTGGCCGTGCAGCAGGAAGGGCAGCGTGCGGGAGAAGAAGAAGGTGGGGTTCGGCATGGTGACCGCCGCCGCGACCGAGGCCACCGCGGGGACGGCCGCGGCCAGGGCGAAGGCCCGCGGGCGGCGGGCGAACAGGAACAGCAGGGCGAACGGGACGAGCATCGGCTTGAGCGCGATCGCCACGCCGGTCACCGCACCGGCCGCGGTCCACCGGGATCGGGTGATCAGCAGCAGGGCGCAGGGCAGGGCGGCGGCGCTGGCGGCCGTCCAGTTGCCCAGCAGCACCAGGCTGCGGAACGGGGCGAAGAACGCCAGGCCAGCACTGACCAGGACGCCGAGGCGGCTTCGACCCGGTACGTCGAAGACGCGCAGGGCGCACCACCAGCCCGCGAGCACCAGCGCGGTGGTGACGCCCGGCACCAGGGCGCGCAGCAGGTGGGCGGGGAGCAGCGCCTCGGGGACGGCGGCGAGCACACTGCTGGGCAGGTAGAGGAAGCGGCGGTCGGAGTAGGGCGAGCCGCCGTCGAGGAAGCGGTGCGCGGCCCGGACGACGAAGGCGTTGTCCATTCCGTCGGTACCGCTGCGGCGGTAGGCCTCGAAGATCACGACGAGCAGCAGCACGGCGGTCGCGGCCTGCATCGGCCATGAGGCACGTTGGACCAGCCAGGCCGTCACGCCTGGTTCTTCCGATTTGCCCGAATTCACACGTCGCATGCTAAGACGCCACCGGCCTCGCCGGTGCCGTCCAACACGCAGCAACCACCCCGGGCCTGCGCCCCGGACCCCCTTGTGCTGGGCGGCTCTCTGCGGGGCCTGCGCCCCCAAGCCCCGCCGCCGGGGCTTCGCCCCGGGCCCCGGAGGCTGCGGTGAGTGCGATACCGCCGGTCACCACCATCGTGGTCGCTCACCGTCGCGGCGGGCATTTTTGGGGCCTGCGCCCCAAACCCCCATCAGGGCTTCGCCCCTGGCGTCCTAGCGGTCGCGGGTGACGCGGGGCTCGTCCCAGATGGGGTGGGGGACCTCGCGGACCGTGCCGTCGGCGGCGAAGAGGAGGAAGCGGTCGAAGGCGCGGGCGAACCAGCGGTCATGGGTGACCGCGACCACCGTGCCGGAATAGCCCTCCAGGCCAGCCTGGAGGGCATCCGCGCTCTCCAGGTCCAGGTTGTCCGTCGGCTCGTCCAACAGCAGCGCGGTGGTACCGGCCAACTCCAGCAGCAGGATCTGGAACCTCGCCTGCTGTCCCCCGGAGAGGTTCTCGAAGCGCTGGTCGCCCTGCCGTTCCAACTCGTACCGCCGCAGCGCGCTCATCGCCTTGCCGCGGTCCCGGGCGTGCTCGGTCCACAGGATGTCCACCAGCGTGCGGCCCAACAGCTCCGGACGCAGGGGGGTACCTCCCATGCCCTTTAGGCTATGGGGGAGGGTCTGCGCGAAGTGCCCCGGCACCACCCGCGCCCCCAGCCGCCACTCGCCGGTGTGCGCCACGTCCTCGCCCGCCAGCAGCCGCAGGAAGTGCGACTTGCCGGAACCGTTGGAGCCGAGCACGGCGACCCGCTCCCCGTAGAAGACCTCCA
Source organism: Streptantibioticus rubrisoli (assembly GCF_024436055.1). GTDB lineage: Bacteria > Actinomycetota > Actinomycetes > Streptomycetales > Streptomycetaceae > Streptantibioticus_A > Streptantibioticus_A rubrisoli. The sequence goes on along the minus strand of NZ_JANFNH010000025.1, from coordinate 82,937 downwards.
GGTCGAACGGCTTCATCAGGCCGGTGAGCCCAAGCCCCTTGGCGGTCAACGCCCTTACCCCGGTGCGGCCGCCCGTCAGCCGCATGGAGATCCGCTGCTCACGCGGCGGCTCCTGCGGCGGACCCGCGTCCTCGAACTTCTTCAGCCTGGTCTGCGCCGCGTGGTACCGCGACGCCATGTCCGCGCTGTTCGCCGCCTGTTGGCGCAGCCGCAGCACCAACGCCTTCAGCCTGCCGTGCTCCTCGTCCCAGCGCCTGCGCAACTCCTCGAAACGGGCGAACCGTTCCCTGCGCGCCTCGTGGTACGTGGCGAAGCCACCACCGTGCACCCACACATCACTGCCCGCGGGCCCTGGCTCGACGCTGATGATCTTCTGCGCCGAACGGGCCAGCAACTCCCGGTCGTGGCTGACGAACAACACCGTCTTACGGGTCTGCGCCAGCCGTTCCTCCAGCCAGCGTTTGCCGGGCACGTCAAGGTAGTTGTCCGGCTCGTCCAGCAGCAGCACCTCGTCCCCGCCGCGTAGCAGCGCCTCCAGCACCAGCCGCTTCTGCTCGCCCCCGGACAGCGTGCGCACCTCACGCCACTGCGCCCGCTCGTACGGCACACCCAGCGCCTGAGTGGTGCACATGTCCCACAGCGTCTCGGCCTCGTACCCCCCGGCCTCCGCCCAGTCGCTGAGCGCCTGCGCGTACGCCAGCTGCGCGGGCTCGTCGTCCTGCGCCATGATCGCCAGCTCCGCGGCGTCCACCGCCGCCGCGGCCTGCCGGATGCGCGGCGGAGCGACGGAGACCAGCAGATCGCGCACCGTACGGTCGTCCCGTACCGAACCGACGAACTGCGGCATCACCCCGAGGCCGCCGCCGACCGTCACCGTGCCGCCGTGCGGGGCGAGTTCACCGGCGATCAGCCGCAACAGCGTGGTCTTGCCCGCACCGTTGGCCCCCACCAGCGCGACCGTGGCGCCCTCGCCGACCCGGAAGGAGACATCGCCGAGCAGCACCCGGCCGTCCGGCAGGTAGTACTCGAGGTGTGCGGCGTCCACGTGGCCCATGGCGGGATTCTCACCTGTCGGCACCGCCCGCCCAAAGCGGTTTTCACCCGGGTCCCGAGGACCAATCGCAGCTAATAGGATGCGCGCCATGACGGAAGGCCCTTCGCAGCCGCACAACCCCGGTCCCGGCGGGTACGGATACCCGGGGCCGCAGCAGTCGTTCGGCTACGGCTACCCGCCGCAACAGCCGCAGCGGCCGGGGGAACCCGACTGGTCGGCGCTCGCGGAGCGTACGGAGGCCAGCCACCGGCGCCGCAAGCTGCTGCTCATAGGCGGCGGCGTGCTCGGTGCCGCCGCGATAGCGGGCATCGTCGCCACCGCCGTCATCGCCACCGGCCACCCCAACAAGCCGCAGCCCGGCCCCACCGACCAGGCCACCGGCACGACCCCGCCCACCCCCACCGCCAGCTTCCCGGCCGTCACCCCGCCGCCCCCGCCGAACCCGCTGGCCGTCATCTCCGACGCGCACAAGGACACCGCGCCGATCACCCCGGACAGCCTCTTCCCCGGCGACCGGGTGACCGTGCAGGGCCGCACCTACGCCAAGGCCACCACCGACTCCACCGGCCGTTGCTCCGACGCCGCCGCGGGCGGCCTGGGCGGCGTACTGGCCGACAACGGCTGCCGTAAGCTGCTGCGCGCCACCTACACCAGGGGCGGGGTGGCGGTCACCGTCGGCGTCGCCGTCTTCGACACCAAGTCGGCCGCGGACGCCGCCAAGAACCAGGCCCAGGGCTATGTGCTACCGCTGTCCGGCGGCGGCGTGGGCACCTTCTGCCACGCCGTGGCCTGCCGGTTGAGCGCCAACTCCATCGGCCGCTACGCCTACTTCACCACCGCGGGGCTGGCGAACGGCGGTGCGCTGAGCGCCTCGGACACCCAGGCGCTCCAGGCGGGCAACGACATCGCGACGTTCGCCTTCAACGAGATCGTGCAGCGGGGCAACAACACCCAGCGCTAGAAGGGGTGTTGGAGGCTTGCCCCCAACAAGCCTCTCCCGTCTCCCGTCTCCCGCCGCGACGCCGGGCAACCACGACGGCGGAGACCGGTGCGGTACCGAACCAACCGCAACCAGCCACCGTCAACACCCCGGCAGGGTCCGCTTGTTGCGCGCCTCTGCGGCCCGCGCTGCCAGCAACTCGTCGGCCGGGTAGCCGACTTCCTCCAACGTCAGGCCGTGCGGCCGCACCACGTTGACCGCCGAGTGCCGCACCCGGCCCGCCAGCACCTCGCCGGGGAAGCCCACCGGCCGGTGCCCGTCGCCGACCAGCAGCATCGCGCCGACCAGTGCCCGCACCATGTTGTGGCAGAAGGCGTCAGCCCGCACCGTCGCCACCGCCAGGCCATCGGCGGTGCGCTCCCAGTGCAGCTCCAGCAGCCTTCGGATGGTGGTGGCGCCCTCGCGCTTCTTGCAGTACGCGGCGAAGTCATGCTCGCCGAGCAGCAGCGTCGCCGCCTCGTTCATCAGGTTGACGTCCACCGGCCGGTCATGCCACAGCACGTGCCCGCGCAGCAGCGGATCCGCCCCGCCCGGGTGGTCGCCCACCCGGTAGGCGTACCGCCGCCAGATCGCCGAGAAGCGCGCGTTGAACCCCGCGGGCGCCTCCCCGACCCGCCACACCCGTACGTCGTGCGGCAGCCGCCCGGCCAGGCGGCGCAGCAGCTTGCCGCTCTCCCGGGCCCAGACCTCCTCCGGCAGGTCCACATGCGCGACCTGGCCCCGGGCGTGCACCCCGGCGTCGGTGCGCCCGGCGACCGTCAACTCCACCGGTTCCGGCAGCCGCAGCACCGTGGTGATGGCCGACTCCAGCTCGCCCTGTACGGTCCGGCGCGAGCGCTGCCGCGCCCAACCGGAGAACTGCGCGCCGTCGTACGCCAGATCGAGCCGTACCCGTACGAAACCGGGTGCCACGTCTTCGCTCACGCGGTGAATCCTCTCAAACACGCCAAACGCCGGGTGGGCTCCACTGAGCCCACCCGGCGAAGGTGACGGTGCAAGCGTCAGGCCTGGTCGGCCTCGGGCTTGGCGTCCTCGACGGCCTCGGTCGTCTCGGCAGCCTCAGCCTTGGCCTCGGCCTCCTTCACGGCACGCTTGGCGGCCGCCTCAGCCTCGGCAACGGTGGCCTTCTTGGCGATCTCGCCCTCCACCAGCTCGATGACCGCCATGGGCGCGTTGTCGCCCCGACGGTTACCGATCTTGGTGATGCGGGTGTAGCCACCCGGCCGCTCGGCGTAGCGCGGAGCGATCTCCGTGAACAGCGTGTGGACCACGCTCTTGTCGGTGATCTTCTCCAGCACCAGGCGACGGTTGTGGATGTCGCCCTTCTTCGCCTTGGTGATCAGACGCTCCGCGTACGGACGCAGACGGCGCGCCTTGGCCTCGGTGGTGGTGATGCGGCCGTGCTCGAAGAGCGACTTGGCGAGGTTCGCCAGGAGCAGCTTCTCGTGCGCGGCGCTGCCGCCCAGACGGGCACCCTTGGTGGGCTTCGGCATGGGGATTTCTCCTTCTAACTGCACCGGCCGTGTCAGGTACCGGTGTCAGGACCCGTAGAGCGGTCGCCCTACGGCAGTCTTGCGCCGGACGGGCTAATAGAGCCCGTCCGGCGATTGAGGACGAAGCCTCACTCCGGTGGGCGGGACCGATTTGCTCCGGGCGCGCCCGGAACCGATCCCGCGCCGGAGGCGAATCAGTACTGCTCGGTCTCGACGAAGCCCGTGTCGTCGTCATCCGCGCCGAACGCGTCGGCCGCGGCGGTCGGGTCGAATCCGGGCGGGCTGTCCTTGAGGGCCAGGCCCATACCGGCCAGCTTCGCCTTGACCTCGTCGATCGACTTCGCACCGAAGTTGCGGATGTCGAGCAGGTCCGCCTCGGAGCGGGCCACGAGCTCACCCACGGAGTGGATGCCCTCGCGCTTGAGGCAGTTGTAGGAGCGGACGGTGAGCTCCAGCTCCTCGATCGGCAGCGCCAGGTCGGCGGCGAGCGCCGCGTCCGTCGGGGACGGACCCATGTCGATGCCCTCGGCGTCGACGTTGAGCTCGCGGGCCAGACCGAACAGCTCGACCAGGGTCTTACCGGCCGACGCCATGGCGTCGCGCGGACGCATGGCCTGCTTGGTCTCGACGTCGACGATCAGCTTGTCGAAGTCGGTGCGCTGCTCGACACGGGTCGCCTCGACCTTGTAGGTGACCTTGAGCACCGGGCTGTAGATGGAGTCGACCGGAATCCGGCCGATCTCCTGGCCCTGCTGCTTGTTCTGGACGGCGGAGACGTAGCCGCGACCGCGCTCGACGGTCAGCTCCATCTCCAGCTTGCCCTTGCTGTTGAGCGTGGCGAGCACCAGGTCCGGGTTGTGCACCTCGACACCGGCCGGCGGCGCGATGTCAGCGGCGGTGACCAGGCCCGGGCCCTGCTTGCGCAGGTACATCACGACCGGCTCGTCGTGCTCCGAGGAGACGACCAGCTGCTTGATGTTCAGGATCAGGTCGGTGACGTCCTCCTTGACGCCCGGCACGGTGGTGAACTCGTGCAGAACGCCGTCGATCCGGATGGACGTGACCGCCGCACCGGGGATCGAGGACAGGAGCGTACGACGCAGGGAGTTGCCGAGGGTGTAGCCGAAGCCCGGCTCCAGCGGCTCGATGACGAACCGGGAGCGGTACTCGTCCACCACCTCTTCGGTCAGAGAGGGGCGCTGAGCGATCAGCATGTGTTCTTTCCTTCAGTCGTGGGCGCCCGCTATATGACGCCCGCTGTACTGACAAGGGTACGGGCGGTACGACACACGAGACGTCGTACCGCCCGTACCACTTCGAGCCCTTACTTGGAGTAGAGCTCGACGATCAGCTGCTCCTGCACCTGGGTGTCGATCACCTGGCGCTCGGGCAGCGAGTGCACGAGGATCCGCAGCTTGGCGGGGCTGGCCTCCAGCCACGCCGGAACCGTCTTCTCGCCGGCCTCGGCAGCGGCGACCTGGAACGGGGTCAGCTGCTTGGAGGAGGCACGGACCTCGATGATGTCGTTCGGGGAGACCCGAGCCGACGGGATGTCCGTCTTGCGGCCGTTCAGCAGGATGTGGCCGTGGCGGACCAGCTGACGGGCGTGGTCGCGGGACTTGGCGAAGCCAGCCCGGTACACCACGTTGTCCAGCCGGGACTCCAGGATGCGGAGCAGGTTCTCGCCGGTCTTGCCGGACTTCCTGTTCGCCTCCTCGTAGTACCCGCGGAACTGCTTCTCAAGGACACCGTAGATGCGCGCGCACTTCTGCTTCTCGCGCTTCTGCAGCAGGTACTCGCTGTCCTTGGTGCGCCCGCGACCGTGCTCACCCGGGGGGTAAGGACGGATCTCGATCGGGCACTTCGCGCTCTCGCACTTAGCTCCCTTGAGGAAGAGCTTCTGCTTCTCCCGACGGCAACGCTTGCAGTCGGCCCCGGTGTAACGCGCCATTGTCTTGGTTCTCCTACTTCAGCTGGTCAGACGCGGCGGCGCTTCGGCGGGCGGCAGCCGTTGTGCGGGGTCGGGGTGACGTCCTGGATCGAACCCACCTCAAGGCCGGTGGCCTGCAGCGAGCGGATCGCGGTCTCACGGCCGGAGCCGGGACCCTTGACGAACACGTCGACCTTGCGCATGCCGTGCTCCTGCGCCCGACGAGCAGCAGACTCGGCGGCCATCTGCGCGGCGAACGGGGTGGACTTGCGCGAGCCCTTGAAGCCGACGTGGCCGGCGGAGGCCCAGGAGATCACGTTGCCGGTCGGGTCGGTGATCGAAACGATGGTGTTGTTGAACGTGCTCTTGATGTGAGCGTGCCCGTGGGCGACGTTCTTCTTCTCCTTGCGGCGCACCTTCTTGGCGCCGGCCTGACGGCCCTTCGGAGGCATAGGTAATTACTCCCGTGGAGGTGGTCGGTCCTACAGCACGGACCGCTTGCAGCGTCCTGCTGACGGACTACTTCTTGCCCGGCTTCTTCTTGCCGGCGATGGCGCGACGCGGGCCCTTGCGGGTGCGGGCGTTGGTGTGGGTGCGCTGACCGTGCACCGGCAGGCCACGGCGGTGCCGCAGACCCTGGTAGCAGCCGATCTCCACCTTGCGCCGGATGTCCGCCTGGATCTCGCGGCGGAGGTCACCCTCGGTCCGGTAGTTGGCGTCAACCCACTGGTTGATCTTGACGAGGTCGTCCTCGGTCAGATCGCGGACGCGGGTGTCCGGGTTCACGCCGGTGTTCTTCAGGGTCTCCTTGGCACGGGTGCGACCGATGCCGAAGACGTAGGTCAGAGCGACCTCGACGCGCTTTTCGCGCGGGAGGTCAACGCCTGCGAGGCGTGCCATGAATCTGGCTCCTGTTGATGTCGGAGGTCTTCCGCAGCACCGTTCCCGTAAGACTCGTCTAAGGCTTACGAGCCGGGTCCCCGGCCTCCACCGGGGGTGTCGTCCCCGCGCTCACGCGAGGGGTCGGGTGACTGCGTATGTACGTTGTGCGTCGCGCGAAGAACTGCGAGTGCAGATCAGTCGTCGTGCGTCAGCCCTGGCGCTGCTTGTGGCGCAGGTTGTCGCAGATGACCATGACCCGGCCGTGACGGCGGATCACCTTGCACTTGTCGCAGATCTTCTTGACGCTCGGCTTGACCTTCATGGGATGTGAGGTTCTCCGGGTCGTGCCAGCACCCCACGGGAGCGGGGTACGGGCTGAGATCTACTTGTAGCGGTAGACGATCCGACCGCGCGTCAGGTCGTACGGAGACAGCTCCACCACAACCCGGTCGTCCGGCAGGATGCGGATGTAGTGCATGCGCATCTTGCCGCTGATGTGCGCGAGGACCTTGTGCCCGTTCTGGAGCTCCACCTTGAACATGGCGTTCGGCAGAGACTCGATCACGGTGCCCTCGATTTCGATGGCCCCTTGCTTCTTGGGCACGCTTCGCCTTTCGAGATCGGCTACCTTGATCGACTCGCGGATACGCATGCGGGCATGCGGGTATACGTGAGCCGACGCATCAGTCTACGTCAGCTCGCGCGGAATGACGAATCGAGGGTCCCGAGCCTGTGCCAGACGGCATGCCCGGCCCGGAAGATCGTTACGCCAACGGGTCCGGCGCGGCCTTGATGCCGTACTCCGCGAGCTTCGCCTTGCCGCCGCGGAATCCTCTTCACGCGGCCCTCGCGGGCTCGGCGCCCGGGGCGCCTCACAAGCTTCGAGCCGCTGCGCCGGACTCCGTCCGTCGGCCGTGCACTACGCCAACGGGTCCGGCGCGGCCTTGATGCCGTACTCCGCGAGCTTCGCCTTGCCGCCGTCCACGGCGGTGAGGACCAGCGGGCCCTGCTCGGTGAGGGCGACCGAGTGCTCCCAGTGGCAGGCCCATGTGCCGTCGTCGGTCTTGACCGTCCAGTCGTCCTCCAGGACGTGGGTGGTCGAGGCGCCCAGGCTCACCATCGGCTCGATCGCCAGGCACATGCCGGGCACCAGCTTCGGGCCGCGGCCGCGCTTACGGGTGACGTAGTTCAGCAGGTGCGGGTCCATGTGCATCTGCGAGCCGATGCCGTGGCCGCCGTAGTCCTCGATGATCCCGTACTTGCCGGTGGCCGGACGCGGCTGGCGGCGGATGTAGGACTCGATCGCCTTGGAGATGTCGACCAGCCGGTCACCGCTGCGGAACGCGGCGATCCCGGCCCACATCGACTCCTCGGTCACCCGGCTCAGCTCGTGCAGTTCGGGTGCGTGGCCGTCGCCCACGAAGACGGTGATCGCGGCGTCACCGTGCCAGCCGTCGATGATCGCGCCGGCGTCGATGGAGATGATGTCGCCGGAGCGCAGGATCGTTTCGCGGTCCGGGATGCCGTGCACCACGACATCGTTCACCGAGGTGCAGATGTTGCCGGGGAAGCCGCCGTACCCCAGGAAGTTCGGCTTGGCGCCGTGGTCGGACAGCACCTTGGCCGCGATCTCGTCCAGGTCCTTGGTGCTGGCACCCGGCACCGCCGCCTCGGCGCAGGCCTTGTGCATCGCCGCGACGACCAGCCCCGCGGCGCGCATCTTCGCGATCTGCTCCGGGGTCTTGATCTCCACCATCGGCTCGCGCCTTCCGTCTTCAGCCAGTCCTGGGATTACAGCAACAGTACGGCCGCGGTGCCCCTCGGGCGCCGCGGCCAACCGTCTTACGGGGGTGCCCTTCGGCGGAGCACGGCCGTCGAGCTGCCGGTGGTCCGAACCCACCGCAACCCGGCCGAGAGCCGCCGGGAGGGCCTACGCGGCCGCCGAGCGGCCCAGCGCGGCCATGGCGCGCTGCGTGACCTCGTCCACCTTGCCGAGCGCCGAGATCGTCACCACGAGGTCCTGCGCCTTGTAGTAGTCGATGATCGGCTCGGTCTCGCTGTGGTAGACCTCCAGCCGCTTGCGGACCGTCTCCTCCTGGTCGTCGTCGCGCTGGTACAGCTCGCCGCCGCACTTGTCGCAGACGCCCTGCTCCGGCAGGTTCGACACGTGGAAGACGTGGCTGGAGTCCTTGCGGCAGATCCGGCGGCCCGCGATCCGCTGGACCACCTCGTCCTCCGGCACCTCCAGGTCCAGTACCGCGTCCAGCGCCAGGCCGCGGTCGCTCAGGTACCGGTCCAGCGCCTCGGCCTGACCGATGTTGCGCGGGAAGCCGTCGAGCAGGAAGCCGTGCTCGGTGTCCGACTGCGCCAGGCGGTCCTCCGCCATCGCGATGGTGACCTCGTCCGGCACCAGACGGCCGGCGTTCATGTACTCCTGCGCCTGCTTGCCGAGCGGCGTGCCCTGGCTGATGTTGGCGCGGAACAGGTCGCCGGTGGAGATGTGCGGGATCGACAGGTTCTTGGCGAGGTACTGGGCCTGCGTGCCCTTACCAGCGCCAGGCGGCCCGACGAGGACGATTCGCATCAGCGGAGGAACCCTTCGTAGTTGCGCTGCTGGAGCTGGCTCTCGATCTGCTTCACGGTCTCCAGGCCGACACCCACGATGATCAGGATGCTTGTGCCTCCGAAGGGGAAGTTGTTCTGGCTTCCCTGGAAGAACGCGATCGCCACCGTGGGGACGAGGGCGATCAGACCCAGGTAGAGCGAACCCGGCCAGGTGATCCGGTTGAGCACGTAGCTCAGGTACTCCGCCGTGGGTCGTCCCGCCCGGATACCCGGGATGAAGCCACCATACTTCTTCATGTTGTCGGCAACTTCCTCGGGGTTGAAGGAAATGGCCACGTAGAAGAAGGCGAAGAAGACGATCAGCAGGAAGTACAGGGCCAGGTAGATGGGATGGTCGCCCTTGGTCAGGTTGGTGCTGATCCACTGGGCCCACCCGGCCGTGGAGTTACCGCTGAACTGGACGACCAGCGCCGGAATGTAGAGCAGCGACGAGGCGAAGATGACCGGGATGACACCCGCCTGGTTGACCTTGATCGGAATGTAGGTCGAGGTGCCGCCGTAGGACCGCCGCCCGATCATGCGCTTCGCGTACTGGACCGGAACGCGCCGCTGGGCCTGCTCGACGAAGACCACCAGGCAGACCATGGCCAGGCCGACCGCGATGACGATGGCGAACTCGCCCCAACCGCCCACGATCTTGCCGGACTTCTTGATCGCCCACAGTGAGCCGGGGAATCCCGCCGCGATCGAGGTGAACATCAGGATCGACATGCCGTTGCCGATGCCCCGGTCGGTGATCAGCTCACCGAGCCACATGATCATGACGGTACCGGCGGTCATCGTGATGACCATGACGGCGGTGCGGAAGATCGACTGGTCCGGCACGATCTGGTTGCCGACCTGGCAGGTGCGGAACAGCGTGCCGCTCTGCGCGGTGGCCACCAGGCCGGTGCCCTGCAGGATGGCGAGCGCCAGCGTCAGGTAGCGGGTGTACTGGGTGATCTTGGCGGTACCGGCCTGGCCCTCCTTCTTGAGGGCTTCCAGGCGCGGGATGACCACGGTCAGCAGCTGAAGGATGATGCTCGCCGTGATGTACGGCATGATCCCCAGCGCGAAGATCGTCAGCTGCAGGAGTGCTCCGCCGCTGAACATGTTGATCATGCCGAAGAGGCCGCCGTTGCCGCCGGCCTCCTTGATGCACTGGTTGACGTTCTGGTAGTCCACCCCGGGCACCGGAATGTGCGCGCCGAGTCGGAACAGCACCAGGATGCCCAACGTGAACAGCAGCTTCTTTCGCAGGTCGGGCGTCTTGAACGCCCGGGCGAACGCGGTGAGCACGGTGCCTCCTGCGCCTCCCGCTCGACGCGGAAGGTGACGGTCGTGAGGTCGACTGGGTACTGGTGTGGGTACCGAAAGGTACCGACGGGTTTCCTGGCCACCTTACCGGCGACGAAGCCACCCGAGGAATGACCAACCGGGGATGCCCTGACTTCTTTGGGCATCCCCGGTTGGTTCGGTCACCGAGCTTGGGACAAGCTCAGGCTCAGACGAGCTCGGTGACGGTGCCGCCAGCGGCGGTGATCTTCTCCTTGGCGGAGCCGGAGACGGCGTCGACCGTCACCTGCAGCGCCACGGAGATCTCGCCCTGGCCGAGCACCTTGACGAGCTCGTTCTTGCGAACCGCGCCCTTGGCGACCAGGTCGGCCACCGTGACCTCGCCACCCTGCGGGTAGAGCTCGGCCAGCTTGGTCAGGTTCACCACCTGGAACTGCTTGTGAGCGGGGTTCTTGAAGCCCTTCAGCTTCGGGAGCCGCATGTGGAGGGGCATCTGCCCACCCTCGAAGCGCTCCGGAACCTGGTAACGGGCCTTGGTGCCCTTGGTGCCACGACCGGCCGTCTTGCCCTTGGACGCCTCACCACGACCCACACGGGTCTTGGCGGTCTTGGCGCCCGGAGCCGGACGGAGGTTGTGGACCTTCAGCGGCTTGGCCTCCGCCATGTCAGTCAACCTCCTCGACCGTGACGAGGTGACGCACGGTGTGCGCCATGCCGCGGATCTCCGGGCGGTCCTCCTTGACGACCACGTCGTTCAGGCGCTTGAGCCCGAGCGACCGCAGGGTGTCACGGTGGTTCTGCTTGCTACCGATGTAGGACTTGATCTGCGTGATCTTCAGACGGGCCATGCTCAGACACCCGCCCCAGCACGCGCCCGCAGCAGAGCGGCGGGAGCGACGTCCTCCAACGGCAGACCACGACGGGCGGCGATCTCCTCCGGACGCTGCAGCATCTGGAGGGCCTCCACCGTGGCGTGCACGATGTTGATCGGGTTGGACGAGCCGAGCGACTTGCTCAGCACGTCGTGGATGCCGGCGCACTCCAGCACGGCACGCACCGGGCCACCGGCGATGACACCGGTACCGGGGGAAGCCGGCTTCAGCAGCACGACGCCCGCGGCCTTCTCGCCCTGCACGGGGTGCGGGATGGTGCCCGCGATACGGGGGATCCGGAAGAAGTGCTTCTTGGCCTCCTCCACACCCTTGGCGATGGCGGCCGGCACCTCCTTGGCCTTGCCGTAACCGACACCGACCTGGCCCTCACCGTCGCCCACCACGACCAGCGCGGTGAAGCTGAAGCGACGACCACCCTTGACTACCTTGGCGACGCGGTTGATCGCGACGACGCGCTCGACGTACGCGGTCTTCTCAGCCGCGGCGCCGCCGTCGCGCCGGTCCTTCCGGTCCCGCCGCTCGCCGCCACCGGCGCCGCCACCGCGGCGCTGGGGTCCAGCCATTGGAATTACCTCTCTCGTTGACTTCCGCGATTACGGAACCGGCTCAGAACTTGAGCCCGGCCTCGCGGGCGGCGTCCGCCAGGGCGGCGATGCGCCCCGCGTACCGGTTGCCCGCGCGGTCGAACACGACGCTCTCGATGCCAGCAGCCTTGGCCCGCTCGGCGACCAGCGCGCCGACCTTCTTCGCCTGGGTCGACTTGTCGCCCTCGGCGCCCCGGATCGAGGCGTCCAGGTGCGACGCGGACGCCAGGGTGTGGCCCGCGACATCGTCGATGACCTGCGCGGCGATGCCCCGGTTGGTCCGGGTCACGACCAGGCGCGGGGTCTCGGCGGTGCCGTTGATCCGCTTGCGGCCACGGATCTGGCGACGCTTGCGAGCGGTGCGCTTGTAGGCGTCACCCTTCGCGATCTTCACACCGTATGCCATGGCTTTACTTACCAGCCTTTCCGACCTTGCGGCGGATGACCTCGCCCGCGTACTTCACGCCCTTGGCCTTGTACGGGTCGGGCTTGCGCAGCTTGCGGATGTTCGCGGCGACCTCGCCGACCTTCTGCTTGTCGATGCCCTCGACGCTGAGCTTGGTCGGGGACTCCACCTTGAAGGTGATGCCCTCGGGGGCCTCGACGAGGATCGGGTGGCTGTAGCCCAGCGAGAACTCCAGGTTGGAGCCCTTCGCCTGGACGCGGTAACCAACACCGCTGATCTCCAGCGCCTTGCTGTAGCCCTGGGTCACGCCGGTGATCATGTTCGCCACCAGCGTGCGGGACAGGCCGTGCAGGGCCTTCGACTCACGCTCATCATTGGGGCGCGTGACAACGAGGGTGTTGTCGTCGCCCTTGGCGATCTCGATGGGCGCGGCAACGGTGTGGGAGAGGGATCCCTTGGGACCCTTCACCTGGACCGTACGGCCATCGATGGTGACGTCCACGCCGGCGGGAACCTGGATGGGCAGCCGTCCAATACGCGACATGGCTTTACCTCCGTTTCCCGGTTACCAGACGTAGGCGAGGACTTCCCCGCCCACGCCCTTCTTGCCTGCCTGCTTGTCGGTGAGCAGACCCTGCGACGTGGAGATGATCGCCACGCCCAGGCCGCCGAGCACCTTCGGCAGGTTGGTGGACTTTGCGTAGACCCGCAGACCCGGCTTGCTGATCCGCTTGATGCCGGCGATCGAGCGCTCGCGGTTCGGGCCGAACTTCAGGTTGATGTGGAGGTTCTTGCCGACCTCGGCGTCCTCCACCTTCCAACCCGCGATGTAGCCCTCCTGCTGGAGGATCTCCGCGATGTGCGACTTGATCTTGCTGTACGGCATCACGACGTCGTCGTGGTAGGCCGAGTTCGCGTTCCGCAGACGCGTGAGCATGTCTGCGATGGGGTCGGTCATGGTCATGATGGCCTGTGGCCTCTCTCGCCGGGGTTTCCTATCTGCGCCATCCCTCTCCCCCATCAGGCTGGGGACGGGTGCGGCGCGGGGACCTACGGCGTAGTAAGCGACTTCTAGCGGGCTATGCCCGCAGGCGGTCATGGGCGGCGGGCGCCCAACCCTTCCACTCTACGGGAGTTGAAGGGCGGGGCCCGCCATCCACGTTGCTTACCGAGAGTCCCGGCATCCCAACTAAGGGATTACCAGGAGCTCTTGGTCACGCCCGGCAGCTCGCCACGGTGAGCCATCTCACGAAGGCACACGCGGCAGAGGCCGAACTTGCGGTACACGGAGTGCGGACGGCCGCAGCGCTGGCAGCGCGTGTAGGCACGCACCGCGAACTTCGGCTTGCGGGCGGCCTTGGCAATGAGAGCCTTCTTCGCCACGGCTCACGCCTCCTTGAACGGGAAGCCGAGGTGACGCAGGAGAGCACGGCCCTCTTCGTCGTTGGTCGCCGTGGTCACCACGGTGATGTCCATACCCCGGACGCGGTCGATCTTGTCCTGGTCGATCTCGTGGAACATGACCTGCTCCGTGAGACCGAAGGTGTAGTTGCCCCGGCCGTCGAACTGCTTCGGCGACAGACCGCGGAAGTCGCGGATGCGCGGCAGCGCGAGCGACAGCAGGCGGTCCAGGAACTCCCACATGCGGTCACCGCGGAGGGTGACGTGGGCACCGATCGGCTGACCCTCACGCAGCTTGAACTGTGCGATGGACTTCCGGGCCTTGGTGACGGCCGGCTTCTGACCGGTGATCGTGGCGAGGTCGCGGATGGCGCCCTCGATCAGCTTGGAGTCGCGGGCGGCGTCGCCCACACCCATGTTGACCACGATCTTGGTCAGACCCGGGATCTGCATGACGTTCTCGTACTTGAACTCGTCACGCATCTTGCCCGCGATCTCGTCGCGGTAGCGCTGCTTCAGGCGCGGCGTGGTGGTGGTGGCAGTCATCAGATGTCCTCACCGGTCCGCTTGGCAACGCGGATCTTGTTGCCGTCCTCGTCGAAGCGGTAGCCGACGCGGGTGACGACCTTCTTGCCGTCCTTCTCCACGACCAGCTGCACGTTGCTGACGTGGATGGGGGCCTCGACGGTCACGATGCCGCCGGTCTTCGACCCACGCGCGGTCTGGCCGACCTTGGTGTGCTTCTTGACCCGGTTGACACCCTCGACCAGGACACGGTCCTCGCGCGGGAAGGCCTGGATGACCTTGCCCTGCTTGCCCTTGTCCTTGCCGGTGATGACCTGGACCAGGTCGCCCTTCTTGATCTTCATCGGTTACAGCACCTCCGGCGCGAGCGAGACGATCTTCATGAACTTCTTCTCGCGCAGCTCCCGGCCCACGGGGCCGAAGATGCGGGTACCGCGGGGGTCGCCGTCGTTCTTGAGGATGACGGCGGCGTTCTCGTCGAAACGGATGTACGAGCCGTCGGGACGGCGCGTCTCCTTAACGGTACGAACGACGACCGCCTTGACGACGTCGCCCTTCTTCACGTTGCCACCGGGGATCGCGTCCTTGACGGTGGCGACGATGACGTCACCGATTCCCGCGTAGCGGCGACCGGAGCCACCGAGAACACGGATGCAAAGGATCTCCTTGGCACCAGTGTTGTCGGCGACACGCAGTCGCGACTCCTGCTGGATCACGTCTATCTCCTGATCGTCTGCCGGTTCCCGGCAGGGGCCCTGTGCGAGCCCCTGCCGAGCCTGGCGGAACTGTCCAGAAGGCTTATGCCTTCAGGCTGGTTCATTGGAATTCCCTTACGGGAATTACCTACTTGGCCTTCTCGAGGATCTCGACGACGCGCCAGCGCTTGGTCGCGGACAGCGGCCGGGTCTCCATCAGGAGAACGCGGTCGCCGACACCCGCGGCGTTCTGCTCGTCGTGCGCCTTGAGCTTGTTGGTACGGCGGATGACCTTGCCGTACAGCGCGTGCTTGACGCGGTCCTCGACGGCGACGACGACGGTCTTGTCCATCTTGTCGCTGACGACCAGGCCCTCACGGGTCTTGCGGAAACCGCGCTCGTTTGTCTCAGCAGTCACATTCTTCTCGCTCATCAGGCGCTCTCCACCGTCTCGATGCCGAGCTCGCGCTCCCGCATCAGGGTGTAGATCCGGGCGATGTCCTTGCGGACAACCTTGAGCCGGGAGTTGTTCTCAAGCTGTCCGGTGGCCGCCTGGAAGCGGAGGTTGAACAGCTCCTCCTTGGCCTCACGAAGCTTGGCAACGAGTTCCTCGTTGTTCAGCTCGCGCAGCTCGGTCGCCTTGGTACCGGCCGCCATCACGACTCACCTGCCTCGCGCCGGACGATCCGGCACTTCATCGGAAGCTTGTGGGCGGCGCGGGTCAGCGCCTCCCGGGCAACCTTCTCGTTCGGGAAAGACAGCTCGAACATCACCCGACCGGGCTTGACGTTCGCGACCCACCACTCGGGCGAGCCCTTACCGGAACCCATGCGGGTTTCGGCCGGCTTCTTGGTCAGCGGACGGTCCGGGTAGATGTTGATCCACACCTTGCCGCCACGGCGGATGTGACGGGTGATGGCGATACGAGCGGACTCGATCTGCCGGTTCGTCACGTAGGCCGGGGTCACGGCCTGGATGCCGAACTCACCGAACGCCAGCTCGGTGCCGCCCTTGGCCATGCCGTTGCGCTTCGGGTGGTGCTGCTTGCGGTGCTTGACCCTACGGGGGATCAGCATTGGGGTCAGGCCTCCGTTCCGGTGGTCTCCGCGGCCGGAGCCTCAGCGGCGGGAGCCTCGGCCTTGGGGGCCTGCTCAGCAGCCTGAGGACGACGGCCACGACCGCCGCGCTCGCCACCGCGGCGCTGCGGACGCTCACTGCCACCGCGGGCCGGGCGGTTGCCGGCACGGGCGGCGGCGCCTTCGGCGCGGACCTCGGCGATGTTCTTCACGTCGCCCTTGTAGATCCACACCTTCACACCGATGCGGCCGAAGGTGGTCTTGGCCTCGAAGAAGCCGTAGTCCACGTTGGCGCGCAGGGTGTGCAGCGGAACCCGACCCTCGCGGTAGAACTCGGAGCGGGACATCTCGGCGCCGCCGAGACGGCCACCGCACTGGATCTTGATGCCCTTGGCGCCGGCCTTCATCGTGCCCTGCATGCTCTTGCGCATGGCGCGACGGAAGGAGACGCGGGAGGCCAGCTGCTCGGCGACGGCCTGGGCCACCAGCTGAGCGTCGGTCTCCGGGTTCTTGACCTCGAGGATGTTCAGCTGGACCTGCTTGCCGGTCAGCTTCTCCAGGTCACCGCGGATGCGGTCGGCCTCCGCACCGCGACGGCCGATGACGATGCCCGGCCGGGCGGTGTGGATGTCGACGCGGACCCGGTCGCGGGTGCGCTCGATCTCCACCTTGGAGATACCGGCCCGCTCCATGCCCTGCGTCATCATCCGGCGGATGGCGACGTCTTCCTTGACGTAGTCCTTGTACAGCTTGTCGGCGTACCAACGGGACTTGAAGTCCGTCGTGATGCCGAGCCGGAACCCGTGCGGGTTAACCTTCTGGCCCATTACCGGGTCCCTTCCTTGCTGGCGACGACCACGGTGATGTGGCTGGTCCGCTTACGGATCCGGTAGGCGCGACCCCGGTCGCGCGGCCGGAACCGCTTCAGGGTCGGACCCTCGTCCACGTACGCCTCGCTGATGTACAGCGAGTTGGCGTCGGTGTGGTCGTAGTTGTGCGCGGCGTTGGCGATGGCGCTGTCCAGCACCTTGCCAACCGGCACGCTCGCGGCCTGCGGAGCGAATCGCAGGACCGCCTGAGCCTCCGTGGCGCTCATGCCACGGATGAGGTCCACCACGCGGCGGGCCTTCATGGGCGTGACGCGGATGTACCGCGCCTGGGCCCTGGCTTCCATGGTTGTCCCTTCGGTGTCAGTCATAGGTCTTCGCTTGTTCCGCTGATCAGCGACGACGCGACTTGCGGTCGTCCTTCTCATGGCCGCGGAAGGTGCGGGTCGGCGCGAACTCGCCGAGCTTGTGGCCGACCATCGACTCGGTGACGAACACCGGGACGTGCTTGCGGCCGTCGTGCACCGCGATCGTGTGGCCGAGCATGGCCGGGACGATCATCGAGCGGCGGGACCAGGTCTTGATGACGTTCTTGGTGCCTGCCTCGTTCTGTACGTCCACCTTCTTCATCAGGTGGTCGTCGACGAAGGGCCCCTTCTTGAGACTGCGCGGCATCTAAACCCGCTCCTAGCGCTTCTTGTTCGTCTTGCGGCGGCGGACGATGAGCTTGTCGCTGGCCTTCTTCGGCCGGCGAGTACGTCCTTCCTTCTGACCCCAGGGGCTGACCGGGTGGCGACCACCGGAGGTCTTGCCCTCACCACCACCGTGCGGGTGGTCAACCGGGTTCATCGCCACACCACGAACGGTCGGGCGGACGCCCTTCCAGCGCATACGGCCGGCCTTGCCCCAGTTGATGTTCGACTGCTCGGCGTTGCCGACCTCGCCGACGGTGGCGCGGCAGCGGACGTCGACCAGGCGGATCTCACCGGACGGCATGCGCAGGTGGGCCATGGAGCCCTCCTTCGCCAGCAGCTGCACGGAGGCACCCGCGGAGCGGGCGAGCTTCGCGCCGCCGCCGGGCCGCAGCTCGATGGCGTGGATGGTCGTACCGACCGGGATGTTGCGCAGCGACAGGTTGTTGCCCGGCTTGATGTCGGCCGCGGGGCCGTTCTCCACCCGGTCGCCCTGCTTCAGGCCGCGCGGGGCGATGATGTAGCGCTTCTCGCCGTCCGCGTAGTGCAGCAGCGCGATGCGCGCGGTGCGGTTCGGGTCGTACTCGATGTGAGCGACCTTGGCCGGCACGCCGTCCTTGTCGTGCCGACGGAAGTCGATCAGACGGTAGGCGCGCTTGTGGCCACCGCCCTGGTGACGGACGGTCACACGACCGGCGTTGTTACGGCCGCCCTTGCTGTGCAGCGGGCGGACCAGCGACTTCTCCGGCGTGGACCGCGTGATCTCGACGAAGTCGGCGACGCTGGAGCCACGACGGCCCGGGGTCGTCGGCTTGTACTTGCGGATACCCATTGTGTCTCAGTCCTCGGAAAATTCCGGACTTCTGGACGACTCAGACTCCTTGTTAGGAGACCGGGCCGCCGAAGATGTCGATACGGTCGCCCTCAGCGAGGGTCACGATGGCGCGCTTGGTGTCCTTGCGCTTGCCGAAACCGGTGCGGGTGCGCTTGCGCTTGCCCTGCCGGTTGATCGTGTTGACCCCGGTGACCTTGACCGAGAAGACCGACTCAACGGCCTGCTTGATCTGGGTCTTGTTGGCGCGCGGGTCGACGATGAACGTGTACTTGTTCTCGTCCAGCAGCGCGTAGCTCTTCTCCGAAACCACCGGCTTGACCAGCACGTCACGCGGGTCCGTGAAGGTCTTGCTGGTGGCCGCGTTTACGGCGGTTGCCTCGCTCATCAGGCGGCGCTCCCTTCGGTCTCAGCGGCGCCAGCACCGACGAAGCGGTCGAAGGCGTCCTTGGTGAAGACCACGTCGTCGGAGACGAGCACGTCGTACGCGTTGAGCTGACCGGCCTCCAGGATGTGCACCTGGGGCAGGTTGCGCGCCGACAGCCAGGAGGCCTCGTCGGCCCGCTCGACGACCAGCAGCACGTTCTTGCGGTCGCTGATCTTGCCCAGCAGCGTCTTGGCGGACTTGGTCGACGGGGTCGAGCCCTCGACCACGCCGGACACGACGTGGATGCGGTTGTGACGCGCGCGGTCGGTCAGGGCGCCACGCAGGGCGGCCTTGATCATCTTCTTCGGCGTCCGCTGCGAGTAGTCGCGCGGCACCGGGCCGTGCACGACGCCACCGCCGGCGAACTGCGGAGCGCGGGTCGAACCCTGACGGGCGCGGCCGGTGCCCTTCTGGCGGTACGGCTTCTTGCCACCGCCACGGACCTCGCCGCGGGTCTTGGTCTTGTGCGTGCCCTGGCGGGCAGCGGCCAGCTGCGCGACGACGACCTGGTGGATCAGCGGAACGCTGACCTTCGCGTCGAAGATCTCCGCGGGGAGCTCGACGGTCCCGGCCTTGTCGCCTGCCGGCGAAAGGATGTCAATGGTGCTCATCGGTTACCTCAGGCCCCCTTGGCCGCGGTACGGACCAGGACGAGGCCGCCGTTCGGACCAGGAACCGCGCCCTTGATGAGCAGCAGGCCCTTCTCCGCGTCAACGGCGTGGACGGTCAGGTTCTGGGTGGTGACCCGCTCGTTGCCCATGCGGCCTGCCATGCGCAGACCCTTGAACACACGGCCCGGGGTGGCGCAGCCACCGATGGAACCGGGCGAGCGGTGCTTGCGCTGGGTGCCGTGCCCGGCGCCGAGGCCACCGAAGTTGTGGCGCTTCATGACACCGGCGAAGCCCTTGCCCTTGCTCTTGCCGGTGACGTCGACCTTGACGCCGGCCTCGAACACGTCGGCGGTGATCTCCTGGCCGAGGGTGTACTCGCTGGCGTCGGAGGTGCGCAGCTCCACCAGGTGGCGGCGCGGCGTCACGTCGGCCTTGGCGAAGTGGCCCTTGAGGGGCTTGTTGACCTTGCGCGGGTCGATCTCGCCGAAGGCGATCTGCACGGCCTCGTAGCCGTCGGTGTCGGCGGTGCGGACCTGGGTAACGACACAGGGCCCGGCCTTGACCACGGTCACCGGGACGACACGGTTGTTCTCGTCCCAGACCTGGGTCATGCCGAGCTTCTCGCCCAGGACGCCCTTAATCTGCTTAGCCATCTCGCGCGTCACCTCAGAGCTTGATCTCGATGTCGACGCCGGCCGGCAGGTCGAGACGCATCAGCGAGTCAACCGTCTTCGGCGTGGGGTCGAGGATGTCGATGAGGCGCTTGTGCGTACGCATCTCGAAGTGCTCGCGCGAGTCCTTGTACTTGTGCGGCGACTTGATGACGCAGTACACGTTCTTCTCAGTGGGCAGCGGCACCGGGCCCGCGACCTGCGCACCAGTACGGGTCACCGTCTCGACGATCTTCTTCGCCGAGGAGTCGATGACCTCGTGGTCGTAGGCCTTGAGCCGGATGCGGATCTTCTGTCCCGCCATGGCTACTCCGTAGTCCTGTCTCTCGTAACGCTCTGGGACCCGGTGTCTGGCGCTTTCCCTGCTTCACCCCGACCCACGCGGTCGGGCGTGTCGCGACCCGTCTGACAGAAATCCGCATACGGGATCCCCGCTGGAGGGGTTTTGGGGAAAGACATCCACCGAGCGCCTGGCGAGCCCCGCACTGACGCTTCCTGGAAGATTCCCGTACTTCCGCCCCTGATAAGGGGCGACGAGTACTGCGGGACTCGCTTCCAGTCCTCCCGACGGGAGGCGCGCAGCATCGGCACTCAACCGAGCAACCTGGCAAGTGTGCCATATCGCTGGGCGCTAAGGCCAATCGACCCCCACGCCAGCCGCCAACCCACCTTCTGGGGGCGAGCCCCCAGACCCCCGGGGCGGGATTTTCTTTGGGGGCAAGCTCCCGAGACCCCAGGTCGCGGATTCCCTTGGGGGCAAGCTCCCGAGACCCCCGGTCGCCGGTTGTCGGGGCAAGCGCCCAAGTTCCCTCGGGGATCCGCCCAGAGGCTTGCGGGAGCAAGCGGGCGCCTCGGGGCCGCGCCCGGGCTCCTTCGGCGGGCGGCAGCCTCTTGCAGCGCTCGCAGGGACGAGCCCCCGAGCGTGGCCGGTCCGTGGGTAACGGCGAAGCCCCCGCCCACCCGGAATGGGGTGGACGGGGGCTCAACCAGCGTTAGCGCAGGGTCACTTGACGATCTTGGTGACCTGGCCGGCGCCGACGGTCCGGCCACCCTCGCGGATGGCGAACTTCAGGCCCTCCTCCATGGCGACCGGCTGGATCAGCTGGACCGTCATGGTGGTGTTGTCGCCCGGCATGACCATCTCGGTGCCCTCGGGGAGGGTCACAACGCCGGTCACGTCCGTGGTACGGAAGTAGAACTGCGGGCGGTAGTTGTTGAAGAACGGGGTGTGGCGACCGCCCTCGTCCTTCGACAGGATGTAGGCCTGAGCCTCGAACTCGGTGTGCGGGGTGACCGAGCCCGGCTTGATGATGACCTGGCCGCGCTCGACGTCCTCGCGCTTGATGCCGCGGAGCAGCAGACCGACGTTCTCACCGGCCTGGCCCTCGTCGAGCAGCTTGCGGAACATCTCGATGCCGGTGACCGTGGTGGAGGTCTTCTCCGGCTTGATGCCGATGATGTCGACGGTCTCGTTGACCTTGAGGACACCACGCTCGATACGGCCGGTGACGACGGTGCCACGACCGGTGATCGTGAAGACGTCCTCGATCGGCATCAGGAACGGCTTGTCGACGTCGCGCTCCGGCTCCGGGATCGCGGTGTCGACGGCCTCCATCAGGTCCAGGACGGACTTGCCCCACTCGGCGTCGCCCTCGAGCGCCTTGAGCGCCGAGACCTTGACGACCGGGACCTCGTCGCCCGGGAACTCGTACTCGGAGAGGAGCTCACGCACCTCGAGCTCGACGAGCTCCAGGATCTCCTCGTCGTCCACCATGTCGGCCTTGTTCAGGGCGACCACGATGTACGGCACGCCCACCTGGCGGGCCAGGAGCACGTGCTCCTTGGTCTGCGGCATCGGGCCGTCGGTGGCGGCGACCACCAGGATGGCGCCGTCCATCTGCGCCGCACCGGTGATCATGTTCTTGATGTAGTCCGCGTGACCCGGGCAGTCGACGTGCGCGTAGTGACGCGACTCGGTCTGGTACTCGACGTGCGCGATGGAGATGGTGATACCGCGCTGGCGCTCCTCAGGAGCCTTGTCGATCTGGTCGAAGGCCGAAGCCTCGTTCAGGTCCGGGTACTTGTCGTGCAGCACCTTGGTGATCGCCGCGGTAAGGGTCGTCTTACCGTGGTCGATGTGACCGATGGTGCCGATGTTGACGTGCGGCTTAGTCCGCTCGAACTTCGCCTTCGCCACTGGGGTCCTCCTGTGGAGTGGTTCTGTACGCCTTACTTCATCGGCGCCAGGTGATCTTTGCCGGGTTGGTGAGGACCCCGAAGGGCCTGCTTACGTATGCCAACCCGCGGATTGAGTGCTGGCCGCCGGGGCATCCGCCACGTTCCTCACGGTTCGTGGCGGAATGCCCCGTACTGCCTGCCGTCAAGCCTAAGGCTTGTACGACGTTGGGAGAACGTCGGTTACTCGCCCTTGGCCTTCGCGATGATCTCCTCGGCGACGTTCCGCGGAACCTCGGCGTAGGAGTCGAACTGCATGGAGTAGCTGGCCCGGCCGGAGGTCTTGCTGCGCAGGTCGCCGACGTAACCGAACATCTCCGAGAGCGGGACCAGACCCGTCACGAGCTTGGCGCCCGAACGGTCCTCCATGGACTGGATCTGGCCACGACGCGAGTTGAGGTCACCGATGACATCGCCCATGTAGTCCTCGGGCGTGGTCACCTCGACCTTCATCATCGGCTCGAGCAGGGCCGGGCTGGCCTTGCGGGCGGCCTCCTTGAAGGCCATCGAACCGGCGATCTTGAACGCGAGCTCGGAGGAGTCGACGTCGTGGTAGGCGCCGTCGAGCAGCGTCACCTTGACACCGGTCAGCGGGTAGCCCGCCAACACGCCGAACTCCATGGCCTCCTGGCAACCGGCGTCCACGGACGGGATGTACTCCCGCGGGATGCGGCCACCGGTGACCTGGTTCACGAACTCGTAGCCCTCGCCCTCAAGCGGCTCGATCGTGATCTGGACCTTACCGAACTGGCCCGAACCACCGGTCTGCTTCTTGTGGGTGTAGTCGACCTTCTCGACCGTCTTGCGGATGGTCTCGCGGTAGGCCACCTGGGGCTTGCCGACGTTGGCCTCGACCTTGAACTCGCGCTTCATGCGGTCGACCAGCACGTCCAGGTGCAGCTCGCCCATGCCCGCGATGATGGTCTGGCCGGTCTCCTCGTCGGTGTGGACCTGGAAGGACGGGTCCTCCTCGGCGAGGCGCTGGATGGCGACACCCAGCTTCTCCTGGTCGCCCTTCGACTTCGGCTCGATGGCGACCTGGATGACCGGAGCGGGGAACTCCATCGACTCCAGGATCACCGGGTGGGCCGGGTCGCAGAGCGTCTCACCCGTGGTGGTGTCCTTCAGGCCCATGACGGCGACGATGTCACCGGCGCCCACCGACGCGATCTCCTCACGCTTGTTGGCGTGCATGCGGTAGATCTTGCCGATGCGCTCCTTCTTGCCCTTGACGGGGTTCTGGACCTGAGCGCCGGACTCCAGGCGGCCCGAGTACACCCGGACGAAGGTGAGCTTGCCGAGGTGCGGGTCGCTCATGATCTTGAACGCCAGAGCGGCCAGCGGCTCGTCGTCGGACGGCTTGCGGGCGATGATCTCCTCGGCGTCCTTCACCGAGTGACCCTCGATCGCCTCGACGTCCAGCGGCGCGGGGAGGTAACGCACCACCGCGTCGAGCAGCGGCTGAACACCCTTGTTCTTGAAGGCGGTTCCGCAGAACACCGGGGTGACGGTGGTGCCGTCGCCCTTGCCGGAGTTGATGGTGATGCGGCGGATCGCCGCGATCAGCTGCTCCTCGTCGGGCTCCTGGCCCTCGAGGTACAGCTCCATCATCTCCTCGTCGTTCTCGGCCACGGCCTCCAGCAGCTTGCCGCGCCACTCGTTGGCGGCCTCGAGGTGCGTGTCCGGGATGTCGACGGTGTCGTACATCTCGCCCTTGGCGGCCTCGGCGGACCAGACCAGGGCCTTCATGCGGACCAGGTCGATGACGCCCTTGAAGTCCGCCTCGGCACCGATCGGCAGCTGCATGACCAGCGGCACCGCGCCCAGCCGGTCGACGATCATGTCGACGCAGCGGTGGAACTCGGCACCGACGCGGTCCAGCTTGTTGACGAAGCAGATACGCGGAACGCCGTAGCGGTCCGCCTGACGCCACACGGTCTCGGACTGCGGCTCGACACCGGCGACACCGTCGAACACCGTGACGGCACCGTCGAGGACGCGCAGCGAGCGCTCCACCTCGACGGTGAAGTCGACGTGGCCCGGGGTGTCGATGATGTTGATGGTGTGGTCGACCCCGTCGACCTTCCAGTGACAGGTCGTCGCGGCCGACGTGATGGTGATGCCGCGCTCCTGCTCCTGCTCCATCCAGTCCATGGTGGCAGCGCCGTCGTGGACTTCACCGATCTTGTACGAAACGCCGGTGTAGAACAGGATCCGCTCGGTGGTCGTCGTCTTGCCCGCGTCGATGTGGGCCATGATCCCGATGTTGCGGACCTTGGCCAGGTCAAGTGAAGTGGTGGCCATATGGCTCAGTCTTCTCTCGGTTCTCGATGGGGTTGCGACTACCAGCGGTAGTGCGCGAAGGCCTTGTTGGACTCGGCCATCTTGTGGGTGTCCTCGCGGCGCTTGACGGAGGCGCCAAGGCCGTTCGAGGCGTCGAGCAGCTCGTTCATGAGGCGCTCGGTCATGGTCTTCTCGCGGCGGGCGCGGGAGTAACCGACCAGCCAGCGCAGCGCCAGCGTGGAGGAACGCGCGGGGCGCACCTCGACCGGCACCTGGTAGGTGGCGCCACCGACACGGCGGCTGCGCACCTCAAGGGTCGGCTTGACGTTCTCAAGCGCGCGCTTGAGGGTGATGACCGGGTCGTTGCCGGTCTTCTCGCGCAGGCCCTCCATGGCGCCGTAGACGATGCGCTCAGCGGTGGAGCGCTTGCCGTTCAGCAGCACCTTGTTGATCAGGGAGGTCACCAGAGGAGAGTTGTAGACCGGGTCGATGATGACCGGGCGCTTCGGGGCGGGGCCCTTACGAGGCATTCTTACTTCTCCTTCTTGGCGCCGTAGCGGCTGCGAGCCTGCTTGCGGTTCTTGACGCCCTGGGTGTCGAGGGAGCCGCGGATGATCTTGTAGCGAACACCCGGCAGGTCCTTCACACGACCGCCACGCACGAGCACGATGGAGTGCTCCTGCAGGTTGTGGCCCTCACCCGGAATGTAAGCGGTGACCTCGATCCCGCTGGTCAGACGCACACGCGCGACCTTACGCAGGGCCGAGTTCGGCTTCTTCGGGGTGGTCGTGTAGACACGCGTGCAGACGCCACGACGCTGCGGGGAACCCTGCAGTGCGGGCGTCTTGTTCTTGTCGACCTTGTCCTGCCGGCCCTTGCGGACCAGCTGCTGGATCGTAGGCACCGTTTCTCCGGTTTCTGTGTGCCAGTCTCGTTAAAGCTAACCCGAGGCGCTCTGCTGGGCCATTCAGCGCTGGCCACCGGCACTTTTCTCGACCCACGCGGTCGGGTGTGTCGGAGGCTTCGCGCATGCCCGCTGGACGGGCACAGGCTTCACATCTCTTGGATGTCGCAGTCTCGGAATTCCGTGCGGACTGAGAGCACGCACAAGAACCCGGGGACACCCCAGGCACAAGGTCAGAGCGTACCTAGCGCATGGGCTCCGGTCAAAACAAATGCACACGCGTAGGACAGGCCGGGCCGCGCGGACGCTGATGCCACGGTAGTGGCCTCGTACCGGTCAGGGAAGGGAGCGGATCCGGCCGGGGCGCCGCTCAGCCCGCGGCGATGCCCAGCAGGATCATCAGCGCCCAGAACGAGGCCATCAGCCAGCCCAGCACCAGGCCGGTGGTGGCCATCCCGTCGCCGTTCTCCCCGGTGGTGCGGATCTGCGCCCGCGCCTGGTGGCCCAGCACGATCGCCGGGACGGTGGGGATCACCAGGATCATCCCGGCGATGCCGCAGATCAGCGAGGCCGCCGCGAGCTTGTTCGTCGGCCGCGGCGGCACCGGCAGGAAGGTCGGGGGCACCGCGGGCGCCATCCGCTGCGGCCCGGCCGTGGGCATCGCCATCGGCACCGGCCCCTGCGGCAGATCGGCGACCAGGCCGCCCAGCTCGCCGTAGGTCATCGCGCGGTAGGCCGCCCCCACCCGCTGCTCGTACTCCTGCTGGCCCAGGCGGCCCTCGGCGAACGCGGCCTTGAGCACGTCCACCGTGCGCTCGCGGTCGGCGTGCGAGGCGCGCATGCCCGAGTTCGGGCCGTTGTCCCAGGGCTGCAGCCCTCCGTAGTGCGCCATCCGCCCGCGAACCTCCCCCACTTGTAGGGACCATTCTCCCCCGCCAGGGATCGTGTGCCCCCCATAGTGCTTGACGCGGCAGCGCCGCGTGGAGTTCCGCGCGAACAGCCTCCCGCGGCGTTGACGGATATCGACGGATGTTTCCGCGGGCTACGCCCCCAGGCTCCCCAGCCGCCAGGTCTCCACCCGCCCCGGTCCCGCCGCCGTCACGGTTTTGAACTCCCCCCGCGCGCTGGCCACCCAGAACCGCTGCCCCACCATGGCCGCGGAAACCGGCAGGCCGCGCCGCCGCCCCTCGAAGGCCACCGCGGGCGCCCGCCCGTCCGCCCCCACCCTCCCCCAGGCCAGCGCCCAGGCCTCGCCAGGCCGCCGTCCGCGCAGCGCGCCGAGCAGCAGCCCGCTGAACGCGGTGTCGACGTAGACCCCCAACACCCCGTCACTGTCGAAGAGTTCGAGCGCGGCCCGGCCCCGAGTGCCGAGCGCCGGGCGGAAGGCGAGCCCTCCGGGCGCGGCCAACACCGCTGGCCGCGGCTTGAGTTCCAGGTGCTCCTGCTTCATCGGACCCCCCATTGGCAACGCGGCAACTGGCAACCAACAGCCTCCGCCCAGGTCGGCGCCCAGCAGATCCTCCCCAGGTACGGGCGAACCCTGAGGCTCACCCGGGGCAGGCGCGGTAGGGACACCGTCCGCCCAGCCCCGGCGCAACGCCGGTGGCCGTGCGGCGAGTTGCACGGGTACCGTGCGACCCGGAACCCCACACAGGAACGCGAGCGAATGGCAGACACCGACGACTTCCCGGAGCCGGACTTCGGGGACTTTCCGGAACCGGACTTCGACTCCGTCGCCGAGGAACACGAACAGCAGCGCAGGGCCGTCGAGGCCATGGCCCGCCAGGGCGACATCCCCGCCGACATCGCGGCGGCGCGCACCGCACCGGACGCCGGTGAGTGGCTGCTGTTCAACGGCTTCGAGGTCGTAGCGGACCTGGCGCTGCTGTGCGGCCCCGCCGAAGGCCCCCTGGACGTTCCGGCCCATCTCGCGGACCGGGAGCTGCCCGAGCACATCGCCGAGCCCACCGCGTGGCAGCGCGCCTCCCTGTACCGGCGGCTGCTGCTGGAGGGAACCGCCGCCGAGCAGGCGCGACTGCTCAACCGCGCCCAACTGCGCCGCCTGTGGCCGTCCCGTCTCGGGCCGCCGCAGATCCTGAAGGTGTGGGAGGAACGGTTCCCCGAACTACGCGCCACGGCCACGGACGGATAGGGCCATGGAGACAGCACACAAGGCGGCCATCGCCCGTACGGCGTTGGCCGCCTGCGCCGACCAGGGCTACGCGGTGGCGGGGAGTCTCGCCATGTGGCTCCACGAGGTCGACGGCGCCCGCGTCCCCGACGACATCGACCTGTTCACCAACAAGTTGGTGAATGGTGAGGAGGTACGGGGGAACGTCCGCGCGGCCCTGGAGGCCGCTGGTTACCGCACCGAGCAGCTCGTCGCCTGGAGCACCCACCCCGACGCCGTCGGCCCGCAGAACGCCAAGTTGCGTGTCAGCCACCCCGAACAGGGCTCGGTCGTCATCGACATGATCCGCGGCCCGCGCTACGTGCCCCTCACGGAACAGAGCGGTATGCCGGTCCGGGCGGTCCCGGAGCTGCTGTACAGCAAGCTGCAGACGCTCGACAACCGGGTGGCGGCCAAGGACTTCATCGACCTCGCCGCCCTGCACGCCCGCCTCGGTGACCGTACCGACCGTTACCTCGCCAACTACGTCAACGGCTACGGCACGAAGGTCCGGCGCCTGCCGCCGGAACGGTTCGCCGAGGAACTGCGCGGTCGGCTGGGGCAGATCCAGCAGCCGCCGGACGAGGCGTTCGCCGCCTACGGGCTCACGGCCGAGCAGACGTCGCGGGTGCGCGAGTCCGTGGGCGGCCTGGCGAACCGGCTCGCCCCCGCACAGGCGCAGCCGCAGCGCGGCGCCGACCAGGCGATCGACGCGAGCCGGGAGCCACGGCAGCACGACCAGGTCGCGGCCGCGCTGTCCGACCAGCAGTTGGCCGTCTGGCGCGAGCAGACCACGCAGACCCTGCGCCAGGCCGAAGCCATGGTCCGGCAGGCACCCGACGAGCACGCGCTGGCCCAGGCCCGGCAGTTCGTCGGCGCCAACCAGGCCCAGATACAACGGATCGACGGCGAGATCAGCCGCCGCGCACAGGCGGCAAGCCCAGGCCCGCACCCTGAACAGGCGGCACACGTCGCACAGGCCGCAAGCCCCGGCCCGCGCCCTGAACAGACGGCACACATCGCACAAGCGGCAAACCCCGGCCCGCGTCCTGAACAAACGGCACACATCGCACAGGCGCCGATCCCTCCCGGCACGCAGGCGGCACCGTCCAACGCGTCCGGCGTGTCAGCCGACGCACAGTGGCTGTCGCAGTACCGGGCCGCCGTGATCGGCCACGCCGTGGGCGGCCGGGGCGACGAGGCCGCCCTGGGCGCGATGCGACGCCTCACCGAACAGGCGGACGCCGTGGCCGCCAGGGCCTACCCGGATCCGCACAGCCCGCCACGCGTCGAGCACGACGCCGCGCAGCCGCTGCTGCGGATGCTGGCCACCGCGCCCCCGGTCGGGGCGAACGGCAGCCTGCCGCCCCAGCTCCTGACGGACGAGGCCCTCGCCCAACGGCACGCACGCCTCGCCCGCGCGTACCAGGCGGCCGGGCAGGCCGGGCTGCCGCAGCTGTGGCAGCAGGGGCAGTTGACCGACGCGGAGGTGCGACGCCGTCAGCAGCTCTCCCCGGCGCAGCGGGCAGCCGAGGACGGTGTCCGCCAGAGCCTGCAGGCCGCGCGGCAGACACGGACCACGATGGCCGGACCGGGCGCGGCCAGAGCGCTGGGACCGCGCGGCGTTCCCCAGGCTCGCGGCCTGTCTCGCTGAGCCGCCTGCCTGGTCGTTGGGCGAGGGTGTGGCGATATCCGGATCGCTAGGATCGGCCGCAGACGAACAGAGGGGGACATGCGGTGAGTGAGCACTCGACGGACGAGGTCCACCAGGCGATGAGCGCGGCTCTGCACAGCGGCATCAAGGCGGCCATGGAGGTCGCGGAGATGACCGCGATGCGCCGCATGGAGCGACTGCGCGAGGCACAGTCGAGGTCTGACGCGGAGCGGAACGAGTTCCTGTCCCGGCTGAGCGCGGAACGCGACAGGGCGTTGCCCACCATGCGCCAGCCGTGGGACGAGGCATGGTGGCAGCAGGCCCGTCCCCAGCAGATCGCCCAGACCTGGGAGGTCACCCAGGGGTGGGCCCAGGCTGGCGACCCGTACGCGCAGTCGACGTTGGAGCACATGAGTCAGCAGTTGAAGGAACGTCACGGCATCGAAGTCCCCCACCAGTGGCTCGCCGACCCGCGAACCGACCACCAGGCATCACGGACGAGCGGCGAACAACGCTCCCCGAACGCCGAGCGGACCACTGAGGACCGCGACGGACGCACGACCGACGCACCCGGCAGCAGCCAGGAACGCGACGCCCGCGACCGGAACCTCCCCGGAGACCGCGACGAGGACCGGCTGCGGGACCGGGCCCGCGGCGAGGACGCCGCCGCCCTCGGGTCGGACGAGACGGCCGCGGGCCTGGCGCAGATCCACGCCCCCGCCGAGGACGTGCGCGCCGAGGCGGAGCACGCGGACGACATGCGGGCCGCCGCCAGCCAGGACCGCGACGCGGCGGCGGCCCTGGCCACCGTGGAGGACGCGGAGGCGGCGGAGGCCGTCGCGGTCGCCGCCCAGGGCTACTCCGGCACCCCCTCGGCGCGTCTCACCGCCAGCCGGTCGGCGGCGCGGTCCCAGTCGGCGTCGCACAACGCCCTGCGGTCACGGATGCAGGGCGCCGCGACCGGGATCGCGCGCTGAGCCGTCGCAAGGCCCGCCGAGTGAAAGGAAGAAGTGGGCGAGAGCAACGACGACGACCGGACAGTGAGTGAACTGCGCGAGGAGTGGCGCAAGCGGGCGGAACTCGGCGAGAAGTTCCCGGAGTTCGCGGCCGCGAGTGAGCAACTGCGCAAAGCTCCCTGGCCGGAGGACCTGCGCAACGCGCCGCTGATCATCGGCACGGACATCGGCGGGGACGCCGACGACGCGCTGGCCGTCGCCGTGACCGCCCGCAAGGTGCCGCTGCTCTCCCTGTGATCACCGCCGACGGGACCGGTCCAGCGGCCGGTCCCGGCCACGGCGGTTGGGGCGCGAGGGCGGCGTCGAGCACTGACGACGGCGAGCCGGTCGGCGCCGCGCTCACCGCGGCGCCGACCGGTCAGTCACCAGCCGGATTGCTGAACGCCGACCCCAGCCACAGGCGGGCGTCGGACTCGGCGACCGGTAGGGGCTCCAGGGTTCGGTGGTCGCCCGGCTTGCAGGCCATGAACGGGCCCGCGTCCTTGGACATCAGGACGTTCAGGTGTGGATCGCAGTGGTAGAGCCACCAGTTGGACATCGTGGCCTCGGCGACGGCCGCCTCCCACTCCTGCCACATGGCGTTGAGGCGGCTGACCGCCTCGGCGTGCCGGTACCACTGGGTGCACCAGGTCAGGCTTCCGCCGAGGCGGCGCTGGACGAGTTTCGCCAGGTGCTCCTCGACCCATGTCGGCAGATCGGGATAGACCGTCTCGACACTCTCCGCCGGTTCCATCACGCCCTGCTTTCCGGCTCGTTGGCCAGTGTGTGGGCGTGCGCCTGCTCGGCCGGGGCGTACCGCGCCAGGGAGGCGTGCACCTGTGCCGCGTGCGGTCCACGCTGCCATGGCTCGGTCTCGATGAGGATCGGCCGGGTGCCGGAGGCGAACAGCACCGCCCGGCCCCTCGGCAGTGCGGCGAGGTCGGAGACCTCAAGGATCTTCTCCACCCTGGTCGAGACCTGTGTGGAGCGCGACCGGCCGTCGCCGCGCGATGTGCTGAAGCTGGTGGTCTCCGGCTCGAAGTCGCCCAGCAGTTGGCTGAGATCGCTGAGGAACTGCGTTTCGGAGACACCACCGCCGTAGACGCGGATGTTCGCCGCGCTCCACAGCTTCTTCATGCCGTTCTCGCCCCAGACCACGACGCCCTGCGCCCAGGACTGGAGGATCGTCATCAGCACGATGCCGCGTGAACCGTAGTGGCTGTAGAGGTCCGGCAGGTCCTTCCAGCGGCACACGTTCGCCGCCTCGTCCAGCACGCCGAGCAGCGGCGTGGTCAGGCGCCCACCGGGGCTGCGGGTGGCGAGTTCCTCGGCCGCCTCGATGGTGGCGACGGTCAGCGCGGTCACCAGCGGCCCGGCCGTGCCCTGGCCCTCACGGGACAGCGAGTACAGGGTGCCCCTGCCCGCCGCGAAGGCGTGCGGGTCGAACTGCAGGCGGTGCGGGTTGTGCGGATCCGGGGTCACCCATCGGGTCACCGACGGGTTGACCAGGAAGTTCACGGACTTCTTGCACGTGCCGTAGATGCCCGCCCGTTGCTTGTCCGGGGAGTTGATGACGCCCTGCACGCCGTCGGCGGGCAGATGGTGTCCGGCCGCCCGAAGGATCTCCACCGGCCTGGTCTCGGTGGGGTCCGCCGCCCAGCTGAAGACCGTGGTGATGGGTTCGTTCGCCTCGGCCGCCGCCAGCAGCAGGAAGGACAGCAGCGACTCGCCTTCGGGGTCGAAGTACGAGTCCGTCTTGGCGTCCGCGTCCTTGCCGTACGCCGTGAAGATGGCGGCGAGCCGGGTGGCCTTCTCGATGTCCGTCACGTAGGAGAGCGGATTCCACCACCAGGTGGGCTCCTCCCCCGCCACCTTCTGCGGGTCGAAGACCCACACCCCGCCAAAGCCCTCGCGGATCAGGCGGGTGGCGTCCACGATGTCGCGCTTGTTCGAGGTGACGAGAACGGATCCGGGGGCATCCAGGATCGCGGGGATGGCGCGGGACGTCGTCTTGCCGGTCCGGGGTCCCCAGACGTCTATCTGCATGTCCTCCCACGACCCGTACAGCGGCTGGCCGGTGCCCCGGGCCCGGCCGATGCGCACACCGGGATGGCTCTGCGGAGCGCCGAGCCGGGCGGCGGTGGCCGCCACCCCCTCGCGGGAGAGCATGGACTGCTCGTTGCGGTTGGCCAGATGGCGGGCGGCGGCGTCGACCCGGACGCGGGGGTTGCGGCCACGCCGCACCAGCGCCCGTACGGCAACGACCAGGGCCAGCACGACCACCAGCTCGGCGACGGCGATGAGCGTCGCGTCCGTGCCCGGCCAACGCTGCTTGCCCGCAGCCAGGTTGATGACCACGGCCACCGGATTGCCCGCGGGCTCGGGCTGGTTGGCGATGGCGGCACCGCCGAGCATCGCACCCCAGGTGCCCAGTACGGCCGCGATCAGCGTGGCCAGACCCACGACGACCAGGACCGGCGTGAGGTCGGACGGGCCACGGCTCTTGTTGGTGACGCTCATTGTCCAGTCCCCGTTCCCATCACCCATCGTTTGTTGGTGTTGTTGACGTCGAGTTCCGCGTTGGTCAGCTCGACGTGGAACGGGATGCCCGGCCGCCCACCGACCTTGACCAGGAACTTTCCGCGTCCCGGCGGATCGCCCTCCCGGCCGAGCAGGGAGTCCCAGGACGGTGGGGTGGACCAGTCGACGATCATGCGCTGTTCGCGTTGGGACATCCGCACCACCTGCGTCAGCGACGGCATCTCGGCCTCCGGCAGCCCACCGCAGACGACCATGCCGGAACGCTCCGCGAAACCACGGGCCTTGAGCCGGTCCGCCTCGTCCGGCAGTGCCAACAGGTCCGCCATGGTGTGCGTGATCATCGCCTGGCCGAGGCCCTGTTGACGGTTGAGGCGGGTCAGCGCGTCCACCCGGTCGACAAGCCCCTTGCCCGCGCGCAGCACGCGCCACAACTCGTCAAGCACCACGAAGAAGTGGCGCTGCGGGCCGAGCCCGGCGTCGGCAAGGGCGTGCGCCGCCTCGATCGCGCCGAAGCCGTCGCTCCAGCAGGCCAGCAGCACCGCGGCCTGGAGCTCGGCGTCCGCCTCGTCGATACCGCTGATGTCGATGCACACACCGCCCGGCGAGTCCAGACGGATCGGCGTCGAGGTCGGCCGCGCGAACGCCTCGCCCATCGGTCCGTCGAGAAGCCCGAGCAGGGAGGCGTGCAGACCGTCGACCGCCACCCGGTAGCGCTCCTCGCTGCCACGCGACAGGGTCACCGCGCGAAGCTCCTCCGGTCCCTCATCGATCACCCGGATCAGGTCCGGGAGGATCGGCACCCCCTTGTGGCGTTCTTCGAGCACCCGCAACGCGGTGTTGATGATCGTGCGTTCCTGGTCGACCACCGGACGGTTGCGCAGGATGGTCACCAGCGCCGTGACCATGTTCAGGCGTCGGCCCCGGCCCTGGGAGATCAGCCGTTCCCGGTCGGCGCCGGACAGCTTCGCGGCGGCGGCCGCGGTCTCCCCCGGGTCCAGGACGTTCAGACTCCCCAGCCCACGGCCGAGCTTGACGATCTGTCCGCCCATCGCCCGTACCAGGTCCGCGTAGTCCGGCTTGAGGTCGCCCAGGACCATCGGGTAGACGCCGTAGCCGGTCAGGCCCAGCACCAGGCGCCGCACCAGGGTCGACTTGCCGAGTCCCGGCTTGCCGAGGACCAGCATCGAGGGGTTGTTGATCAGGCCCGCGCGTGAGAACCACGAGATGGGGTCCATGCACAGCGTCGCCCCGTTGTCGAGCACCCGGCCGACCGGCACCCCGGACATCGGCGTACCCGACCCGGCCGCGAACGGCCACAGGCCGCACACCTGAACGGTCGTGCCACGCCACTCCGGCGGCGCCTCCACCAGGGAGGCCTTGCCGCCGCCGCGTCCCGGAAAGCCACGCGCCCCCGGCCGTGCGACCAGCGGCCTCGGCGCCTTCTCCTTCGCCACAGGTCCCCTCCTACGTCGCCTCGCGGATCGCCTGCGGAACCAGCAGGTGATCCGGAAGCACGATCCCGATCGGCAGGGCCGCCGCGAACGCCGACGCCTGCGAGCCATACATCCGCCGCAGTTGGACACGCGCCGGCGGCGCCAGCACATCGATCGCCGCCGCGGCGTTCGGCAGTTCCTCAAGGGAGTTGACCGTCGCGGTCACCAGCATCGCGAACCGGACCAGCCCCGCGCCCTTCGCCTCCTCCTGCGCCGACTGCTCGGCCGCGGCGACCGCCACCGTGTCGCGGGCGGCTGGCTTGTTGCCGCCCAGCTTGAAGCGCGCGTCGCGCCGGTCGCGCTCGACGAGTTGGGCGGCCTGTGCGGGGTCGTGCGGCCGGTACATGAGGGTGACGCGCTTACGGGCGATGTCGCGGTGCGGCGCGAGCAGGCCGGTCAACACGGTCGAGAGGACCTCACCGCGCGGCGCCTCCGACATGCCCCAGGTGATCGAGGCGGCCGAGTCGTGGATGTAGTGGCCCCACGCCTCCTGCGCGGCGACCGGCCCCGCGTCAGACCAGGTGAGCCCCGAACCCCCGGACGCCTGTGCCTGCTCGATCAGTACCTGCACCGAGGGGTCGTAGGCGACCCGCACCATCTCGGCCAACTGCTGGGGGGTCATGGGCCGTGCCTCACCCGCCCCGGTCATCCCGAGCCGGGCCGACAGGCCGGGCAGCCGGGTGCCGATCTCACGCGCCATCTCCGCCCGGTCGCGACGCTTGGCACCTGGCCGGGGCGCGGCGGAGTACGTCACCGAGACCCGCGCGCTCACCTGCGCCGAACCGGTGGGGTAGCTCTGCACGACCTCCTGGAGCATGGCTCGCGCCAGCGGGGGTGCCTCGGCCTTGAGGTTGGCCTCCACCTCGCGCGAGAGCCGGGTACCGGGGTCGGGCGCGGTCTCGATCGAGACCGAGGCCGCCACCAGCGACGGCTCGTGCGCCAGCGAGGCCAGCCACGCGCCCCAGTAGGCAACCCATGTGTCGACCTGGTCGGTGTCGACCAAGGCGGCGCCGTCCGCACCGCAGGCGAAGACCGCGGAGTAGTGGCCGGTGGAGGGCACCTCGATCAGACCGAACGGCCGACCGTAGGAGTCCCGGGCCTCGTGCACGGTGGACGCCGCCGCGAGCCCCGGCAGACGGAAGCTCCCCGAAGCGGTCAGACCGAGCGGGCCGGACCGGTAGATGTGCTGCCCGGCCGAACGGCCGCGGTTGAAGGCGATGCGTGCGATGGCGCGCTGCAACAGAGTCCTCCCATGGCGGTCACGAAAGAAGAGCGGCGCGAGCATGAGGCCGACCAGGCCGAGGATGACCACACCCGCGACCAGCGAGATCATCATCGCGATGACGGTGAGGACCAGGCCCCCGAGCAGGACGATCGTCCCCGCGAGGCCCAGACTCCCGATCCCCGGCGATGTCGGTTTGCGCCAGTTCCCGTATGTACGCGGCCCGGCCTCTTCGACGGCGGCCACTTACGATCCCTCCCCTGTCGTGTGCTGAACGGCGCCCTGAGCGGCTCCCTTGATCTTTTGGGCCGCCTGCGCGCCTGCGGCGACCGCGATGCCCGCCGGGCCCGCCGCGGCTCCCGCTCCGGCCGCGCCGCCCGCTGCCGCGCCGCCACCGGCGCCTGACGCCGCACCGGCGCCCGCACCGCCTGCGCCCGCACCGCCAGCTCCGGCTGCTTCGGCTCCGCCCTCGGCGCCCATGGGAGCACCGCCGCCACCGCCGCCTTGGCCCTGGCCTTGGCCGCCGCCGCTGCTGGTCGGAGTCTGGTTCGAGCCCGTGGGGCCGCTGTCGTCACCACCACCGCCGCCACTACCGCCACCACCGCCGCCACCGCTGCTGCTCTGAGCGCCCTGACCCAGCATCCGGGCACCGGTCGCGATACCCGCACCGGCCAGGGCGGCCCCGGCGCCGCCGCCACCGCCGCTCACGGCGCTGACGGCCGGGACGATGAACCGCATCAGGGCGGGGAGGGCTACCACGGACATGATGATCATCGCGAGACCGGAGAGCACGTCCGTGAGGCCCTGCTGTTTCATACTCACGATCGCGTAGGCGTAAATCGTCGCGGCGACGGGCTTGTAGAGCACGAACGCCAGAAGCCAGCCACAGGCCTTCTTGAAGGCCGCTTGACCACTCTCTGTTCCTGATACGGACGCTGTGACCGGCAACAATCCCGTGAGCAGTCCGAGCATCGCGAAACGCACCAGCATGAGCATGAGTTGGACGATGCAGGAGAGGATCGCGATCAGGCCCATCACGATCACCAACATGAGAGACATGCTGCTGGTGGACAGCACCGTGAGGTTCTTCATCGCCGAACCGAAGTCAGAACTGGCACTCGTTTGCAGGGACTGCTGCAGTATCCATTCCGAGAAGTCGTCGCCGGCTTTCGTGAGGAGCTCGATGACAGCCACGGAACAACCGGAGACCACAACGAGGTTGAACAGCCCCCGAAAGGCTGCCTTCGCTGGCTCGGCTCTAC
The DNA here is from genome assembly GCF_024436055.1 of Streptantibioticus rubrisoli. GTDB lineage: Bacteria > Actinomycetota > Actinomycetes > Streptomycetales > Streptomycetaceae > Streptantibioticus_A > Streptantibioticus_A rubrisoli. The sequence continues at coordinate 46,279 of NZ_JANFNH010000025.1, read as the reverse complement.
GCTGCCATGCGAGCTTTCCCGCTGCGATCAGCAGGCCCAGCACCGCGAAAGCACCGACCAGCCAACTCGTGTCGGTCCACAGGAACGCCACCGCTCCCACGGGCTGCCCAGTGTCGGTTGACCCGACCGTGGGCGTCGGCACATGGGTCCACAGCGACGCCAACGCCCCGATCATGTCTGCCTCGGCTGTCTGGACAGCGGAGGCGATGTCATTGATGATCCCCGAAGTGACCGCGTGGGTCGTGCAGTTGATGGGGTGGATAATCCAGGAACCGACACCACACATCGTTCACACCCCCCGGAACTGTATTGCGGTCATGAGAGGCCACTCCAAGGGACGTAGCCGTCCAGGCTGGTGATCTGGGAAACGTTGGAGCTGTCCGCCCCGGTGCTCTGCAGTTGGATCTTCCAGTCCCCCTGATACCAACGCAGCGTGAAGGTCGCCGTGTTCATCGAGGAGTCGGGCATCTTCACCACGATGTTGATGGTCGCGGTATCCGGCTGGTAGCTGACGAACTGGAAGCCAGCCAGTTGACCACTTGGAGAGTTGCCGCCCTGGTCGGTCATCGAAGAAAGCCGGGCGATATCGCTGTCCAACACCGGTCCCGGTACCGCAGCCGACTTGAGAATCGCGACGATTTGGGAGTTTGTCGCCACCCCCATCCGCTGACCGATCTGGGAGACGGCGAGGAGAGCGCCCAACGGCGTATGAGCAAAGCAGCTCGGCACACCGCCGCTCTCCTTCCCCGGCCCCGCGATCGACGATGTCGGCACCGCCGTGCCAGAGACCAGTTCCCACTTGATGTTGGGGGGCGTACTCGTCGGCACGGTCTGGCTGGTGTCGCTCAGGCCACATGCGTTGCCCAGCGCGCCCGGGGCGCTGGTGGCGGTCGACTGGCCGCTGGCCGTCGGCTGCCCGCCGCTGGCCTTCGCGACCGGTGTGGTGGCCTTGCCACCGCCGTTCGCGATGACCAGGACGGCAGCCAGCACGACCACAACCGCCAGGAAGACAGCCGCCGCGAGGAACCCGGGGCGACGGAATGGACTGGTCCGCTCTTCTCCGGTGGGGAGGTCGTCAATGCCCATGGAGATTTCCTCCTCCTCTTACCTGGTCAGACCAGCGCGCCAACAAGTGCCGACGCCGCACCGACCAGGACGCAGGCACCCAGCACGTAGGCGATGCCGACCATGTGCTGACCGCCCTCACCGCGGTTGTGCATCACGGCCATCCGGCCCGCGACCATCAGGACGCCCGCGACGCAGACGCCGCACACGATCCAGGCGACCCATCCGAGGACCGTGGTCAGCTTGTCCCCGCCGGGTGGCTGGGACCCCTCGCCGGGGTTGACCACGGCAAGGACCTGGTAGCCACGGCTCACGGCGGCCAGGGCGAGTTCACGCATGGGGAGTACCTCCAGAGACAACACGGGAAAGATCTTGTTCGATCCGGCGGAACGCCGGGTGCTGGGGGGCGGGGGGAGCACCGCATCGGAACTCCTCGACCCAGGGAATCTCCCATACGCGCGGGAAGCCACCGGAGACCAGGTGCGCGAACTCGCGTAGCGGCTTTGGCAGTTTGCCAGGCGCGTCGATCACCAGAACCAGCCCCAGGACCTCGACGCCCTCCGGCGTGCTCCCGGAGGCCCACTGGCGTGCAGCCGCCTGAGCCATCGTCAAACCGTGGAAGTGGGTGCGGGCGACCACCACGACCCTCGCGAGGTCGGGTCGTTGCGGAGCTGGCCAACGACCGTGCGCGTCGGCGGCGTTGGTGTGCGCGAGCGCGGTGGCGAGGGTGCTGGCTCCAGCACCTCCGTGGCAGCCCACCCACCACCACGAGGGCGGGGCGACGTCCCTGGACGCCGATACCGGAAAGGTCGGCAGTCCGGTATCGGGCGCGTCAACTGCGTTGGGTTGCGGACGAGTTGGACCTGCGTGGGTGACAACAGACTGGGGAATTGCACCTTGCACAGGAGACACTGCCTGTGTGGGCCTGGTCACCCATGGGTTGACTTCCTGCAATTCGACTCCTCCCCCGTACTGGCCTGTGAGTGTAAAGGAAGTCACTGACAGCAGGGAGCCGGGCTTAGCGGATTGGGCACGGTTGCGGCTATCGTCGTTGCGATTGCCCCGCTCGGGCGGAGCAATTCACGGTCATTCAGCGTCATTTGGGGGGATGATGGTCGACGTCGGCGACATAGCCCAACTCGGCAAAGTTGACACATGCCGCCGTTTCGGACAAGTCGAGCTGTCCAGCGCAACCCGCCATGAAATGAGGCGCGTTACGTGGGCGGTGTGAAGGGCTGCGGACTTTTCGCGAGCGGCGGTGTCTTCTTCTTCATCTTCTGCCTGCTGATGCTGTTCATGATGGCGGGCGGAGGCGACTCGGCGAGCGCCGGTGGTCTGGGGCTCGCCACCAACAGCGTGCCGACGGCTTATCTGCGGTGGGTCCAGGCGGCGGGAGCCGAATGCAAGGCAGTCTCCGCTCCGCTGATCGCCGCTCAGATACAGCAGGAAAGCGGCTGGAATCCCAACGCGGTCAGCCCCGTCGGCGCCGAGGGCATCGCCCAGTTCATGCCCGAGACCTGGCCGAACTGGGGCAAGGACGACGACGGCACCCACAACGTGAGCCCGTTCAACGCGGCCGATGCCATCATGGCGATGGGGCGGTACGACTGCGCCATCGCCAAGGAGGTGGCGAACGTGCCCGGCGACCCGATCGCCAACATGCTGGCCGGGTACAACGCGGGCTCCGGAGCCGTCGTGCGGTACAACGGCGTTCCGCCCTACGCGGAGACCCAGGGGTACGTCACCTCGATCGAGGCCCTGATGAAGAAGTTCGAGGCACCACTCGCCCCCGGCGGCGGTGGTGGAACAGCCTTCGGCCAGGCCGAGATCGCGGCGGCCGAGAAGTACATCGGTCTGCCCTACGTCTGGGGCGGCGGTGCGCCCTCCGGCCCGACGGGCGGCGGCTTCGACTGCTCAGGACTGGTGCTGTACGCCGTCTACCAGGCATCCGGCGGAAAGATCGAACTGCCGCACTCCTCCGAGGAGATGGCCACCATGGGTACCGAAGTCCCCAGGAATCAGATGCAGCCCGGTGACGCGATCGTTATCCAAACGGAGGGCCCCGGCGACTACTCCCACGTCGTGCTGTACATCGGCGGCGGCCAGATCGTCGAGGCACCGCACACCGGGGCTTTCGTGCGCACCGCCCCGCTCAGCCAGTACGACGGCATGGTGCAGGACGTCAGGAGGTTCGGGTGACCGCCGCACATCGACGCTTCGCAGCGACGGCCGTCGTGTCGTTGGTGCTGGTCACCGCGGTCGGCTGCGGCGGCGGCCGCGCCGCGTCCACCTCACCGGGCCCAACGGCCGCCACCGGGCTGCCCAGTTCGCAACCGCTGCCCTCCGGCAAGGCGGGGAGCCCTCCGGTGCCTCTCCCCGCGCCGTCCGGTGTCGACCGGCAGGACCCGACCGCGGTGAGCAAAGCCGTGATCACCGTCCAGTGGACGGTCGACACGACCATCGACGCCTCCCAGTACCAGGCCGAGCTGCGCTCCGGCCCGTTCCTCGCCCCCGACTACCTGGCCGGCCTGAAGTCCATCCCGCCCGTCGCCGCGCCCGGAGCGCAGTGGAGCCAATGGGCCCAGCACCGCGCCTACACCACCGTGACCGCGCGTGCGGAGCACGACGACCAACCGGCCGACTCTGCCACTCTGGCCCGTCGCCAGTGGGGCATTATCGTTACCCCGCACGGCCGCGACGGCTGGACCGGAAGTCCGACGACCGCGACCGTGTTCGTAACCATGACCCGCGCTGACACCAGATCTCCCTGGCTCGTCTCCGCGGTCAACGTCTCCTCCTGAGCCGAGCACGCGACGCGACCATGACCAGACCCCGCTTCGAGGACGTACCGCGCCATCCCCGCCTCTCCCTGATCGTCACGGCGGACCGTCAGGCGTCCCTCGACGGCACCCCCGTCGAGGTGCCCGACGGCACCGACCCCCGGGTCGCCGTCTGCAAGGCGGCGGTCGCCCGGGCACGAGAACTCGGCCGTCCCGTGAGCGCCGTGCTCCGGGAAGCGGACGGCCAGCGCTGGCCCATGATCATCACGCCGGAGGGGGGCGTCTTCCAGGGGGAGCGGCCACTGCGACGGCGTGACGCGTCGCAGGCCCCGTCCGGCCTCCCGCAGTCACCGCCCGCGCAGGAGCAGCCGGACACCGCACGGCCCCCCGCCGCGACGTCGCCCGCCGTCTCCGCCGAACAGGCCCCGCGAGCGTCGGAGTACCTCCCGGCCGAACCGCTCGCCGCGCCGCCCCCGAGCGGTGCCCAAGCCCCGCCGGAGGCCGCCCCTCCCGTCGTACCGCCGGTCCGCGCGCCCAGTGAGGAGCACCCGGCGCCCCAGGACGTGGACCCCGACAGCGTGCCCGCCTGGCCACTGCTCACCATCACCCTCACCGCGGAGGGCACGGCCCTGGTCAACGACGTGCCCGTGCCGCAGCCGCCGGGCGTCGACCCCCGCGCCGCGGCCGTCGCCGCGGCGGCCGGTCACATCGGGCAGCTCGGCCTGGCCCGTCCGGTCCGCGCCAACGCCACCGACCCGGACGGCACCGTCTGGCCCCTGATCATCCATCCCAACGGGACCGCGACCGCAGCCGGTCCCGCTATCCGCCCGGAGCGCGGTCGCCGCTGGTTGCGCCGCAAGGGGTGAGCAGCCCGCTCCCGCAACTCACCGCGCCTCAGCGGCGGTTCACACCGCCCTGACCGTCACGTCCCCGGTCTCGGCCTTCGCCGTGATGGTGTGCGGGCTGTGGTCGTCCCGGGTGACGTCGACGCTGACCTTGCCGGTCTGGGCGCTGGCCTGCACCGCGTACGGCGTGCCGCGCGGCACGGTGACGTGGACGCTGCCGGTCTGGGAGGTGGCGTAGACGGTGGACGGGGTGTGGTCGAACGTCGCCCGTACGTCACCGGTCTCGGACGTCAGGTGTGCCTGGCCGCTGGCCAGCCGGTCCCCGGTGACCGATCCGGTGTCGGTGCTGGCCGTCACCAGGCCGCCCATCGCGCTGATCGTCACGTCGCCGGTGTTCGCGGTGACGGAGACCGCCGTACCGGTCGGCACGCGCACGTCGTAGTCGACGCCGCAGTCCTGGCAGTCGTAGGTCAGGGTCAGCGTGCCGTCGGCGGTGGTGTGGGTGGTGTGTGGGGGGGCGCTTTGGTAGTTCTGTCTCTCGGTGACGCTGACGGTTGAGCCCCCGCCCGTCACTCTCACGTTCCCGGTGTGGCCCTGGATGACCAGCTTGCGCACCGAATCGCGCACCCCGTAGCTGACCGTGCGGTGCTTCTCCGGAGCGGGCCCTGAGCAGGCGGACAGCAGCACGGCGGCACCGAACAGCAGGATCACAGGACGGCGGATCATCACGATTCCCCCTCGACGGGCTTACTGGATCGTCACAGGGTGCCATGGGCCGCCCGAAAACGTAGGCCCGGGCAACGGGTGCCCGCAAAACGGCCGAGCGGCCGACCCCCGGAGGGGTCGGCCGCTCGGTGCGATGCTCGCCTGGAGGCGACGTCAGGCGTTGTACGGCCCGTAGTCGTAGTCCTCCAGCGGGACGGCCTGGCCGGAGCCGGTGCCGAACGGCGAGTAGTCGATGTCGTCGTAGCCGACGGCCGAGTACATGGCGGCCTTGGCCTCCTCGGTCGGCTCGACCCGGATGTTGCGGTAGCGGGACAGACCCGTACCGGCCGGGATGAGCTTACCGAGGATGACGTTCTCCTTCAGGCCCAGCAGGGAGTCCGACTTGGCGTGGATCGCCGCGTCGGTGAGCACCCGGGTCGTCTCCTGGAAGGAGGCGGCCGACAGCCAGGACTCGGTGGCCAGCGAGGCCTTGGTGATACCCATCAGCTGCGGACGGCCGGAGGCGGGGTGACCGCCCTCGGCGACGACCCGGCGGTTCTCCTGCTCGAACCGGCCGCGCTCGACCAGCTCACCGGGCAGCAGCTCCGCGTCGCCCGACTCGATGATCGTCACCCGGCGCAGCATCTGCCGGATGATGATCTCGATGTGCTTGTCGTGGATCGACACACCCTGCGAGTTGAAGACCTTCTGGACCTCGCCCAGCAGGTGGATCTGCACGGCCCGCTGGCCGAGGATCCGCAGCACGTCGTGCGGGTTCTCGGTACCGGCCATCAGCTTCTGGCCGACCGTGACGTGGTCGCCCTCGTCCACCAGCATCCGGCCACGCTTGGAGACGCTGTAGGAGATCTCGTCGCTGCCGTCGTCCGGGGTGATGACGATCTTGCGGGTCTTCTCGGTCTCCTCGATGCGGACCCGGCCCTCGGCCTCGCTGATCGGGGCCAGACCCTTCGGGGTACGGGCCTCGAAGAGCTCGACCACACGCGGCAGACCCTTGGTGATGTCGTCACCGGCCACACCACCGGTGTGGAAGGTACGCATCGTCAGCTGGGTGCCGGGCTCACCGATCGACTGGGCCGCGATGATGCCGACGGCCTCGCCGATGTCCACCAGCTTGCCGGTGGCCAGCGAGCGGCCGTAGCACATGGCGCAGGTGCCGACGGCGGACTCGCAGGTGAGGATCGAGCGGGTCTTGACCGTCTCGACACCGTGCAGGATCAGCTGGTCGATGAGCACGTCGCCGAGGTCGGTACCGGCCGGGGCCAGCACCTTGCCGTCGACCACGATGTCCTCGGCCAGGCTGCGCGCGTACACGCTGGTCTCGACGCCGGTCGCCTTGCGCAGCACGCCGTCCTCGCCGCGCTCGGCGATGGCCAGCTTCAGGCCGCGGTCGGTGCCGCAGTCCTCCTCGCGGATGATCACGTCCTGCGAGACGTCCACCAGACGACGGGTCAGGTAACCCGAGTCGGCGGTACGCAGCGCGGTGTCCGCGAGACCCTTACGGGCACCGTGGGTGGAGATGAAGTACTCCAGCACGGTGAGACCCTCACGGAACGACGCCTTGATGGGCCGCGGGATGGTCTCGTTCTTCGCGTTGGACACCAGACCACGCATACCCGCGATCTGACGCATCTGCATCATGTTTCCACGAGCACCCGAGTCGACCATCATGAAGATCGGGTTGGTCTTCGGGAAGTTCTCGTTCATGGCCTCGGCAACCTCGTTGGTCGCCTTGGTCCAGATCGCGATGAGCTCCTGGGACCGCTCTTCCTTGGTGATCAGACCGCGCTCGTACTGCTTCTGGACCTTCTCGTCCTGCGCCTCGTAGCCCGCGAGGATGGTCTTCTTCGCCTCGGGGACGACGACGTCGGAGATCGCGACGGTGACACCGGAACGGGTCGCCCAGTAGAAACCGGCCGACTTCAGGTTGTCCAGCGTCGCCGCGACGACGACCTTCGGGTAGCGCTCGGCGAGGTCGTTGACGATCTCGGAGAGCTGCTTCTTGCCCACCGAGTAGTCGACGAACGGGTAGTCCTCGGGCAGCAGCTCGTTGAACAGCGCCCGGCCCAGCGTGGTGGTCAGCCGGAACGGGTCACCCTGCTGCCACTCCGGCTCACCCTCCTCGGCCACCGGCGGGGTCCAGCCACGCGGCGGCACGGTGCCGACCGGGAACCGGATGTCCACCTTTGCCTGGAGCGACAGCTCGCGGGCGTCGAGCGCCATGATGGCCTCGGCGACCGAGCCGAACGCCCGGCCCTCGCCCTTGACCTCGCGCTCCTCGGAGTCCGTGGTGAGGAAGAACAGACCCAGGACCATGTCCTGCGTCGGCATCGTCACCGGACGGCCGTCGGCGGGCTTGAGGATGTTGTTCGAGGACAGCATCAGGATGCGGGCCTCGGCCTGCGCCTCCGCGGACAGCGGCAGGTGCACGGCCATCTGGTCACCGTCGAAGTCCGCGTTGAACGCGGTGCACACCAGCGGGTGGATCTGGATGGCCTTGCCCTCGACCAGCTGCGGCTCGAACGCCTGGATGCCCAGACGGTGCAGGGTCGGCGCACGGTTCAGCAGCACCGGGTGCTCGGCGATGACCTCTTCCAGCACGTCGTACACGACCGTGCGGCCGCGCTCGACCATGCGCTTGGCCGACTTGATGTTCTGCGCGTGGTTGAGGTCGACCAGGCGCTTCATCACGAACGGCTTGAACAGCTCCAGCGCCATGGCCTTGGGCAGGCCGCACTGGTGCAGCTTGAGCTGCGGGCCGACGACGATGACGGAACGGGCCGAGTAGTCGACGCGCTTACCGAGCAGGTTCTGCCGGAAGCGGCCCTGCTTGCCCTTGAGCATGTCGGACAGCGACTTCAGCGGACGGTTGCCCGGGCCGGTGACCGGACGGCCGCGGCGGCCGTTGTCGAACAGCGCGTCGACGGCCTCCTGGAGCATCCGCTTCTCGTTGTTCACGATGATCTCGGGGGCACCGAGGTCAAGGAGACGCTTGAGACGGTTGTTCCGGTTGATCACACGGCGGTACAGGTCGTTCAGGTCGGAGGTCGCGAAGCGGCCACCGTCCAGCTGCACCATCGGGCGCAGGTCCGGCGGGATCACCGGGACGCAGTCCAGCACCATGCCGTTGGGGCTGTTGCGGGTCTGCAGGAACGCCGAGACGACCTTGAGGCGCTTGAGCGCACGGGTCTTCTTCTGGCCCTTGCCGGTCCGGATGATCTCGCGGAGCTTCTCGGCCTCCTCCTCCAGGTCGAAGGACTCCAGGCGCTTCTGCAGCGCCGCGGCGCCCATGCCGCCCATGAAGTAGGTGCCGAAGCGGTCGCGCAGCTCGCGGTAGAGCAGCTCGTCGCCCTCCAGGTCCTGGACCTTGAGGGACTTGAAGCGGGACCACACCTCGTCGAGACGGTCGATCTCGCGCTGCGCGCGGTCGCGCAGCTGCTTCATCTCGCGCTCGGCGCCCTCGCGCACCTTGCGGCGCACGTCGGCCTTGGCGCCCTCGGCCTCCAGCTCGGCCAGGTCGGCCTCGAGCTTCTTCTGCCGGGCCTCGACGTCGGCGTCACGGCGCTGCTCGATCTGCTGGCGCTCGACGGAGACCTGGGCCTCCAGCGACGGCAGGTCGCGGGTGCGGCGCTCCTCGTCCACCCACGTGATCATGTAGGCGGCGAAGTAGATGACCTTCTCCAGGTCCTTCGGCGCCAGGTCCAGCAGGTAGCCCAGGCGCGACGGGACGCCCTTGAAGTACCAGATGTGCGTGACGGGCGCGGCCAGCTCGATGTGGCCCATCCGCTCACGGCGCACCTTGGCGCGGGTCACCTCGACACCGCACCGCTCACAGATGATGCCCTTGAAGCGGACGCGCTTGTACTTGCCGCAGTAGCACTCCCAGTCCCGGGTGGGGCCGAAGATCTTCTCGCAGAAGAGGCCGTCCTTTTCGGGCTTGAGCGTGCGGTAGTTGATGGTCTCCGGCTTCTTAACCTCGCCGTGCGACCACTGACGGATGTCGTCCGCGGTGGCCAGGCCGATCCGCAGCTCGTCGAAGAAGTTGACGTCGAGCACTGGTCGTCAATCCCTCTTTCGGGGTCGAAAGTCAAACATGGTCTGGACGGGTCCGGGGAGGGCGGCCGGGGGCTCCGCAGAGCCCCCGGCCCCCGTCAGACCTCTTCGACGCTGCTCGGCTCGCGCCGGGACAGGTCGATACCGAGTTCCTCCGCAGCGCGGAAGACATCCTCGTCGGTGTCACGCATTTCGATGGACATACCGTCGCTGGACAGCACCTCCACGTTCAGGCAGAGCGACTGCATTTCCTTGATGAGCACCTTGAAGGACTCGGGAATGCCGGGCTCGGGGATGTTCTCGCCCTTGACGATGGCCTCGTAGACCTTCACACGGCCGAGAACGTCGTCGGACTTGATGGTCAGCAGCTCCTGGAGGGCGTACGCGGCGCCGTAGGCCTCCAGCGCCCACACCTCCATCTCGCCGAAGCGCTGGCCACCGAACTGGGCCTTACCACCCAGCGGCTGCTGGGTGATCATCGAGTACGGACCGGTGGACCGGGCGTGCAGCTTGTCGTCCACCAGGTGGTGCAGCTTCAGGATGTACATGTAGCCGACGGAGATCGGCGCCGGGAACGGCTCGCCGGAGCGGCCGTCGAACAGCCGGGCCTTACCCGAGGGCAGCACCATCCGGTCGCCGTCCCGGTTCGGGATCGTCGACTCGAACAGACCGGCGATCTCGTCCTCGCGGGCACCGTCGAAGACCGGGGTGGCGACGTTGGTGCCGGGCTCGACCCGGTCGGCCTCGATGGCCTGCAGGCGGCGCGCCCACTCCTCGGCGATGCCGGAGACGTCCCAGCCCTGCTTGGCCAGCCAGCCCAGGTGGATCTCCAGGACCTGTCCCGGGTTCATTCGGGACGGCACACCCAGCGGGTTGAGGATGATGTCGACCGGGGTGCCGTCCTCCAGGAACGGCATGTCCTCGACCGGGAGGATCTTGGAGATGACACCCTTGTTGCCGTGCCGGCCGGCGAGCTTGTCACCGTCGGTGATCTTGCGCTTCTGCGCCACGTAGACGCGGACCAGCTGGTTCACGCCCGGCGGCAGCTCGTCGCCCTCCTCGCGGTCGAAGACGCGCACGCCGATGACCTTGCCGGTCTCACCGTGCGGCACCTTCAGCGAGGTGTCACGGACCTCACGGGCCTTCTCACCGAAGATCGCGCGCAGCAGGCGCTCCTCCGGGGTCAGCTCGGTCTCACCCTTCGGGGTGACCTTGCCGACCAGGATGTCCCCGGCGACGACCTCGGCACCGATGCGGATGATGCCGCGCTCGTCGAGGTCGGCCAGGACCTCCTCGGAGACGTTCGGGATGTCCCGGGTGATCTCCTCGGGGCCGAGCTTGGTGTCACGGGCGTCGACCTCGTGCTCCTCGATGTGGATCGAGGAGAGGACGTCGTCCTGCACGAGGCGCTGCGACAGGATGATCGCGTCCTCGTAGTTGTGGCCCTCCCACGGCATGAAGGCGACCAGCAGGTTCTTGCCGAGCGCCATCTCGCCCTGGTCGGTGGACGGACCGTCGGCCAGCACCTGCCCGGCGACCACCCGGGCGCCCTCGTCCACGACGACCTTCTGGTTGAAGGACGTGCCCTGGTTGGAGCGGTTGAACTTGGCGACCCGGTACGTGGTGTACGTGCCGTCGTCGTTGGCGACGGTGACGTAGTCCGCGGAGACCTCCTGGACCACACCGTCCTTCTCAGCGGTGATCACGTCACCGGCGTCGACCGCGGCGCGGTACTCGATGCCGGTACCCACCAGCGGCGCCTCGGCCTTCAGCAGCGGCACCGCCTGGCGCATCATGTTCGAACCCATGAGCGCGCGGTTGGCGTCGTCGTGCTCAAGGAACGGGATCATGGCGGTCGCGACCGACACCATCTGGCGCGGCGAGACGTCCATGTAGTCCACGTCCTGCGACGGCACGAGGTCGACCTCGCCGCCACGGCGGCGCACCAGCACACGGCCCTCGGCGAAGGTGCCCTCGTCGGTCAGCGCGGCGTTCGCCTGCGCGATGAGATAGCGGTCCTCCTCGTCGGCGGTCAGGTAGTGCACCTCTTCGGTGACCCGGCCTGCCTCGACCTTGCGGTACGGGGTCTCGATGAAGCCGAACGCGTTCACCCGGCCGTACGAGGCCAGCGAGCCGATCAGACCGATGTTCGGGCCTTCCGGCGTCTCGATCGGGCACATGCGGCCGTAGTGCGACGGGTGCACGTCACGGACGTCAAGACCGGCCCGCTCACGGGACAGACCACCGGGACCCAGCGCCGACAGACGGCGCTTGTGGGTCAGACCCGACAGCGGGTTGGTCTGGTCCATGAACTGGGACAGCTGGCTGGTGCCGAAGAACTCCTTGATGGAGGCGACGACCGGCCGGATGTTGATCAGGGTCTGCGGCGTGATCGCCTCGACGTCCTGGGTGGTCATCCGCTCGCGGACGACGCGCTCCATCCGGGCCAGGCCGGTGCGGACCTGGTTCTGGATGAGCTCGCCGACGTTGCGCAGACGGCGGTTGCCGAAGTGGTCGATGTCGTCCACCTCGACCGGAATGGTCTCGCCGTTGGCGGCGACCGTCTCGGTCTCACCGGCGTGCAGCTTGACCAGGTACTTGATGGTGGCGATGACGTCCTCGGTGGTCAGCACACCGGCGTCCAGCGGCTGGTCGGCACCGAGCTTCTTGTTCACCTTGTAGCGGCCGACCTTGGCCAGGTCGTAGCGCTTCGGGTTGAAGTACAGGTTCTCCAGCAGGGTCTGGGCGGCCTCGCGCGTCGGCGGCTCGCCCGGACGCAGCTTGCGGTAGATGTCGAGCAGCGCGTCGTCCTGGCCCTGGGTGTGGTCCTTCTCCAGGGTGGCGCGCATCGACTCGTACTCGCCGAACTCCTCGAGGATCTGCTCGGTGGTCCAACCGAGCGCCTTGAGCAGTACGGTGACGGACTGCTTGCGCTTGCGGTCGATGCGGACACCGACCATGTCGCGCTTGTCGATCTCCATCTCCAGCCAGGCACCCCGGGACGGGATGATCTTGGCGGAGAAGATGTCCTTGTCAGAGGTCTTGTCGATGGTGCTGTCGAAGTACACACCGGGCGAGCGGACCAGCTGGGAGACCACGACACGCTCGGTGCCGTTGATGCAGAAGGTGCCCTTGTTCGTCATGAGCGGGAAGTCGCCCATGAAGACCGTCTGGGACTTGATCTCACCGGTCTCGTTGTTGGTGAACTCGGCGGTGACGAAGAGCGGAGCGGCGTAGGTGAAGTCGCGCTCCTTGCACTCGTCGATCGAGTTCTTCGGAGGCTCGAAGCGGTGGTCGCGGAAGGTCAGCGACATCGACCCGGAGAAGTCCTCGATCGGGGAGATCTCCTCGAAGATCTCCTCCAGACCGGACTTGGTCGGCACATCCTGCCCGTTGTCGAGAGCCGCCTCGACACGAGCCTTCCATGCGGCATTGCCGAGCAGCCAATCGAAGCTCTCGGTTTGCAACGCAAGAAGGTTCGGAACCTCAAGCGGCTCCTTGATCTTCGCGAAGGAGATGCGCAGCGGGGCGGTGCTTGCGCCGTTGTTCGTATTGGCAGTCGAGGCGTTGCGCGAGGCGGCCAAGAGGGGGTCCTTCCGAGGGCTCGGACTCACTACGCGCGTACCGGTCCACCCCTGGGCACACCGGTGACATCCTGGTCTTGGACATCTCCGTTTGTCGGTGCTCAGACTCGGGCTTGCCGCTGGTGACGGGCCAGGCGGCAGCTAACAGGCAGCGCAAAGGGTCAGTGTAGCCACTCGGCACACTGATGTCCAGAGCAGAGATTCGGAGACCGAATCTTCTCCCCCTCGTCATCCATAGGCCCGGCCTCGGCCGGGCACTATTCCGTGGATCCTGCCTGCTGGATCCTCTGTGGGTCCTGCTGGGTGCTGCGCTCGACCTCAGTCATTCCCGCATCGCCCGCGATCCATGCCTCGACACCCGGACCGACATCGCGACGCGTCCTGAGAATTGCGCGCTGCGTCCGGTTCGTCAAGGCCCCCGCCCCTCGGAGATCCTCACATCGGACCCCGCGACGGACCCTCGCGGCGGGACTCGGCGAACCGGCGAAGATCACCATACCCGGGTCCACCGACAACGGCGCGGAACCGGGTGGCCGTGGAGCGGAAGACCGCAGGGCGGCCACCCGAAAGGGTGACCGCCCTGCGGCTGAACAGCCCCTCGAAAGGGGCACACGCGGCCTGTGCCGCGTAGGGCCTTACTTGACCTCGACGGAGGCGCCAGCGGCCTTGAGGGACTCGGCAGCCTTGTCGGCCTGCTCCTTGTTGACCTTCTCCAGGACCGGCTTCGGGGTGCCGTCGACCAGGTCCTTGGCCTCCTTCAGGCCGAGCGAGGTCAGCTCGCGCACGACCTTGATGACCTGGATCTTCTTGTCGCCAGCGCCGGTGAGGATGACGTCGAACTCGTCCTTCTCCTCCTCGGCGGCAGCCTCGCCACCGGCGGCGGCGCCACCGGCGACGACGACCGGCGCGGCAGCGGCGGCGGTGACGTCGAACTTCTCCTCGAAGGCCTTCACGAACTCGGAGAGCTCGATGAGGGTCATCTCCTCGAACTGCGCGAGCAGCTCGTCCTGGGTCAGCTTCGCCATGATGGCGGGTCCTTCCACTAAGTCGGCAGGTGCCGGATGTACATGTCGGCGGGCGTGCGGCCCGCTGTGACCGGCGCGTTCAGGTAGCGCTGGTCAGTGCGCGAGCCGAATTACTCGGCACCGCCCTGCTCGGCCTGCTTGGCGCGCAGCGCGTCCACGGTGCGGACGAGCTTCGACGGCAGAGCCTGGAAGAGCGAGGCAGCCTGGGACTGCTTGCCCTTCATGGCACCGGCCAGCTTGCTGAGCAGCACCTCGCGGGACTCAAGGTCCGCGAGCTTCTTGATCTCGTCGGCGGACAGCGCCTTGCCCTCAAGGACACCGCCCTTGATCACGAGCGCGGGGTTGTCCTTGGCGAAGTCACGCAGCGCCTTCGCCGACGTCACCGGGTCACCGGTAACGAAAGTGATCGCCGTCGAACCCTTGAACAGGTCGTCGAGCGTGGTGATCCCGGCCTCGTTGGCCGCGATCTTGGTCAGCGTGTTCTTGGCCACGCTGTACTGGGCGTCCTCACCGAGCGAACGACGCAGCTGCTTGAGCTGCGCCACGGTGAGACCGGTGTACTCGGTGAGCACAGCGGCGTTGGAGTTGCGGAACTTGTCCGTCAGCTCGGCAACCGCGGCAGCCTTGTCGGGCCTCGCCATGAGCCTCGGCCTCCTTCCGGGTGATTGCGGACCGCTCGGAAGGGGCTTCGAACGTACGAAACGCCCCGGCGCAGGGGCGCACGGGGCGTGGCTCTACCGGACGTGAATCCGGGAGCTGGTCCTCAAACACACCTGCGCGGGCCGTCCGCATCTAGCGGATCCTTCGGTCACCACACCCGGAGATGGGCACGGCGACGACCAGCGGTCTCTGGCTTCTGAGTGAGAGTACGCGACGGTCTCGCCGGGAGGCAAATCGCCTCCCGGCAGGGCACGCGGGCGGCCTCAGCCCTGCTTGGGCATGCCGCCGGAGAGCGCTGCCGACGCGTCGGTGGTGTCGGCGGCCGGGGGCGGCGTGACAGTCACCGTCGTCCCGTAGTCCGAGTAGTAGACGGTCTGCTTGATTTCGCCCTTGGCGGAGTGCATCTGCTCGGTCTTCTTGACCATCAGGTTGTCACCGTTGACCCAGATGTCGATCTGGTCAGTGGTGATCCCGGCCGCGGACATCTGCTGCTTGAGCTGGTCCTGGTCGGCCTGGCTCAGGCCCGGGGTGGTCTGCGTGGTGAGCTTGGCCACGTCCACGGTGCCCGAGTAGTGCGTGGCGTCGACGCCCTTTACGTTCTCCTTGCCGACGACCTTGACGTCACCGCTGGCGATCAGCATCTCGACTGTCTGGTTCGGGTTGCCGTTGTTGATCTGCTGGTGCATCGCCTTGCCCGCGGGCCCCTGCTTGTCCAGCTGGTCGTAGCTGTACTTCATCCAGTGCTTGCCGCCCATGGACTGCGCCATCTGGTCACCGAAGTGCGAGTACATCGCGTCCTTGGCGTAGCGGTACTCGGTGATGCCCATCGCTCCGGCAAGCGACGAGGAACCGGACGAGGTGAGCAACAGGTCGCCCTGCATCCCGTCCGACCAGTCGAGCGCGCCCGAGAAGTGCATGGTGCCCATGGCACCCATGGTGCTGTCCTCGTCCACCTTGGCGGACTTCGCCTGGTCCGTGCTGCTCTTGACCTTCAGCAGGGCGCTGATCGCCGAGCCCACCACCGGCTGCTGCCCGGCGGACGGCGCGCCGGACTGCTTGGCGCCGGTGGACGACTTACCGCCGCCGCAGGCCGAGACCGTGCCCAGCGCGGCGATGACGGCGACCGCCACGGCCACCTTGCGTAGTTGGGTACTGCTCCCGCTTCTCCCCCATGATCGATGTGCGAGGAAGAACGCTAGCGCATGCCCCTGACAAGACGGCCGGACCCCCGGTCACCCGTGGTGAACGGGTGGCCGGGGGTCCGGAAAGCGGCGCGCCGCAGGCTCAGACGGCCTCTTCCTCGACGAGGAGGTTGCGGGTGCGGTTCGGGTCGATCTGGATGCCGGGGCCCATCGTGGTGGTGATGGCGGCCTTCTTGATGTAGCGACCCTTGGCGGCGGACGGCTTCAGCCGGAGGATCTCCTCCAGCGCCGCGCCGTAGTTCTCGACCAGCTTCTGCTCATCGAAGGAAACCTTGCCGATGATGAAGTGCAGGTTCGAGTGCTTGTCGACGCGGAACTCGATCTTGCCGCCCTTGATGTCGGTCACGGCCTTGGCCACGTCCGGCGTCACGGTGCCGGTCTTCGGGTTCGGCATCAGACCACGCGGACCGAGCACCCGGCCCAGGCGGCCGACCTTGCCCATCAGGTCCGGGGTGGCGACGACGGCGTCGAAGTCCAGGCGGCCCTTGGCGACCTCGTCGATCAGTTCGTCGGCACCGACGATGTCGGCGCCCGCGGCACGCGCGGCCTCCGCGCGGTCACCGGTCGCGAAGACCAGGACCCGGGCGGTCTTACCGGTACCGTGCGGAAGGTTCACGGTGCCACGGACCATCTGGTCGGCCTTGCGCGGGTCAACGCCCAGGCGCATGGCGATCTCGACGGTCGCGTCGAACTTGGTGGTCGAGGTCTCCTTGGCGAGACGGACGGCCTCGAGCGGGGCGTAGAGCCGCTCCCGGTCGATCTTGGCGTCCGCAGCCTTGAGGTTCTTGCTGCGCTTCACTGCTGCTCCTACGAGTTAATGGGAGTCGTGGTACGGGCCAGCGCTGGCCCTTCCACGGAAGACCTGGGGGTGGCCGTCAGCCCGCGCCTTTTGATGCTCGGGCTTCCTGCTCACTCGCTGCGCGGACGACCTCGCTTCGCTCGGTCGGCCACTACGCGAGCTCGTGCGTCAGCCCTCCACCGTGACGCCCATGGAACGGGCGGTGCCGGCGATGATCTTCTCGGCGGCGTCCAGGTCGTTGGCGTTCAGGTCGGGCATCTTGGTGGTGGCGATCTCGCGGACCTGGGCGCGGGTGATCTTCGCGACCTTGGTCTTGTGCGGCTCGCCGGACCCCTTGTCCACGCCCGCGGCCTTCAGGATCAGCTTGGCGGCCGGCGGAGTCTTGGTGACGAAGGTGAAGGAACGGTCCTCGTAGACCGTGATCTCCACCGGCACGACCATGCCGCGCTGCGACTCGGTCGCGGCGTTGTAGGCCTTGCAGAACTCCATGATGTTGACGCCGTGCTGACCCAGCGCCGGGCCGACCGGCGGAGCCGGGTTGGCCGCACCAGCCTGGATCTGGAGCTTGATCAGCCCCGTGACCTTCTTCTTCTTGGGAGGCATCTGCTCTCTCCGGGTCCTAGTCGAGAGTGTTTATGCCTGCTGACAGGCATACCGAGCCACGATAACGGGTAGCCCGGCGAAACAGGAAATTGGGGCCCGAGGCACAGCCTCGAGCCCCAACGGGCATGGGTCAGTGAACCCCCGCGCGCCCCTGTCTCAGTTCTTCTGGATCTGGTCGAAGGACAGCTCGACCGGGGTCTCCCGGCCGAAGATCTCGACCAGGCCCTTGACCTTCTTCGAGTCGGCGTTGATCTCGTTGATCGTCGCCTGGAGGGTGGCGAACGGACCGTCGGTCACCGTCACGGAGTCGCCGACCTCGAAGTCCAGTACCTGGACCTCGACCTTCTTCTTCGGCGCGGCCTCGCCGCCCTCGGCGGTCGCGGCGGCCTGCTCCTCGACCTCCGGCGCGAGCATCTTGACGACCTCGTCCAGGGTCAGCGGGTACGGGTCGTAGGCGTTGCCGACGAAGCCGGTGACACCCGGGGTGTTGCGGACGACGCCCCAGGACTCGTTGGTCAGATCCATGCGGACCAGCACGTAACCGGGGAGCTTGTTCTGCTTCACGGTACGGCGGTCGCCGTTCTTGATCTGGACTACCTCTTCCTGCGGCACCTCGGCCTGGTAGATGTAGTCCTCAACGTTCAGCGAGACGGCGCGCTGCTCCAGGTTGGACTTCACGCGGTTCTCGTAGCCGGCGTAGGTGTGGATCACGTACCACTCGCCGGGCTGGCTGCGGAGCTCCTCACGGAACGCGGCGACCGGGTCGACGGGCTCCTCGGCGGGCTCGGAGGCCGCCTCAGCGGACTCCTCGTCGGCAGCGGACTCCTCGTCGGCGACCTCGTGCAGCGCGGCCTCTTCGGCGGGCACACCGGCGACCGCGTCCTCGGCGTCGAGCTCGTCGGTCTGGTCGACTCCCTCGACGATCTCGCGTTCGGTGTCGTCGCCCTCGACCTCGGCCGAAACGGCAGCGTCAACGTCGGCCTCCGCCGCCGCTGCGGTCTCATCGGCGTCGTACAGGTTCGGGTCAGACACGATGGCTGCTTCTTCCTGACTTCAAGGGGTTGAACATGCGAACAGGCGCCCCGCTCGGGCGCCCTTCGCGGGGGTTGTTAACCGAAGACGTACTTAACGAGCTCGGTAAATCCCCAGTCAATCACAGTCACGATGCCGATCATCACAGCAACGAAGGCGATCACCACAGTGGTGTACGACATGAGGTCGTTGCGGTTGGGCCAGACCACCTTGCGCAGCTCGGCGACGATCTGCCGGTAGAACAGGCCCATGCGCGCGAAGGGGCCCTTCTTGCCGCGCTTGCCGCCGCGCTTCTTCTTCGCCTGCGAGTCCAGAGCGCCTTCGGTGGCTTCGGTGGACCGACCACTTTCAGGCGTCGCGGTGGAGCCAGTGGAGCCAATGGCTTCCGTCACTCGTCCTCACCTGAATCCGGGTCATGGCCGGTGCCGCGTCCGGCCCGGCCAGGTGCGTTGTTACGTACGTACGCGCACGCACCCTGGTGGCGAATGCGTGTAGCAGGGCCGGAGGGACTTGAACCCCCAACCGCTGGTTTTGGAGACCAGTGCTCTACCAATTGAGCTACGACCCTTTGGTTCCCCCAACGTACCGCACCCGAACCACCGCACAGAGTGCGCGGCCCGGGGCTGCCCTCGGAGGTCACGAGGGATGAGTGTACGTGTTCAGGGCCCAGCCGTCGAACGAGCAAGGCCGAGCGGGTCGTTCCGGCCACCGTGGACACCGCCGTCCCACGAGTCGACGAGACCATCCACAAACCACCGTGCCACCTCCGGCACCGGTCTGCGACGATGGCAGCCATGACCGCAACTTCCCCCGAAACGTCTCCCACCGACCGACGGGTCTCGGCCCGCATCGGCGCGATCTCCGAGTCCGCGACCCTCGCCGTGGACGCCAAGGCGAAGGCGCTCAAGGCCGCCGGACGCCCGGTCATCGGCTTCGGCGCGGGCGAGCCGGACTTCCCGACGCCCGACTACATCGTCGAGGCGGCGGCCAAGGCCTGCCACGACCCCAAGTACCACCGCTACAGCCCCGCCGGCGGCCTGCCCGAGCTCAAGCAGGCCATCGCCGCCAAGACCCTGCGTGACTCCGGCTACGAGGTCGACGCCTCCCAGGTGCTGGTGACCAACGGCGGCAAGCAGGCGATCTACCAGGCGTTCGCCGCGATCCTGGACCCGGGCGACGAGGTGATCGTCCCGACGCCGTACTGGACCACCTACCCGGAGTCGATCCGGCTGTCCGGCGGCGTTCCGGTGGAGGTCGTGGCCGACGAGACCACCGGCTACCGGGTCACCGTGGAGCAGCTTGAGGCGGCCCGCACCCCGAACACCAAGGTCCTGCTGTTCGTCTCCCCGTCGAACCCGACCGGCGCGGTCTACTCGCGTGAGCAGGTCGAGGAGATCGGCCGCTGGGCCGCCGAGAAGGGCCTGTGGGTCCTCACCGACGAGATCTACGAGCACCTGGTGTACGGCGAGGCCACCTTCTCGTCGCTGCCGGTGGTCGTCCCCCAGCTGCGGGACAAGTGCATCGTGGTCAACGGTGTCGCCAAGACCTACGCGATGACCGGCTGGCGGGTCGGCTGGCTGATCGGCCCGAAGGACGTCGTCAAGGCCGCGACCAACCTGCAGTCGCACGCCACCTCGAACGTGTCCAACATCGCCCAGGTCGCGGCGCTGGCGGCGGTCTCCGGTGACCTGGACGCGGTCGCGAAGATGCGCGAGGCCTTCGACCGGCGGCGCCGGACGATGGTGCGGATGCTCAACGAGATCGACGGCGTGCTGTGCCCCGAGCCGGAGGGCGCGTTCTACGCGTACCCGTCGGTCAAGGGCCTGCTCGGCAAGGAGATCCGCGGCAGGCGGCCGCAGACCTCGGTCGAACTGGCGGCGCTGATCCTGGAGGAGGTCGAGGTCGCGGTCGTCCCCGGCGAGGCCTTCGGCACCCCCGGCTACCTGCGCCTGTCCTACGCCCTGGGCGACGAGGACCTGGTGGAGGGCATCTCCCGCGTCCAGAAGCTGCTCGCCGAGGCCCGCGCCTGATCAGGTCGCGGGCAGCCGTTCCCCCGTTGTGCCCCCGGGCCGCACCGGCCCGGGGGCACGGGGGCGAAGCCCCCGGAAATCCCCAAAAAGGTTCCCCAAGCGGGAGTCGCTACGGCAAGATCTGGGAATGGCGCGCGACGTAACCCAGCTCCCCAAGGCCCACCTCCATCTCCACTTCACCGGCTCCATGCGCCCCACCACCCTGCTGGAGCTGGCCGACAAGTACGGCGTCCACCTCCCGGAAGCCCTCACCGCCGCGGAGCCGCCCAAGCTGCGCGCCACCGACGAGCGCGGCTGGTTCCGCTTCCAGCGGCTGTACGACATCGCGCGCTCCGTGCTGCGCGCCCCCGGGGACATCCAGCGACTGGTCCGCGAGGCCGCCGAGGAGGACGTGCGCGACGGCTCGGGCTGGCTGGAGATCCAGGTCGACCCCACCTCGTACGCCCCGCGGCTGGGTGGGCTGATCCCGGCGCTGGAGATCATCCTGGACGCGGTGGAGACCGCCTCCCGGGAGACCGGTCTGGGCATGGCGGTGGTGGTCGCCGCCAACCGTACGAAGCACCCGCTGGACGCCCGCACCCTGGCCCGCCTCGCGGTGCGCTACGCGGACCGGGGGGTGGTCGGCTTCGGGCTGAGCAACGACGAACGGCGCGGCCTGGCAAGGGACTTCGACCGCGCCTTCGCCATCGCACGGGACGGTGGACTGCTGGCGGCGCCGCACGGCGGTGAGTTGTCGGGCCCGCACAGCGTGCGGGACTGCCTGGACGACCTGCACGCCGAGCGCATCGGCCACGGGGTACGGGCCGCCGAGGACCCCCGGCTGCTGGCCAAGTTGGCGGAACGGGAGATCACTTGCGAGGTGTGCCCGGCGTCCAACGTGGCGCTGGGCGTCTACGAGCGTCCGCAGGACGTACCGCTGCGGACGCTGTACGAGGCGGGCGTGCCGATAGCGCTCGGCGCGGACGACCCGCTGCTGTTCGGCTCCCGGCTGGCCGCCCAGTACGAACTCGCCCGCACCGCGCACGGTTTCACCGACGAGCAACTCGCCGACCTGGCAAGCCAGTCGGTACGCGCCTCCCGGGCCCCTCGGGAGACCCAGGAGCGCCTACTGTCCGGCATCAAGGAATGGCTGGCGTCGTAACACCCAACGGGGGTCCGGGGATTGCCCCCACCCCCTCAACCCGCGGGGTTCGCGTACAGCGGGTACTCGTCCACCGGCGTGCGCTGTTGCGGGATGTCCGTGGCGGCGCCCCGCTTCCCGCCACGCCGGTTGCGCGGCTCCCGCATCGGCCACAGCAGCACGTACGCCGCCGAGCCGACCGCGAAGGCCAGCCTGATCAGGCCCCGGGTGGAGTCCGACGGCACGATCAGCGCGCTGCCGTACAGCGAGATCAGCGCGATCCAGCTCACCCACGGCACCAGGCGCCGCTGCCCGATGGCGTCCCAGATCAGGGTGCCGAGCAGCACCGAGGCGTTGTAGTACGTGTACACGCTGGGGTCGAGCACGATCCGCGCGTCGGCCGCCAGCAGCACCACGGCGGGCCAACGCCCCCTGCGCACCGCCAGCGCGCCCAGGCCGAGGCCCAGCGCCATCTGCGCGGGCCGGTCCCACCACGGGGTGACCGGGTCGTTCACGCCGAACCAGCGCAACGAGGTGGCGGGCTGGTTGGGGATGGTGAAGTGGGCGGCCGCCAGGGTGTTCATGTTGCCGAGGTAGAACGGCAGCCAGGCGACGGCCACCAGCCCGACCGTCCAGGCCGCCGACCGCAGCCAGGTGCCCCTCGGCAGCGCGAGCAGCAGCGGCAGGAACGCCACCGCCCACGGCTTGGAGTCACAGGCGAGGGCGAGGAAGACACCGGTCGCGGTCGCCTGGCCGCGCACCAGCGAACGTACCGCGAGCGTGGTGAAGAACAGCGCCAGCACGTCGTCGAGGTGGGCGAAGCGCACCGAGACCTCGACCCACATCGGGATGAACGCGGCCCCGGCGATCAGCACCCGCTGCTGCAGCCGCTTGTGGTTGGTTCCGGTGCCCAGGTAGTGATCGGCGGCGGCCCGGCCGATCAGCACCACCATCCACAGCCCGAGGCCCGACATGGCGGCCTCGGCGAACTTCTCGCCCCCGTCGGCCGGGAACGGCGCGAACAGTCCGGCGACCAGGAAGCTGACCGGACCTATCTGCAGTTCGGGGTGGTTGGCGTACAGCGCCAGGCCGCCGCCCTGCTCCTGGCCGAACAGCAGTTCCTCACCCTGCTTGAGGTAGTGCCAGGACACCGCGCCGTGCCGGGTGGCCACGAAGAACCAACACACCGTCCACAGCGTCAGTAGTGCGTGGTGCCACCGGACCGGCCCGAGACCGATCCGGCCGATGTGTGCCGCGTTCTGGGCCGCGCTGACGGCCGTACCCGCGTTCCGCACGTGTCTTGTCCTCCCCACCTGCCCGCCTGCCGGCGTTGCGATGAGAATCTCATGAGTACTCAGTCGACGGTTAACGGGGCGAGACCGGCGGGCTCACCGTTGCCGCCCCCTTTCACAGACGGACGCCGACCATAACGGGTTCATTCACGAGCGTCACACCGAACGTGTTCCGTACCCCGTCCCTGACCTCGCGGGCCAGCGCGAGCAGGTCCTCGGTGGTGGCGTCTCCGCGGTTGGTGAGCGCCAGCGTGTGCTTGCTGGAGATGCGCGCCGGGCCGGTGCCGTAGCCCTTGGTGAACCCGGCCTTGTCGATCAGCCAGGCCGCGGAGGTCTTGGTGTGGCCGTCGCCCGCCGGGTAGGCGGGCGGGCGCACGCCGTCGCCGAGCCGGGCCCGGACCCGGTCCAGGAACTCCTGGTACGCGCGCTGGTCGAGCACCGGATTGGTGAAGAACGATCCGGCCGACCAGGTGTCGTGGTCCTCCGGGTCGAGCACCATGCCCTTGCCCGCGCGCAGCTTCAGCACCGTCTCGCGGGCCTGTACCACGGACGCCCGCTCGCCCTGCTCGACGCCCAGGGCGCTGGCCACCTCGGCGTACCGGATCGGCGCGGACAGCCCGCCCGCGTCCTCCAGCCGGTAGCGCACCCGCAGCACCACGTAGCGCTGCGGGTCGGCCTTGAAACGGCTGTGGCGGTAGCCGAAGCCGCACTCCTCGTTGGCCAGGGTCACCGTCTCGCGCGCGGTGCGGTCGTACGCGATCACCTCGGTGATCGTGGTGGCGACCTCCTGGCCGTACGCTCCGACGTTCTGGATGGGCGTGGCGCCTGCGGAGCCGGGGATTCCGGCCAGGCACTCCACTCCGGCGAGGCCCGCCTCGACGGTGCGAGCGACGGCGTCCGACCAGTTCTCACCGGCGGCCAGCTCCAGGTCCACGCCGTTGAGGGCCAGGCCCCTGGTGGCGATGCGCAGGACGACGCCGTCGAAGCCGCTGTCGCCGATGACGAGGTTGCTGCCGCCCGCGATGACCAGCAGGGGCGTGCCGGATTCGTCCGCGGCGCGGACGGTCTCGATGACCTCTTCGTCGGTGGTTGCCGTCACCAGGCGGGCGGCCGGGCCGCCCAGGCGGAAGGTGGTGAGGGGGGCCAGGGGGGTGTTGTGGGTTTCCTGCACCCCACCACACTACGGGGCGGCGTTTCGCCCACCGCCCACCCGTCGCGGTCAGCCCTCGCCTGGCGCTGCCGGGCGGCCCGGTGGAGTGCGTCAGGAGACGGGGACGGGCGGATGGGCGGGCAGATCCGCCGTGTGCGGGCGTGCAGCGGTCGGCAGGGCCGCCACCGCCGCGGCGACCGCCACCGCCGCCGCGCCGACCCACAGCGCGGGAGTCAGACCGTCCACGAAGGACTGCGCGGAGGTGTAGCCGCCCTGGGCGGAGAAGACCGAGGACAGGACGGCCACCCCCAGCGAGCCGCCCACCTCGCGCATCGCGTTGTTCGCGCCGGAGGCGATGCCCTGCTCGTCGGGGCGGACGCTGCTCATGACCAGGTGCGCGCTGGGCGCGAAGTACAGCGCCATCCCCGTACCGCTCACCACGAGCGCCGGTATCAAGGTGGCGTACGACACGTTTGTGGCGGCGACGAGCGCGAAGAGCGCCAATCCGATCGCCTGAAGGGCCAGGCCGACGGCGACGACGGGCCGCCCGCCGATCCGGTCGGAGACGAACCCGGCGAGCGGCGCGACGATCATCGGCATGCCGGTCCACGGCAGCATCCGCACCCCGGCCTGGACCGGCGTGTACCCCTGAACGCCCTGCATGAACTGGCTGAGCAGGAAGATCGACCCGAACATGCCGACGAACATCAGCAGGCTGGCCACATTGATGGTGCTGAACGCACGGCTACGGAACAGCCGCATCGGCAACATCGGGTTGGCCGCCCGCAGCTCGTACCAGACGAACGCCCCCAGCACCAGCGGCCCGGCGATCAGTCCGGTCAGCACGGGCGTGCTGGTCCAGCCGTCCGGCTGGCTGCGCACCAGCCCGTAGACGATGCCGAACAGACCGGCGCTGGCGAGCACGGTGCCGGGCAGGTCGAGCCGAGGGTTGGGGCCGCGGCTCTCGCCCAGCCGCAGCAGCGCGAGCGGCAGCAGGAGCAGGCCGATCGGAACGTTCAGCCAGAAGATCCACTGCCAGGAGAAGTGCTCGGTGAGGGTGCCGCCGATCAGCGGACCAGTGGCCACCGCAAGGCCGTTGACCGCGCCCCAGATGCCGAACGCGGTACCGCGCCGCTCGGCCGGGACGGCCGCCGAGAGCAGGGTGAGGGTGAGCGGCAGCAGCATCGCGGCGCCGACGCCCTGCACCGCCCGCGCGGCGATCAGCTCTCCCATGCCGGACGCCAGCGCGGCCCCCGCGGAGGCGGCGGTGAAGACCGCGAGGCCGACGGCGAACATCCGGCGGCGGCCGAATCGGTCACCGAGCGCGGCGCCGAACATCAGCAGCACGGCGAAGGTGAGTGTGTACGCGCTGACCGTCCACTCCAGGTCGGTCAGGCCGCCGCCGAGGTCCTTGCGGATCGACGGCAGCGCCGTGGTGACCACGAGGTTGTCGAGCGCCGCCATGAATCCGGCGACGCTGGTGACGATCAGTGCCCATATCGCGGTGGCTCTGGACGTACCGCCTGGTTGTGCCATGGGTTCCCCCTGGGAGATTAGTTAGCAGTCACTAAATTTCTGGCCGGTGAAAAAGCCCTCCCGAGTCGGGAGGGCGTCGCGGCTCATCGCCGCTGTGCGTAGACCTCCGCGGCGGCGAGCTTGCAGGCGCCGTCGAAACCGTCCCAGCAGCGGTCCTCGGCCGGGATGCCGAGCGCCAGCAGGGTGTTGATCAACATGCCGTGCCCGAAGAAGCCGGTCAGTTCCTCGTCACTCGCGCCGGTACGGCTGCGCACGATGTCCCACAGCTCGGTCCAGCGCCGCCGGATGAAGTCGGCCAGCTCCGGGTCCTCGGCCGAGGCCGCCGCCACGTACAGCTGCATCTGGAGCATCAGCACGTCGCGGTCGCGGATCAGCAGGGAGTACGCCTCCCCCATCGCCTCCAGGGCCTCGGCTCCGGACAGTCCGTCCGCCGCCACCTCGAAGGTCTCGGCGGTGCGGTCGAAGCAGCGCTCGGCGGCGGCCCGGAACAGCGCCTGCTTCCCGGGGAAGAGCCGGAAGAGGTACGGCTGGGAGACGCCCACCCGGCGGGCGATCGCCTCGGTGGAGGTGCCGTGGTAGCCGGTGCGGGCGAACTCGACGACCGCCGCACGGATGACGCTCTCGCGCCGCTCGTCGGCCGACATCCTGGGTCCGGAGTTCACCATGGGCAGTAAGTTAGTACTCAATAACTTCGCGCGTCAAGCGGTGCGGGAGGACTCGAAGCCCTCCCGACCGTCAGCCGAGCCGGACGACCGCCCGCGACTGCCCCAGCACCTTCTGCCCGGCCGCCGTCACCGTCAGGTCGACGCGCACGGTACGCGCCTCGTCGTCCAGCTTCGCCGCGACCTTGCCGGAGACCTCGATCAGCGCGCCGTTGTCGTCGTTGGGCACCACGACCGGCTTGGTGAACCGCACCCCGTACTCGACCAGCGCACCCGGGTCGCCCACCCAGTCGGTGACCACCCGGGCCGCCGACGCCATGGTGAACATGCCGTGCGCGATCACATCCGGCAGCCCGACCTCCTTGGCGAACCTCTCGTTCCAGTGGATCGGGTTGAAGTCGCCGGACGCGCCCGCGTACCGCACCAGCGTCGCGCGGGTCACCGGGATGGTCAGCGACGGCAGTTCGGCACCGGCCTCGACCTCGTCGTAACGCACCTTCGCGGCCACGTCAGCCTCCCACCTTCTGCTCGGCGGACTCCGCCTCGACCGCGCGCACGACCAGCATCATCAGCGCCGTCACCACGTGCTCGCCGTCCGCGTCGTACACCTCGCCACGCACCGTCAGGAAGTCGTTGCCCGCCATCGACTTGATCGCCTCGATACTCACCGTCACCGAGAGCCGGTCACCGGCCCGCACCGGGCGGGTGTAGGTGAACCTCTGGTCACCGTGCACCACCCGGCTGAAGTCCAGCCCCAGCTCGGGGTCGTTGACCACCTGGGCGGCGGCCCGGTAGGTCAGCGCGAACGGGAAGGTCGGCGGGGCGATCACATCGGGGTGCCCGAGCGCCCGGGCGGCCTCGGCGTCGTAGTACGCGGGATTGGCGTCGCCCACCGCCTCGGCGAACTCACGGATCTTCTCCCGGCCCACCTCGTAGGCCTCGGTGGGCGGGTACGTACGCCCGACGTAGGACGGGTCGAGCGGCATCGGCACCTCCAGTGCTCCGGTGTGGGTCCGGTACGGCCGGTGACGCGAGACACACGGACCGGCTCAACGCCGTAAGGCCGCCCCCTGGCTGGGGGCGGCCTTACGGTGGTGTCTTGGTCAGCGCGTCTCGCGGTGCGCGGTGTGCGCGTTGCAGCGCGGGCAGTGCTTCTTCATCTCAAGACGGTCCGGGTCGTTGCGCCGGTTCTTCTTGGTGATGTAGTTCCGCTCCTTGCACTCCACGCAGGCCAGCGTGATCTTCGGGCGGACGTCGGTGGCAGCCACGTGAGTGCTCCTTGACGGACGGACGGATTTAACGCAGCAAGAGTAGCCGATTGAAGGACCGATCCCGCAATCGGCTACACAGGGTAGCGGCGACCGGACTTGAACCGGTGACACAGCGATTATGAGCCGCTTGCTCTACCGACTGAGCTACGCCGCTGTGATGAACGGTTACCCCCGCCGCCAGGCGGGGAACCCCGTCACATCAGAGCCCCAATACGGAATCGAACCGTAGACCTTCTCCTTACCATGGAGACGCTCTGCCGACTGAGCTATTGGGGCGAGCGAGGAAGACATTACACGCTCCACCCGCGATACGTGAAATCCGTATCCAGGCCGCACAACCCTCCCACCCGCCAGCCCACCACCGCCCTCAATCGAGGGCACTACGCGCCCGCCGCAGAGCCGCCCGCGTCCCACGGGAGACGGCGCCCGACCAGCGGCTCCGCCGCGCGCACACCGAGCGTGTACGACAGCGCCGGTACGACTATTCCCCTCCTGCGCGATCGGCCGCTTCACGGCCCATAGGCTCATGCCGAGTGATCTTGCGCAGTTACTCCGCGTGATCTTGCGTACCGACCCGCCGCCGCCCCCCACCGAGGAGCGCGATGACCGAGAGCGTGCCGTCGCAGCCGCACCAGCCCAAACCCCAGGGAAGGCCGGAAACCGACGACGCCCCGGACGATCGCGCCCCCGCCCTGCTGCTCAGCGGCGCCCGGCTGGGCGACGGGCGGGTGGTGGACGTACGGCTCAGTGGTGGCCGGATCGAGGCGGTCGGCACGGCGGGCAGCCTGGCCGCGCCGGACAGCACCGGCGGCACCCGGGTGGACCTCGCGGGCTATCTGCTGCTGCCCGCCCCCGCCGAGCCGCACGCCCACCTGGACACGGCCCTCACCACCGACTGCCCGGGACCACCGAGCGAGGCGCCGCAGGACGTACAGCGCCGGGTCACCGAGGCCGCGCTGCTGCAACTCGGCCATGGCGCCACGGCGTTGCGCACCCACGTACGCGTCGGCGACCTGCGCGGTCTCGGCGCGCTGGAGGCCGTTTTGGAGGCCCGGCGGGCGCTGCGCGGCCTGGTGGAGGTGACGGCGGTGGCGATGCCCCGGGTACTCACCGGAGCGGCGGGGGCGGAGGGGCTCGCGGTGCTGCGGGACGCCGTGAAGACCGGCGCGGGCGTGGTCGGCGGTTGCCCGGACCTGGACCCCGATCCGACCGGCTATGTGGAGGCGGTGCTCGGGGTGGCCGCCGAGTTCGGCTGCGCGGTCGACCTGCACACCGAGGGCGGCGACCCGGCCAAGCTGGCCCGGCTGGCGGCCATGGCGGGCGGGCTGCGGCCGGGGGTGACGATCGGGCCGTGCACCGGTCTGGCCGCGCTGCCGCGCGAGGCGGCGGAGCGGGCCGCCGCCCGGCTCGCCGCCGCCGGGGTCTCGGTGGCCTGTCTGCCCCAGGGCGGTTGCGGGGCGCTCGCGAGCGGCGCGTCCAACGGCTACACGCCGGGGGTCGCACGACTGTTGCGCACCGCCGGGGTACGGGTCACGGCGGGCGGCGGTGCGCTGCGGGACGCGGCCAATCCGGTCGGCCGGGGCGATCCGCTGGAGGCGGCGTTCCTGCTGGCCTCGTACGGCGAGTGCGGGGCGCAAGCCGCGTACGAGGCGGTGAGCGGCCGGGCCCGCGAGGTGCTGGGGCTGCCCGAGGTGCGGGTGGAGGCGGGTTTCCCGGCGGAGCTGCTGGCGGTGCGCGGGCAGCGGATCGACGCGGTGCTGTCGCTGGGGTACAGCCGGATCGTCATCCACCGGGGCCGGGTCGTCTCGCGCACCAGCGCGGTGCGCGAGTACGCGGACTGTGCGACGACCGCGGCGCTCGACCTGCCGCGGCAGTCCCGCAGCGGCGGCCCCTCCAGCGCCTGAACTGGGCCTTCCCGTAAGGGCTTTCACTCCGGCGGCGAGTGTCAGTGGCCGGGCGTACGGTCGGGGGTATGCGCATCGTGATCGCTGGTGGACATGGCAAGATCGCGCAGCGGCTGGAGCGTCTGCTGTCCGCGCGTGGGGACACCGTGGCCGGGATCATCCGCAATCCCGACCACGCCGAGGACCTGCGGGCGGGCGGCGCCGATCCGATCGTCTGCGACCTGGAGCGGGCCAGCGTCGAGGAGGTGGCCGGTCATCTGCGCGGCGCCGACGCCGTGGTGTTCGCCGCGGGCGCCGGAGCGGGCAGCGGCGCGGGCCGCAAGTGGACGGTGGACCACGCCTCCGCGGTGCTGTTCGCGGACGCGGCGGAGCGGGCCGGGATACGCCGCTATCTGCTCGTCTCCTCGATGGGCGCCGACACCGAACCGGCGCCGGGCACCGACCCGGTCTTCGCCGAGTACCTACGGGCCAAGTCCGCGGCCGATGACGACATACGGCGCAGGTCCGGCCTGGACTGGACGGTACTGCGCCCCGGGCACCTCACCGACCAGCCGGGAACCGGCCATGTCACGCTCGCCGACCGCACCGGCCAGGGCTCGGTGCCCAGGGACGATGTGGCGGCGGTGCTCGCCGCGCTGCTGGACGAGCCGCGCACGGTCGGCCGCACGCTGGAGCTGACAGGCGGTCCGGTGCCGATCGCGGAGGCGGTCAGGGCGGCCGCGCACTGAACCTTTTCCATGGAATTCCTGTGCAATCCCTGTGCAATTCCCGTGCATCGACCAGGCGTGCCGGAAAGTGTGCGGTGAGTAATGGGCCGCGCCATGCCGATTAAAGGCAGGACCAGGTCTCCTAAAAGCTTTCTCTTCTTCTGATGAGAAGTTCCTTGAATGCGGCCGCCATGGCATAGGGGGCCGTCCCGGGTGACCAAGACTGCGGTACATGGCTACAACAGTCCTCGACCCGGCCGTCCCCGCAGGCGCGGCCCGGCGCGCGCCCTGGAGATCGCCGGTGGACCAACCCGCGTACGCGCGGCCGACCCTGCTGGCCATCACCGTGCTCGCCGTCGTGCTGTACGCGTGGGGGATCAACCACAGCCAGTACCACACCTTCTACGCGAGCGCCGCGCGCAGCATGACCGAGAGCTGGAAGGCGTTCTTCTACGGCTCCTTCGATCCGGGCAATTCCATCACGCTGGATAAATTGCCTGGATTCCTCTGGCCACAGGCCATTTCAGCTCGCATCTTCGGTTTTCACCCCTGGGCACTGACGCTTCCTCAGGTCATTGAGGGGGTGGCCAGCCTCCTGGTGCTTTACCGGATTGTCCGCCGCTGGGCGGGGGTGAACGCGGCGCTGATCGCCAGCGCGGCGTTCCTGGTCACGCCGGTCGCCGTGGGCCTGTTCCGCACCGCGGTGGAGGACCCGCTGTTCACGCTCTGCGTGCTGCTGGCGGCGGAGGCCACCCAGCGCGCCGCGGCGGCGGGTCGGCTGCGTCCGCTGCTCATGGCCGGGGTCTGGGTCGGCGTCGGCTTCCAGTCCAAGATGCTGGAGGCGTGGGCGGTGCTGCCCGCGCTCGCGCTGGTGTACCTGATCTCGGCGCCGATCACGCTGCGCAAGCGGCTGGCGCACCTCGGGCTGTCCGCCGTCGTGATGGCCGCCGTCTCCTGCTCGTGGATGCTCGCCGTCACCCTCACCCCGGCCAAGGACCGGCCCTATGTGGACGGGACCACGAACAACTCCGCTTTCAGCATGGTCGTGGGCTACAACTTCCTGAACCGCTTCTCGTCGCTGGGGATCAGCGCCGCGTCCACCGGCAGCATCAGCGCCACCCAAGGCGGCGGAGGCCACGGCGGCGGCCAGCACGGCGCGACCGGCTTCCCGGGCGCGGGCCAGAACGGCGGCCAGTCCGGCGCGGGCCAGAACGGCGGCCAGTCCGGCGCGGGCCAGAACGGCGGCCAGTCCGGAGCCACCGCGCCCGGCCTGCCCGGCACCTCCGGTATGCGCCAGCACTCCGGCACCGGCCAGCGCTCCGCGGCGGGGCACTACGGTTCCGGGGCCCACCACCGCCAGGGCGGCTTCGGCGGCGCCTCCGCTTCCGCTTCCGCCCCGGGGCAGAACGTCGGTTCCGGTTCCGGCCAGTGGGCAGGGGGTGCCGCTCAGCACGGCGCCGGGCAGCAATCGGCCGCCGGGCACGGTGGCCAGCAGGGCCGCGGCGGTGGCGGCTGGGGCGGTGACCAGAACGGCTGGTCGAAGATGTTCGGCTCGTCGCTCGCCTCGCAGACCGGCTGGCTCTATCCGCTGGCCGCCATAGCCATCGTCTGCGGCCTGTGGTGGCGCCGCGGCAAGCCCCGCACCGACCGGATCCGCGTCGGGTTCGTCCTCTGGGGCACCTGGCTGACCACGTACTTCCTGGTCTTCAGCGCGGGCAGCGTCGGCGGCCACACCTACTACATGGGCGTCATCGCGGTGCCGCTGGCGGCGCTGGCCGGTGGTGGGATGACGCTTCTGTGGCGCGCGTACCGGGCCGGTGGCCGACGCGCCTGGGTGCTGCCGGGGGCGGTCGCCGCGACGGGCGCGTGGGGTGGGTACATAGCCAGCGAGTTCCCGACCTTCCTGCCGTGGCTGGTGCCCGCCGTGGGCCTGCTCGCGGTGGCCGCCGTCGTGCTGCTCGCCCTGGCCCGCCCGGGCGGCGTCCGGTCCGGCGGGCGGCTCGCCCTCGCGGGGCTCGCCGCGTCGCTGGCGGCGGTGCTGCTGGCGCCGAGCGCGTGGGCGGTACAGGTGTTCAACCCGTCGTACGGCAGCTCAGGCATGGGCTCCGTGGGTCCGTCCGGCATGAGCCACAGGGGCGGCGGGCACGGCCAGCCCAAGCTGGCGGGCGGCCGGATGGGCCAGCTGCCGTGGGGCGGCGCCGGTGGCAAGGGCGGTACGCGCGGCGGCATGGGCGGCTTCGGCGACGGCGGCGGCCAATTGACCGCGCAGCAGCGGAAGTTGCTGGACTACACGACCGCGCACCGCGGCTCCGCGCAGTACGTGTTCGCCACCACGAGCTGGAGCGCCGCCTCCCCGTACATCCTCGCCAAGGGCGCCGAGGTGCTTCCGCTGGGCGGCTTCACCGGCCAGGTGCCGTTCCCCACCCTGAGCCAGTTCCAGCAGCTGGTGAACTCCGGCAAGCTCAAGTACGTGCTGGTCAGCGGCAGCGGCCGGGGCATGGGCGCGATGTTCGGCAACAGCGCCGCCGGTACGACGAGCACCACCCGGATCACCAACTGGGTCAAGTCCGGCTGCACCCGGGTCCCGGCCTCGGCCTACGGCGGAACGCAGTCGTCCGCGGCGGCCGCGAACGGGTTCCCCGCACCCGGCATGGCTGAGGCCAGCGCGGCGCAGGCCCTCTACGAGTGCAGCCCGGCTCATTAACCGGGCCGCCCGCTGGTACACCACCGCCCCCGACCGAGTTCCACGGCCGGGGGCGGTGCCGTGTCCGTACCTCCGCGACGCGCTTCGGAGCGCCGCTCGAACGCAACGTAAGCTGCACGCAAAGCCGCTGCGGTGAGGAGGAGCGGGTGGGGCGGGACGCGATGCTCGGCGGGCGCTACGAGTTGGTCGAACGGCTCGGTCATGGCGGCATGGGCACGGTCCACCGTGCCGTGGACCACCGGCTGCGGCGCACCGTGGCCATCAAGCTGATGTCCGCGGAACTGGCCCACCACGCCGAGTCACGCGCCAGGTTCCAGCGCGAGGCACACGCCGTCGCGGCGCTCAACCACCCGGCCGTGGCCACCATCCACGATGTCGGAGAGGAACCGGATCCGGAAGGTCCGCGCCCGTACCTGGTGATGGAGTATGTGCGGGGCGGCACGCTCGCCGAGGCACTGCGCGACGGCCCGCTACCGATCCCCCGGGCGGTCGCCCTGGCCCGCGAAGTACTGGACGCGCTGGCGCACAGCCATCAACACGGCATCGTGCACCGGGACATCAAGCCGTCGAACATCATGCTGACCGGCCCGACGACGGTGAAGGTCCTCGACTTCGGCATCGCCAAGGCGCTCACCGAGGCCGCCACCCGGCTCACCGGCAGCGGCGCCGCCCCCGGCACGCCCGCCTACCTCTCGCCCGAGCAGATCAGCGGCGCGGAGATCGACCACCGGGCGGACCTGTACGCCATGGGCTGCCTGCTGTACGAACTGCTCACCGGGGCACCGCCGTTCCGCGCGGAGTCACCGTTCGCCGTGATGCACCAGCATGTGTACGCGGAGCCGGTGCCGGTCTCCCGGCGGCGGGCGCAGGTACCGCCCGCACTGGAGGCGGTGATCGCACGGGCGCTGCGCAAGGACCCCGCGGAGCGCTTCGCCGACGCGGAGTCCATGCGAGCCGCGCTGGCACAGGCGGCGCCCACACCGGTGGCGGCAGATGAACAGGCGGTGCCCACACCGGTGGCGGCAGATGAACAGGCAGCGGCCATCCCGGCACGGGGGTCCGAACAGGTGGCGGCCGTCCCGGAACCGGCGCCCGAACAGGCGGCTGCCGTGCCGGAACTGACACCTGCTCAGGACCTGCCCGGCACACCGGAGGCGCCCGTACCGGAACGCGAAACGGAATCCCCGTTCGGCGCCGCGAGGCGGGCGCTGCGTCCCTCCAGCGCGGGCGCGTTGGCGCTCCTGGGATGCGTGCTGTCGTTCCTGTGCGCCCGCGCGCATGCGGTGGAGACCGCACACTTCGGCCAAGTCGCCCTAGCCGCTGGCCTGTTGGGGCTGGCGGTGCTACCGGCGTCCCGCCGACTGTCCTGCGTGGTCGCCTGGGGGCCGGTGGCGGAGGCCGTCGCCGTCAACTCCGAGCTGCGGCGGGCGAACCTCGGATGGGACAGCTCGTACTCCAGCATCGCCCTGTTGCTGGCGATGGCCGCCGCCGTCTGCCTCGCCCGAGCGGCCCGCGACCGCGACGACGCCGCCTTGGCCGTGGTCGCCTTCTGGTTCACCGCCACTTCGGCGATCTGGTACTTCCTGGACGACCTGAACAAGCTCTTCGTCTTCTACCTGCTGCTGGCCACGGCCACCACCGCGGCGGGCGCCCAGCGGCTCGCCGGTTGGTACCGCCGCCGCACGGCGAGCCGCCGCGCCGCCGCCCCGTCGCGCCGTACGCCCGTCCGCGTACCCACCGGCGGGTGACGCCGTCGCGGCGGCGGGAGTCGTCCGCCGCGACGGCGCGTGGCCGCGGGTCAGCCGAGCTGCGCCCCGTACGCCTGCAGGGCCTGCGGCACCGGCTGGTAGAAGGTCTCGCCGCCCGAGGTGCAGTCGCCACTGCCGCCCGAGGTGAGCCCCAACGCGGTCGCACCGTCGAACAGCGGGCCGCCGGAGTCGCCCGGTTCGGCGCACACATCGGTCTGGATCAGGCCGTTGACCTGGCCCTCCGAGTAGTTGACCGTGGCGTTCAGACCGGTGACATGGCCGGAGTGCACCCCGGTGGTGGAGCCGCTGCGCCGGACCGCCTCGCCGGTGATCGCGTCGGCGGCCTTGGAGATGGACTGCGTGCCACCGTTGTAGAGGTTCACCGCGCTGGGGTGGTCGACGACACCGGTGTACCGCACCAGCGAGTAGTCGTGGCCCGGGAAGGTGGATGCCGCGGTGGCCGCGATCTGCGGGCCGTTCTGGGTGGCCGACCAACTGCTGACGGCGTTGCCGCAGTGCCCGGCGGTCAGGAAGTACGGCTGGCCGCCCCTGACGACGTTGAACCCTAGCGAGCAGCGCGCGGTGCTGCCCCAGATGGCGTCGCCGCCCTCGATCAGCGGTCTGAACTTCGCGGAGGTTCTGCGCACCGTCACCGCGTCACCGAGTGACCTGGCGACCGCGGTCAGTTTCGCCATGTCCGCGTCCGAGACCGTGGGGTCGGCGGTCACCACCACCTGGTTCACTCGCGGGTCATCGGCCCACGCGGTGCCGGGAATGGCGGCCTCGGCGTTGAGCGCCTCACGGTCCGCGTCCAGCCGGGCCTGCGGGTTGCGCACCAGCTTCGGTACGGCGCCCGCTTCGCGCACGGTGGCGGCGGAGCCGTCGTCGAGGACGTTGACCACGAGGCGGTGTGTCGTGGCGTCGTAGTAGGAACCGGCCGCGGCGCCCTTCAGCTTCGCGGCCAGTGTGGTGGCCAGGTGTGCGGCCTGAACTGCGGAGACGGGGTGCGGGGCGGGGGTGGGAGACGCGATGGCGGGCGGCGGGGTGAGCGTCACAGCCATGAGGGCGGCGGCCGCCGCACCGAACAGGGCCGCGCGCCGCGCAGGCATCCGACGGTTCTTCAACTCAGGACCTCCAGAAGGCAGTTGGCCTGACAACGACGCCGCCCAGCACCGGGGAACCGGCAAAACCGTATCCCCGACAAAGCCGCGCCTGTGCTCAGAATCTGCCGTCCAGATCTCCCCGCCCCCACCGTCAGCACATCAGGTACGCACCACGTTCACCCGTACGTGGCCCTCCGCGTTCCCCCACCTTCCCGCTCCGCCAACGCGAACGGCCCATCCGCGCTTCCGCCTCCGCGTGACGCTTCCGGCCCCACTCGCCAAGGTCCCGCCTGGCGACACCTTCAACGCTGGCCCGACCGGGCTTCTGCTCGCGAGACAGGAGGGGCGGTCACCGCCTCCCCAGCGGCCGACCCTCGCAAGGCGGCTGACGGCGCCCCTCCACACAAGAGGCCCCCGGCCCGCGTTTCCGCAGGCCAAGGGCCTGTTCTTCGGTCTGGCGGCGGCTCAGCGGCCGTGACCGAACGTAACGAACCGTCGTCGAACCCCGCAGGCGAGGCCACCGACGGAGCAGCCTGCGGCGGTTCCGCGAGCACGATGACCCCGACCAGGCCATGGAACAGGCCATGGAACAGAACGACCGATGCGGAATCGTCGGCCGGGTTCACGCGCTCCTCGGACGGCTGGCCGTCACATGTTCTTGCGTGCCCTACCCTTCAACTGTTCTGCCTTGCCCTTCACTTCCTCCGTAGTCCCATGCGCCTTCTGGGCCGTCTCGCCAGCTGCCTTGCGGGTCTTTCCCTCGGCGCGGTCGCCCATGCCCTTGACGCGCAGGCTCTCGTCAGCGGTGACATCTCCGGCCGCTTCCTTGGCCCTGCCCTTCATCTCCTGGGCCTTGCCCCGAATCTTCTTTCCCTGAGCAGCCACACGGATCAACTCCTCGGTCGACGACTTCCGACTTGTTTCCTGGTGTCGCTTGTTTCCTGGTGTCGCCCAATTACTCAGCCGGATAAAGCGTCCCAAATGCGACTATATTGCTTTGCCGCCGCCTGCGACATGGGGGAACGTTCCCTCCGTGGCGTGTGGAGCCGCAGCTGATCCCGACCAGTAGCCCGAGCCCGTTCGTCTCCGATCCGGACGGTGCGGCAGGTACGGAAGGCCCGAAGACGGTCGCTGACCAGCGGCCTTGGCATATCCCCGGAGAGGGTTGATGCTTGACATAGAGCTGGAAGGTGAATGATCACGAGCGACCGTGAGCCGAAGAAAGCACCTGCCTCGTCGCAGGAGGCGTCCTCCGCGCAGCGCGTCTCGGCGCCCGAGGCCATGCGGAGCGCGACCCAGCAGCTCACCGAGCTACTGGGGCGGGCTCCCGAGTCTGTTTCGGCGCTGAAACCGACCGAACAGGGCTGGGAAGCCGAGGTGGAGGTCGTGGAGCTGGAGCGCATCCCGGATACGAGCAGTGTGATGGCCAGCTACCAGGTCGTTCTGGATCCTGCGGGCAAGCTGATGGCGTACGAGCGCGCACGCCGCTACACCCGCGCACAGGTCGACAGAGAGGGCCGCTGAGAAGCGCCCCCCTTCGCTTGAAGGGAAGAGACCGTGACTATGGTGCCGCAGGGCGGCGGCGCCGTCGCCCAACCCGCTGGTGGCACAGGCAATCTCTACGACGTACTGGAACTGGTCCTGGACCGGGGCCTGGTCATTGACGCCTTCGTACGGGTGTCCCTCATCGGCCTGGAGATAGCGAAGGTCGACGCACGCGTGGTCGTGGCCAGTGTCGACACGTATCTGCGCTTCGCCGAGGCCTGCAACCGGCTGGATCTGGAGGAGGGCCGCAAGGCTCCCGCACAGCTGACGGACGTCGTCCAGAGCGTCGAGGAGGGGGGCGCCAAGGGCAAGAGCAAAGGCGCCCTGACGGGCGCCGTCGAGGCGTTCACGGAGTCGTTCCAGAAGCGACGCGGGGACGACGAGCGCGAGAAGGAGCACGAGCAGGTCGAACGCGGCTCGAGCCGCCGTTCCTCGGAGGACCGGGAGGACTGAGCCGTGTCCGTGTACGTGTACGCGATCACCAAGGACTCGCATCCGCTGGACCTGAACGGCGTCAAGGGCGTGGGCGAGTCGCCCGCCGAACTGCGCACGGTCCACAGCGGCTCGCTGTGCGCCGTCGTCAGTGAGGCCCCGGAAGAACTCTCGGTCTCCCGCCGCGACCTGGAGGCGCATCACGGGGTCCTGGGCCATCTGTGGGCAGACGGCACCATCCTGCCGTTGAGCTTCGGGTTCGTCGCCCAGGACGAGGACGCCGTACGCACCGTGCTGGAAGAGCGTGCCGAGCAGTTCTCGCAGCGCCTTGAGGAGTTCACCGGGCGGGCGGAGTTCAACATCAAGGGCCTTTACGACCAGGACGCGCTGCTGCGCGCCATCCTGGAGACGTCGGAGCAGGCCCGTGCGCTGAACGAGGCGACCCGGGAGGGCGGCGGAACGTACGAGGACCGCCTGGCGCTCGGGGAGCTCGTGGCCCAGGAGGTGCAGACCCGACAGGATGCGATCGCCGCCGAGGTACTTACCGCGCTGCGGCCGCTCGCGGCGTCCGAGAAGGTCGCGGAGCCGTCCCAGCAGTACTTCGTGAACGCGTCCTTCCTGGTCGACAGCGAGCGGGCCGACGAGTTCACCCGGACCGCCCAGGAACTGGCCGAGCGGTACGGAAAGGACGTCGAACTGCGGCTACGGGGACCGCTGCCGCCGTACAGCTTCGCGTGATCCGCTGCCCATGACCTGTCCGGACGGCACGAGGAGGCGGTATGGGACTGGTCACCGACATCCTGACGCTGCCGGCCGCGCCCGTGCGGGGCATCTGGTGGGTCCTCGACAAGGTCGTCCGTGCGGCCGAGGACGAGTACTACGACCCCGCGCCCGTGCAGGAGGCGCTCGTGAAGCTGGAGGACGCGCGGATCGAGGGCCGTATCGACGACGAGGAGTTCGCGCGGCGCGAGGACGAACTGATGCGCCGCCTGGAGGAGATCAGGGCCTACCAGCTGCGGAGCGGCGGGCAGGGCGGTCTGTGAGGAGTGGGAAAGGAAAAGGGGTTCCAGATCATGAACAACGCCAAGATCGGCGCGGCTGTCCTGGGCGGATATGTGCTGGGACGGACGAAGAAGGCCAAGCTCGCCCTGAGCGTGGGTTCGCTGCTGGCCGGATCGCGGATGAGGCCCGGACAACTCGTCAAGGCCGTCCAGGAGTCCCCCTTCCTCAGCGGCATCACTCGGCAGGTACGCACCGAGCTGACGGGCGCGGGCAAGGCCGCGGCGACGTCTGTGCTGACGGCGAAGGCGGACAGTCTCGCCGACGCCATCCACGAACGCACCACGGGACTGCACGAAAGGGCGCATCCGGACGATGAGCGGGACCGCGGTGAAGGTGGCGTCCGGTCCGACCGGTCCACGGGACAGGACAGGGCCCGCGAATCGCGCCGCGGCGAAGACCGCGAGGAAGAGGGGCGCCGGGGCGAGGAGCGCCGGAGCGAGGGGCGCCGGAGCGAGGGCCACGAACACAAGGCGCGGCACCGCGAGTCGGATCGGGAAGAGAGCGAGCCGCACAGCCGCCCCAAGAGCGGCTCCGCACGATCGAGGAGGCCGGACGATGGCTGAGGGCGGCACCGGGACTCTCAACAAGGTCCGTGAACAGACACTGCACAACCCTGCCACGAACCGGCTGAAGGAGGAGCTGGAGGACTATGTGGAGGCCCGCCTCGACTTGATGTTGGAGGGCGTGGGCCGCCGACTCGGTGAAGGAGCACGCAAACTGACCGAGACACATCTGGGCCCCGGCGCGCTGACCACCGCCGTGACCAAGGGCGGCAAGATGCTCCTCCAGCACGCTCCGGCGGGCGAGGTGCTGACGTCGACCGTGTCCCACGCCAAGGACGCGCTGATGGACAAGACCAAGGACCTCACGCAGAAGCGGCACGAGAAGCCCTCCGACGGCGGCGCGGGTAAGGGCCTGACGATCATCGAGGACATCGACGTGGGCGTGCCCCTGCGCGAGGCCTACAACCAGTGGACGCAGTTCACTGAGTTCGAACGGTTCGCCAAGGGCGTCGTGAACGTCGAGCAGGAGGACGAGATCACCACCCACTGGGAGGTGAAGATCGCCAAGGCGTCCCGTCGCTGGCGGGGCATCGTCACGGAGCAGGTGCCCGACGAACGCATCGCCTGGACGTCCGAGGGGGCCAAGGGCACGACCAAGGGCGTCGTCACCTTCCACCCGCTCGCGGAGAACCTCACCAAGGTGCTGCTCGTCCTGGAGTACTACCCCAAGGGCGTGGTCGAGAAGGTCGGCGGCCTGCTG
The DNA here is from genome assembly GCF_024436055.1 of Streptantibioticus rubrisoli. Taxonomy (GTDB): domain Bacteria; phylum Actinomycetota; class Actinomycetes; order Streptomycetales; family Streptomycetaceae; genus Streptantibioticus_A; species Streptantibioticus_A rubrisoli. The sequence continues at coordinate 6,379 of NZ_JANFNH010000025.1, read as the reverse complement.
AGGGCCCAGGGCCGCAGGGCCCGGCTGGATCTGAAGCTTTTCCGCACGTTCGTGATGATGCGCGGAGAGGCCACCGGTGCCTGGCGCGGAGAGATCCGCGAGGGCGAGGTGGTACGCGGTCACGAGGAGGCCGAGCGGGCCGAGGACCAGCACGAGGACGAAGGGGAAGAGGAAGAGGAACCCGAAGAACCCGAAGAACCCGAAGCTTCCGCGGAGGAGGACGAGGAGGAGGACGAAGAAGACGAGGAGAAAGGCGGAGAAACCGACGACCGCTACGACGAGCCGGAGGAAGAAGCCGCCGAGAGTCGTCAACGCCGCCGGTAGATCCGACTGCTGACGTGCGCGAGCCGCCGGTTCCCCCGTCGCCGACATCGGCTCCCCAGGGAAACGAGGTCGTGGTGCCGTGACCCAGTACGAGCCCGCCCCCAGATCGTCGCGAGCCCTCTCTCCCTACGAGCAGGGGTCCGGCGCGAACCTAGCGGACATTCTTGAACGCGTGCTCGATAAGGGAATCGTCATCGTCGGTGACATCAAGATCAACCTCCTTGACATCGAGCTGCTCACCATCAAACTCCGGCTTCTGGTGGCGTCGGTCGACAAGGCCAGGGAGATCGGTATCGACTGGTGGGAGCACGACCCCGCCCTCTCGTCTCGCGCCGACCGCGGACGCACGCTCCAGGAGCAGAACGACGAGTTGCGCGCCGAACTGGAGGTGCTGCGCAGACAGGTCAGGGAATCCCAGCCGGAGCTGTCCGAGGCCGGATCCGGCAGCCGCCACCGGTCGCGTGACGCCGACGACGCCGATGGCGCCGATGAGAGGCAGCGGGAGACACGTGCCGAGCCGCGCCGCAAACGCCGCAGAGTCGAGGACGACGAGGACGACGAGGACCGGAGCTGAGAACGGTGGACGAGCAGCTGTGCTACGCGTACGCCGTGGTGAGGTCGTCCGACCCGCCGGAGCGGACGGCGCTCGCCGATGTCCGAGGGGTGGCGGGCGCCCCTGTCACCCTGGTCCGCTCGGGAGCGGTGGCCGCCGTGGTCAGCGCGGTGCCCCGCGAGGAGTTCTCGGAGGCGGCCTTGAAGGTCGGCCTGGAGGACATACGGTGGCTGGAAGCGACGGCCCGGGCACACCACCTGGTCATCGAGACCCTGGCCGCGCACACCACCGTCCTCCCCATGCGGTTGGCCACCGTGTATCTCGACGAGGACCGGGTCCGGGAGATGCTGCGCGAGCGGGAGACGACCTTCACCACGTTGCTGGACCGGCTCGCCGACCACGTGGAGTGGGGCGTCAAGGTGTACGCCGAGGTGCCGCCCGCGTCTCCGCCCGACCCGGTGGCAGCTGGCCGCCCGGCCGACGAGGCGAACCCCGGACGCGCGTATCTGCGCAGCCGCAGGCATCAGCGGCAGGAGCGGGAGGACGCGTGGCGGCTCGCCGAGGAAGCCGTCCGGCGGACGGAGGAGCAGGCTCGTGGCCTGGCGGTGGAACGCACCCGGCACCGTCCACAAGAGGGCGGACTGGCCCAGGCGCCGGGTGAGAACGTCTCCAACGACGCCTATCTGGTCCCGCGCCGTCTGTCCGAGGAGTTCCGCAGCCGGATGCTGCATGCCGCGGACGGCCTGCACGGGATTCGCGTGGAGGTCACCGGTCCTTGGGCGCCGTACTCCTTCACCGCCCCGCTCGCACCCGACGCGCAGGAGGAGGCCAGGCGGCGGTGAGCGAGCACGGTAATTACGACGACCGCCCGGCCCGTCAGCAACAGGTGGCCCTGATCGACCTGTTGGACCGGCTGCTGAGCGGTGGCGTGGTGCTCACCGGAGATCTCGTGCTGTCCATCGCGGACATCGATCTCGTGAGGATCTCGCTGCGCGCCGTGGTGGTCGCCGTCCGCGAGCAGTTGGACGAGCAGTGGGCGACGTTCCTGCCGCAGCGGCGGACGCTCACCGGGCACGGCGGTTACGGTGACGAGCCCCGCTGACCGCCCGCCTGCGGATCGCCTGCATGAGGTGGCCCAGGCCGCGAACCGGGCGTTCTCACTGCTTCCCGCCCGCCCCGAGGAGGTCTCCCCGTCGCCTGGCGGCCGGAGCACGGGCGCCGCGCGCCAACTGCGCGCCGACCCGGAGACGGTGGAACGGGACCTGGTCAAACTGGTCCTGACCATCGTCGAGTTGCTGCGGCAGCTGATGGAGCGACAGGCCCTCCACCGCGTCGACGAGGGCGACCTGACGGAGGAGCAGGAGGAACGTCTCGGGTTGACCCTGATGCTCCTGCACGACCGGATGGTCGAACTGTGCGACCACTACGGCCTCACCATGGCCGACCTCAACATCGACCTGGGGCCGCTGGGCACGCTGCTTCCACCGTGAGGGCGGATCGGGCAGCCCGGCCGATCCACCTCGCGCTCGCACGTCCCCGCCCCCGGCCCCCCGGAACCTCAGCCCCGCGACACCTTCGCCTGGCTGGCCTTCACGTCGGCCGCGTACCGATCCACGTACTCCTGGCCCGACAGCCGCAAGATCGCGTACATGATCTCGTCGGTGACGGCCCGCAACACGGCTTCCTGGTCCCCCATCCCCGCGAAGCGCGTGAACTCCAGCGGTTCCCCGAAACGGATCGTGACTTGCCGGAGCCTCGGCAGGAGACGTCCTGGAGGCCAGATCTCGAAGCTCCCCACCATCGCGCACGGAACCACCGGAACCCGCGCGGCCAGGGCCATCACCGCCGCCCCGACCTTGCCCTTGTACAGGCGGCCGTCGGGGGAACGCGTGCCCTCCGGATAGATCGCGAGTACCTCTCCCTTCGCCAGTACCTTTCTCAGCCCCTCCCCGATGGCCCGCTCCCCCGTGGCCCTGCCCGACCGGTCCACCGAAATCTGCCCGGCACGGCGGAGAACGAGCGCGGTCAGTCGCCCCTTGGGACCCGGCGCCGTGAAGTACTCCGCCTTGGCCAGGAACGTGACGCGCCGTTTCAGGACCGTGGGCATGAGGAGGGGGTCCACGAAGGACAGGTGGTTCCCGGCGACGATCGCCGCGCCTTCCGCCGGAACGTGCTCGATCCCCTCAACCCGCGGCCGGAACAGCAACCGAAGCAACGGCCCCAGCAGGACGTACTTGAGCACGTAATAGAACACGGGCGGCTCCCAACTGCCGAATCGCCTCCCGGGTATGTCCGTACCGGGCTGGCAGCCCAGATCCTCCCCGCCCCGACCCAACCGCACGATCACCGACGCGTGGCGGCTGCCAAGTCGCCCCCAGGCAGGCCATTACCGCGGGCCTGGGTGACCGGCGAAGTGGTCGCTTACCCGAGAATTCGCGGCGGCTCCAGCGGATCGTCGGGGGTGTCAGTGACCGACAGGGCGCCGGGGAAGCGGGGACGAGTACACGACGCTCGTCGTGACGGAGCCCAGGCCGCCGATTCGGCCGGAGACCTCTTCCAGGTGGCGCATGGAACGCGCCGCGACCTTGATGATGAAGCAGTCGTCGCCTGTCACATGATGGGCTTCCAGGATCTCCGGCATCGCCTTGACCAGGTCGTGGAAGGGCTTGTAGTTGCTGTTCGGGTAGCGCAGCCGCACGAACGCCATGATTGTCAGCCCGACCTTGTCCGGGTCCACGACCGCCGCGTAGCCACTGATGATCCCCGCCTCCTCCAGTCGGCGCACGCGCTCGGTAACCGCGCTGGCCGACATGGAGACGGCACGTGCGAGGTCGGCGAAGCTGGCCCGGCCGTCGCGCTGGAGGACGTCGAGGATGCGCCAGTCGATGGCGTCCAGGGAAATCGCGGTCATGGCCGTGAATTAGCACGGATTCCCCGGCCACGGCAATGAGAGGCCGTGGATATCGCCTTCATCCTGCCGCTCCCGGCCCTTAGATTCGAGGTCGTAGACAGCAACCGGGCCGTGTCGCCCGGCACCAGGAAGGCTCCATCCCATGAGCACGACCGTCCCGAACCCCGTCCTGCACGTCGCCCCCGCGGCACCCGCCGAGGCCACCGCCCACTTCCGCACATCGCTGCGCTTCCACGCCGATGTGGCGGACGTCGCCGCCGCGCTCACTGCTGGCGACGACCCCGGATTCGTCATCCTCGACTCCCGTTCCACCCAATCCTGGGATCAGGGACACATCCCCGGCGCGGTCCACCTGCCCACCGCGCTCATCCACGAACGGGCCGGGGACTTGCTCGACAAGTCGGTGCCTGTCGTCACCTATTGCTGGGGGCCCGGCTGCAACGGCGCCACCCGTGCTGCCCTTGCCCTCGCCGAACTCGGCTACCAGGTAAAGGAGATGCTCGGCGGGTTCGAGTACTGGGTGCGCGAGGGCTTCGCCTACGAGACCTCGCAGGGCCCGCAGCGCCACGGCGCCGACCCCCTGACCGCCCCGGCCGCGGGCACCTGCGGCTGCTGACGCCCGCCCCGGCACCGCGGCCGCCGCACTCCCGCGCTCCCGCGCTCTGGACGGAACTCGCCGACCGGCTCTGCATTCCCTGACCAGCGCCCTCGGCCTGCCGGGGCAGCGGACGAACGGCTCTCGGCTTGTGCGCGCCTGATCGCGGCGACGAAGGAAGAGAGGCAGCCTGCTATTTGCCCTTGACCTCCAGGGCCCCTCGGGCCAGGCCGATGAACGTAGCCAAGCGGCTCGGCCGGTCGGCTACCCACTGGACATACCCCGTCAAGGCCGACTCGGGGCGGGTCCTCCACAGAGCACCGGCATGTCACCTGAACCCATGTGCACACCTTCCCGCACCCGCAGGGCTGTCAGGTGACGGGAACGATGGCTACCGGGCAGGGCGAGTGGTGGAGCATCGCGTGGGTGACCGGCCCCAGTTGGCCATGGCGTTTACGGGAGCCGAGTACCACCAGGTCGGCGTCGGCTGCGGCGTGCAGCAGGGCCGGGGCTGGTGCGCCGGGAACCGGGCACGGGCGTACCCGGATGCCGGTGGCGTCCTGTTCCAGCGGTGCGGTCACTGCGGCCAGCAGCACTTGTGCCCGTTCCTGGGCGGTTCCGCTGTCCATCACCACGGACAGACCCGACAGGTCCAGGTCCGGCTGCCAGGCGTACACCACGTCCAGTACGGCCTTGCGGCGGATGGCTTGGTCAAGGGCGAAATCGGCGGCGCGTCCCGGCGGATAGTGCGCACCTACCCCCAGCACCACCCGGCCCCGCGTGGGGGCGATGCCGTCTCCGCGTACCACCACCACGGGGAAGTCGGCCCGACCGACCACGCGCAGGCTCACCGAGCCCAGCAGCATGCCCTCGAAGCCGCCGCGGCCTCGGGAGCCGAGTACCAGCAGGTCCGCAGCGGCCCCCTCCCGCAGTAGCGCTGTGACGGTCTCCTCGCCCACAGCCTCGGTGGAGACTTCAAGTCGCGGGCAGCGCGCCAGGGCACGCCTGGCCTCCTCGGCCACCAGCTCCCGGGCAGCCTCGCCAGCCCCCGTTACGACGTTGATGTCATCGCCGAACGCGTATGGCTCCCACCGGTCGGCGTGGACCACCTTCAGCGGCACTCCTCGCCGTTCGGCCTCGTCCGCTGCCCACTCCAGGGCCAAGCGGGCGGCTTCGGATCCGTCAACCGCTACCACCACGCGACTCATGCCAAGACCACACCTTTCCGCACCCAGGCAGGTCAGCCGTTGTCACATCTCGAACAACACAGTGCACCCCACAGTCCACGTTAGAGCCGATAGTCCTTGCGGTGAGGTGCTGAAACGGTGACCATTCACCCGACGGCCTTGTGACGCACTGTTGTGCCACCGGCCTGTCGAGTAGTCAGGGCCGTAACTCCGTCCAAATCGGGGGATGTTCCCCGAGTTCGCCGCCCATAACGGAGACGCGACACGTGACCCATTCCCATCTGCAAATCCGGCGATTACGCGGAGGAGCGAGGAGATGCGGAACGTCACGGCACATGTGACGGCGATCATCACGCCATTCGCGGCCGGAGGTGTGCGGGGCGGCCCTGACCAGCGGGTTCGTTGTTGACGGAGCGGTAGTCGACGGCGTGGCGAGGCGGCGATGCGCCAGGATTTTCCAATTTATGGCAGTTTTATGGTGATTTGCTTGTAGGTGGGTGAGAAGTGGACGCACCCTGGCGGTGAGGAGCGGCAATCCGCCGCGCTCGCACAAGTTAGGAGAAGCGCCATGCGTAAGCCGATACGGCGTCTCGCCGTGGCTGCCGCCACGGGGATGCTCACTGCCGGTGCGTTCGCGACCGCTGGCGGTCTGTCCACCGCGTCAGCGGCTCCCCAACACCCGACCCACGTTGCGGCCGTCAGCATTCGTGGCGGAGGCGGCGGCTGGGGCGGCGGCTGCTGCGGCGGCTGGGGCGGCGGCTGGGGCTGGGGCCCCGGTTGGGGCTGGGGCGGCGGCTGGGGTGGGGGCT